>CAMWNI010000006.1 GCA_947175545.1 uncultured Porphyromonadaceae bacterium
TGTACTGCTCATTTTCAGAAGTCATTTCTGTTAATATTCTGTTAAAAGTGTCTAATCGCGTCTATTGGTGTCTAAGGATGTCTAAATCCTCTACAACCTCTCTGACTGGTCAGCCCCGATTGAGTAACGAGATACAATCGGGATACAAAAATGGGCGTAAAATCGAGCAGAAACGGTTAAAACCGAGAAATGCGGCAACAAAAATGGCACCCCGTAAAGAGTGCCATACTAACAGATTATGCTATTTTGTAATCGTTTCTAACTATATAGTCATTTTCCGATGCAGAAGCGGGTGAAGATTTGTGTAAGGAGGGTTGGGGTGGTAATGGGGGCTGTGATGGAGGAGAGGTGGTCGATGGTTTCGCGGATGTCTTGGGCGATGAGGTCGGTCGGTAGGGTAGTTGAGAGGGCTTCGATTATGCGAGCGGAGGAATCGGCCGCACGCAGAAGGGCTTCGTAGTGGCGGGCGTTCGTGACGGTCTGTGCCGGGGCTATCTGCATTGGTATGGCACGTCGGATTAGCTCTTCGGTCAGTACGCTCAGGTCTGAGTCGTTGAGCGCCGAGATGCTGATGGCTCCATCAACTGTTTCAGTAAGAAGATCTCGTTTATTGTAGACAACAATCATATTATCAGATTGTTCCAAAGGAAGTATGGGATGTTCCGAATCGACAATCCAGAGGTTGATGTCGGCCGTTTGTATTGCCTGACGTGCGCGGTCAATTCCAATACGTTCTATGGGGTCGTCTGTTTCTCGCAATCCTGCAGTGTCGATAAATCGGAATAGAATGCCTCCGATTTCAATTGTGTCCTCAATGGTGTCGCGTGTGGTGCCATGAATGTTGCTGACAATGGCCTTTTCTTCGCCGAGTAGTCGGTTGAGGAGTGTCGACTTACCGGCATTAGTTGCTCCGGAGAGTGTAACCTTGACTCCCTCTTTAATTGCGCGTCCGGTTGCGAATGATTTGGCCAGTTCTGAGACCTTTTTGTTGATTGCCCGTGCGAGTTCAAGCAGTTTGTTGCGGTCTGCGAATTCAACATCTTCTTCGCTGAAGTCGAGTTCAAGTTCTGTAAGAGCGGCAAGTTCAATCAACTGGTTGCGCAGTGCGTTAAGACCTGCGGAGTATTCTCCTCTGATGTGGGACAGAGCAATGCGTTGCGACGCTCGCGACGAAGCCGCAATCATGTCGGCCACGGCTTCAGCCTCGGCTATGTCGAGTTTACCATTGGCAACGGCGCGACGGGTGAATTCGCCTCGGTTGGCAATCGAGGCTCCGTTGCGAATCAGCAGATTAATCAGTTCGCGTTGAATCCATGGTGAGCCGTGAACGCTTAATTCAACGGTGTCTTCGCCTGTGAATGAGCGCGGCGCGCGAAAAACGGTTGCAATGCCGTCATCAAGAGCCTGATTGTCTGCCGGGTCAAATATAGTGCCGTAATGGGCGCTATGTGAAGGGGCGTCAGCGAGCCTTTTACCTTTCCATACTTTATCGACGATTTCGATTGCTTTCGGACCGCTGACGCGCGCAACTGCTATGCCTCCTGTGCCAGCGGGCGTTGAAATCGCGCAAATTGTAGTTATTTTCGATTGTTCCATTGATGGAATTTTGCTTTTGATTCAATCAGATTCTGAAGTGAATCGGACAGGGTAGGGAAGAAATCATGACCGGTAAGAGCCTCAATCGAGTCAATTGTGACTACGGCTGCTTGCATACCTCCGTTGACCCTGCCGTTTGGCATGACAAAGCCTATGCCGCGTGGCGGATTAGACCATGGACTGGCAATTACCTTAAAAAAAGCCTTCGGGACGGCAATCTCCGCTTCGCCGATGAATTCATCCGGCCGCGGATTGTTGAGTACCGGACCTGCAATAATAATCAGGGCGCTGTCCTTCACGGCCCACTGACGGCATTTGTCTTCCAGTTTACCCCACGCGCCGCCGTTGAGAACCTGCAATTGAGGACATATGTTAGCCATCGAGAAACTTTCTTTCATGGCCTCGGCCGACCATTTCATGTCAGCTGCCGGAGCCATGTGACCGCGGCTGAAGCCTGTCCCTTTATAGTCATTCGTTGTCGGACAGCCGTCAACCTGTTTGTCCTGATAGAACTTATTGGTTCGTTGTTCGCTGCCGTTCACTTCATCTGCCAGCAACTCCCAACTGACCCAGTTCGGCACGTGCATGTCACGATTGAAACTGACTGTAAATCCGGTATATTCAACAATCTGCTCGGCAACGCCATGTGCGGTCCGCACTTTCAGCAAGTCATCCGCCTCCATTTGTTCCGTAACGGCAACTGCTGAAGCCGGCTGCATTGCGTCGCAGGCCTTGACTGCGCAACACAGAATTAGAATCGACACTCCAATTAGTATCAGCACCTGCGAAATCGGCATTTTGTCCGAATATCGCTTATTTTTCCTCATATTTCCTGATGAAATCGTTCAGATACTGAATCTGCTTTCCGGTTGGAGCATTATATCTGGGCCGGGCGTGCATAAATACAGTCAATACGTTGTCCAGTTCCGCAAGAGCCTTTGAATTTCCCTCGGCAATGAACTCATTGCGCAAGGCGCGGACTTTCTCGCTAAGCTCAATCCCTTCAATCAGGCGTTCGAAGCGAACCGACGATTTTCCGTCAGGATAAACAAAATAAGTGTCGCCGGGCGCAAAGAGCTTAAACCGAGAGTCGACCATTGGCTGGTTTGTCCAGTTCATCCAGCTCCAGTGCAGATAGCCGTCGTGGCCGCTTACAACGCTATGAACCGGGAGCCATGCCGCATCTGCCGGCGCCGAATTGCTGAAGAGGTTTGGCTCCGGTGAAGAGCAGCACGTATAGAGCGAAGAATACTGCCCCTTGGCTTTACGCGCGCCGGCGACGCCCGGAGGGAACTGATCGCCTTGAGTGATTGTCAATGAGTATATTCGGTCTGCAATCTCCGGATGATAGTTTCCGGCGAGCGATATTTTCATGCCCGGTGCGGCACTGTCAACAATCGAGATTGCGTTGACCATATCGGTCATGGAGCGTTCGTCCATAGCGATGACGGCACGCTCCTGCCATCCTTTTTCGTGAAGATGCTTGTTAAAGGCGCTTAGGAAATTGCTCCAAAGTTCACGGTATTCAGGGGCATCTGTCGTGGTTTTCAGAAATTGATAGTCGTTCTTTTCCCGGTCGAAAAAGCGGAAGTTCATGTCCCATGGGACCATTGAAAAACACTCAATGTCGGGACCGACACCATTCTCGGTCATGAACTCGACCCAACGGTCAAAAACCGAATAATCGTAATCCCACGTTCCGTCTGCATTTCGATAAGTCTCAACCATTGGGAGAAACAAATCATTGCTTTGCTCTCCCCATGGCTCAAAGAAAAGAATCGTTGAAATTGTGCGCTGACCTGCGCGTGCAAGCATCTGCGCGTATGGCTTAAGGAGTTCAAAATGTTCCTGGCTCCATGGCTCGACATCGTAATATCGGCTCACGGCGTAAGGCTGCTGCCACAGATTCAGATAGAACGCCCATGCATCCGGAGTCGGAATTTCGCGGTTGCTGACATTGATACGCAGCAAAATCTCCTCTCCGTCAACCCTCAGGGTGTCCACATAATCTCCTGCTTTAAGTCCGCGAGGAACCTCAACCGTAACCCACAGCGGCCTGGTTTCTCCGGTTTTCACGTTGGCCGAGCGATCCGAGATAATGTCCGGAACCTCATAGGCTTCCAAGTCATCAGGATGCTTGCCACATGCACGGAATTTATCCGTAAGCACATAGTCGACAAAGCCGACCGAGCCTGTGAGTGGGCCTGATACTGTTGCGGAAACAATACCGTCGGTCTTCGTTGAGAACAGCGCGAGCGCTCCAACGCGTTCGCCCCCCCAGGCCGCTACGGTCGTATCGGCTATGGTATTGTGAATCTGATACGTGCGTGGGTAGTGATAATCTTTATTCCCCCACGTCAGTTCTGCGCTGACTGTTGGGCAAAAGCCCGCAATCATTGCCGCGATAACGGTTGTCCGGATCGTCATTTCGTTACTTCTACTTTTAAGGTTGGCGGTAAGTCCTCGTTCCGTCGGTTGACCGCTTCATTGACCTTCCCGGCAAGGCTTAGGAACGCATGCCCTTCCTGAGAGTCGCCAAGAGCAATCGGCGAGCCTGCGTCGGCCTTCACTCCGATATCTTCAACAAGAGGTATCTGACCGAGCAGCTCAACCCCGAGTTCCTCGGCAAGGCGTTTTGCGCCCTCCTTGCCGAACAGATAATACTTCTCGTCGGGATGGAGCAGGGGAGTGAACCATGCCATGTTTTCAACCAGGCCGAGAACCGGAACGTTCACTTTGGGGTCCGTGAACATTGCGATACCCTTGCGCGCATCGGCAAGCGCAACCTCTTGTGGAGTGCTGACAACAACCACTCCCGTAATTCCAAGGGTTTGCACCAGGGTCAGATGGATGTCGCTCGTTCCCGGTGGCATATCAATTACGAAATAATCCAGCTCGCCCCAGTCGGCCTGCGTAATCAGCTGATTCAACGCATTTGAAGCCATTGAGCCACGCCACAGAACCGGTTTGTTCCGGTCAACCATAAATCCGATTGAAAGCACCTTTACACCATAGGCCTCCGCCGGAATAATCATGTCCTTGCCGTTAACTTCATGCATGTAGAGCTGCGCCTCTTCAAGTCCGAACATTTTCGGCATTGACGGGCCGAACACATCTGCGTCCAGCACTCCGACACGATAGCCCAGACGGCTAAGTGCAACGGCCAGATTGGCTGCAACAGTGCTTTTGCCAACTCCGCCTTTGCCCGAGCTTACTCCGATGATATTCTTGACGCCCTTTAACGGACGCTCCGCTACGGCCTTTTCTGCCGCCGGTTTGCGGCTTTTAGCCGTGATGTTTCCTTTGATTTCTACGTCAGAGGCTACGAAGGTCAGTATGGCCGTTTCCGCGTTTTTGATGACGGAACGCATGAACGGATCTGTCGGTTTGTCAAATATAATCGAGAAAGAAACCTTGCGCCCGTCAATGCGCATATCGTCCTCGACCATTCCGAGTTCAACAATATTCTTTCCGTTGCCCGGATAGCGCACCTGTTTCAGAGCATCAAGAATCAGGTTGGGGTATAGAGTCTGTTGTTCCATCACAGTCTTTTATTGTGGAGAATTATAATTGCGACCATAGCTGCGATACGAGTCAAGTTCAATATCATCTGTCTCAGGTTCTGTCAGTTTGGTTTCCTTCGGAAGCGAAAACGACAGATACTTGATTGTCAAGCCGCGGTCCAACCATTGTTTTTCGTAATGAGTCTTGATTTCCAGAATGTCGTTGCTTCCGGCCGGCACTTCGCCATAAAGGTCAGCCGTGTTGGCCTTGACCGGAAGTTTGTTCAGCTCAACGAGCCGTCGCGTATACTCATACAGGAACGGGCTGTCAGTCTTCAGATTGACAATTCCTCCATCGGCAAGCAACGACCGATACATTTCAAGGAAGTTTGTCGCTGTCAGACGTTTGCGGGTTTTCTTCATTTGCGGGTCCGGGAATGTAATCCAGATTTCCGAAATTTCGCCGGGTGCGAAAAAGCGACTGATAAGTTCAATATTGGTACGCAGGAAACCTGCATTTTTCAGTCCTGTCAGATGTGCCTCTTTTGCCCCGGCCCACATTCGTGCGCCTTTGATGTCAATGCCGATAAAGTTTCTTTCCGGAAACTTCCGGGCCAGGCCGACGGTGTATTCTCCCCGCCCGCAGCCAAGCTCAAGCACAATCGGATTACTATTGCCGAAGAAATCAGCGTGCCAACGACCTCGAAGATTGAAGCCGGATGTCTCCAGCGCTCCGAAAGGCACCTGAATAACATTCGGCAGCTGTTCCATCTCTGCAAACTTGCGCAGTTTATTTTTTCCCATTGCGTTTTCTATCAAATTCGTACTTTAGCCACACCTGCTTCGCATACAATCAGATAAATCCCGTTGCTCCAGCCCGACGTGTTAAACATGATATTGTGGTGTGGCGTATTGGCTCCGGCAACCAGGTGGCCGCTGACGTCGTAGATGCTGACTCTACCGAGCGCCATATCTGATTCCGCCAGCAGACGGTCGCCTTCGCGGTGTATTTTAAGTTTGAGATTGTTAGCCGAACTGATTACGTTTTCTGTTGACGATTCGTAGTTGCTTTCAGAAACAATTCTGAAATCTTTCCATTGGGCCGCTTCCTCAAACTCTGACGTTAATTCGTCAGGCGTTATAAGCAGAACATCCCGCTGATTCACGTTGCGCCACACGTTTTCGCCAAGATCCGGAATGTTCGCAAGGTCCTTGACGTTAAGCGTTGAAAGCTCCGTCATGTTTGCCATGGCATGGTCGCCGAGATAATCAACATTGGCCGGCAGGCTGAGGGTCTGAATTGCCCTGTCGCCAAGAAGGGCTGCTTCACCGATGTTGCGCGTGGCATCCGGCAAGACAAGTGTCATCAGTCCGTTACACTCTGCAAGCGCCCACGGACCAATTTCCGTACACTCTGCCAGGCTCTTCAGCCTCAGGCTCTTCAGCCCGCTTGCCTCGAACAGCCCTTCTGGAATCACAGTCAGCCGCGAATTGTCCTCGATGTTGACCGAGGTCAGGTTGTCACAATAGGCAAAGGCGCGCTCGCCTATGCCCGTTACTCCGGCGGGAATATTGACTGTCTCCAGACTGCCACATCTGAGAAATGCGTAAGCGCCAATCTCTTTAACCCCTGACGGGATGGTGATTGATGTGATTCCGGTGCCGGAAAGCGCCCCTTTGCCGATGGCGGTCAAATTTGCCGGCAGGCTCACTTCCTTGAGCGTCGTAAGTCCCGTGAGAGAATAGGACGGCAGAGTGCCGGCCGCCGATGTGGTCAGCCCCGTGTACGGTAGTCTCGGACCGCTGTAGCCGACAATCGTAACCTCTGAAAGGTCAAGCCTCTGCAGGTTGTTGAAATTGTCCTGCAAGTATGAAAAGTCAGCCGCATTCATCGTGCCGCTGATTGTCAGGGTTGTTTCCCCCTTCTTGATGGTCATGGACGCCGTCTGGAGAGTCCCGGCGGTCAGCCCCTTTATGTCGGCGGCAGGTAAAGCGACCGGTAAAGCCAATGCTCCGCCGAAAACAATCAGATACTTTAGTTTTATCATGAAAAAAACTTGCTGTTCAAAAATTGTTGTTTTATGCTGTTGTGTAGTTTACAACCGAGTCGACAATGTATAGTTTCAGAATTTCGTCGCGTCTGACCTCCATGTCGTCATACTCCGGATTCAGGCTGTGAAGAATAACCATATCCGGATTCTCATGTCGTCGCAGGGCCTTGACCATGCGGAATTCCTCCATTACAATAACGTAGGTCTTACCCCAGATTATTGTGTCGGCCGCTACCTCACGGATAGCTATGTAACTCCCGTTAGGAATGGTCGGCTCCATACTGTTGCCGCTGACTCTGACCATGCACTCATTGGCGGGATTGAGAACCCCGGGAAGGTCAATGTAACCGCTGATGCGGTCCGAGGTCAGTTGCTGTTCAAGCGGACCAAAGCCTGCGGTAACGTCAATGTCATAAATCGGTACTCCTCGGTTCGGACTTGCCTCTCGGTGATGGCCAATATTGATTTCTCGCTGCGACTCTGCCTTGCCGAACGGTACATCCTCGCCGGTTGTGAGCCACAGACGCGAAACGCCAAGGTCGAGACAGATTCGGTTGACCAGGCCAACCGTAATCGGCAGACGGCCGCTAAGGTGCTTCGACATGTTGGCGGGGCTGATGCCCAGCTTTTGGGAGAATGCTCCCTGTGAAAGCCCCATCAGCAACATCAGTTTCTTGATGCGCTGAATGATTGCTTTTTGGTCTTCGATTGAAATTTGGGGCATAATGATATCTATTGGTGTGTTTTTAGTTTGATTTTACAATTACCTTTATCGCGCCGGGGGCCGACGGAGTGGTCAGCAGGTAGAGGCCGTTGCTGATTGGCACAACCGTATTGTCCTCGACTCCTTCAAGAACGATGACCGTCTTGCCGCTTGGTTCAATGATTCTTACAGTTTCGAGGCGTTCGGTTGTGTTAATCAGAATTGCTCCGCCAATGTTGCGGGCGCTGAGTTTCACACCCTCATAAACACCGGTGATTGACCCTGTCGAGACAATGACGGAATTGCTCGGAGCAGACACTATGCCCAGGCGTACGGCCTGAACCGTATAACTCTCCGAGCCGCTGAAGTCCGTAATTTCCAGCGAAGTCTCTTCCGCCACAATCTGCTCGGTCGTTGCACCTGTCGAACCGTAAATCGTGCGGTTCACAATATAGTAATCAACGACTTCACTCTGGTCTCCGGGTTCCCAGTTGGCCGTATAGCTCGTGTCGGTGATGTCCGTGGCGGCGAGAGCAACGGGGGCGGTCAGTTCTGGCTGGGGAAGACATTCGCCGCGAAGACCAATCCCGATTGAGCCGCTGATGCCGCCGCCGGAAATAACCATTCGGGTTTCGTGAAGGCCGAGTTCCGTCGGTTTATAGTCAACGTTGACCCAGAGGCCGTCAGCGCTGTTGACGGCCAGCGGTGCAACCTTCGTTGTGCTTTCTCCGCCCATCGTGAATTGTGTCGCATCGTCCGTAACTCCCGGGCGGTCATAGATTGTCAGCGTCAGCATCTGGCCCTCTTTCAGGTTCTCGCCTTTCAGGTGGAGCTTTGCGCTTACCGAATGGCCAATGGCCACTTCGCCGAAGTCCAGTTCCATGTCCTGGACCGGAGTAATCAGCGTCGGAGTGCCGCTTGGAGTGTAACCGCCGTCAATGTGTTCTGAAAGGATAAACGGCTCGCCGGTCTTGTCGCCCCAGATGTATTCCGCAAGCTCCGGAAAGTCAATAAACGGATTGCGGTTGTTCTGAATGCGATAGACTGCCTCATTGCGGTCAATCTCCTTCTGGCTGACCTGGTCGGCGCGCGCCCATTGCAGCAGCAAGTCGCGGCTCCATGTGTTCAGCGTCGGATACGTGCTGTTCATGACCATATAAGTGTACTTCCACGTAAGATTCTGATAACATGTGGCCATGTAGAAATATGTTCGGGCAAAGTCTCCCTTATATTCGTCGTCAGGCTCGAAAACGAGTGTGGCGCCGCCTCCCTGACCTGTCACGGGGATACCCACAGTCGAGATGCCGTTGTCAAACTTCGGGGTCTTCGAGCGGTCAACCGTGCCTAACGGGTAATTGCTCTTAGCCATATTGGCCGCGCTTTCCGATGGGTAAAGATGGTTCAGGTCAACGTATGCCGGGATGTCGGTCTGGCCGCCCCACCAGCTTTTCGGAAACGAATGTTCACGGTTCAGACCCTTGAAACTCGGAGCATAAAGGGGAATGTCGCTGTACATGTCCCACCATCGCTTTGAATTCGGATAGACGTCCGTTTTCTCGAAATTAGTGGGTAGTCCGCTGTAACTTACTTCAGTGTGAGGATAAATAACCTTATAGACTGCGGTTTTCAGTTCGGCTCCGCTTAATCCGTTAATGCTGTTGTAATAACCGTTCGGAATAACGCGGTCTGCTCCGTAAAGGCCGATGGCGCCGCATGCCGCTGCCATCAGAAGTGTAAAAAATTTTTTCATGAGTAATCTTGCAAGTTATTGCGCAAAATTACAACTTTTCCCCGACTCTGCAAAAATCACGCCAAAAATATTTGCATCATAGGCCCTACATTGCCATTGAAAACTTCGTCATGCCGTTTTCGCTTTTCAACGAGAATACCGCCCCGTGTTTTCTCAGAATTTCTCCAACAAGCATTAACCCAAGGCCATGACCGTCTGGTTTGGTCGTGAAAACGTCTTTAAACAGTCGTTCCGACACCTCCTGCGTCAGCTCCGGACCGTCATTGATAACCGTCAGCTTTCTTTCGTCAGCAATTATAGTGACATGACCGCCATGCCCGGCGTTTTCTGCCGCATTCTTGACAACGTTGACCATTACCTGCTGCATCAGTACCGGATCAAGCCGCAAAGGCTGTGCATCCTCCAGGTTAGAGCTGAGTGAGGCTCCGCATCGGTTACAGATGCTTTCAAGCAGAGGCAGTGATGATTCAACCAACGCGCAAAAGTCCGTCAGCTTCAGTTTTGGTTCCGGAATCTTGATGATTTCAGCATAAGCCTTAATGAACCCCATTAGCGAATCGGCGCGCTCAGTACAGGCCCTTATCGGGCCAATCAGTCGGGAGACCGGGTCAGACGTGCTAATTTCCGATTCAATGCTCTGCAACGTCGATGAGATGCCCCCCACCGAGTTGTTGACCTCATGAGCCATCATTCTGATTACCTTCGTGTAGGCGCGTTGCTCCGCTTCTCTGACCTCCTGAGTCAGTCGCTCAATCACTATAAACGGGTGAGTCCAGCCTCGGTCCATAAATCCGAGCCTGGTCAATCGATATATCTCCCTGTCGTCATTGGCCTTGACAGTTGCCGTCTCGCCCCGATGCAGTTGTAATGCTCTGGTCGTTATCGGTGAGTCAATCTCTCCAATTGTCATTCCCTCCGGATTTCTGATGCCAAGAATATCCTTGGCCGCCTGATTGGTCATAGTGATTAGCCCTGCATCGTTGAGCAATATAATGCCTGTCGGCGAGGCGTTTATCAGCAAGTCAAGAAACTCATTCTGCTCCCTTACTCTCAGACGCTCATGCTTAAGTCGCTCCATCATTTCGTTGAACATGTCAACAAGCTGGTCCGCATTGCTTTGGCCAACGTGTCGAAGGCGGCTTGCGAAGTCCTGCTCCCTGACAAGATCCATGCCGCGCTTGATAATCTTCATTGGCCTGATTGTTTTCCGATAAAATATAATCAGACCAATGGCAGCCAAGGCGATTGCTGCGACGACCGGTATCATAACTTAATATTCAGTTTCTCAATGCGTCGGTAAAGCGTCGGACGCGAAATATTCAGGATGGCAGCCGCGCGCGCAATCTTGCCGTTGGCAGCCGCAAGCGCGCAAAGAATTTCCTCCCTTTCGCGCTCAAATCCATCTTCCGTAGCGGTAACCACCGGGCCGATGGCCTTCCTCAATTTGTTTGCGTCAATTCGCCGATTCTCGCTGACAATAATGGCGCGTTCAACCGTATTTTTCAGTTCACGGATGTTGCCTGACCATCTGAGCGTCTGCATCAGCTCAATGGCATCGGCCGTGAAATCGGCCCTGCCTGACGCAAAATGCTCAACAAGCTGAGGTATATCCTCCGGACGCTCTCTCAGAGCAGGCAGATGGATTGTTATCAGATTCAGACGATAGAAAAGATCCTCGCGGAAGGTCCCTTCGCGCACCATCCTCGAAAGGTCGGCATTCGTTGCCGAAACAACCCGCAGGTCAACCTTGACCGGACTTGACGACCCGAGAGGCTCAAAGGTCTTCTCCTGAAGCACGCGAAGCATCTTTACCTGCGAAACCGGGTCAAGCTCGCCAATCTCGTCCAAAAAAATCGTCCCGCTGTCAGCTGTCGCAAAGCGCCCCTTACGGTCGCTTGTCGCTCCGGTAAAAGCTCCCTTCTTGTGGCCGAACATCTCGCTCTCGAATAGCGCATTGGGAACTCCGCCAAGGTTGACCTTCACAAACGGTCTGTTTCGACGGGGAGAGTTCATATGGATGGTCTGCGCAACTAATTCCTTTCCCGTTCCATTCTCTCCCGTAATCAGCACTGTCGCGTCTGTTGCCGCAACGCGTTCAACCGTCTCCAGCATGGAGCGGAGTCTCGCGCTATTACCGACAATCAGCGAACGGTCAAAGCCTCCCGTCCCCTGTTTCGGAAGCGAAATGAGTGTCTTGATTCGCTCAACCAATGCGTAATTGTTCCACGGCTTCGTAATAAAATCAACTGCGCCCGCCTTCATCCCCTCGACCGCCAGAGGCACGTTGGCCCATGCCGTCATCAGCACAACGGGTGTCTGCGGGCAGAAAATCTTGACCTGACGCAACAAATGCAGACCTTCCTCCCCCGACGTCGCACGCGAGAAATTCATATCAAGCATAATCAATTCCGGCTCATGAACCCTGACAAATGCCAGCGCCTCCTTCTGTCCTTCTGCCGTCTTGACACTGAAACCCTCGCGCTCAAACATCAGTCTGAGCGACGCCAGAATCGCCTGATTATCGTCAACAATCAAAATCATAACGCAAATTTACGCATTTTTCCCATTTAATCCTATTTATATGGTGTTTTTAATGTGCTGAATTTTTTCATTCCTCCGCCAGGGCCTCTACCGGGTTGATGTGACTGAGTTTCCATGCCGGAATCGCGATGCCGAGGAGGACCACAATCAGCATCAGTCCGCAGACTACAGCGGAGACCACCGCGCTGTGCGCCCAGAAGTCGCCCACCCAAGAGTGTAACTCCGCAGGCATTTGCTCCATGTCCACAGCCCTGAATCCGCTGAGACCATATTCGAATTGGTCAGGATTTTTAGATAGATAGTAGACATATATAGCACAGCCGGTCAGTGACGAAACCAGCGCTATCATGGACCCTTCGACATAGAGCATCAGGCGGACTCTAAGTGGCGTAGCGCCGAAAGCTCGCATTATGCCCGCCTCCTCCGCGCGTTTGCGGGTCAGCATCCAGAATGTGCCGAAAACACCAAGGAATATGTTGATTGCGAAGAAGACTACGAGCAGGTTGCGATAGCGTTCCTTAGGCGAAAATAGAGTGTCCGCACCATTGAATTCCGCATATGCTTTGGCGTTGTTGAATTCCAGAACTCCGGAACGTGCGAGTTTCTGCAGCTCCGGATCGTGGTTGAACTTGTGAGCAAAGCTCTTGGCGTTCTCTCTTTTTTTCAGACGCAACAGAATGTTATAAACTCCACGGTTGTTCCACTGCAGCGAGTGATACAGCGGGTCGGCATAGAATCGCACAAGTGGCCACGGTCGATCTCCCCAGGCGCGTATGTCCTCTACAATGCCGACAATGGCAAGTTTGTCTATCGGGTTACTTAAGTCGGGATTAGCTGCATGCCAGGTATCATGTGCTTCGCGTGATTTTGCCATCGCCGTGTATTCGTCCCCGTGGAGCAGGCGGGCTTCCATTCGCGTGCAGATCATTTCGTCATAGAAGTTTACCCACATATCGTTCATCTGCTCGATCGAGGGGTTTCCGGGAATGTCGCTTGCGGCTTTTATGCCCATAGTAGTGAAGAATTCCGTTTCCGGAATGAAGGTCGCCTTAAATGATTGGACGTGAAGTGACTCCGCGAGCGGGACATCATCTCTTGAATCGTCTCCGCCCCCGAATCCGCGTATAGGCAAGGGAATGGCTTTCTCAACTTCCGGCAGTTCGGCAAGGCCTGGAATGATACTCATAATGTCTCCCTCGATGACGTCAAGATTGCGCATCCTCGTATCGTCATAATCTGGATGATACTGGTCAAGTCGGGACACTTGGACCATGACAAGTCGGTCAACATCGTAATTATATGGACGGGAGGCGTCATAAGTGCTGACCACGATGGAGTCAAGTACAAAAAATGCTATAGCAGACGCAACAATTATTTCTATGGAAATCCAGCCGTATTGCCCGCGGCGTGTCCAGAGCGATTTGAGTGTATTCATGATTTTGATTTTATAGAGTCGATTGCCGGTCGGCGCAATGCCCACCATGAAGGAATTAATGATGAAAGAAGATTTAGAGTAACGCAGATTATTACTGCGGCAATGAACACCTTTGGCGCAAAGAGCATGGCCGGGTCAAGCATCACGTCAGAAGCGGAGAGTTCTCCTGCGGCGAGGCCCGCCACTCCCTCAAAAAGCCAGTCTTTCCATAGCAGAACGCCTATCCACGCGAGGATTACACCGAGAATTGCGCCGCAGCCCGTCAGCCACAGGTTTTCGTTGATAACCTGACGGAGAAGCGTCGAATTGCGCGCCCCGAAAGCCTTGCGGATGCCCATTTCGTTCATCTTCGAGTCCATATTTCCCGAAATCAGACTGCTCAGATTCAGTGCAGGAACGAGAAGAAGTGTCAACACCAAAAGTCCGTAGAGTTTTGTGAAGCCCTTCAAATCAAATTCTGCATAAAGGCCCGGAAAGCTCTGATCCCCAAACATCATCTCTAATGAACTGCGGGGATAGGTCCCGTTCGTCAGTGTGTATTCTCCGGGCTGCAGGTTGGCTAATTCGGATCCAATGATTCTGGTTACACCGTCTTTTTTCTCTAAGATGGGCTTCTGGATCGTTATAGTCCTGGTTGCTTGTCGGGCTATTACCTCATCGATTTTCGAACTTACCTCTTCCTTGCTGACTCCGGTCTTGGGGAGAATTGTCATTTTTAGATCTCCTATGATATCATACTCCCCGTAGGTATGGTTATTCTCGGTTTCTTGCGCAAGAAGCAGGTTAAGATTAACCGGATAGATAATCTCGGCAAATGAGAGCGGTAGCAGTCTGCTCCCCTCCCTGAATACGCCGTATACTGTAAATTCGGCATTGTCGGCATGCAATCTGCCGAAATATCCGGTTGAAAGCACTGATGTCTTGAACTTGCGGCCAACTACGTCGCGCTCCGAGCCGAAGATCCTGCGTGCCAGTTTATCGGAAATAACGGCTATTGATTCCTGGTTGTCAGGAAAAGGCTTACCTTCGATGAATTCATAGTTGTAGATGCTGAAGATATCCGGAGTTGCAGACCTGATTATGACATTTTCATATTTTTTCCCATCGACATAGACGTTGGCTGACTTCCTGTATCTCTCTAAAGCCACGTTGGCAATGTCGCTGATTGAATCAATTATCGTGGAGGCAAATTTAGGAGAATATGCGTTGTGATAACCTACGGTGATCCTTGCATCAGAATGTCCGAAATCTAAACCAATCTCGTTATTATAAAGTATCCTGTCGCGGGAATATTCTGGATAGATATTCGAGGTTTTGACATGAAGGAATATGGCCACGAGCATCACCGAGGCAACAGAGAGTGCCGCGCCAATAATGTAAATCGTGCTGAACATCGGCGCCTGTCTGAACCGTGCTAAAAATTTTCTCATTTCACTATTTTTTCAAAATCGTTTTCAATATCTTTTCTATTGATGAAATCATATAGGGTCAGGGTACGGATCTGATAGTAGCAGTTCCAATAATAATATAGGGCGTTTATGTAGCTTATTCGCTGTGAATCCTTAGCACTCTGTGAGTTGTCAAGGTCAAGGGTGGAAATTTTTCCCATCATGAAAGAGGCTACGTTGGTGTCATAGCGCCGTTGGGCGATGGTGTCGCTCAGTGAAGCAATCTCAACCTGGCGTTGCTGACTGTTAAACCGGTCAACGAGCAGGAATATGTTCTGGCGGAACTGAGTGTCCTGCTGGCGCAGGCGCGCGAGGGTTACTTCGCGGTTACTCTCGGCCATCTTTATTTGACCGCGGCGTTTGCCCCAATCCAGAAGCGGAATCTGCACTCCGATGCTGATGACCTCATTGTTTTGCAGCGGAGAGTAGGTCGCTGAGAGATTGTCGCCGGTGCCGGTGAACCCGACCTGGGCGTAGAGGTCGATGCGTCGCAGATTGCCTTTGGCGGATGCCACGGAATAATCGGCGGCGAGTTCGGAGAGGCGTCGCGATATGGAGTGGTCACTGTTTTTCAGGGCCATTTCGTAAACATCGTTGAAGTTCACGGCGATATGGGGCGGATTCTCCGGAATAACGGGGATAATTTCAAAATCGTCCTCATAGCCCAAGAATGACGAGAGCGAAAACGAGGCTGACGTCAGTCCGCTTTCGGCGGAAGTCAGAGCCGATTGAGCATTAAGCGTGTTGAGTTCGAGCTGAAGAACGTCATTCTGGCTAATTTTACCCATTTCGCGCTTGACTTTTGCAATTTCGTGAAGTTTCAGCGCGTTTTCGAGGTTTTTCTTCTGAATTATCACTTGTTCGCGTGCAATAATCAAGTCGAAATAGAGTCTCATGGCAGTACGCGCAAGGTTCTCGGTCGAGACCATGAAGTCAATCTGCGAGCGCCGATACTGGAGCGGAGATGTCTTTCTGTTGTACTTGGCCGGGTTTGCCGCGAAAATCGGCTGATTAAGCCTTATGGCGACAGGGATGGACATGAAACGCGAATATGCGTTCTTGCCAATCTGGCGAAGAAAGTTGAGCGAGGTTGACATGCTCAGCGTACCCCCCGTTGCCCAGAGGCTCTGAGTAATGTTGAGGGAGCCGCTCGCTTCCAGAGCCGATGAGTGAACAAAGTCATAGCTGCCGTCCGGATTCTGATATGAACTGTATCGCTTTGTAAACGAGGGAAGCGTGGCGCTGAACGAGACCTCCGGAAGCAACCCCGCGCGATAGTTGCGGTAGTTCCAGTAGGCCGAACGCAGCGAATTCAGTGCAACCTGCGCGTCGACGCTTGACTTCCGGGCCTCAATTATTACCTCTTCCAGCGTCATGACCCGGCCTTGCCCCCGGGAACTGATTCCCGAGGCCAAAGCTGCAATCACAACACAAAATAGAAATCTCTTTTTAGTCATCATCACATAACCTGATGGCCGTCAAACAGACGGATAATGCGGTTGGTCTGCCGCGCTTGCTCTTCGTTGTGGGTGACCATGACAATGGTTCTGCCCTGGTTGACGTTCAGATCGTGGAGAAGCCCCATGACTTCGCCTCCCATCCTTGAGTCAAGGTTGCCGGTCGGTTCGTCGGCAAGCACAATGTCCGGATTACCGGCAATGGCGCGCGCAATTGCCACGCGCTGACACTGTCCGCCCGAAAGCTGTCCGGGAGTGTGGCGCAGGCGGTGGCTCAGCCCAACCTGTTCAAGCACCTCCTTGGCGCGCTCGCGGCGCTCCTTGGCGCTCATGGGCCGGTACAGAAGCGGAATCTCGACGTTTTCAAGCACATTCAGCGCGTTAATCAGGTGAAAGCTCTGAAAAACAAAACCGAGATTGCGGTTGCGGAAATCGGCGAGCTTGCCGGCACTCAGTTCCGTAACCCTCGTGTTTTTCAGTTCGATGCTTCCTGAGGTGGCCGTGTCCAAAAGACCAATGATGTTCAGAAGAGTGGATTTGCCGCAGCCCGACGGACCCATAATGGAAACAAATTCCCCCTTTTCAATGTCGAGGTTGATGTTTTCGAGAGCCATAGTCTCGATTTCATCGGTTTGATAAACCTTTTTAATGTCTCTGAGTTTGATAATCATAATCTTGATTGGGGATTTTAAGTTATTTTTCCAGTTTTACGCTTCGCTTGTTCTTAAACCGGCTCATGTCTGAAAGAACAATCTGCTCGCCAGGCTCTATGCCTTTTATGACTTCGACATAGTCATAGTTGGCTTTGCCGAGATTAACAAGACGCTTCTCCACTTCGTTGCCATCGGCTGTCAGCACGAAAAGCTCGTATGTGCCGGGGCCTGACGTATAGTAGATTCCGTTCGGAATCCTGACGGCATCCGTAATGACTCCCGCCTTGATGTGGATTTCGGCGCGTGTCCCCGGCTTGAGAATACCCGTGCCTTTTGAATCAGGATTAACCACGAACGGAAGCTTAGACCCTTGCGAAACCGGACTGAGTTCAACTATATGGCCGGTGGTTGTGGCTTTGCCGAGTTTGATAATCACTTCCGCCCCTACGCCAATCTGGCCCTGATACGTATCGGCGAGTTCACCTTCTATAATGAAATGGCTCAGGTCGGCAATGACTGCGACCTCTTCGTTGGCTCCGACCGTCTGACCCACCTTGCTTTTAATGCGTGTCAGAACCGCCTTGCGGGGCGAAAGTATGCAGGCGTCGCGTTTAACCGTCTCGCGTTCGCGTATCTTTCGCTCGAATTGTTCCATCTCAGTCTGTTTTATTCTCATGTTTGCGGCCTGAAAATCACGCTGATTAATCAGGTCGCGCTCCAGTTTTTTCAGTTCAACTTCCGCTGACCGTAGTGAGGCCTGTGCGCGTCTGACGTTCTCGCCCGTACCCGAGCCGAGGCTGTCAAGAAACTCCTCGTTGCGCAGGTCCTGGCGCAGTTGCTCAAGGCTCAGGCGCTTCGACTCAATGTCCATTTCGCGGTTCTGGAGGTCATTCTCGTTTCTGATACGCTCCTGACGCAATGTTTCCAGTTTCGATGCCCGCTGCTCGTAAAGAGTCTGCAATTCGTTGTCAAGTTGCGACAGGTTAAGGCGCATCAGCGCCTCGCCCGCTTCGACGCTGTCGCCAATGGTCTTGTAAACTTCGACAATGCGCGTGGCTATGGGCGATAGAATCTCCTCTTCGATGGAGGGCTTGACAACTCCTGATGTTGATATGGTCGACTCTATGGTCCCGACGTCGGCTGTGGCGAACCGCAACTGATTCAGCTTGACCGACGGTCGTTGCAGGTTGGCGTAGCCGGCAATCGCACCGGCAATCAGCGCCATGACTGTCGCCACCTTTGCAAATGAGATAAATTTGCGTTTCCGTTGTTCTTTTATCGGAATCTGTTTGTCCATATAAAAAAAGAAGTAAAATATAAAATTTTACCTCTTTAAATGTCAAAAAACGTGCCAAAGTCTGTAACTTATTGATAATCAGCAAAACGCCATTTTTTTATAATGTAACAAATTTTACACTTTTTGTCCGTCGGTTTACATACGCGCTCGCGCGCGCGTCATTATATATTAAGGTCATCGGCGAAACCGCGTGAGAATCCCGTCGGAAAAAAACAGATAGATACCGTTCTCATAGGTCCATCGCTCAATCAGCGCTTCATAAGTCGCGTCGCGGTCAATCTCTTTCGGCGCGCCCAACGCAAGCCGACATTCCTCCATTGTCATGCCTTCGGCAATCTTTCCGCGCGTAATCAGTTCCCAGTTCTTGTCCGTGATGTTGCGGTAATTCTTGCGCGGATCGGTGAGCGTAAACAGATTGCTGAAACGACGGGTGTTGTGGCTTTTGGGTTCGACGGATAGATAAAGCATCTCGTCATTGCCGATAAGAACCTCTATCGGATATTTTCCCTTGCCGGCTCTGACGCCGGTGACTTTTACTTTCTGGAATTTCCGTCCCTGCGTCGGCTCTCCGTCAAGGGTGTAGCGCTGCATGGTCAGTGTCCATAGTGTCCGGCCCGTTAAAACGCTGCTAACCGAGTCAACGACCGTTGCCTCGACAAGAAACGGCAACACGGCTGATGTTGACTCTCTCAAAGTTCCCGGCGGAGTCTCCATCCGGTGTGTGACCGTCCGGCCTTCCGGAGTCCTGAAGGAAATGTCGGTCATTTCCGCGCCTGTAAGGGTCACGGCCGGATTCATTGACTCGAACAGCAGTGTGTCGCCCGGTTCAAGAGTTTCAGAAACTGACGCCGGCAGGTATGCTACGTTGACTTTCCCTTCTGCAAGAGTGAAGACTTTGCCTTTCTGCCACGCCGAGGGTGGCTCACCCTCGACCGAGCCGATGAGTTTCGACTCGGCCGAGGGAGTGCCTATTTCGCGGCTGACCTGCTTGTCCGTGATGCGAGGCGTGACTTCCACTCCGGTGTAGCAGGAGTGAAGCCCTATGGCCGCAAGGATGAGTGTCAGCAGTCTGATTCTCACTTTGGAGTGACTCCTAAGTTGTAGAAGATGAATGAATAAACCTCCGAATACTCGTCGAGACTCTTGCTCAGCGGCTTGCCGCCGCCGTGACCGGCGTTGCTTTCAATACGGATAAGTTTCGGTGCGTCACCGGTGTCAGAGGCCTGAAGCTGG
The DNA here is from genome assembly GCA_947175545.1 of uncultured Porphyromonadaceae bacterium. Lineage (GTDB taxonomy): Bacteria > Bacteroidota > Bacteroidia > Bacteroidales > Muribaculaceae > UBA3263. The sequence continues at coordinate 19,668 of CAMWNI010000006.1, forward strand.
GCGGCATACTTGAACGAATGGGCCGGCACAACTCGGTCGTCATGGTCAGCCGTGGTCACCAGAATCGCAGGGTAGGGCGTTCCGTCGTTCTTTATGTTGTGAATCGGCGAATAGTCCAGCAGATATTTTGCCATTTCGGCTGAGTCGTCGCTCGTGCCGTAATCGCTGGCCCAGTTCCAGCCGATTGTGAACTTATGATAGCGCATCATGTCCATGACGCCAACCTGCGGAATGGCAACTGCAAACAGGTCCGGACGCATGTTCGTGACTGCGCCGACGAGCAGGCCGCCGTTGCTGCCGCCCATAATGGCAAGCTTTTCCGGATTGGTCCACTTGTTCTCAATCAGATACTCGGCGGCGGCGATGAAGTCGTTGAACACGTTGAGTTTCTGCATCTTCGTGCCGGCCTTGTGCCATTCTTCGCCATATTCGGACCCGCCGCGAAGGTTCGCACTGACGTAGACGCCTCCGTTTTCAAGCCAGATCAGACGCATTGCGCTGAAGCCCGGGTTGAGCGAGACGCTGAAGCCGCCATAGCCATAAAGCAGAGTCGGATTCTCGCCGTTCAGTTGTGTTCCTTTCTTGTAGGTGATAAACATCGGCACTTTGGTACCGTCGGCCGACGGATAGAAAACCTGCTCGGTCACATAGTCATCAGGATTAAAGCCGGGAACCTCCGTAGCATGCACAAGTTCCGACTTGCCCGTCGACTGGTCATAAGCATAGATATTGCTCGGGTTGGTAAACGATGTGAACGCATAGTAAACCTCCGGGGTGTCGTCATTGCTTGAGAAGGCAACAGAGCCGAGTCCGGGAAGCTCGATTTCGCGGATCAGCTCACCCTTCGGTGTGTAGAGATAAGCATGATTGACAGCGTCTTTCTCGTATGTGAAAATGAAATTCTCGCCTGCGCGCTGCGCCCCGACAAGCACTCCCTCCTGTTCAGGAATCAGTTCTTTCCAGTTTTCACGCTGCGGTTTGTTGATGTCTGCAACCATGATGCGTGTTTTCGGTGCGCCCCATGATGTCTCGATGTACAGCGTGTCGCCCTCGACGTCGAAAATCGAAATCGACTCGTCCTGGCTCGGCTCCATGGTGACCCACTTCGCGTTCGGCTTTCGGAGATCTTTAATCTTCAAGGCATTGCCCGCGCCGTTGCCGGCAATGTAAAGCATCAGTGCTGTCTGTTTGTCGTCAATCTGCGCCGAATGGAAGTAGAGCGGATGCTCAATGTCTTCGTAAGCAATGATGTCCTGGCTCTGCGGAGTGCCGAGCTTGTGAAAGTAGACGCGCTGCGTTTCGTTGGCATTACTGAACTCTTTGCCCTTTTCCGGAGCAGGGTAGGCCGAATAATAGAAGCCGTCGCCCTGCCAGGCCACCGGTGTGAACTTCGCCCATTCGATATGGTCGGTCAGCAGTTTGCCGCTTTCAAGGTCCTGAACATAGATTTCAGTCCAGTCAGAGCCGTTGCGGTTGATGGTGTAGGCCATATACTTCATCTCAGGGTCGAAAAACACATCGCTCAGGGCAACCGTGCCATCCTCGCTCAGGGTGTTCGGGTCGAGCAGCACGCGGCCTTCTCCGTCAAGTGAATCCTTTACGTAGAGAACAGACTGGTTCTGCGTTCCGGAGTTTTCAAAGTAGTAATATTTGCCGTTTTTTTCGCGCCAGGGCAGTCCGGTTTTTTTGTAGTCGGCAAGCTGGCCCATGCGTTCGCGCAACTTCGCTTTAAACGGAATCGCGTTGATATAGGCGTTGGTGATTTCATTCTCGGCGGCCGCCCAGGCAAGGGTTGCAGAGGCCGTGTCATTTTCCAGCGGTCGATACGGGTCGGCCACGGTCATGCCGAAGTAGGTGTCTGTTACGGTCGAGTCTGTCGGTGCCGCCGGATATGACTCCGGAGCTTTCGGTCCCTTGGGCGTGCAGCCCGCTGCCATTGCAAGTGCAGACATAAGCAGAAAGTTCGTTTTTTTCATCGGTTTTATGTAAAATGAGGGTACTTCATTGGGAAGTACCCTCGAATTAAACGGATTTCTCAGTTGTTTATTATCATAGGAGGCTCCAGCTGACAGTCAGACCTGCCATGACGATTGCCACCATCGACATCAGTTTAATGAGAATGTTAAGCGAGGGACCGCTGGTGTCCTTGAACGGGTCGCCGACTGTGTCGCCGACAACCGTTGCCTTGTGAACGTCCGAGCCTTTTCCGCCGAAGTTGCCTTCTTCGATATATTTCTTGGCGTTGTCCCATGCGCCGCCTGCGTTACTCATGAAGACGGCAAGCACAAAACCTGCGCTCAGACCGCCGCAAAGCAGACCTATGACGCCCGGAACACCGAATACAAGGCCGACAATGATGGGAACCGCGATGGCAAGCAGCGACGGGAATACCATTTCACGCTGTGCGCCCTTGGTCGAAATCTGCACGCAGCGTGCATAGTCAGGCTCGGCTTCTCCGGTCAGAATACCCTTGATGGTGCGGAACTGGCGGCGAACCTCTTCAACCATGTGGCTGGCGGCACGACCGACGGCGTTCATCGTCAGACCGCAGAACAGGAAGGCCATCATGGCGCCGATGAACATGCCGCTCAGCACGAGCGGATTCATCAGGTTAACGTCGTAGGCCATCATGAAGTCGGTGAATGTTGCCGACTGAAGGGGAATATTGACTACTTCATCATTGATTGAGGTGCCAATCTGAATGAACTCATGGCCGATGCGGTGAAGACCGATGCGAATCTCTTCTATGTAAGAAGCAAGTAGCGCCAGGCCGGTCAGCGCGGCTGAACCGATTGCAAAGCCCTTGCCGGTTGCGGCAGTGGTGTTGCCCAGCGAGTCAAGGGCATCGGTGCGCTTGCGTACTTCCTCGCCCAGGCCTGACATTTCAGCGTTGCCGCCTGCATTGTCTGCAATCGGGCCGTAAGCGTCAGTTGCAAGGGTGATGCCGAGGGTTGACAGCATGCCGACCGCGGCAAGGCCGATGCCATACAGGCCCCATGAAATGTTGCTCATCTCGAAGTTGGAGGCCAGACAGTAGCTCATGATGATGCCGAAGACTACGGCGATTACAGGAATTGCGGTTGAGACCATGCCGAGACCAACGCCCGAGATAATTACGGTTGCAGGACCGGTCTGGCCGCTTTCAGCCAGCTTTTTGGTCGGCTTGTAACTCTGTGAGGTGTAATACTCCGTTGCACGACCGATTACAATGCCGACCAGCAGACCGACAACAACGGCGAGACTGAGGTTAACCCAGTTCGGAATTTCAAGAACCCAAAGGATCAGGAACGTTGCGGCAACAATCAGCACGGAGCTGGTGTTGGTGCCGACGGCCAGAGAGTTCAGCAGGTCCTTCATCGAGGCATTTTCCTTGGTCTTAACGGTGAAGATGCCAATGATTGAAAGGATAATGCCGACTGCGGCAATCAGCATCGGGGCAATGACCGCCTTGAGCTGAAGAGCAGGTCCGGCTTCAACGCCACACATCGGAATGGTTGCTCCGGCGGCAGCGCCGAGGGCTGCCGTGGCCAGGATTGAACCGCAATAGCTCTCATAGAGGTCGGCTCCCATGCCGGCAACGTCGCCTACGTTGTCGCCTACGTTGTCGGCGATAGTGGCCGGGTTGCGGGGGTCATCTTCAGGAATTCCGGCTTCGACTTTGCCAACGAGGTCAGCGCCGACGTCGGCGGCTTTGGTGTAGATACCGCCGCCAACACGGGCAAACAGAGCCTGGGTTGAGGCACCCATGCCGAAGGTCAGCATCGTGGTGGTGATCATGGTCAGCTTTTCGGTGCCTTCCAGGTCAACCAGGGAGTCCAGAAGCAGATACCAGAACGAGATGTCGAGAAGACCCAGACCAACAACAACCAGACCCATGACGGCTCCGGAACGGAACGCGACCTTCAGGCCGGCGTTGAGTGTGTGGCGGGCTGCATTGGCCGTGCGTGCGCTCGCATAGGTGGCGGTTTTCATGCCGAGGAAACCACTCAGACCGCTGAAGAAGCCGCCGGTCAGGAACGCTACGGGAACCCAGGGGTTCTGGAGTCCGAAGCCGTAAGCCATGATTGAGAAAATAACAACCAGGCAGATGAATACTACTGATACAATCTTATACTGCTGTTTCAGATAAGACATTGCGCCTTGGCGTACGTGTGAGGCAATTTTTGCCATCAGCTCCGTGCCTTCGCTTTCCTTTTTCATCTGGCGGTAGAAAAACCAGGCCAGAATCAGTGCCAGTACCGATGAAATCGGAACTAACCAGAATAGAGTTTGCTCCATTTGATAAATGTGATTAACGTGAGGTTTGGGTTGAAAAAATTTGGGACAAAGTTAAGTATTTTTGTCCGTAATGTTGTCCAATCTTCCGTTAATTTGCGTTAAATTTCCGGCTCTATTTCGGTAAATTCCCAGGGATTTGGACGCGAGCTGACTTCATATCCGCCGGCCGAGTAGGCCAGCGAGTCAAGCATGACCGCGCGGTGGGCCAAGCGCGTTGGGGTGCCGCGCGTCACTGACCATTGCGCCTCGCTCTGAAGCTCCTCTCCCATGGAGCGCAGCGCCGTCATTATTTGCCAGGTCAGGTGGTCCGGATGTTTCGCGCTTTTGTTGACCGTGACGCATAGTTCATTACGTGCGCGAGTGAAAGCCACGTAAAGGGCGTTGAGTTCATCAAGGCGAGACTCGTCAAGCAGTTCCTGATACTGATCTCTGAACAGGGTCATGTTCAGCCGTGAGCCGGACTGAAGCGAAAAGAAATCGGGCGTCTCGCATGTCGTTCCAAGCGAATTGAAAACGTCTTTTGATTCGTACCATCTGTAATCCTCTTCGCGACAGGTCTTCTCCGGCAACAGTGGCAGGTGGACGCACGGAAACTCCAGGCCCTTCGACTTGTGAATCGTCATAACTTTGATTGCGTCTACGTTGCCTGACAGTCCGACGCCCGCACGGCAGCCGCTCTTGTCCCAATATTCAATAAAATCATAAATATTCGGATTTGGACTCTGGCAGTAGTCAAGAATCATGTCCTGAAATGCGCATAGATAGATTGCATCAGTCGTGCGCCAGTTCTCATCAGGCAGTTCTTTGATCATCTCTTCAACAATTTCAAAGAGCGAGCGGCCGCGCGTATCAATGTTTTTTTCAAGGCCGTTCTCTCCGGCGTTGCGTTCGTGAAGTTCGCGCAGAACAGTGTCAAGGGCTTCTTCCGGAGTTATGCCGGATGAGGTCAGCTGCTGCAGCCGCTCGTTTATGCGCTTCATGTCGGCGTCAGACGTCTCGTAAATAGTCGATTCCTGCTCTTTTTCCGACGAAATCATGCCGCGCAGGCTCTCAACCAGATATTGCACGGCCTTGGAGCTGCTGACCAGCAACGCTTCGTCCGAGAGGATGTTGACGCCCTCGAGAGGCATTCCCTTGGCAGTCTGCTCAATCAGATATTCGACAACCGTCTTGCCTTCGCTGTTCCAGCGGACAATGACGGCAATGTCGCCGGGACGGTAGCCTCCTTGGACCGGGTCCAGCTGGCGTGTAATATCGTCGAGCATCAGCTGCAGTCCGTCCGCTTCGTCCGTAGCGGTCGAGATTCTTACATAGCCCTCGGTCTGTTCGTTCGGGTGCTGGACAACCGTTGAGTAAACGCTCTGTTGTCCGCTCTGGGCGCTTAGGCGGCTGAAAAGTTCATTGTTGAACTCTACGATTGTGCGCGTGCTGCGGAAGTTGGTGTTGTGCGGTTGCAGGTTCAGGTGCGGAGCGATTAACCGGTCGGCTTCAAGTTTCGAGTCCAGTAATTTAGGGTCTGAATTACGGAAACGGTAAATACATTGCTTTACGTCGCCGATAATCAGATTGTCATTCCCCTTCGACAGGCTCTCGAGCAGCAGCGGTTTAAGGTTCTCCCATTGCATCCATGATGTGTCCTGAAACTCGTCAATCAGGAAGTGACTGATGCGCCGGCCAATGCGTTCGTAGATAAACGGAGAGTCAGAGTCGCCTATAATCCGGTGCAGCAGTGTGTTCGTGTCACTGAGCATAATGGTGTTCGTTGCAATTTTCAACTTTTCCGCAAAGCGAAGAATCTCGCTGAACAGTCCGTAGTTATGAATCTGACTGATTATCGTTTCCGACGTGAAGAATAACCGAATCCGATCCATTAACTGACGGGCAATCGCGGCGGCAGTCGCGTTGTCGTCCTTGATAAAAGAGTCGCTGCATCCCGGAGTTTCGAAAAAGTCATTATAGGTGGTCTTGTCAAGCGGCCAGCCCTCTGTTGCAATTGCGCGGACCATGTTTGCCGGCCTCCGATCCAGACTCTTGATGTGATTGTCAAGCAACTGGCGGTTCAGTTCAGTGATTTCAGACTTGAGCGACTCGGATTTCAGCTTCAATTCCTGCTGAAGTGTAGTGATTCCGGACTTATTACGGGTGAACCGGTCAATTTTTTCTTTGTTTTCCTTGTAGTTTTCATCCGTCAGGCGGCTGACGAACTTCATCAGGGCGCTGCGGCTTGAATTGTCAGGGTTCAGCAGGTCAAAACTTTCGGAGCCTGCACGCAGATCGGCAATGTAGCTTCTAATCCATTGTAACAGCAGGCGGGATTCCGCTTTGGAAACTTTCACCGTACCGATTGCGGCGCCGATTGTGTCGTTGATTGCCTGTTCTGTGATTGTATTGTCGTCAAGCTCAAGGTCATAATTGCCTGAAAGGTCCGCTTCGTAGGCAAACGATCGTAAAATCGTCTGAAAAAAGGCGTCAATCGTGCTGACGTGGAAGTTACCGTAGTCAAACAGCATGTCATTCAGCGCCTGTTTCGCCGCGCGCGCAAGGGTTTCCGCATCTGTGTGGAAATCAAGAATCAGCGTCTGGCGGTAGTTGCTCTTTGCCCTCGGGTTGGCAAGCAGTGTCAGTTCTTTGATTATGCGCTGCTTCATCTCTTCCGTCGCCTTGTTGGTAAATGTGACGGCAAGAATGTCGCGATGGCGGTTACGCGCCTTCGGATAATAAAGCCTGAGTTCTCCGGTTGCGTGGTTTTCCTCGCCCAGAGTCATGCGGATGTAGTTCAGAGCCAGCTGATATGTCTTGCCGGAGCCGGCCGATGCTTTCTGGACAATCAGGTGGTTGCTGCCGCTCATAGCCGATAGCCCATTTCGCGGAGCATGGCGGCCACTTTTTCGCGACGGTCTCCCTGAATGAGTATTTCGCCGCCTCGGGCCGAACCTCCGGTGCCGAGTTTGCTCTTTAATGTCGAGGCAATGGTCGCGACCTCCTCGTGAGGAATCGTGAAGCCGCTGATAATCGTCGCTTCCTTTCCGGCCCGGCCCTTGCGCTCATAGCTGATCGTCAGGCGGTCACGCTTGGGGGCGACATTCTCCTTTGGGGCTGATTGGGCAATAGGTTCGCCATCGGGAAGATTGCCTGAGTCGAGCAGCGCTCCGAGTGCGCTCTGCCAGTCGTTAGTTGCTGCCATACGTATGATCGTTTTCTGAAGTGGGGATAGAGTCAACCGTGGAGTCTTCTCCTTCTTCATTGATTGAATAGACAATGCCGGCTTCGCGCGCGTCCATCGGACGCATAAGCTGGTTCAGGAAACTTATATAGCGATAGTCGTCAGAACTCATCTCGCGGATATAGGCCTGCGTCTGAACCGGATTGCGGAGCAGGGCCTGACGGAAACACTTAAGCGCGAAAGCGGTGTATTCGTCGCCATGTTCGGCATGGTCGCCCAGGCGGGCCATCGACACGGCGAGGATGCACAGGCGCTCAACCCTCATCGTGTCAAGCTCCGCGTTACGGCTCTTGAGCATTTTGTCCGCAAGGCTCTGGGCGGATTCATATCGGCCGTGTTCCATAGCGGTTGCAATTTCTTCCGCCGTGCGGTCAGCGGTGTCTGACGGTTTGCAGGCCCAGCACAATGTTGCTATGCCGACCAGCAGTAAAAATATCAGCTTCGGATTAATCATACGACAAAGTTACAACTTTTAAATGAAAAACGCCCTATCTCTCCTTCAAAAATTCTAATATGTGGAATCGACAAGCTGTATCAGAGGAGCTTGAGAAAATTTAACCGATTGAAGTGGCGGAAACAGGATTGAGGAGAAGTATGAGGCGGCGGGTGGGGTAGAGAGTAGTGGCGAGAAGCCGGCGAGTGGATGATTCGGTCGATTTGAGGCGGCGGCTTAGATCTGCGGCCGTTATCGGGAGGTTCTTGACGGCAACAGAGGCCGAGAGTCGCTCTTTGGCAAGGCGTTTGATGTTGGATGAGCTGAATTCTTCGATGCGTTCAGCGCGATAGGTCTTGCCCGGAAAGTCAGGCCCGGGGTTAAGCCATACGTGTGAGTCCGGGTGCAGCTCCAGTCCGCTCAGGAGGCCCCACGGGGCGGCTTTCATGACAGTCGGCCACGGTTCGCCAATTGTGTCGCCTGGTTTGATTTCGTTGGCATAGCGTTCGATTTTCGCAATTTCGCTGCGGCGGAATCTCAATGCGGGTTTGCCAACTGTCTGGACGATGATTTCGGTCTCGCCGGTGAATCCGGACTCGATTTCCGCAACGAGTTCTTTACATTCGGCCGTGGTGCCAAGGACGTGCAGTCTGGCTGTTTCGGGTAATTCGCGAAGAATGGCTTCGATGTCAAGCATGGGTGACATTTTGACAATGACCAGTCTGGCAATACGCTGGATTTCCGGCAGCAGCTCGACGACGTCAGGCTTGCAGTCATGGAGCGAGAAGAGCCGCCGGCCGTTGTAGCCGCGACGCGCGGGGTCAATGAACGCGACATCGAATTTTTCAGGACATTCCTTTAGCCATTCGGTGCAGTCCGCGTTAACTCCTTTGACGTTTTTCAGTCCAAGGGCCTGCGCGTTAGGTCCGATGGCTGCTGCAACAGTCGGGTCCAGGTCAAGGGCAATGACATTTTCCGCCCGGCGGGCAATATGGAACGCATCAATTCCCAGGCCGCATGTAAGGTCAACAACCCGTGAGCCGACGGGAACCATTGCGGCATGAAGTTCGGCGAGGTCGTCGCCGGTACACTGTTCGGCACTCAGGGCTGTCGGGAACCGGAAATCCGGAAACAATAATGTCGCCGCAAGCTTTTTGGCAGCCCGGCGGCGACATTCCTGTTGTAGACTTTGGTTAGCCAATTACTTAATAAGGTACTGGCTGGAGATTGATTCGTTGTTGTGGACGCGACGGATTGTGTCAGCAAAAAGGTGGGCAACCGTAAGGATTGTTGCTTTTTTGCACTCTTTGGTGAACGGAATTGAGTTGGTAAACATCATTTCGTTCAGGGCGCAGGCGTCGATGCGTTCCGATGCGGGATCGCTCATGATTGCGTGGCTGCAGAGGGCGCGGACACTCTTGGCTCCGTTTTCTTTCATCAGGTCGGCGGCCTTAGTGATAGTGCCGGCTGTGTCGACCATGTCGTCAATGATGATTACGTTCTTGTCCTTGACGTCGCCGATAACAGTCATTTTCTCAACGACGTTGGCCTTGGCCCGCTGCTTGTGGCAGAGAATCAGGGGAACATTGAAATACTTTGCGTATGAGTTGGCTCGCTTTGCACCGCCAACGTCGGGTGAGGCAATGACGAGGTCTTCAAGTTTGAGGCTCTGGATATAGGGGATGAACACCGATGATGCGTAGAGGTGATCGACGGGGACGTCGAAGAAGCCCTGAATCTGGTCGGCGTGCAGGTCCATGGTGATTACACGGGTAACACCGGCGGCGCTGAGCAGGTCGGCAACGAGCTTGGCGGCAATGCTGACGCGCGGCTTGTCCTTGCGGTCCTGGCGGGCCCAGCCGAAGTAGGGGATGACTGCGACAACCGAGCGGGCAGATGCGCGCTTTGCGGCGTCAATCATCAGCAGCAGTTCCATCAGGTTGTCAGTGTTGGGGAATGTTGATTGAACCAGATAGACTTCACAGCCGCGAATCGATTCTTCGAAGCTTACTTCGAATTCGCCGTCGGCGAAGTGCTGGATGTTCATCTGACCCAGGGGAACACCAAGATCTTTACAGATTTCTTCCGCCATGTAGCGGGACTTGGTGCCTGAAAACACCTTAAACGGTGGTAACTGTGCATTCATTGTGAATTGAATTGTTTTGAGGTAATGGGGTGTGAATGATTTGTTTGTGCGCACGGGGGGACTCGAACCCCCACGTCTTTCGACACCAGATCCTAAGTCTGGCGCGGCTGCCATTACGCCACGTGCGCCTGAGTTTTCCGACCGCAAAGTTACCAATTTCCCTCCAACATGCCAAAAAAACTTTCGCCAAATGTCCGTTTTTTTTCGGCGGTTCAAAAAAAATACCTAACTTTGGACCATGAAAACCGCCGATTCTTCTTTGGAAGAGCGCCTGCGTGATCCCGCGACGCGCCGCGATGCGTTTGCCGAACTTATCTCTAAGTTCAGCGAACCGCTCTATTGGCAGATTCGACGCATGGTTCAGAATCACGACGACACAAACGACCTGTTGCAGAACGTTTTCATGAAGGCATGGCAGTCGCTGGACATGTTCCGGGGCGATGCCAAGTTGTCAACCTGGCTCCACAAGATTGCAATCAACGAAGCCCTGACCCATCTCCAGACCCTGCGTCGGCGTCAGACCGAGAGTCTTGATTCCGAGGAGAGTGTCGCAGCCCGCTCGATTGAATCGGACGAATGGATTGACGGTGACGAAGCAGCCCTGATGCTTCGCCGCGCCGTTGCCTCCCTGCCGACCAAACAGCAGATCGTTTTCAACATGAAGTATTTTGACGAAATGAAGTATGAGGAGATTGCCGAAATCACCGGCACCTCCGTCGGTGCGTTGAAAACGTCTTATCACCTTGCCGTCAAAAAAATCGAGCAATTTTTACAGGATAGGAGTTAAACCTTTAGCCTTCATGTCAGTCTAAGTTCCAAAAGAAAAACAAAAATCGCTATGAGTGAAACCAGACAAAATCCGATCTTCCCGTCCGAGGGTACATGGCCCCGGAAGACGGGCATGACCGTCCCCGAGGGCTATTTTGAGTCGTTTGCCGAAAAAATGATGGAGCGGATTCCGGCCGACGAGCCGCGCGTTGTTGAGATGCCGCGTCGTTCCATTTGGCAGACAGTCCGTCCTTATGCATATATGGCGGCGATGTTTGCAGGCATCTGGTTGATGATGAACATGTTCTCGCTGTTTGTGCCGTCATCCTCAACCCCTTCGACCCAGGCGCTGCTGGCCGATGTGACCTCAGTCCAGTCTGACTCTTATTTTTCTGACTATATGGCCTCCGTGAGTGATTATGAACTCTACGACGACCTTTATGAATCCGGATTCGACGTTCCTGAAAATCTTTGATTATATATGAAACGATTCAAACTGATAGTAGCCCTTGCTGTGGTGTCCGTTTTTGGCCTTCAGACGTCACTTGCCCAGTCTGCCCGTGATTCCCGCCCTGACAAAAAGGAGTGGCTTGCAAAGATGAGAAAGGTCAAACACGAATTCATTACGAAAGAACTCCAGCTGACCGATGCGCAGAAATCCGACTTCTTCGAGATTTATGACAGGAGCGAAAGCGCCAAGCGCAAAATCGAATCTGACGTCCGAAAGCGCGAAAAAGCAATCATGCAGAAAGGCGATGCGGCAACCGATGCTGACCTTGACTCGCTTATTGCTGACCAGTTCTCTCTTGAAGAGCGCCTGAGCGCGATTGACCGCAGCTCTCTTCCGCAACTCCGCAAGGTGCTGACCCGACGCCAGTTGGCCCGATTGAAGCATGCCGAACGAAAGTTTAACCGCAAACTGATGGAACAGCGAGCCGGAGCAAACTGCGCGACTCCCGCAAAACCCTCGCAAAAATGAAAACAAACAGATTCTTCCTCATTGTCTTTGCAATGATTCTCACAACATTATCGGGTTTAGGGGCAACGCCATCTAAACCCGATTTCGCTTTCCCGAAAACCGTCAGCGCCAATGCCGAGGCTGACCTCAAGATTGCTGTCAAGGAAAAGAACGGCCCGGCAATCCTCAATGCGCTGATTCGCTATTCGCTTGCCCGAACTGCCGTTGACCCTGAGAATACTGACGAGGTCGTCAGCCGTCTTGAAAAGGTCGAAGGCCAGGTCTCCGACTCCGTGACCATTGCGATGATTCGGCTGCTTTCGGCCGAGGTCAGCGGCAACGACACGGTTGCCTATGCTGTCTGGAAGGACTTCGCGCCGGCCTTGCGTCGCGCGCCTGTGACTGACTGGACAGACGTCGTCGTGGCCGAACCGCAGTTCTTCCCGTCGCTCTACGACTTTGCAGCCGTCAAAGCCCCGAAGGACGATGTAGCCGACGCGATGCTTGCCTATTACGCCTCTCGGCCCCTGCCGCGCCTTTACTGGTGTCTGAACTGGAAGCAAGGCTTCGAGGAACTTCTCAATGCTTATGAGTCAATGAAATCCGAGCCGGAGTCGGCCTTCGTCCTGGCCCGTCTCTGCTCCCTGGCCCATACAATCGAGCAGCGCCGTCAGGCCTACGTCCTTGCCCGCGGTTGGCTTGACGCCTTTCCCTCGTCGCCTTATCGCGTTGACGTCGACACGCTCGTCAGCACTCTCTGCTCCCCCTCGATGACAATCAATGCCCCGTGCCTTGTCGGCCTCGGACGCCCGCTCCCGCTGAAGGTCAGTGTCCAGTGTCTCAACGCCTGTTCCGTGCGAGTTGAGCAGGTCAAGGGCCAAGGCTCAGCCTCTTATCTCCGCCGGCTCAACTTTGATGGGTCCGGCGTCTTTGAAGCTGATTCTACACTCGAACTGACATTCGACAATTATGGCGTCTACCGCATAACCCCCGTCTTCACCGGCCAGTCCTCGCGCCGCAACCGCGATTACATCGAAGTCGTGGTCTCCGACCTTCTGCTCTGGCAAACCACTTATGGCTCCACGTCTGAGACCTTTGCCCTCGACGTCATCAATGGCGCACCGCAGTCCGATGTCAGGTTCACCAATGAGCGCAACCGCATTTCCGCTGTGCGCGGCAACGACCGCTTCACTCCCTCGGTCTATGGCGGCTATCATGGCAACGACAATGACACGACTACCGACTATACCGCCAATATCCTTACCGACCGCGGACTCTATCACCCCGGCGATAGCCTTAAGTTCGTCGCCGTCCTGATAGCCTCCGGGCGCATGTCGGTTCAACCTGTTGCCGGACGCTCCGTGCGGGTCGAACTCTGCAACCCTAACTGGCAGATTGTTGACTCTCTGACTCTTATTTCAGACAACTTTGGCCGCATCACGGGTGAATTCAATCTCCCCGCCGACGGCCTGACGGGTAACTTCTACGTCCGGATTCCACGCTATACCTCCTCCTGCGTGACCGTCACAGATTATAAGGCACCCTCCTTCGAGGTCAAGGCGGACTGTGAACGCCTCTCCGACACCTCGGTTCGCGTTTCCGGCTCGGCCATCGGCTACAATGGTTTCCCCTTGGCCGACGCGAAGGTCGCCGTCGAAGTCCGCACTCTCCCGCGCTGGGTCTGGTGGCGCAATTTCCGTAATGCCGGCCAGACTGTAATTGCAACAGACTCTCTCCGGACTGATGCCGACGGCAACTTCTCGGTTGTGATTGACTTTCCCGCTCCCGGCTCTGACGTGAGTCTCAGCGTGACTTCAACCGTCGCTTCGCCAACCGGCGAAACTCATGATGCCGCCGCCTTTGTTCCCGCGCGTCCTTATTATATCAGCGCCCGGATTCCGCAATTCTTCGTCCCCGGCGCTGCTCCCGCCGTCGAGGTCCTTGATTCCCGCGGCCGTTCGCAAGACATCCCCCTTAAGACCGAACTTATTTCTGCCGCTGACAGCCTGACCGTCATCCCTGATTCGACCTGGAGCAATATCCCCTCCGGCGAATATCGTGTCATAATCCGCACGGAGAATCCCGACTTGGCTGAGCCGTATGAAACCTCCGGAATCTATGTCTATCGCCCGACGGATAAGATGCCGCCGGCCCGCATGGCTCTCTTTGTCCCTGAACGCCGCGTCGCCCCGGGCGACAAACTCCTTGTCGGCACCTCATTTGCCGACAGCCACATACTGAAAACCCTTTGGGACGGCAATCGCATAATCAGCCGCGAGTGGCTGACTCCCGATGCCGGCAATTTCTTCCTCGACATGACCCTGCCCGACTCCGTCCGGTCGGCAACCCTGTCGCTCGCAACCCTCCGCGACTACCGGACCGAGGAACTCAACGTCAACATTATCCGCCCGGACGTCCCCAACTCCCTAAGCCTGAAATTCAGTTCGTTCCGTGACCGCATGGTGCCGGGCGAGCGTGAGCGTTGGTCAATTTCCGTTGCCGATAATCTTGGCAATCCGGTCGAAGCGGCTGTCATGCTTGACGTCTACTCGAAGGCTCTCGACGCCATTCGCCCCTTTAACTGGGACTTTTACGTATATCGCCCTGAAGGCCACGTGTGGAACTTGAACTACAACGGCGTCTATCCCCGCTGGGCCAATGCGTTCAAAAACGTTCGCACCTCTGACCGTCTCTCTATTTACGCCCCGTTGTTCAATCTTTATGGCCGCGGATTCCCCCGCGTTGAGGAGATTGAATATATGCTCTGTGAAACCATGGCTGTCTCTGCGGCTCCGCAGCACAGGAAGTTAATGAACGCCGCCCGTGGCGTAACTTTCAGCGCGGCCGACGGGGCTGAATCCGTCGAAGAAGAGAAAGCCTCTGACCATATCGCAGCCGTTGGGTCAGGAGCTGATGCGGGCAATTCCGCCACTCCCGGTCCTGATTCAGACAGCTCTTATCGTCTTCCCGAACTCCCCGTAGCGCTCTGGGCGCCTGTCCTGACCTCAGCTCCTGACGGCTCTCTCCGGGTCGAGTTCGAGGCCCCCGATGCCAACACGACCTGGAAACTTATCTGTCGCGCCTACGATATGTCATTACTGACCGGATCTCATTCAGCCGAGATTATTGCCGCGAAGCCTGTCATGGTTCAGCCCAACGTTCCTCGCTTTCTCCGTGTCGGCGACCGTACCGAATTGCGCGCAATGGTCATGAACGCCACTGATTCTGCCGCCCTCGTCAACTCCGTCATTGAAATTTTCGACCCCGTGACCGCCGAAGTGTTTTCTCGTCGTGAGTTCTCCGATTCGGTTGCCGCAGGCAAGTCGGCTCTGATTTCTCTCCCGCTCGTCGCTCCTGACCGTTCAATGCTCGGAATCCGCGTGAAAGCCACATCCGGCAACTTCACGGATGGCGAGCAGAGCGTAATTGCCATCCTTCCGGCGGTGATTACCGCTCGTTCCGCAACCCCTCTGTTTTTTGCGGCTGATTCAACCGACGTGACGGTTGAAGCGCCAGCCGGTTCCGTAGTAACCCTGACAACTAATGCCGCCTGGGAGTGCCTTACGGCCCTGCCCGGTCTGGCGGCCTCTGAGAGCAAGAGCGCCTTTGCCGCGACGTCGGCCCTCTTTTCTGCCGCCGTTGGCCGTGGCCTGGTGCGCACCTATCCGCAAATCGCCTCCGCCTTGAAGCGATGGGAGGACGCCGACTCCGCTCTGATTTCTAAACTGAGTGCCAACGAAGACCTGAAAATTGCCCTCCTCTCCGAAACGCCCTGGCCCGCGGCTGCTCAGAGCGATACCGAGCGCATGGCCCGCCTGATTCTGCTCCTTGACCGCAAGGAGTCGCAGTCAGTGATTGACAATGCCGTCGCCTCCCTTGCCAAGCTTGTCCGTAAGGGTGGACTGGCCTGGACTCCTGACTCTGACGAACCCTCGCTCTGGGTAACTGAAGAATTCCTCTCGGCTATGGCCCGTCTGCGTCGCCTCGGCTACATGCCATCATCGCCTCGGCTTGACCGCATTGTCGCTGAAGCGGTCCGTTATCTCGACAATGAAGTTGCCCGTGACTATGCCAAGTATAAGGGCGAGTATCCTGACTATGCCGAGTTGCGTCCCGCTTTCCCTGAAGTTCAGCAGCCGGCTCCCGCCCGTCGGGCCTTGACCGCTACGGTCCAGTATCTTCTGAGCCACTGGCGCGACCTCGACTTCTCCGGCAAGGCTCAGGCAGCCATCATTCTTAACTCAAACGGATATGCCTCGACTGCACGCACCGTAATTGAATCCCTGCGCCAGTACGAAGCCTGGCGTCAGACCGGACTCAACGCCGAGTTGCTTGATGCCTTTGCGGCTGTCGAACCCCGGGCGGCCGAGGTCGATGAAATCCGCCGGTTCTTCATTGAGCGCAAACAGGCAATGGAGTGGGGTGACGGTCTTGCCGCCTCCGCGCTGATTGCCTCGATTCT
Source organism: uncultured Porphyromonadaceae bacterium (assembly GCA_947175545.1). GTDB lineage: Bacteria > Bacteroidota > Bacteroidia > Bacteroidales > Muribaculaceae > UBA3263. The sequence goes on from CAMWNI010000006.1 coordinate 35,936, forward strand.
TTCCTCCGGGTCTGACTGGCTTGTACCCGCTGAAAATGAAATGACCCTCCGTCTCAATGGCAAACCCTTTGCCCCTGAAGGAATTGAGGCCGTGATGGGTTCCTTCCGCGTGAGCCTGCCTGACGGCGGACGCCTTGAAATGCAGAAAGGGCGTTTCCCCGCCTGGGGTGGGGTTTTCACCGCTCTGACCGATACGGTCACGGAGATTCCCGCCTTTGCAAGCGAAAAACTCTCCGTCACGCGCCGCATAGAGGGTGATTTGTCCGTAGGTTCGCGCGTTAAACTCATCGTCGAGATTGATGCCGCCCAACCCATTGACTATGTCGTTGTCAAGTCTCCCCGTGCGGCCGGTCTCAGCGTGGTCAATCAGCTTCCCGAGCGTTTGTGGCTCCCCGGCTCGTATGTCTATCGCGAACCCTGTTCAACGGAAACCAACTGGTTCTTCTCCCGCCTGGCAAAAGGCAAAACCGTCCTGACCGAGGAGTTCTTTGTTTCTTCCGAGGGAACCTTCCTCTTAGCTCCGGCTGAGGCGCAGAGCCAATACGCTCCTGAATTTCATTCCCGCACGTCCGGTTCGCCGGTTGAGTTATGAGGTCTTTGTTCTATCTGCTTCTGTTTCTTGTAGTTTCCGGATGCACTTACTCCTCCGGAGTCTCCGTCCGTGGCCTTAACGAAGCTGAGCGTCTTTTGGCGTCTGATCCCTCTGCGGCAATGGAGCGCCTCAACGAAGTCGACGTAACGGCCTTTCGCGATTCGGCCTCCCTGGCACGCTGGGCGCTCCTTTACAGCGAAGCTATGGTGGCCAACCGCTTAGCCGCGCCTAACGACACCATCGTTGACATCGCAATTGCCTACTACGGCGCGCACAACCTCAAGTCCCGGCTTCAGCGTGCGCGCCATCTGAAGGCACTCCTGGCGGACAATGCTGATAATTCCGCACTTGCCTCCGCGCTTTATCTCCAGAAAGAACGCGAATTTTTTCTCTATCGCGAGCGCATTGCCCGCAACCGGCTCATTGGCGGTTCGCTCTTTCTACTCCTTCTGGCCGTTGCCATAATCATCTTCCAGCGCCAGCGGCTGCGCCTTCGTCGCGTCCAGGCCGAAGCGCTGATTGCCGAAGTCGCATGTTTGCGCGAATCGGAATGTCGGATTTCTTCAACTTTGTCCTCGATGCTGACCGACCGGTTTCGGATAATAGATGACCTCTGCGCAACTTACTATGAATCGCAAGGCACCCCGGGCGAGCGGAGGCGTATTGTTGAGAAAGTCAAATCGCAGATTGCCTCACTGCAGACGGACAGTGACCTGTTCGCTGAAATGGTCAGTTGCGTCAACGATTGCCGACGCGGCTACCTCGACAGCCTGCCCCCGCTGTCACCTGATGACTACCGCCTGACCGTCTACCTTGCATGCAATCTCTCCAACCGCACAATCGCACTCTTGACCGGCCAGACCCTCGAAGTCATCTACAAACGAAAATCTCGACTGAAATCGCGCCTCAACCGCCATTAACCCCGCCGTCTTCTATTCCGGAATGACAAAAAATACGCTTTAGTCCCCCCGTCGGTAACTAACTTTGCATCTAAAAAAAGTTATGGCAAAAAAGAAAACCGACACTCCCCGTTCGTTCACTCACGACTCAAACGCCCGCAATTCCGCGGGAATCATTCGCCTGCGCCTTGCTCATGGTGCTGCGGGCTATGGCATCTTCTTCATGCTTCTTGAGCGCCTGCGCGATTCTCCTGACTACATTGCCGACATCGACTATGAAGTCCTGGCCTATGACCTCCGCGAATCGCCCGAACTCATCCGTTCCGTAATTGAAGACTTCGGACTGTTCGAGCTGACAGACGATTCCTCGCGATTCTTCTCGCCGACTCTCAAGCGTCGTCTTGACTCCCAATACTGCAAAAAGGAAACTCCCAAAGATGAAACCCCGACTGTGGTGGAACCCGCTGCCGCCACGGAAACAAACACCGCAGAGCCGGCGCAACCAATCCGCGAAGAAGCCCCGGCTCCTCAGGCTGACGTCGCAGAACCGACAATTTGCCCTGACTTATCGCCTGAACAGCTGCGCGACGTGCTGATTGATCAGGCGTGTGCCGATTCCGAATGGCTCCGGGGCGAGAGCGAGGAACTTGACCGCAGTGTGGCCGATCTTATCCTGACCTTGCGTACCGACTTCCTCACCTACTGTAATATTCATTCCGTGACTTTCAATTCGCTTTCGGCACTGAAATCTCATTTTTCCCGGTGGGTCTGACCCTCTCAGTCAGAAAATAAACTTCCGTTGAAAAGTTAATAGGCAGTAATTCAGTCGCATACATCTGTGTCCGGTCAGATTGTATTTTTGGTTCTGATGCCGGACAAGCGGTAACTTTGCACCTGTTATGAATCGCATTGTTTTACTCGCTTTGAGCGTGACGGGCGGCATGGGTGTCGCCATCGCGCAAACTGATTCCCTTTCAAAGGAATTAAACGAAATCGTAGTGACGGCCAACATTCCTGCCACTCGTCTCGACGGCTCCAATCTGGTAACTGTCGTTTCCGGATCCGAGCTTCAGAATCTTGGAACGGCGCTTGATGTCTTGCGTCAGTTGCCAATGATTTCCGTCGGGGCCGATGGTTCGGTGTCAGTAATTGGCAAAGGCAGCCCGGAAATACTGGTAAACGGACGTCCGCTGACCGACCTTGCCGAACTGACGGCTATCCGGTCTGACAATCTTGCAAAAGTCGAAGTTCAGCTCTCTCCCGGCGCTATATTCGATGGCGAGACTCGGTCTGTCATTCGCCTGACCACTTCCCGGAACTTCATTGACGGTCTTTCGGTCAGTGAGCGTGCCGAAGCAATCCTGCGTCGCCGCTTATCGGCTGGAAATCACTTCGACTTTAATTATAATATTGGTGACTGGGACCTGTTTCTGAATACGCTTTTCTCCTATAATAATAGTTTACATACCGGACGCACTCTGAACCGCGTGACTGCTGACGGGGTTGATGCTCTGATTGGCTCTTCGCAGCAATCAACTTCTCCGTCGGTCAGAGGAAGCGTCAAACTCGGATTCAACTATGCGGCCGTTCGTCGCTCGTTCGGGCTTTATTGGAGTTTCAGGCCCGAACGAGCCGAGTATCTCAATCATGGATCCGAATGGATTGACAATGAAACTCCCCTTAATCGCTCAATAACTCGCCGAAGCCGCGATTTCCCTCACCTGGTATCGGCTTATTATGAGGAGTCCTTCCGCAAAAATTCCCTGTTTCATTTCGACGGCACATTTCGTTCCGGCCACTCCTGCAACCACGTAACCACTGCTTACGCTGACTTTGGGACTGACGGTGACGTGACATCTCGCGATTTTTCAAAGTCAACCCTGGTTGCAGCCAAGGCTTATCTGACAATTCCCCTTTGGCATGGCAATTTTACCGTCGGCACTCAGGACTCTTATACGCAATCCTCGCTTGACTTCCATATGTTCAATCCCTCGGTGGAAAGCTATGTCCCCTCTGCTCTCACATTGGCTCGCCAGATTGCGGCGGCAGGTTTTGCCTCCTGGAGCGCACGTTTCGGCAGGTTGAGTCTTGACCTTGGCCTTCGCTATCAAATTACGGACTATCTCTTTAAGGTCAACGGCAACCGCGACCCTGACGTCAGCCGCACGTTCAGTTCGCTGACGCCTGATCTGACCCTCGGCTGGTTGTTCAATGAGCGATCTCAGGTTTCGCTGACCTATAAAACTGTTTCCGTCAAGCCTCCTTACGCCCGGCTGACCGGTAGCCTCAGCTATGTCGGCCGCCATGAGGTTGAAGGAGGCAATCCCTTGTTGCGCGATGAAACAATGAACAATCTGCAACTGTTCGCCTCTTGCCGTGACTTTATGTTACAGGCTGATTGCGCTTTCAGCCGCGACTCTTATGGCTTTGTAAAGAAGCTTATCTCCATTAATCCTCTGAGGCTGCTCTTATCGCCCGTAAATCTTGATCTGACATCCCTGAGCGTATATCTTATGTGGAACCGTAAAATCGGATTCTGGTCTCCCGGCCTCACACTCGGCCTCTACTATCAATGGCTAAAGAAAATCGGACATTCCGGCGAGGCAATTACCGCTTCGCCCGCAAAAACCCGACCAATCGTTTCTTATTATTTCAATAACCTGTTCTCGCTTCCGGGCGGATGGACGGCTACGGTCAATATCAGTGGCTCCTCGGCGGGCGATATGTCAACGAATCGCTTTGCCGCCTCATGGGTTGTGGTTGATGCCTCGGTGTCCAAGTCGTTTCTTGGCAATGCCGTTCAGCTGAAACTGTCGGCAACCGATATTTTACGTTCGGTTGATCCCTCATGGTCAATCAACGCATGTGGCGTCTTCGTTGACAAGCGTCAGCGCGCCGACCGTTCCGGTATATCCATTTCGGTTTCTTATCGGTTTAGGCCGCGCCGCGTCAATTTCAAGGGAACCGACGCTTCGCCGGAGGAACTCAAGCGTCTTTAACTCTGATTCGCTTTTCTCGTTGATTCATAGGTGACTATACTTTTTATTCCCGCGTCTGCTTTTATTTTTCAGCAAAAATCCGTAACTTTGCAGGCGTTTTTTCGGAATAAAATCAATCAATTATCCTATATTTCATCATGTTTAAAAACTTTCATGGTTATCATCTGCTTGAATCTTACCATCATTGGAAGCACGAGCATAGAATGAGTCGTAATCCCCTCGGAATAAGGGGGGTGAAAATCGCAATTGCGGTCATTGTGACCCTCTTGCTCTGGTTTATTCCTGCCTCTTCATATGGGCTTACCGGAATCAATGCGGTTGAACAGCGTGTAATTGGCGTGTTCGCTTTCGCGGCTCTCATGTGGCTTTTCGATGCCGTTCCTGCATGGACAACTTCAATGGTCGTTGTCGTTCTGCTTCTCTTCTCAGCATCAGACTCTGCCCTCTGGTTCCTCCAGTCGGATGATGCCGGCGTGAAGTTTGAGAACTTGGTGAAGTATAAAGCCCTTCTCTCCTGCTTTGCCGACCCGACAATCATGCTCTTCATCGGTGGTTTCATAATCGCTATCGCTGCAACTAAGAGCGGCCTGGACGTCAAGCTGGCCAAGACGATGCTCGCTCCCTTCGGAACAAAGAGCGAAAACGTCCTGCTCGGATTCCTGCTCGTAACCGGTCTCTTCTCAATGTTTATCTCAAACACCGCTACGGCCGCTATGATGCTGACCTTCCTCGCTCCGGTCCTCAAGGCGCTTCCTGCTGACGGTAAGGGAAAAATCGGTCTCGCGCTCGCAATTCCTATCGGCGCAAACATCGGTGGCATGGGAACCCCGATCGGCACTCCTCCAAACGCCATCGCTCTGAAATATCTTAACGATCCTGATGGCATGAACCTCGGAATCGGATTCGGCCAGTGGATGATGGTCATGGTTCCGCTCACTCTTCTCCTGCTCGTGATTGCATGGTATATGCTGAAAACCGTATTCCCGTTCAAGCAGAAAACCATCAACCTCGTCATCGAGGACAACCACAAGAGCGACTGGCGCAACTATGTTGTTTACGTAACCTTTGCTGTAACCATTCTCCTTTGGCTGACCGACTCGATCACAGGTGTGAATGCTAACGTAGTGGCCATGCTTCCCCTCGGCGTGCTGACAATCACCGGTGTCATCACCAAGCGTGACCTGGAGGAAATCTCCTGGTCAATCCTCTGGATGATTGCCGGCGCATTCGCCCTCGGTGTAGCCCTGAACCAGACCGGTCTGGCCCAGCATCTGATTGAATCAATCCCGTTCTCCTCTTGGTCGCCCATCATGGTTATCGTTGGCTCGGGACTTATCTGCTATCTCATGGCCAACTTCATCAGCCATACTGCAACCGCCGCCCTCTTTGTCCCGATTCTTGCAATTGTCGGCACAAACATGGAGACGCTTTCTGTCTATGGCGGTGTCGGCACTCTGCTTATCGGTGTTGCTGTCTGCTCCTCCGTCGCAATGGTTCTGCCGATTTCCACTCCCCCGAACGCACTTGCCGATGCAACCGGTCTTATCAAGCAAAAAGACATGGTCAAGACCGGCCTCATCATGGGATTCTTCGGCCTGCTTCTCGGTTATGTTGTACTGATTATTTCCGGAAAATATGGTCTCCTTTAAGTCTATTCTCACTTCAGCGGTATTCCTTGCCACGGCGTCTCTCGCCGTGGCTGCGGATTCCGCCGTCAGCTATACTCCTCAGGTTCATGGAACAGTGCGTTCGCGCTGGGAAATTGACACCCGCAGCGGCAATCAGCGGTTCCGGGTTCGCAACGCCCGCCTGAGCGTCGGCGGCTACATCGCCCCTTCGATTGACTATTTCGTGCAGGCCGAGTTCAATGACGAGGACCATCTGATGCTCCTCGACGCATACGGCCGCTTCCGCATTGTCAAGGGGCTGACCGTGCAGGGCGGACAGTTCCGTATGCCTTTCGGCGTCGAGAGCTTCCGTGCGCCCAACAACTATTACTTCGCTAACCGCTCCTTCATGGGCAAGCAGATGATGAACTACCGCGCGCTCGGCGCAAAGGTCACATATGCGATTCCATCGACTCCGCTGACTGTCGAATTTGGCGGGTTCAACCCCGTATCGCTCCATAAGGGAATAAAGTATAGCCACTCGATGGCCTATGCCGGCAAAATCGCAAGTAAACTCCCCGCGGGCTTCAGGATAACCGCCGGCTATGCCTCTATCAAGCCTGACGTTCATCGCTCGAACCTGGCAGATGTCTGCTTGGAGTGGAGCAACAAAAACGTCATTGTTGTCGGCGAATACATGTATCAGCACTATCGTCGCGATGCCTACAAGGATGCTCATTCATACGTAGCGTTTGTTGACTGGCACAAGCCCGTCAAATGGGGCGTATTCAACAAATGGTCCATCCAGGGCCGTTTCGACGGCATGACCGACCAGTATCAGCTGACAACCGGCAACGAGGCGTTCAACTTCAAGCGCAACCGCGCCACGATCGGCTCGACCGTGACTTACACGTATAAGTCGCTCCATGCAGATGTTCGCCTGAACTACGAAAAATACTTTGACTGGAAGGGCGGTTCCGCGGTCAGTGACTGCTTCGTCACGGAACTCGTCATCCGCTTCTGACATCCGTCCAATTACTGCGCGCGAGAGGCCGTCCTGACAATCAAACGTCAGGACGGCCTCTCGCATTTTATATTTTTCGGGGAAGAGAGCGCTGGTCAGGCTTTGAGGCGGGTCAGGGAGTCACGGAGCGAGATGAGTTGGGCGCGGATCTTTTCAAGACGCTCAATGGCGCGCGCCTTCGTGGCGACAGTGTCCGGGCCGATTCGCATCTGCTGGATGGCGGCGTCAATTTTCAGCCCTTTGTCGTGGACCAGATAGCGAATTTGCTGGAGGGTTTCTACATCGGCCGGAGTGTAATAGCGGGTGCCTTTGGCGTTACGGCGCGGCCGGAGTTTGGGAAACATGCTTTCCCAGTAGCGGAGCGTGCTTGCCGGAACGTCAATGAGTTCGCTGACTTCGCGTATACGATAGTATTTTTTTGTCAGGTCAATAGATTCCATATCGCGTTTTTTTTAGTCCATGACGTGGCCGGCGTTTTCAGCGTGGGAAATCATCGCGGCATATTCTTCAGGGCTGAGGTCGTAGAAGTAATAATTGACCGGGTTCTGGGCAACTCCGCGCAGCCGCACTTCATAGTGAACGTGCGGTCCGGTCGATTTGCCGGTATTGCCCGAGGCGCCTATGAGGTCGCCGCGGGTCACGCTCTGGCCCGGGTTGACGTCGATTCTCGACAGGTGGGCATAGCGGGTGGTGTAGCCGTAGCCATGATCGATTTCAATCATGTTGCCATAGCCGCTGTTCCATTGGGCAGCGGTCACTGTGCCGTTGCCTGTGGCGTAGACGGGGGTCCCGATATCGCAGGCAAAGTCCATGCCTTCGTGCATCTTGACTGTCCCGTAGACGGGGTCGACGCGTCGGCCGTAGCCTGAGGCCATTTGCTTGAGGCTAAGTTCGGAGACGGGTTGAATTGCGGGAATGTGGGCCAGACGGTCCGAACTGGAGCGGGCAAGATCCGCCAACTGGTCAAAACTGCGGCTCTGTACAACCAGTTCGCGCTCCAACAGGTTCATTTTGTTGTTCAACTCTTCAACCAGACGGTTGTCCGGCAGGGAAGAAAGTTGCGTCAGGCGTTCAAGTCCGGCATACCGTTGGGCGTCGCTGATGCGGTCAGTCTGCATCATGACGCGATAGAAGTTGTTGTCGCGTTCGGCGATGTCCGACATGACCTGCAGCGATTCGTCAAGCCGCGAGTTGAGCAGGTTAAGCTGTTGGCGCAGTTCGTGATTCTCATTGCGAAGCATGCGCTCCTTCGGCAGGTCAATCCATCCGTTCAGCAGGAGAAAGACGCCGCTACCAAGCACAACCGACACCAGAAAATGGCTCGTGGCGGCAATCCAGCGCCGACGGCGCGTCGGGTAGACGCGCTCGTAAGATTCCGTGGCCGGATTATATCGGTAGTAGACTTTTCTGCTCATAATTATTTGCAAAAGTACAAAAAAATCCAAAAAGATTTGCGAAAATAAAAAACTATTTGCTAACTTAGCGGCATAAAAACCGAATAAGATTTATTATAACTATATGATTTTCAACTTCAGAATAGTTTCCGATGAGGTGGACAATTTCCGCCGTGACATCCAGATTGATGCAGATTCGACGTTTCTTGACCTGCGCAATGCCATTTTTGAGAGTGTGAACTACGATAAGAACCAGATGTGTTCGTTTTTCATTTGTGACGACAACTGGGAGAAGGTGCGCGAAATCACCCTTGAGGATATGGGACTTGATGCTTCGGAGGATGCCTATCTGATGGATGAGACAATCCTCAGTGATGAAATTGAGGACGAAGGGGCGCGTCTGATGCTCACGTTCGATTATCTGAACGACCGGTCGTTCTATATTGAAATGAAGAAGTCCGAGACCGGACGCACGCTTTCAGAACCTTTGTGTACGAGCGCAATGGGAGTTGCTCCGGCCCAGGAATCGCAGCTTGAGATTTTCGAGGCTAAACCTGCCGCGAAAAATGCGAAGGCAATTGAGGATTTCGACGAGGAGTTTTACGGCACGGATTCGTATAACGACGACGAGTTTGACGCTGCCGGCTTCGACGAAATGACACTTGAAGAATAAACTTAATAATATACAAAAAAAGAAAAGGCTGCCGCAGGCAGCCTTTTCTTTTTGGGGAGGAGGGGATTAGTTGTTGCCTTTGAGGATGCCGCGCTTGGAGGCTTTGATGAAGGAGATGACCTCGTTGCGCAGTTCGCTTTGGGGAATTGTCTGTTCGACGCAGGCAATTGCGCTTGTTGTGTTGAGGTCGTTGGAGAAGATGATGCGGTAGATTTCCTGGAGCAGGGTAATCTGTTCGGAGGAGAAGCCGCGGCGACGCAGCCCGACAACGTTGATGCCGACGTAGGAACTTGGGTTACGTCCGCACATGATGTAGGGGGGGATGTCTTTGTTGATGAGCGAGCCGCCCTGCATCATGACGTGTGAGCCGACGTGGCAGAACTGATGAATCAGCGAGCCGCCGCCGATGACGGCGTTATGGTCAATATGAACTTCGCCGGCAATCTGGCTTGCGTTTGAGATGATTACATGGTCGCCGATGACGCAGTCGTGGGCAACATGGGTGTATGCCATGATGAGGCAGTTTGAGCCAACGATGGTTGTTCCTTTGGACGCGGTTCCGCGGTTGACGGTTGCGCACTCGCGGATGTTAGTGTTGTCGCCGATGACGGCGGTTGTCACTTCGCCTTTGAATTTGAGGTCCTGGGGGACTCCGGCTATGACTGCATTGGAGTGGATATTGCAGTTGCAGCCGATGCGGGCGCCGTCAAGAACGACGGCACCGGAGTGGATATGCGTGTTTTCGCCGATTTCGACGTCGGCGGCAATGAATGCGAAGGGGTCAACTTTGACGCCGGAAGCGAGGCGCGCGCCGGGAGCGACGCTTGCCAGAGGGCTGATAAGGTTACTCATTATTTATTTTTGATTATTTGAGCCATGAATTCACATTCTGTAACGATTTTTTCGCCGACGAAGGCATAACCTTTCATGACGGCGCATCCGCGGCGGAGTTCGGTCATGAATGAGACGTGGAAAATCAGAGTGTCGCCGGGAACGACTTTGTTTCTGAACTTCACGTTGTCGATTTTCATGAAGTAGGTTGAGTAGCGTTCGGGTTCGTCGACAGTGGAGAGGACGAGGAGTCCGCCGGTCTGTGCCATTGCTTCGATGTGGAGGACACCGGGCATGACGGGTTCCTGGGGGAAGTGGCCCTGGAAGAAGGGTTCGTTGCCGGTTACGTTTTTGACTCCGACGATGTAGTTGGAGCCTTTATCAATGATTTTGTCGACGAGGAGGAAGGGGTAGCGGTGAGGAAGTTTCGAACGGATTTCGTTGATGTCCATCAGCGGCTCGATGTTGGGGTTATAGATTGGAGCCTGGAGTTCCTGACGCTTGAGTTCTTTGCGTATTTTCTTGGAGAGGGTTGTGTTGAGGCTGTGGCCGGGGCGAGTTGCGATTACGCGTCCTTTGATCCGACGTCCGATGAGGGCGAGGTCGCCGAGAACGTCAAGGAGTTTATGGCGTGCGGGTTCGTTATCGTGGACCAGGGGGGTTGAGTTGATGAATCCGAATTCGGAAACGCTGACGTGAGGAGCGCCCATGAGGTCGGCAATATGGTCGAGGGTTTCCTGGTTCATTTTGGAGTCGTAGATGACGATTGCGTTGTCAAGGTCGCCGCCTTTGATGAGGTTGGCGTTGACAAGGGGTTCGATTTCGCGCACGAAGACGAAGGTGCGGCTTGCGGCGATTTCTTTGGTGAAGTCGTCGAGGCAGTCAAGGGATGCGAACTGGTTCGGGATTACGGGAGAGTCGAATGCAATCATGACGTCAATTGCAAATTCGTCGTCGGGCATGACAACGATGGATGCTCCGGTTGTGTCGTCGCGTACTTCGATTTTTTGTTTGACGACGTAGACTTCACGTTCGGTGTTCTGTTCTTGGAGTCCAACTTTTTCGATGGCTTCGGTTATGCGGATTGCAGAGCCGTCGAGGATTGGCATTTCAGGGGCGTTGACTTTGATTAGGCAGTTGTCGACTCCGGCAGCGTAGAGCGCGGCGAGAGAGTGTTCGATTGTGCTGACCAGGGCGTCGCCTTTTCCGATGACGGTGCCTCGGGTTGTTGCTTTGACGTTTTCGGCGACAGCGTCGATTATGGGCTGACCTTCGAGGTCGATTCGCTGGAATTTGTAGCCGTAGTTTTCGGGTGCGGGGGTGAATTCTGCTTCAATCTGCAGACCGGTATGGAGTCCGGCACCGGTGAGGGTGAAAGAGTCTTTGAGCGTTTGCTGCTTCATAGATTTTATTTGAAATATTTTTAATTTTCGAGTGATTTAATTTGCTTTTCAAGTTCGCGGACTTTTGCAATCAGTTCGCCGATACGTGTCAGCTGGGCCTGTTGGCGCATCCATTGGCGTGCGGGTTGCGCGGGGTAGCCCATGAGGACGGCTCCGTCAGGGGTGTTGGTGTGGAGTCCGCTTTGCGCGCCGATGTTGACTTTGTTGCCGATCGCTATGTGGCCGGCTATGCCGACCTGTCCGCCAATCATGCAGTTACTGCCGATTTTGGCGGAGCCGGCAACGCCGCCTTGGGCGGCCATTACGGTGTTTTCGCCGATTTCGGCGTTGTGGGCAATCTGAATGAGGTTGTCGAGTTTTGAGCCTTTGCCGACGATGGTCCGGCCCATTGTGGCCCGGTCAATGGTGGTGTTTGCGCCGATTTCGACATTGTCGGCGATTTCGACTCGTCCCATCTGTGGGATTTTTGCATATGTACCGTCAGGCTGGGGAGCAAATCCGAAACCGTCGGCGCCGATGACGGCTCCGGAATGGATAATGCAGTTTTTGCCGATGACGCATCCGCGATAGATTTTGGCTCCGGCGTATATGATTGTACCTTCTCCGACGGAAACTCCATTGCCGACGTAGGCCTGGGGGTAGATTTTTGCTCCGGCGCCTATTTTTGCTCCGGCACCTATGTAGGCGAAGGCGCCTACATAAGCATCTTCGGGGATTTCGACTCCGGGAGCAACGAACGAGGGCTGTTCGATGCCGACGGGCTGGGGGTTGGTGAGTTGGTCAACCATGGTCATCAACTGTGCGAGAGCGCCGTAGGGGTCGTTGACCCGGATCAGGGTAGCGCTAATTGGTTCGGAGACCTGAAAGTCAGTTGATATCAGTATTGCTCCGGCGTTACTCGACGGAAGGTAATGGGCATATTTATGGTTGGAGAGAAAAGTAAGGGCTTTTGGTCCGGCAGATTCGATTTTGTCGAACGCAGAGAGCATTACATCAGGGTTTCCTTCAACGGTTCCTCCGATGAGCTGTGCGATTTGCTGCGCTGAGAATTCCATTTAGTTTTTGATGTGATAAATCGGGTTACTATAAGATAGTGCAAATTTACGAAAAAAAAATGGTAAATTAAAACATTAGGCGTAATTTGGCCGATATTGATGAGATTAGGGGTGCGGGTAAGAGTTGAATTTGTTTGGACGACTCTAAAATATTGGGAAAAATGTTGTAAATTTGCAGTTAAATCAAAAATTCAAGATATATGCAAATCACATCGGCAAAATTTGAGATAAGCAACTCGCAGGTAGGGAAATGTCCTGCGACAGAGCGACATGAATATGCTTTCATTGGCCGCAGTAACGTCGGCAAGTCGTCACTGATTAATATGCTGACGGGGCGGCGGAAGCTTGCGATGACTTCGTCAACTCCGGGCAAGACGACACTTATTAATCATTTTTTGATTAATGACAGTTGGTATATCGTTGACCTTCCGGGCTATGGGTATGCGCAGCGGAGCAAGACCGACCGCGAGAAACTTCAGCGGATTATTCAGGGTTACATATTGGGGCGTCCGCAGATGACGTCGCTGTTTGTTCTTGTTGATTCGCGGCATGAGCCGCAGAAGATTGACCTTGAGTTCATGGAATGGCTCGGGGAGAACGGGATTCCGTTCGCGATAGTGTTCACGAAGGTTGACAAACTTTCGAAGGGCGCTGCCACCAAGAGTGTGGAGGCTTACAAAAAGCGCTTGCTGGAGCAGTGGGAGGAATTGCCTCCAATATTTGTGACCTCGTCAGAGAATGAGACCGGGCGTGAGGAGTTGCTTGATTATATTGAGGAACTCAACAGCCTTCCCGTGCAGACGACTTTTGAGTGATGAAAGAGGCGATGAACGGTAGATTTATTACGGAGCTGAGCGGCCGCATTGGTCGCGACCGGAAGTCGACGCAGGTTCTGCTGGAGGGGCTGCGTACGACTCTTGTTCAGCATTGCGCCGAGCCGGAGAGCGTGGCAGTTCCGGGCTTTGGGACCTTTAAGTCAGTCAAGCATGAAGAGACGGTTAGCCGAGATCTTTCGACGGGACGCACATTGCTGTTGCCGCCGGAAGTTACCATTGAGTTTTCACCTGCAAGCAGATTGCGCAAAATTGCCGAACGGAATGTTGACACTGAATAAATTAGCTGAGACCCTGGCGGAATTAACGGGGTGTTCGCCTGCTGATGCGGAGTTTTTTCTGCGCGAGGTTTTTCAGCTTGCGACGGAAGAGATTGAGTCAGAAGGGGCCGTTGAGGTGCCGTTTCTGGGGCGTTTTGCTATTTCGGAGCAGACGGTTGTGTTCCAGCCGGATGCGGATTTTGCCGCGGCAGTCAACTCGCCGTTTGCGGATTTCAGTCCGGTAGAGCTTCCGGATGGTTTCAGGCTTGACGATGGAGAAGAGAATCCGGAGCCGGAGAGTGAATCGGCTGCCGAGGAGGAGCCGAGTCCTGCTGAAGAAGAAGTGATTCCGGAGGAGCCGGCGGCTCAGGAAGAAGAGGAGCCGGCGGCAGAAGAACCGACGGTGTTTTCTGAGGCGGCGGAGATTGCGGAGACGCCTTTGACAGTCAGCGCGTCTGAGCCTGAATTGGAACCGACTCGCGCGGAGGTCATTGTCAAGCGCAAGGGTGTCAGCTACTGTGCTGCGGTGCTGATTGGCCTTTTATGTGTTATTGGCGGCTTTGCGGGCGGTTGGTTTGCAAAGCAATATGCTGAGTGTCAGGATATTGCGTTGATAACGCCGGTCGCAGCTCCGATAGAGGACGAGCCTGAGGAGTTGCCGGCAGTGGTCGAACCGGAGGCAGAGGATGATCCAGTAGAGCCGAGCGCAGGCGAGGAGTTGACCGAGCGAGCAAGAGTGGCGGTGACGGACACTGTTCGGCAGGGTCGGTTTCTGACTACGATGGCCCGTCAGCATTACGGGCAGATGGACTACTGGGTCTACATCTATGAGGCCAATGCCGGAACAATCGGCAATCCGGACATGCTGGAGGCGGGGACAGTTGTCATTATTCCGCCGGCCGACTCGCTCGGTCTTGAACCTGACAACGCTGAAAAAATAGCCGAAGCAAAGCGTAAGGCCAGAGAAATTTATGGTCGCTTTAACTGATAAAAAACTTTTATAGGTTTAATTAACATATCATTTAACCTAAGTTAAGTGTTAAATAGTTAATTTTGCAGCGTTAAATTCGAAGAAAAATAGAAAACAACACATAAAACCTTAAAAATTTGTATGAGTGACTCTGTTAACATCCGCGAACTCAACGAGATAGTAGCCTCGAAGAGCGATTTCATCAATCTGATAACCAAAGGCATGGATCAGACCATTGTTGGTCAGAAACATTTGGTTGAGTCGCTTCTGATTGCACTTCTGAGCAATGGTCACGTACTGCTGGAGGGTGTTCCCGGTCTGGCGAAGACTCTTGCCATCAAGACTCTTTCGCAGCTCATTGACGCCAAATACAGCCGCATTCAGTTTACTCCGGACCTTCTGCCTGCTGACGTTATCGGCACGATGGTCTATTCAGTAAAGAACGAGACATTTCAGGTCAAGAAGGGTCCGGTATTTGCCAACTTCGTTCTTGCGGACGAAATTAACCGCGCACCGGCCAAGGTTCAGTCAGCGCTTCTTGAAGCGATGCAGGAACGGCAGGTTACAATCGGCGACAATACGTTTAAACTTGACGAGCCGTTTCTTGTGATGGCCACGCAGAACCCGATCGAGCAGGAGGGAACCTATCCGCTTCCGGAAGCTCAGGTTGACCGTTTTCTGCTGAAGGTTATTATCGGGTATCCGACGCGCGATGACGAGCGCCTGATTATCCGTCAGAATATTTCACCGGTCAAGACAGAGATTAAGGCCCTTCTGAAGCCTGAAGAGGTTATGGAGGCACAGAAAGTTGTTTCGCAGATTTATATTGACGAGAAAATCGAGCGTTATATCGTAGATATTGTTTTTGCGACGCGAGTACCTGCGGAATACGGCATGGAAGACCTTACGAGCGTGATTGCGTTCGGAGCGTCGCCGCGTGCGTCGATCGCGCTTGCGAAGGCAGCGCGCGCCTATGCGTTTCTTCAGCACCGCGGATTTGTTGTGCCGGAGGATGTACGCGCCGTATCGCACGACGTGTTGCGTCACCGCATTGGCCTGACGTATGAAGCCGAGGCGAACAATATCACCACAGACGAGATTGTATCAAACATACTTGACCGCGTACAAGTGCCTTAAAATATGGACGCAAACGAACTGCTGAAAAGGGTCCGCAAGATTGAGATCAAGACGAAGGGACTATCCCGCAACATATTTGCGGGCGAGTATCATTCGGCTTTCAAGGGACGCGGCATGACATTCAGCGAAGTGCGTGAATATCAGTACGGCGATGACATCCGCGACATTGACTGGAATGTGACCGCCCGTCAGAATCATCCTTACGTCAAGGTCTATGAGGAGGAGCGCGAGCTGACGGTCATGTTGCTTGTTGACGTTTCCGGCAGCCGTCTGTTCGGAGCGGCCGGAGTCGAGAAGCGTGAGATGATAGCCGAGATAGCGGCGACGCTGGCCTTTTCGGCTTCGCAGAACAATGATAAGATAGGGTGCGTTTTCTTTTCCTCGAAGGTTGAGAAATTCATACCGCCCAAGAAGGGAATGCGCCATATCCTTTATATAATACGCGAACTGCTCGATTTCAAACCGACCGAGGCCGGCACGGACATCGGGGGTGCGCTGAAGTTTATGACGGACGCGCTGAAGAAGCGTTGCACGACCTTTGTTTTGAGTGACTTCATTGACGATAAGGATTATTACCGTCCGCTGTCAATAGCCTCGCGCAAGCATGATGTCAGTGCCATTCAGGTTTATGACCGCCGCGACTCGGAGCTTCCGGACGTTGGATTGCTCTGTGTGCGCGACCTTGAGTCGGGCAGAGAGTCATGGATTGACACCGGTTCGAAGAAGGTGCGCAACGTTTACGGAAAATGGTGGTACGAGCGCCAGCAGCGCATGACCGAAACACTGAACCGCTGTCAGGTAGACTATGTTTCCGTTGCAACGGACGATGACTATGTGAAGTCCCTGATGGGTATGTTTAAAAGAAGAGGAGTCAAATGATTATGACTTGTATTAAAAGAATCACTTCAGGAATTGCAGCGCTGATTGCCGTTTCGGTGTCGGCCCAGGTGCAGGTCACGGCAACGATAGACTCAGTTGACGTGTTGCAGGGACGGCTTCGCCAGGTTGACGTCGAGGTTGTGCAGCCGGAGTCGATGACGCTTAAATGGCTGACGGACCGCGAAGAGGAAGTGAAATCTCAAGTTCCGGTTGAATTGCTTTCCGGAGTTGAGGTTAATTCCGCGTCGGCGATTGACACGGTACGACTCGGGGCGGGGCGGATTCAGCTGAACCGCACGCTGCTGATTCAGCCGTGGGACAGCGGCGAATTTGTAGTACCAGGCATAGCGCTGACGGCCGGTCAGGACACCTTCCGTTCATCGCCGTTTGCGATAAAAGTGTATACGGCTGACATTGATACGATGATGACGATACATTCCTGGGGACCTGCCGTTTCGCAGCCACGAGGCTTTTTTGACTGGGTTCCGGACTGGATTGCCGACTATTGGGCAGCTTACCTGATTGGTTTGCTTCTGATTGGCGGCGCGATCGCGGCCTATGTGTTGAAGCGGAAGGGCGGACTGCGCGAGGTTCTGAAACCCGAAGAGAAGCCGATTCCGCCATACGAGAAGGCCATGCAGCAGCTTGAAATACTGAAACAGCGCCAGCTTTGCGAGAAGGGTCAGGAAAAGACCTATTATACGGAACTTACAGAGATATTGCGTCAGTATCTTGAGGGACGTTTCGGCATCAATGCGATGGAGATGACGACACCGCAAATCAAGCGTGCGGTTCGCGCCACAGTGCCGGCGGATGCGGCACCGGGCCTGATGAACGAGGTGCTTGAGATGGCCGACTATGTTAAGTTTGCCAAGTTGCGTCCGCTTCCGGAAGATAACGTTCGCGCCTTTAACCAGGCGATGACTTTTATAGAGAATACGCGTCCGGCAGCGGAGGCGGCAGACAGTGAAGGGAAGGAGGGTAAGCGATGATTCAGTTTGCACATCCCGGTATGCTCTGGCTGCTGTTGCTGCTGGTTCCGATAATAGCCCGTTATATTGTCAGACGGCATAAGGAGCCGACCCTCGGCATATCGTCGATTCAGGCTTTTGCAAAAGTCAGCGGAGGGTGGAAGTCAGGCTTGAGACACGTGTTGTTTGCAATGCGCTGTCTGTCAGCCGCCTGTCTGATAGTAGTTCTTGCGCGCCCTCAGACACACGATTCGTGGAGCCGGACCAATGTGGAGGGAACGGACATAGTCCTTGTGCTTGATATATCGGGGTCGATGCGCGCCGGAGATCTCGGCGGCAAGACGAACCGCCTGGAGGCGGCAAAGAAAGTAGCGTCGCAGTTCGTTGCGGGACGCCAGAACGATAATATGGGCCTTGTCGTGTTTGCAGGCGAGAGTTTTTCGGCGGTTCCGCTGACCTCAGACCGGGCTATGCTTGCCAATTATATCGGCGGAGTGAAAGTGGGGCTGATTTCGTCTGACGGCACGGCGATTGGTGACGGCATAGCATCGGCCATCAATCGCATTAAGGACGGCAAGGCCGTCAGCAAGAGCATCATTCTGATTACGGACGGCTCGAACAATGCGGGCGTAGTCGCACCGGAGACGGCGGCGGAGATAGCCAAGGACCTGGGGGTTAAGATTTACACGATTGGTGTTGGCAACACGAATTCGCTTGACCAGGCGGTTCCGTATCTGGACGAGAAGGGCAACCTGATAGACTATGCAATGGTTGCTCCGATTGATGCGAAGGCTCTTCAGAGTATTTCGGCGATGACCGGCGGAAAGTATTTCGCGGCAACGTCCGGTTCGGCCCTGAGTGACGTTTTCAGCGAGATTGATGCCCTTGAGAAGACGGAGTTTGACGTTCGAAACTTCTCGCACACGGAGGATAACTATATGCCTTGGGCGTGGGTTGCCTTCGGACTGTTTGCACTCCAGTTGCTGTTGAAAATCACCGTGGTCCGCTCAATTCCTTGAAATATACTATGGTAAACTTTGCAAATCCTCAGTTATTTTATCTGTTGGCAGGAGTTGTTGTCCTTGGACTGCTCTATGTCAATATGCGCTATCGGCGCAAGAAAAGAATTGCCCGCTTCGGCAACCCGAAGATACTATCGGGGTTGATGCCTGATGTATCGAAATATCTTCCGAATGTCAAGATTGTTGTTGCGCTGCTTGCGCTCGTCAGCATGGTGTTCATGCTTGCGCGACCTCGGACACGCGGCGTTGCGACGGAGGAAGAGATGGAGGGCATAGAAGTGATGATTGCCGTTGACGTTTCGAACTCGATGCTCGCATCGTCGACCGACGATCCGAAGGGCGTTTCGCGTCTGAACCGCGCGAAGCAGGTGTTGAACTCCCTGTTGGGGAAACTTGACAATGACCGGGTTGGCCTGATAGTGTTTGCGGGCGACGCGTTTACGCAGTTGCCGCTTACGCCGGATTTTGTATCGGCAAAACTCTATCTGAACGAGATTTCGACCGGGATGGTTGAGAATCAAGGCACGTCGATCGGTTCGGCGATTGAGGTTGCTATGAATTCGTTCAGCGGGGCGAACGACGTTGAGCGTGCGATCATAGTCATTACGGATGCCGAGGACCAGGTTGGCGACGCACAGTCGATGGCAGCGGCGGCCCACAGTGAAGGGATTGAGGTTGACGTTATTGGTCTCGGCTCAGGCAAGGGCGCTCAGATTCCTCTTGACCGGACTTATACGAACTGGCTGAAGGATGAGACGGGGCAGGTTGTCACGACTTATCTAAACGAGCAGCTTGCGCACGAGATTGCGGAGTCCGGCGGCGGAGTCTATATCAACGGTGCATCTGCATCGGCGCTGAACGAACTTGTCAAGCGTCTTGATGAAATTAAGAAGTCAAACCTCGGAAAGGTCAATTATACGGCTAATGACGAGCAATTTCCGGTTTTTGCGTGGATTGCGCTGATATTGGTTATGATTGACTGCATCCTTTCAAACAGAAAGATTGGATTTTTGAGAAAGTATAACTTTTTTAGCCGCGGCGGAGCTGCGGTTCTGATGGCGGCGCTTGCAGTCGGCGCCCAGGCTCAGACGCTTAAGCCATATGGCCAGCCGGTTGAGGACACCTCAGTCAGGAAAGAGCGCCGGCTTATCCGTCAGGGTAATGAGGAGTTTGAGAAGGGCCACTACTCGGAGGCGGAAATTCTTTACCGCCGAGCGCTCAATGAGAATCCGGCGAGCGAGGTGGCGCAGTTCAATCAGGCGCTTGCGCAGTTGCACTTGTCAGCTGACAATGCGGAGTCCAACGCGGAGTTGCTTGCGAATGCCGCGGGAGTGATGCAGAAGCTGATGGCTGAGGGTCAGAATCGGGAGGTTGCGGAATGGTCCGCCTATAATATGGGCAATCTGGCGTTTAACCAGCAGAATCTGCAGGGAGCGCTTGAGGGCTATAAGCAGGCCTTGAGAAAGAATCCGGCAAACGAGAAAGCGCGCGAGAATATGCGTTTTGTCCAGAAACAAATGGAGAATCAGGACCAGAACCAAGACCAGAATCAAGATCAGAATCAGGATCAAAATCAGGACCAGAATCAAGATCAGAATCAGCAGGACCAACAGCAGGACCAGCAGAATCAGCAGGACCAGAATAAGAACAAAGATGACCAGAAGGAGCAGCAACAGCAGCAGAACATGAGTTCGCAGAACCGCGACCAAATTCTGAATGCAGTTGAGAAGAAAGACGCGGCGGCCCGCGCCAGAGCGGCTCAGCAGAACGGTAAGGGCGAGCGTGGCGGTCAGCGTCAGAGAGGCAGGAACTGGTAGTTAGAGTTTATAATGAGAATTAGATGAAAATAGGATGAAAATTCGACAATTCATTTCATTTTGCGCCCTAATATTTGTAGTGGCAGTCGGAGCGGCCCAGACCTCGGTGGAGGTATCGCTGCCGCGGAATGTTGCTGCGGGCGACCGTTTCAGCCTGACTGTAACGGTCAATAATCCTGAGGGCAGGGTCGCGGACATTGCAGCGCCGACTCTGAGCGGATGTACGTTTCTTGGCGGACCCGGCGTCAGCACAAGTTCGTATACGAGCATTATCAACGGCCGAATGCAGTCGTCGAAGAGTACGGGCTACACGTTTACTTATCAGGCCGATAAAGAAGGGACGGTTAAGGTTCCTCAGATAGACGTCACGGTTGACGGCAAGAGTTATTCGACGCAGCCGGGCCAGTTTACGGTCATGGCCGCATCACAGTCGCGCCAGCGTCAGGGCGGGTGGGGATCGCCGTCTCCGTCGCGTCCGAGTCAGGGCGGCGGGACGTCGACATCGTCGGACTTTCAGGTTGGAGCCAATGACCTGTTTATGCGAGTTGCGCTATCGGCCAATAATGTTTATGAGCAGCAGGCCGTTGAGTGTTCAATCAAGCTATACAGCATTAACGGGCAGGTTAACTCGCTGGCAGCGGCATCGATTCCGGCGTTTGACGGTTGTCTGATCGAAGTAATCGGCACGCCGTCGACAATTGACTGGCATTCAGAGACGGTCAACGGCAAGGATTACTATGCGGCAACGATTTACAGAGCATTGCTTTATCCGCAGCGGTCTGGCGACATTACGCTGAGCGGCGGAGAGTATAACGTCCGTGTTTATCGGCAGATGCTTGTTCAGGATTTCTTTGCGGCGCGCCCGGTCATGCAGGAGAAAGACCTGACGATTAAGCCACATTCGACGGTTCTGCACGTCAGGGCCCTTCCGGAGCCTCGTCCGGCCGGTTTTTCGGGAGCGGTCGGTAGTTTCAAGGCGTCGGCTCGCCTGGTCGGGAACACTTTTAAGACGAATGAGGCATCGTCGATGATTTATACGATCGAGGGAACCGGCAACATTAAGTTTCTGACGGAGCCTGCCATGGATTTTCCGTCGGAGTTTGAGGTCTATGACCCGCATGTGGAGACGCAAGCGCGCGTGAGCGGTCACAACATGACCGGAACGCAGACGATTGAGTACACGTTTGTGCCTCAGAGCGTCGGGGCGTTCACCATCGGTTCACATGACTTTGTTTATTTTAATCCGTCGAAGGGCGAGTATGTGACCGAGAAGGTCGACGGGTTTGAAATCAAAGTAGAGAAGGGTACCGATGTTAGCCATGCGGCAGTTTCGTCTAAGTCAGACATTCAGGCGAAGAACACTGATATCCATCATATCAAGCCGGGGGCGGACAGACCGTCGGCCAAGCCGGTTTATGTTGCGGCGCAGGCGGTTTATTGGGCCGTTTATCCGTTGCTGATGGTCCTGGTGGCCATAGGGCTTTGGTTTGCGCTTAAGCGCAGGGGCGCAGACGTCAGGGAGCGTAGACTTAACCGCGCGGGCAAGGTTGCGCGCAAGCGACTTGCCGGAGCCGGGAAGTTTTTGCGTTCCAATCAGTTCGAGCAGTTCTATGCGGAGCTTCTCCGTGCGATGCAGACTTATCTGGGCGATAAGTTCATGATTCCGGCTTCGCAGATGAACCGCGAGAAGATCGTCGGTGCGCTCGGCGAACATGGCGCGTCGGAAGAGACGGTCGGCGAGGTAATCAGGATTATTGACGAATGTGAGATGGCGCGCTATACGCCCAATCTGACGTCGGAGAATGCTGACAAGATATTCGAATCGGCCCGTAGTTGCATTAATAATATCGAGAACTTAAAATGAAGAAGTTAGCAATCATATTTTTTCTGATGCTCGGAGCTGCGACGGGCGCCCGGGGATCAGTTGCGGAGGCGGACTCAGCCTATATGCACGATGATTTTCTGAATGCGGCCGCACTCTATCAGGAGGCAATTGACTCGCTTGGACCGTCGGTTGAGCGTTATTATAACCTCGGGAATGCGTATTATCGCGCGGGCCTTAACGGTATGGCTATTGTCAGCTATGAGCGCGCCTTGAGGCTTGACCCGTCGAATTCGGACGTCAGGGATAATCTTGAGTTTGTCAATTCGCGGATTACGGACCGCATTGCTGACAGCAACTCGCTTTTCGGCAGCGCAGCTGACAGTGTTGCACGCGTAATGCATCCGAATGTGTGGGCATGGATTGCCTTGGGATGCTTCGTGCTTGCCCTTGGCGGAGTTTGTGTCTACTTCCTGGTTGACGGAGTCGTGATGCGTAAAATCGGTTTTTTCGGCAGCGGAGTGCTGCTGATTCTCTGCGTCGTTTCGAATATGCTTGCCCGGCGAGGCACGCGAGCTGCGTCGGCCTCGGATGAGGCTGTGGTTGTCAGTCCGTCGGTAATACTGTCGACTACACCGCGGCAGCCCAAGGACCGTACTGAGGAGGCTATGCTTCTTCACGAGGGGACGAAGCTAAAGATTCTGGATTCGATTCCCGGCACGGGCGGCAAGGACCGGATGTGGTATGACGTTAAGGTTGACAACTCGCATCGCGCCTGGGTATCGTCGGAGGCAGTTGAAATTATTTAAATAACTGAATGATAAGATAAAATAAAAAGCATGTTATATAACATGCTTTTTATTTTTGTATGGCGGGAAAAATTTTCTAACTTTACGACAACAAAACGATAATTAACCCTCTAAAAAATTTAGTAGTACCATGAGCAAGACAATTTCCTTCAACGAACTTCGCCAACTGAAAGATTCGCTGCCTGACGGTTCCATGCACCGCATTGCCGATAAGTTGAACATTACAGTGCAGACTGTCCGCAATTACTTCGGCGGAAGCAATTATGAATATGGTAAGAATCAGGGCGTTCATATTGAGCCGGGTCCTAACGGCGGTATTGTAGTTTTGGACGACACGACGATTTATGATATGGCCCTCGAGATTCTCGCCGAGGAGAAGAAATAATCAGAAATTTGTCCATACTCATTCTTCTCTCTCTTTTTTATTTCTCCTTTTTGTTATAACTGATTTTATGGAAGACGGACGGCTAATAACTGTGGCAATTCACACTTTTGACAAGGCAATGGCCTTGAAGACTCTTCTGGAACATGAGGGAGTCGAGGTTGTTTTGCAGAATGTCAATCTGTCGGACCCGGTTGTGTCATCCGGAGTTCGAGTGAGAATTCATGAGAATGATTTGCCTTTGGCTCTTCGGATTATAGAGAATCCGGAGATTTTTGTTATAGAGCCGGACGCGGGTGAGACTGAGTCGACCGTTGACGAGGGGCGGATTATTCTGGTGCCGGTTGATTTTTCGGAGCGATCGCTCCACAGCGCCCGAGTTGCCTTCTCAGTGGCTGCGAACAACCGTTCAACGAGGGTTGTGTTGCTGCATGCTTATCTTGTTCCGCGGTCGTCATCGATTATGTCGCTGTCGAATTCCCTGACGTTTGATTCGGGTATGATGCAGCCGGACAATTCGGCGTCGTCAATTGAGATTGCGCGCGGCGCGCACGAGATGATGGCATCGCTCATTTCGAAGATCAAGGCTGAGATTAAGTCGGGAGCGATTCCTGGCGCAAAGTTCTCGAGCGTGTTGGTCGAGGGAGTGCCGGAGGAGTGTATTGCGCAGTATATTAAGGGAAACCATGCAGTCAGGCTGATTGTTATGGGGACCCGTGCGGCCGAACGCAAGGCTAATGATCTGATGGGGAGCATAACAGCAGAGGTTCTTGACAGTTGCCGGATTCAGGCGCTGACGGTTCCGGAGGGAGACGGGACGTTCAATTCGCTGGCTGATGTGAAGACCGTTGCCTTGATCTCGAGCATGGAGCAGGAGGATTTTCTTGCTCTGGACGCCTTGAACCGGCTGATGCCCCCGCAGAAGGAGCTTGAGGTGAAGGTTATTTGTTTGCCGAGCCAGAAGTATTTGAGGTCAACGACGGATGCGGCGCGCTCGGCCCTGCGCGAGTATTGCCGGATTCATTTTCCGCACTATAAGTTCACGTTGGAGTCAACGGAGAGTCAGATTGAATCAATCGAGCATGAGACTGTTGATTTGATTGTTGTGCCGAATCGGAAAAAGAGCATGCTCGTAAGGCTGTTTAATCCGGGGTTGGCCCATCGGATTTTGTTTCATTCAGATATGCCGATGATGGTTGTTCCGGTTTAAGCCGGACCGGAGCTGCGGGGGATTACGGCTGCCAGAAGGAGCGCGAGAAAAGGATTAGAATGGTGAAGAGTTCCAGGCGGCCGACGAGCATCAGGAATGCGAGAACATAGTGGGCGCCGGCGTTGAGTTGCACGTAGTTGCATCCGACGGCAGAATCTGTCGTTGCCAGCGAAGCATTGCCGATTGCTGCAAATGCAGAGACGAAGGAGTCGGCCAGCGGAGCGCCGCAAAACGTCAGGGTAAGCCCTCCGACAATGATAATTAGTACGTAGAGACAGAGGAAAGCGACGACGTTGTTGATACGGTCGGTCGGGACAGTGCGTCCGCTGACACGTACGGCCATGATTGAGTTGGGGCGGAGGGTGCGTTTGACTTCATTGCGCAGGAATTTAAGCAGATAGACGACGCGGTCAATTTTTGCACCGCCGGAGGTTGATCCGGCACATCCGCCCATGAATATCAGCAGCAGGCCAATGTAGAGAACGCTCGGCCCCCAGAGTTTGAAGTCGGAGAGCATGAAGCCGGTCGATGTTACAAGGCTCACAACTTGGAACAGAGGGTCGATTGTGACGGATTGCCATCCGGAGAAGGATCCGTTGAGCAAGATTCCGATGATGAAAAGGAGAGTTGCGAAGAGAATCACACGGCAATAGGTGATGAATGCTTCGTTGCTCAGAACGGCTTTGTGCTGTCCGGTCGAAGCGCGATAGATCATAGCAAAATTGACGCCGCCGAGGAACATGAAGAGCGTTATGGTTGCTTTAACGTAGATTGAATTGTAGACGTTGATTCCTTCGGAGGAGGTTGAGAAACCGCCGGTTGAAAGGGTTGACATGGCATGGCAAGCGGCTTCGAATGCGTTCATGGGGCCGGCCCAGAGGAGCAGAAACAGGGTGAATGTCAGCAAGACGTAGACCATCCAGAGGCGTCGGGCCGTTGAAGAGATTCTGGGCCTGATTTTGTCGACGGAAATCTTGTTTTGTTCGGCGTTGAACATTTGCATGCCACCCGATGAATTCAGCATTGGTACGAGCGCGAGCGTGAAAATGATGATTCCGAGTCCGCCAATCCATTGTGAGAGGCAGCGCCATATGTGTACGGCGTAGCTCAGATTGTCGGTTGATTCGACAAGAGAGGCGCCTGTTGTCGTGAATCCGCTCATAGCCTCGAAGAATGCGGCGGAGAAGTTGAGATGAGTTGATGGCGCAAGCATGTATGGAATCTGTCCGAAGAGGGAGAAGACGATCCAGACGGATGCGGTAAGGAGGACGCTTTCGCGGCGTCCCATGTCGCGTCCGGAGGGCCTGATGTAGTGATAGGAGAGCCATCCGCAAATGGCAGTCAGGATGGCTGAGAGGCCAAAAGCCTTGAAGGCTCCGGATTCTCCTGCAAAGAGTGCGACTAAGGCCGGAACAATCATGAATGCCGCTTCAAAGAGGACGAGTATGCCGAGGGTTCGTCCGACGGCGGCAAAGTTGATTCCGTTTAGGATTTTACGCTTCATTATTTGAAAAGACGCTCGAATTTATGGATTGCGCCGTTCAGGCAGAAGACAACGACGTGGTCGCCGGCTTCGATTCGCGTGTTGCCGTCCACGAGGCGGCCTTCGCCGTTGCGAATGAGTCCGGCAATTGTCATGTCGTGGCTCAGGTGGAGGTCCTTGACGGCGGCACGTGTTATTTTCGCTCCGGGTTTTACTTCAAGTTCGGCGACTTCTGCGTCGGTCAGCGCAAGGCATTTCGAGTTGCCGGCATCCTGGTCGAGCATCAACTGGAAAATCGCACCTGCGGCAAGAAGTTTTTTGTTAACAATCGTGCCGATATTCAGGGCTTCGGCTTCGCCTATGTACTGTATGCTTTCTACTTCGGCAATTGTTTTGCCGACACCGAGTTCCTTGGCGGTCAGACATCCGAGGATGTTTGTTTCGGAGCTGTCGCTGAGCGCTACAAATGCGTCCATGTGGGCGATGGATTCTTCAATCAGCAGGTCGTTGTCGCGTGCGTCGCCGCAAATTACGTTGATTTCGGAGTATTTTTCGGCGAGTTTTTCACATTGACGCCGGTTGGTGTCAATTATTTTCAGCTTATATTTCGGGCCGAGTTCTTCAACAAGTCTCGATGTGATTCGGCTTGCGCCCATTATCATGACGTTTTTGACCTTTGTCAGCTTTTTGCCGCAGATGCGTCGGAGTTCGTCAACATCTTCGGGTCGGGTCATGAAGTAAACAATGTCGCCGGCTTTAATTACGGTGTCGCCTCCGGGAATAATCGTGTCGTGACGGCGGCGGATTGCTGATACATGGAAGCTGTGGCCGCGGCGAGAGAATTCCTTGAGGCTGAGGTTGATGATTTCGGCGTTTTCGCGTAGTTTGACTCCTATCAGGATTAATTCGCCGCCCCACATTTCGAACCAGTTTCTCACCCAAGTATGGCGCAAAGCGGTGCAGATTTCTTTTGCGGCATAGTATTCCGGATAGATTACGGCATCAACTCCTCTTTCTTTAAAGAACTGGCGGTGTTGCTCCATCATGTATTCAAAATTGTCAACGCGGGCAACTGTTCGCTTTGCTCCCATTGATTTTGCGATGATGCAGGCTGTAACGTTGTCGGTTTCGAAGGGGGTTACGGCGACAAACAGGTCACAGTTTTCCGTGTCGGCATTGCGGAGAGTGGCAAAGGATGTAGGATGTCCTTTGACGGTCAGCAGGTTATATTTAGCGTCAAGCGGGTCAAGCTTTTCGGCCTCTTTATCGACCAGGACAATGTCCTGTTCTTCTTGAGAGAGCATTGCCGCAAGGTGTGAACCGACTTCTCCGGCGCCTACGATTACGATTTTCATCAGGAAAGGATTTTTTCGGCCGCAGACGCGATGCTTTCGGGGTCGAGTCCACAGATTCTGTAAAGCTGGTCAGGTGTTCCCTGGGTGACAAAGGAATCGGTCGGGAGTCCAAGGCGCTCAATGCGAGGAGTTTCATATCCATTGTCGGCAAACCATTCGCTGACGGCGCTGCCGAAGCCTCCGGAGCGAATACCGTCCTCGACAGTGATAATCGGCAGGCGTTTTTCGGCGACTTCACGGAGAATATCGGTGTCGAGCGGGTTGATGAACACCATGTCGTAGTGGGCAGCGGATATTCCTTTGTTTTTGAGAATTTCGCGAGCGCGGGTGACATTTCCGGCAATAGGACCGACGGAGAGGAATACAATCCGGTTGCCGTCAGCAATTTTGCGGCCCTTGCCTATCCGGCATGGAGTCAGAGGGGCGTCGGCCGATGAGCCGGCAGCTGCGCCTCGGGGATAGCGTATGGCCATCGGGCCGTTAAACTCGGCCGCCGTGGCCATCAGGTGGCGCATCTGTGCGGCACTGGATGGAGCGGCAATGGTGATTCCGGCAATTGAGCGCAGGTAAGCAATGTCAAGTGCGCCATGATGGGTGGCTCCGTCTTCTCCGACGAGTCCGGCACGGTCAATGCAGAATGTGACCGGAAGACTGTTGAGCGCAACGTCATGGAATATATGGTCATAGGCCCGTTGCAGGAATGAGCTGTAAATTGCGACGAAGGGTTTGAATCCCTCCTTGGCAAGACCTCCGGCAAAGGTGACGGCATGTCCCTCGGAGATGCCGACGTCAAAGACGCGTTCAGGCATTGCGCTTTGCAGGATGTTCATTGACGTTCCGGAGAGCATTGCAGCGGTGATTCCGACTATCCGCGAGTCACGGCGGGCAAGTTCAAGCAGAGAGTTACCGAAGACGTCCTGCCATTTTTCTCCGCCATTGGAGCTGAGGCGTTCGCCGGATTCGGGGTTGAATTTTCCGGGGGCATGCCAGTTGGCGGGGTCTTGTTCGGCAGGTTCATAACCGGCACCTTTGCGTGTGCGGAGATGGAGTAGCTTGGGGCCTTCCATGTCTTTGATATCGGCAAGGACGCGTGCAACTTTTTCAACGTCGTTGCCGTCAATCGGGCCGAAGTAACGGATGTTTAGGCCTTCGAATATGTTCTGCTGGCGGCTCAGTAGCGCCTTAATGCTGTTGTTGAAGCGGGTTACCGGGCCGATGATTGTTTCGTTAATCAATCCCAGCTTGCGCAGGAAATTGTAGGCCCGATAGCGGATGCGGTTATATCGACGTGAGGTGTTGAGCCTTGAGAGTGAACGGCTTAGTGCGCCGACGTTATGGTCAATGCTCATTTCATTATCGTTGAGGATAATGAGGACGTCGTTTCGGCTTTGTGCAACGTTGTTCAGTCCTTCGAAGGCGAGTCCGCCGGAGATTGACGCGTCACCGATTACGGCAATGACATGGCGTTTGGGCGATTCGCCTTTGAGCTGGGAGGCGACGCTCATTCCGAATGCTGCGGAGATAGAGTTTGAGGCGTGGCCGGCGGCGAAGGTGTCAAATTCGCTCTCAGCAGGGGTCGGGAATCCGCAAAGTCCGCCGAGGGTGCGGTTTGTCGCGAAGCGTTCGCGGCGGCCGGTCAGTAATTTATGTGCATAGGCCTGATGTCCGACGTCCCAGACAATGCGGTCATAAGGCGTGTTGTAAACATAGTGGAGAGCCACGGTAAGGTCCACTGCG
This sequence comes from uncultured Porphyromonadaceae bacterium, assembly GCA_947175545.1. Lineage (GTDB taxonomy): Bacteria > Bacteroidota > Bacteroidia > Bacteroidales > Muribaculaceae > UBA3263. The sequence continues at coordinate 65,100 of CAMWNI010000006.1, forward strand.
CCCATGCTTGAGGCAAAATGTCCGGGGTTGCTGCTAAGTTCCCTGATCAGGGTTTCACGCAGCCGACGGCAGACTTCCGGCAGCTGAGACGGGGAGAGCTTGCGGAGATCGTCAGGTGAGTCAATGGGCCATGCCGGCTGTTTATTTTCGTTGTCCATCATTGTGTTTGCCAAAGTGTTTTTTATAGAGTGGGACAAACACTACCACCCCCGATGCAAAGATTGCAAAGAGGGTGAAAATGTCAATGCGTGCGGTTGTAAGAATCAACGCTACCAGGGCGAGCCACAGTAGCGCGATGAACGCAAGGCGAATCAAGATGCCGGTTGGGACCTTGTTCACGACGTGCGAGGTTATTTGTTTAGAATTCCGTTGCGTTTGAATACGCGCTCAATTGCCTCAAGGGCCCGTTCGACCTGTTCCTGGGTATGGGTAGCCATGAGCGAGAATCGAATCAGGGTGTCATGAGGAGCAACGGCGGGCGAAACAACGGGGTTGACGAAGATGCCTTCTTCGAAGAGTTCGGTTGTTACCTTGAAGGTCTTGAAGTTGTCGCGGATGAAGAGGGGGATAATCGGGGTTGAGGTGTTGCCGATTTCGCAGCCCATCCGGCGGAATCCTTCGAGGGCGAAGTTGGTCAGTTTCCAAAGCTGTTCCTGGCGCTCGGGTTCCTGCTCCATAATGTCAATGGCTTTCAGCGCGGCGGCGGTTGAAGCCGGGGTGATTGAGGCGGTGAAGATATAGGAGCGTGAGTGATGGCGGAGGAAGTTGGTGATTTCTTTGTCAGTTGCGATGAAGCCGCCGAGCGAAGCAAAGCTTTTAGAGAAGGTACCCATGATGAGGTCAACGTCGTCGGTGCAGCCGAAGTGGTTGGCCGTTCCTCGACCGCCGGTTCCAAAGACTCCGATCGAGTGCGCTTCGTCAACCATTACGGAGGCGTCATATTTTTTTGCGAGACGGCAGATTTCGGGGATGTTGGCTACGTCGCCTTCCATTGAGAAGACGCCGTCAGTAACAATCAGTTTAACCTTGTCAGGGTCGCATTTGCGAAGCTGCTGTTCAAGGCTCTCCATGTCGTTATGCTTGTATTTGAGGCTCTGGCTGAAACTCAGTCGACGTCCTTCGATAATTGAGGCATGGTCTTGTTCATCCCAGAGAATGTAGTCTTCACGACCGGTCAGGCAGCTGACAACTCCAAGGTTTACACCGAAACCGGTGGAGTAAATCATCACGTCCTCTTTGCCTATGTATTCGGCGATGCGATGCTCCAGTTGCTTATGGAGGTCAAGGGTGCCGTTAAGGAAAGGCGAGCCTGCGCAACCGGTTCCGTATTTGCGGGTTGCTTCAATTGCGGCTTCCTTGATTCTTGGGTCGTTAACCAGGCCTGTGTAGCAGTTTGAGCCAAACATCAGGACCTTGCGTCCGTTGATGATGACTTCAGGGTCCTGTTCAGATGAGATGGCGCGGAAGTAGGGGTAGATTCCTGCCTGCTTCGCTTCCTGGGGGACAGTATAGCGTGCGAGTTTCTTCTGCAGTAATTTCATTTATGTTGCGCTGGTATGGGGGGTGAGGAAATGTGATGAGAAGGGCTTGTGGATAAAGCATGAATGAGGAAGGCGCGCTATGTGCGGGCGCCTCCTCAGGAGGAAGGTTGGATTATTTATTCTTCCGAACCGGCAAGCTGCGGGTCGATGAGAATACGTCCGCAGTATTCGCACACGATGATTTTTTTGTGCATGCGGATTTCAGTCTGTTTCTGCGGAGGAATGCGGTTGAAGCAGCCGCCGCAGGCGTCACGCTCAATGGTAACGATTCCGAGGCCGTTGCGTGCGTTTTTGCGGATTCGCTTGAATGCAGTCAGCAGGCGTTCGTCGTCGAAGTTTTCCTCGAGATCTTTTGCTCGTGTGCGGAGTTCTTCTTCATCTGCTTTTGTTTCGCTGACAATTTCTTCGAGTTCAGACTGTTTTTCCTTCAGGATATGCTGTGAGTCTGCAAGCAGTTCTTCTGTGGCTTTGATTTCAGACTTTTTGGCGTCGACAATGCGGGCGTTTTCGTTAAGATGCTTTTCGCCGAGTTGCACTTCAAGGGTCTGGAATTCGATTTCTTTCGAAAGAATGTCATACTCCTTGTTGTTGCGGACAATGTCGAGCTGTTTTTTGTACTTTTCGATCTGAGCCTTTGCGTCGGCGATTTTGTTGTTTTCCTCGGCCGACTTTTTCTTGAGGGCGTCGATGTCCTTCTTATAGTTGTCAATACGTGTTTTGAGACCTTCGATGTTGTCTTCGAGGTCTTTTACTTCCAGGGGAAGTTCGCCGCGGATAGTGCGAATTCGGTCAATCTCCGAGAGGAGGGTCTGGAGCTGGTAGAGTGCGCTCAGACGTTGTTCGGCGCTCAGGGGCTGTTCGTTTTTGTTGGTAGCCATCTGCTTATTTTGGTGATAACTTACTTAAATTCAATTGGGTTTGGTTCGCTTGCGCATAACACAGGTGCAAAGTTACTAAAATTTTGCGAAATAATCCGCTTAAAAATCGCTTTTGTAATCTTTTCAGTGTCGAAATGCGTAAGGTCGATGATGAAAATTGATTTGCCGTAGTCGAGGAAGTCATGATAGCGGACGTCGGCGGTCACGATTGTGTCGGCTCCGGCGGCGATTGCGTCAGGGATGAGGAATCCGCAGGATCCCGAGCCGAGGGCGACGCGCTTGATGGCGTGGCCGGGCAGGGGGGAGGAGTGGCGCATGCCGTTGGCGGAGAATGTCAGTTTGACGCAGTTGAGGAAGTCAATCGGAGCCTTGGGAGAGGGGAGGGTTGCGATTACTCCTGTTCCGGTCGGAGAGAGGACTCCGTTGACTTCAACCCCAAGCATCCGGGCCATTTCGTGGCTGACGCCCCAGGGGGCGGGAGCATTATCGAGGGAGGTGTGGGCGCAGTAGACGGCAATGTCGTTTTTTATTGCCTGAATCAGTGCGGAGCCTTGAGGAGTTGTGTCGCTGACGGTCTTGATTCCTTTGAAAATCAAGGGGTGGTGGCTGACGATAAGGTTACAGCCGGCTTCAACGGCTTGGCGGACAACGCTGGGGGTGACGTCAAGACAGAGCATGACTCCGCGGCAGTCCCAAAGGGGAGAGCCGCAGAGGAGGCCGCAGTTGTCCCACTGCTCCTGGAGGGAGCGTGGGGCGGCTGCTTCGATTGCTTCGATTATCCGGCCGATTGTCATCGGGCGAAGTTAAGAGGGTTCAACAACCGAGAGGTTGAGTTCGTTGAGCTGCTTGATGTCAAGCGGAGCGGGAGCGTCAAGCATGACGTCGCGTCCGGAGTTGTTTTTCGGGAACGCGATACAGTCGCGGATGCTGTCGAGTCCGGCAAAGAGGCTGACCCAGCGGTCCAGACCGTAAGCGAGGCCGCCGTGAGGGGGCGCTCCGAATTTGAAGGCGTTCATCAGGAATCCGAATTGCTCCTGGGCTTTTTCGGGGGTGAAGCCGAGGATTTCGAACATTTTTGCCTGGAGGGCGCTGTCGTGAATACGGATTGAGCCGCCGCCGACTTCAACGCCGTTGATTACCATGTCGTAGGCATCGGCACGCACTGCGGCAGGGTCGGTATCGAGCATCGGAATGTCTTCATCCTTGGGGTGGGTGAAGGGATGGTGCATGGCCATCAGTCGCTGCTCCTCATCGCTCCATTCAAACATGGGGAAGTCGACAATCCAAAGGCATGAGAATTTGTTCTTGTCACGCAGACCGAGCTGGCGTCCCATTTCGAGGCGCAGTTCGCAGAGCTGCTTGCGGGTTTTCATGATGTCGTCGCCGCTGAGAATGAGGATGAGGTCGCCGGGTTCGGCTTTCATCTTTTCGGCCATTCGGCGGAGGGTTTCCTGAGAGTAGAATTTGTCAACGGATGATTTGACGTTGCCGTCGGCTTCGACGCGGGCATAGACCATGCCTTTCGCGCCAATCTGAGGGCGCTTGACGTAGTCAGTCAGCTGGTCAAGCTGTTTGCGGGTATATGTTGCGGCTCCTTTGGCGCATATGCCGCCGATGTATGCGGCATTGTCGAAGACGCTGAAGCCATGACCTTTGAGAACGTCATCAAGTTCGACGAACGTCATGTCGAAGCGAGTGTCAGGCTTGTCAGAGCCGTAGTATTTCATTGCGTCGGCCCAGCTCATGCGGGGGAATGTGCCTTCGAGTTCAACGCCACGGATTTCGCGGAAGAGATGTTTTGCCATGCCTTCGAAGAGGTTGATTACATCGTCCTGCTCAACGAAACTCATTTCGCAGTCAATCTGCGTGAATTCGGGTTGGCGGTCGGCTCGCAGGTCTTCGTCGCGGAAACACTTGACAATCTGGAAGTAGCGGTCCATTCCACTGACCATCAGAAGTTGTTTGAGGGTTTGGGGCGACTGAGGGAGGGCATAGAACTGGCCGGGGTTCATGCGGGATGGAACGACGAAGTCTCGTGCGCCTTCGGGGGTTGAGCCGACAAGCATCGGTGTTTCAATTTCGAGGAAGCCTTTTGAGTCGAGATAGCGGCGGACTTCCATTGTCATTTTGTGGCGCAGTTCAAGGTTCGCACGCACGTTGGGACGACGGAGGTCGAGGTAGCGGTAACGCATGCGAAGGTCGTCGCCGCCATCGGTTTCTTCCTCAATTGTGAAGGGGGGCGTCAGAGCAGAGTTCAGAACCTTCATTGCGGAGGCAATGATTTCAATGTCGCCGGTCGGGAGGTTGGGGTTTTTCGAGGTGCGTTCTTCGACGGTACCTTCGATTTGGATTACCCATTCGCGGCCAAGCTTTGCGGCAGCTTCGGCAAGTTCGGCATTGCTTTCGTCAGTGAATACAATCTGAGTGATACCGTAACGGTCACGAAGGTCTACAAAGGTCATACCGCCCATTTTGCGGGCGCGCTGAACCCAACCGGCCAGGGTTACTTTCTTACCCCGGTCCTGAAGGCGGAGTTCGCCGCAGGTATTGGTTCTATACATCTGTCAGAATGTTTATGATTGTTATTGTTATTTTCTTTATCAACGTGCAAAGTTAAAAAAAATAAATGACAATTCCGTTCAGTTCGGCGGAAAAATGTGAAGATGGCTGCGTGTGGTGGATTGCGGGGGGATTGCGGAGCGGAGGGAAACAAAAATGGTGGCGCGTCATCCCGACGGGCCACCACTCGGATTTTACGGTAGTACTTAAATGCTATTATTCGTTATGTCTAAGCCTATTGTTTGTATGGTTACACTTAAAATGAAAAAGATACTTGTTTTAATTTCGAAACCGTTTGTTTCGTTTTTGTGATGCAAAGATATAACCAAAAATGGCGCGTGTCAAGTAAAGGTGTTATATAACATAAAGTGTTAAAATCGGCATTTTCTTGACTTTTTGGTAGAAATTTGATAAAATAAAAGCGAAACAATGCTGATTGGTGACAAAATGTCATCAATAGGGGTTGATTACGCTGAAAAGTGTAGGAATGTTAAAAAGTGTTTCCGGCTTTGGAGACCCGGATTTTGTGGCCCTTGATTTTGTTTTTTGACAGTTTTTCGATGACGGAGTCGGAGTCGGCAGCGGGAATTGCAACAAGGGCGCGATGGTCATGGAGAGCAATTGTGCCAATCCGGTCGCCTTGGAGTCCACAGACTTTTGTCAGTGCGCCGACAATATCTCCCTTCGAGAGTTTTTCTTTTTTTCCGGCATGGAAAAAGAGGGTAGAGAGAGACGGCCTCCAAGGTTCGGGCGATGAGGCTGAGTCAGGGTCCCACGCTGAGACTCCGGCAACGGGCTGGTCTGAGGGTCCGATGAGATAGTATACGGAGCCGGTTGCTCCCATGCGCGCGGCGCGTCCGTTACGGTGAGTGAGGGTTTCGGCTCCGACGGGGAGATGATAGTGGACAACGGATGCGACGGCGGGAATGTCAAGTCCGCGAGCCGCAAGGTCGGTTGCGACCATGACAGGGCAGGTTCCGTTCGCGAAGAGGTCAACTGCGGTTTCACGCTGTTGCTGGTCAAGGGCGCCATGATAGAGAATGACAGGGAATCCGGCTTTGCGGAGATATTGGTGGACTCGCTCGGCGCTTTCGCGATGGTTGACGAAGACCATTGTCCGTTCGTGCGGGAGGCGCAGAAGGAGTTGTTTCAGGGCCGGAAGCTTGTCGGCTTCAGGCGAGGTTACATTGAAGAATTCCAGATCGGGGGCGACAGCGTCGGAACTGAAATCAAATTCGCGGTTGTTTCTGACGTCGATGAATTCGGGCATTTCGCCAAGGCGGGTGGCCGAAGTGAGAATCATCAGTCTGACGTTTCGCATTGCAGCAACAAGGCGGCGCATTTCGTCGCTGAATCCGAGTTCGAGAGACTTGTCATATTCGTCAAGGACGAGGTTCCGGACCGTCCTCAGGTCAAGGTTTCGGCGCTGAAGATGGTCAAGCAGTCGTCCGGGAGTGGCGACTACTATATCAGGTGTGCAGGCTTGGAGCGAGCGTTTTTCTTCGAGCATTGAGTGACCTCCGTAGAGCGCGGCAATGCGAAGTCCGGGGGCAATAGCGGCCAATACTTTGGTTATCTGAAGGGCCAGTTCGCGGGCGGGAGCCAGGACTACGGACCGGATTCCGGCGGCGGAGGGCGAAGTGCGCGTCAACAGCGGCAGGGCAAAAGCGAGGGTTTTGCCTGAGCCGGTCGGGGCGATGAGAGTTACTGAACGCGCGTCGCGGCTCAGGTCAGCCATTTTACTCTGCATTGGAGTAAGCTGCTCGACGTTGAGCTTCGCGCGCGCGTTCTTTATTATATCTTTCAGTTCCATTAGAGTTGGTCAACTGCGGCTTTTAGTTGCAGCAGGGCCTGTTTGATAACGCTGCGGGGGGCGGCGATGTTCATACGCATGAATCCGGTTCCTTCCTTGCCGAACATCGTGCCGTCGTTGAGCGCAAGTTTTGCTTTTTTGACGAAGAGATTGACCAGTTCGGGCTGGTCAAGGCCAAGACCGCGACAGTCGAGCCAGAGCAGGAAGGATGCTTCGGGGCGGTGGATTTTTACGCCGGGGATGTTTTCTTCACAGAAACGTTCGGCGAATTCGATGTTTCCTTCGACATAGTTGAGCATTTCGCGACGCCACTCTTCGCCTTGGGGTGTATAGGCGGCACAGGCGGCGATGTGGGCGAAAATGTCGGCTTCGTTAAGTTCGTTTGCCGTGAGCCATGAGAAGAATTTGTTTCGGATTTCGTCGTTGGGAACAACGGCGAAGGAGCTGACGATGCCGGCAATGTTGAACGTTTTGGACGGGGCCTGAAATGTAATCGAATTCCGGGCGGCCGCTTCGCTTACGGAGGCAAACGGAATGTGGCGATTGCCCCATAGAGGCATGTCGCAGTGGATTTCATCGCTGATGACGAGGATTCCGCGTTCGGCGCAGAAGTCGGCAAGGCGTTTTAATGTTTCGCGGGGCCATATGCGTCCGCCCGGATTATGGGGATTGCATAGAATCAGGAGCCGGCATTTATCGTCGGCAACTTTTTCGAGATTCTCGAAGTCCATGTCGAAGCGTCCGTCTTCACGCATAATCAGCGGATTGAAGACAACTTCACGCTTGTTGGCCAGGGGGGTCAGACGGAAAGGATGATAGACCGGGGGTTGGATAATGACTTTTTCGTCAGGCTTTACAAATACGTTGATTGCCATGCCGATGCCTTTTACGATTCCGGGAATGAAGGTGATCCATTCGGGGCGAATCTGCCAGTCACCATGTTCCTCAATCCAGCGGCAGAGCGTCGGACGATACTCGGCCGGCTCGCCGGTGTAGCCGAAGATCTTGTGGTCGAGACGCCGGCGCATTGCGTCGACAATGAAATCGGGGGTTTCGAAGTCCATGTCGGCAATCCAGAGAGCCGTCAGTTTGTCAGTTCCGCACATTTCAGGCAGGCGGAGATATTTTAGCGCGTTAGTGTTGTGGCGGTCAACTATTTTATCGAAATTGCTCATTTTTCCAGTGCTTGTTTAAGGTCTGCAATAAGGTCATTGGGGTCTTCGAGTCCGATTGACAGGCGTATTGTCGTGTCGTAGAGGTCCATTTTCGCGCGCTCTTCCGGGGTAAAGGAGACGAAGATGGTCGAGGCGGGATGGATTGCAAGGCTTTTGTTGTCGAAAAGGTTCGTTGCCCGCTTGAAAAGTTTCAGATTGTTCAGGAAGAGGAAGCAGGCGTCTCGGTCAGCCAGGTCAATTGTCAGCATTGCGCCGGCCGTCGGGCCGAACTGCTCAACTGAGAGTGCATGGAATGGGTTGTCTTCCAGTCCGGTATAGTTGACGGACTTAACTCCGGGCATGGTCCGGAGGGCCTTTGCAACGGTGAGTGCCGACGTTGCCTGGCGATTATAGCGCACAGTGAGCGTTTCAAGGCCGAGGCTCTGCATGTAGGCAACATGGGGCGTCATGTATGCTCCGAGGTTGAACATCAGTTCGAATCGGATGCGTTCGCCGAAGCCGGGACAAGTTCCATAGTCGATGATTGCGCCTCCAACGGAGGTTGCGCCACCGCTAAGATATTTCGTGGTGCTGACAACCTCAATATCGACTCCAAGGCTTTTGGCGCTAAATTCGGTGAAGGGGATTGCCGTGGTGTCGGCAATCAGGGGAATGTCGGCACTGTGGGCAATGCGCGCGAGTTCACGCAGGTTTGCCACTTCAAGCTGCGGATTAGTGATGATTTCGAGGTAGATGCAGCAGGTGTTTGCGTCAACGGCGCGTTCAACTGCGTCGAGGTCGGTGAGGTCAATGAGTCGTGACTCAACTCCGAAACGCTTCAGCGTTGAGTTAATCAAGGCAAATGTGTTGCCAAAGACGTGGCGAGAGGTCACGATGTTTTTGCCTGTTGCGGCGATGGCCATGAGAGTGTTTGCGATTGCGGCCATGCCGGAGTTTAGCGCGAACACGTTTTCCGCCCCTGTCAGTTCCTTAATCTGGTCTTCAAAGTGATAGACTGTCGGGTTGGTGACTCTGGAATAGTCGGGCATTCCGTTGCGTCCAGAGAATGATTCTATCATCTCTTCGGCGTTGGCGAATTCGAAGGCTGCCGTATGGTAAACGGGCATCGAGATTGCGCCATAAGCGTCGGGCAGACGAAACGGTGTGTGTATGGCTTTGGTTTCTTTTCTCATCAGGAAGGAAATATGATAATGATTTTGGGAACTGCGGGGTTGGAGGGGATTAATCGTCCGAATCGGACTCGCCCGGAGCGGCAACCTGCGGCAGAGTTTTGTGCAGCCAGATGAAACCGATTATTCCGCTTAGAATCGAGCCGACAACAATGCCGAGTTTGGCGTGGTTGAGCAAATCGGCCTGCTCGGGTCCTCCAAACGAGAGAGTGGCAATGAAGAGGCTGACTGTGAATCCGATGCCGCCGAGCATTGAGACGGAGGCCATCTGGTGCCAGTTGGCATGGGCCGGCATGGGGGCAAGTTTCAGCTTAACCGTGAGCCAAGCGAATGAGAAAATGCCGAGGAATTTGCCGAATACGAGGCCGCAGATGATTGCAAGCGAGATTCCGTTGAAGATTGACATCGGGTCAAGTCCAAGGAGGAAGATTCCGGCGTTGGCAAACGCAAAGAGCGGTACGATGAAGAAGTTGACTAAGGGGTGGAGCGAGTCTTCAAGTTCCTGGAGGGGAGAAATCACCTTGTCGCTTGACGATTCGATTTCCTTCAGCCAGTTCATCTGTTCGTTGCTCAGAATAGTGCGAGAATTGAGAGTTGCGTCATCTTCGCTGCGGAAGTTACCGATTGCGGTTCGGATTTTCCTGATGTACTTCATCGGTTCGTAGACGGGCTTGGCCGGTACGCAGAACGCAACGAGGACGCCGGCAATTGTCGGGTGAATTCCTGAATTCAGGAACAGGAACCAGACGACGGTGCCGAGGCCTATGTAGAAAATCTTGCTCTGAATCAGGCATCGGCCGCCAAGATATAGCAGGGCCAGGATGCCTGCCGCCCATGCGAGCAGTTCGAGTTCGATTCCGCTGCTGTAAAACACGGCGATTACAATGATGCCGCCTATGTCGTCAACAACGGCGAGTGTCGTGAGGAATACCTTGAGCGAAATCGGGACGCGGTTGCCAAGCATTGCAAGGACGCCGAGCGAGAATGCGATGTCAGTAGCCATCGGGATTGCTGCGCCGCCGATAAAGTCCGTGCCGTTTGCCAGGCAGAAAAAGATAATCACCGGGACGAGCATTCCGCCGATTGCGCCGACAATGGGGAGTAAGGCCTGGCGGAACGACGAGAGTTCGCCGACGAGGACCTCGCGCTTGATTTCAAGGCCGATGCTGAAAAAGAATACGGCCATCAGGGCGTCATTGATGAATTCGATAAGGTTCATCGGTTCGCCATGGTGGCTGAAAAGATTGAACGAGCCAATCTGGAGACGAACTTCGCTGGTCCAGAACTCTTCGTAGTAGCCGTTTATTGCCGGGATGTTGGCAACAATAAGCGCGAGGACGGTTGCGAGAATCAGAATGTTGCCACCGGTCGCGTGGCGTCCGATCGCTTGACGCGCGGCAAAGAAAACCCTGTGGGGCATATTGTCAATTTCAACTTCCGCTTTCGGTCTTGAATCGGAATTGCTGTCGTTGTTCATCTCCTTTTTTCTGAAATTTGGTTATGTTTATAATTTAAACCGTTGAATTAATCGGTTTTTTGATTAATCAGTCAAGTTTCAAGACTGCAAGGAAGGCTTTCTGCGGAACTTCGACCGAGCCGATCTGCTTCATGCGCTTTTTGCCTTTTTTCTGTTTTTCAAGTAGTTTGCGCTTACGGCTGATGTCACCGCCATAACATTTTGCGGTTACGTCCTTGCGTACAGCCTTGATTGTTTCGCGAGCAATGATTTTTGCGCCAATTGCGGCCTGGATTGCAATGTCGAACTGCTGACGCGGAATAAGTTCCTTGAGTTTCTCGCACATGCGGCGTCCGAAGGTGACGGAGTTGTCAACGTGAGTCAGAGTTGAGAGGGCGTCGACGCTTTCGCCGTTGAGCAGAATGTCGAGTTTGACGAGTTTGCTCTCGCGGAAGTCATGTATATGATAGTCAAACGAAGCGTAGCCTTTCGAGATTGACTTCAGTTTATCGTAGAAGTCAATGACGATTTCGCCAAGGGGCATGTCGAAAATCATTTCCATGCGGTTGCCGGAAATGTATTCCTGCTTGACCAGTTCGCCGCGTTTACCGAGACAGAGAGTCATAATTGGACCGATATAGTCGGCTGCCGTTATTATTGAAGCGCGGATGTAAGGTTCCTCAATCCGGTCAATCAGAGTGGGGTCCGGCAGTCCTGAGGGATTGTGGACTTCGGTCATGTTGCCTTTTTTGTCATAGACGCGATAAGAAACGTTGGGGACAGTCGTGATAACGTCCATGTCAAATTCGCGTCCGAGACGCTCCTGGATGATTTCCATGTGGAGCAGGCCGAGGAAGCCGCAACGGAAGCCGAATCCAAGTGCAACGGAACTTTCCGGCTGGAATGTCAGAGAGGCGTCGTTGAGCTGGAGTTTTTCAAGCGAAGCCCGCAGGTTTTCGAAGTCTTCGGTTTCAATTGGGTAAACGCCGGCGAAGACCATCGGCTTCACCTCCTCGAATCCTTCGATGGCTTTTTCGCATGGGCGGTTGACATGTGTAATCGTGTCGCCAACCTTGACTTCGCGGCTTGTCTTGATGCCGGATATTATGTAGCCGACATTGCCGGCCGAAATTTCCTTGCGAGGCTCCATGTCAAGTCGCAGGATGCCGATTTCGTCGGCATGATACTCCTTCCCGGTGCTGACGAACTTTACGAAGTCGCCGGAGCGCAGCGTGCCGTTGACGACCTTGAAGTAAGCGATGATTCCGCGGAAAGGGTTGAACACCGAGTCAAAAATCAGGGCCTGAAGAGGCGCTTCGGAATCGCCTACGGGAGCAGGAATCCGCTCGATGATTGCCCGCAGGATATCCTCGACGCCCTGGCCCGTTTTGCCTGACGCGCGCAGAATTTCTTCGCGTTTGCAGCCGAGCAGGTCAATAATCTGGTCCTCAACTTCGTCCGGTTTTGCCGAATCAAGATCTACCTTGTTGAGGACGGGGATGATTTCGAGGTCATTCTCCAGGGCCATGTAGAGGTTTGAAATTGTCTGGGCCTGAATTCCTTGCGATGCGTCGACGATGAGCAGTGCGCCTTCGCATGCGGCAATTGAGCGGCTGACTTCATAGCTGAAGTCGACGTGTCCGGGAGTGTCAATCAGGTTTAACACATATTTTGTTCCGTCCAGCTCATAGTCCATCTGGATTGCGTGGCTCTTGATTGTGATTCCGCGTTCGCGTTCCAGGTCCATATCGTCGAGAACCTGCGCTTCCATGTCTTTTTGGCTGACGGTATGGGTGTACTCCAGCAGACGGTCAGCCAAAGTGCTTTTCCCGTGGTCAATATGCGCTATGATGCAGAAATTGCGAATATTCTTCATTCCTTATAAATTTTTCTGCAAAGTTACGCAAAAAAATCCGTTTTGGCAATCTTAGGCCGCGGTCTTAGTATTCGCCTTCGGATGAAAGATCCGAATCAGTGATCGGTTTGCTGCCCATACGATGCCAGACGTAGGCGATATAGCCGATTACGACCGGCAGCACGGCGCTTACCCAGGTCATTGCGCGCAGAGTGAAGAGCGACGATGAACTATTGGCAATTGTCAGTGACGACTGAGGGTCGGTAAGCGACGGGAAGAACGAAGTGTTGGCGTAGCCCATGACCCAGAACAGGCTCATCACGACGAGCATTGTGCCGCCGCCGGCAAGCAGGAAGCCGTAGTGAAGCGGACGATGTTTGTTTACAATAGTACCCATCAGGGCAAAGAGGACGGCAACAACTCCGGCAAGCAGAGCTACACCGGCCCACCAGAGCGACGTGTAGTTAGCGAGGTAGCCATAAGGCCGACAGACTATTCCGTCAGGAGTGCTGACGTAGGTAGGCGAAGTCAGCACGACACCGAGGAACAGGACAATCAGCGGAACGAAAATGATTCCGGAGGTCATAGCGCGTCGGCGCAAGCGTCCGAAGTAGGCCGAGCCGCCGTCGGTTGATTGCATGAGAAACAGCGCGCCGTTCATCCGGGCAAGGAATAGAATTGCCAGACCGAGCAACAGACAGCGCCAGTCGGCAATCGCTTCAAGTCCGTTCCAAGGGTTGGCCCACGTTGAGATTACCGGAGAGCCGATGCGCGTAATGTTGACCTTGTCAATTGTAAACTCTGCACCGAAAATCATTGTTCCGACGGCCACTCCGAGCAGGATACAGCCGAATGCACCGTTAATCAGCAGCAGGAAGTCATAGAATCCGGTTCCGTAGAGATTGCCTCTTTTGCGGCGGAATTCATAGCTTGCGGCCTGAATGACAAACGAGAATAGAATCAGCATCCATAATGCCCAGGCTCCTCCGAAGCTCGTTGAATAGAATAGAGGGAATGAGGCAAAAAATCCGGCTCCGAACACGACGAGAGTCGTATAAGTAAGTTCCCATTTACGTCCGAGTGCGTTGATTGCAAGACGTTTGTCTTCTTTATGCTTTAACGAGGGCAGGAGAGTTTGGCCTCCCTGCACGAAGAGGAGAGAAACCAGAGCGGCTCCAAGCACCGAGATCAGGAACCACCAGTAATTTTGGAAATACGTAATCATTTTCGTGCGACTTGACGGATTTTGTTAATCATGATTGAAATTTCGGCGGCGAGCAGCGTTGTGAACACGACGGCGAATGCCCAGAATGTTGTCTTGACGCCCTCTGGGCTGACCGCGCTTATTGCGGCACGTGTCGGCATGAGGTTTTGAATGACCCAAGGCTGGCGTCCGACTTCGGCGCAGACCCATCCGCTTTGACTGACAATCCAGGAAACTACCAGAGCGAGCATAGCGGCGGCCGCCCACCATTTTTTGTTGATAGTGTCCGGACGATAGTAAGCGAGGAGGAGGCCGCCGGCCAGAATCAGTAACATGTACATGCCGCCTGCCACCATTATATGATAAGCATAATAGGTCATTCCGACCGGCGGAATCAGTTCGGCCGGATTGTCATAATATCCATAGCCGAAGAACTCATAATTCTCTCGCAGGGTTTGGAGGGCTTCGTCAGAGTGGGTCTCGCCATAGTCGGCGAGGGCTTGCAGAGCGAGTTTTCCGCGGAGAATCCGCTCGGCATAGCTGACCGTGTTGACCTCCTTGCCGTCAATGATGTCGCGTCCGGCAATGATGTCTTCAATTCCGGGAATGAAGGCATCGGAACTGCCGCGTGTGGCCCAAGAGAGAACGCCGGGCGCCCCGACTTTGAAGATGAAGGGGTTTTCAGTGTTGTTGAGTTTTTTTGCCGGATTAACGAGACCGAAGGCGGTCAGTTCGGCGTTGGTCGAGCCTTTCCATACACCCTCGAGCGAGGCGAACTTCATTGGCTGTGATTTGCTGACCTGGAGAATAGAACCGTGTCCGGCAGCCATGGTCAGGATAATGCCGACAAGCCCGACCCATCCGCCGACCTTCATTGAGGGAACGGCCATGTCGCAGCGTTTGCCGAAGGCGGCGAGCCAGCCACTGACACCGAGGACAAAGCAGCCGCTGAGGGCCCATCCGCTCATGACGGTATGGAAGAACTTGTTCATTGCGACGGGCGAGAGGGCAACAGCCCAGAAGTCTGACATTTCATTGCGCATGGTGTCAGGGTTGGACTCCATGCCGACGGGATATTGCATCCAGGCGTTTGCAACAAGGATCCATAGGGCCGACAGAGAGGTGCCGATTGCGGTGAGCCATGTCGCGGTCAGGTGGAATCCGGGGCTGACGCGTTTCCATCCGAAAAGCATTACGACAACAAAGGTCGCTTCCAGGAAGAAGGCGAACAGGCCCTCAATTGCAAGCGGGGCGCCGAAAATGTCGCCGACGAACCAGGAGTAGTTGCTCCAGTTCGTTCCGAATTCAAACTCAAGAATAATACCCGTAGCAATGCCGCAGACAAAATTGATTGCGAAGAGGCTCATCCAGAATTTTGTGAGTTTAAGCCATTTGTCAGGGCGCCCTTTTTTGAGGTAGATGCTCTCCATCACCGCAACAATCACGGAGAGTCCGAGAGTTAGAGGGACAAAGAGCCAATGGTAACATGCGGTCAATGCAAACTGCCATCTTGACCAGTCGACGGTTGAAATAATATCGGTCATGTCAGGGGGGAAGGTATGGTTTAAGGTTTATGTTTAGAGGTCGGGGCGGTTAGGGCGGTACGGACCGCTTCGGCGCGTTCGCCATCGGTTGAATACTGTGCGAGTCTGTTCGGGAAAAAAAGTATTTTGAAAAGGACCAGCAGAATTGTTACTTTAAGGAGCAACACTAACCACAGGCGCCGACCGGTTGGTGTTGCAACCGATCGGCGGAATGCGCTAACGTAAAATGAGGTTATTTTTGTCGGTAGATTCGTCATTTCCGGTTACGGTATTGTGGTTCAATCGGCACGGGATATTTGGAGAACAAAGTCTGAACCGCCTCAGCGATGCTCTTGAGGTTGCGATACTGACCTTGACCGTTGTCAATTATCGTTGCGACTGATGCCGAGAAGAGGGGGAGTTTCTCCCGGAGATTGACCATGTCAACGGTCAGGACACCTTCTTTGTATATGCCGGTAATGACTTGTGCGTTCGGGTTCCAATAGTAGAATCGCGGATAGACGAAACTCGGGTAAAATCCGTTAAAGGGACCGGGTCCGAATCCGGGACCCATCGGACCCATAGGGCCGGGAGGGGGAGCCATCGTGTAGGCGGGCGCAGTGTCGATTTCGCGATGGATGGTCACGGCAAAGTTGACGAGCAGGGGTGAGGTGGGGTCTTCTACGTAGCCACGCTCAACCATCTGTTCGCGGATTGCTGCTGCGATGTTATAATATGTTACCATCGTCATGCCGTCTGGGAGCCTGTTTTCACCGTCGGGGTAGACAATTCGGAATGTCTTGTAAGAGGCAAGGTCTGCGTTGTTGTATGTCTCGGAGTTTACGAGCGTAAATGGCGAACAGGAGCCAAGGGCAAGCATAATTGCTATAAAAGTAAAGAAAAGAAGTCGTTTCATACGTTTTGGTGTAGTCGTTTTGTCTGTTTCTTTTTTCTTTTATAACAAATCTGTCGGTCAATGGTTCAGCAGATTTTCAAGGGTCAGGTGCATGCGGTAGCGCCAATAGTGGCGCGGATTGGACGGAATGTTGATTTGTTCTTCGGTCGGGTCAGGCCGTCGGAGTTCGGGGTTGGCCGACAGCCAGTCCTGGAGCGGAAGAATTGACAGCATGGCAGGCGACTTGACGTGTGCGTCAATGAATCCGGCACAGGTTTCCGGCGAGGGGTCGACTGCCTGATCTGAACCTTGCATGAGCCAAAGCCTCAGGGGGGGCATGTCGTGGGTTGAAGTGGTTGCGACGCTCTGATATGGGTACGTTTCCGGACGGGCAAGTATGACGCCATACTCCTTGGGCATGCGCTGGACCTCCAGCGAAAGAATCTGGAATTCATCAAGAACGGTCGGGACGCACGCCGGAATCATTCCGAGATCTTCGGCGCAGGCAAGCATCGTCGTTGCGTTGACAACGGCCGGCAGGCGGCGTTCGGCGTTTTTGCGCCAAAGGTCATTATGTCTACGATAAAAGAATTCCTCGTGCATGCGGCTGTAGGCGGCGCGCTGATTCTCCGGCAGATTGCGGAACATTTCGGTCTCATAACCTGCAATGCGCGGATGGTAGTGGCCGGGTTTGTAAGGGTCTTCGACAAAGAGGAGGTCAGCGAAGCGCGGAAGCAGGTCGGCGCGTCCGGCCTCAAGGGCTTCGCGTTGGTTTGCAAAACCTTCGGTTGAATGGAGTGGACGGGCCATTTCGGCGCTGAAGCGGAAATCGAACGTGGCGTCCATCTCGGCCGGAGACAAAGGCAGGGCAGGCGAGAAATGTCCTAAAAGGCCGTAAACTTCGGTTGACGGGATTTCCCAAATTCTGAAGAACCCGAGGATGTGGTCAATTCGGAACGCGTCGAAATACTCAGCCATCTTTCTGAGGCGCCGGTCCCACCAAGAGTAACGCTTCCGGGCCATGCAGTCCCAGTTGTACGTCGGGAATCCCCAGTTCTGACCTTCACGCGCAAAGTCATCAGGCGGAGCGCCCGCTTGCATATCAAGGTTGAAGAGTTCGGGGTTCTGCCAGGCGTCGACGCTGTCAGGCGAGATACCAATCGGTATGTCGCCTTTGAGGGCAATGCCCTTCGAACGACAGTAAGCGGCGGCTTCGAGCAACTGCGTGTGGAGATGAAACTGAAGAAAGAAGTAAAATTGGATTCTGTGGCGTTCGTCATCATCATTAAGCATGTTGACGATGCGTGACGCCGAGTATTTTGAATCGCTTCCCCATTGGCGGAAGTCAGGCGTTCCATATTTGTCGCGTAGCGTGGAGAACGCTGCATAAGGAATAAGCCAGTAGAAATTATCGTCAAGAAAGCGGTAAAAATCCGGATTATTCAAAGTTTTTTCGCCTTCTTGTTCGAAAATGGCGCGTGCGTAAGCCTCTTTTGCCTCAATTACGCGTTCGTAGTCAACCTCTGGCAGTTGCTGAAGTTCGATGCGCATCCGGCTGAAGCGTTTGCGGGTCGCTTCGTCCGTAATCTCGCCAAGGCGATCAAGGCGCAGGTAAAGCGGATGGAGGGCAATGGTAGAGTTGGCGTTATAGGGGTATGAGTCCGTGAATTTTCGCGTCATTGTCGTGTCGTTGATCGGTAGAATCTGAATGACGCTCATGCCGCTGTCAGCAGCCCAGTCGGCCAGAAGTTTCAAGTCTTCAAAGTCACCGACTCCGAAGTCACCTTCGGAACGAAGCGAGAAAACGGGGATTGCCACTCCGGTTGCACGCCAGCGTTCGCGGCCTCGAAAATCAAGCGGACCGATGTTGGCTTGGGTTCTGTTGGCTCCTTCTTCCCAAATGACGTGATCGCCGTCGCAGATGACGAATTTGAATTCAAGCGATGATGGGAGTTGATACGGGACTGTAGCCGTATAGAGCGGAATTGCTCGTTCGGCCGTCATCGTGACACCAAGGTGCGGGTCCCAGTTTCCGAGTTCTGGGCATGATCCGATAACTTTTACGGTCTGTCCGGGGCTGACACGCGGAGTGATTACGCGAAACATCATAGGGCTTATCCGCATTTGCTTGCACCGCATGATTTGCAGACAAGACATCCTTCCTGGTAGACCAGCGTGGCCTGGCCGCAGTTGGGGCAGACTTGTCCGCCGGCAACGGTTCCGGAGGGTATGTATTTTTTCAGGGCGCGCTCAACGCCGGCTTTCCATGTGTTGATGCTCTCGGAGTTGAGCTGGAGGCCGTCGACCATCTTGATTACCTGGTCAATTGGCATCTGATAGCGTAAAACGCCCGAAATCAGTTTGGCGTAGTTCCAGTATTCAGGGTTGAATTTGTCGCTGAGGCCCTCAATCGTGGTCTTGTGGCCGCGCTTGTTGGTGAATTGGAAGTCATAGCGTTTGTTGCCATTGTCGTCGATGGCCTTGATTATCTGACCACGGGTAACGGACTTCGGCAGGAACAGGCCGTCTTCGTCATCGGCAAGGCCGGTGAAGATTTCGTAGGGACGACCGTCGACAAGGCCGATGAATGCAATCCATTTTTCTTTGTTGTTCTGGAAGCGGACAACGTCGGCTTCCAGGCTGATTGGCCGTTTTGCCAACAGCGGTTTATGTTCGTGAGATTCCGCTTCGGTTTTCTTGTCCTTGCCGGGGGTGATTGCATTCAGGACACCGGAGCGACACCCGTCGCGGTAGACCGTGCAGCCTTTGCAGCCGGATTTCCATGCGGTCAGATAGAGTTCGTTGACCAACTGCTCGGTTACGGTCGAGGGGAGGTTGATGGTGACAGAGATGGAATGGTCAACCCATTTCTGGACGCGGCCCTGCATCTTGACTTTTTCAGCCCAGTCGATTTCGTTTGCCGAGGCGCCGGCGTATGGTGATCTGGCAACCAGTTCCGCAATCTCTTCAGTCGTCAGTGTCTGCGATGGTTCCATTCCCTGAACTCTCATCCATTCAAGGAATTTCGGGTGGTAGACGATATATTCCTCAAACGAGTCTCCGTTCTCGTCGACATAGTCGACCCTGATGTCGCGGTCGTTCGGGTTGACTTTGCGGCGGCGCTTGTATACGGGCATGAAGACGGGTTCGATGCCGGAGGAGGTACGTGTCATCAGCGAGACGGTGCCGGTCGGAGCGATTGTCAGGCAGGCAATGTTTCGCCGGCCGTATTTCATCATGCGCTCTTTGAGACCGGGGTCAGCGTCAAACAGGCGGTTGATGAACGGATTTTTTTCTTCACGCTTTGCATTGTAGATTTCAAAGGCACCTCGTTCAGACGCCATGGTTACGGAAGAATTATAGGTTGCGAGTGCTATGGTTTTATGAACCAGTTCAGACATGGCCGATGCTTCTTCGGTTCCGTAGCGGAGGCCGAGAGCCGCAATCATGTCGCCCTCGGCAGTCGTACCTAATCCGGTTCGGCGTCCCTGGAGGGTCCGGCGGCGGATTTTCTCCCAAAGATGACGTTCGGTGTGCTTGGTGTCATCATCTTCGGGGTCTATTTCGATTTTTTTGAGGACAGCGTCGATTTTTTCGATTTCGAGGTCGATGAGGTCGTCCATGATTCGCTGAGCCTTGCCGACATGCTCGCGGAGGAGGTCAAAGTTGAGGCGAGCTTGCTGAGTAAAAGGATTTTCGACGTAGGAATAGAGATTGATGGCCAGCAGTCGGCAACTATCGTACGGGCAGAGGGGAATTTCTCCGCACGGATTCGTCGAAATTGTGCGGAAACCAAGGTCGGCGTAGCAGTCGGGGAGTGATTCGCGGGTAATCGTGTCCCAGAACAGCACTCCGGGTTCGGCTGATTTCCATGCGTTATGGACAATTTTCTGCCAGAGGGCCGAAGCGTCGGTTTCTTTGGTAATGGTCGGGCAGTCAGAGTCAACAGGGAATTTCTGAATGAATTTTTCACCTGACTCTGCCGCACGCATAAAATCGTCGGTGATGCGGATAGATACGTTAGCGCCGGTAATTTTGCCTTCGGTCATTTTTGCGTCAATGACAGCTTCGGCATCGGGGTGGACAATCGAGGTTGTCAGCATCAGCGCGCCGCGACGGCCGTCCTGAGCGACTTCGCGGGTCGTGTTTGAGTATCGTTCCATGAATGGAACCAGGCCGGTCGAAGTCAGCGCAGAGTTCTTGACGGGCATCCCTTTCGGGCGGAGCTGGCTGAGGTCATGGCCAACGCCACCACGGCGTTTCATCAACTGGACCTGTTCTTCATCAAGTTTGAGAATCGCACCATAAGAATCGGCCGGGTTGTCAAGCCCTATAACGAAACAATTGCTGAGTGAGACGGTCTGGAACGGATTGCCCATGCCGCTCATTGGTGAACCCTGGGGAATGACATAACGGAAATCTTTCAGCAGACCGAAGATCTCGTCGGCGGTCATCGGGTTGGGATATTTTGCCTCGGTGCGGGCCAATTCGGCAGCCATGCGTAGGTGCATGTCGTCCGGCGTCAGCTCGAAGATGTTTCCATAACTGTCTTTCAGGGCATATTTCGAAGCCCATACGCGCGCGGCGAGTTCATCGCCGTCAAAGTAGGCAAGGGTTGCCTCGTGGACCTTCTGCGGGTCAATGGGTTGGGGGGTCGATTGTGGTTCCATAACGTTGGCAAAGTTAAAAATTTACTTTGTTATATCCAAATAAAACTGCGTTTAGGCTGGCCCTCAACTTTTTATTCTGTTATAAAATAGAAATGCCCTCTGGAGGGAGGGCATTTCCGGGGAGTGAGGAAAAGTTAGATTATTTAGAATGTGTAGTAGAATCCGAAGTTTACGGAGTTGTTGAAGTCAAATCCGAAGCCTTTCTTGAAGCCTCCGACTTCTGCTGCCTTGTTGGCACCCTGATAGCCGAGGAATCCGAAATGGGCTATGATGCTGAAATTCTTGTTGAGATTCAGGGCAACGCCGGGCTTGAGGCCGATGCCGAACGACGCAGAAACGTCAGAATCATCTCCTTCCCAGGAGGTGTGGCCGAGCGAGAAGTCAACGCCTCCGTCAACGAAGAGCTGGACCATGCCGGCGCGAAGGTATGTCCAACGGGCATAAGGGTCGAAAATGAATGATGAGTTCTTCGCACTGCTGTTGCCGAGGTAGCGATAGCCGATCTGAGCGCCGACTGACCAGGTATCGTTAAGGTTATAGCCGACTTCGGGAGCGATGGTGACGGAGGTAACCTTGTCAGACTGATTGCGCCAGACTCCGAGGCTGCCGCCAATGTAGAGATTTTTCAGGTTATCCTGGGCGAAAGCGCTGAGGCTGACTGCGGCTGCAGCCGCAAATGCTAAAAGTTTTTTCATAACTTGAATTTTTTTGAAATTTGGTTACGTTAACATCTTTACAACGTTATTGGAGAAAGAATAGTTTAAATGGAGCAATTTTTTTTGAAAATTTGGTCCGTATCGGAAAAAATTGCTAACTTTGTTGGTTGATTGGCGGAATATGTTTACCCGTCATTATAAAAGAAAAATATTAGACTAATCTTACTATATGCAAGAAGACAGGATTCAGAAAATTTACATCGAGAGCGAAATGAAGTCCGCTTATATCGACTACTCGATGTCTGTTATTGTATCGCGTGCGCTTCCGGATGTGCGTGACGGACTCAAACCCGTTCATCGTCGTGTGCTTTACGGCATGAACGAGATGGGCAATACCTCAGATAAACCGTTCAAGAAGTCGGCAAACTGCGTCGGCGACGTCATGGGTAAGTATCACCCTCACGGCGACTCTTCAATTTACGGCACTGTTGTCCGTATGGCTCAGGATTGGGCCATGCGTAACATACTTGTTGACGGTCACGGCAACTTCGGCTCGATTGACGGCGACTCGGCTGCGGCAATGCGTTATACTGAGGTCCGCCTGGCCAAGATGGGTGAAGAGATGCTGGCTGATATCGGCGCTGAAACCGTCGACATGCAGCGCAACTATGACAATACGCGCGATGAGCCGACCGTATTGCCGACCCGTTTCCCGAATCTGCTTGTCAACGGCGGCTCCGGTATCGCTGTCGGCATGGCGACGAATATGCCGACGCATAACCTGCGCGAGTCAATCAACGGCTCGATTGCCCTGCTGGAAAATCCTGAACTTACAATTGAGGAGTTGATGGATTACATTCCCGCTCCTGATTTCCCCACGGGCGGCATTATATATGGCATCCAGGGCGTCAAAGAGGCTTATGAAACCGGTCGCGGCCGAGTGATTATCCGCTCTAAGTATACAATGGAGAATGTTGGTAACCACACCAATATTATTATTACCGAGATTCCTTACGGGGTTAACCGCGGCGAACTGGTCAAACAGATTGCCGAACTCATTACAGAAAAGAAAATTGACGGCATTTCCGACATTAATGACGAAAGCGATTCGAACACCACTCAGCGCATTGTGATTTCGCTGAAGGTTGATGCGAACCCGATGGTTGTCCTCAACAAACTCTTCAAAATGTCGGCGCTTCAGTCAAGTTTCTCGGTCAATAACGTAGCACTTGTCAATGGTCGTCCGAAGACTCTCAATCTGAAGGAAATTCTTCAGGCGTTTATTGAGCATCGCTATGACGTTGTGCTTCGCCGCACGCGCTATGAACTCCGCAAGGCTGAGGAGAAGGCCCATATTCTCGAAGGTTTGATTATAGCGTCGCAGAATATCGACGAAGTAATAAAGATTATTAAGGAAAGCGCCAATACCGAGGCTGCCCGTGAGGCCCTTTCGGTCCGTTTCGGTCTTTCGGATGCCCAGACCCAGGCAATCGTTGAGATGCGTCTGCGTCAGTTGACGGGACTGGAGCAGGATAAACTTCACCAGAACTATGAGGACATCCAGGCTGAAATCAAGCGTCTCCATGAGATTCTTGAGAATCCGGAGGTTTGCCGTCAGGTAATCAAGACCGAACTGGAGGAGGTTCGCGATAAGTATGGCGACGACCGTCGTTCGGAAATCAACATTGCCGGCGGACAGTTTGATGACGATTCGTTCTATGATGACGATGAAATGGTTATCACAATCAGTCACCTCGGTTACATCAAGCGCACCAAACTGTCCGAGTTCCGCGCGCAGAACCGCGGCGGAGTTGGAGCCAAAGGTTCGTCGACCCGCTCGGAGGACTTCATTGAGCATATCTATACGGCCAATAACCGCAGTTATATGCTTTTCTTCACTGAGCGTGGCCGGTGCTATTGGCTCAAGGTCTACAATATTCCCGAATTTGCACGTAATCAGAAAGGCCGTGCGATTCAGAACTTGCTCAGTATTGAGACCAATGATTCGGTTAAGGCTTACATCGCAGTTCGGTCGCTCACCGATGCTGAGTTTGTCAACAACCATAACCTCGTTTTCTGCACGAAGAAGGGTGTCATCAAGAAGACTCCGCTCGAGGCTTATTCGCGTCCGCGCTCACTCGGTGTTAATGCAATCATTATCCGCGAAGATGACGAACTCCTTCAGGTTGAGTTGACCAGTGGCAACAGCGAAATCATCATGGCCAACCGCAACGGACGTGCAATCCGCTTTGACGAGAAGCGCGTGCGTGAGATGGGACGCATGTCGACAGGCGTCAAGGGCATGACCCTTGATGATGACAGCGACGAAGTTGTCGGCATGATCTGTATGGAACCGGAAACAACCAAATCGGTCCTGGTTCTGTCAGAGAATGGCTATGGCAAGCGTAGCGACCTTGATGACTACCGAATCACCAATCGTGGCGGCAAGGGAGTCAAGACTCTTAATGTCACGGACAAGACGGGCCTGCTGGTTGCTATCAAGAGCGTTGATGACGATAATGACCTTGTAATTATCAACCGTTCGGGCATCACGCTGCGACTGCACATGACGGATGTCCGCGTGATGGGACGTGCAACCCAGGGAGTCCGCATGATTAACCTTGAGAAGCGCGGCGACACGATTGCAAGCGTCTGCGTTGTTGATTCTGACCCGGACGAGGATGTCGAAGAGGCTGAAACCGAACTCAATGAGTCAAACGAATAAAAATCTTAAACCTCAATAACTAAAAAACCGTAAAAATGAAAAAATTACTTCTGCTGGCTTGCGGCATGTGCATTGCCGGCTCCGCCTTTGCTCAGGAAAGCGTTCTGAAAGAAGCAGACAGAATGCTCAAGGTAGAAGTTCCTGACCATGCCAAAATCGCTTCCATGCTCAAGGGGGCGATGGCAGACCCCTCAACTGCTGAGAATGTGAAGACCTGGTATCTTGCCGGTAAGAATGGCGTTCAGACCTGGCAGACAGGCTATGAGCAGTTCCAGATTGGCAATAAGCCTGATGTTGCTAACATGAGTCGCGCTCTGATCGAGGGTTACGGATATCTGATGAAGGCCCTTCCGATGGACACTGTGGTTGACCCTAAAGGAAAAGTCAAGACAAAGTATTCAAAGGACATTATCAAGCTGATTTCGACAAATTCAAAGTCTTTCTATGACGCCGGCGTTTTTCTCTATGAGAGCAACGACCTTGCCGGTGCATATCACGCATGGGAAATCTATTCGGAACTTCCCACTATGGCCTGTCTCGGCAAGAGCGCACCCGTAGCTGACAATGACTCGGTTCAGGGCGCTACATATTATAATATGGGTATCTTTGCTTACCAGGCCGGAATGAAGCCTGAGGCCATGAACGCGTTTCTTAAGTCGGCCCGTCTTGGCCACGGCGATGTCGCATATGACAATGCACTTGCAATGGCTTCCGAACTCGGTGACCGTGCCATGATTCAGGAAATCGGCAATGAGGCTTTTGCCAGGTACGGCAAACAGAGCTACATTGCCGAGCTTGTTAACCTCTACATCCGCGAGAAGGAATATGACAATGCTCTTTCGATGATTAATAAGGCTATCAGCGGCAACCCTGACAATGCGATTCTTTACAACGTTAAGGGGGTGCTGGTTGAGAACCAGGTTAATGACGAGAATATCTCGCCGGAAGCTGCCGAGGCCGCAAATGCCGAAGCAACCGAACTCTACAAGAAGGCTACCGAGCTGGATGCAAATAACGCTGAGGCTCATTACAACTACGGCCGTATGATTGCAAATAAGGCTTATAAGATGAGCGATGACGCTTACGAACTCTCAACAAGCGACTACAACAAACTGCGCGAGGAGACCCTCCTTCCGATGTTCAAGCAGGCCGCTGAAGAACTTGAGCGTTGCATAGCAATTGATAAGGAAGCAAACCGTCAGGCGTTCACTATCCTGAAGAATCTCTACTACAACATGGGTGATGAAGCCAACATGGAGCGCGTCTCTAAGCTCGAACTCGAATAAGAGATAGGAAGTACAGACAATAAAAAATCAGGCAGAGTTCCGGAACTCTGCCTGATTTTTTATTGTTGTTTCAGAGATGTTATATCAGGGGAGGTCTTCCCACTGCACATCTGTTATTTGCTGTTCGGTTTTAATTTCAGTATTGCCGTCAGAGGTTTGACGTGTTGTGGTTTCAGATGTCTCGGTGAATTCAACATATTCGCCAATGTTCGGGTCTATTTTCTTTTTAGACCTGGGCCTTGGTTGTTGTTGAGGTTGCCGGCTCTGTTGACTTCCGGTTTGTCGTCGCGGGCCTGAAGTCGGATCATAGCCGAAGGTCTTGCGCAGTTGGCGCCGAATCAGGTATGGGATGAGGTATTTCCAGGCCAATACGCCCAGGAGAATAATGAGGAGTAGTGTCATGTCAGTTGGCGAGGAGGGGGAGTGGTTGTAGAGGAATAATCTAATTTATTTGTTGTGTGAAAGGGTTGAAAACGCGCCAATCATCAGATAAGCGGCAATCACTACGGCGAGACCGGAAACGTCAAGCAGAGCCACGAGGGCAACGGTCAGAATAATCAATAAGAATCTGACGCGGTTTTCTCCCTGGAATTTAAAATCATGGAATTTCAGCGACGGGAGATTAATGGGCGCAAGCATGGACAGGGCTATGAACAGTACGGCGATTGACCAAGTCAGAGGATCGTCCGTGGCCGGTTGGTTAACCCAAAAGGCACTCGCTCCAATCCAGAAGATTGCGTTTGCCGGAATTGGAAGGCCGATGAAGGAGGTTGTCTGGCGAGTGTCGACATTGAATCTGGCAAGCCGCAGAGCGCCGCAAATCGGAATTGCAAGTGCAACCAGGTTGTAAGGAGCGGGAAGCTGACAATATACCATTAGGCCAGGGGCCACTCCGAAGCTGACAAGGTCGCTCAGGGAGTCAAGTTCTGCGCCGATGGGGGAGTAAGCCCCGAGCATGCGGGCAAGCGCACCGTCAAGAAAGTCAAAAACGGCGGCTGCACATATCGCGACGGATGCATAACCGTAAAGTCCGTTAAACGCGAGGACCAGCGCGACGCATCCGCTTGCAAGATTCATGCATGTGATGCAGTTTGGGAGCCATCGGAAGTATTTTTTCATTATTCTTCTTCGTCGTTTGCGGATTTTTGTGGTTTCAGACGTGCAATAACCGTCATGCCGCCGACAGTTTTCTTGCCTATCTGGGTCAGAATTTCCGTTCCCAGAGGAAGGTAAATGTCAACGCGTGATCCGAACTTGATGAAGCCCATGTGGTCTTCGATATTTGCTTCCATCCCGGGTTCGGCATATGTAACGATTCGGCGGGCCATTGCGCCGGCAATCTGGCGAACAAGAATGTCCTGGTCATCGTCCGTGCGGATGATGATTGTTGAACGTTCGTTTTCGATGCTTGACTTAGGGAGCCATGCGCTCATGAAGCGGCCTTTATGGTGAGTCGTATAAATAACTTCGCCGTTGACAGGAAACCAGTTGGCATGAACGTCGAGCGGACTCATGAATACGCTGAGCTGAATACATCTGCATTTAAGGTATTCTGGTTCGTAGACCTCTTCGAGAGCAACAACCTTGCCGTCGACAGAACTGACCACAACGTTTTCGTCGTCACCAACGAAATGGCGCTTCGGCGATCGGAAAAAGTTGACCAACAGGAGATAGAATACAGCCGTTACGGTTATGCTGACATAGCCCCACGGTTTTGACAGAGACCATAAAAGAATATTGAGAATCAGCAGCAAAATCAGCGTTACGACGAGGATGTCAGTTCCCTCGCGATGAATCTTGACGCGTTTGAGTTTCTTGACGCGTTTAAGTTTCTTGCGCAGTTTAGCCATTGGTTATGTGTGAGTTATCTAATTGATGAATGATTTAAAGTAATTGTAGACCCGAGGGGAATCGAACCCCTATCTAAAGTTTAGGAAACTTCTATTCTATCCGTTGAACTACAGGTCCGGGGACTATTTTATGTGCAAAGTTAAGCATTTTTTTGCTAATTTATGCGTTTTTTTCAGTAAATTTGTCGCATTAAACTTTTAAAACCCGTAATTATATGAGCTATTCAGTTGGTGATATGGTTCCTGACGAACTCGGATTGGACCAGAATGGAAATGAAGTCAGGCGCAGTGACTATCCCGGAAAGTCGGTTGCGCTGTATTTTTACCCGAAGGATATGACTTCGGGCTGCACGGCCCAGGCCTGCAATCTGAGGGATAATTATCAGGCTTTGCTTGCGGCCGGATATCAGGTTATCGGAGTCAGTGCGGACTCTGCGGTTTCGCATCAGAAGTTTATTGCGAAGAATGATTTGCCGTTTCCGCTGATTTCCGACCCTGACCATAAGCTTCTGGAGGCTTTTGGCGTTTGGGGCGAGAAGTCGATGTATGGCAGAAAGTATATGGGAACTTTCCGCACGACGTTCATTATAGATCCGCAAGGGTGCGTAGTGCGGGTAATAGCTCCGAAGCAAATCAAGACTTCGGCCCACGCCGCTCAGATTCTGGATTAACGGAACTGGTTGGCCGACGGGTTATAAGTGAAGCCGGCAGCGGCGAGAGTCGATTCAAGGGCGTTGCGGTCTATGTCAAGGTCATCGCAGAGCGCATCAAGGCTCGGATAACTGTCGCGCAGTTTCATGTTGACTGTGCTATATAACATTATTGGGTCGGTTGGCAAGTTCATGGATGCAAAGTTACGATTTTTTTCGTAA
>CAMWNI010000007.1 GCA_947175545.1 uncultured Porphyromonadaceae bacterium
ATAGAGATAGGATACAACATGAATTGGATCAGATAAGGTACAAAAATAGCGTGCTGATCACGCTTATTAACGAAGGTTCTGGTAAAACCCATACTAGACAACGTGACAGCACGCTATGCTTGCGCATAGCATAACTTTCACGCATTTGCTCTTACAAGTTCCAATGTACCAGATTTCACTTACCTTACTACAACTTCTATTCATACAGTGACGAGGGTAGGCTATAAACTTATGCTTTAGAGCATATATCCTGAAAATTATGCTCCTACATAGCCCCACCAATAACATTTTTTTGTAAATTTGCAACTGATTTCTGAGCCATAGAGTTGGCAGACGGAATCAACAACTTTGTAAAAAAAGGTGTTATTGAAATTTTATCTTTCATTATCGAACTTGGCGGTTTGAATTGTAGCAAAGGTAAGATTGGCAATAGCACCTGCACTGATTGCATATACCCTGCCGTGAATGGCAGATTATACAGCAATATCGGTGTGGGGCTATTGTTTTATCTGCTACAAGGGTACGCCAAGACCTGATAATGAGATAAAACAAGATACAATCATCACACCTTTTTCATGTCTAATAACCAAGCCGTTTCAATGGAGGATGAGAAACACAAATGTATCATAAGTAATGAAACAACCGTCAGAAATGGACTTCGTAATCTATTGCATGTCTGCAGAAGCCAACGAAGCTAATTACAATCAACCATCCACTAAAGTTTCAATAGAGGAAGAAACAAGAAATTGGCTCAAAGATTTTGGAAATTACACAAAAGAGCAACTGATAGAATATACAGTTGCAGCCGTTAGAAATAATATGAAATATATGAATTGGGCAGAAGAAGACATCGAAGGTGTAGCATGGTTCATGGGAATCTACACAAGAGTCGCTCTTAAAGCAGGTTATACCAATAGCTTTGCCGACTTCATAATGCCGGCAATGAAAAGATATTATGAAGTAATTAATGAGAGATAATCAAATGCATAGAATTACATCAGCATTAGTTTTATTTCTGCTCTCAGCTTCCAATCTGATTGCCGGACCTTCAGATTATGGTAAAGATTACTCAGTGCGTGAAGAACACACTGATACTCCACTATGGTTTGGAGTAATAGTTATGGTTGGAATTTGGATGCTATATAAATTGATTTACATTGGAATTTCGAAACTTGATAATAATAAAAATAATGTAAAGGATACCACTTCAAGGGCTCAAGAATATCTATCAAAAAAAGAGCAGTATCGAAAGTGTCCGACTTGTAGTGGAGAAGGATTTATTAAAGCTGGACCCGTTTATTCGGATTATGAACCATGTAAATATTGCCATGGGTATGGCAAAGAATTAAATGATAAAGCATTAAAATATTATGAAAATATACAGACGGAGAAAAGACGGAGATGTGAAGAAAGTCAAGAGATTACAGATAAACATATTCGAAGAATGTTAGATTTTATGTACAACCAGCTCCCATGTGAATCAAGTCATCTTTTTGAAGAAGAACTAAAAAAATGTAATATCTGTACTCATTGTAATGGTAAAGGAGAAATAGAATTGAGTACTTTCTATGAAATGGATGAACGCCTAAATATGGTTAAATACAAACGATTACTTTGCCCCCAATGCAATGGTGCTGGAACAATACTCATGATTTAATAGATTATATTGTACACATGGATAATCAACAAATATTTTTCAATCGCATAGGGTCAATATGTACCCATGCAGAAGAAGCAATAGGTTCTGACCTCTTCTATAAACTGACAATCAACAAATGTTCAGTTAATCCGACTTTAACTTTTTCATCAAATATTCTATATTTGAACGTAGATGGAAAACTAAAGATATACCCTAATTACACATTTCATCTTGCACAATTAAGCAATGATGAGTGGGCTGATATATTTATAAACGATTTCATATCCATTCGTTCAGATTGTAAGACGATGATAGGTGTACTTACTTCTTCTCAAAATTTGAATTGGTACATTGAATTTGTAACCTCTATCTTTGGCGCTAAGGCAATCGAAAAAGACGAACAGCGAATAATTCTATAATATGATAATGCATAGGAACTATATAATTTACTTGTTATCATCAGCATTGCTATCCGCCTGCACTACTCATCGCAATGCGACTGTGGATAACTCACTATTGGTTGGTACATGGCAACAGCCGAATGTTACGTTAGATCTAAATTTAAACGGTCGTTACCACTACCTTTATAATGAGGACGGATACAGCAATAAGCAATCCGGCAAATATAGCTACTTTGCCGATAAAGATTCAGTAGTGCTTTATGACTTCTATCCGCAAGCCTACACCTCTGAATCTAAGAATTTAAGTTGGTCTATCCGTAAACTGACTGCTGATTCTTTAGTAGTCTATGTGCATAAGTCAATAGTGATTTTAGGCGTAGATACACTTAACACAGTTGGAAACTCAATTGAACTATATACACGAAAATAACAAACTTTATTAATTTATGTGGATAATAATTCTTCTTATAGCCGCAAATATTATTGTCATATTGTTCATAATATATGTGCTGGGGCCCAGCATGGATTATGCACCAAAGTTTCAGATTCCCAATTATGATGTCAGCACACATATGTCGCCATGGGATTACTACACTTCTTTGAAGCATAAACACTGGAATGAACTATCGGAATATGAAAAAGAGCGAATAGTTCTTGCCGCCAATTTAATACTTGAAGAATGTGGAACTCATTCCACATTATCAGAACTTAAAGAGTTTTTACAAACACATCTGCCAGAGATACCAAAACCTTATCCAGAAGGTGATAGCATTTTAGGTGGATTTCGTGAATGGCAAAAGAATAGTTATCTTAAATTGATTTCGGACAGACAGACAATCATTTGAATATGAAAAAAATATACTTGTTTGCATTAGTAACAATGCTGTCAGCGTGCAAAAATTCGGACAATATAAATATATATGAAACGCGGTATGAACAAGATGGCATCGAATATGAATATCACCTTGAATATCCTGACGGAATAAATTATGCGACAGCAGAACGATATGCAGCTTTCGATATAGCAGATGACAAACTATCAATTGTGGCACTAATGGATAGCTTGATTGATGCTGATATACATATTGGCGCATGGTGTAGCCTCTATTATAGTGCGATGAAAGAAACACTGCCACCTGACAGCATATTACAAAGATTACAACGGCAGCAGAATCATGAGCCATCTAATACATATGTTTATTGGGCGATGGGAAATACTTACACTAATTTAGATGAACCACAGAAAGCCATAGAATATTTCCATAAAGGACTTGACATAGCGTCTGACTGTAGTTATCTTTGGCACAGTTTAGGAATGGTAACATTGCAGCAAGGTGATACAGTGTCTGCTATCAACTGTCTTACAAAAGCACTTGAATTAGCCCAAGAACATAATATTGAGTCGAGAGCCGAATTAATTCAACAGATGCTTGATTCTATTGAATCTAAAGACCAATTAAGAGTTACCGAACCAATCTCTGAGACTGCCAATACTACATGGCGGAGACGATGGAAACGATTCTGTAGTAGTCTACTAACATAAACCTACTGTGGTTTTAGACGGAGATACGCTATACACCATAGGAGATACAGTTGAAACTTTCACACGCAAAAAGTCTATTAACTGACTTCAATAGACAACGTACATTTTTTTGGAAATTATTAAACAGAAAATAGTCTGACAACGGCACGATGTCTTCGGTCACCTCCCGTAATGGCGGCACTGTTACGTCAACCTGTCGTAGTGTGTAGAACAGATTTGGACGGAACGTCTTTTCAGACACCATACGGCGAAGTTCGGGATCTGCGGTGCATATAACCCTCACATTCGGATGCTCGTTTTCAAGTATGTGCAGAAGCACCGATTGTTTCTCGAAGTTCAACAACTGCACGTTCTTGATGATGATTGTACCGCCGTCAGCCTTCTTGAAGTACCCTTCCATCCGGTTTAGCACTTCGCTGCGCAGATTTGCAGGGTCGTGGTTGCCGACAAGTGCCGCGCCGCCGGCTTCTATGACGGTGCATGGCTTTTGTGACCGTGAACTGAGCCTGTAAATCTCTTTTGCAATCTGCTCTTTTCCTGAGCCGCATTCGCCGAAGATGACGGCATTGACATCCGTTGCGGCAATATTTCTTATTGCCCGTTCAATCACGGCAAATGCCTCGCTTTGGCGAGGGATAAGCTCGTCAGGGAGCAAGAGCATTGTTCTGCCCGGTCTTGCATACCTGCCCACTGTTTCAACAAGCTGCTTGTCCATTGTCGGACGCTGAATGATGTTGACGGCACCACCGTCTTTCATCACATCGGCAATATCCAATGGGTTGAGATTGTCCACTATGGCGACTACGGGAAATCCGTATCCCTCAGTCTTCTGCCAGTTGATTAACTCCTGTGCTGTGCCACGGACGAATTTCATCGCCGCGACAATCACTGCGCCGGGTGGCAGTTTCTCTCTACGCTTCGCTGAGAGCGCCAAGGCGATAATGCCACCTCTTCTTTTGCTGCCTCCATTGTCTCTACTGCAATCGGCTTATGTCGGACTTGACAAGCAAGCCCGCCATGAGCCGACGGTCTGATTCGGAGGCATCTACAATAAGAAAAGTGTATCTAAGACAGCAAAAAATGTAAGTTATATCAATATAGCATCCCGATAAAGCCGGGCTTCCCTGAGAAAATATCAAGATAATAATCCAATACGACAAAGCCACTGACAGAGACGCAGTCTGCCAGTGGCTTTGTTATTTTACTGGGGTTATGGTTTATTTACCGTTATCCCTGAATGTATCTATGACAGGTCGCAAGGGGTTTGAATATTCAGGGCCAAGGTCTGTTTCAATTATATTGAGCAAAGCAGAAAGCTGGTCGGGGGTAAGTCCCTGATGGAGACATATACCCATGTGTGCCGCTGCCATTGGCTCAACTCCGCCAACTCCGGCGATTATGGATACCGTGGCGAGTTCCCTGTCCTGCCACGAAAGAAGGTCACGTGCGAATATGTCGGCAAACAGATGTTCCTTGAGAAATTTCTCAATCACAGGGGCAAACACCGCATAGCCGGCTTTTGGAGCATCGGCAGGAACACCCGACAGTTCCGCGAGGTTCTTTCTGCCAAGGTTGTATTTTTCGGCATCGGTCATGTCGGGGACAGGGGTTGATTCTTTGCCGATGGTGTCGTTTATTCCTGCTTCTTTGCGACGGTCAAGAACCGACATGAATGTCTGGATCGCGCGCAACGAGCGTGGGAAGCCGGCGTAGGCGTATGCTTGAACAAGTATCTCCTTGATTTCATTCACAGTCATTCCGGCTTCAAGCCCCTGCACAAGTGCCGTCTCAAGGTGCTGAAGGTCGCCACGACCTGTATATGCGCCTATCGCCACTATAGCCTGCTGACGGGAAGACAGCACCCGGTTTGCCTCGGCGTATTTATTTGCCGCATCGGTTGTCGCGGTCGCATATTCCGTATCAGAAACCGGAGAAAGCCATGTGACTTCATTGTTTTCCGGATTACATTCAATCGCAATATGAGCGAACCAACTGTCGGGAGCCGCACCGTGCCAGTGTTCGACATCGGGAGCTATCTCCACTATATCGCCCGGATATAGACGGCGTGCCGGTTTTCCTTTCTCCTGATAATAACCGATGCCTGCGGTCGCAATCAGGATCTGACCGCCTGAGTGGCGGTGCCAGTTATTGCGGCAGCCCGGCTCGAAGGTCACATTGAACATCGGCACATTCAGCTCCTTGACCTCCGACAGAGGATACAGGTAGGCTGTGCCTATAAAATTCGGATTGCCGGTCATGGCGTTTCCGATTGGATATGGCTGTTCAAACTGTTGAGCAGCCATCGTGAATGATGAAATTATTGCCATAGTCGCCAATAATATTTTTTTGAATTTCATAACTGTGAATTTTGCTGTTATTCGAGATAGAGCAAAATTACATAACTAATAACAAACCGTAGTTTTGAATAATACGGAGACTTTTACCTAAAATTCCGCTTTCTCTGATTTTGGATGTAATCGCAGAAAAAATTATAAAACGCGACATCACTATTTCATGTTATTTTGTAGATCTAACCAAGCAGCATGATTATGAAACATTTATTTTTACTAATCTTTTCGGCTATGAGTATGACAAGTTTTGCTACAAAGCCGCTTATGATTGAGCGACAGGGGCAGTTTCCGGTCGGAGGCACCACCATTGAGCGTCCCGGCACATTTGACCCCGACACATTTACCGGCTGGACCAATCCGGTTCAGGACGGTCAGACATATCGTTGCGACCATGCTTTCGCCCGCTATCAGATACCTGTGAATGCAAAAAAGCTGCCACTTGTATTCGTTCACGGTTTTGGTGGCGATGGAGTTTGCTGGGAAACCACACCTGACGGGCGTGACGGTTTTGCCACTCTCCTGCTGCGCGAAGGATACCCGACTTACGTCCTTGACCTTCCGGGCAGAGGTCATGCCTCTCGCACAAGTGCAGAAGTCACGGTAAAACCCGTGGCTGACGAAGAGTTCTGGTTCGACATCTGGCGTATGGGCTTATGGCCTCAGTGGAACGAAGGAATCCAGTTCCCTAAGGATTCACTGAGTGTATCCAACTTTTTCAGGCAGATGGTGCCCGACCTGAGCAACCATCAGCTCGATGTGGCAGCTCTTGACGCCGTGTCGCAGAAAATCGGCGACAATATTCTTGTGACCCACTCGGCGGGAGGCTTTCCCGGATGGATGGCGGCAATGAACAATCCTCAGGTAAAAGGAGTGGTGGCTCTTGAACCGGGAGGCTTTGTCTTTCCTGAAGGCGAGGTGCCTGAGCCACTGCCGGGTCTTACGGGTGGACTTGCCGGAGTGGCGGTAGCCCCTGAAAGGTTCATGGAACTTACAAAGAAGCCAATTGTTATATATTTTGGCGATTATATTCCCGAATCCAATGCCACGACATTGGGCGGGAGCAACTGGGAAGTCCGTCTGAAGATGGCCCGTGAGTTTGTAAACGCAATCAATCGTCACGGCGGCAATGCCACACTTGTCGAACTTCCGAAAATCGGCATCCGGGGTAATTCCCATTTTCTTATGCAGGAGCTTAACAACGATGTTATTGCCGCACACGTCGC
This sequence comes from uncultured Porphyromonadaceae bacterium, assembly GCA_947175545.1. GTDB lineage: Bacteria > Bacteroidota > Bacteroidia > Bacteroidales > Muribaculaceae > UBA3263. The sequence goes on from CAMWNI010000007.1 coordinate 7,158, forward strand.
AAAATGGCTACAACAGAATAACCTTGCTGACTGATTATAGAGGAATCCAATCAGATGAAATGCAAAAAAAATAAGCGTTCCGGCAGCTATGCTGATTGGTAACGTCCACTCCTTGTATATTCGTAATGCAGCGTTCATGCAGGTGGTGAGAATATGAATCAGTCAGGAAGTTCGGCACGGGTCAGAATCCTCTGCTTGTCTTCGAGCGACATATTGAAGAACCTTTTTTCTTTGTTCAACTCATGAATCTGATCCATTTCTTCCGGAGTGAGCTCAAAATCGAATATATTGATATTTTCAGAGATATAGCCGTGGTCTGTCGCACCCGGTATTACAGAAAAACCTTTCTGTACGTGCCAACGCAATATTACCTGCGCAGGTGTTTTGCCATGAGCTTCGGCAATACTCATCAGTACCGGATCACGGAACAATGCCCCGTTGCTCATAGCACCGCCGAGAGGGAACCAACATTCGACCTGAATGTTTTTCTCAGCGGCTTTCTCCTGCCATTTCTCCCGCTGCGCGTATGGATGAAGTTCAATCTGCAAAGCCACAGGTTTTATTCTTGCCCATTCGTTAACAGCGGTAAAAAGAGTGTCGGCAGCATCGAAATTACTGATGCCGAGTGAACGGACTTTACCGGATTCCACGGCTTTTTCCATATCGCGCCATGCGCCGCGCCAGTCTCCGACGGGCTGGTGGACGTAGAGAAGGTCTATATAATCCACACCAAGCCTGTCCAGCATCTTGTCAATGCCTTCGAGTGTCTTTCCTTCGCCGTATTCAGTCGGCCAGACTTTACTCGTAATCCAGATGTCTTCACGAGGCACACCACTTTCCTTAATGCCCTTTCCGACACCTCGCTCTATGCCGTAGGCGTGGGCCGTGTCGATATGCCGGTATCCGTTTTTCAGCGCAAAGCAGATGGCGTCAGCCATTATGCTGTCACCGGGGACATTGAACGTGCCTATTCCAAACCGGGGCATTACGAGCCCGTTGTTCAGAATGACATAAGGCTGGTTGTTTATGGTTGTGTCCTGCAACACGGAATGCTTTTGTGCAAATGTGCCAATCGTGACAAGGCATGCACAGAGTGTTAACAGTGTTCTTCTGATCATAATGTGCGAACCGGCTCTTATTTTACAGGACAACCTTTTCTGTCGTATTCTCTCTGCGCACAATATATATGCCTTTCTGCGGTACGGACACCTCCGATTTAATACCGTCATATACGACATTGCCGGTCGTATTGTAAACCGTTATATTGGCATTGTCGTCAACGGCGACATCATTAATGCCGGAGTTGCCGGGAATCATTCCTATACGGTTCAGCCACTCTGTCACGCCCGATGTGCTGCTGCCTCTTGCTCCGAAACCTTCAAGATGCTTCGCATCAGGTGTAATCTCCACAATCTTGGCAAGTGTCTCGTCGCGGTATGTTGCCGCGTAAGTGCAGAAAGGTACCACAGTCTTTCCGGCGAAGTCGTAACTTTCAGCAAATGTGTGTATAATCATCGGAGCCTCATGCCACCATACCGGGCAGCCTATGAATATCACATCATAGTCGTCCCAGTTTGCCACCTTGTCCTTTATCGCAGGACGCGCGTTGGTATCACGCTCTTCAAGAGCCACTTCGGTGCAGGGTGTGTACTCCGAAGGATAAGGCACCACCGGCTCTATTCTGAACAGTTCGCCTTGTGTCTGATTGGCGATGTAGTTCGCAACGGTTTCCGTATTTCCTCCCCAGCTGAAATAAGCTATAAGGATTTTGTTGGGGTTGGCTGCTCCGAGTGAGAGCGGGGCAATTGTCGCCGCAATGACGGCAATAGCAAGCAAAATTGTTTTTCTCATAATGTGTCTGTAATTTTTTTGCAAAGTTACAGACACGATGACAATGGGTTGTTATGATATTTTCGGAGGGAACAACCGTTTTTACTGAAAACGCTATTCCCTGTATTGAGTAGGGTTCAGACCGAGAGTACGCTGGACATAGCGACTAAAATACGCTGGTGATGAAAATCGGAACATATCCGAGATTTGGACAAAGGTCAAGCTCTTGTCGCGCAGAAGCCGGGCTATTTCAAGCGACGTATAGCGGTTTATCCAATAGTTTGCCGGATAACCGCTTACCTTTTTTGATACCTCCGACAGATATTTCGGGGTAACACACAGGGCATCGGCATAATATGTCACCTCGCGGTTGTGACGGTAATCCCCGTTTTCCAGCATATTCAGAAAACGGCTCATGATAGAGGCGTTCTGTGTGGATATGGAATCTTCTCCGCTGAGGGTTGAATGGAAATCAAAGAAATCGAGTATTGCCGACTGCACGGCGTTGATAAGCAGCTCGCGATAGAAATTGTGTGATGTCTGATTCAGACGGTAATCAATCCAACGGAAATCACGCTCGCATACAAACCGCTGTTCGTCGGTCAGGTGCATCACCGGATTAAGAAACAACGCCAACTGACCTTTCATTCCATAATTGGACTGCGGTGTACACAGTTCAATAAAGGGTGCTGTCACATATAGATTTTTAACGGAGAAATCATCCGACATCTTTACGTCATCGAGTAATTTCCCTTTTCTTACAATCATCAAATCTCCCTCATTGAACTCGAAGGTCTGACCGTTGAAACTGAATGTGGATTTGCCTCCCGTGCATAAAGCATGGGAGAGATAATCCTTATAACGGTCCTTGCCGATACCGTCAATGGAGTCGGAGATTATAACATCATTCAACTTTTCCATGCGCAAAATTACAAATAATTGCTCATATTCCAATTGTAATTATTTCGGTGTCAACATACAAAATCACAGAACACAACGTATCCAACCAAAAATCAGATAAAGTCATCAGTCATTTTCGGGGATTTTAGCATCACGCACCGAATTTAGGGTAACAGCCGGGAGTGAGATTATACATAATTTTGCACAAGAATAATTAAACATAATTACAATGAAGAAAATATTTTCATTATTCATTTCAGCAATAGTGTCTATATCGCTGATTGCCTGCGGCAACGATGAACCCGAGCCGAAAATCCCCGGTGGCGACAATACCGAGGTGCCGGAAAACAGTAAAATCCTTGTAGCATACTTCAGTTGGGGTGGAACTACCCGCCGAATGGCACAGCAAATTGCGGAGCAGACAGGAGGTACACTCTTTGAAATAGAACCTGTTGTGCCATATCCTGCCGAATACACGCCATGCACCGAGGTGGCTTTGGAGGAACGTGATACAGACGCTCGACCGGCTATAAAGAATACGGTAGAGGATATGGAATCCTACGACATAGTGTTTATCGGTTGCCCTGTATGGTGGCACACCGCACCTATGATTATAAGCACCTTTACAGAGAGCTATGATTTGAAAGGCAAGATTGTAGTGCCATTCTGCACATACGCTTCTACATATCGCGATGAAACGCTCCGTAAGATTGTCGACCTTACCCCTGAATCAACCCATCTCGCGGGTCTTGGACTTACAAGCGGGAGTGTCAACAGTTCCAATATCGCGACATGGCTTAAAAATATAAATGTAGTCAAGGAATGAAGCGCATTTGGATTTTTCTTTTTGTAATATCCTTGACCGGCACCGGTGTGTCATGCGCTGAGGAAACAGACGACCCGATAGTCAATGAAACAAATACATTGCCGGGGTCTGAGATATATGACAATGCGGTGATGTCAGGGACTGTCAACTTGTGGGAGCGAGGAAATATCCCGACCGTCACACGTAATGTAAACAACTCCGACGGACCTGACTTCATACCGAATATGGAAGTGTTCACTGTCGGAGAAGACACAGCCCCCAAAGGAGCGGTCATCATCTGTCCCGGAGGAGCGTTTATGTTCCGTAGTATGCAGAACGAAGGATACGACATAGCGGATATGCTTGTGCCGATGGGATATCAGTGCTTTATCGTAAATTACCGCATCCGGCCATATACCATGCAGGAAAGTGCCACCGACCTTCAGCGTGCCATCAGGTATGTAAAGGCCCATGCCGATGAATACCGTATAAATCCTGACAATATAGCTTTAGTCGGTTTTTCTGCCGGAGGCATATTGAACGGAGAGGTTTTGCTGAACTGGCGTGACCTTACAAACGGAACTGCCCTTGACAACAGCTATGTGCCTGATGAACTTGACAAAGTGCCGGTTTCCGCCTGTGCTGTGGGTATGATATATTCTTTCTATGGGCGTCTGAGCGTATCAATGAACGATGTGGAAACACTGCGTGCCGCCAATCTGCCACCGGCCTTCTATTGCTGGGGAACACGCGATGGCTTTGCCGGCCAGTTCACTCAAAACGCCGGCGCAGTCGAACAGGCCGGATACAGGATAGAACGCAAGATTCTTCAGAACTATCCTCACGGATATGGGTCTGGTGGCAATTCCGCCGTATGGGGCAATGATTTCGATAGATTCCTTATGTCGATAATGTCTGAAAATTCAGCGATAGATGATGTTTCTGTAAATGTGGAAAGTGATGCTGTTGAAGCAATGTATGATATAAACGGACGTCAAGTCACTCCGGAAACTGCAAAAAGCGGCATATATGTTGTAAAGCACACTACCGGTACTTCAAAAATTTTATTAAACTGACATAATGGAATATAGAACATTAGGATTGAGTGGTCTGAGAGTATCTGCCGTCGGACTTGGCTGCATGGGCATGAGTCACGGATACGGCACTCCGGCAAATAAACGGGATATGATCCGGCTGCTTGATGATGCGGTCGATATGGGTTATACATTCTTTGACACTGCCGAGATTTACGGCACTGTCGATGATCCGCACGCCAACGAGGAACTGCTCGGAGAAGCCTTGCAGCCTTATCGTGACAGAATTGTTATTGCAACAAAATTCGGTCTTGAATTCGAGAATCCCGGTGGCGACGGCCCGCATCCGCTTATACCGGATTCGAGTCCGGGGGCGATACGCAAGGCTCTTGAAGGATCGTTGCGACGTCTTCGCACCGACCATATCGACCTCTATTACCAGCACCGTATTGACCCGGATGTAGAGCCGGAAACGGTGGCAGGTGTGATGCTCGACCTTATGAAGGAAGGCAAGATTCTCCACTGGGGCATCTCGGAGGCTGACGAGGAATATCTGCGTCGGGCACATGCCGTCTGCCGTGTCACTGCCGTGCAGAACCGCTATTCGATGATGGCGCGGTGGCATGAGGCTCTGTTTCCTGTGTTGGAAGAACTTGGCATCGGCTTTGTGGCGTTTTCTCCGCTCGCTAACGGTCTGCTTACAGCAAACTATGACGCATCTTCAACTTTTGACCCGCACTCCGACTATCGGGCCGCAATGCCGCAGTTCAAAAAGGAGAGCTTTGAAAAGAACCGTGAGCTGATGGACTATATCACACAACTTGCCGATGAACATCATGCCACACCCTCGCAGATATCGCTGGCATGGATGCTGTGTAAGAAACCGTGGATTGCTCCTATCCCCGGCACACGGCATCTGTGCCGTTTGAAAGAGAATGCCGGCGCGCCTGATGTTAAACTGAGCCAAGAGGAAATCGCCCGGATTGACCGCACCCTCGACACAATACCAATGAGCGAAGTGTTCGGCGGCTCAAAAATTGTAAAATCTCAAAATGCAATCTGACGAAAATGATTCCAAAAGTAATATGCCACATAATGAGTTCGGTTGACGGCCGACTTCTGCCGGGTCGGTGGACGCTGCCGTTTGACGGCACACCTGCCGGTGAGTTGTTCAAGGAATATGCCGCGTTAGGAAAATCGCTTGACACTGACGCATGGATGTTCGGCAAGTCAACCGCCAAAGAGGCTTTCCCTTATAAGTTCATGCCCAAGAGCAACGACAGGGCACAAGCCGGTAAAGTCTATATCGGAAACCGTGACTCTGAAAGACTGTTCATAACCGTTGACCCCGATGCGGATATTTTTTACACCGACAGCCGCCTCCGTGGCGACAATATCCTTGTCATTTTAGGAACGAATGCGACAGCCGATTATCTTGCAATGCTTGAAGAAAAAGGCATTTCATACATTGTGCTTGCCGACCCGACTGATCTGCGCAGTGCAATGGAGATTATTCATGACCGCTTCGGGATAAATAAAATCTCGCTTCAGGGTGGCGGCATAATCAACGGTGCGATGCTCGCTGCCGGACTTATAGATGAACTTAGCCTTGTGATGTATCCCGGAATTGACGGCCTTACCACCGTGCCCTCCATATTTGAATATCTCGGCGCGTCTGATGAGACCCCGGCTGCCGGTCAGTCACTGGAGCTGCTTTCTGCCGATGTGTGCAATCATGGCATAGTATGGCTCAAATACAAATTCCATAAAAACGGATGACGTATGGCAACTCGACTTATGATATTGTCGGTATCTGTTGCTCTTTTCTCGGTTCTTGCCGGATGTGCCTCAACATCAGCGGAAGAGGAATTGTTAGAGGTGGAGGTGTCGGAGAATAATCCCGGCAACCGCGATGAAAACCCGTCTGAAATGAAAGATTACAGCCATCTTACAACAGCAAACACTGTCAGCGATGTGGTAAATCATCCTGCTTTTCAAGGTTTCGGAAGATATATCCTGCCGCTTGAGTGGCGTTACGATCCCGACATGAAGCTCGGCAATATACCGTCGCTTCTGCCATACCACAATTATGTGGACGCCGGAAGGGCTGTAGGTTATATCAACGAGATGATAGATATGGTTGGAAATGGTAAGCAGTTGTACTATGACCTCGGTCGCAAGGATGCCGGACTGTTTTTCTTTCCCGGAAATCCCGGCGCGCCATTCGCTGTGTTCTGTCCGGGAGGAGGATTCTCTTATGTCGGTTCAATCCACGAGGGTTTTCCTCTCGCTCTCGAACTGAGCAAGAAAGGCTACAATGCTTTCGTAATCCAGTACAGCGTTGACCGTGGGGCTCAGAGTGCCGTCGAAGACCTTTCAGCAGGCATAGACTATATATTTACCCATGCCTCTGAATTAGGCGTATCGACTGATGACTATTCTGTGTGGGGCGGCTCGGCAGGAGCGCGTATGGCTGCATATATCGGGTCATACACTCCTGCGGCATTCGGCAATTTTGTCGATGCCCGCCCTGCCACAGTCGTGATGGGCTATACCGGACATTCGGAATATACGCGTCAGGATCCGCCTACATATGTTGTTATCGGCGAAAACGACGGTATTGCAAGTCCGTCGGTAATGCGTCGCCGGGTGGAAGCGTTGCAGTCGCTCGGCATAGATGCCGAATTTCATCTGTTCCCAAATCTGCGCCACGGCTTCGGCCTGGGCACAGGCACAAGTGCAGAGGGCTGGATGGACGGCGCGGTCAGGTTCTGGGAGAAACATATGAACCATTCGGCAGGGATACCTAACATTACCATTTAAGAATCATGAAATTATATTCCAAAATACTTTTATTAATAAGTCTGTCGAGTCTGTCATTAAACTTATACGCTCAGACTGACAGCATACCGACACACGGTTTTGCCGCATTTGATGAAAGCGGTGTGTTTCATCCATACGAATTCAACCGCCACGCAGTCGGCGATGACGAGATACAGATTGAGATTCTGTATTCAGGCATCTGCCACAGTGATCTCCACAATGTGCATGGCGACTGGCGCAAGGAAGAGTATCCGATGGTGCCGGGGCATGAAATCGCCGGGCGTGTCGTTGCTGTTGGAAAAGATGTAACGAAATTCAAGGTTGGTGATTATGCCGGCGTCGGCTGCATAATCAATTCATGCCACGTATGTGACTATTGCCTCAACGGACAGGAGCATTATTGCAGCGAGTCTGTTTCTACTTATCACGACCATGACCCTTACCACGATAATGAGCCGACTCAAGGAGGATATTCCGATAACATAGTGGTTTCTCAGGACTATGCCATAGCCATTCCTGCAAATGCAGATATGGAGAAAGTCGCACCGCTGCTGTGTGCAGGAATCACAACTTATTCGCCAATAAAATATGCCGGTGTCAAGTCCGGCGATAAAGTCGGAGTTGCCGGTTTCGGAGGTCTGGGAAACATGGCTGTGAAATACCTGAAAGCTCTCGGTGCCGATGTCACGGTCTTTGACATTTCTGAGGACAAGCGTGAAGCCGCCAAAGAGATGGGAGCGTCACGGTATGTAAACGTCAACGACTCGGCGGCTATGGCGTCGATCGCAAATGAGTTCGATTTTATCATCAGCACCATTCCGTCGGCTTACGACCCTATGACCTATATGAAGATGCTGAAATGGAACGGACAGATGTGCATAGTCGGCATTCCATCGGCAAAAGATATGCCGCAGCTTTCAATGCGCTCATTCATCGGTATGGCAAACAGACGTTTGTTCGGTTCTCGAATCGGAAGTATCGGTGAAACCCAGGAAATGATGGACTATTCGGTGGCGCATGGCATATATCCTGATGTAGAAGTGATAAAGGCAGATGCCGACCTCATAACCGACGCATACGAGAAAGTCAAAAACGGAGAAGTAAAGTTCCGTTATGTAATTGATATGTCAACTTTAGAAAAATAATAAACCATATGGATTCTTTCACTTTTCAATATCCGGTAAAACAGTATTTCGGCAAAGGCTGTTTGGAGACTGCCTTGAATACAGAAATGCCCAAAATGGGTAACAAAGTAATGCTTGCCTACGGTGGCGGCTCATTGAAACGGTCAGGTCTTTATGACCGCATCCGGAAAATGCTTGAAGCAGCAGGCAAGACAGTTGTGGATTTTAGCGGCATTATGCCCAATCCCACATACGCCAAAGTTCAGGAAGGCGCAAAAATTGCCCGTGAAAACAATGTCGATTTCATACTTGCCGTCGGCGGAGGTTCCGTTATAGACTGCTGCAAGATTGTCTCGATTCAGGCAAAGACCGATGAGGATATCTGGAGTATGCAGTATGGCAAAGAGCGTCGCATGGCGACAGACTGCATCCCTATGGGGGCGATTGTAACAGCATCAGGCACCGGTGCGGAACAGAATAACGGCGCGGTAATAACCAACGAGGAGCTTAAACTGAAACAGCCTCTTTTCGGTGCGTTCAATTCATTTGCAGTGCTTGACAGCGACCTGACGCTGACTTTGCCCATGAAGCAGGTGATCAGCGGGGCGTTTGACACGCTGAGTCATTGCATGGAGACCTATATGGGACGCCCTGCACACACCAATCTTACCGATGAGATAAACGAAGCCATAATGCGCAATGTAATCAAAAATATCCGCGCACTGATTGCAGACCCCGACAACGACTTTGCAAGAGGAGAGCTGATGTGGGCATCTGCGATGGCTGAGAACTCAATCCTTAAACTCGGCAAAATCACTGACTTTCAGTGCCACATGCTTGAACACGCAGTGGGAGCATATACCGATTGCAACCACGGTGCAGGGCTTGCCATTATACACCCGACCCTTTACCGTCACATGCTGGACGAAGGAGCTGAAAAACTGGCGGCAATGGCAGAAAACGTCTGGGGCATAACAGAAGGCTCTGAAAAAGAGAAGGCGGCAAAAGGTATCGATGCGCTTGAATCTTTTATCAGTGAAATCGGTATGCCTTCGCGATGGAGTGAGATTGGCGTGACTGAAGAAACCCTGCTTCGCAAAGCGGCTGACTCAACCGTGCTGACTCCGGGATGCGCCAAGAGATTTACTCACGACGAGCTGTTTGAAATCCTGAAAGAAACAATGTAACGCACCCGATATGAAGAAATATATATTATCAATAATACTGGGACTGATGTCTCTCCCGGCATTCACTCAAAATTCTACGATTATGGATACAAAACCGATTTACAAGAATGTCGATGTAAAGGATGTCCTTGCCTATAAGGGCAATCCCTACGGCCTTGTCTACAACAACGCCATTATGAAGAACGAAGCCGGAAAGGTCAATATCCACCCGATTGAATATGACCTGAACGGTCTGAAAATCCGTGCCAACGTCTATACTCCCGCAGGATATGATCCCGCTCAAAAGTATCCCGCACTCGTCGTGGCACACCCCAACGGAGGCACAAAGGAGCAGGTTGCCGGCAACTACGCGCAAATTATGGCTGGAAAGGGCTATATCACTCTTGCCTTTGACGCCGCTTATCAGGGTGCGAGCGGAGGCGAACCCCGAAGCACCGACAAGCCGGCAAACCGTGTGGAGGACATTCACCGTGCGGCAGATGTACTGCTGACCTATCCCGGCGTTGACGCCGACCGTCTGGGTATACTCGGTATCTGCGGTGGTGGCGGCTACACGGCAAAGGCTGCACAGACCGACAAACGCTTCAAGGCAATCGCCACACTCAGCCTGTTCAATTCGGGACTGGTGCGCCGCAACGGGTTCCTCGATTCGCAGATAAACCAGATTCAGGAACGGCTCGAAGATGCCTGTGCAGCCCGTCAGAAGGAAGCCGAAGGCGGTGAAATAGAATATGTCGGCGACATGAGCGGAGTAACCCCGGAGCAGGCTGCAAAACTGCCGTTTGATCTCTACCGCGAGGGTTATGACTATTATATAGTCAATTACGCACATCCCAATTCCACTTTCCGCTATACCAAAAGCAGCCTTATCGATCTGATGGACTGGGATGCCTCGGAAGGGATGCAGCTCATCAACAGGCCTCTGTTGATGATTGCCGGCAAAAATGCCGATACGCTATACATGTCGGAACAGTGCTTCAGCAAGGCAACCGGAACCGATAACAAGGAGCTGTTCCTTGTACCCGGTGCAACACATATACAGACCTATTATGTACCTGAGTATGTGACTCAGATTTCCGACAAACTGACTGATTTCTTCGGCAAAAATCTATAATCATCAAAAACAAATCAATATGAAATTTGTAAAATCAATAATGACTGTTATGTCGGTTTTGGCTATGGCTTTCAGTGCCTGCGCCTCCAAACCGGCATCTACGCCACAAAACCAGACAAACAAAGACATGAAATCTGTAATCGTCTATTTCACTCATTCCGGTAATACGGAACTGGCAGCCAAGGAAGTTGCTGCCGTGACAGGGGCGAAAATGATACGCCTCCAGCCCGAACAGCCATATTCATCAGAGGATGTGGATTGGGTAAACGAGCAGTCGCGATGCACTCAGGAACATCTCAACCAGTCGCTTCGCCCCGCCATCAAGCCTGTTGACATTAATTTCGCGGATGTTGATACCGTTTTCATTGGTTTCCCGATATGGTGGCACGAAGAACCGGCTGTAATACGCACGTTCCTTGACAACTACCGTGCAGAGCTGAAAAACAAGGTTATATATCCGTTCTGCACCTCATACGAAAGTCCGATGTCGGAGGCGGATGCAACCCTGCATAAAGGTTATCCCGACCTTAACATAAAGACCGGACTGCGTCTTCCCGCAAAACCTGAACAAATTAAAAAATGGATAGAACAATGAGTGATATATGAAATTCGTTCCCCATTCCTCTGTGCCCAATAATGGGAACCAGATGAAAAGCTTTGCTATATTTTCCTGACTTTTGGCACAGCTCTCATTTTCAAGAGGTAGAATAATTCGCTTACAACCATTCTGAAGAAAATAAACTCTTATACTAGAAGGAGTCCCATCACCCTCAGTTATTAGAATTTCTTGAACATTGAGGTCGCCCTCTTTGTTTATGTGTCCTTTGGTATAAACAATATCTTTGTGACCACAGACTAATCGGTATTCTAGTGCTACAGTTTTGATTCTGTCATTGAGCACAAGAACTTCCGGCAGCATCTTTTCGCAAGCACGCATGGCTCGAAGAGCAATATCGGTTGTTTCCGTTGTTAAAGGATAGATGAGTTCAGTCCATTCCCGAAGTTGAGATTCCGGATTGCTTAAAAGTTGATAAACCGACTGGATTTGATTATTTCTGGAGAATTGAGTTGCAAAATTTTTTTAGATTGGTTCTTCGGTCTTTATCTTCGAGAGTAAGTAACTCAGGTGATTTATTTGTACGTTCAACCATTTGAATTAAAATTACGGAATTAGATTGACTTTGAGTGAGCACGTCTGTATTATGCCAAATATCAAATAGAAGTATGATTAAAGTTGTAGTTGATAGGTCTAATTAATCATTCATTTCTGCTTTTAGTTTACTTTGTAGACGGTATGCTATATCGTTATATTGAGAAACCGCCGCTTCCTCAGAGATTTGTACTTGTATAAATTCTTTGTGCTTACTAAATTTAGTGAAATTATCAAGAGGCAATTCTATGTTAAGATAGCCGTCTCCATATTCTTTCAAGCTATCTATATTTTGTATAGTTCCCTCTACAAATGACACATTTGATAGATTTGCATAAGTGCAGATATAATATGTTTCTTCTTTTCCATCAAAACTTCCTGAAGTCATTCGAGTATAGCCAATTAGATATAGCTCGGCATAATGTAACAATAATTTTGATTTACTTTTAAGAATAAGAGGAATGTAAATGCAACTATTATACATCAGCCTTGCGTATGGACTTGGAGATGGAGCCGCTTTATAGCATGACTTGAACCAATAGAGGTGGTCTTTTGAGAATAACGCATTATTCTTTGCATAGAAAATCACTAACATTGAAGAATTGTGGAAATAATCAATGGTTCGGTCTAAGTCTTCAATTTCAATAAAGTAATTGTCAGATACGAATTTACTAAGTCTGTTGTTTAATCGTTTTTTTGAACGAGTTGCACCATTAGGGAGAACCCCGATAGTCCTTGAATAATTATATGTTTCGTGTAGTTGTTCATTAAGCCATGTAGACAGTTCTTCTTTATAATAAAAATGCATTGATTCCCCAAATATACTATAATATTTTTCCATCTCCATAAGAGTTCGATATATAAGGTTTATGTACCTATATACGTCAGGGATTGCATCAATAGCAAGTTGTCTAAGTTCTAAAATATCTTTTTTCGCTTCTGTAATATATTCGATAGTAATCTCAGAACTACGATAACCATGTATATACTTGTCTTGAAGCAGAATACACTTAGCCCGTACTACGCGATTTGCGTTATCCATAATGTCAAATTGCTTGGCAATGTAACTCTCAGTTAATTTCTTTTTTAGAAGAGGATAGCCTAGCACAAGTCCAAGAATAATACTAGTTGGTGTTAGAATGTTAGTTAAAGTTTTTGCCCAATTATCAATTATGTTGTTTTTGCCTAAAATCGAAAATATTAGTGAAAAAAACACGATGGATATAAGCAATAATATCCACCAATTTATCTTGCACCATTTTGTGAAATTTTCAGATTTTATAGTCATATAAAAAGTTGTTGTAAATGAATCAATTATATACAGTCTGCGAATAGACATGTTATAACCAATTACACAAAATGAGGTTTGGACATTCGCATAGGGAATCTTAGTCGTAATTCAGAGCAAAGGCATCCCGATAGGAGATAGCAGATCGATTATCTTTGTTCTCAATCCAACCTTTTTCAAGATGGCTTGTCTGAGATATTTCTCCGGAACTCATATTTGAAAACAAAGAACAGACTTTCTCAATAGTGCGTAGTTCCGACTCGTTGAGTATATTGTCGGTATTCTCTGTAGCTTCCAACTTGATGCCGCTCTGTCCGCTTGGATAGACGTATTCTTCCATATCAATTCCGGGCAGGGAGCTGTATAACGTACCCCAATGCTCAGGTACAGGACCAAATGGTAATGCTTTATATGTAATGCCGGTTATACCATATCCATGATTCTTGTAGTGAATGAAATCAGCATAGAACAGAAGTTTGTTCATTTTAGTTACAAAGGTCGAGCCAATAGTCGAGATAATCAGTCGCACAACATTCGCAACTTTATCGATGGAAAGGGAGCAAAAGCCGGTATATTCCGACGGCTGTACAATTGGCTTATAATCGCCATTTGCAGCCTCTACTTTCTTTTTTATCCGCAAATATTCCTGCTCGCTCATCTCGGATTTTGAGGCCTCGACAAATGACATGAAAACATCTTTTTCACGAGCTGCAATGATTGTGCGGGCATTTGAGACACTCGGCACCTCTCCATCCTCGTACATACGGTATTGGTTAATACCGAAACCAAGTATCTGCGCCATTTTTGCAGCGGACAAGCCGTAGTGTTCCCTTATTCCTATGATTTCATCCGGGAAAGGAATACCATGCTTGATACGATACTGATTATATACCTGAAAGATATTTGCTTCATCCATTTTGGTGGTTGTCCACATCTCGCCATCTTCATCAATGATTCCGATATGGATGTAGGAATACTCCTCCTTTCGAAAGGTAGCAGTTCTCACTTCCTGAAAGTATTTTTCTCCGGGCAACAATTTGTTATTTTCCATTGCTTTCATTCTTTAAGGGGTAAGACATCGGATATTCCGCTTTATGGAACGAAATACATATTGTATGTGCGTTTGGCTTTCCAAGGGTAATCTTGATGTAGATTTCATTGCCTCTAACGTCTTTGCCGAATACCCACATTTCTCCTTGATTATTCAGCGCATCCACAATTGGGCCTTCGGAATAATCATAACAGTTCAGATTCATTATTACCTCCATTCGTTGATTAGGTGTGATACCTAACTCAACGAGGCTATTCTGGTTTTTCTGACGATCATCACGGAAACGTATTCCGAAGATTTTGACCTTCAGACTGAAATCCTCTAAGAATTTCTCGACTTGCTCTTTCGTAATCATAGTGCAAAGATAAGAAAATTCTGCAAATAATACAACTTTATCGTTGCATCTGTTCGATGGTTTATAAATTTGTCTATCCTTGAAAGACTAAATAATGGCGATTTAGATGGACTTTGTTCTGGATTGAATATCCATTGTTTAAGCATTTTATTCTGTAAAACGAGTAAAAGTGTGCTAATTTTAAAATTAACATCGCATAAATTGCGGTTTTGATTTTGAAATGCGGTAAAAATTCACTATATTTGCATCGTTAAATAGCAACGGATATGATACAAGAGCTGAAAATACGAAATTTCAAGTCGTTTCGTGATGAAGTGGAACTGAGTTTTGAGCCGTCGGAAGATGACCGCTACAATAGCGTGGTCGTAATGCCCGACGGAGTTAAACTGTTACGCTTTGCCGTCGTATTGGGCGCAAATGCAAGCGGCAAGTCAAATCTACTTGATGCCGTTGAGTTCCTACGTCGTTTCTGGAATACACTTCCTTCTACAAATGATGACGGTACTGACGTACAGCCATTCCTGTTAAGGGAAGATGCTCTTTCTTTCGACACAGAATTTGAATTGAAATTCTATGCCGATGGACTACGCTATTGGTATAAGCTCAAGGTAAATCCCGAAAAAGTTTGCCATGAGTCGCTCTTTGTGTATCTTTCAAATCGCCCGACAAAAGTATTTTGTCGTGAGGATGTCGAAGGAGTATCCAAATTGAATTTCAATCCGGCTGTTGTAAAACTTTCGCAGGCAGAAGTGGACGTTATGACCATGAACTGTCTCCGCAATATGTCGCTGTTAGCTACATTGAAGAAGGTAAATGCCTCGGTTGCCTATCTTGATAATATGCGCCGATGGATTGACAACCGTATTCTACCATTGCAAAGCGGTTCACTCTCGACGCTTTCAAATGACGCGAAAAAGCATATTGCTGACAGCGAAGATTTCCGTGAATACCTTCTGCAATTCGCAAAGGAAGCTGACTTCAATATTTCTGACATTAAAATCCAGAAGATAGCGGCTCTATTTGGACATAAGGTTGAGAACGCCGACGGAACGCAGAATTATGTTCTCCCGGAGGCTTGCCAGAGTACAGGCACCAAGCGAATGGTCGAACTGGAATCTATGATATTTGAGCAACTGAACCGTCAGGCATTCCTATGTATTGATGAGATTGAGGCTTCGATGCACCCCAACCTTATGGAGTATATTCTATCAAAGTTTGTCAATACTTTCGACAATCAGTCGCAGTTGTTGGTATCTACCCACTATGACCCTATCCTGAAAGATATTGATGACATTTTCGGAAAGGATTCTGTTTGGTTTACCGAGAAAGGCAAGGACGGCAACTCTCAGTTGTTCTCTCTCGTTGATTTCAAGGGCTTAAATAAACTTTCATCCATCCACCGCGCATACATGAACGGTCGTTTCGGCGCACTTCCCAACGCATTGTAATTATGGCAAGAAGAATCAAAGAGCGTAAGCTCAAAAATCCTGCGATTACAATCATAGGCGAGGGCGCGACCGAGTGTTTCTATTTCACGCATTTGAAACGCCTAAATGGTTACAACTATATTTGCAAACCACGAAACTTTGCCGAGCAGAATATTGATGATATTCAGCGTCAGGTCGAGCGAGTGCTTGCTGATGACGGTATTGCCGTATGTGTATTTGATGTGGACGTAACGCGCATACACCAAGCAGACAAAGCCAAATTTGATGCGATGCGCCAGCGTTATGCCAATAACCCTTCAGTAATCATCTGCGAAAGTATGCCATCTATCGAGTTCTGGTTTTTACTCCATTACCTCAACACAAACCGCTACTTCGCAACGTCTGATGATGTAATAACTGCCCTCCGTCGTTATCTGCCCACTTTCAGTAAGCAGCAATCATATCTTTCAAAAGAAAACTGGGTTGCTACCCTCTTGGCTGATAATAAACAGACAACCGCCATAAATAACGCAACCGCCATCGGCGAAGAAGGCGAATCATACTCCAACCTCCACAGGCTATTTACATTACTCAATTCGTAAAATATAGTCTCAAATATTATAGTTCCTCTCATCCATTATTGACTAACGTGTGAGAGGTTTTTACTCTACAAAAAAACTGCGGTTAAGACTCCAGCAGGTACAAATTTATGCGATTATAATTGAGAATAATCAAAAATCTGCGATCATAGCAATGGTAAAGCTCTGGGAAGTGTTGTATTGGGGATATTACGTAAGCACATCAAGATATTTTCGCAAAGCCGATTCATTGATGTTTACCGCCACAATGGAAGGCAAGCCCATCGCTACCGGTGAAATCTCACTCAATGACTACTCAATCCTCCAATGCAGAACCTTCGCCAATGACATCAGCAAATACACCGAACAGATTGCAAACATCATCAATGCCAACAAGAAGATGATTACAGATAGAAAGAGAGCATAGACATAGTCGTAATGATTTCTGACCGTCTAAGTATAACTCAGCATCTCCTTATACGCAAGTGCAGAGATTTATTGAAAATAAGTTGAATATCAACCACTCTGGCATGATTTTTGCTATTCATAATAAAAAAGTAAAAAATGTCCCAATTTTCAGAAGTTATACAGTTAATAAGAAAAGAGCAGGTTTCACTGTTCATGGGCGCAGGTTTTTCATTGAAAGCCGGTGCCCCAAGTTGTCGGGCCTTAATAGAAGCAATTATAGCAAATATTCCAGATGAAGACAGAGAAGATTTCTTAAATTTAAGTTTAGAAGGCCTCTGTCAAAAATTTGTTGAATATCATGATGATGGTCGAGAAGCTTTAGTCAAAATTCTAAAGCCTATGTTTGATTTTGAGCGTAAAAATTGTGAAGACCAAATATCCCTTTCTCATATACCTCATTTCAGACGAATTTTTACGACCAACTACGATACATTGATTGAAGATACATATGGCTCTAATTGTGTGGTAATAAAGCGTAATCAAGAGATTGGCTTAGTTGATAATACAAAGACTATCCTGTATAAAATTCATGGGGATTTTGACAATCCAGACGAGATGATTATTACTCGTGGCGATTATGATGATTTTTATCGTAATCAAAAGAATGAGCTTATTTGGGACATAGTAAAGGCTGAATTTACGCTGAGGCCTATTCTTTTTATAGGATATAGTCTGGATGACTCCAATATAACTCATTTGATAGAACGAGTGGTAAACCAATCTGGCAAACAAAATCAGCCTTTGTTCCTTATCGCCCCAGGGATGAAGAAAGCCAAGCGAAAAAAACTTGAAAGTTTGGGCGTTAAATACTATGACGCAAAAGCCGAGGATTTCTTCAAAGAATTATTTATCGAACTTGATAGATATGTCGTTAAGGATGCACGACGTAAAAGAGTTTCAGATTCTACATTTCATAAATACTGCCAGTATAGATGTCTGCAAATTGATTTAAAATCTACACCAGAAAAGAATGAGGTTGACAGTGTGAAAATACTTAACAACGGTAAACACACTATCAATTTCCGCGTATCAGATGACATAGCACAAATGGTAATTGGATCAACGCGCACGTTTAATGATTCCCTATTGGTGCATGGAATTCCAATTCCTGCCATAAAAATAACCGCAGATAAATTAAAAGATTTCAGACATACTGTTAATGGTGTTTGGCTTTCCGATCAGTCTGAAATATCATCTTTACTCATTGCTCCTACTCATGATGAGATACAAACCCAAATAAAGATTCCTTCTCGAAATTTTAGAGAGAAAACCGCTCTATTGGGATATAATAATGCTCCCGGAGAAGCTACTTTTGTTCTCTCTCAGGATAGTTTTACCTTGACCATGATAATAGAGGCTAAAAAAACTTCAAATTATACAATTAATCTTAAAGTCGATTTTAAGGATAAATATACTGATAATTCCGAAGCAATTCGATGGCTTCCTCTCCTTATGGCTTTATGGAATAATGAGGAGGTAGTATTTTCTAATATATTTGGAGGAGGCTCATTTTCGTTAGCAAATCCAACGAAAAGATTACAGCATACGGACTTTGAAGAACGAATGTTGTACTATAAGAATATCAATGAAATTGAGGATCTGTTAGGTAAACCATTTTCATCCTATGAGTCATACTCAAAAGATAATTTTGAGAAAACACGAATTATCCTTAGTTACCTTAAAAAAGGATTATATACTGAGCCAATACCGAAAAATGCTACAATTTCATTTGAGATGATACCATCCGATGAACCTTATATAAACGATTTACGTGTCGGAATAAATAAATATTGTTTTGGAATAACTAAAGAGTCTCTTGGTGAACTTGAATTCAATGGAGAATCAATGAAAATCCCATATCAGCATGAGTTTTATCGTGATTGTGAGGTTGTGCAAAGAGATAAACTTAGTAATGGTAACTACTCTATGAAGATTAAAGTTTCAACTGGGTATGTCTATAAATGGTATTCTGACAATCCCGGAATGGATCGCCAGGATGGAATGGAAACAATTCATTTGAGTGAAGAACCAGTAAAGGGCGTTGATTCGTAACTTTTTGTATCAAAAGGTCTGTTCTCTAAAGAAATAATTTAAGAGAGTAAGATCAAGCTCAGAAATAAACTTTTGTATTAAAGTCTCTACTCTTTCATTATCCTTTATTCCCAAAAGGAGTATAAAGTATTTTATGTCATAATTAGAATGGTAAATCGTCATCGTCTGCTTTCATCTTAGCTTTCATTGTCAGCCATTCACCTTCAAGGTCTCTAAAATATTCTACTGAGTCGGATTGATGAGGGGGATATTTCTTTTCAAATTCTGCAAATTCTATGCGCTTAGCACCGGTTCCGAGTAATCGTTCGCGGTGGTGATCGTCCACGTTAGCATGACAACGTAGGCATAGGCATTGGAGATTGGTTTCTCGGTTGTCAATTTTACGCCCGTTTTTGTGATGAACGTGGATATAATGTTGGTCGTAGAGGTTGGTAATTTGCAGACCGCAACATTCACAGGTAAAATCGCGCTGCTCTCTTATTCCTCGACTAATGGTTTCCCAATTTTTAGTATATCCGAAAATGTCGATTTCAATATCCGTTTCGGGTTCTGCTTCATCAGATTTCTTAAGAAGCTCGATGAAGTCGGCGACAGTCATTTTAGGATATGCTTCTTGCGCGATTTTTATACAGTGGCTACAAATATTCAGACCAGAGACTTGCTTATCAGTATAATTATCGTCCATATCGTGAACCCACACCATATCAGTATTGGCACGGCGATATAAAGGAATTGAGTCACCATCGGAGAAGCGATTGATAACATCGCATTTACGAATATGTGCGCGTGGTTTGCCGTACAGATCAAGATGATAGTCGCGTTTGTAAAGGAAAACTTTACGACGGACTCCGTCGGTAGTTACAAAAATTCCTTCATCGGTAAATTCAATAGCGCCGCTACGAATTTCCTCCATAGTTACATCGGCTACGTCAATAGCCTTGTAACCCTCGGCTTTTTCAATATGATAGCCGAGAGAGGAAAGAAGTGATTTCAGACCACCGAAAGTATGGATTGGTGCGCCTGTGGCGCAATCATCATAATATCCTTCTCTTTCGGGATCGGGTATGTCAAGTTCAGACCAACTCATTTACCGGTTTGTTTAACAAAATTTTCGAGGACGTCATCGCCGGTGGTTACAATACGAAATTCAACGCGACGGGAGAGATCCTTGTCGATGGGTTTACCAGACTTCTGAATGAACTCGCCATTGGAATCGACGGCTTTACCGTATGAGAGCCCGTTGGCAGTGAGCCAAAATTCAAGTTGATGCTGTTTTTCGGGAGTGTAGTCTTTATAGGCTTGCATCTGCCTGATATATCTGATAACGCTTAACGCTCGTTGTTGAGAAAGCATAGCGTTGGCAATATAGGGATCAGCATCGTAGCGTGGAATAGGCACATCGTCAGTATGCCCCTCAATACGGATTTCTTGAATTTTGTTTGAGAGAGAGTCATTCAGAAGAATGTTGAAATAGCGAGGGAGAAATTCATCAAGAATGTTCTTAAAATCCGGCGTAAGTTCGTAAGAGCCGGTGGCGAAAAGAACAGTTGGATTTTTGAATTTCATAGTGAGGTCTTTTCCTATAGCCATTTGCCATTTGAGAGTATCTCCGGCAAATTCTTTTACGAGTTTGTCGTGCATCTCATTTTTGGTCTCTACATAGTCGGTCAAAACGGACTGATTCTTTTGAACGCGACTAATATATGCGATGGCTACGAAAAGGAAGATAACCATTAGACCTGTCATAAGGTCAGATACGGAAAGCCATACGTTGGGTTTAGTCATACTTATCTACCTTTAATCATTGCCTGAATACAAGTATCAAGTTCTGCAAGAGTTGTATTCAGACGATTATAGAATTGACGGTCAATGTCTGTAAGTGATGTGTGAAGTGATTGAGCTGTACGATTGAGTACACCCACACCATCTTCAAGACTGCGTTTAGTTCCAGCCCAGAATTGCTCGTTGTAATCCTTAATTTTACTGATTTCTTCAAGTTTTTCAATGAGAATTTGCACACCATCAACAAAGTTTCGTTGTTTACGTACCCATTCGTTAAGAGACTTGGTAGATTCATCGAATGCCTCCATATTGGATTGCGAAAGTTCGGCGGTCTTTTGGAGGTGTTCTGCTGTCTTAATGAATTTTTCGTCTTGTACGATAACTTCATTAAGCGAGTCCACGATTTGACGAAGTTTTCCACCTTCTGAAAAGAGAGACTGTGTATCGTCTTTAACACGCTCAAGAGAAGTCGAAGTAGCTTCAAAGTTATCCGACATTTCCTTATATTGGCGAGTAAGCGAAGCAATCATTTCCTTATTCTCCTGTTGCCACTTGTTGAGACGTTCAACAGACTTATTGAGTTGGTCAAAGTTTTCCTGAATAAGTTTATTTATAAGTGCATTCATCTGCTTTTGGAACTCCTCGGTTACTTTCTTCATCACTTCAACTAATGCCTCGGTATTGCTCTTTTTGAGCAATTCAGTAAATTCATCAAATTTACGTTCGAGAAGTTCATTGGTCTTATCCATGCTGCGTTCAATCTGCTCAACTTCTGCGTCGAGTATGTCTTTCAGTTTAAGGACTTGGTCGTTAATACTGTCTTGGGGTTCCGCTCATGCCCGAAAGGACATCGAGAATTTCGGGAACATGATGCGTAAACTCGGCGGTCTCGTTGGAAGATTTCTGAACTGCTTCTATGGCTACGGTTTGAGCTGCGGTTGCTTCTTCAAGATTGCCGATAGATTCTAACATTCCAGCGTTAGCCTCCTTAATGCTTGCAAGTGTACTGTCCTGACTGCGTTGTAAAATTACTATTGAGTCGAGGGCTGAAGAAGACGCATTGTTGGCAGTCTTGATTTCTCCGAATGTTGTCGCGATAAGAGCTTGTGAGGCTTTGACGTTATCCATAACGTCGCCCATTGTACGGTAAAAAGCCTTGCGGTCTTTTTCCTGTTCTGCCATTTGCTGTTTTAATGCTCCAATTGCCTCGGCATTAAGGGTGCTCATTTGCTGAACAGCTTGACAGATAGTACCTGCGGCTTGGTTGATGTCAGAAACACCACCGTCTTTCTCATCTTGCTTTTTGCTAATGAAAGCAGAAAGTATCATCGAGCCAATCATACCTGCGAGAGATGTAAAGAAAGCGGTTTTTAATCCGTCGAGAAGCCCTGGTATTGACTTATCGAGGTCGGAGGTGTCGAAAGCGAGAAGTCCGACAGTTATACCGTAAAATGTACCAAGTACACCGAGAGTTGAAACAAATGTCGGGAAATATTCAACAACGCGACGATTGGCAAGAAGTTTATCAGACTTCTTGTATTTAATGACGAGCAGCAAGCAAACAAAGAAAACTATTGTAATGGCTGCGAGCCAAATCCAAGTTGAAGAAGGGATAGATAAGTTCATTTTAGGAATAGAATGTATAAGGTTCTCCGTCGATTACGATTGTATAAGTTAAGCCTTGCATCTTCTTATTGTACTTGACGTTGAAGAAGCCTGAGTATTCGGTTTCGGCAGGGATAGTGTGCATTTTCACATATCCGTCGCCGATTTGCTGGCGTATCTGATTTTGCGAGTATGACAATTCAGCCATATTTGCCGTTGCCTGTTGATTGGCGGCATAAGCTGCGAGTCCGTTATAGTTAGTCGTATGCGACTGACCGTAGGCAGTTGTATAGGATGAACCGTAGGCATTGGCATAACCATAAACGCCGCCGACATTGCTGTAGGCGTGGGCGTTTGCATTCGTGCGAGAACTGCCTGAATATGTAGTTGTCGAAGACGAATAACCGGCATTGGCGGCAGCGAGTCCTTCGCCTAAAGCAGCCCAAAAAGATTGCCACTGCTGTTTTTTACGGACGATACGGTCGTATTCGTCGTAAGAAAGAAGTTCCACCTCGAAAGGAATGGTGATGGTTTCGTCATATTCTGAGGGGGCGTCTTTCTTATTGCGACGCACAGAGCGGTCGGCATATATCGGGTCGTCAAGTTCTTTAGACGATTTTGTCTTCACCTGTTTCTTTTTGGGGTTGCGATAACCAATAGCAGAGAGGTTCGCCGGATTAAAGAGAATTGAGCGGTCGCGGAAATTCTGAACGCTGATATTGATGCAGACGTATTTACCGTATTGGTCGAGGAAGTTGGCTACGGAGTTTACGATGATACCGTTGTACTTAACGTATGAAACGACAGTGCCATTGACGTAATATTGTCCGTATTCCTTTAGAGGATAGTCGGCAATAAAATCATCGACATTCACAGAAGGAACGGAGTCGGTCGGATTGAACGATACGTTACGTATATTAAATGCCTGGGGATGGGTCAGATCTTCGACAATATCGAAGCTTGAGCAGTCTTCGGGCAGTTTCTCAAATTCAAGGACGAACTGATGTCGTTGGCCCGGACGGTCAAACAACATCATTTTATGTTCGGCTTCGCTGTCAATAGGCATATTGACTGTAGAGAGCATTTTGTATTTCTTTTGCGAACCGGGAACGGCTATATAAGTTTTATTTCCGAAGTTAATCCATTGGTGACTTTGATTCCAAGTAGAATCTTCCGGAACTGTATAATCAAAGAAAACGAGAGTGCTGTATTCGCGATTGTCAATTTGCGAAATATTCATGCGAGGCGGAGCCTCGTATGTCATCGGCTTATGTTGAGCTGATGCAAGAAAAGGGACCGTCAAGAGAATGGAAAATATAAAGTATCTCATACAATGCGATTATTTGATTTTTTATTTAGTTCATTCATAAGAATATCGTCTTGACGAGAATATGCCTCGTCCATTAAATAATCAAGAAGTTTAGAGAGTATTTCCTGACGTTTGGCGGTATTTGCGGATTCATTCCAAAATTGCAAGGATTGTTCTTCGGACCACTCTACATAGTTTTCTGTAAATGAAGCACCGTAATATGGTGCGCCATCACGGGTTTTGCATATTTGCAAAGCTGAGAAAAATGGAGGGTCACAAATAATTGCATTGATTATCTTGATGTATTCCTCTGACATACCATCAAATGGGAAACCAAGCATGATGTGGTCCATGCGGACAAATTGTTTCATGGAAGACATGGATGTTTCTGATTTCTTAATCACATCTTTTATGTAATTTTGCCCCCTACGGATACCGTCAAGTGGTCGCGCATTCGTGAAGCATTTGACTTTCATCGAATTGAAAAGCTCGCGCCCTTTGACGAAGAAAGGGTCGGATTCAAAGAGAAATTCGGATTTAGATTTGCTCATAATGTCTGGGGTTAAAAAGGTGAATCACGGGTTATCGTGTCTATTGGGTTTGACTGCTGCCTTTCGTGTTTTGTCTTTCCAATAGACAATCCGCCGATAACGGTTGCACCAGACGCTTCAAGCAAACATTTACATCTTTCCATCGAAGCACCAGAGGTAATGACATCATCAAAGAGAATTACATACTTATCTTTGAAGAAATTCTGTTCATATTCAACCTCCGGGGGAATTGAATGTCCTGTATTATTTGTAGGGTCGTTCTTTGAAATGCCTTCCTTTGTTATCTTCACATGGAGATACCCATTATACATATCCATTTCATTGCAAATACGTTCCAATATATCCGCGTAGCGTCTATCACTTACAATTCTTGTGGATGCAAGGACAGGCACTAAGGTCAATTTGGGTACCTTATTTCCAAAAAAATGACGTAACACTTTACATAGTTCAGGCAATACAATATCGACGGAATTCCTATGTCTTCGAATAATTTCCTCTGTTGATTGGTAGTTATGCGGTTTAGCCTTGAAATCCCAGATAAGATTTCGTATATCCCATTCGCTTTCAGAAGCATCCCAATCACAGGTCGTTGGATAGTAATTATACAACGAGAAATACTCAATGCTAGAATGACGAGGCTGAGGCCAAGATGAAACACAAGACTTTAGGTCTCGGATTTCCTGCTTTTTGCGTACTTCCTGTAATCGCTTTTGTTCAGCCTCCCTTGCTTGCCGTTCTCGTTCTTCCTGAATACGTCTTTTTTCAGCTTCTTCTACTGCTTTCTTATTATCAATCTTTTTTTGTTCGGCATCAATAATTGATTGCATTTCCTCCTTGGAAAACTCTTTCCGGAGAGAAACATAGACAATTAAATTTGCGCTGTCTATGTTTCCAATTATCTCAGATGCAAACGATTTCAGTTGGTTGTTGGTGGTGATTAAATCTAAAACAACTATAATCTTTTTTGAGGTATCTTGACTTAGGATATATCCAAATCTTTCGTATTCAGGGATAGCATCATCTTGTAGTATTGAACGAAGATATAGAAAATGTGAAGACTTATGATATATTTCCCATCGATCATCAGTATCGGCAAAAACGACTACTGGTGAATAATCTTCAAAATTTGATGAGCATATAAAGTCTTTAATTTTATCATATACCTGTGTCCTGAATGTAGTTCGGCCAGATTCCAAGGACTCGTTATCAACATAATCCAACGAATATCTGGGACATAAAGTATAGTCCAAATCTGCACTGCAAAATGAACCAATAAAGAATTGCCAGATTTTGAAATTTATATCCGGAGTTTTGAAATTTGAAGCTTCATCACAAATCTCGCCTTCGAATGGGAAATCATAGGTATAGCAACCCCATGGTAGTTTTAATTCATCCCTCAGATTACGGACGAATTTGCAAAAATCAAGTTGTTTATTTTGCCACTCAGATAAGGCCTGCAAACGACGGATGAGATTCTTTGCATGAATGAAATCCGAATAATATTTAACGAAAGACTTACCTTTAAGTGGAGCCGGTTCTCCCGAACTTAAAATAGGAGAAATTGTAGTATGGGGGTCTGCCTTTACTGGATTACTATCAAGGATCAATTTAGACCCAAGAGGATAAAGTGTCTTTATTTCTTCAACTTTAGAATATAAATCTTGATATTTCTTTACTTCTGTTATATTGTTAATACACAGATATTGAGTAGTCAGCTTAATTGCCGATTTTCGAAGAATTTCATCTTGCCTTTTTTGCTCTTGTTCAATTTCCCACTGGCTTTTTCGAGGCGTAGAACTAAATATGGATGAAACAAAAATACTAGATAACGGTTTGGGAAATGGCCAAAGGCTTCGAGAATTAATTGATTCAATATAATACTTTGTCCCTATTGGATATGAGGATTCAATAAACTTGTATTCATCTCCAATTTTCTTTCTAGCGAATCTGTGAAACTTCAATATTGTCGATGACGACATTAGATATACATAATCGTCTTTTGCTTTATTTTCAGACTGAAGAAAGTCATCAACATAATGCGCTAATGCTTTATAAGGAGCAACCTCTATCATATACTTGCAAAAGGCATCCAGTTCTACTAAATGATTCATAAAATATTCCATCCCTTCATCAGAAGAGAAATCGTTATGAAACTTTTTGTAGTAATATTGTCTCGGATATTTGTCAAGAATATTTTTCTTGAAATCTGAGACGAGTTTATCATGCCGGATTTGAGCTTGTATCGTAGCTTCCTCTTGTGCAAGAGTTGATTTGTTAGCTAATATATTAGTTTTATCTACTTTAGATAATCTGTCCGGATTAAGTCTCTTATCTTTACAATATTTTTTAAAAGCATGAGGAAAGCTGAGTTTTAGGAAGGCCACATTATCAGCTAAAACACGTTCTTCCCCAAAGAGCCTATAACTCTCCCTGATTATACTAATGTTTTCAACAATAAATTTCTTTTGTACATAGGAGAATCTTTGAGGTAGCTTGCCCTTAAACAGAGACTGTGCTTTTTTGCTGCTTAATAGCTTATAAGATTCATATATTTTATCCTTTGTGGATTTTTCAGTTATGAAAGAGATATTAGACTCTGAATAAATAGTTGGTTTAGTTATAAACGTTTCTATGGCACTACGGTACTCGTTGAAGATTTCATTGAATGAATCCACAACAACAGAATTTAGCCGTTCAAGTATAAAGTTGAAAAAGAACATGTTATCGAATTAATGTCAATATTTCATCAGGACTAACAATCGCATGGGAATATCCCGAATGGAGCAATTCTCCCTTCTCTTTAGTTCCCCAGGAACAAGCAACACTTTCGATACCTGCTGCATTCGAGGCTTGTATGTCGATGGCTCTATCTCCGAAAGAAATGACCTCTTTCGCAGATTTACACATCAATTCCAGAGCCTTCAGCATTTGAGCAGGATGTGGCTTTATGGGCTTTGCATCATGGTAGGACACGATATGTTGGACTGGAAGATTGTAATGAGTTACAATCTTTTCAACATAAGGTCGTGGAGACGTACTAACGATAGCACATGAAATGCCATGTTTCCTGAGAATGTCTAATATGCTTCCTATTCCTTCATACATTGATGTATTAGGGATATTTGCATACGCTTCAGACCATTGCCTGTTATGACGGAACTGTTCAAGACATGATGTGTCTATAAGCGTCAAATCAAGGTCAAAAATCACGCTTTTCATAAGTCAAAAAGAGTTTTTTCGCTTGATTGACAAAGCGTGTTATTATGTTTGGTAGCTGATATTATCTCAAGGGCGCTTCCGAAGTTGATAGACTGTAACGAATGGGCGGCTCGATCCTTGATTAGTTTGATGTTACCCTGTACTTTTTCATGGTTCCAATCAGTTGGATTGCGGTATTCTACCGCAAACAGCGGTTTCTTCGAAGCAATCGTAGCATTTACGGCGTGCATTGTGCCGCCACTTATACCAGTTTGAATGACAATGGTCGCCAAAGAAAGTCCCGCTTGTAATCGATCCCTCGCAACCAAACCATATGTGCCGCAGCTCTGACCGACAGGATACTCGCTAAGTAGTAACCCATTGCTTGCGACAATCTGTTTCGCAAGTTCAAGATTCTCTTTGGGATATATTGAATCCCAATCAAGCCCATTAGCGAGAAATGCGGTAGTGATGCCTCCAACTTGTAAAGCCCCCTTATGACCGGTAGTGTCACATCCAATTGCAAGACCCGAAACGATATTATAGCCTTTGGTGGCAAATTGTTCGGAAAAATATAATCCCGCTTTAACGCCGTTTTCTGTAGGCTCACGAGTCCCTATTACGGCAACTCCCGGCATTTTTAGAGCATCCAAATTCCCTCTATAATAGAGCAGGATTGGAGGGTCAAGCTTACCATTTTCATCAGAACATTGTCTGAGAATATCAGGATAACAGCCATCAAAATACGTGAATATTCCAACTCCGTGTTCAGCCGAATTGGATATAATTCGGGTGGCACTTTGGTATGCTTCAACCAAATCATCTTCTGTAACCTTTTCAAAGGTTTTTCCTTTAAGAGTTGCCCAAAAGCATATCAATTCATCAAGATTATTGATGTCAGTTTTAGCTTGTTGGAATATCTTTAATATTGTCTTATTTCCGATGCCCTTAAGCATCTTCAGAGTAAGTATAATTTCAGATGGAACAGGCATTAGATTTTGAGTTTTGGAATTGAGTTAACTATGTCAACCGTCTGAACAGAAAGGTTGATAATTGAAAGAAGGAGGTCGTAGATGTAGGTTGGGTTACCGTGTTCCTTGCTCCATTCGTTAGGGTCATTTATGATTAACGATTTGGTGTCTTGGGTTACTGCATAGCGTTCCATAATCCACTCAATAGCGGATTTGCCATTGACGATATATTCGTAGGCTTTTGCCGGAATATTCTCAATGGTTATATTGCCATTAGTAGTGGTGCGATAAAAATCCAACCACTGCGATTAATATATTAGTATTTAGTCAAATACAAGAGTACATTGATTTTTTGATTTGAATTTGGTTTATTAGTCTTGTTGTTCAGAAGCATCAAGATTATGAATCAAGGAAAGTTCGTGTTTTCCCAAGTCATCGAGTTTATACCGCGTTACCGGTTCGATAAGCTGGTAAAGCAATATAAAGGCGATTGGCATGTAAAGAATCTCACCAGTTACAACCACCTCCTTCATCTGCTCTTCGGTCAATTGACAGGATGTGATTCACTTCGAGATATTTGCCTATGCTTGGACGCCCACTCGAAAATCCTTTATCACCTCGGTTTTCGCAATACAGTGAACCATACATCATTGTCTCGCGCCAACGAAAGTAGGGATTATCGTATTTTTGAGGGTCTTGGATTTTATCTTATTGGATTGGTTAGACCAATGTATTCAAAGGTTCAACTCTCCGAGATAACCATAGACAACGTAATTTATGCGTTGGACTCCACGACCATATCCACAAGCATAAAACTCGCAGCTTGGGCGTTGGGCAAATACAGCAAGGGAGCAGTAAAAATGCACACATTGCTTGATTTACGAGGAAGTGTACCTGCCAACATCCATATCACTGATGGTAAATGGCATGATAGCAACGAACTCGACATGCTCACACCGGAACCATTCGCTTTTTATGTAATGGACAAGGCATATGTTGACTTCAAAGCATTGTTCAGATTCCATCAGTCGCAGGCATTTTGGGTGTCACGCCCAAAAGAGAACATGAAGTTCACAACCATCAAGCAGTTGACCATCCCCGACACGACCCCAAGTATCATAGAGGACTCTCGGATCCGTGTCACCGGATACAAGTCCTGCAAACTCTATCCTGAGGATATGAGATTCGTACGGGTATATGATCCGGACAATGATGCCATTGTTGATTTCATATCCAATAATTTTGAAGTCAGCGCGTTGGAAATCACAAATCTTTATCGCCACCGCTGGGATATTGAGGTTTTCTTCAAGTGGATTAAGCAGAACATTGTCATCAAGAACCTTTGGGGGTTCTCCGAAAATGCTGTTAAAGTCCACCTTTGGACTGCCATCATATCTTATCTGACGGTAGCAAGAATAAAAGCTGAATATAACAGCGGCTATTCAGTTACTGAGGTGGCGACCTTGATTAGAATTTCTGCGTTGGAACGTATCGAATTGCGACAGCTTATAACCAAGCAAGACTCATCAACCAATTCAGACCAAAATGTCAAAGAACTCTCTTTATTTGATGATTTCTAAACTAACGCGATTTTTATCGCACCAGTAGTATATTGCCATTATAAATAATGCGTGACTTGTCAGGCACGAGTTTACCTGCTTCGTTGCGGACTTTCGGGAAAGTCATTTTATCGACGAAGAAGTGGTCGTACTGCGTGTAACCGCTGAATGGATCGTCCGAGGTCGGCTCTTTATATACGGCATCGGCAATGGTGGCTGTAACATCGGGAGAAGCCGGAACTTGCTCGTAATTGAGGTGCAAGTCGGCAAGTGCTTTACCGGCTTTGTAGAAAGCCATAAAGTCTTCGACGTTATCAACAATGGGAATGCGCGGTAACGACTTCTTCAGGTCAGCGGCAAAACGCTCATTATACTGTGGAGAGTGAAGTATGCCATAGACATAATAGAAGATATGCTCTTTGGTAATTGCTTTGGAATTGCCAAAGCGTTTACGAACCTCCTTTAATATCCAGTCCGTGATACCGTCACGACGGATATATTTGCCAAAATTATCATCAAAGTCAAACATTTGTGGATGATAATTCTTATCTTCCTCAAACCAATACAAAGGGAAGCATTGGCTCTTACCAATTAGTTCCAAGTCGGGAAGTTCATTGGTAATTATGCAAGAAAAATCTTTTGTGACACCAATACCACTTACACAAATGAAAAGGTTGTCGCAATCAGAAAAAGGCATTAACTGATTGAAAACCCCTGGACTCTCAACTAAATCTCTTGAATAATAGAGATTTTGACGTGAGAATGGGCGATATGCGACATTTTGAATAGCCTCCTTTTCAAATTTTATTATATCATTATTAGTAGCTTTGCGTCGTAATGCACGGGTCCAACTAACATTAGCTGTCCGGTCTTCTAAAAAGTTTTGGATGTCTAATTTAGGATTATTAAACAACTCTGAATGATAGGCAGTAGTTTCTGAAGTATAAGCATCAATCAGAGAAGAAATGTTAAGACTCAGAGAATTTTTAGAATAGTTAATGGACCAAGAATCACGATTAGTACCAATACCAATAGCAACTGTATTAAAAAATGACTGACTTTTTAAGTCAAATTTTTTTAATGGTGATAACGAGATTAGCGAGTTGAAAAGTCCATCGCGTTGGTTAATCCAATCGTGGCGGTTAGTCGGTTCAATAGTCTGCCATTCTATAGAGCGTCCATGAACAGACTTGAATTTTTTAACGAGGTCGAGTTTCTGTTCACGGGTTAAGTAGTCGCCAATGTCGTGGTAGTGGATTGATGCTTTCTGATCTGATTTTTTCGGGTTCTTTACAAGGAATGTTATAGTAATAGGAGTACGAGAACCGCCCCCGAAGATCTTACCACCCTCTTTACGCGACAATTCTCCACTGGTACGTTGGTTGCCGCGAAGATTGAGAACGTAGATGTCGGTAAATTCCGATTCCAGACAAGCTCGGAAGCCGTCTTGTGCGTTACCGTCAAGCCAAGAACCATTACTAATGAAAGCGACAATACCACCGTCCGGATTGTCTGCGATTCTATCAGAAGCCCAACGGAAAGCTTTTATGTAGCTATCATAAAGAGACTTGCCGAGATTAGCAGAAGATTTTTCAGCGTAGGTATCTGCAATACGTCTGTCTAATATTGGATAAGATAGATTTTGTGCATTATCAGTGGCGGATTTTTGCCCGACTGAATAAGGAGGATTGCCGATGATAACGCGGATAGGTGCTTTCTTCTGACGCAAAACACCCTCTGAGTTTTCACGGAAGAACTCTTGCGAGAGAGTCGCTTGCTTCGACTCTGCGAGTTGGAACGTATCAGTTAAGCAAATACCGTTATAATTAACGTAATGGTCCGGCTTCATCAAGTCGTGGTACACGGCTTCTATATTGACATCGGCAATATAGTATGCGAGCAAGACTATTTCATTGCAATGGATTTCGCGGAGATACTTGCGCTCCATATCTTCGGTCTTGATAAGTCCGGATTGGAGTAAGCGAGTGATGAAAGTGCCGGTGCCGGTAAATGGATCAATGATATGCACGTTTTCATCTGAAAGCGAAGAATTAAATTCACGCTTTAGAATATCATTGACCGAGTGAATGATGAAATCCACACATTCGACAGGAGTATAAACAATGCCAAGTTTCTCGACAGTCAAAGGGAACGCACCCTTAAAGAACTTTTCATAAAGGTTCTTGATGACTGTCTGCTTACCCTCCAAGTTGTCAATGTTGCCAACGTTTACACGTACGGAGTCGTAGAATTGTTCCAGTTCGGCGGTGTCTTTCTCGAAGCCGCCTACTTCTTCAAGCTGCTCAATCATTCGGTGCATAGAGCGACTGACGGCGTTGTTATCGACGAAATTGTAGTCTTGGAACAACGCATCGAAAACGGGCTGAGAAATGAGGTGTTGTGCCAACATCTCAATGGCTTGCCCTTCGTCCACTGAGGGATTAAGGTTTTCCTGTAATCCCTTGACGAAGATGTTAAACTCAGATTTGAGAGCCGGAACGTTCTCAACGAGTTTGGATATGCGCTCGATGAATTTACGCGCAATTAAGCCGACTTTCTTAGACCAGTTTTCCCAATATAGACGGTCGCCACACTTCTCCACGAGTTTAGCGTAAATGCCTGACTGCATTTCGCCAAAACGCAATTCGAGCTGACGAGCGACTTCTGCATTTTCGAGTTGTTGAGCGTCGTAGGTGTCCTGACCGTCGGACAAAGCATTATGACCGATGCCGGGACCACCGACAACGACTTTGGAGGCTTTGTTCTTATTCAGTGCAATCTTCTGGACTTCCGCATTGAAATGATCGTCGTGTGAACGGAGAGCATTGAGGATATTCCAGACTGTAGAAAAGTACACGTTATTGTCGAGCGCATCTTCGGGCTTCACATCAGAAGGCACAACTATAGGGATAATGATATATCCGTATTTCTTTTCTCCCGGCTGACCTTTGCGGAAGTTTCGCATAACGCGCCCAACCGACTGCACGACATCAACCTGCGAGTTTCGAGAAGAAAGGAACAGTACAGCATCGAGAGCCGGAACATCTATTCCCTCGGATAGACAACGCACGTTATTAAGCACTCGGCACTCGTTTTCGCCAATGTTTTCTTCGGCAAGCCAAGCGAGTTGAGCATTTCTTTCCTGTGAGTTCATTGAGCCGTCGATGTGTCTTGCCGAGACTTCGACAACGTGTTCGCGTTCTTCGGAGTCAATTGAATCACGGTATTTTTCGCATATCTTCGGCAATACCATTGATGTATTAACTGAGGTGCCGGGAGAAGCTGCATTACCGAGAGAGGAACAGAAAGCGATAGCGCGTTGCATTACGCCGGGGTCGTTATCCCAAGTAACGCGGTTATCCCCACGAATAATTTTTGAGAGTCCGTTGATAACTCCGATAAGTTTGGAGGTATCATCAAAGTTCAATTCGGTATTATTCAGGTCTTTGATATCTTTGAGGACTTCTCCGGGTAGGTCATCTTCATTGACAGTGAGGACTAAAACTTTATAATCAGTAAGGAGTCCGTGTTTTACTGCATAAGAGAAGTTTACACGAAAGAACTCATCACCGTAAAGTTTTTCATCGTCCATTGAGCAAAGGATAGCGTCTTTTTCTGAGGCTTTGATTTTAGCTGACGACCCGTAAAGGCGAGGTGTCGCCGTCATATAGAGACGCTTATTCCCTTTGATATAATCCGCATCGTGGATTTTAGTAAAGTTACTCTCGTCGCGGTCAGAAAGTATCACGCCGGTTGTGCGGTGTGCTTCATCACACACGATAAGGTCGAACTTGCCGTATGAGCCGCCTGTCTCTTTGAGTGTTTCATCTTGGGCAGCTTTGATAGCCTCAATGGATTGGTAAGTTGAGAATACAACCGTCAATCCGTCATGTGAGCGGTACGCCTTTAACTGTTTGGCGATACTCTTAGGATTCATAGTCGTATTATATCAATACAACTAATTGATAAATAAACAAAAAGCCCACTCAATTACTTGGGTGGGTAACAAATCAGTAACAAAAGGCGGGATTAACGCCCCTGAGCGGGCTTTATATCTGCAAAGGTAATCAATCGGGGGCGGTTCTCAAAATCCGGCCTTCGCTTTTTGCTTCTGGTCGGCGTTGATGAGGTCGGCAAAGATCAATATCCGCTCAATCTCGGCGGCGGCTGCTGTGCCTATGTTTCGCACGTTGCGGAGTCCGGCGCGGTACAATCCAATCAAATCTCCAACGGTCTTAACTCCGGCATCTGCCAATGGATATAACAGGCGGGGCCGTAAGTCCAGCGTAACAATCGAGGCTCCCATCAACGCCGCCATGTGGTGGCTCGGTTCCTCGTATTTGTCAATGTATGCTTGCCGTGAGTCGGTCGGTTCTGTAATCATACCACAAATTTAGCGGAATTCCGGCACACTGCAAAAGAAATGAGCCTACCCCCGGAACGGAATAGGCTCACCTCATCACATCGTCAACCGCTGATGATGTTTTGATGATGAACGGTTGACAATATATGTTACTGACAAACTTGAGAAATGTTCAGTAAGTTCAAAAAATATTACCCCATCACGGCTACATTGCGCACACGCCGCCCTGGTGTCTTATCTATCCCTAAAATCCGACTCAATCTATCGGCACACTTGTCTATGCGGTTTTTAGCTGTTACCTTACTGCTGAATCCTCGCAACTTGGCTATCTCGGCGTAATTGTAGCCATCTGCAAAGAGTTGTGTCTCCTGATTGAGATTGGCTGTGATAAACGCCAATTGCAGCTCATTCATCGGGTCACAGTTGGATTGTGCAGGTATGCAGTCTATGATAAGGGCGTTATATTCTTCCATGTCCAGCACGGTCATTGATTGGTTTATGTGCGTTTTTATCGTGTTGATGATAATCACACACGCCCACGGTAAAAGATCTCCTTTTGCAGAGTCGTAAAGCTCGGCAAATCTGAGCATCTTCAGCAATGCCGTTTGGCTTATATCCTGCCACTCGTCAAAGCATCGGAATATTACCGCATATTTCTTTGCCGCCTCCTCGATTCTGGGCAAAGTGTCGGTTAACAGGCGGTCAAATACTGCTCGTTCCATAGCGTTCTGTTACTGCTTTCAGTTCCTTGTCGGCTGTTTCTTTCAGGGTGTCGGCGGCTCCTTTAAGTCTGTTAATAGTTGCGTCCTCGAAGTTCTCACGCTGCTGCTGTTCGATTGTCAGCATACGGGTGTGAATACGGTTGAGGTCGCACAGAATTATGTCCAACTTATCCTCCATGCGGCGCAGTCGGCGGTCGGTACGGTTTGGGCGGTGGTTGCGGTTATGGTTCTGTTTCATGTCGATGTGGTTTTGATTGGTCGATATTGTTGAGGTGGCCGGAGAGGTCAGGAGGGGTGCCCCCTCCGTCCCATCCGTTCCGGGTTGTTAGTTCAGTGCGTAGAGGTTCGCTTTCTTAAAGCAACGCCACTCCTGTTTCTCGGTGTCGAAGTAGGTTTGTACCGTGTCGTTGGTTCGGCGTGTGGAGGTTCCGGCGGTGGCTGGTGTCAGACGCTCGGCAAGTGTGCCGTAAGCTTCGCGGATTGTGCCGTCCACTTTGCGGAAGTAGAAACGCACGATGCGGCTGCTCATTGCGGCGCGGAGTTTGACGTTGCGCCATGCGATTGTTAATGCTTCAGAGAGTGAGAGGCCGTTGCGCTTTACAAACTGCCATGCGAGGCTCATCACGTTGCGGAGGGTTGATTTTCTTTCGTTGCTCATTGTTCCGGGGTTTTAGAGAGTTTTATTTCGGTTTATCTTTATTTTGATGATGCAAATTTAGCTATTCCTAAATTATACTCCAAATATTTTCACCTTAAAATTTAGATAAACACCAATTTTTAACACTTATTATTTTATTACACCTAAATTTTACCCTATCTTTGCACTTGAAACAGTGTTTAACTATATCGATATTATGAGAGTAAAAGACTTATTAAAAGAAAAGGGTGTGACGGCGAAAGAACTTGCAGCTCGTTTAAATCTAAGTGAAGGAGCGCTATCGCAATCACTTAACGGCAATCCTACGTTAGAGAGGCTTAATCAAATTGCGGCCGCTCTTGGTGTGTCGGTCGCTGAACTGTTTGAGGCTCCGGCATCGGGAGCCGCATCTATCACCTGTCCCCACTGCGGTAAGCCTATAACTTTGCATGTGGAAAAGTGATTAATCATGGGAAAGTTCCTCTTAACATCTGTAAACCCCAAAGAGATTTTGCTGGAGAATATCCTCGCCGTAATGTCAGATGAATATTTTAGCAAAGATCTCTCGGCAAAGATTGTCGGGGGAGTTAAGAAGTTAGAGGACTTGATAGCGTCCGGCGCGATTGAGGCCAGCAAACCGAATAATGTTCAAAACGGCAAATGGTTCTGTAACGCCGCCCAGGTATTGCGGCATTGCCGGAATATGAGGGGTAAAAAGTAATTTCATTGCCCGCTGTTAGGTTCCTTTTCGTCATTCATCCCGGCGGCCGGCAATTGTCCCGGCAAAGGTTAATTTCCATCGTTCAACCTTTGTCGAGGTTCCGGGCGTAGGTCTTATCGGCTCACGCCTTTTTCATGCTTCTGTGGCTTATTCTCGTGGCCGCTGTGGGCTTTTCTCCCAACGAGTGACACAATCTACCCATTCATGCATATTCACGCCAAAAACTAGCTATTATGCTGCTATGATTCCGACACGGCAAAATAAAGCCCGTGAGGCGTTGTTTCTCTCCTCACGGGCAAATGGTCCGAGGCGTTAAACGCGAAATTCGGGCGGCTTCTGCTTGCCTCAGCCGTATTCATCAAACAGTGACGGCGGCGCAGGTTCGGGAATGATTGAAAACTCCACTCTTGGGCGGTGTGGATCTATCCGTTTATCGGCAACAATCCGGGTACAAAGATTGTTGTTTGTGATTGCCCCAGCATATTGCAGACAATCGAGCAACGTTTTCAGGCTGTTGTCGAGGTCGAGATTATTGTGATAAACCTCAACAATCAGGTCAAAGGGTCGGTTAATCATTCGTCCAGCGTAAATGCGGCATTGCTTTTGAAAATTCTTCTCATAGGCTCTAACTCTGGAGTTCTTAATCATCCTCCTGCCTCCGGCACCGTCCGTCACTGCCTGATAGTTGTTGGCTTTGGCTACTATCTGCCCCAATATAACCTCAAACTCATTACCATCCCTCATCCTTGATTATCTCTTTAATGATGAGTTTATATTTTACGGATTCTTCTCGTGTAACTTTATAGTCGGCTTCTTTCAGGAAGCCCCGGTATATAATCCCATGGCTGCTGACTTCGATTATATCACCAGGATTTACACGGCAGTCTACATCACCATGATAAAACTCAAGTATTAGATTTGTCGCAAATGGATTTGAAATCTCAATGTCTCCTTTGAGTTCTTGACCGTTTATCACAATATCGCTATTGCCCATGGAAGATGTAAATGACAAAGTCATTGCCGGTGCCTGTAATCCAATGTAACCTTCATTGGCTTTTACACACGCCATAGGAGAGAACGCCCCGTTGAACACGTCTTGCGAGAGTGTATTTTCAATATTTGCGGTTCTATCAGGTATCAGATTTGTACCATCCAACATGCAAAGGACAAAAAACACATCTTTGTCACTCGTGCTATCTGTCGTATCTTCGCCTCGTTTTTGTGTCGCAAATTCTATACCATAGCAATCCGCTCGGAATTTACTCTTTAAAGTCAACTCCTTTTCAAAAGATGTGCAACCGGTTGAGTATGTATTGCAGAAATTGAACTCATCTCGCCCGTTTATCGACTCATAATCTTTCTTATCATATCCAATTGTAACGGATGAGTAGATATTGCCATTATCGGCGCTGATCCTAATATTTACGGCATTGGTCAACTGCTTAATTCCGGCATTCGCCTGAAATAATTCTGACCTATGCGCAAAGTGTACAGTTTGAGTGTCACAGATACCTCGGTTTACATCTCCTTCAAATTGATTTAGATTGTAATCTGAATCAAAGAAACACCCTTTTTTATCGTATTCATCATAGAATAGTGTATCAAGACGAGCTTTACCAGTGGCCGGGTCGTTATATGCCTCGCTACCCTCCCATTTTGTGTAAAAATTCAGCGATTTATCATCATTATAATCATCGCCCAAAACAGCAAAATATGGCGTGCCTTTAATGTTGACAACTTGCCGCCCGTGTCCGCCGGGGCACATACTATGGTTAAGGTGATCTGTTGCGGATATGGACCATTCCAAGGAGTATTCTTGGGTACGCTTGAATTGAGCTTTCACACGCGGTCCAAGGAAATACGTATAACCGAAAACAGTCTCCATCCAATTTGCAAAATCATTGAATGATGAGTATATTTTTGCGCCGGAGATGCCTCTGATACTTTCTGCC
The DNA here is from genome assembly GCA_947175545.1 of uncultured Porphyromonadaceae bacterium. Lineage (GTDB taxonomy): Bacteria > Bacteroidota > Bacteroidia > Bacteroidales > Muribaculaceae > UBA3263. Next base: position 45,714 of record CAMWNI010000007.1, read on the forward strand.
GGCAACAAGTATGTATTTACGATTCGGTCATCGTATTCGCTGATATCCACGTTGACGGCTATTTTTCCCATACAAATACGCTCAAGAACCTTCTCGCATAAATCTTTGGGCTTGATAGTGTCAATTCGTGCCGGGTCACCTTTTCCTTCCCATGAGATTTTAATCTCTTGCCTAAGTATCGTAACCCATAAATCCCCATTATACTCCCAATTCCATGGAGTCATCTCAACACCTATCCACAACTTCTCACCGGCTTTCAGGTCAACAGTATATTTACGGATATCCATTTGCATAACATAATCCTCCAATCTCAATTCGGAACATACCCATGCAACGGTGTTTTGCCCATTTACAACAGTTGGCTGAAATACCCACGCAATCCCAGAAACAGAGGCAAATGAACCAATGGCAAGATCTCCTAATGCCGGTAATTCTGAGGCGTTGGTAAATTCTCCTACATACTGACTCATAGCCCATGTGGCACCCAACGCATAAAGTTTTATGTTTTGCCCGCCTGTATCTGTTTTGTACAGGTATATTCCAACAGAAATATCCTTATATCCGTTGATTCGGTCAAATGCAAAACCTGCTTGAACATTTACAGACACGTCTTCATCTGCAATTATCATATAACTGTCTGCTTCTCCATTCTGATCTCCGTATGCCGATAATTTACCATTTACAGCAACCTCTTCGGATGTTATGCCAACATAGGGTCTTGTGAGCCTATGCGCAGGAGCTGTGATTTTCATGCTCGCATCATTGTCATTGCTTTCACCGATAACCTGATACGCCAGAGTCTCAATCATAGGAATACGATTGAATAAGAACGGTAAGGATTGTTTGATTTCGGTTCTCATCTCAAACTCATAGGTTATGCTTTTCCCGGCTTTAATCATAGCCGCAAGACTGCTATCGAGACAATTAACCTTTACCACATAATCATTCCATGTAATTGAGGCAAAATCGATATCACAGATAAACTGTGATTCATATATCCACCTATCATTGATTGTTTGTACCTCAACCGATGCAACTGCATTATAACGCTCTTTCAAAAAGGCGTCTAATATCAAGTCATAGGCATTGTTGACGAACTCAAACTGAGATGTTAAAGAACGAACAACACCTCCATAGCCTGAACGGATAAAACAGAACCTTACCTCATCCCAATTCTTAAGATCTTCGGGTCCTAATTCATAGCTCTTGTCCTGTATGTGTAAAACGAATTTTGTTAGCATATACCTGTTAATCTATATGGTTAATATTCATTGCCAAAACCAATCCTTATTTCTCCCATCATGGCGTTACATTGCCTTACATCTACCTGTTGAGGAGCATCCCATCCGTTCCATGAGCCTAACAGACGTGCAGCCTCAATCTTGCCGTGCAGTTCATAGGTGATATTATCGCCGTGGCCCCGGATCGCTTTCACGGCGTGGCGCATCTTTTTTGACAGTTGCCAAGGCTTGCGGATTTTCGGCTGTCCTGTGGCCGGGTCGGTATAGTAGAGTTCTGAGGGGTCGGCGTTGACAATGTCGAGCAACCGGGCCTCAATCTCTTTGCGCTGCTCTTCGGATGCTTCTTGGCGTTCCGCTCTGAGTTCGTTAATCCTTTGGGTTATCTTTGGGTTGTTCATCAGCTCCCATGCGCTGTAATGCACAGTCGAGGGTTGCATCTTGGAAGTGTCATAAGCCATGCGGTAGGCTTCGGAGGCGTTTCCGTCTGTGTCGAGATAGTGACGGCAAAAACGTTCCTGCTTTTCCGTCAGTTTGTGTTGCCTGTTATTTTTCATCGGTTCTAAGTTCTGCGTTTATGGTGTCGATAATTAGCTGCTCCACGTTCCGGCACTGCTCCATTGCGAGAAACAGCAACGCGGAGGTTATTACTTTTGCGGCGGCGTGTTCTTTTTCGTTCCAGCCGGGCAGAGTGTCGGATTGGTGGCGTGTTGCTTTTTGGAACAGTTCCCGCCAATATCGGCTCACTTGATAGAGTGCCACGGTTGATGAAGATTCAGCCGTAATCAGTCCGGCGGCGTGGGCCTTTTCAATAATCGCCGATAATATGGTTTTATTGAGGGTTAGTGCCATAGTCTGTGCAAAATTATGTCGGCAATATCATCACCGGGATTAAGAGCATTGTCAGTAATTATTTCATTGCAAAAGTGTATCGAGAAACCGGCTTTTACAAGTTCCAGCCCCCGGCGGTTCCATTCCTCCACGCCATCGGCATCAGGAAAAAGAAAAACGGCTCGTCCTTTCAGTGCTCGGCACCTTTCGGGGTTGAGGTTCTGTTTGCTTCCTGTAGCAACCCATAAGTATCCCGGCAAAGCAATAGAGGCAATAAGGGCGGTTTTCTCACTTTCCACGACTCCTACTGGGGTAGAGGGGTTGAGGTTTAACAGATGCTCTCCAAATAACGGCCACGCCGCCCGGCGGTCGTTCATTTTACGCTTTGCAAGATACCAATTTGCGGAGTATCCGTTTTTCCGGCGGTGTCCTGTCGTATCATAAGCCATCAATTTCACGTCAACACATCTTCCGGATCGGTCGATATACGGAAACGCCGTACCCATCATTCCCGGAATATTTCCAAATTCCCGGGTTGCTCCTACCCGGTAGAGTTGAAAAGCCCGGTTAACCTCATCCGCTCGGAATGGTCGGCAAAGGAAATTATACAGAGTGGATAACGGGGCTTTGCTCGCGGCTTTCGCTATATCATCGGGGCAAATATACACCGGCGGCAATTGGGGCGGTTGTGGTGGTCTCTGCGGGCGTGTGCGGCGGTTCTGTTTACGTCCCGTTATGTTGATACACTGCCGGCTTTTCAGATTCATGCCCGCCAGCTTGGCGAAGTAGGCAATTTTCTTCTCGGCCTGTTCGGTAGTCTTTACATACCGTTGTGGGGATCGCTCGCCCCTCCATACCCGGCGGCTTTTACTTGCGTCTGTGCCGTGGAGGTTGGAGAGTGCGACAAAATCAGTTTCATCATATCCCAACACTTTCAGGGCGCAAGCGAACAACGCCCACTCCTTACGGTCATCGGGGGTTATGTCGGTGCCGGTTCTCAAAGCCTCGGCAATAATATCGTCAACGTTCATAATTTTGGGGTCTTGGGGTTGGTGTTACCCTCACTCTGATTTTCAACCCTCACTCATCGGGTATTATCTATAGATAATAATACCCGGAATGAGGGTAAAAAATGAGGGTTGCGGTTGAGGGTAAAATGAGGGTAAAATGAGGGTAAAATGAGGGTTGTTAAAATGGTAGTCCATTTTGGGTATCCGGGATTGCTTTTGCCGGGTCATAATAGCGGCCATCTTTGACGGTGACAATATCGCCTTTACTCATTGCGGAGATCCATCTTTCTGCCGTTTGTGGACTCTTCCCGGCGGTTCTAACGATCTCATCCCTTAACTCTGCATAAGTAACTCCAGTTATAGGAATCTTAGAGACAATCACGGCGTATTTGTCGGGGTTGCAGGTTGCGGAGGGTCCAGACTGCCCCAGCATAGGCAATCCGCTCTCGTCATCGATATAGACACTAAACTCTTCCGGCGCTTTCCCGTCTCTGAATTTCTTAAATGAAGCTGTGGAATAATCTCCTTTGTTGGTCAGGAATAACAATACATCTGCGCGGCGCAACAGTTCTTTGCCAATCCATCCGCGCGGGGTGCCGTCGCCCTTTCCCTCGTTGCTATGCACAACTCCGATTAAGCAAAGATTATATTTTTTCGCTATTTGCCGGAATTGATAACCTGCCAACTCCGCAACGGCATCATCCATCGTTGTCTCTACCGTGTCGGTTGTATTGTCGATAATGATATAATCCGGGCGGCTTTCTTTAGCAAGTTCCTCTATCATCGGAGCAATCATATGGCGCGGTAGTTCCAACAGATTGTAAACCTCCAGCCCTACAGTGTCAAAGGTTTCGCCTGTGGCCTTGATAACCCTGTTAATAACTCTGTCGGTCTGATCGGGGTTCTGTTCTGTGTCAAAATACAGCCCTTTCAGGCTTCCGGGTGCGGTCATTTCAGTTGTTAGGCTGCTGCCCTGCATCGCGGAACATAAAAGAGTTAAAGCGGATGTTTTACGGCTTCCGGCGCATCCTGTAATTAGCACAATGCGCTGCCGTCTTAAAATACACTCGCCACGGAGTAACAGCACCGGCGCCGGCACCTTCTTTGGCTTGGTGGGGTCGGCTCGCATATCGGCTTTTACTCGCTGCTTCCATGTCTCAAACTCTTCCGGCGCAATGCCCTCACGGCTAAAAATATATTCTTCCGTTGGATTGATGATTGCAGAGGGAAAATTAGAGGGGTCGGTGGAGGCTTGGAGTTCTGAAAGGTTCTCGGCATTTGTCATCACTCAGCAAGCCAATAAAGTTTGTAATTTACCCCATCGGGGCGTGTCACTCGCTTGTCAGCAATGCCTATGCCTTTGCGCCTCATCCTTGAGATATGCCCGCGTGGGTCGCACTGTCCCAGCTCGCGGGTAATGTCGGCAACTGTATAGCGTCCGCCACGCCGGAGCATGTCATATAACCGCTGCTCCTGGCGGGTCAGTCTGTTATTGGTCGGTTTCATGCGGCACCTCCTTTCCCGGCGCAATAGGCCGCTGCGCTGCTTTCGGCTTCCTCGCGTGTGTTGACGCGGTTCTGCTTCATCCACGCCTCAACCTCGGCGCGGTCGAAGTAGATATGTTTGCCTCGGGGCCGGTAATAAGGGATCTCTTTCCGGCAAGTTAGGTTGTATATGTGGCTTTTGCTTAACCCCGTGAGGTCTGCCACATCTTCAATTGTCAGCACTTTTTTAGCGGCCAACTTTGTAAGCTGCTCTATACGGTCGAGCTTTTCTAAAATTAGTTGTGTCATTATGTTGAGTATTATGCGCCCTCAACATCATCACATTCTACATCACCAGAGGGCGGCGGTTAACTATGCCGCAAAGGTAGTGCGCAATCAAAAGGATATAACACTACATCATACCTACATTGGTATTACCTCAACAACGAATCAAGTTCACGCCAACCCTCCGGCTTATCTTTAAACATCTTTGTGTACTTACTCACTTCATTTCGGCAAGTGTTGACTGCTGATTTATCCAATCCAAACACAATCTTAAACTCACTCCATGGTATGCGGTCGTTGCTTCGCCGCAGTTTTAAAATACGGCTCATTTCATCTATACAGTACGCAAGTAACGCCGTTGACTTTTTCCACTTGTAACAGCTTCCCTCAACCCGGCAATAATCATTTGCGGTCAACTTATCGAAGATTGCTTGAGCCTGCTCGGTCTCAAATTTAGGTGACAGTATCGGAGTGTCGGAGGTGAGGGTTTTATAATTGTCAGTGGCTCGCCTCTCTAATACCTCAACAGCGTAACGATACAATGGAGCAACATAGATAAGGCTATCATCATAACATCCGGGGAAAGGTGGCGGAGCAATAAACGGTGCAGGCTCTTCGGGCCATTCTATCGGCTCATTACAACCGTTTGCCAATGCATACTCGGCACAATGCAATGCGGTGTTATATGGCTCTAAAATATTCTCGTTATACTCGGCTTCCAGACGAGCCACAACGCGGTTATATTTCCACTCGTTCAACATATCCTCAAGATCTGCCAACAATGCAGCCGTGTAATCCGGGTCATAATTGCGTGTCAGATTCTCAATTGCTTCTAATACTTCCGTGCGTGTAGGCTGCGGATAATCCATCAAACTATTAAAAAACTCTCTCGGTTTCATTCTTCTGTCTCCTTTCCCGGATTTCCGAAAATATTATTTACCAGATTGACGGCTTCAACTTTTTTAGCGTCCACTATCTTTGCGTAAATCTGCGTAGTTGTCACTTTGGAGTGTCCCAATAGCTTGCTTGTGGTGTAGAGGTCTGCGCCCAAAGTAAGCATAAGCGTTGCAAACGTATGCCGGGCAACGTGAAATGTTACATGTTTCTTTATCTTGGTGGTGTCAATCCACTTTTTCAGGTGCAACCGTCCAACGTGATACTCTCCAACATTAAAAATTCTGTCAATGTCGGAGGCGCCTCTGCGTTCAGGAATCCATTTCAGAGCCTCCGGAGATAACGGCACATGCAGAGGTTGGCGTGTCTTGCGTACGATGATACGCGCAAAGGTTTGGCCGTTCTGCTCGATTATATTTCCCCACGTCATAGACTCAACATCGCTATATCTCAACCCGCAAAAGCAACAAAAAAGAAAAGCCCGTTTTATACTCTCATACTTGGCCGGTGTCTCCATTAGAGTTTTTATTTCATCGATTGTAAGGTATTCCCTCATTGATTGGCCGTGCCTCGGTTTCTTGAGCGGGTCAACTTTGGCCATAGGATTTGCTGGTAATATGTCTTGTCTTACAGCAGCGTTCAAGGTTGAGGTAAGCATCGTTACATAAGCCTCGGCGGTGGCTGCGGTCATCTTTCCGCCGTTAGGTGTGTCAACATTCAACAGATACTCAATAAATCCCTCGCAAAATTCCGTTGTGACGTTCCGGAGTATAACGCCACTGCTGTACTTCTCCAAATGATTTTTCAGAGATACGAGATGCCGTTTATATCGGCTTTGCGGATTTCTCTTAATAGTCTGCTCTCGGTATTGCTCAACCCAATCCGTAAGCCTGATTTTGGAGCGTACCGCAACCGAAGTTAACCCGGCTTTGCTATTGGTAAGCTCGATTATCTTCTGCGCCTTGATAGCGTTAGCGGCCTGGAGGGTGTTTTGGTTTGCGGTCTTGGTTGTCTGATCTATCTCCGGAATGAGATAAAGGCGCAAAAATAGATATTCGCGCTTGCCGTTCTGGTACATGTCGAGATATAGAGACTTGTTACCATTAGCAAGCGTCTTTGTACGGAGTCTTATAGGCTCCTTGATTTTAGCCTGTTTCTTGGGTCTTGCCATTTTTGTTACTAAGATTTGTTACCGGTGCAAATTTACGAATAATCCAGGAGTCATCCAATAGCGAGTAACAAAACGAGTAACAAAAGTAACAGAATAATCCACAAAACAATGTGAAATCAACTTCGTCCTAATAGAGTTAACATACTGATTTTATTTCATTATAGTTACTTATTCTTTTGCAGTTAATCCTATTATTACGACTTGGTTTCACAAGCTTATTCTCACGAAGAAGCATGTTGTGTATTTCATTGAAACGAGTGCGGACATTTTCAAGATACTTGTTAAGTTCAAGTTCTTTTTTCGATGTTCCGGTTGCTCTGTTTCGCTTCTGATCCCACTGTGTGGGTGGAACGCTACGGCCAATAAACAATTCGGTCTGTTGACCGCTTACTGTGATACGTGCCAAGATTGGCAATTCTCCGTTTCTCAACGGACGGCTCTTCTTTGCAAAGAAGGAGAGCTTAAAATAATTGTCGTGTAACATACGATGTGGATAAAAGAGTTATTAAATATAATAAAATTTTTCCACATATGCAAATTTAAGCAACACAAAATCAATGTCGTAGAATGTCAATCGTGGACAAATCGTGGACATGGTGAGTCCTGATAATTTTTTTGTCCATGATAAAACGATGCAATTCGATGAAATATTAGCGGGATAGATTCTCTAATGGCTCAAAATTCTCTCTGAATATCTGTATTTGAGAGTTAATATAGCTAATAAATGTTTATTTATCACTATAACGTCGCTGAAATATTTAATTGATGTTAAATTTCAGCGGTTTTGCGAATATTTAAGCTACCCGGAGTGCTATTTTGAGTTCAAAACCCCACTTTTGGAATAGGATTATGTTCTTACTGCGCTGATAACGTGTGCGTAAGCAGCTACAATTCCCAATCGTGGACAAAAATGTCCACGGTTTGAGTTGTCCACGATTTGCACACGGCGGAGCCGCACAGACTGCACTCAGATGCCATTTGGACAGAAAGAAAAAAACACTGCAACTGAACCAGTTGCAGTGTTTTGCTCCGTTTTGCCGGATACTCTTGTGATCCGTCTGGGGCTCGAACCCAGGACCCCAACATTAAAAGTGTTGTGCTCTACCAGCTGAGCTAACGAATCTCCTTGCGTTTTGCGAGTGCAAAGTTAGGAAGTTTTTTTGATGTATGCAAGTTTTTTGCACATTTTTTTAGTGGTAATATCGTTTTTTTACCATTTTAATCATTTTTTTCGTAAATTTGTGGCAGTTTAAATGATGCCGGTTTTATGAATACTATTTATAATGAAGAATTCGGCGGGGAACGTCCGCTGTTCGCATCCAATGATTTACGACTGGAACACGTTACTTTTCATGCAGGTGAGTCGGCCTTGAAATGTTGTGCTAATATTGAGGCCGTAAATTGTCGGTTTGAAGGGAAATATCCTTTTTGGCACACTAAAGGATTCAAAGTTGAGAATTGTGTTTTCACGCCAGGCGCACGCGCGGCTCTCTGGTATTCTTCAGATTTGACCATGTCGGATACTCAGGTCGACGCGCCGAAGATGTTTCGCGAGATGCAACGTCTGAATCTGTCGCGCGTAAGGATTCCGAACGCTCAGGAAACGCTTTGGCATTGTTCGGATGTTGTTATTCGCGATGTCGAGGTTAGCAATGCAGATTATCTGTTCATGCATTCCGAAAATATCACAATTGAGAATTATCGCCAACAAGGCAATTACTCTTTTCAGTATTGCAAGAATGTTGAAATCCACAATGCTGTGATTGATTCGAAGGATGCTTTCTGGGGTACGGAAAACGTGACCGTCTATGATTCGGAACTAACCGGCGAATATCTTGGCTGGCATTCGAAGAGTCTGAAACTTGTGCGCTGCAAGATTTCCGGCACTCAGCCCCTATGTTACTGTGAGAATCTGATTCTTGAGGACTGCACTTTTGGCGCAGACGCCGACCTGGCATTCGAGGATTCGACGTTGAAAGCCGATGTCCGTTCGAATATTGTGAGCGTAAAGAACCCTCGTTCCGGCTCAATCAAGGCTCTTGCAATTGGTGAAATCATCATTGACAGGAATGTTCTTGCTCCTGCTGACTGCATAATCGAAACCAAGGTATGATTCCGGATTTTGACATACAGCCTGATCGACGCGGATCCGGCGCTATGAAATGGGATGAAAATCCGGGGGCCCTGCCCCTCTGGGTTGCCGATATGGACTTCCAGACAGCCCCATGTGTCATTGAGGCCTTGGAGCGCAGAGTCCGCCATGGCATTTTCGGTTACACTCTGGTGCGCCCGGCCTACTACGAAGCACTGCAATGGTGGTTCGCAACATATCATGGTCTGGCGATAAACCGCGACAGTGTAATTTATGTTCCTGGTGTTGTTCCGGCGCTTTCCGCTATTATAAAAGCCTTGGTCCGCCCTGGTGACGGCGTTATTGTCCAGACTCCGGTCTACAACTGCTTTTTCTCCTCCATCCGCAATAACGGCTGCCGCATTGTAGAAAACCCTCTGAGGAAAATTGACCTTTCGGAGTCAGAATTCTCCTATGAGATGAATTTTGACCATCTTGAAGAGGTTGCGTCTGATCCTCATAACACCCTCATGCTGCTCTGCAATCCTCACAATCCTGCGGGGCGCGCATGGACGGCCGACGAACTCCGACGCGTTGCCGATATTTGTCACCACAACGGCGTTACGGTTGTCAGCGATGAAATCCACTGTGATCTGACGATGCCAGGCTATAACTATGTCCCCTACCAGACAATCGACCAGGAATCAATCGCATGCCTGTCACCCTCGAAAGCGTTCAACACAGCCGGACTCCAGATTGCCAACATTATCTGTCCGGACGCAGAGCAGCGTCGGCTGATTGACCGCGCAATCAACATCAACGAGGTCTGTGACGTTAATCCTTTCGGAGTCGAGGGCCTGATTGCCGCCTACACGTCCGAAGGTCATGAATGGCTTGAACAGCTGCGCCACTACCTTTGGAAAAACTATCGGTTTCTGTGCGAATACATCGCCGAGAATCTTCCCGGCGTACCCGTCGCGAAACTGGAGGCAACATATCTGCCCTGGCTCGATATCAGCCGTTTCAATCTGCCGTCTGAAGAACTTGAAGAAGAGATTCTAAGCCATACGGGCGTCCGGGTCAACTCCGGCTTGATGTATGGAAAAGATGGTTTCATCCGCATCAATATCGCTTGCCCGCGCGCAACGTTAGAAGAGGGCCTTCGCCGTTTATGCGCCTATCTTAAATGTCTCGAATAGAACTTATTCAATCCGGCAAACATCTGAACTTCGGCCAGTTGCTTCGACTGACTGTCAAGTTGTCATTGCCAGCAATGATGGCCCAGTTGTCGAGCATCATGATGCAATATATTGATGCATCCATGGTAGGGCGGCTCGGTGCCGATGACTCAGCCGCTGTTGGCCTCGTCTCCACATCGCTCTGGCTATTCTGGGGCATCTGCTCGGCTGTAACCATGGGGTTCTCCGTCCAGGTTGCCCATCGCGTCGGTGCCGCTGACTATGAAGATGCCCGGCGAATTCTTCGCCAGGCAATAACGGCATGTCTGCTTTTCTCAGCCATTGTTGTGCTGATTGGCGCGGCCATCAGCATTCCCCTGCCCCACTGGCTTGGAGGGACCGAAAGCGTATGTCCGAAGGCTTCGCTCTATTTTCTTGTCTTCGTGCTTGCACTGCCATTGCTGACAATGAACTACCTCGCCGGCGGCATGCTCCGATGCGTCGGCAATATGAAAGTACCGGGAGGTCTTAATGTCATGATGTGCGTTTTGGACGTCATTTTTAACTTCTTTCTCATTTTCCCGGCCCACCACTTCAACCTCGGCGGCTTTGTCATTACGCTTCCCGGCGCAAATCTCGGAGTTCTCGGCGCCGCACTCGGCACGGTGATGGCCGAAATCATTACGGCCGGCGCAATGATGTGGTATCTCTGCACTCGGGAAAAGGATATTAAACTTAAGGGCAGCGCTGGCAGCTTCCGCCCCACCCGTCCGGTTCTCAGACGCGCCGTTAAAGTCTCAGCACCGATGACGCTTGAACATGCCGTTATCTGCGGCGCGCAGATTGCAATTACCGTTATCGTCGCGCCATTAGGAATTATGGCCATTGCCGCAAACGCCTTTGCCGTAACCGCCGAAAGCCTCTGCTACATGCCGGGCTACGGCATTGCCGATGCGGCGACGACGCTCGTTGGCCAAAGCTATGGCGCCGGTCGCAAAGACCTTGCCCGCAGATTCGGCTACATCACAACCGGACTCGGAATGTTCACGATGAGCGTCATGGGCGTGCTTATGTGGATTGGCGCTCCCTGGGTAATGGGACTGCTGAGTCCAGTCAACGAAATATGTGCTTTAGGCGTTGAAGCCCTGCGCATAGAGGCCTGGGCAGAGCCGATGTTTGCAGCCTCAATTGTGGCCTACGGCGTGATGATTGGCGTGGGCGACACTATCATTCCGGCCACCATGAACTTCGGCAGCATATGGCTTGTCCGATTACCGCTGGCAGCACTTTTAGCACCCCGCATGGGACTAAGCGGCGTCTGGCTTGCAATGTGTATCGAACTCAGTTTTCGCGGCGCAATCTTCCTTTGGCGCCTTATTTCCGGAGCGTGGCTCAAAAAAACGCTTTAAATATTAAACATCACGAACCAGATTCCTGGTCACCCAAACCAACAAGGGAGCCGGCTCATGCACCAATAAACAGGAGGCATGAACCGGTTCTTTTTCCCTAATAAAAAGACCTTTAACGGCGGCGACCGAAGAGGTCCTTAATGCCGTCCATATCGAAACTGAGAGTAAAACGCAGGGTCTGGTCAAGAGGCGACGACGCAGCTGTCGCAACCATATAAGAAGCATCAAGGCGCACAACCTTCAGCGCAAATCCGGCTCCAACACCGAGATACTGGCGGTTACCCTTATTGGGGTGTTCATAAAAATAACCGGTACGGAAAAAGAACTGGTCATTATAAGAATATTCCGCACCGAGACTGAAACGGATTTCCTCAAGTTCCTCCTTGAAACCGCGCGGGGCGTCAGTAAAACTCTTGAAAATGCCTGAAATGGAAGACATTGACTCCCATTTATGCTTTGCCTCCTCATATTTTTCCTGATCCTCGAGCGTCAGCAGATTGTTGAAGTCACTCTCGCGCGGCATCGAAGGCACAAGGATTTTGCTGGCGTCAAAATTTAACGACAGCAGATGATAGTCGGCCAGGGGGAACGTGAAAGACGTTCCGAGACGAAGCTGCGCCGGAAGGAACGCAGGCTGATTGCCATGGTCATAGTTGACCTTTGAGCCAATATTGCTCAGATTCCAGCCGAAAGACCATTGGCACTCCGAGTGGCCTACCATCGGGAACGTAGTGAAATAGCCGTTGATATCCGCAGCAAACGCCGAAGCACCAACAGGCTGAGTCTCACTTTCGGAAGTTGAGAAACTGAGGTCAGAATAGATGTAACGGAAAACGACGCCCATCGAATATTTCTCCGACAGTTTGCGACTATAACCCAGGTCAATCGACATTTCATAAGGGTGAAGGCTCATCAGACCGTCGCCGTCAATTCCTGAGGTTACCTCGCCAAGCGTAAAATAGCGAAGCGAAGCCGAAAGGGCCTGATTGTCGCCGCTTCCAATCTTCCAATAGCCCGTCAGATTCAGCAAAGCAATGTCATTGACCAGTTTGCGAAGCCAGGGAGTGTAACTTAGCGAAACGCCCGCTTTCGAATAAGCAAACGCATACTTCGATGAATTCCAGAACTGGGAATTCACGTCCGGATCGGACGCAACACCAAGGTCACCCATTGAAGCGCCACGAGCATCCGGAACAATATCAAGTGAATTGACACCGGTCTGCAGCGGGTTGAACTGATTGGCCGACTCATAATCAGAGGCCACAGCGGGAACGGCGGCCATACCGCCCATAATTGATGCAATAATGATCTTTTTCCGTTTCATCATGACTTCAAAACGCAAGTTTCGCCTCAAATATTGCCCCGAGGCAAAAATAATTCGTAAATTTGCGCCATGAATATCAGAATAGGAAACGGATTTGACGTCCATAAGTTTGCCGAAGAGCGTGACCTCTGGCTCTGTGGCGTGAAAATTGACCATCACCTGGGCCTGCTGGGCCACAGCGATGCCGACGTGGCTCTCCATGCACTCTGTGACGCGCTTCTCGGCGCGGCAGCCCTTCGCGACATAGGCTACCACTTTCCGGACACCGATCCGGCCTACAAGGGAGCGGACTCCCGGCGCCTGCTTCGCCGCGTTGTCGAGTTGATTGCCGAAAAAGGCTTCACGGTCAGCAACGTTGATGTCACAATCATTGCTCAAGCCCCTAAACTGCTTCCCTACATTGAGCGAATGAGAGAAACCGTCGCCGCCGACCTCGGAATCAGCATTGACCGCGTCAGTGTAAAAGCAACGACAACCGAACGTCTCGGGTTCACCGGGCGAGGCGAAGGAATTGCCGCCCAGGCATCCGCCTTAATTATGTGATTCGGTAAAGCTCTTTTCTGCCGTAACCACTATCTGTTTTTGACAAATTTACGACTATATCAGCTATTTCGATTGTAAAATTGGTGCCGAAAGCCGGCCCACGCCGCTCCGGCACCAATACAACTTTTATAACTTAGACCCTGCCCAGCATTAACAAATATTAGGGGCCATAGTGTTTGAGTTCTGATTATAAGCTTTGGCAACACACTTCCACTCTCCATTGAGTTTCAAAAGGAGCAGGAAATCAGTGAAATCAATACGTCCGCCCCACTTCTCTTCAAGCACTCTCACAACCGCCACAGTCTCCTCAACGGCCAACACATCAACGCGCGCCTTGAAATTCTCACCGGCGCCTACGGTGTCGACATTATGATAGAACCGCTCGATTGAGCCATGTTCCAGCTCTCCGTCAAGCATTCCAAACAAAACGGCATCATCGGTAAATAGGGTTCGGGCATGGCGGCTGTCTCCTTCGGCCACACTACGCACGAACTTCTCAGCAGCGGCAGCCACCGCTTCGTAATCTTTAATTTCGTCTCTCATATCCTTATTACTTATGTGTTAATTATTTTTTCGGTGCAAAGTTATAACCTTGCACCAATATAATCAAGTACCGAAAAATTATTCATATACCGAATTTTTATTCCATACTTGATTTGAAGCAGTTTATTACCTAACTTTGCACTATGGCTTACGAAAAGAAAATACCGGTGGATCTTGACTGCCCTCTCAGACTGACAATGAGTCTAATTGAATCAAAGTGGAAATCATGTATTCTCGACGAACTTCGCACAGGCACTCCGATGCGACCGAGTAAAATTCACAAGTGTCTGCCCGAGGCTGCGCCGCGCGTCCTTGATATCCAACTGAAGGAGATGGTTGAAGACGGGCTGGTTGAAAAAACTGTTTTTCCGGAGCTACCTCCACGCTCCGAGTATCGTATCAGTGAACTCGGAAAAACACTTTTGCCGATTATTGACCAGATGCTCAACTGGGGACGGACCCACTATGACATTTTCGAAAAGAAATACGGAAAGCAATGAAATCTATTCGCACACTACTTAAAGTCATCGGCTCTCTGCTGATTGGCTTCGCTCTGGGACTTCTGATTGCCATTGCCGGCATAGCAATCTTTACGGACGACACAGTTGCCGGATTTTTCGATATATTCGCCTCAACAGGCATCATGGAACTGGGTGTCGCGTTCCTTGTCGGAGTCGGAGCGTTATGTGTCGCAATCGCCATACTCATTCCGCTTCATGAAGCTGGCCACCTTGTCGGCGGCTTGCTGGGCGGCTACAAGTTTGTATCATTCCGTATTTTCAACTACACGATCATCCGCACGGACAACAGACTCCGCATCAAGAAATTCGCAATTGCCGGAACCGGCGGTCAATGCCTGCTCTCGCCCCCCGACCGACCGATTGAAAAAATTCCAACGGCACTTTACAACCTTGGCGGCGTTCTGGCCAATATTCTGACACTGGTTCTTCTGCTGCCTATTATGTGGTTGCCAATCAATCCGTTTATTTCTGAAGCGGTGCTGATTTTTCTGCTCACCAACGCAATAATTATATTGATGAACGGTATTCCGCTAAAACTCGGCGGAATAGGCAATGACGGCCACAACATGATTGAAATTTTGAGAAATCCGGCAGCAAAAAGCGGAATGATTGCCCAACTTCGCGCAAACGCCCTCAATCAAAACGGAATGAGGCCCAAGGATATGCCAGATGACCTATTTGCTGTTCCTGAGCATATCAATTATAAAAACGCCCTCGAAATCTCAATGCCCATGATGGCGGCCTCGCGGCTTATTGACGAAATGCGATTCGACGAAGCGCTCGAAGCCTTCGAAAAGCTTTACGCCGTACGCAGTGAAATCATGCCGCTATATGTCAAAGAAATTGCCTGCGAACTCGCTTATCTGCGACTCGTTGTCGGACAAACGCAAAAGGCTGAAGCGCTTCTTGACAAAGAATTGCGGCAATATGCCGAATCCTACCGCCGATTCATGTCATCGAAGGAGCGACTTCTGTTCGCAATTGCATTATATCTTGATGGCAACCGTGAAAAAGCCGTTGAGATTTATGAGAATCTCAACGCCAGCCGCAACAACTACCTGCTGCGCGGAGAGGTTATGAGCGATCTCGCGCTCATGGACGCCAACCTGCACGGTTGACACCCGTTGCCACACAAGCAAGGGTCAGAACGAAAAGGCACACATTAGGTTGGCGCGCCAGGCATTGCGCGCAAAAGTCGAGATATTTTCACGACGGCCATAGTCAACTTCGGCCGCCACGCTCATGCGCGGCAGAATGTTCCAGTAAACATTGGCACAGGCAAAAGTGCCGTTCATGTACTCATCTCCCGGAGTGTCATGACGGGTTGAAAGGTGAGTCTGGCTCGCGGCAACCGAAACAAAAAGGTCAGGCCTGAAATTATATTGCAAGCCGAGTGTCCATCCGAATGTCAGCGGAGTGTACAGTTCAGAAGGCCTCTTCGGGTCAGCCAGCAGATCATAATGGCCATACTGCATGTCTCCGCCAAGGCCGGCGATTCCTCTTCCGCCTGTCAGATTGACGAAAGTTGTGAATCTTGCAGCCGGATGAAAAACCGAACTGAGATGCAGGCCCCAACCAACAAGATTATGATTAACCATAGCGCTCAGGTCTCGATAAGAAAGCGAACGGGCAATTGCGCTCATACGCACATGCTGACCCTGCGCCCACTGATACTGGACCAGGGCGGCAACGTCAGGAAGCCATTCGGAAAGCGGCCGGGCCGCGGTCAATGTCTGATCAACCGACGTTGACGGTGTTTCGAGCGACACGCCGAGATGCCAGTGGTTTCGCACGCACGGCATGTAACGGACCAGCACCGACGTATTTGAATACTTGTTATTGTTTCCCGCAGCATCAATCACAACGGGTTGGGCCGCCGGATCGGAAAAAGTAGATGTGGCGTATCCGACGGTGAAATCATTCAGCATCGCATATGCCTTTTTCAACTTAAGTCCGCGACTCTGATAGCCTGTAAAATCCGTCTCGATATAGAACTGATAGTTGCCGATTCGACTATGCGAACCGATTACTCGGAAAAAGAGACCTGTTCCGGCCGGCGTAGTCGCAAACCTGCGCGGCGAAAGTGCATCTGGAGTCATCGGAATCGTATAAGGCGCGAAGGAACTTGTCGGGACAGCTCCGTTCCAATCATAATAGGCGCGCATGCGCACACTGCCGCCAATGCCCATTGACAATCCGGCCTCCTTGCTCATGAAAAGAAAATAAGGAGCATCGGGATCCTGGAAGTGCCGGAATTGGTCATAGTAGAAAGTACTGATCACGCGCACCATCGAGTCCCTGTCAGACTGCAAACGGGAGGTTGAGTCCCGGCGTCCGTCAATATAGATGATTTTCGTCGAAGCGGCCTTCATGCTGACCAGTGAATCCGGATGAGAGACTGCCGCACTCGCCGAAACAGCTCCACCACACAAAATTGCACCCAGCGCCACTCTCAACATCATAATGTAACCTTTTTTCATTTTCAAAGTATTTTTCCGTGGCAAACTTACGAAAAGATTCTCAATCCGCCAATATTTTTACGATATAGGCCCTCGTCCGGGTTTGTACGACAGCACCAATTGTCTCAGCACTTATCTTTCCCTTTATTGCTGCCATAAATTGTGATTTTGAAAGCTTTTCGGTAATTTTGCATCAAAATTCAGTTAAAATCGCATTAATTAAGAATGATAGAAACCGACCGATTGTTGCTTCGGCCATGGAGCGAAGAAGATGCCGAAGCTCTGTTCAAATATGCATCAGACCCCAGAGTGAGCGAACTGGCTCTATGGCCTTGTCACACCTCCGTTGATATGAGCCGCGAGGTCATTCGCAGATTCTTCATCCCCAATCAGCCGACTCTTGCAATGGAGCTGAAATTGACCGGTGAACCCATCGGCTGCATCGGACTTGTTCCGATGGGCGAGGAACACTACACACCGCTGACCGGCGAACGGGAAATCGGCTACTGGATTGGACATCCGCACTGGTCAAAAGGACTCACGACGGAAGCACTCATGGCCTTTACCCCTTACTGTTTCAACGAAATGGGACTCAATTCACTGCTGATTACGACAGACCGAAAAAACACTGGGTCGCAACGCGTTGCCGAAAAATGCGGATTCAGCCTGATTGACCGCTACGTCTGCGACGGCATTGCCAGCCTCGCCTTTCGGCTGCGTCAGACTCAGTGAGAAAACGGCGTGCGGTTCAGAATTGATCGACCAAGTGTAATCTCGTCTGTATACTCAAGCTGGTTACCAACGCTGACGCCGCGCGCAAGCTGTGTCAACTTCACGGGGAGAGTGCCAAGCCGACGAAAAATATAGAAATCTGTCGTTTCTCCCTCCATTGTCGGCGGCAGGGCAAGTATAATTTCATTAATCCCTCCCGCCTCGACGCGCGCAATCAGCGAGTCTATTTCAAGCTGGTCCGGCCCAATTCCGTCAATCGGCGAAATGACACCGCCAAGAACATGATAAAGCCCGCGAAACTGTCCGGTATTCTCAATGCTCATAACGTCCTTGACAGTCTCGACCACGCAGATTGTTGAGGAATCGCGCTGCGGACTGCTGCAAATCGGACACACGTCCGTTTCCGAAATATTATGGCAGACCGAGCAATAGCGAATCCCTCGGCGCATTTCAATGATGGCATTGCCGAGGGCCTCGGCCGCATCGGAGTCCTGACGCAACAGATGCAACGCAAGACGCAGAGCCGTCTTGCGCCCGAGTCCGGGCAGACGGCTCAACTCAGTGACGGCGTTGTCAAGCAACGTCGATGCAAATCCCTCTTCAGCCAACGATTTTATTGGTCAATGTGTCAGGAAAAACAAGCCGTGGCTTAATTGAGGCTCCCTCTTCGGGCGTCACAAGGGCATAGGCCATGATGATGACAACGTCGCCACGGTGAACCTTACGCGCTGCAGCGCCGTTCAGGCAAATCACGCCGGAACCCGCCGGACCGGGAATCGCATACGTATCGAAGCGCTCGCCGTTATTATTGTCAACAATAAACACGCGCTCCCCGGCTATGATTCCGGCCGCGTCCATTAGGTCAGAATCAATCGTGATGCTCCCTATGTAGTCAAGGTTGGCCTCCGTAACGGTAACGCGATGTATTTTTGATTTTAAAACTTGAATAAGCATTTTTTGCGTGTGTGTGGTTCAAAATTTAATATTGTCAATGAGGCGTACATCGCCGGCATAGACCGTGACGCATCCGACCGGTTGTTCGCTTTCATGCCAGGCTTTAATCGGCTGGCATGTCGCCCCGTCGACAATCTGAAAATATTCTGTTTCGAGGCCCGGAACCGAATTGATTTCCGTAATTGTCGCGTCTATAACTTCGGATGGAGTCATTGCTCCGGCAAGCTCGACAGCATGGAGCAGGGCCTTGCGGATTGAAGGAGCGGCCTGACGCATCTCCGGCGTCAGACGCACATTGCGCGAACTCATGGCAAGGCCGTCAGCCTCACGCTTGATAGGCACATCTACAATCTCAAGACCGTCGAAACCGCCCTCAAGCTCAACCATGCGACGAATGACGGCAATCTGCTGGAAATCTTTTTCTCCGAAATATGCGCGCGTCGGACGTACCATTGCAAACAGTCGGCTGACTACTTGCGCAACTCCGTTGAAGTGGCCCGGACGCATGGCACCTTCCATCACTTCGGCAACCGGACCAAGGTCAAAGACTCGAGTGTCCGGTTCCGGATACATCTCATCAACGGTCGGAACGAACGCAACATCAACTCCGGCGGCCTCAAGCATTGCCAGGTCAGCCTCCTCCGTGCGCGGATAAGTCGCCAGATCCGTCGGGTTATTGAATTGTGTAGGATTTACGAAAACACTGACGGCAATGCGGTCGTTGGCGCCGCGTGCCTTCTCAACGAGCGACATGTGACCGGCATGAAGCGCTCCCATCGTGGGTACGAAGCCAAGCGAGAGACCCGCGGCCAACACTTCAGCACTCCAGTCTCTTAGTCCCTGTGCAGTTCTGATTACTTTCATCTTTTATACTGAAATTTCACCGCAAAGTTAGCGATTTATTTCTTTTTGGTCAAATCTATTTCCTTAAGAAGCTCGCGTACGGCAATCTCCAACTGGTCGTCAATGCCGGCCGCTATCCGTTCGGGGGAGTTGGCAACCTTGACATCCGGCTCCAGCTGTGAATTTTCAAGGTAGGTCCCATCCTCCGTTTCATAGCCGATGACGGGAATACCGAAGTAAACCGAGGGTTCTTGCAGATCAACCCAGTTGACAGAAGTCATTGTACCCGGCACGGGCATGCCAACGAGTTTACCAAGTCCCATTTTCGAGTAAACCCAGGGGGTTCCGTGGGCATTGGAATAGTTTGCCTCGCCAATCAGCATGATGCTCGGCTTGTTCCAACGGCGCGAAGGCATGCGGGCGGTTTCAACGCCGCGAACCTTCTGGGTCAGATAATGCTTACCGCTGAAAAGCACCTCGATATCCTCATGCATGCGTCCGCCGCCGTTCCATCGGGTGTCAATCACGATTCCGTCGCGGTCGTTATACTTGCCAAGCACCTGGGCATACATCGGACGGAACGACGGGTCTGCCATGCTCTGGATGTGGACATAACCGAGACGACCGCCACTGAGCGAGTCAACCTTCTCGGCATTTCGGCGAACCCAGCGGTCATAAAGCAGCGACTGCATGCGTCCGCGACTGATGGGCTTCACGGTCTGCTCAATCTTACCGCCGGCAGCACTGTTGGCCTCCAGCAGAATCAGTTTGCCGCTTAAGCCATTCAGAAGCGACGTAAAGTCGGTATCAGCAGTCAGTCTGGTGCCGTTGACCGAAGTGATGACGTCGCCTGCGCGCAACTGCGAATCTGCCCGGTCAAGCGGACTGCCCTTGACCACTTCCGCTATCTTCAGCCCGGGGCCTTTAAACGTAAGATCATAAATCAGTCCAAGGTCAGCAGTCTGCTCGTCTGCGCTGCGGCTTGAGCGATAGCCGGAACCTGTGTGGCTGACGTTCAGTTCGCCAAGCAGTTCGGAGAGCATCTCGGAAAAGTCAGCATAATTATTGATATGAGGGAGGAAACGCGAGTAGTGGTCAACTAAAGCATCCCACTGCACCCCGTGCATGGTCGGAGTGTAGAACTTCTCCTTTTCCTCAGTACGGACAAACTCAAGCATCGCTCCGCGCTCTGCCGCGCGATCAATTTTCTGGCGTCCGGAATAGGAAATGCCGGTGAATTTTTCGTTTCCAAAGCCCATTTTTTTCATTGTTGATGACGTCACGATAAACAAATCGTCACCCATCGGCTCAAAATGGGCGCTTTCACCCATTCCAAGTTTGCTGACAATGGATGCCCCACCCTTACGCAGGTCAATCTTCCAAAGGTCATAGCCCTTTTCAACCTTGCTCAGATAGTAGAGTTTTTCTCCGTCCTTACTCAGAATCGCATCAGCGATGGGCGATGAATAAGGTGTCAGGCGAACAATGCGGTACTCCAATCCATTGCGTTCAACCGAAATTGGCTTTTTATCGTCGGTTTTCTTGTCTTTTTCATCCTTTTTTGCCTTCTTTTCAGCCGCTTTTACCGCAGCAAGTTCCTCCGACGATAAATTATGGCGGTCAAAGGCCTCTTGGGTCAGATAAGCCGCCATGACATCATACTGGCTGCCCCATGAAGCATGGTTGCGCATGCCGTAACGCTCGCTGATCCAGGTAACGGCCGTGCCGTCAGGGCTGAATCGAGGCATCTCCTCAAAATAACCGGTCTCGGTTATGTAAGTGATTTCCGGAGTGTTGCCGTCAACGTTAACAAGCGCGATGTCATAGTAAGGCGAATGATGATGTGGCACGCAGGTAAAGAGAATCCAATTGCCGTCCGGACTCCATGAATACTGGATTCCGCTACGCTCGGCGTTCAAATCAGCCGATGCAAGTTTCGTAACCTGCTTGGTTGTCAAATCCATCACCATCAGTTCACTGCGGTTCTGGACAAAAGCAAGCTTGGTTCCGTCAGGGCTGACACGCGCATCGTCCCGCTCAATGCCCTGCTTGGCGGGCAGTACACGCTCCTCTTTCAGCGAGGTCGCATAAAGCATCGTCGGGTCAGCGTCGCGATTCATTTCAACACGATACAGGTCATTGCGTCCGTCACGGTTGCTGACAAAGTAGAGCGAACGTCCGCCATCAGCCCAGCTCGGCGAGCTTTCGCCCCATGGGGTTGATGTTATCTGCTTGGTTGTTCCGAACTCAACGGAACTGACAAAAATATCTCCACGGCGGCTGAATGCCAGCAGTTCACCATCAGGTGACGGAACGACGGAACGCGCTCCGGAAGAGAAATTGACGAAGTCAGGGGCTTCATATGCGTCCGTTACGATGTCGATGTTTACTTTTGCTGGACGCCCTCCGGGAGCCAGGGTGTAGATTTCGCCGTCATAACCCATTGCAAGAGTGCCGTCGGCTGCCTGCGAGAGAAAACGGACGGGATGGCTGCTGAATGAAGTGAGCGCCTTCGGTGTGGCCGACAGATTATCAAGCGGCAACGAGTAAACGTTCATTGAGCCTCCGTCACGCTCGCTCAGGAAAATGAGTTCTGTTCCTGACGGGGAGATTATCGGGTCTCGGTCTTCGCCGGCATGGTCAACGAGCGACGTATGCCTGCCTGTTTTAAGATCGTACTGCCAAAGTCCGCGAGTAACGGACGAGGTATGATGCTTACGCCATTCATTTTCTACGCCTTTGATGTCTTGATAAACAAAACTCTTGCCGTCAGGTGCAAATGCAAGACGCTCGGCCGGAGTTGCGAGGACCTGACTGACTGAGCCGCCACTGACGGGAACGGAGTAAAGTTCCGGCAGGCGTGACGACGGAAAGAGGGCGCTCGAAGCCGGATCCTGAATGGCAGCTGTGAAATAAAGCATTTTGCCGTCAGGACTAAATGCCTGAGGCGTTTCGGACGCGCTGAACGAGGTCAGACGGCGGGGTTCGCCGCCAGAAGCCGGTATTACGAAAATATCAGCCGACCCATGGCGGTCCGAAGCGTATGCAATCTGCTTCCCGTCAGGACTCCAGACGGGAGTGGTCTCATATGCTCCGCCGGAGGTCAGGCGCGTTGCCGTTCCGCCGGCCGAGGGAACGGTGAAAACATCTCCTTTATAAGTAAACGCGAGGGTTGATCCGTCAGGCGAAATCCTGACGTCCCGTAACCAAAGCGGAGTTGCAGCAAAAACGCCGGGGGCGCCGGCAATCAAAGCAAAAGCAACCAGAAGTCTATTTCTTTTTGTTCTTTTCATCGTTATTGGAAACAATTGGTTCGTGAAGAGGAATCGTGTATGTCAATGAAAGAGTAATTCCAAGTGAGCCGCTGGTGGCGCCATAACCTGGAATTGCCCATGGCGAGCCATTTGGCTGCGCCGAATGGTGGACAACCCGATGATAGCGGAAGCTCCATCCGGCCGAAAGAGGACCGATAAGTTTGACCTGAAGTCCGGCGCCGACTTCAACATAGCCCGTTGTGGAGTGACGCCACGGGAAGTCAATGGCCTCGGACGTGTCCCAGTAGGAGGAGCCGAGCGTCACATCCGTAAAACGATAATCGAAAGTTGCGAGACCATATCGGACAATCGCAAAGATTTTATAGTCAGGATTTGAATTATACATGAAGTTATAATCCATGCCTATCTTAAAATAAGGAGAAAGCGGCGAGCGGAATGAAAAGTTCATTCCGTCCGGAGTTTTGCGCGCAGAACTGAGTCCGGCCTCGATTGACGGAAAATACCGGTTATGTATTGACAGTTGCGCGCCTATGCCGGCAATGCCATGACCCGAACGGAAAGCCCGGTTGACAGCCGGCCAGACATCAACACTGACCTGCACAGCATCCCACAAAGGATAAATATTACCAATCACTTTGGGCTGAGCAGCTGCGACCGAGTCAACCCAAAGATCACCCGGAAGAGAATCGGCGAGGTTCGGCCGGGATGTTTCCTCAGTGCCTACCGGTGTCACTGTACGCCGCGCAACGGCCGGAAATGAAGTCCAAACGACGCAAAAGAGCAAAATAATCAGAAGTCGCTTCATTCGTCGTCATCGGCCTCCTCGCCGGACCCGTTCAGGAATATTTTAAGTTGTTGCGCGTCAACATTAGTAATCAGCGAGTCAACGACTGCAATTGAGTCAACCAACGCCCCATCCCAACTGACAGAGCGGATTCGGAAGCGCCAAACAGCGCCGCATTCGGCCGACGCGAAGTAAGGCGTCGTTTCGTAAGCGAAAGTCACGACATCGGCAATCACACCTGACTTAAACAGAAAACTGGTCGAGGTCTCGTCAGGGTTAAACGGCAGATAGACTTCCGTTACAGTTTCTGACGCAGCACAAAGCAGAGAGTCATTGGGCGCGCCGAACCCACCAACTGACAAACCGGAAACCGACACGGCATCACCGGTGGCAGCAGAATAGAATCCGGCTTTAGGCAAAGAGTTCTGGTTGTCGTAACAAGCGCCCGTCGAGCATCCGGCAAGAAGTGCAACAAGCGGAATCAGGAAAAGCAGATGCCTGATCATAAGCGCGCATTGATTTCGTAATCGTTACGGCGCGTGGAGTTGCGCGCAATGATTTCGCCGATAAAACCGGCAAGAAAGAACTGCGAGCCAAGCAACATCATTGTCAGCGCCAGATAGAAATAAGGCGAGTCTGCCACCAAAGAGTATGGCAAGCCTTGTTTCATTCGCCAGAGTTTTCCGAATCCGACAACCATAGTGGATATCAACCCGATAAAAAACATTAACGAGCCGAGCAACCCGAAGAAGTGCATCGGTTTCGCTCCAAACTTGGAGGTGAACCAGAGGGTCATCAGGTCAAGATAACCATTCACAAAACGGTCAAGTCCGAACTTCGTGGTTCCATACTTGCGGGCTTGATGATGGACCACCTTTTCTCCGATTTTATTGAATCCGGCGTTTTTTGCAAGATACGGGATATAGCGGTGCATGTCGCCATAGACCTCGATATGCTTGACAACTTCGCAACGATAGGCCTTCAGGCCGCAATTGAAGTCATGCAGATTGTGAATACCGCTCACTTTTCGCGCGGTAGCATTGAAAAGTTTAGTAGGGATTGTCTTGCTCAACGGGTCATATCGCTTCTGCTTCCAACCGCTTACAAGGTCATAGCCCTCTTCCGTTATCATACGGTAAAGTTCCGGAATCTCGTCGGGAGAATCCTGAAGGTCGGCATCCATTGTGATGACAACCCTACCCTGCGCAGCGCTGAATCCGGTGTTAAGAGCCGGACTCTTGCCGTAATTCCGACGGAAGGAAATACCGTGGATAGCAGGATTTTTCTCCGCAAGTTCCTCAATGACGGTCCAGGAACGGTCCGTTGACCCATCATTGACAAAAATAATCTCGTACGTAAAGTGATTCTCCGCCATGACCCGCTCTATCCACTGAGCGAGTTCGGGCAGCGACTCCTCCTCATTATAGAGAGGAACGATGACAGAGATATCAATCTGATGATTGTTCATTGCAATGTTTGAAATTTCAGCGCAAATTTACGCAAAAACGGCTAAAATTCAAAGCAAAGCCTAAAAAAGCGGCCATATCGCCTATTTTACACAAATTAACGTTCCCCTGTTGAACTTTCCAAATCGGATACATGTTTTAGAGATAACACGAGTCTACATAACATAAATACGACATCGTAACCAAAATTCAAGTGTATTGGACCGTCCATCCACCATCCGGACGGTCTTTTTTTTTACACTCCCGGAAGAAGTGCGGCCAGCGCAGCGCGCGAGGTCACGGAAAATGACCGCGGAGTAACGTCAACGATAATTCCTGCCGACCGCATGCGCTCCATTGCCCCACGCCAAGCCGAGGCTGAAATGCCCAAAAGGGTGTTGAGATCGGCCCGTTCGGAGGTTACGCGAATGTCAGTTGCACCGAACTGCGTCAGAGTGCTGATCCAATAAGCTATACGCTCGACTGCCGATCCTGAAATCAAAGCGAGCAGTCCACGCACTCCCCGCTGAGAGCGGGAGCAGACAGCGTTCAGATAGTTAAACAGAAAGACAGAATCGGAGGCCAGCATTTTACGATATTCCTCCTTAGAAATTTCCATGATTCCGACGCTGCTTTCCGCCTTGACCGAACATGGATACTCTGTCAGACGGCCAAAGAGATAGTCCGGAGCTATTACCTGAGGGGCGGTCAACGTCTGCTGTATGACGAGAGTTTCGTCTGCATCAGCAATGGCCATGCTAACGCTGCCGGAGAGGACAAACTTCAGACACTCACACCGGTCTCCGACATTTATAATCACACTTCCGGGAGCATATTTCTTGAAGTTCAGTTTGTAGCGACCGGCAATTTCCGTCAGACGAGCCGCACTGACCCCCTTTATCAGCGGAAGGTCAAGGATGGTCTGATAGATCGGTGATTCTTGTTGTTGCATGATAGGCATGGTATCTTTTTTATAGCAGAACTATAATGTTAACGTTCGACGTCGGCGGAAAGTTCCTGTATGAGGTCAAGAAGTGCGGCCGTTGATGCGCGGTCAATCACCCTATCGCGTGTGCCGGGGAAATTCCGAAGTACAGAACGGACTCCACGCCGCGATGCAACGGCCATCCAGACCGTGCCGACAGGCTTTTCAGGAGTTCCTCCTCCCGGGCCGGCGATGCCGGACGTCGCAACCGCAACATCCGCTTGCATCAGCTCCAGAATTCCGGTGGCCATCTGCTCGACAACGGTCGACGAAACAGCCCCGCAGCGTTCAAGATCAAGGGGATTGACATGCAGGACTCCGGACTTCACTTCATTGCTGTAAGCAACCACTCCCCCTTTGAAAACGCGGCTGGCTCCGGCAACTGAGCATATTCGCGACGCAATTGTCCCGCCAGTGCAGCTCTCGGCCGTAGCAACGGTCAATTTTCGCTCTCCCAGCAGCTGAATAAGGCGTTCTTCAGGCGTCATATCAGCCACGGCCATCAGATTGGCCGGCGGAATCAAAGAAATCAGCTGGTCACGCAGGCGATCCATTTCGCAGACAATAGATTCATCGCCATGGCCATCCAGGCGCAGCCGGACCACACCGGGTTTCGGCAGGTAAGCCATATGAGCGAACTCCGGCAGGGCATTTTCCCAGTCTGAGAGGATTTGTGCGAGGTTGCTTTCGGATATATTACAGGCGACTACCGTATGTCTTATCAGGGTTTCGCGTTTTGGGAATCGCTCAAGCAGCGCCGGTTTTATTTTACGCTCCATCATTTGCAACGTTTCAAACGGAACTCCGGGCATACAGACAACAACCCGGTTGTCAGGACGCTCGAACCATAGGATAGGAGCCGTACCTACATCGTTCTGGATAATACGTGCGTTGTCAGGCACCATTGACTGCAAAGCGGTCAGTTCATTAAGTTTCAACGAGCGCGCTTCAACAACATGGCGGACATTGGCAAGAACCTCGGGACTATGGATCAGTGTTCCGCCAAAAAGCCTACAAAGGGTCTGTTTTGTCCGGTCATCCTTGGTAGGACCCAGTCCACCGGTTGTCAGGACTACGTGTGCATCTCGCATTGCGTGTGCCAAAGCATCTTCAAGAGCTTCGGCTGTATCCGCAATGACTTCCACGCGCATAAGCTCCCACCCGGCAGGTTCGAGCATGCGTGCAATAGCGCCGGAATTGGTGTCGGTGACCTGCCCGGCAAGCAGTTCGTCACCTATCGCTATTATAATATATTTCATTTAGGCTATTAAAGGATACAAAAAAAGCAGAATCCGTCGCAGCATCACGCCGTTAACGGATTCCATTTGGTGTCAAACATCATGAAGTTGTAGCGGGACCGAGAATTGAACTCGGGACCTCCGGGTTATGAATCCGACGCTCTAACCAACTGAGCTATCCCGCCGCTTGTTGTCCTTTGACGGGTGCAAAGTTAAGCAAACATTTTTAAACCCGCAAATTTTTTTTCGTTTTTTTTGAGCGAAGCCTCAGATTAGTGATTAAAAAAAAACAGACAAGCGACCAGAGGAATCCGGTCGCCTGTCAACGATTGTGGTTTTATGCCGATAAAGCGAAAATGACCTTATTTATTGTACATTTCCTCGTAGTAACGCTCATAGTCTCCACTGGTTATATTGTCCATCCAATCCTGATGGTCAAGATACCAACGAACGGTTTTTTCAATGCCCTCCTCGAACTGTAGTGATGGCTCCCATCCAAGTTCAGCCTGAAGTTTCCGAGAGTCGATTGCATAGCGCATATCATGACCGAGACGATCAGTCACATACGTAATCAGATGGTCCGAATGGCCTTCGGGATTGCCGATAAGGCGGTCGACGGTCTTAATGATAACCTTTATAAGATCAATGTTTTTCCACTCGTTAAATCCACCGATGTTGTAAGTATCGGCAATCTTACCCTTATGGAATATAAGGTCAATCGCACGTGCGTGGTCCTCTACGAAAAGCCAGTCACGGACATTTTCACCCTTGCCGTAGACAGGCAGCGCCTTACCGTGGCGAATATTGTTGATGAACAGCGGAATCAGCTTTTCAGGGAATTGGTAAGGGCCATAGTTGTTAGAGCAGTTCGTAACGATGGTCGGCATCCCGTAGGTGTCGTGATAGGCGCGGACGAAATGGTCAGACGAAGCTTTTGAGGCCGAATATGGCGAGTGCGGATTGTACTTTGTCGTCTCCAGGAAAAACTCCGAACCGTAGGCTTCATGCTCGCCGGCAGAGGCTTTGGTTGTGAACGGAGCAGGGACTCCCTCGGGATGAGTCAGTTCAAGAGCGCCATAGACTTCGTCGGTCGAGATGTGATAGAACAGTTTGTTGTCGAACTTTTCAGGAAGCGACTCCCAGTATTCCTTGGCAGCCTGCAGCAAAGCCAGGGTTCCCATCACGTTGGTACGCGCAAAGGTGAAAGGATCCTTGATGGAACGGTCGACATGGCTCTCGGCCGCCAAATGGATAATGCCGTCAATCTTATGCTCGCGGATTATGCGACGCATTTCGTCCAGGTCGGCAATGTCAGCCTTTACGAAAGTATAGTTCGGTTTATTCTCAATGTCCTTTAGGTTTGCAAGATTGCCTGCATAGGTCAGTTTGTCAAGATTGACAACATGATAATCAGAATACTTATTGACAAAAAGACGGACAACATGTGAGCCGATAAAACCGGCGCCACCGGTTATGAGGATATTACGCTTCATTAGATTTGATATTTTGTATGCATGTTTTTAATGAGTCAGTCCAGTAAGGTACCCGGCTTCCAAATACGTTTTTAAATTTCGATTTGTCAAGCACTGAATAGGACGGGCGAATAACTTTCGAGGGGAACTCGCTTGAGTGGCAAGGCTGGATGTCACATCCGTTATTACCGGCAATATCAGCAATCATGCGAGTAAAATCAAACCAGGAACAAACGCCTTCGTTTGAGTAATGATAGATGCCTTCATTGCCTTCGAACTTACGGGACACGATAATCGCGACAATAGCATCGGCAAGATCCTGGGCGTAAGTGGGCGTTCCGGCCTGGTCAAATACGACCTTCAATTCAGGTTTCGACGAAGTGAGACTGAGCATGGTTTTTACGAAGTTTTTACCATATTCAGAGTATAGCCACGCCGTGCGGAAAATCAGGGCTTTCACTCCTGATGCCGCAATTTCTTGTTCGCCGTGAAGTTTAGTTAAACCGTAGACGCCGGTCGGATTGGCGGCTTCGTCTTCATTTCGCGGAGTGTTGCCGGCATTTCCGCCGAAAACATAGTCTGTTGACACGTGAATCAACGTTCCGTTATTCGCCTTTACTGCATCAGCCAGATTGCGAACCGCCCGAGCATTTAGAAGCTCGGCAAATTCAGCGTCGTCTTCAGCCTTGTCGACGTTGGTGTAAGCCGCACAGTTAATAATCAAATTGATATCATTGGATTGAACCATTTCGGCAACGGCTCCCGCATCTGTAATGTCCAATTCGGCAAGATCAGTGAAAATATAATTATCGGTTGACGATTTTGCCGCATTACGGATGCAATTGCCCAATTGCCCATTCGCTCCAGTTACTAAAATATTCATTTCGCGTAAAGATCAATGTTATAGTCAAACGGAGAATCGAAGTCCTTTAAAAGAGGGTGCCGCAAATCTTTTTCAGAAAGAATCACGTTATCTGAATCAATCATCCAGTCAATGCCAAGCGACGCATCACGAAGAGAGATGCCGCCGTCGGCCTCCGGATGATAGTAGTTATCGCACTTATATTGAAACACAGCGACATCGGACAGAACAGCAAATCCATGAGCAAAGCCACGGGGAACGAAGAACTGACGGTGGTTTTCCTCACTCAGTTCAACAGCGACATGCTGACCAAAAGTCGGCGAACCTTTACGGATGTCAACCGCAACGTCAAGCACTGACCCTTTCACACAGCGGACCAGTTTGGACTGAGTGAACGGAGGAATCTGAAAATGCAACCCACGCATCACACCACGGGTTGAGCATGATTCGTTGTCCTGCACGAAATCGACCGGACGCACTTTTTCATCAAACTCACGCTTGGAATAACTTTCGAAGAAATAACCGCGCGCATCGGTAATAATACGCGGTTCAATAATAACCACCCCTTCGATAGTAGTCTTTATTACTTCCATTACCTTTTGCAACAACAATCGATATTTAGTCAAGATTGCACCTGCCGGTATGATCCATTTCCTCCACTACTTTGAGAAGATACTGACCATATTGATTCTTCAGCATAGGCTGTGCTAAGGAAATCATTTTATCTTTCGAAATCCACCCTTTGCGATAGGCAATGCCTTCCAGACATCCGATTTTCAGTCCCTGACGTTTTTCAAGCACTTCAACATAGATCGATGCTTCGGCCAACGAATCGTGCGTGCCAGTGTCAAGCCAGGCAAAGCCTTGGGGGAGAGTCTGGACTTTCAAGGTACTGTCCTTCAGATATTCCTGATTGACAGTTGTGATTTCCAGTTCGCCACGTGCAGACGGCTTGATACGAGCCGCAACGTCCACAACACTATTAGGGTAGAAATAGAGACCGACAACGGCATAATTCGACTTAGGTCGGGACGGTTTTTCTTCAATTGAAAGGCATTTGCCATTGCGGTCGAATTCCGCGACACCGTACCGTTCAGGATCATTGACCCAATAGCCGAATACCGTAGCCATTCCCTCTTCTTCGACATTGCGCACGGCCTCATTCAAAATCTTAGAGAACCCGGCACCATGAAAAATATTATCGCCCAGAACAAGGCATACAGAATCATCACCGATAAACTCCCGGCCGATAATGAACGCTTGCGCGAGACCGTCGGGCGAGGGCTGTTCGGCATACGAGAAACTAACGCCATAGTCCGAGCCATCGCCGAGCAGACGCTTGAAACCGGGCAAATCCTGTGGAGTAGAAATAATCAAAATTTCGCGGATTCCGGCTCGCATCAGCGTCGAAATCGGATAAAACACCATAGGCTTATCATAAATTGGTAACATCTGCTTTGACACGCCCTTGGTAATCGGGTATAACCGTGTGCCGGACCCTCCGGCAAGCACTATTCCTTTCATCCTTTCTTTTTTTATTATTTCAAACTCTTAATACGGCAAAGTTACAAACATATATTATAATTTGCAAATCAAACGACAAAAACGCCGTAAACGCTTGAATTCCGAGTTCTCTGCACCGTTCTGGTTCATTCCATTCTACCTCCCCCATAATAGAAGCGGGCACACAGCCGGCGAAAACCAGCCATGCAACCGCACGAACTTAAAATTCAACAGGAATTAAAGCCGCATTCAAAACTCATTACACGGCGCGGCCCGATTATTCAACCCCTATTCATGCACATTCAAGTAATTGCACATTGCATTTTTACAACCCTACCACCTCTGACGCGGTCAATCTCACTATTTGTCAGCACTTTGTTGACCATCCGACATTCTCCCCATTGCTCCATTAAACCAATAGACGGTACTTAAGTCCGCTTGCGTCCGATCATTCTTCCGCATCAGGGCCATTGTAAATCCGGAATCTACAAATACGCCCGCGAGTCCGATAAAAACGCCAAGCATTGCAATCATTCCAAACTGGTCAGGCATAATTAAACGTGCCAGTATGATACTGATTCCGAAATATATAAATTGCTTTGCTCCCTGCTCGGCAACTTTCCAGAAAATGCCGTTTACGGCTTTATGTTTTAACGATTCGTCCAAAATGAAAAACTTAAATTTGAAAATTAAGGACTGAAACAAATGCATTATATTCCGGTTTCCGGAGTTGCATCTGTTTAATCACGTCTATATGGCTTATATCATGTAAGTCTGACCCGAAGTAGTCGTAGAGGCCATTTTTGAGCAGATACATCGCCTTTTGCTTTACCGCCGGGCCATAATATCCACTCAATGACATCAGATTTCCCTGAAACAAAACGCCGTTATTCTTTAACTTATGGTAATATGCAACATCGTTAATATAGTTATAGCGTTCAGGATGTGCAAGCAATGGCCGGAATCCTCGCTCAAGAACCTGCTTTAACGTTTCATTAAATTTGATTGGCGGATTAAAATAAGACGTCTCAACCAATACTTTGTCGCCTTCAACGGTTAAAATGTCATTTTTTTCCAACCGTTCTTGAAAAACGCTATCAAGCATATTCTCAGCCGCAAGATGCAAAGAGACCGACCCGGAATATGCCTGTCGCAGTTCATCAAACCTAAGGCGAAGAAAATCTGATGTGTTCGGAATATCCTCCATGATATGAGGCGTAAGCCAAACAGCGGCAATACCGGCCTGCTCATATGCGCCAAGCACCCGCAAAGACTCTTCAAGAGTCTCGATTCCGTCATCGACACCAGGTAAAATGTGACAATGATAGTCGGTGAACCCTCTCAAATCAAGAGGGCAGGAACGTCTGAACAGACCGGAAAAGAATGACATTACTTCTTCTTGCTGCGTTTCTTGTCGTCAGAACTGTAATTATAGCCGTAACCGTAACCATAGCCGTAGCCATAGCGATACGTATGGCTATAACCATAACGGCCCTGGTCATTCTTTGTGCCGTTAAGGATATAGGCAATATTCTTATATTTCTTCTCGCCGTATAAACGGTCAAGTTCCGGAACCATCGAGCGCTCAAGCAGTCCGGCCCTGACAATAAAGAAAGTTCGGTCTACATACTGGTCGATAATCTGGGCATCTGCCACAACCTCAATCGGCGGGCAGTCAATAATAATATAATCGAACTGCGTCTTGAGACTGTCAAGCAATTCCGAGAACCTTGATGTTTCCAACAACTCAGTGGGATTCGGCGGCATCGAACCAATCGGAAGAACATACAGACTGTCCGACGATTCATACTTCACAAGCAACGACTGAACATTATCGTCACCGCCACTCAGATAATCTGACAATCCCGATTCAGGAGATTCGACATAAGCTGAAGTTGAGCCATGACGCATGTCGCCGTCAATCACCAACACCTTCTTGCCCTTCAGAGCAATGGACATGCCAAGGTTTATTGATATGAACGACTTGCCGGACCCCGGATTAAATGAAGTCAGAGCAATTATCTTGGCCCCCTCGATTGAGTTACACATAAACTCAACATTAGTGCGAAGCACCCTGAACGCTTCATTGATAACATTGCGTTTCCCGGCTTTAACCACCAATGTTTTAGCATCATCATCTTCGCCATTCTTCTTGGTCGTCTTAGACACATACTGAGGAATTTCACCTGCAAACGGCACAATCAAGTGGTCCAAATCCTTACGCCCTCGCACCTTGGTATTGTTCATCTCCTTCAGGAACGTAACGCCAAACGGCAGAGCCAAACCAATCAGGAAGGCCATTAACAGAATATTCTTCCGGTTTGGCACAACAGGAACTCCAGACGGACCGGGCTGACTTACTATGCGAGTATTATATGCCGTAAATGCTTGCGACAGCTCATTCTCCTCTCGTTTCTGCAACAGGAAAAGATAAAGAGCCTCTTTCACCTTCTGCTGACGTTCAACCGACAAAAGATTCTGGGCCTGCTTGGGATTCGACGCAATCCGTGATGTTGTCTGCGCCTCGGTAGTTCTCAAGGATTTCAACTGAGCGTTTAACGCCACAATTTCATTATCAATCGTATTAATCATTGCCTGACGCTGAGCCTCCAGTTCTTCATCCAACTGAGCAACGAGTGGATTCTTCTCGGACGATTTCGCAATCAAGGCATTACGTTGAAGCATCTGCTGATTGTACTGACCAATCAGAGATTGGACGCTTGAACTCTGCAATCCGGTATTTGCCGGAAGAATCTGATTCTTACTAAACTCAGCCGTCAGATAAGAACGCACGTAGCGAGCCATTGACAACTGGTTATTCACCTCTGTTATCGCGGCCTGCGTCTGCTGATTCTGACTGAAATACATTGATGCCGCAGCCTCAAAGTTCGGCACAAGAGTCTGGCTCTTATAGGATGAGATGTCCGAATCAACGCTGCCAAGTTCTGCTTCGATAATTCCAAGACGATCATTGATAAAATTGGACGTTGACACCGCAATCTGAT
The DNA here is from genome assembly GCA_947175545.1 of uncultured Porphyromonadaceae bacterium. Taxonomy (GTDB): domain Bacteria; phylum Bacteroidota; class Bacteroidia; order Bacteroidales; family Muribaculaceae; genus UBA3263. The sequence continues at coordinate 79,773 of CAMWNI010000007.1, forward strand.
TTTTATCTCTAATCCAGTTTTCGTTATAAACACCGATAAGAGTGCTTAAAACATCATCTGCACGCTGTACGGACTGGTCAGACATGGTAAGCCTGATAACGGATGCCTTTTCATTTGACACGGCAACGCCAAGACGACCGCGATACAATCCGGCGGCAGCCCCCACCGGAATTTTATTGACATGCAATTCACAGTCATCACCCTTCTTGTAAGCAGACAGCGGTTTGACAACCATCTTTCCAATCGGAGTCTCGATTGAATCATTTAACTGACCCTTAAACGTCTGCTGGACCGTCGTGCCTTCATTTGTCAACAAATTGGAAATATATACCTTCCCTCCTTTATCGACTTCTATATCGCACGAAAAGCGTTCATCCTCCGGAAAATCGGCAACAGTCAGTTCCAAAGGCAACCCATAGCCATAAGCAACAATATCGTGAAAACGGCTTGGGATAAAATAATTCATATCCAGACTCAATCTGCGAACAACTTCAACCATAAGGTCATAAGAGCGCAAATTAATCATCTCATTTTGCAGATTGGTGTTTGTCGGAGTAAGCCCCATGCCAATCTGAGCAATAGATTCCGTCTTTGAATCCTCCTTAATGATAATCTCAGCCGCACGTGTGTAAACATTCGGCGTGCGTAATAAATAAAGATAAGCACCACCGACAAACACAATCACGGACAACAGAATCCATTGCCAATGCTTCAATGTCATAAAGAATACATCAGACAGCGGCAACGTGCTGCTTAACGCACCATTATTCTTTCGGGGAGCCTTAGTTGTTTCTGCAATTTCAGCCATATCCTATATTTATTTAATACGAGTAGTAATCGTCAATACAATTGAAATGATTGAGAGCAATGATGTAGTCATTGACAGCCAGAATGTCGGATTAAACACACTGTTGCCTGATTCCGTCGTATTTCGTTTGGTCTTATTGTTCGGTTCAACATAAATAAGATCATCTTGCTGGAGATAATAAACCGGAGAAGAAGCGAGTTCCTGCGCATTCAACAAATTAACTCTGTATGCCTCACGCTTTCCATCTCCGATATTGCGCATAACGAGAATATTCTCTCGCATACCGTTCATAGTAAGATCTCCGCCCTCTGCAATTGCGTCAAGGATAGTGAAATGATCCTTATTAAACTCATATCGGCCCGGGTTTTTAATTTCTCCAAGTATTACAATACCCGTATTGGCAAACTCAACAATTACGATTGGATTCTTGACCAGATCATCCTTAATCAACTTATCGGTAATCCTCTCGGCAATCTGCTCGCGATTCAGTCCGGCAACATGAAGCTTCCCAAGAACCGGGAAATTAATATCACCATATGAATCAACCGTATAACTTGACATCTCGGAACCTCCGGATGACGTTGAGGAGCCGCCGGAGAGATTAAACAGCGCTGACAAAGCCGGGTCCTGCGTGTTCACACTGATTGATATCTTATCTTCCGGTTTTACCTTAATATCCATAACCTGCTGAGCCTGAACAATGGATCCGGTCTCAAGTTCCGGGAAATAGGCGACATTCTTCGGTGTCGAACACGAACCTAAAAACATAGCGCCGACAACAAGACATGATGAGATGAATTTTATGCGCATAGTATCTTTTTGTATATTTAGTTTTCTTAATTTCTTAGCGGTTCAATATCAATTGAATCAATCTCCACCCTCGCACACCCGAGAATGTCGAGTCGGACAACAAGCTCGCTTTTTCCGTCATAGGTCTTAACAACCTCACCTTCCAGGCCTTTCAGACTACCTCGGACAACGACAATCTTGTCACGCACCCGATATGGCACATCAGCCATCGTCACGGGGCTGTCAGATTGCCCCAGCATAAACCGAAGCGTATCAATCTGATGTTGAGGAATCACTGCAAAAGGGGCCATCTGCATGCCGTTTGAAGCCGCAGCTTTATTCGTCAAAAAACGTTTGATGTATGGAAGAGCCACAACCGTCCTGCGTTCCGTTTCCGTACATTTTACAAACACAAGAGAGGGCAATAAAACTTTATCGATTTTTGCTTTCCTTCCGTTTTTCCAGACTCGCGTAATTATCTGTTTGGCCACATACGTTTCATAATGAAGAGCCTCCAGTCTTTGCTGGACTTTTTTCTCCGAATTATTGCTTACAATTGCCACATACCATTTACGCTCGGCAACGCCTACGGCGCCGCCAACACCCGAAGATACTGCCGTAACAACCTTTGTATCAACACTTGCAAACATGGAAATCAAAAACTCTTATTAACTATGCAGCTGCTCTCGGCTATCGAGAGCGTGTAATACGCGGCAAAGTTACGAAAAATTTTTCAAATGTGTTAAATTCAGTGCCAAATTTATATTGTTTATGACAAAATATATCATCCATCCTCTCTATAATTCCGCGTAATGCTTGCACGGATTAAGATTAATGGCTAACTTTGCAATAAACAGAAATATTTTACTTCCAATTATATCAGCCATGAAACTGGAGTGTCCTAACTGCAAGACGATTTTTGAAGTTGACGAAAACCATTATGCGGCATTAGTCGCACAGGTAAAAAACACAGAATTCGAAGCAGAAATCAAACGACGATTAGCCGAACTGGACGATAAACATAAATCAGAGGAGGAAGTGCTTAGGCTACGACTCGAGGCTGACAACAAACAAAAAATTGCCGACAAAGAGAAGGCGCTCGCCTCCTTGACATCAGAAATTGAACGACTTAAAGCCGCACTCGCCGGCCACGAAGCAACAAAGCGCGTCGAACTTGCCGATGCCGACCTGGCGCGAGAGCGCGAGATTGCAAAAGTGACTGAAAGTAAAAATCGCGAAATTGCCGACTTGAAGTCCCGGCTTGACATAATTGACAAGGAACACGAAATCAAAATCCTGGAAGCGAAAAACTCATCCAAGGATGAGATTTCTCAACTGAACCGGACAATTACCGAGTTGAATGCTCAATTGACTAATCAACAGATTGCGGCCAGAAACTCGGAACTTGAACTACGCAAACACAACGAAATTCTGCTGAAAAACAAAGATGAAGAAATCGAGCGTCTGAAAGACATGAAGAGCCGGCTTTCAACCAAGATGCTTGGCGAAACCCTTGAACAGCATTGTCAGACCGCTTTCAACCGCGCACGCGCTTACGGACAATTCCAAAGCGCCTACTTCGAAAAAGACAATGACGCCAGCGGAGGCACTAAAGGCGATTTTATTTTTCGCGACTACATCGGTGACAAGGAGTGTCTGTCAATAATGTTTGAAATGAAAAACGAAGATGACCGGACCGCCACAAAACACCGCAATGAGGACTTCTTTGCGAAACTTGACAAGGACCGCAACGATAAGCATTGCGAATATGCCGTTCTTGTCAGCACTCTTGAGGCTGACAATGAATTATACAATGAAGGCATTGTTGACGTTTCATACCGATACGAAAAAATGTTCGTTGTCCGGCCTCAGTTTTTCATGTCTATCATCTCCCTGCTGAGCCGTGCGGCAAAACGCAACGCAGAAACCATAATCTCCCTCCGCAACGAACTGGAAGTAGCAAAGGTCCAGAATATTGACATCACCACCTTTGAAGCCCGCAGAGACAAATTCGTTGAAACATTCAAAAAACACGTTGACGCGCACCTTAAGAAACATGAATCAGCCATCGAGAGCATCGACAAAGCCATCGAAGCAGCCGAAAAACAGGCCGAGAACCTTCGAAAAGTCAAAATAATGTTCGAGCAATCACGTAAGAAACTCGAAAATGCAAATGATGTCGCCGAAAATGATTTTACAATTCGAAAACTGACCTACGGAAATCCGACTATGCGCGCTAAATTTGCAGAAATACGCGCAAACGCTTCAAGGACTGACAATAATGCGGAAACATAACAGGCTCGCGGCCTGAAATCGCTTCGAAGCATTCTACATCACATCATGGATGCTGTGCAAGTTTTTTCACTCTAACCAATCAAAACACACTCCTTAATTGTATATATTACATACGAACACACACAACACACACCCTCTAATTGTAATATGTACAAGCGAATCCTCTTGATAACCGCAATTGCAGCTATTGCATCCAATGTCTGCGCAGATGCCCAACGTGACGGTGGTCGCCACTATAAAAAAGGCGTCACTTCAATTATCGTAAACGAACGGGCCGATTCAGCCGACAATGTCGAGAAAGCATTCAAGGGCAACGCCCCGACTTCGCCAAAAGAGAATAATCTTCCCCGTTTTGCAATCGTTGGCAAAGAGCGCCAGTTCTATCTTGGCATAGGCGCTCAGTTTCTTGGAGAAGCGGTTTTTGACTGGGGCGACAATATGCCCTCGGCCTTAGACTTCATCCCGTCGTCAATGACCGCCCGCTCCGCAGGCAACGGAAGCAAACTCAGCTTTACATGGCAGTCCTCGTCAATCCATTTGAACTTCATTGCGATGCCTCACACTAACAAACAGATTGGTCTTTATTTCAAAGGAGATTTCAATTCGTCCGGAGGGTTCAAGGTCTCTCATCTCTACGTCCGCTACCGTGGACTGACAACGGGCTACACCAAAAGCACCTTCACTGACGGCTCCGCCCAACCGTTCACGATTGACGATCAAGGCCCGAACGGGTACCCGTCGTTAACCCTCTTCACTGCCTATTGGACCCGGAACTTCGGCCGTGGCTTCAGCGGCACCATAGGCGTTGACGCCCCGACGGCGGACTTCACCGCTTCGTCAACCGCAAAGTACGTCAACCAGCGCATACCCGCAGTTCCGTTCAACGTCCGGTTCGCCTACAACGGCGGCATTGACCATATCCGCCTTGCCGGCATTGTTCGCCCAATGCAATACCGCAACACAATTGAAAAACACAACAGCACTCTTGTAGGGCTTGGAATCCAGCTCTCAGGCATCACGGAAATTGCAGGCCCGGTCTCGTTAACTTACAATGCCACATATGGTCGTGGAATTGCAAGTTATATTCATGACGACAAAGGAATTGGAATTGACGCGACCGCATCGGCCACAGACGGACGGATGACAATGTCCGCCACCCTCGGCATCACCGGAGGCCTGGTGTTCGATTTCAACGGAAAAGTCTCAGCCAACCTCGTATATAGCCATATAACAAACTGGCTCGGCCATAACGCAGCACCTCAGCCTGACCAATATCGCTTCGGCGACTACGTCGCGGCCAACGTCATCTATAACATCAACCGGTTCCTCAGCGCAGGCCTTGAGTATGACTACGGCCACGCAAAATCATTTGCCGGAAATCCGCTCCACTCTAACCGAATTCAGGCCCAATTCGCTCTGACATTCTGAATACGGAAGAATTTCAAACCTGATAAAGCCGCCATCCATCGAAAAATGATTGCGGCTTTCAATATTTTTCGCGAACTTTGCATGGCAAAAAAACGAATCAAGATGAAAGCTTTTTCCGACAACATACGCTATATTGGCGCTGATGACGAAAACATTGACCTTTTCGAAGGCCAATATCCCGTTCCTAACGGCATTTCTTATAATTCTTACCTGATTATTGACCAAGAAATCGCCATTATCGATACTGTTGACATCCGCCGCACGGACAACTGGATGCAAAATCTGACTTCTCAGCTTCCGGAAAACCGCAAACCTGACTACCTGATTATTCAGCACATGGAGCCGGACCACTCAGGCTCCATCCGCAAAATGCTCGAGTGCTATCCGTCAACCCGTATTGTCTGCACTGCAAAAGCGGCCTCTATGCTGAATGACTATTTCGAAGATATTGACTTTACCGGTCGAGTCATCATCGTGGCCGACGGTGAAACCCTTTCGCTCGGCAAAACGACCCTGCGGTTCCTGACGGCACCGATGGTTCACTGGCCCGAGGTCATGCTGACCATTGATGAAACCGACGGCGTTCTGTTCTCGGCCGATGCCTTCGGATCTTTTGCCATGAATGATAGCGGAGTGGATGAAGCGTGGGATTCCGAGGCCCGCCGATACTACTGTAACATTGTTGGCCGCTTCGGAGCGAGCGTTAGAATCCTGATGAAAAAAATCCAGCCCCTGAAGTTCAGCATTATCGCTCCGCTTCATGGACCGGTATTGACCGAGAATCTTGCCCGATTCTGGGGCTTGTATGACAAATGGAGTTCCTACACTCCGGAAACGGAAGGCACCCTTGTCGCCTACGCCTCAATCTACGGCGGAACCGCAGCAGCAGCGCGCCGCATTGCCGACACTCTCAAAGCCCGCCCCGACGCACACGAGGTCGTGCTGATTGACCTCTGTCGCCGCGACGTTTCTTACGCCGTCAGTGAAGCCTTCCGGCTTTCCTCAATGGTTCTTTGCTCGGTCACTTACGACGGCGGCATTTTTCCGTCAATGCACACATTCATCCACCATCTGTGCAGCAAGAAACTTGCCAACCGTCGCATCGCCCTTGTCGAAAACGGCTCATGGGCGCCTCAAGCCGCACGCATCATGGCTTCTGAACTCTCCGGCCTTCCGGGAACGACTATCATTGCCCCGACGCTGACTCTTCACAGTCGGCTCCACCGCCCGGACAACGCCACCATCGAGGCTATCTGCGCCCAACTGCCCTGAGCGGGAGGGCGCCTACTGCTGCATCGGCGTCATGTGATAACCGAGTGCGCACAACTCCATGCCCATTCCGGCAAGATAGAGCTGATGAAGGGAGGCGATATAGCAACCCAGAGCAACATCCGTACCGGGTTCGACTTGCTCATGATTTATCAGGCTGAGAACACGCGCTCCGCACTCGGCAACAAGTTCCGTAACCTTCTCGGCCGGCTCGCCTTCATAGCCCAACACATCTTCGACAACAGCCTCGTCCATGTTGTCATACCCTTTCATGTCGCGTAGTTGTGCGTAATAGTCCTTGCAACCGGAGTGTTTCTCCCAGTCAGTGTCCCAATAATAGGCCATTGACATTCCAATGAACATCATCCAGCCAAGCGAAACAACGGGATAGTCCTTAAACTCCCGGACTCCGTCAGGCATATATTCACGGGCAATTCCGCTCCACTTTTCCTCAACGTCCGGACATTCGGGAAAATGCTCGTCAATAGCGCCCTTCCTCCGCAGAAATCCGCGCAGGTCTTCCTTTACTTTTTCTTCAAATTTGCTGACAATCTCTTTACTATCCATAATTTTTTCAGTTTTTTCGTAATTATTCTTTCAACCTTTACCTTACAACATCTCCATCTGAGCGCCGGTTCGCTTTCTGCAAAAAATTAATGAACACAAGATAAAATCCATCAGCGTAAACAGTAAAGCGCTCCGAAATTGCCTCGTTAAGAGTGCCTTGCCACCAGCTGTCAAAGTCGCGGATCGGATAGCGCAGCCCTTCACTGCGCAACCCGGTCGCGCCGAAATTAAAAATCGAAACCTGCGTTCCCGCCTGACATTCAAACTCCCTGTTACCTGAAACGGGAATGAACACGCCATAATCCGTATATGCCCGTGCGTCTATCCCCGCGCGCAGATAATCAACCAGCAGAGCGAGGTTGCCAAGCGTATGGTCCTCGCGCCGCCCTGTTGCGCCAAGAATGACAATTCGCCGCACTCCTTTAGCGGCGAGATATCTGACGGCCTTTGTCTGGTCATTGGTTTCCTGGTCAGGAAATCTGCGGATAATCGGCGCATACTTCCGCGCCGTCTCCTGCGAAAGCGAATCGCCATCGCCGATAATGCGCCAGACCCGACGGGGTTCCGACAGATACTCATTGGCCGCGCCGTCACAGCAAACAATCCGTTCGCAACCGTCAAGCCAACAAAGCGCCTGCTCGCTTTGCGGAAAAGAACCCGCGTCAATAATCACAGCCTCGGGCAAAAAATCAGAGATTGAATCCATCTAAAAAGCCTAATTCATTAAACGTCTCCACTTCCGGTAACCAAACACGGCAATCACTGCATAAAGCATATAAAGGCCTCCTGTAAACCCCAAATCCTTGTAGACATACAAGACCGTACAGGCAACATCCGCAGCAATCCAGACCAGCCACTGCTCTACATACTTACGCGCCAGCATCCACATCGCTACAATGCTCAACGCCGTCGTGAACGCGTCGGCCCATGGCACATTGCTGTCAGTAAACCGGCTTAGGATATAACCAATAACAACGAAAACGCCCAAAAAGGTCGCAACAAGCGGCAAATAAACCGCCTTAGGCGTGACCGATATCTTCAAATCCGCCTCTGCTCCGTCATCGGAATTATTCCGACGCAACCAACAGAAAAGGCCATAAACCGACGCCAGAATATAATAAACACTGATTCCGAAGTCAGCATACAGGCCGGCATCATAATAGACAAACAGATAAATTGCCGGCATCGCTATGCTTGCAACCCAGAGCCAAACGCTGGCACGATATTCCAGCCATAAATACGCCAGCCCAAAAGGGTACCTGCCACTTCAATCCAATTCATCATAATCACCGGAAAGCAAAAGAAATTCTCGCCTTCCGGAACGCAAATTTACGCAAACCCTGAAATATCCCCAAAAACTTTTAATACATTCTACAAGTTTTCACAAAATATCCTCCTCTTCGTCAGCTCCTGCCAATACCAATCGTGGCTATTTCGAACCGTGTCACCAACTTTATAGTGACTACGAAAATATCGCACCTCACACAAACAAATCCGGCAATATCAGGCTATAAAACACCCATGTGGAATAGTCCTATACAAACATATTCTTATGAAGAAAAAGAAAATTGACATACTCTCTCCCGAAGAGATGAAGCAGGAGCAAACAAACACCACTCCAAATTTAGGTGCTTGGGATCCAGATATTGACCCTATTTACATCAATTGTCAAGGACAAAGAACTTAAAATTCAAATTCTTTATTATTGGCAGTTGTTCTACATAATCGCGCAGCGTAGATTGTATTTGGTTAATTCCTGTAAAATATGTAACTTTGTCATTCTAAAATAAACCCACGTGTATTCAAGCTGTCATTTTGTATATGGACTATATAAACCTCGTCAGTTTTTCATATCTGCAACATTCAGTGTCTTTACAATGTGTGAACTTATAAAGTTTTATAAACACCTCATATTTATTCTATGAAAAATCTCTTATTAAATGTAGCTATAGCTACATTATGCTGTTGCCAAGCCTGTAGTAATAAATCAGATGAAAGATCTAACCTAGATGGGAACACTATTATTGAATTTGAAACGGCATCAAAACGCAAAGAACAATGGGAGCTTCAAATAGGCGACCCGGTTACAACATCCATAGGCTTTGAAACTGATAAAGATGGGAAATGTTCTATAGAATTACCTATAGATACGGTTCGCCCAATATTCTTATATTATCCGTCTGCCCAATTTATTGCAAAGACATGGGTTCAGCCGGGGGAAATATGTAATATCGTCATAGATAGATCTGCAGCCTATAACAAACAGATTCGCACAAACGGTGCATTTGCAGAAAGAACAAAAGCTAATTATAGCGATGAATTTGGTGCATTTTATCAACTTACAGCAGATGATAATTTCAAAGTGCCATTAAACGGTAAGGAGGATGAATTTGTTACATTCTTGATAGAGTCTTATTCAGCCCATATGGACACTATTACGAGCCATGTAGAGTGGTCGCCAGCTATGACAGAACTTGCCAAAAAGACACTTAATGACAAACAATATTATCGTTTAACAAATCCTAATGAATGGCTTGATGTTTGCGCTTCCTTGAGGGATTTTCATGGTATAATATCGCCAATTACGCTCTCAGATAGTACCATCTCCTATATTTATAATGTAACGATAGGCACTAACGAATAGTTTTACTAAGCTTATGAACTAAAGTTTTTATGGAATCGTTATCTAAAAGTAAATACTCATAACCCCAATATTATAATTATGAAAAAGTAAATTTTTGATGATGATTCCGTAAGAGAATTGTCACGAGATGAGTTAAAAGCGGCAACATTCTTAGGCGTACAATCTAGCTTGGGTTCTGGTGCAGATTTTGGATCAGGAAGCGTCTCCGAAGGCGTTGAATATGTTAATGGCAAATGTTATGCTACCCGTGTTTGCCTTGATGGCGATAAGACGGCGTCGGTGTCGTGCAGTGGTGTTGGAACAGATTGTCATTTGACAAGCGTAGATGTCAATGGAGAATACTTTCCAATCGGTGTGCGATGTGGTGAAGTATACGAATTTTGTGATCGCATCTCGCTCCCATCTGGATTTGACCCTGGATTTATTCCTTCCAATTCATTAAACGTCTCCACTTCCGGTAACCAAACACGGCAATCACTGCATAAAGCATATAAAGGCCTCCTGTAAACCCCAAATCCTTGTAGACATACAAGACCGTACAGGCAACATCCGCAGCAATCCAGACCAGCCACTGCTCTACATACTTACGCGCCAGCATCCACATCGCTACAATGCTCAACGCCGTCGTGAACGCGTCGGCCCATGGCACATTGCTGTCAGTAAACCGGCTTAGGATATAACCAATAACAACGAAAACGCCCAAAAAGGTCGCAACAAGCGGCAAATAAACCGCCTTAGGCGTGACCGATATCTTCAAATCCGCCTCTGCTCCGTCATCGGAATTATTCCGACGCAACCAACAGAAAAGGCCATAAACCGACGCCAGAATATAATAAACACTGATTCCGAAGTCAGCATACAGGCCGGCATCATAATAGACAAACAGATAAATTGCCGGCATCGCTATGCTTGCAACCCAGAGCCAAACGCTGGCACGATATTCCAGCCATAAATACGCCAGCCCAAAAGGGTACCTGCCACTTCAATCCAATTCATCATAATCACCGGAAAGCAAAAGAAATTCTCGCCTTCCGGAACGCAAATTTACGCAAACCCTGAAATATCCCCAAAAACTTTTAATACATTCTACAAGTTTTCACAAAATATCCTCCTCTTCGTCAGCTCCGGCAATACCAACCGTGGCTATTTCGCACCGTGTCATCAACTTTATAGTGACTACGTCAGTAAAATATCGCACCTCACACAAACAAATCATATCGTTTATATGGATGGTACTTCGTGCATTAATAATCTTAAAGGCTCAATATTCCTCCTTGTTAAAAAGTGCTTTTAACATTAATAATCAATGTATTAGATATTATAAACAGATTTTGGCAAAGAAAACTATGGTGTATCACAGCGTAAAATCGAATTGGCAAAGAATATTCTGCAGTTTGGCCAATAAAATCGGAAATGAAATTTCTCCAATCATTACCCGAATGTTCTCTTACGTCCAACTGCCGTTTTTTGTACTCCTCAACTTTATCGCTTAACTCATCAAGCCGGAGTTATTATAATTTATTGTCATAATGTCATTCAAAATTTAGTTCCATAAGCCAGTCAACGCCAAAGCCGAGCATTAT
>CAMWNI010000008.1 GCA_947175545.1 uncultured Porphyromonadaceae bacterium
AAATATCTTGGTTCATGTCGTTTTGTGAAACGTAATTTAGATTGCTGTTATCGAATAATTCAATAAAAAAAGCCACTTGCGAGTTTTTTTCTTTTGTTACTTTGCCGATGTTTTCAAACAAGGCAAATTACTTAATTATGAATGCAGAATTAATTGTATGGATTGTCATTGCGGGTGTATGTGCTATGACTTTCATTTATCGGCTGGTGGCTTCATTGTTACGGCATCACAGTGGATTACATTTAACGCGAGTCGTAGAAATTGGCAGTGAGGCCGAAGAGTTCTTTGTGCCGGGCGATATAATTGTCAGGGATAATAAAGGCAATGACAATGACTATGACTATGATGACTGAATCGGTCTGCTATCCGTCGACAAAGGATGTGTGCATGTTCATTGCCGAATATTCTTTCTGGTTGTTCAGCAGCGGAAGCACTGTAATACGTCTTGAAAAGAATGTGAGACGTATCGCAGAGGCGTTTGGGATGAAAGTAGACTTCTCGATTCTGCCCCATCATATACATATAACGGTGCGAGATAGTGGTAGCCTAAATTCCTACACAACTGTCTCTGAGATAAAAAGCGGTGGTATCAGTTTTAATATCAATACAATGTTGAGCCGTCTGAGTTGGGATATATCCGATCGGAAAATCGGTTTTGATGAAGCGAAGGAGCGACTCGGGTGCATTGTCAGGTCAACCGGTTCATTAGATCCATGGCTTCTTATTGCGCTTGTTAGCTTCGCCAACGCCTCATTTTGTCGCCTTTTCGGCGGCGACATAGTCGCCATGGGAGTCGTGTTCATCAGCACGGCAGCCGGCTACCTTATGAAACAGATATTGATGGAACGCAAAGTAGATTTTCGTCTTGTGGTGATTATTTGCTCTTTCATCTCCTCGATACTGGCATCGGCTGACGGCTTGTTCTCGCTCGGCTGCACTCCAGAATTGGCCTTAGGCACAAGCGTTCTTTATCTTGTTCCCGGAATCCCCTTCATCAATTCTTTTTGTGACATGCTTGACAAGCATTATATATGCGCATTCGTACGAATGACAGATGCAGTCGTCGTGACAGCCTGCCTTTCGCTCGGTCTGCTTTGCAGTATGATGATAATGCACAAGGGTATGTTCTAAAATTGTCAGAACCATGTTTGTCGAATTTATACAGGATGCATTGTTTGCCGCAATAGCTGCAATAGGTTTTTCTGCCATAAGCACACCGCCCAGACAAGCCTATCTTTACTGCGCTCTGATTGCGGCCGCCGGTCATTCATTGCGTTTTCTTGTGATGCAGAACCGCTATTTCAGTCTTCACATTGTAATAGCAACCACTTTGGCCGCTCTATTGATTGGAGTGTTGGCTGTAATCCTCTCATCAAAATCAAGAGTGCCGCCTGAGACTTTTCTTTATCCTTCATTGCTGCCAATGATTCCGGGAATCTACGCTTACAAAACATTCGGAGGCCTGGTCATGTGCATGTATCAGTCAACTGAGGGAGCCTTCAATCATTTTTTCTACCTCTTTGCAAGTAATGGACTCACGTGTTTTTTCATATTGCTTGGCATGGCTGTAGGAGCCACCTTGCCTATGTTCATGATGAAGAAAATATCGTTTCAAGCCACACGGGAAAAATAAAAACGGATTGCGTGCGTTAGATATTAAACGGGATTTCTGTTCCACTATCAATTAATAATCAATAATATGGAACTTCGACAACTCAGATATTTTGTTAAGTTAGCCGAACTTCTCAGTTTCTCGGAGGCGGCCAAGGCTCTCTGCATAACGCAGAGTACATTGTCGCAACAGATAAAGCAGCTTGAGCAGGAGTTCGACACACAGCTTCTGCTGCGTACGAGCCGCAACGTAAACCTAACTGAAGCAGGCGAAGAACTTCTTCCATATGCACTCTCGACAATACGGCAGGCAGAACAATGTTTTACCCGTGTCAACGATCTTAAATCGCTGCTGTGTGGTACTCTTAACATAGGGGTGACATATTCTTTCAGTCCCATCCTCACTGAAGCTCTCGTTACATTCATGAAGAAGTTCCCTAAAGTTAGACTCAACATATTCTATCGTCCGATGGCCGAACTGATGGAGATGCTCAGAAACAGGGAAGTGGATTTCGCGCTTGCTTTCAAACCCTCGGTTGCAATGCCGGATGTTGAGTCGCATGTTCTTTTTCAGAGTTATCTTGCTGCAATAGCATCCGATTTCCATCCAATCACGGGAATTAAGACCATAAGCCTTCAGGAACTGTCGAAATACGAACTCGCTTTGCCGGCCAAAGGGCTACAGGCTCGCAACGCATTTGACAAGGTGATAGAGCCAGCCGGAATAGATTTCAAGGTAAGGGTGGAACTCAACGAAGTGAACATTCTGCTGAAACTCATACGCCAGAACAGTATGGTGACTGTTTTGTCTGAAGCTACCATTCATAACGAGACCGGAGTCAAGGCAATCCGGCTTGATATTCCGGGCAATGGGATGGAAGGTTGTGTTCACACTCTCAAGGGGAGTTACCATAAGCGCTCTATGCGGGAATTTGTGAGGCTCCTCAGCGAATCTATGGCCATAAGGGAGCGTCTCAACGCGTGGCTGTGACGTTCGACGGCAATCGGTCGGAATGATTGCAACACGCGTTATTTATGCAATCCGCAAAATGTTTCACGTTGTTTATAGGGCGTAATTTAATGCTTAAAACACTGATATATTGCGAAATAATGCGTAACGTTAAAAAAGTTCACTATGTATTGAAATAATTCGTAAATTTGCATCCGGTTTTAAAAGAATGCGTGTGTTTTTATTATGAAGTCATCAGAAATTAGAGCAAGGCTGAAGCCTTGGATATTGCCGATTGCTATGGTTGTAGGTTTCCTTTTTCATGATTCAATGGAGCCTTTAGCGTGGACGGCTCCATGGTTGATCTTTGCTATGTTACTATTGACGTTTTGCAAGGTGAAGCCGGAAGAATTTCGAATCACACCTTTGTCAAGAATTTTGATTCCGGTGCAGATTCTTGGTGGTATCAGTCTTTATTTTGTTTTGCACCCTTTAAGTGAGAGTCTCGCTCAAGGCATGTTCATCTGCGTTTTTTGTCCGACGGCAACTGCTGCACCTGTAATTGTTGGCTTGCTTGGTGGATCGGTTCCCCGTTTGGCGACGTTTTCAATTCTGAGCAATATGGTTGTAGCGCTTCTCGCCCCTCCTATATTTACTCTTATTGGCACCGACGGGGTTGAATTTATGCCAACGTTCCTGACGATTGCCGCTAAGGTGATTCCTCTGATTGTCGGTCCGCTCGTACTGGCGTTTGTGTTGCTAAGATGTGTACCGAAAGTACATCATCAGTTGGCAAATCGTGCCAGTCTGTCGTTTTACATGTGGGCGTTTTCTCTGATAATCGTGGTTGGGCGCGCGGTCAGTTTCGTTATGCGCGAGCCAGCGCGTGTTATACCTCTGATGGTTGCGCTTGGAATTGGGGCCGGGGTTGTCTGTGTACTGCAGTTTTTTATCGGACGTCAGATTGGTGGTCAGTGGGGCGATAAAATTGCCGGGGCGCAAGGGCTGGCACAGAAAAACACTGTGCTTGCAATCTGGATGGCTATGACATTTATGAATCCGATATGCTCCGTTGCTCCCGCTGCCTATATTCTATGGCAAAACACGATTAATTCAGTCCAATTGTATCTCCACGATAAGAATCTGAAACGTAATTGAATACAATTTCAGATATTTCGGCAATCATCTGTGACGTCGTTTCCATATCGGAAGCAGAATCGGAAATGAATACGGCAATTGCATAGCGGAAATTATTGGTCTGATTGACATATCCAACATCATTGATGGCGATGATTCGCCCTTCAGAGTTGACATCACCAGTCCCGGTTTTGTGTCCGAAGATAACATTTGCCGATGTCAGAGGTCTGGCAAGACGGTCAGTTCCTGTCCGGCAATTTTCCATAAGCTCGGCAATTTGTTCATATAGGGGCGACTCTTGTCTGAGGTCTGAATTAAAGAGGTCAATGAGGCGGGCCATCTCGATTGGACTTGCACTGTTGGCATAGCATAAAGATGTGTCCAGATGCATTTCGTCCTCGGTCGATAAAATGTGTATGTCCGTAAATCCAAGTGTGTGCATCAGGCTGTCAGCAACAGCTGGAGAACCAATCAACCGGAAAAGTATGTCGCAAGCGTTGTTGTCACTTTGCTGCAAAGTGTACGCCAGGAGTTCGGCAATTGGCAGACGCAGATTACGGACTCCGTAATTATCTCGCATGGGACTCCAGGTTGCCAATTTGATTTCATCCGCATTGATATTGACTGAGTCAGTAAAAGACAATTGGTGTCGTTTGCAAAAATCGGCAATAGCCAATGACTGTGGAAATTTATAGACGCTCAACATCGGGAAGTCCTCGTAACCATTGACCATAATTGTGTCTGTACCGTTTATGATTACGGCAATCCCAATCCGGGCGTCTTTGTCAGCGGCAAAATGCTCAAGTTCTTCTCTGAGAACGGCATTAGGGTCACGACGCTGGCATCCACTCAGCATAACAACCATTATTAATAGTAAAAAAAGTCTCATTTTTGTTCAAAGATCGTCAATAACGTGTCGCTTACCTTTGCTGTGTTAATATAGATTGGCACAGCAAAGGTATAATTTTTTCACATATTATGCAATGTTAGTGTTTGAAAATTGGTAACTTTGCTGGGTTAATTGTGAATTATAAGAGTATGAATGAATTTGGGTTGATGCCGGTCGCGGTTCGGGTTTTGCCTGGGTGCGTTGAATGCGTGAGAAAATGCTTGCGTGAGGGTTTATTTTACTATCTTAACAACGATTATGAGATTAGCCAGGATGGAAAGTCAATTATTCGTAGAAGACGACAAATTGAACCGGTAGATTCCTATTTTTTCAGAACAGACAATGACACTTCATTGAGTGTCAATCTGTCTGCCATTGTTGGAATGAATGGTGATGGCAAAAGTTCTTTAGTCGAGCTGATTGTGCGACTGTTGAATAACTATGCCTTGAAGTCGGAAAGGCATCCGGAGTTGACATTGATAAAGGCCGAAGGAGTTCGGGCAGAGTTTTACTATAAGTTAAACGGCCATTTTTATTGTCTGATAGAAGATGAAGAGGGAATTAGAATCTTGCGTTATGATGACATTGGTGAAGGTGAGTTCATAAGCGACACTCCGCTGGATAAATCAGAGGTGAATGATGAATTCTTTTTTACGCTCGTATCGAACTACTCTCATTATGCATACAATACGCAAGAAGTTGATAACTATGACAAGATGTTGCGCGATGATGAGCATTGGCTGCACTATGTTTTCCATAAGAATGACGGTTATCAGACCCCACTGAGTTTACATCCTTTTAGAGACAAAGGCAATATTGATATCAACCGTGAGCGTGAACTGTCGAAGCAACGAGTTCTGATGACTTTTATTCAGGCCTCGTTGAAAAATGACTCCGAATCAACCATGGATTTTAATGGAAAATCGGCGGTTGAACTCAAATTGACTGATCGTAACAGTTCTAAATTGCAGCAGATTTCTTTAAGGAAATACTTCAAAGAGCATAAGGGCGAAAGTCTTCTACAAGAAGACATAGAAAATATCAAACGTATTGCTTCTGTATTCGGCTATTTTTCGGATAGCGATTTGCAATTTTTTGTATCAGCCGTTAAAACTCTTGAGGATATATATAATCGCTATTTTTATTCGATTGCCGACCGAAAGATATATCGTTTGGCTCTGGGTTGGATTGAACAGAATGGGTTACTTGAGCGTAACAGTGACATATCTGAATTGATTGAAAATATAGATCGAATAAAACATAACTTTGAAGATTCTGAATTTGACGTTCGTATTGAGAGGTTACAGCAGAAGTTTAGAGAATTTTCAAAACTCTCTTTGCTGCAAATACAGCGTGTGAAGTTGATTAGAGATATTTGCGTTTTTTGGAAAAAAGTAGGACTGCGCTTACCTAATCACGAGGTTATCAGATTCGGACTCCCACAATCGAAGATATTTGTTCCGTTTGATAGTCTGACAATTGAAGAACGGTGTAAACATTACCTTCTTTATAAGACACTTGCTGTATTCGAAACATATTCGTCATATACGATTGATATGCAAAAAGAATACTATATGTTTTTTGCAAAGTCTGAACGTTTAATGTATCTTAATAATGCTTTTGGGAAACTGGCAGAAGACTGGCGTCTTAAATCACACATTACACTAAAACTGCGACAAACTTATAATTATATAAAACCTGGGAGATGGAACACAAGTTTGATTTATGGACATGAACATAAATCAAATCTTGTGTTAGGTAAACTGTCTGAGGATATTCGATCTGCAATGACCCACTTGGATAATATGCCGCCGGCAATTTTCTATTGGGATATTCTTTTTTCAGAGGATGGAAAGAGCGAACTGGTGCCGCTTGAGAGTTTCAGTTCGGGCGAAAAACAGAAGCTTTTTTGTCTGGCAGCCATCGTATATCATCTTCAAAACATAAGTTCAATCGGCAGTGAGTCTTACCGGTACAATGCCGTTAATCTCATTTTGGAGGAGGTTGAACTATATTTCCACCCGGAATGG
The DNA here is from genome assembly GCA_947175545.1 of uncultured Porphyromonadaceae bacterium. Classification (GTDB taxonomy): domain Bacteria; phylum Bacteroidota; class Bacteroidia; order Bacteroidales; family Muribaculaceae; genus UBA3263. Next base: position 6,617 of record CAMWNI010000008.1, read on the forward strand.
CAACGTTCGTTTATCAACGACTTGCTCAATCTCATTTACCAGGCGAATATCCCGAAAATCAAGAGTGTCAATCTGACTTTTGTAACTCATTCTCCTTACATTCTCTCTGATATTCCTAAGACCAATGTCCTATTTATGAAAAACGGACTGCCTGATTATTCGATGCAGGAGAACACCTTTGGCGCGAATATCAATAGTCTGCTGAAGAATGGGTTTTTCCTGCCGGCTATCCCTATGGGAGAGTTTGCCAACAAAAAGATTCAGCATCTGTTCGCAATTCTCCATTCCGGAGATTTTGACTCAGAAGAGCTTCCACGGATTTATTCTGAAATAATGACTGTTGGCGAACCTTTGATTAGACAGCAATTGCTGATGTTGTATAACCCGTATCGCGCACTGAGTATGGACGACATATCGGCCAAGGCAATTCTGAACTTTCTGAAAAACAATCAGCTATGATAAAAATTACGGCTTCCGACAGAGTTGATGCTATTGCGCAAGAATGGGCTGCCACGCTTCATGTTTTTCTGACAGAAAAGTTGGTCGGGAATAACCGTGTGTATGTTATTCTGCCCGGTAAAAGCCGACTCTATTTCCCGTCAAGGTGGAGAAAGTATCTGTATGATTTCAATCTTTGTTGCCCTTCTAAGGTTTCAAGGCAGCAGCGCCGAGTGGCTGTGAGACTCTTGCTTGATGTCTTCTCATCAAAGGCAAATTTGATTGGTCGGAAGGCTGAAGTAAATCGTCTGAAGACCGTTTGTGAACAGTTGAAGATAAATTCTCCTGTCGTTTTTGATCAAATCAAGAATTTATGTGTTCGTATTTATGAGGATTTTACTCTAAAGAACGCATATGCATTTCTATCTAAGTTGAATATACGGACGTGTCCTTATTGTAATCGTCACTATACGTTTACAATAGAGAAAGACCAGAAAGGCGATTTCTGCTCCAGAGCCGAGTTTGACCATTTTTTAGATAAAAGTGACTATCCATTGCTGGCCGTTTCGTTTTATAATCTCGTTCCGTCATGTCATGAGTGCAATCATGGAAAGGGTGTGAAAGACGTAAAGGTCAATCCATATGAAGCAGGTTTTTCATCCCGGTTTCAGTTACAGGATCCTCGCTCCGGAAAGAAGTTAAATGCCAACGAGATGCTGGGACTAAAAACCATTGGTGATTTCAATATAGGTTTTGAAAACCCGTCCGCTGAAGAGCAAAAAAACATTGAAACTCTTGGACTAATACAGCTCTACAACGAACATCGTGACTATGCTCTGGAGATGATTGAAAAATATACGGCTTACGATTACGCAACACAGCGCGGTCTTGTCGATGCGTTCCAGGGACTTTTCCATTCGCAGTCTCAAATCGACGATTTTATCTGGGGACAATATATGCACACTGCCGCCAACCAGAATCGTCCCTTGTCAAAGTTGACTGCGGATATTCTTCATATTTTGCGCAAACGCTAATCGTCAGTCTATAAGGTCCGTTGGCAGTTCAGGCATTGCTCCTTTCTGTGTGCAGACAAAAGCTGAGGTTTTTACGGCGATAGAATGTGCCTCTCCGATCAGTGAGCCTTTTACTATGGCCGCAATGAACGCCGCTGTAAACGAATCGCCGGCACCGACGGTGTCAGCAATTTCAACTGTAGGTGTGGGCTGATAAGACATTTCGTCACTCGAAAAGACATAGCTTCCGCTGGTTCCACACGTTAGAATCAACATTTTCAGCCCATAACGTTCAATCAGTTCTTGGCATGCTTCCTCCGGTGACGTCGAATTGATATGCAGCAACGGACAGATAACATCCAGCTCTTCGTTATTAAGTTTCAGTATATTGCATCGCTGCATCGAAGACTCTATGGTTTCGGTGTCATAGAAACTCTGACGCAGGTTAATGTCGAACACTATGATGGAGTCTTCATTTCGTGCAACCTCGTCCAGAAACGCAGTGATTGTCTGGCGGGAAAGGGATGTGCGTTGCGCAAGTGAACCGAAGCAGACAACTTTGGTCCGCGAGGCAATCGCTTTCATATTCGGGGATAACGGAATATAATCCCAGGCGACATTCTCCTTTATTGCATATTGCGGAATGCCATTCGGGTCCAATTCAATTTCGACGGTTCCGGTCGGATAGGGTAGTATTGCGATTTCGCGTCCAATGTTTCTTGCCGACAGCAGATTGAGAATCTCTTGACCTGCATCATCATTACCGACGGCGCTGACAACAACACCCTCAAGTCCGAACTGAGTGGCATGGTACGCGAAGTTAGCCGGAGCTCCGCCGAGTTTCTTGCCCTCGGGAAGAATGTCCCAAAGAATTTCACCAATCCCAACTGCTATCTGTTTATTAATCATAAGTCTGATTTATTGTCGAAAAACTGTTTAACAAAACCACTTTTGGCTTCAATGTAGCCGTTACGGTTATTTTTAAATATGGGTAAAAAGTTTATTTTAAGCATTTTCCCATTTGCAGGATGCTGATTTTTGGTGCAAATGTACAGAAAAAAATCATAATCTGGCACTATTTGTCATGTTGGTCTTTCTTCGAAAGCGGCAAGCCGATAACAGTTATGTAGCTATGGCTACGCTCCTTCATCACAAGACAAAATACCATTCAGAGATATGCGCCTCCGGTGTTAAATATTGGGGAACGGAGACTCAGAATTTTCATCGGGTTTGGGATTCCGGATTTTTTTGTTAACTTTGCGTGTTGATTTATATAAAGACCAAAGAATTTGACGCCCGTGTTTTGGCGTCGGAAAGTATATATGAACAGAGAAGATTTCAGCGACATAGCGCCGTTTGATGATAGCGATTTCCGCTCTCATATCCTGAACTTGGTTGAACAGCCGGAGTTTGCAAATGCTGTAACATGGGTTTTCCCGGATATTGAATTTTCTGCATTTGCCGAGAAACTGAAATTGGTGGATTCTCAAGAATCATTCCAATTGAGTGTTATGTGTCCGATTCTTGAGAAACTTGCCGCACGATCCACCGATGGACTGACCTGCGACGGCATTGACAATTATAAGTCCGGCCATGCCTACACAATGATTTCCAATCATCGAGACATTGTTCTTGATGCGTCATTTCTGAACCTTTGCCTGGTACGCAATGGACAGCCGACAAGTGAGGTCGCCATCGGCAATAATCTGCTGATTATGCCGTGGATTGACGAACTTGTGCGCCTTAACAAGAGTTTTATTGTAAAGCGCGACACCGGAATGCGTGGGGCGCTTGAAGCGGCCAAACACCTCAGTGCTTACATTCATTACTGCATTGAGGAGAAGAAACAGAGCCTATGGATTGCCCACCGAGAAGGACGCGCCAAGGACTCGAATGACCGCACGCAGGATTCACTGATTAAGATGCTTGAACTCGGAGGTGAGGGCAGTCCGCTCGAACGCCTCCGTGAGGTAAATCTGATGCCTGTCAGCATCAGTTATGAGTTTGACCCCAACGACTATCTGAAAGCACAAGAATTCGTGCAGAAAAGACGCAATCCGGACCATAAGAAAAGCCCCAAGGATGATCTTAGGGCAATGGAGACCGGAATTATGCGCCCGAAAGGACGTATTCATTACGCTTTTACCGAATGTCTCAACGCAAAGATTGATGCGCTGCCGCAGAATCTTGACCGCGCCCAGGCTGCCCATAAGGTAGCTGAACTGATAGATGATGCGATACACTCCAACTATCTTCTGTATCCGATTAACTATGTTGCATATGACATGCTTGAAGGTACCAGGCGGTTTGTTGACCAATACACTGATGCTGACGTTGACGCAGTCAATGAACGCCTTGAAACTCAGATTGCAAAGTGTCGTCTTGATGATGTTACGGACGAGGAGCGTATCTATATGCGCCGGATGATTCTGACGATGTATTCGAATCCGCTTAAAAACAAATTGTTTAAGAATTGACTGCGACCTGCTTCCGGAAATTTTCTTTCTGATTATGCGACTGCCTGTTATAATGATTCTCCTTTGTCTGCTATTGCAGGTTGCAACGGACGCATATTTGTTTTTTATTGCGTGGCAGCGGAGCCGCAAGCTTCGTGCCGCAAAATTTCAACTTTGGGAAAGTGCGTTTTTTCTGGTTTATATAGTTGTTTTTCTCTGTCTGCCGAGGCGAGGCGAGAGTGACATGATGATTAGCATCTCAATGTGGATGCTGTTTGTCTATCTGACTGTATACGCAGGAAAAATCACGTTTATAATCTTTGATTTGCTGGCTTCTTTGCCGTTGTTATGGCATAAAAAGCGCGTTCGGTCTGTCAGTGTGATAGGCGTCGTCATGGGCGTGTGCGCATTCCTGCTGATGTGGTGGGGTGCGTTGGTCAATCGCTTCCGCATTGACGTCAACGAAGTCTCCGTGAGAATTGAAAATCTGCCTGCCGGATTTACCGGTTACCGAATTGCTCAGATTTCGGACCTTCACTTAGGCACGTTCGGCTCTGATACGACGTTCGTCCACAAATTAGTTGAAACTGTCAATGGTCTGCATCCTGACATGGTTGTATTCACCGGCGATATTGTCAACCGGCGTTCCGAAGAACTCAGACCGTTTGTGTCCGTTCTTGGACGACTTGAGGCAAAGGATGGCGTATTTTCCATTCTTGGAAATCACGACTATGGAGATTATGTTGACTGGGATTCGCCCGAGGAAAAGGAACTCAACATGGAGCAACTGATGGACATGCAGCTTGAGATGAACTGGGAGTTGCTGACTAATAGTTCGGCAGTTGTTTATGGTGACCAGGCCGGTGACTCAATTGTTATCATTGGCACTGAAAATTGGGGTGACGCACCGTTTCCGACCTATGGCAACCTAAGGACTGCCTATTCGACTCCGGCCGACTCGGCAGTGAAGATACTTCTGACCCACAACCCTGTCCACTGGCAGAGTGAAGTTGCCCCGGTTGACTCTCTGAAGATAGACCTTACGCTCAGCGGCCACACTCATGCAATGCAGATTGCCGTTGGCCGGCTGAGTCCGGCCTCTATGCGCTATGAGACCTGGGGTGGAATGTATGATAGCCCGGACGGGAAACGTCCGCTTTATGTAAACATCGGAGCCGGGGCCGTCGGAATTCCGATGCGCATAGGAGCAACTCCGGAAATTACAGTCTTTACACTTATTCCTCAAAAGATACGCTGACTTGTGAGAATTCCAACAACTGACTTGCCTTGCATTATCGCTGGAGAACTTAATCTGCAGCGAAAGCAGGTAAACGCCACAATAAAACTTCTTGACGACGGAGCTACGGTTCCCTTTATCGCTCGCTATCGCAAGGAACAGACCCTTGATTTGGATGAAACTCAGGTTCGCGCGATTCAACTAAGGCTTGAATCGTTGCGTGACTTTCTTAAAAGACGAGAATTTGTTGTTGAACAGATTCGTGATGCCGGTGCGTTGACCCCCGAACTGGCAGAGCGCATTGAACATACTCTGGACTCGGCAACGCTTGAAGACATATACCTGCCTTTTAAGCCCAAGCGACGTACTCGCGCCGAAATGGCCCGTGAAAAAGGGCTGGAGCCTCTTGCGCGTATGATTATGGCTCAGAACGCAAGCGGATTGCAGACCATTGCACGCAAATTTGTCGGGAAAGACAAGGTGTCTTCAATTAATGAAGCTCTCGCAGGCGCGTGTGATATCATGGCCGAATGGATGAGCGAAAATGAAAAAGCCCGTAATCTTGTTCGCTCGCGTTACCAGCGTAGTGCAGTCCTGACCTCCAGATTTAACAAGAAAGCCGAGAACACGGCTGACGATATCTATAGAAACTATTACGATTATTCCCAGCCGCTTCGCCAGGTTGCCTCTCATCGTTATCTGGCGGTTAGGCGCGGCGAGGCTGAGGGGATATTAAAGGTTGACATTTCAATCAACGATGATGAAATGATCGAGCGCCTCGGTCGCTTCTTTGTTAAGCCTGTGGCAACGGATGAATCGGCTGAATTCGTGATGAACGCGGTTCGCGATGCTTACCGACGTCTGATCCGCCCCTCTATTGAGACTGAAATCGCTGCTGCCGCGAAGGAAAAAGCTGATATGGGGGCGATTGAACTGTTTTCTGACAATCTGCGCCAGCGACTGATGGCTCCGCCAATGTTTGGAAAGCGTGTGATGGGTATAGACCCCGGATTCAAGTCCGGATGCAAGGTTGTCTGTCTTGATGCTCAGGGACGATTTCTTGCTTATGAAATAATTTATCCTAACGCTCCGGTCAATGATCTCCATGGCGCAACGTATACCATCTGTTCAATGGTAGATAATCTTCGGGTTGACGTCATCGCCGTCGGCTCCGGTACGGCAGGGCGCGAGACAGAGAAATTTCTCCGCAACCTTCGCTTTCCGCGTAGGGTGCAGATTTGTAGCGTTAGTGAAGATGGAGCGTCTGTTTATTCAGCCTCCGAACTTGCACGCGAAGAATTTCCAGACCTTGACCTTACTGTCCGTGGAGCCGTCAGCATTGGGCGCAGACTTCTGGACCCTCTTGCCGAGCTGGTCAAGATTGAACCGAAAAGTATCGGTGTTGGACAGTATCAGCATGACGTCAATCAGGACAAATTACAGCAGGCACTTGACAATACGGTTGAAAGTTGCGTGAACTCTGTTGGTGTTAATGTAAATACTGCCTCAAGGGCGCTACTTGGCTATGTCAGCGGAATTGGACCTGCATTAGCCCGATATATAGTTGACTTTCGTAACGAGAACGGCCCGTTTAAGTCCCGTCAGGAGTTGCTTAATGTTCCTCGTCTTGGCGAAAAGGCATTCCAGCAGTGTGCAGGTTTCCTTCGAATTCCCGGAGCGAAAAATCCGCTTGACAACACGGCGATTCATCCTGAACGTTACGAACTTGTCGAACAGATGGCTAAAGACTTGCGTACATCGGTTGGCCAGTTGAAAGCGTCTGACATAAATATTGCCAATTATCTGGACAAGTCGACCGGTGAAGCCACTCTGCGAATGATTGTAGAAGAGCTTGAGAAGCCGGGGCGTGATCCGCGAGGTGAGGCTGAATCAACTCAGTTTGATGAGGGCATCACGTCAATTCACAGCCTGCATCCCGGAATGGAAGTTACCGGTAAGGTCAACAACATAACTGCATTTGGAGCTTTTGTGGACCTTGGCATCAAGGAAAACGGGCTGATTCATGTTTCGCAGTTGAGTGATGCGTTCGTGTCGAATCCGCTTGAAGTCGTGCGCATTGACCAGACCGTTCGTGTCAGGGTTCTTGATGTTGATTATGACCGCGGACGCATTGCATTAACCCTAAAGGGTATGACCCCGCCAGCCAATCCGTGACTGACTGCATCCTGACATTAGGCTCAAATTGTCCTGCCCGCGAACGCATGATGGCGATTGCGGCCGATTGGATCGCATCTACTTTCGGAGTTTTCGAAAGTTCCGGCGTTTATTCAACGCGCGCACTCAACGGAACATCTCCTGACTATCTGAATATGGTTGTAAAAGTTGCGACATCATTATCGGCTGAACGCGTTATCGCCATTGGAAAGGAATTTGAGCGGTGTTGCGGACGCACCCCGCAGTCGAAAACCTCCGGATTGATTGAGATGGATGTCGATCTTGTGCAGTATGGTGGCGTGGTTTTACGTCCGGAGGAATTCACCCGTTCATATTTTATGACCGGATTTAAGCGGATATCCGCTAAAAATTCGTAAATTTGCATTTCATGAAACCAATTATTTATCAACTTCTGCCGCGCCTGTTCGGAAACCGTACGGAAAACCCCATTCCGTGCGGAACTATTGAGCAGAATGGTTCCGGTAAGTTTAAGGATATTACTTCGTCGGCCCTGCGCGCAATAAAATCACTCGGAGCTACTCATGTATGGTTCACGGGCGTTATTGAACATGCCCATCGACCTGACTACTCTGCCTTTGGCATACAGAAGCATAATCCGCATGTCATCAAGGGTGAGGCCGGTTCTCCTTATGCGATTACGGACTATTATGACGTTGACCCTGACCTTGCCGTCAACCCGGCCAAGCGAATGGAGGAGTTTGATGCACTTGTTGCCCGGACTCATGCCGTCGGACTGAAGGTTGTGATTGATTTCGTCCCTAACCATGTTGCGCGCGAGTATCATTCGGATGTTGCGCCTGCCGGAGTGCGCGATTTGGGCGCGGATGACAATGTGTGTCACAGCTTTAATCCTCAAAACAATTTCTATTATCTGCCCGGCACGCGCTTCGCTCCGACCAATGTTCATCTGGGCGACTATGTCGAAGAGCCTGCAAAGGCTTCCGGTAACGACTGTTTCACACCGTCGCCTGACCGCAATGACTGGTACGAGACCGTGAAACTTAACTATGGTGTCGACTATTGCGGAGGAGGAACCAAGTATTTCGATCCGATCCCCGATACCTGGACTAAAATGGTCCATATTCTGAAGTATTGGGCCGAGAAAGGCGTTGACGCTTTCCGGTGTGACATGGCGTTCATGGTTCCGGTTGAATTTTGGCGTTGGGCTATCCCCCAGGTTCGAAAAGTACGCAAAAACATTGAGTTTATTGCTGAAATTTATGACGTCAATCTCTATCGCACGTTTATTGATGCAGGTTTCGACTATCTCTATGATAAGGTAAACCTTTATGACACGCTTCGTGCAATCCAATGCTTTGGTGTGGGTGCCGACCGGTTGACAGCCTGCTGGCAGACTGTTGACGGACTTGGCGACCACATGCTCAATTTCCTTGAGAACCATGACGAGCAGCGCTATGCGTCAACATTCTATGCCGGAGATGCCTCGACTGTGTTGCCGTCGTTGGTCGTTGCATCAACGATTTCAACCGGACCTATGATGATATATTTTGGTCAGGAACTTGGCGAACGCGGAATGGACGCCGAAGGCTTCAGTGGTGAAGATGGACGAACAACAATCTTTGACTATTGGACCGTGTCAACAGTCAGCCGATGGCTTCGTGGGGGCAAACCTTCGACCGCGTCTCTGACTGATTCTGAGGTGCGTCTGCGTAATCTTTACATGAAGGTTCTGAATGTTGCCGCTTCAGAACCTGCGATTGCCTGCGGTTCGTTTTTTGATCTGATGTATGTCAATTATGACAATTCTGGCTTTAATCCTCATCGCCATTATGCTTATTTGCGTCATAAAGAAAACGAAACACTTCTGATTGCGGTGAATTTTGATTCAACAGAGGCCGATATGGAAATAAATCTTCCGCGCCATGCCTTCGATGTTCTCAATATTGCTGAAGGCGAATATGATGCGGTTGAGTTGCTTTCCGGACGGAAATCGCGCAAAACCGTCTCGTCTGAAATCCCGTTTGTAACTAAAGTTCAGCCTCACGGCGCCGTTATCTGGAAACTGAAACGATGATTGTTATCTATCGCATTTATCAATTTACGATTATGTGGCCTCTTATGCTGGCGGTCACATTTCTTACGGCCATGTTGACAGCTCTCGGCTCAATGGCTTTTGGAGGGCGATGGTGGGGCTACTATCCGCCGGCTTTATGGTCACGCATAATGTGCATCCTTTCGTTTGTGAAGGTTGAAGTTCGTGGTCGTGAGCATATTTCCCGCGGCACAAGCTACGTTTTCGTTGCGAATCATCAGGGCGCATACGATATCTTTTCGGTCTATGGTTATCTTGGCCACAATTTCAAGTGGATGATGAAAAAGAGCCTTGAGAATATTCCGTTGGTAGGGTGGGCATGCAAGCGCGCCGGCCAGATTTTTGTTGACAATTCCTCTCCACATGCTATCCATCAGACGATGGTTGCTGCTGAAAAACAGCTGGCCGGAGGTATGAGTCTCGTCGTGTTTCCTGAAGGTGCGCGCTCTTGGGACGGCCGTATGCGGCGTTTCAAACGCGGTGCTTACACACTTGCCCGGGAGTTCGGTCTCCCGGTCGTCCCTCTGACAATTGACGGCGCGTTTCATGTGATGCCCCGTTATGCTCGACTTCCGCGTTATGGAAAAATTATCCTGACGGTTCATGAACCCATCGCCTCGACCGAACCGGAACTGATTGAACTCTCGCGTCAGGCAATAGCCTCCTCTCTTCCTTGCGACGAGACATTGTGATTGAAATTTTTGCAAGCGAAAACATATACATATATAAATTATAATTAGAGACAATGCGTAAATGGCGAATTGAAGACAGCGCCGAACTGTACAACATCAACGGCTGGGGACTGACTTACTTTTCGATTAACGAAAAAGGACATGTAGCAGTTACTCCGCGCGAGGGTTTCGCCTCGGTGGACATCAAGGAAGTTATGGATGAACTTCAGGTAAGAGACATCCAGGCTCCGGTGCTGTTGCGTTTCCCTGATATTCTTGATAATCGTGTAGAAAAAATCTCGTGTTGCTTCAAAAAAGCGGCAAAGGAATATGACTACAAAGCCTCAAACTATGTAATCTACCCTATTAAAGTCAATCAGATTCGTGAAGTCGTCGAAGAGATAGTCACCCACGGCAAGAAGTTCAACATCGGACTTGAAGCAGGTTCAAAACCGGAACTTCATGCGGTTCTTGCAACTAATATCGACCAGAACGCACTGATTATATGCAATGGATACAAGGATGAAGACTATATTGAACTCGCATTGCTCGCTCAGAAAATGGGTCGCAACATTTTCCTCGTTGTAGAAAAACTCAACGAATTGAAAATAATTGCGCGCATCTCGAAGCGTATCAGCATTGTTCCCAATATCGGTATCCGTATCAAAATTTCAAACTCAGGCTCCGGAAAATGGGAAGAGAGCGGTGGCGATCAAAGTAAGTTCGGTCTGAATTCGTCTGAACTGCTTCAGGCTGTCGATTTCCTGGAAAAGAACAACATGAGAGAGTCGCTTCGACTGATTCATTTCCATATAGGCAGTCAGATTACCAAGATTCGCCGAATCAAAAATGCGCTACGTGAAGCTGTTCAGTTCTACGTCCAACTGACGCGCATGGGCTTTAACATTGATTTTGTTGATATCGGCGGCGGTCTGGGTGTTGACTATGACGGAACGCGTACGTCAACGAGCGAAAGTTCCATGAACTATTCAATTCAGGAGTATGCCAACGATGCCGTATCGGCTCTCGTCGATGTTTGCGTTAAAAACGAGATCAAACAGCCGAACATCATTACCGAAAGCGGACGCTCACTGAGCGCCCACCATTCCGTTCTCATTTTCGAAGCGTTGGAGTCAACCTCGCTGCCTGAATGGAGCGATAACGAGGAGATTGATGACGATGCCCACGAACTTTTGCGCGAACTCTATCAGATTTGGGACAAATTGGATCAACCACGCATCTTTGAGTCGTGGCATGATGCACTCCAGATTCGAGAAGAGGCTCTTGAGCTTTTCTCAATTGGTCTGCTCGACCTGAAAACGCGCGCTCGCATTGAACAGCTTTTCTGGAGTATTGCACGTGAGGTCTCTGATCTTTCATCGTCAATGAAGCATCCGCCGGAAGAGTTGAGGAAGGTTGCCCGAATGATTCCGGACAAGTATTTCTGTAATTTCTCGCTGTTCCAGTCGTTGCCTGACAGTTGGGCAATTGACCAGCTTTTCCCGATTATGCCGATTAGCCGTTTGGACGAAAAACCCACGCGCACGGCAACGATTCAGGATATGACCTGCGACAGTGACGGCAAAATCGCTCACTTCATCACTTCCAATGGACTTGTCGACTCTCTGCCGGTCCATCCGATTAAGTCGGGTGAACCTTATTATATAGGTGTATTCCTTGTAGGAGCATATCAGGAAATCCTTGGTGACCTGCACAATCTCTTTGGTGATACCAATGCTGTCCATATTGATGTCTACAAGGACCATTATGAAATTGACAAGATTATCGACGGAGAGACCGTTGCCGAAGTTCTGGACTATGTCCAGTTTAACTCGAAGAAACTTGTCCGTAATGTAGAAACGTGGGTAACCGCTTCGATGAAAGCTGGAAAGATTTCGCCCGAAGAGGGCAGAGAATTCCTTGGGAACTACCGTAGCGGACTGTATGGTTATACTTACCTCGAACGAGACTGATGGCCAGATTTTTCATGACTCTGGCATACCGGGGTGAGCCATTCCACGGATGGCAAATACAACCCGGTGCCGTTTCGGTTCAGGAGGTTATTGAAAAAGCGCTTTCGACTCTGCTCCGGCGTCCGACTCCGATTGTCGGAGCCGGACGGACCGATGCGGGGGTCAATGCCTCGATGATGGTCGCTCATTTCGACGCCGACCGTCTTCTTGAACCGCGTGCGGTTAATTCGCTTGTCGGCAAGGATATTGCCGTTTACTCAATTCGTCAGGTTCATGATGATGCACATGCCCGTTTCGATGCAACCTCACGGACCTATCATTATAAGGCTGTCGAAACCAAATCACCTTTTCTTTACCCCTTGACCTGGTATACTCCTCATCCGCTCGACTATGAGGCCATGAACAGAGCCGCCGCGCTCCTGTTAGAAGTTGAGGACTTTACGTCATTCGCAAAGTTGCATTCTGATGCAAAGACAAATATCTGTCATGTCACCCGTGCCGAGTGGGTAAAGGATTTGACAACCGGAGGAATGACTTTCATCATTACGGCTGACAGATTCCTTCGCAATATGGTCCGTGCCGTTGTCGGCACTCTCGTTGACGTTGGGCGTGGTAAACTCTCGATTGATGATTTTGCGCGCATAATTGAGGCGCGTGACCGCTGTGCCGCCGGAACCTCCATGCCGCCACAGGCATTGTATCTACACTCCGTTACCTATCCTTACTGACCATTTGGAATAAAGGATGCTAATTTTATTAAAAATTTGAAAAAATTGGATTTTATTAGGGGGAATATGAGCTAAAAAGCGATTTTTTGGCATTATTTTTGCAGCATTAATTATGCAAAATAACCAATCAATCTTTTGAACGCTATGAATTCTAAATCTGTTTTATTCGTTCTGCTGACGGGAATGACCGCCTGCAGCGCGACGCCGACAGCTTCTTCGACAGACTTCACTGAGGCGGCTGAAAGTAGTGTCAACGGTGTGGTGTCAATCAAAAGTTATGCGACAGCCTATGAGGTCCGGCCCTCAGACCCGATGCTGGAATTCTTTTTCGGACGTCAGCCCCAGCGGGCCGTTCCCCGCGAGCAGCAGCTCGGACTCGGTTCCGGCGTAATTCTGAGTTCTGACGGCTATCTTGTTACGAATAATCATGTGATAGACAAAGCCCGACGGCTTGAAGTCACGCTAAACGACAACCGCACTTTTGATGCAGAGGTTGTTGGCCGTGACCCTATGACGGATCTTGCGTTACTGAAAATTGACGCTGACGGCTTGCCGGTTATCCCGATTGGCAACAGCGACGACCTCAGGGTAGGAGAGTGGGTGCTTGCGGTTGGCAATCCGTTCGGATTTACGTCTACTGTCACTGCCGGCATTGTGTCTGCAAAGGCGCGATCTATTACTTCGGCTACCGGAGGGCGGCCGATTACCCTTGACAGTTTCATTCAAACGGATGCGGCTGTCAATCCCGGCAACTCCGGCGGTGCGTTGGTTAACACCAGGGGTGAACTCGTCGGTATCAACACTGCAATTTACTCTCATACCGGTAGCTATGCGGGATATTCTTTTGCAATTCCATCTTCAATCGTAACCAAAGTTGTTGCCGATCTGAAGGACTTCGGTTCTGTTCAGCGTGCCGTTCTCGGAGTCTCGATTAGGGAACTTGACGCGAAGCTGATTGCGCAGATGCGGCTCGAAGGCCTCAGTGGTGGCATACTGATTATGGATATCCAACCGCAATCAGCCGCCGAGGCTGCTGGATTGCAGGTCGGTGACATTATTGTAGAACTGAATTCCTCGCCGGTAACGACCTATGCACAACTCCAGGAGCAGATGGCATTGTTGCGCCCGGGTGACGTAGTGGAGATTGTTTACATTCGTCGTGGCGACCGCTGCAAAACCTCGTCAAGGCTCTGAAACTTATTCGCGAAAGTATACGCGGCGCACTCTGGGAGATACCGAGGTCAATACCTCGTAAGGAATAGTCCCGAGTGCGTCGCTCATCGTTTCAACGGGCAGATTATCACCGAAAAACTCAACGGAATCGCCGACTGTGGCGCTTGCTTTCGTGACGTCGACCATGCAGGCATCCATGCAGATGTTGCCAATTATCGGACACCTCACGCCGTTGATCCAGACTACCCCCTTGCCGTTGCCGAGGTGGCGGTCAAGGCCGTCGGCATAACCGACCGGCACGGTTGCAACAACGGCGTCGTGGTCCAGAATGGTGCGTCGTGCATAGCCAATTGAGGTTCCGGAAGTCCAGTGTTTGATGGAAATGATGATTGAGCGCAACGATGAAACCTGACGCAGATTTGATGTTGCGGGAATACCAAGTGTGTCGATGCCGTAGAGACCGATGCCGAGACGCACCATTTCGAACTGCCACTGCGGAAAGCGCGCAATGCCGGCCGAGTTCAGAATATGGCGCATGAACGAATAGCCCAGCTTTCGCTTCATTTCACTGCATATTTCCGTAAAGAGATTGAGCTGGCCAAGGGTGTAGTCATCCATGTCGAGACAGTCGGCTGTGGCTAAATGAGAGAAGACAGACATGACTCGAACCACTCTGGTTGTAGTGAGACATTCACATAGCCTGTTAATGTCATCGCGCAGGAAACCAAGTCGATGCATTCCAGTGTCGAATTTGACGTGAATGGGATAGTCCGTGATGTTGCGTTTGGCGCCTTCGCGTATAATCTCGTCAAGCATATCAAAACTGAATACTTCCGGCTCCAGGCGGTTCTCAAACAATGAATCGTAGTCTGTAACTTTCGGATTCAGAGCCATAATCGGCATGGTAATTCCTGCGCGGCGCAGCTCCTCTCCTTCATCAACCACAGCTACGGCAAGATAGGCTGCTCCGTGGCTTTGAAGCGTGCGCGCCAACTCCATGGCTCCTGCTCCATATCCGGACGCTTTGACCATAGCAACTATTCCTGTTTCTGGGCGAAGCATGGCTCGATAATGATTGAAATTATAGACTACGGAATCCAGGTTTACTTCCAATACTGTTTCATGATGGCGTAATTGCAGAGTCTCGGCCAGACGGTCAACCTCTCCGCCGCGTTCTCCTTTGGCTAATATAAGTTCACGTGAAAAGTCACTTAACGAAAGCTCGCGCATGAACTCTCGTTCATCATCGAAAAAGCGGCTCCCCGTGGGAAAGAGGTGTTTAAATCCTTCATATTCCCTGCCAATGGCCATGACGCGCTCAATTCCTGCCTTATTAACTAAGGAGGCAATCCATTCCGGGTTAAATTTGCCATATAACTTGTCAAGAATCAAGGTCATTTTCAATCCTTTGGCCCGACGGCGGCGCATAAAGTCAATGGCTGAGGGTAGGGAGTCTGTATGGCAGCTGAATCTATCGCTGATTATCAGACAATTATTTATTCCTTGGTTTACACTCAAGCGTGTCTCCAAGGGACGAACAATATGATCCGACATTGGTATTTTTAAATAGCGAAGAGCCTCCAGGGCAATCAGGCGGTCGCGCTCAAGCCATTCCGCATCCTGCGGAATGTTGACGCTTATTTTCAATACGCTGTCTGCTACATATTTGCTGACGGCTTCGTCTAACTCGGCCGGATAAACTATTGCTGATGCGTTTTTGGCAAGTTGAAGCGTTTCTTTATATTTTTCTTCTATTGAGTTGAAGTCGCCAACTTGAGTGTCTATTCCGCTTATCACCACCAGGTCCGGGCTGACCATTTTCTCCAGTCGGGCCATCTCCCCGGACTTGGAAATTCCACATTCTATAACACCGATTTCAGCGTCAGGCTCAATCATCAGAAGAGAAAGAGCCACACCGATTTGGCTATTATAGCTTCTGGGCGATTTGCTGACATTGTGTAGGTGACCTATTGCTTCCCCCATCCACTCCTTCAGATTTGTTTTTCCGCCAAAGCCGCCGACGGCAATAAATCTCGTGGATTTCAAGGCCTCGTGTCTGTGTTCCTGAGCAATTTGTTGAAGAATATCCAAAACATTGTCTACGACGACGAATTCCGCTGCTGACCGGTCAATCCCTTCGGGAATGTGTTCGACAACAAAGGCTTTTACTCCACGGTCCATTAAATCCTTGATGTAGTAATGCCCGTCGTTTGTCTGCGTTTTAAGCGCGAAAAAGATTGATTGCTCTCCGTAAGAAATAGAGCGAGAGTCTGTCAGCACGTTCGTTATATTAAAACGTCTGATTATATTCTTGATTTTTGTTATTTCCGTATTCATAATTGTCTGCAAAGTTAATGAAAATGTTTCTACATTTTGCAGTTAGGCGAAAATTTCGTAACTTTGCGCCTTGAAAAACGATATTATGGCACAAAACAACACCGAATCGCCCTCTCTGCTGTTTGAGACAAGTTGGGAGGTCTGTAATAAAGTTGGCGGCATCTACGCTGTGCTTTCCACTAAAGCACGTACTTTGCAGTCTCTTTATAAAGACAAGGTTATATTTGTTGGTCCCGATGTATGGACCGACGACACTCCCTCACCGTATTTTACCGAAGTCGCCTCCTTGCTGAAAGCATGGCGAAAAAATACCGGTCTGCCCGATGGTGTGACCGTCAGAGTTGGTCGCTGGAATGTTCCAGGTCGTCCGATTGCTGTTCTTGTCAAATTTGACGCCATGTACGCATCCTTGCCGCTGCTTTATGGCCGGATGTGGGAGCAGTATGGTGTTGACTCGCTGCATGCCTATGGGGATTATCCCGAGGCCTGCGCGTTCTCTCATGCCGCAGCTCTCGTTATTGAGAGTATTTCACGCTTTATGGGTCATGAGAATGGCGAGGGAGTTCTGGCTCATTTCGATGAATGGACAACCGGAATGGGTCTGCTTCACGTCAAGAGCGAACTTCCCGCTGCCGCAACGGTCTTTACTACTCATGCAACGAGCATTGGTCGCTCAATTTGCGGTAATGGTAAAGACCTTTACGCATATTTTGCAGGATATAACGGAGACCAGATGGCGCGTGAACTTAATATGGAGGCGAAACACTCGCTGGAAAAAGCTGCTGCTCATCAGGCCGACTGTTTTACCACTGTCAGTGATGTGACCGCGCGTGAGTGCGAGCAATTGCTGGAAATACGTCCGCATGTGACTCCGAACGGGTTTGAAAAGGATTTTGTGCCGAAAACCGAACGCAAGATGGCTGCCGCCCGTCAGGCTGCTCGCCAGGCAATGCTCAAGGTCGCATCGGCACTGACGGGAGCGACGCTTCCTGACGATACCTTCCTCGTAGCCACATCGGGCCGTTGCGAATATCGTAACAAGGGCATTGACGTATTCCTGGATGCCTGTAACATTGTTCGCTATGAGTTGACCGACTCAGACCGCCCCGTTGTCTGCATGATCATGGTGCCGGCATGGAGCCGCAATGCTCGTCCCGAACTCATTGAAGCAATGAACGGTCAGGCGGGCAACGGACTGCCTGACCCTGTGATAACTCATACTCTCAACAACCCCGATTCTGACCCGATTATAGGTTCAATCCATCGTCTCGGTTTTGAAAACCGTCCCTCTGACAAGTTGATGATGATTTACGTTCCATGTTATCTTGACGGATCAGAGGGCTTGTTTGGCGGCCTGACGTATTATGATCTCCTGCCAGGCCTTGATGCAACTGTCTTCCCGAGTTATTATGAGCCTTGGGGCTATACTCCGATGGAGTCTGTCGCCTTTGGAATCCCTACGGTGACAACTTCGTTGAGTGGCTTCGGCATGTGGGTTGACAACACTTTCGGAGACGGAGCGTTTGAGGCAAGTGGCGTTCATGTCAGCGAGCGCAACGATGGAAACTATTCTGAACTTTGCCGGTCAATTGCTTCGCGTATAGAAGAGATACTCCGGGCCGATGAGACTTCTTATGCAGCCTTGCGCAATGCCGCATCGGCGACTGCCGATCGCGCCGATTGGGCTCACTTTATGGAGTATTATCTTATCGCTTATGCCGATGCGATGACTTCGGCGCAGCAACGCTTGAATAATAAAAAATAAAAACCAAACTATAATTTCAGTTATGAAACTTCAAGTCAGCAATACAAACGCGCCTCTGTGGCGTGATGTAACTGTCAACACCAATCTTCCCGAGGTTTTGAAGCCCCTGGAAGTCTTGGCACGTAACCTCTGGTGGGTATGGAACAGCGATGGCAAGAATCTGTTCCGTGACCTGGATGCAAGCCTCTGGCGCAGCACCGGCGAAAATCCGGTGATGCTTCTTCAGCGTCTCAGCTCCGAGCGTCTTCAGGAAATCATTGACGATGAGAGTCTGATGGAGCGCATCAAAAAGGCCTATAAACTCTTCGAAGAGTACATGGCCGTGCCGATGCGTTCTGATCTTCCCTCAGTTGCATACTTCTCAATGGAGTATGGTCTCTGCAATGCTCTGAAAATCTATTCCGGTGGTCTCGGCGTGCTTGCCGGCGACTATATTAAGGAAGCAAGTGACAGCCGCGTACCAATGACCGCTGTCGGATTCCTCTATCGCTACGGTTACTTCACTCAGAGCCTCAGCGTTGATGGTCAGCAGATTGCTAACTATGAGCCTCAGAACTTCAACCAGCTCCCGATTGAGCAGGTCATGAACGAGGATGGTACCCCGATGATTATTGAGGTTCCTTTCCCGACCAATATCGTTTACAGCCATGTATGGCGTGTTAACGTTGGCCGCATGAACCTTTATCTTATGGATACGGACTTCGACATGAACTCAGAGTTTGACCGTCCGATTACTCATCAGCTCTACGGTGGCGACTGGGAAAACCGCATCAAGCAGGAATATTTGCTCGGCATTGGCGGTATTATTATGCTTCGCAAGCTCGGAATCAACACCGACCTCTATCACGCTAACGAGGGCCATGCGGCTCTGCTTAACCTCCAGCGTCTGGTTGAGTACATTTCCGAGAAGCACCTTGACTTTAACGTTGCGCTTGAGCTTGTCCGCGCTTCAAGCCTCTACACCGTTCATACTCCCGTACCTGCCGGCCACGACTATTTTGACGAAGGTCTGGCCAACAAATATCTGAACCACTTCGCTGCGAAGCTTGGACTCAGTTGGCCTGAACTCATGAACATGGGCCGCGAGAATCCTGACAGTGGCGAGAAGTTCTCGATGAGTGTATTCGCTCTCAACACCTGCCAGGAGGCCAACGGCGTTTCTTGGCTTCACGGCGAAGTTTCAAAGAAGATGTTTGCCGGTGTCTGGAAGGGATATGACTGGCGTGAAAGCCACGTAGGTTACGTTACCAATGGTGTCCATATGCCTACATGGGCAGCTTCCGAGTGGAAGGGCTTCTACGAAAAGAACCTTGGCGAGGAACTTTTCGCCAACCAGGCCAAACCCGAAGCATGGCATAACATTTTCGACATGCCTGAACAGTCGATCTGGGACATGCGCATGCAGATGAAAAACAGGTTCATCAATTTCGTAAAGCGTGACTTTAAGGCAAAATGGCTTGCTAATCAGGGTGATCCCGGTGCTGTTCTTGGCATTCTTGACCGCATTAACCCCAATGCGCTCATTATTGGTTTCGCACGTCGTTTTGCAACTTATAAGCGCGCCCATCTGCTTTTCACTGACCTTGACCGCCTCGCCAAGATTGTCAACAACGAAAAGTGTCCTGTTCAGTTCGTATTCTCCGGTAAGGCTCACCCGGCCGACGGTGCGGGCCAGGGCTTGATTAAGCGTATCATGGAAATCAGCCGCATGCCTCAGTTCCTTGGAAAGATTATCTTCCTTGAGGACTATAACATGATTGTTGCCAAGCGCCTTGTTACCGGCGTTGACATCTGGCTGAACACTCCGACCCGTCCGCTTGAAGCCTCCGGTACATCAGGCGAAAAGGCCCTGATGAACGGTGTGTTGAACTTCTCGGTTCTCGACGGATGGTGGTATGAAGGCTTCCGCTTTGACGAAGAGGGCGGTTGGGCTTTGACCGACAAACGCACCTTCACTGATCAGGCTCAACAGGATAAGCTCGATGCCGCTACAATATACTCAATGCTCGAAAACGAGATTATTCCTCTCTATTTCGACAAGAATTCGTCAGGCTACTCGCCCAAGTGGATTCAGCGCATCAAGAATTCGTTGGGCCACATCGCTCCTCATTTCACGATGACCCGCATGATCAATGACTACATTGACCGTTTCTACACTAAGGAAGCCAAGCGCTCCGCAGCACTTCAGGCTAATGACTATGCTATGGCTAAGGAGATTGCAGCCTGGAAGCAGAGAGTTGCTGAAAAGTGGAATGGCGTTAAGGTTATAAGCGTTGAGGACGATGGCATTGGTGCAGCTGTTACCGGCACTGTCCAAAAAGCAACCGTAGTTCTCGATACTAATGGTCTCGGCAAGGATCTCGGAGTTGAGTGTGTCGCTTTCCGCAGCGAGGATGGCGAAGAGAAATTCTCTGAAGCAGTGGCTCTTTCTCCCGTTAGCGAGGATGGCAGCATTGTAACCTACAAACTCAACCACACGCTGACCGAACCCGGACTCTTCCGCTATGCTTTCCGAATCTATCCCTCGAACCCCGCGCTCCCGCATCGTCAGGACTTCGCCTGGGTACGTTGGATCTAATAACCCTTTCAACTCTGAGAGATAAGAGACTAAAACTCTTATCTCTCAGTTTTTTATTTTCCTACTGCAAAAAAAACAACTAACGCAAATATTTTATACTAAAATGGGAGGCTTTTTTGGAGTCGCTGCCAAACACAAATGTCGTACCGATCTTTTTTACGGTATTGATTACAATTCCCACCTTGGCACGCGCCGTGGTGGCATGGTAACTTACGATGCTCCTCTCGGACGCTTCTGCCGTAAGATTCACTCGTTGGAAAGCACGTATTTTCGCACTAAGTTCGAATCTGAACTGGCAAAGTTCGAAGGAGATACCGGAATCGGTGTAATTAGCGATACGGATCCTCAGCCGATAATCATCAACAGCCATCTCGGTAAGTTTGCAATCGTTACCGTTGCCAAGGTCTGCAACATGGACGAACTTGAGCAAGAGTTGCTTGCCGAGGGTGTCCACTTCGGCGAACTCAGCTCGGGTTACACAAACCAGACCGAGCTGATTGCACTCCTGATTAACCGAGGCAAGACTTTCGAGGAAGGTATCGGCATTGTCTACGAAAAGATTAAAGGCTCGGCATCGCTGCTGATTCTGACTGAGAAGGGTTCGATTATTGCCGCGCGTGACCGACTTGGCCGAACTCCGATTATTCTTGGCCATAAAGACGGTGCGTGGGCTGCTACATCGGAAAGTACCGCTTTCCCGAATCTTGGCTATGATTATGTCCGTGACCTCGGACCCGGAGAGATTGTCGAGATTACGGCTGACGGAATCAGTCAGTTGCGCACTCCCGGCGAAGAAATGCAGATTTGCTCCTTCCTCTGGGTCTATTATGGTTTCCCGACTTCGAGCTATGAAGGACATAACGTTGAGGAAACCCGCTTCGCATCGGGTTTCGCGATGGGTCAGAGCGATCCGACGGAGGTTGACTGTGCCTGCGGAATTCCTGACTCCGGAACCGGCATGGCGCTCGGATATGCGGCAGGCCACGGTGTGCCTTACCATCGCTGTATCTGCAAGTACACGCCGACTTGGCCACGTTCGTTTACTCCGGCTGACCAGTCAATGCGCAGCCTTGTCGCCAAGATGAAGCTTGTCCCGAACCGAGCGATGCTTGAAGGCAAGCGCGCTCTTTTCTGCGATGACTCTATTGTGCGCGGCACGCAACTGAACGATAACGTCAAGGAACTCTATGGCTGTGGTGCAAAAGAGGTTCACATGCGCATTGCATGTCCCCCTCTGATCTATGGATGCCGCTACGTCGGTTTTACGTCGTCGAAGAGTGACATGGAATTGCTGACGCGCCGCATCATTGAAGAACTCGAAGGTTCACCTGATGCTCATCTTGACGAATATGCTACGACCAATTCTCCGCGTTATAACGCCATGGTTGAGAAGATTCGTAGCCATTTCGGGCTGACTTCGCTGAAGTTCAACCCGATTGAGACGCTTGTCGAAAGTATCGGACTGCCGAAGTGCAAAATCTGTACTCACTGCTTCGACGGCTCCTCTCACTTCTAATTTGTAAGATTTTTTCAATTCTCTCTGATGGTTTGACCGAAATGTCAAACCATCTTTTTTTAATATTGTGCTAATTCGTTGGATATATCGGGCGATTCATGGAAAGAATTTGGCCGGTTTGGAGAAATTAAATAAATTTGCTCTGTATGAAAAATATAGTATTTGCTTTAGGCCTTATGTTTACATCCGGCTCGGCATTGGCTGCCGAACCTCTTTATTTGACTTTCCGGTTGAGTAACGGAGAGGAACGGTCGTTTCGGTCAACCGGACTGTCAATGACCGTCAGCGGCGATATGCTTCTGATAAGTAATGAAGAAACGCAAGCCGAACTTAGTATTGGCTCACTCGTCTCAATGAGGTTTACCGAAAAGGCTTTGTCAGGTGTAATGGAGATCAATGATTCCGATTCTGTTACCGTTTATTCTCTCAAGGGAGAAAAGGTTGGCGAGTTTAAAACTGCTGCAATTGCTGAAAAAACACTTCCCGTTGGCTCGTATATCCTCAAATCAGCTGATAAATCCATAAAAAAGATTATAAAATGAGAAAATTCGCGTATATATATGCACTCTTGCTGCCGTCTTTCGCAGTGGCCGAAACTCTTAACATACGGCAGGGTAGTGTGACCTACATGATTGCGTCTGACTCTGCCGATGAGATGATGTTTAATGACGGCAAGACACTTGCGGTAGGCGGCATGGTTTTCGATCTTACGACAGTAAGCCGCATGTTTGTTGACAATGCTCTGATTCCCTCGGAAATACTGGTTGCATATTCCGGTTCCGGTGCTGACGTAACGGTTCCGGTTTCTTCGGCTGTCGGTGCGTCGGTCGAAGTTAATGGCGCGCAGGTCAGCATAGTAACTACCGCCCCACTGAGTGTGCGTGTCAGCGGCACTTCTACGGTTGGCCAATTTGCCCTTAAAACGTCTGAACCAGTCAGCGTCACGCTGGAAAATCTTGTGCTGACAAATCCGTCTGATGCGGCCGTCAGTCTGACCGGTTCCGGTAAAGTTGACCTGATTATTTCAGGCGAGAACTCTCTGGCGTCCGGTTCCGCCTCTGAGAAACCGACACTGCGTTTCAAGACTCCGGCCGAGATTTCGGGCAATGGCTCGCTGACCGTAACCGCCGTTGCAGCTGCGGAAAAGGCGATTAAATCCAACGACAATCTGACGATTTCCGGCGGGGAAATTACTGCAACGGTCTCAGGTATGGCCCTTTATGACTCCACTAATAAAAAGGTGAAGGCAACGGCTTGTATCGCCTCTGACCTTGACATGTTGATTTCCGGCGGAACGCTTAACCTGACCGCGACCGGAGCCGGAGGCAAGGGAATCAGTGCCGACGGAAATCTGACCGTTTGCGGAGGCGATATAACCATCAAGACTTCAGGAGGTATGGCTGTATACTCCGGAAGCTCACTCAATCAGAATTATACGGGCAATACTGACCGAATAAGCAGTGACCTGAAGACGTCGCCCAAGGGTATCAAAGTTGACGGCTCTATATTGATTTCCGGAGGAAACATTGACGTGACCACATCGGGCAATGGCGGAGAAGGCATTGAATCAAAAGCTACGCTGAACATTAGTGACGGAACCATTACGGTCTGCGCTTACGATGATGCAATCAATTCGTCAAGCCACATGTACATCAGCGGTGGCGACATCACGGTTATCGCAAAAAATAACGATGGTCTGGACTCGAATGGCAATATGTACATCAGCGGCGGAACCATCCGCGCCTTCGGATCGCAGGCCCCTGAATGTGGTTTGGATGCTAACGAAGAGCAGGGTTATTCAGTTATCTTCACCGGCGGTATGATTCTTGGCGTCGGCGGCAATAACTCTGTGCCTTCATCTTCGGCATCGACTCAACCTTATTTGACCTCCAGCATCAGTCTTAGTGCCGGTCAGACGTTGCAGATTAAGGATGGCTCGGAAATCCTTGCGGAGTTTACCATTCCCTCTGATTATTCATCTTCCGGCAATGGCGGAGGCTGGCGTCCTGCACCGCCCATGTCCCGTATGAGCGGTATGCATACTCCGCCCCCTGCTGCGGCACCCCCGGTCATGGCTCCGGGAGGATGGGGAGGTCCCGGCGGCAGTCAAGGCGGCGGAGTCCTTGTATCCCTCCCGACATTAGTCAAAGGCAAATCTTACACCTTGACCAACGGCTCCTCCTCATCTGCCGCCACCGCGAAATAAACAAAGGAGCCGTACAGGTTTTGCCATACCCGGTAGAACCTGCTTTTTATATAATAATTTAGAAAAAGTGGGGATTTGTAAAATATTCTTAGTGGAAGTGTGTCTTAATGTACAGAGCAGCTCTTTTTTTAGTCAATAAAATTATTTTTATCAAATGAAAAAGGTTTTTAAGTGTATTTGTGCATTAGTAGTTTTTTTGAGTATCCCGGCGGTGGCCGGACTCGGAATTATGTCATTATGGAACGAAATCGTTACCACTACGTGTGGTTTTGCTGAGATTGACTTTTGGCAAAGTGTCGGTCTTTTCCTGATTGGGCAACTTCTTAGCGGTGGATCTCTTATTACTTTGTTCTTGATCATTGGTGCATTTCATGCGATTCTCCATCATCACAGCGACGATTGGGGCAGTCATTGGCATAACATGACGCGTGAGCAAAAGTTAGAGTTTATGGAACGTCGGCGCAAAGCTCATTTGAGATTCCATAACCGGAATAAGAGCGGAGAAAATGCGTCCGAATGACAAAATAGAGGATATTTTTGAGGAGTATTCTTCCGGACTGTTGGGTTATATCCGATCGCAGGTCAAAAGTGAGGAAGATGCGGAAGATATTCTTCAGGATGTTTTCTATCAGCTTGCCAGAACTTCGGCTTATGGCGAGCCTGGGATTGAACGTATTTCATCGTGGCTTTACAGAGTTGCGCGTAATTCGGTGTTAAATTTCTGGCGAAAAAAACGTGAAATACTGTTGGATACCGAAGATGCTGTCTGTGAGAGTATTCTTCAGTCGTTACTTTCATCCGACACACCGGATATGGTCTATCTGCGCAAAATTGTGTGGGAGGAGCTTGATGATGCACTTTCCGAGTTGCCGGCAGAGCAGAGCGAGGTTTTCTGCCTGACGGTGTTTGACGGAGTGCCGGTCAAGGAAATATCACTTGCTATGGGAATCCCCGTGGCAACTTTATTGTCAAGAAAGCATTATGCCGTAAAGCATCTGCGTCAGAGGTTTCACGAACTGTATGACGCGCTTATTTTACAAGAATAAAGTCTACAAAAATGAAAGAAATAAAACATCCTCTGTTTTCTCACCGAAGCTGCACAGCGTGCTGGAAATGTGTGGAAGCATGTCCACGCAAGGCAATACGCAAAGTTTCCATTCTCTGGCACAAACATGCCGTTTTAATGTATCACAACTGTATAGGCTGTAATATTTGCGTAAAAACGTGTCCGCACGGATGCTTTCGGAAGCAGACCTGTGCGGAGTGATGGGCTTGCCCGGAACGAACGCCGTGTCAGTTGGGCAGGGATTTGGTAGCGCGGGCGCCCATCTCTCTTAGGCGCTGTGCGCGGGTCGTAAGGTTACCGGTGCCGGAGTCAAGTTTTTTGCGGGCCGAGGATAAGGTGTCTGTTGCCTTCGATAAGGCGCGTTCAACGTCGTTGAGGTCGGATACGAAGCCTACAAATTTGTCATACATTTTGCCGGCTTCTTCGGCAATGCGCAGCGCGTTTTTGTTTTGTGCATCGTGGCGCCACATCTGTTCAACCAGGCGGAGAACTGACAGCAAATGGGTTGGCGAGATGATGATAACCCGCTTATTATATGCTTCCTCCCATAGGTTTGGCTCGAATTGCATTGCAGCCAGATAGGCGCCCTCGTTAGGCATAAACATCATAACGAACTCAAGTTTGCGGTCATGTCCCGTCAGGTCCTGATAGTTTTTGCGGGCAAGTTCGTCAATATGGCGGCGCACGGAGGCTACATGACCCTTGGCGGCAATAGAGCGTTCATCGTCAGTCTCGGCGTCGCAATATTTCAGATAGTCACTCATTGAGGCTTTTGAGTCGATAATGACGCATCCGTCGCCCGGAAAGTTAACGACGACGTCCGGACGGCGGTCGCCTGTGGCTTGCTGGGTAATAAATTCGCGACCTTCTGTCAGTCCGGCATTTTCGAGTAGCGTCTGAAGAACGAGTTCGCCCCATTTCCCTTGTTCACGATTGTTGCCGCGAAGGGCGTTGTAGAGCCGACGTGTTTCCTGGCCGATTGCGGTGTTGAGGTCGCGCAGTTCGTCGATCTTTTCTCGCAGGGCGAAGCGCTCGGCGGCTTCGCGCGAGTATTTGTCGCTTACGGTGCGGCTGAATGAGTCAAGTTCGCGGCGCAGAGGGTCAAGCAGGGTCTGGACCTGCGAGGTCGTTTCAGAGCGCATGTCGGCGCGCGATTGAGTCATAATCTGTGTGGCTATGGCGCGAAATCGTTCGTCTGCTGCTCCGGAGGCATCAAGACGCGCCTGAAGCGAGGATTTCTCGGCTGTCAGGCGGACAATAATTACGACTGCGCCCAGAAGAAGCACAGCCATGATAATCAGTGCGGCAATCATGTTTCTGTCAGAATTCGATGTTTAGCCGCACATTGAACTGGCGGCGGGTTAGATAATTTGGAACGGCATACTGGATGTTGTTGACGTCGGTGACCCAGTAGTAAGAGCTGACATTCGAGATGTCAAGCAGGTTAAAACAGTCCAGACCAAGCCAGATGCTCTTGAAGTAGCGCCAAAATCCGGAGCGTATTTCGCCTTCCTTGGGTTCGGACAGCAGAGCATAGCTCAGTCCTATGTCTACGCGTTTATAGGCTGGGGTGCGGAAATAGCCTTTGTCGCGGGTCGAGCGCGGCGGAGTAACCGGCAGACCGTCCGAGAAGATTCCGCGAAGCGAGAATTTTAGTTTTGGAAACTTTGGAAAATAGTCAGTGAAGTATAGCGCCACGGAGTAGCGTTGGTCAGTCGGTCGGGGAACCTTTACGCCGTTCAGGTTTTCACTGGTTTTCATCAGCGAGAATGAAATCCATGAGTCCGAACCCGGAACGAACTGTCCGAAGAGTTTCATGTCAAGCCCCATGGTGTAGCCTAAGCCACCGTTGACGCCGGAGTAGTTCAATTTGAGGTTGTCAATTTCGTAAGGAATCAGATTGCCAAGCGCTTTATAATAAGCCTCGGCCGAGAGTTTAAACGGACGGTTCATGGAGCGGAATGAATAGTCCGCGCCGGCAATGAACTGAAGCGACCGTTGCGATTTAATGTCGCGGTTAAGGTGAATCAATGTATTGCCATATTGGTCCTCAACCGGCTGGCGATATTCTTTGTAGAACGGACTTTGATAGTACAGTCCTGTGGCAAATCGGAAGGCCAACGAAGGGTTTGCTTCAGGGACGAAGCCGACAGATGCGCGCGGCGAAAAGAGAAACTCGCGGTTGAAGCTCCAGTATGAACCTCGCACTCCGGCATTGACCGTGAAGAACCCGGCTGACGAATTGATGCGCCAGGAGTCCTGAAGAAAGAACGCAAAGCGGTTTGTCTGGAGGTCATGGCGTGATGTCAGATTGTAGATGACTTTGACAGCGTCAGGGTTGAAGGGCAGGGAATAGCCTGCAGAGTCGCGCATCTCCCACTCGCGCGACCGGTCGAGGATGCGTTCAGTGTTAAAGCTTATGCCGTAGCTTAGATTATGGTTGTTAAGTCCCGTATTGCCGCGCAGAGCAAGGGTAAACACTGAGCCTTGCAGGCGGTTGCGGGCATGCTCCTTGTATTTCCCAACTCCAAGCTCTCCGCCGATGGAGCCGGCGCCGGCCTGATCGAGCCAGTATTCTCCGGAAATGTCGTATGATACCAGTTCGTTGGTGTAATAGCCGGAGGCGAGAAGCGTGAAATCCATTGTTCGTGATGGGCGGAAATTCAGCATCGCTGCACCGAAGTATGTTTCAAAACGGTCATGTTCGCGTCCGTCGAAATAGACAGTGAACTGTTTCGCATCCTGCGAGGTACCGAAATTGGTTTTTCGCGTCGTGGGTGTGAAGGAGTAGTTGTTGATGGCAATATTACCAAGAACCGAAGCCTTCCATTTCTGGTTTATCCGGAAATTGAGGTTCGTCTGATAGTCGAAAAAGTTTGGATTATATTCGCCTTTGGTTTCGAGCGATGAGAGGAGCGAGTTGTTGCGCTTGTAGCGGATGCCGTGGAGCTGACTGAAGCGCTTCGATCCGGAGCCTACTGCAAGCGAGGCCCCCATGAGCGAGGCGGAAACGGAGCCTTCGAATGATTCAGGCTGACGATATGTAATGGAAAGTGCTGAACTCATTTTGTCGCCATACTCGGCCGGAAATCCACCGGTTGAGAAATCAACCTCTTTGACCATTGCCGGGTTAATCACGCTGAGACCTTCTTGTTGGCCGGAGGAGACAAGTTGCGGACGGTAAATCTCTACCCCGTTTATGTAAACGGAGTTTTCGTCGTATGATCCGCCGCGCACGGAATATTGCGATGACATCTCGTTTGACGAACTGACGCCGGCCATAGTTGTCAAAAGGCTTTCGATTGATCCGCCGCTCGCATCGGCAGCATATTTGTATGCTTGATGGTCAATGCGCTGAACGCCGTCAGTCTGCTTTCGATATTCAGTGACCTCAAGTTCTGTCAGGACAGTAGATGGAAGTAATTTGACATTGAGTGTGATGTCGCCTTCCGGTTTTATCAATCGGCGCTCAATATTGTGATAACCGACGCAATGAAACGTGACGGTTATGGTGTCAGCTTTCGGGGCTGAAATTGAGTAATCTCCATCAAGGTTCGAGAACGTGCCAATTGCAGTCCCTTTGATTCCGATGGTGACGAATTCAAGCGGCTCGGCTTCGGCGCCGTCGCCATGACTGACCTTGCCATGAATTTTTATCTGAGCTTCGGCCGAGAAGCCGCAGAGCAGGGTAAGGAGTATTGTGAGCAAAAAATGCGGGGTAATCTTCATATACAATATTTATACATTTTACTTAACGGAAAATAGCGCTTATATCGTATAAACCGACGGAAAATTATAGAATACGCGATTCTCAGTGAGTGTAGTTCGAACCTTCTGATAGCACAAGTTGTTGAAAATATGTGCAATGGGAGGTTGCACAAGCGTACTGAAGCTGCCTATGATTAGTTTTAAAATAGAAATTGCAGTTTTGAATCTGAGAATGGTTGCGATTTGCAAACAGTGTATTGTTTTGTAAATAGGGGAGGTTTAAGGACGCAAATTTTAGGAATGTTAAAACAAGAAGTCGAGTTGAAATTGTAAAATTTACAATATAAAACAACTGTTTGATATTGTAATCACCGACAGGTTAATTAAAAAGTAAATATCAGGTTCGATAATAAAATTAATTTGTAAATAGCGTTACAGATTCAAATTTAATAGATTAAAGTATTTTTAACATATTAATGCAATGTACTGTATCTTATATGTTTATACCGTGTTATTAAAGTATAACATTTAATTGAGCCTTTGATATAATGCTGTTTTTCAGTAAGTCAGGGGTTTTTGAGATGGGTTATGGTACGTATCTATTTGTGTATTAATGTTTAGGATAAAATGTGTAAAGTGTTACATTATGTTAAGTGATTGTTATTATGCGAGATATATCGGTTATTAGTTAGAACTTACCCTATTTGGTGTTCAATTGTAAATGCAAATATTTAATAAGAATGGTTTACAAAATTGACATATTTACAAAGGTGAATTTTGTGATTTCAAAAAAAATGCTTACATTTGCAAAGTAAATAAACATAAAATGTAAATGTAAATGGACATTGTAAGCCGCATAAAGGCCTTTATGGCATCTGGAAATATCTCAAGCACGCAATTTGCCGATGCGTGTAATATTCCACGCCCGACTCTATCGCAGATTCTTGGAGGAAGAAACAAAAAGATTTCAGATGAGGTTATCTCGAAGATTCATGAAGCCTATCCCCGTCTTAGCGTCATGTGGCTGCTCTTTGGCGAAGGAGAGATGATAACATCTCAGAATATTCAATTCTCAGCGCCCCAAAATCAGCCTAAATTTAATTACGAGTCTGCGCCCTCAAATCAGAGCGTTTTTGGTGATGATTCAGATGTGTCTGATTCGTTATTTTCGGACCGAGAGACGAGTTCAGACGAGACTCTGATATTTGGAGATGATGAGTCTGCCGATGCTTCCAATGAGGAAAAAAATGATATGCCGCCAGTGGTTCATATACCCGCTGACGGCAGCAAATCCATTGTGAATATTATGGTCTTTTACTCTGATAACTCTTATCAGAGCTTCGTTCCGCGTTAGTAGTAGCTGATTGCCGGGACGTCAGAATCCCATACAAAAGTAGTCAGAAGGGGGTAATGGTCGCTTGACGGAACATTGCCTCTTTCGATTTTTATGGGCTTAAATTCTCCTCGCCAAAGGAAGTGGTCAATGCGGAAAAAGAAGTGCGGATCATTGAACGTGACGGTTGGGCCGAGTCCTACGGTTGCGTAAACATCGCGGAATCCGGCCTCCTCCAGAACTCGGATTACACGACATCCGGCAACGTCGTTGAAGTCACCGCAGATAACCGTATTGCCGCCCAGGATATCGGCATATTCACGCAGGGTGAGGGCCTGATGGCCACGATTGCGGAATGCATGATATAGCTTGGAAAGTAACAGGTCGCGCATTGCTCCGATTTCAGATCGTACGGGTTTACTGTCCGTAAATTCCCGGTACTTGTCTTTGTCTTCGTTGTTAAGTCCAAATGACTCAAGATGGACTGCAAATATATTTATGCCTCTATGGTTAACCTGGGTTCGGAACGCCTCAATCGAGCCTTTTGATGGGTTGTTTTCAGGCGGCTGAATGTGAAGGATTGGTCGCTTCGAGAACATTACAGTGCCACGCGAGCCTCGTTTGAAATAAGGGTAAATTGAGTGGAGGCTGTCAATCTGGACCTGTGGTGCAAACTTCGAGAGTTTGCCTTGGTTTTCATATTCAAAGAGCGCGACAACGTCCGCTCCGGATGCAAGAATCTCATGGAGCGTGCGGTTGAATGTCGTGTCAACTCCGGCCTCGTCAACGCAGCTAAGAGTGTTATAACTCATTATTTTGAACGCATACGGCTCTTGCTGTTGCGTCAGCTCATGTTTGCCGAAGTTCAGCGGACAGAATACGAGAAACGGTTTCAGGGCAATCAGCAGTCCGGCAAGATTGATCGGCATGAGTGCGCGGCAGAATATCAGATTGAATACCAAAAGGAGTGCGGTCAACAGATACCAAAGCGGAAACGACAGCAGTGCCAGTCCTGCAAAGGGCATTTCTGCCGGGTCAATGTCACCTCCGAATCCGCTGAAAACCGCAATTGCAGCAATCAGGACGTTCACGCCAATCCATATTGGAAGAGTTCGGCGGCGTATAAATCTTATTACTCGGTTCATAGCTTATTGCTTAGTTCAATCAGACGCTGGCGCTCGGATTTTGTGAGCGAGCCATATCCGGAGCGACGAATTTTGTCAAGTAGAGAGTCGAGAGTCATGGCTTGCTGGTGGCTTTTCACTGATTTGCGGGAAAAGCGCGGAAGCCATCCGTGTCTCATTGCGGCTCCGCAGCCAAAGCCCGCAAGGATGCCGCCAATGTGGGCCCATCCACCGCCTGGATTATGTTCGAAAAAGGGAAGAAGGCTGAGGCAAATGGTAATGATCGCGATTGTCTTCAGTGTGACACGGCCGAGCAAAAGCAGGTTAACGCCAATCTGTGGGCATATCATTGCGCTGCATACCGCCATGCTGACAATGGCGGCGCTTGCTCCCATCAGGACTCCGCCGTGAGCCAAACCGCAGACGGTTGCAAGAAAAAACATAAGGGCGCCTCCAAGGCCGCCTGAAACGTAGGCGGCAATCATTCGTTTCCGTGTGCCGGCAATCAGAAATAGACGGCAGAAACACCAGAGCCATATCATGTTGAAGATAAGTTCGATTATCGAACCCTGAGTGAACATATAAGTCAACGGGGTCCAAGGCCACGGCCGGGGCAAGGAGAATCCGAGCCAGTCAATCGTGCCGCCGAATGCAGCTGCGATTCTCAGGCCTATAAAAAAGATAAGGTTTAGTCCTATCAGGATTTTAGTAGAGCGGTCCACTGTTGATTTCTCCTTTTTTACGCCAATAAAGAATAAGAATCAGAGCGACAATCATGCCCCCGAGATGAGCAAAGTGTGCAACTCCGGCTTGCAGCCCCGTTATTCCGAAGAATAATTCAATGACACCATAACCGAGTACCATCCATTTCGCTTTAATCGGAATCGGAATGAAAAACAGATAGAGGGGCATGTTTGGAAAAAGCATCGCAAAGCCGAGAAGTACGCCGTATAGAGCGCCGGAGGCGCCGACCGTCGGAGTGTTCAGCAACATGTTTGCCTGGGCAAGGGTAGGGTCGCTCCAGGTCATTCCGCGATTCAGAAGCCTGTTTCCCTCCGAGGCGATTTCGCTCAGAGTCATGTCGGCCGGTAGCGAAGAGGAGAGGTTGTTGAGCCAGATGGCATAGACTCCTTCTTGAACAAAAGCAGCGCCAAGTCCGACCGTTAAGTAGAAAAACAAGTATCTGCGAGAACCGAAAACCTGTTCGAGGACCGAGCCGAACATGACAACGCCAAACATATTGAAGAGCAGATGGGAAATGCCCATGGTCGAGTGCATGAACATATAGGTCAGTGGCTGCCACGCCTTGAAGTTGGGTGACAGTAAATAATGGAGTGCGCATGAGCGGCTGATTGCCGCGTCGAAGCTCGAAGGCAAAATAATCATGGCAAGCCACACGATTATGTTGATAATCAACAAATTCTTAGTGACCGGAGGTATTCTGTTCCAAAATGAATTCATAGTGCAATTTTTTACGAGAAAAAACTCTTTTATTACTTGGGAAGGACGCTGCCCCAGGAAGACCGGTCAAGATTGCGATAAGATATTGCTTCGCGGACATGCGCCGGCTGAATTTCGGCCGATGAGTCCAGGTCGGCAATTGTGCGTGCAACCCTTAGGATGCGGTCATAGGCTCGGGCGCTCATGTCAAGCCGTGTCATTGCGTCTTTTAAAATCGTGGCACACTCGGGAGTCAGCCGGGAATGCACCGCCAGTTGTCGTGGACCCATCTGTGCGTTGCAGTGGATTGTTGTTTCGGATGCGAAGCGCTGCGTCTGGATTTCGCGTGCGGCAATGACACGCTTCCGGATTTCTTCGCTCGTTTCTCCGGTCGACGCCTTGCTAAGTTCCTCGAAGGGAACAGGGAGAATCTCAACCTGCATGTCAATGCGGTCCATCAACGGACCGGAAATTCGGTTCAGATAGCGATTAACATGGCCGGGTAAGCAGGTGCATTGTTTTGTCGGATGGTTATAGTAGCCGCACGGACAAGGGTTCATTGATGCTACAAGCATGAAACCGGCGGGGTAGTCAACCGCATATTTCGCTCTGGAAATGTTGATTGTCCGGTCTTCAAGCGGCTGGCGCATGACCTCAAGGACCTGGCGTGAAAACTCGGGCAGCTCGTCAAGAAACAGCACGCCGTTATGAGCGAGAGAAATCTCGCCA
The DNA here is from genome assembly GCA_947175545.1 of uncultured Porphyromonadaceae bacterium. Taxonomy (GTDB): domain Bacteria; phylum Bacteroidota; class Bacteroidia; order Bacteroidales; family Muribaculaceae; genus UBA3263. Next base: position 40,357 of record CAMWNI010000008.1, read on the forward strand.
GGCATTGGATGAGAGCTTCCACCGCCAACAAGCGCTACGGTCGAGATCGTGTGATGTGGCGACCGAAATGGTCTTGATGTCATCAGGCGCGATCCCGACGGGAGTTTGCCGGCAACAGAGTGTATCTTTGTGGTTTCAAGGGCTTCTCCCAGCGTAAGCGGTGGCAGAATTGACGGTAAACGCTTTGCCATCATTGATTTGCCCGATCCTGGAGGGCCAACCAGCAAAATGTTGTGTCCGCCGGCACATGCGACTTCAAAGGCTCGCTTAACCAGTTCCTGGCCTTTGACTTCAACGAAGTCGAACGGAAAATCATTGATTGAGCGTGCAAATTCCGCGCGCGTGTCAATTTCTGTCGGCTCGATTTCTTCCATGTTGTTCAAAAAGCCGAAAACCTGCTTCAGGTTGTCAGCGCCGTAGACTTTCAGCCGATTGACAACGGCGGCTTCGTCCGCGTTGGCTTTTGGAACAATCATTCCTTCAAATCCGAGTTCGCGTGCTTTGATTGCCATTGGCAGCGCGCCTTTAATCGGTAGCAGCGACCCGTCAAGACTTAGTTCGCCCATAATCAGATAGCGGTCAAGTAAGGGACACTGAATCTGTCCGTCAGCCGCAAGAATGCCTATGGCTAAAGGTAAATCGTAGGCGGCTCCTTCCTTGCGGACGTCGGCCGGCGACATATTGACGAGTATGCGGCGGTGAGGGGGAACAAGCGTGCTTTGTTCCATTGCACTCATGACACGCTCGTAGCTCTCCTTGACTGCCGTGTCAGGCAGTCCCACAATTGAGAATTCAAATCCACGGCTGACTGATACCTCAATCGTAATCAACAAGGCTTCAATGCCCTGCACTGCTGCTCCATAGGTTTTGACAAGCATTAGCTCTGCCAGATTTTCCAGGCCAGGAGGGCCTGAAGGTGTAACATGTCCAGTCCGTTCTTGACCGTTGCGCCGCGTTCGGCCGCTTGTTTCATGAAAAGCGTCTGCTCTGGATTATAAATCAGGTCGTAGCAGATGTGGTCAGTGGTCAGTGCGCCGTAGGGTATTGGCGGACAGTTGTCCGTGGCCGGTGACATTCCAAGCGGTGTTGTATTGACTATGAGGCGATGGCGGCTGATGATTTTGTCATCAAGATTGGCATACGTCAGCCGGCCGTCTCCGCCGGTGCGGCTGACGAGCGTGTAGCTGATGCCGAGCGCTTCCAGTGCCGCGCAAACGGCTTTCGATGCGCCACCGGTGCCAAGGACAAGCGCGCTGATTGCTTCAAGCGGCAATAATGGCGCCAGAGTGCGCGCAAAAGCAGGCGCATCTGTGTTGTATCCTTCAAGTCCGGTGACGTTATTGTCCGAGTCATGGACAACGCGAACCGTATTGACCGCTCCGATAGCCTTTGCCTGGGGCGAAAGTGACGTCAGATAAGGAATAATCAGCTGCTTGTACGGAATTGTGACGTTTAAGCCACGAAGTTCCGGCACTTCAGCCAGGAGTTCCATTAAATCTCCAATATCCGGGAGTTCAAAGTTGCGATAAGACGCAGCAATTCCTTCCCGGCGAAACTTTTCTTCAAAAAAGCGGGCCGAGAAGGAATGACCGAGAGGATAACCTATAAGACCGTAGAGGTCCATCGGTTAGTCCATGTTATGGTCACGAGCCGGATTGCGGGAATAAACCTTTCCCTCCTCATACTCCTGAGCGGCGATGAGGGTAGGCTTCGGCAACTTTTCGTAGTAACGTGAAATCTCGATTTGTTCGCGGTTTTCAGATACTTCCTCGAGCGAGTCGTTGAGCGAGGCGAATTCCTGGAGCTTCTTGTCCAGATCATGTTTCATCTGCTCTGCAATCTGGTTGGCGCGTTTGGCAATGATGGCGACCGTTTCATAAACGTTACCGGTGTCTTCCGAAAGTTTCACCATGTCACGGGTAACGGTGTTGATCGGTGCGTTGGTTTTTTTGTAGTCCATCTTGTGTATCTTCTAATTTAGTCGTTATTAACGTGTTTTGATGCTATTTTATAGATGTTGTCCGCTTCGTTGCGGTAACTGCTTTCCGGGTAGTTGTTGATGAAGCTGAAATATTCATCAATCACTGTCGTGTAGCGTTCAATTTTCTTTTCGTCAACAGAGTTTTCCGCTTCCTGGAATCGTGATTTCAGAATTAGCATTTCAAGCTGTTCCTTATATTTTGCATAAGGGTAGGCTTTCAGTGCATTCTGTGCGACAATAACTGCACTTTCGTAGTTGTTGCCGCCGTAGGTCCCGAGGTTGTAGTAGAGCTGGGCATTCTGCAGTTGTTTGAGTGCCAGTTTGTCCTGCATGTCGAAGATGGCGTTTTGAGCTTCGGGAACGCGCGGACTTGTTGGAAACAGTTCAAGGAAGTTCGTGAGTTCCTTAATTGCCTCAACCGTGGCTGTCTGGTCAAGCTGAGGGTCAGGCGAGTCAAGGTAGTAGCCATAGCCGCAATAAAATCTGGCGTCCTCAATATATTTGCCTTTCGGATAGCGCTGATAGTAAGACGAAAGATATGAGCCGGCATTCAAATAGTCCTTAGTGTTGTAGTTACACATGCCAAGCATGTAAAGCGTCTCTTCCGCTTCTTCGCGACCGCGGAAAAAATTGACGATTTCCTGCAATATGGGGTCGGCTTGAGCGTATTTGCCCTCGTTGTAGAGGCGCTTGGCGTACTCATACTTGACGTTGGGGTCGTTGGTCTTCATAACGCGCTGATACTCTCCGCAAGCGGTGAGCGTCAGTACTCCAAGCGTCAATATGCTGAATATGAGTGATTTTCTCATTCTAAATGTTCGGTTATGGGTATTTTCCGGAACGCAAATTTACAAATACTTTTCCATTCCCGCAACCGTTGGCTGTAAATTTTTTGAGAATCAGGGGAATATAAAAAGTCGCACCAAAGGATTTGGATGAAACTCGTGGAAGACAGGATTTGAGTGCTTCCGAACCTTTGTAATCTGCCTTGGTGCGACCCTCCGTAAAGAGGGTATCGTACGCTCCGATGAACGGAGTGGAGCCCGCCATTAGTCCGTAAAGCTTGTCTCGGGAGTTCATAATGGTTTGAAGAGTTTCCCAATCTGCTTTGATGCGGCTTTATGTCTTTTGTCTTTATAATGACTCTCTTGTCAGTTTTGTTCACTGCAAATTTAAGAAAAGATACTGTTATTTCCAAATATTTGGATGTGATTTTTTTGTTGTCGAGTAAAAAAGTCAGTAACTTTGCGCCATGAATCTGATTATGCAATGTGCGGTACTGTTTGGCTTTCTTGCTGCCGGAGAGATGATTGTTTGGTTGACGTCGGTTCCGGTTCCAAGCAGTATCATTGGTATGATTCTTCTTGCGGCCTCGCTCCAGAGCGGTCGGCTACGGTTGAATCAGGTTGAACAATTTGCCGATTTCCTTACGCGCAATCTCGGCTTCTTTTTTGTCCCGGCCGGAGTAGGGGTGATTCGCTGTCTTGGTCTGATAGCCGATCAGTGGGTCCCGATTGTCATGGCAACCGTTGTCAGTACCTTTATTATTATTGCGGTGACGGGTTGGACCCATCAGTGGTCGCGCCGCACCGCCAAGCGCTTCAGACGTCATGGATGAATTTTTCGCCAATCCGTATTTTCTTATTGCGCTGACCTTCGGCGTCTATTTGTTTGCGTCGCGTTTGCGTCGGCGCTTCGGCCTTTCGCTGATGAATCCGATTTTGATTTCAGTGATTCTCCTGGTTGCGTTTCTCTCTACGTCCGGAGTGAGTTATGAATCTTACTGTGAGGGTGGAAAATATATCGAATTCTGGCTCAAACCTGCCGTTGTCGCCCTTGGGGTGCCGCTTTATCGGCAGTTGTCTACTATTCGCAAGCAGCTTATGCCCTTGCTTGTCGCCGAACTGGCGGGATGTGTCGCCGGACTTGTCAGCGTGGTAGCTATCGCCGAATTGTTCGGCGCTACGCGTGAGGTTATCATGTCACTTGCGCCAAAGGCCGTCACCACTCCAATTGCAATGGAAATCTCAACGGCATTGGGCGGTAATCCGTCGCTGACGGCCGCCGTTGTTGTCTGCACAGGCATTTTTGGCAGTATGGCCGGATTCAGCATGGTGCGCATGAGTCGAATCCGCTCCTCAATGGCAGGCAGTCTGAGTATTGGCACGGCCTCACACGCCGTCGGCACTGCGGCGGCGATGGAACGCGGAGGCGAGCGCTTCGGGGCCTTTTCCTCGCTTGGCTTGACGCTCAATGGACTTTTTACCGCCTTGCTTGCCCCTGTGATTTTACCACTTCTCGGATATTAAGAGTGATTTTTTAGGCAAAAGTGCTTTCGTTTTTCGCGAAATTTTCGTAAATTTGCAGCAATAAACTAATTTTTACGATTTCAACTCTATATGCGCCCAACAGTCAATGCCGCTCTGATTCTTGAAGACGGCACCGTTTTTCGCGGAAAGTCGTTTGGATATCCCGGTCCGGCTGCCGGTGAGGTTGTGTTCAACACCGCAATGACCGGTTATCCCGAAAGTCTTACCGACCCCAGTTATGAAGGACAGATTCTTGTCACGACTTATCCGATTTTAGGTAACTACGGCGTTCCGCCCCGTCAGGAAAAGGATGATGTCAGCCGTTACTACGAAAGTGACCACATTCATGCCCGCGCTATTATTGCCCAGGATTATACATATGAGCATTCTCATTGGCAGGCTGACCGCTCGCTGGCTCAATGGCTCGAAGAAGAGAAAATCCCCGGTATTTATGGAATTGATACCCGTGCGCTGACAAAACTACTGCGTGAGAAGGGATCGATGCTCGGAAAAATTGTTATTGACGGACAGCCGGAGCCTGAATTTTATGATCCTAATGCCGAAAATCTGGTCGCTAAAGTTAGCTGCCGCGAGGTTGAAACCCATGGCGACGGAGAAAAAACGGTTGTTCTTGTTGACTGTGGAGTAAAACACAATATTATTCGCTGTCTGACCCGCCGCGGAGTCAAGGTAATCAGAGTTCCCTGGAACTACGATTTTACTCAGATTCCTTACGACGGGCTTTTTATTTCAAATGGTCCGGGTAACCCTGATATGGTTGATGTCACGGTCGAAAATCTCCGCAAGGCAATTGAGCTTGGAAAGCCTATTTGCGGAATCTGTATGGGCAACCAACTCCTGAGTAAGGCGGCCGGTGCTAAGACTTACAAGCTTAAATATGGTCATCGTTCTCATAATCAGCCCGTGCGAAGGGTCGGGACCGATACATGCTTCGTGACGTCTCAGAATCATGGCTTCGCTGTTGATAACGCCTCGCTGCCTGCCGACTGGGAACCGCTCTTCATTAATATGAATGACGGCACTAACGAGGGCATCCGTCATAAGTCGAAACCATTCTTCTCTGCTCAGTTCCATCCGGAAGCTTCTTCCGGCCCGAAAGACACAGAGTTCCTCTTCGATGAGTTCATTCAAATGCTTTAAAAATCCTCCCCCTTACACACCTTAATATATAGTATGAAAGAAATCAAGAAAGTGCTGCTGCTTGGAAGCGGCGCCCTCAAGATAGGCGAAGCCGGCGAATTTGACTATTCCGGCTCACAGGCTCTCAAGGCTCTCAAAGAGGAAGGAATCGACACCGTCCTGATTAACCCTAACATCGCAACGGTTCAGACCTCAGATGGATTTGCCGATAAGATTTATTTCCTTCCCGTTACTCCTTTCTTTGTAGAGAAGGTGATTAAAAAGGAAAGGCCGGACGGAATTCTGCTCGCTTTCGGCGGCCAGACGGCACTTAACTGCGGTGTGGAACTCTATCGCTCCGGAATTCTTGAAAAATATGACGTTCAGGTTCTCGGCACCCCTGTTCAGGCAATTATGGATACCGAAGACCGCGAACTCTTTGTCAAGAAGCTTGACGAAATCGGAATCAAGACAATCAAGAGCGAAGCCGTCAGTACCACTGCCGATGCAATTGAGGCGGCCGAAAACCTCGGTTATCCCGTAATTGTGCGTGCAGCATACGCCCTCGGTGGTCTCGGATCGGGCTTCTGCGATAACCGGGAAGAGCTTGTCGCTCTTGTCGAAAAGGCACTTTCGTTCTCCCCTCAGGTCCTGGTTGAAAAGAGCCTCAAAGGCTGGAAAGAGGTTGAATATGAGGTTGTGCGTGACCGTTTTGACAACTGCATCACGGTCTGTAACATGGAAAACCTTGATCCTCTCGGCATCCACACGGGCGAAAGCATCGTCGTTGCTCCCTCGCAGACTCTCACCAATGAGGACTACCACTATCTGCGTGCGCTTGCCATCAAGATTATTCGCCATATAGGCATTGTCGGCGAATGCAACGTGCAATATGCTTTCGACCCTCAGTCAATGGACTACCGTGTTATCGAGGTCAATGCCCGCCTGAGCCGTTCGTCGGCTCTGGCATCAAAAGCAACCGGCTATCCGCTTGCTTTCGTAGCCGCAAAACTCGGATTGGGCTATGGCCTGTTTGACCTGAAAAACTCGGTAACCAAGGAGACTTCCGCATTCTTTGAACCGGCCCTTGACTATGTTGTCGTGAAAATTCCCCGCTGGGACCTCGGTAAGTTCCATGGCGTGCGTCGTGAAATCGGCTCTTCAATGAAGTCCGTCGGTGAGGTTATGGCCATAGGTCGCACCTTTGAAGAAGCAATTCAGAAGGGCCTCCGCATGATTGGTCAGGGCATGCACGGCTTTGTCGGCAATAAGCAACTCAAGGTCTCTGACCTTGACAAAGCTTTAAAAGAACCGACCGACAAGCGCATTTTCATTCTTGCCCAGGCACTTCAGGAGGGCTACACCGTTGAGCGTATCCATGAATTGACTAAGATTGACCGTTGGTTCCTGCACAAACTGAACAATATTATTCAGACATCGCGTGAATTGGCTGAATATCAATCATTGGCTGAACTCCCTGCTGAACTTCTGCTTCAGGCTAAGCAACAGGGTTTCAGTGATTTCCAGGTGGCCCGCGCAGTGATTCCCAATGAGTTTAACAACGGCGCCCATAAGGCCGCTTTAGACGTACGCGCTCATCGCAAGCAGCTTGGCATAGTTCCTGTTGTCAAGCAGATTGATACCCTCGCGGCCGAATATCCTGCCCAAACGAACTACCTCTACTTGACCTATAACGGTTCGACCAACGACGTCGAGTATCTCCATGACCACAGATCTATCGTAGTTCTCGGCTCCGGCGCTTATCGCATCGGTTCGTCCGTCGAATTCGACTGGTGTTCGGTCAACGCTCTGATGACCGTTAAGAAGCAGGGCTGGCGTTCAGTAATGATTAACTACAATCCGGAAACCGTGTCAACCGACTATGACATGTGTGACCGTCTCTACTTCGACGAACTGACCTTTGAGCGTGTAATGGACATCCTTGAACTGGAACAGCCTCATGGCACTATTCTCAGCGTTGGAGGTCAGATTCCTAACAATCTTGCGATGAAGCTGGACGAGCAGGGCGTCAACATTCTTGGCACTCAGGCCCGCTGCATTGACAATGCCGAGGATCGCCACAAATTCTCGTCTATGCTCGACGAACTTGGCGTTGACCAGCCGCGCTGGCGAGAGCTAACCTCGATGGAAGATATTAATTCATTCATTGATGAAGTCGGTTTCCCTGTCCTGGTACGTCCCTCATACGTCCTTTCCGGTGCCGCAATGAATGTCTGCTCGAATTCCGAAGAACTGGAACGCTTCCTGCGCCTGGCCGCCAATGTCAGCAAAGAACACCCCGTAGTCGTCAGCCAGTTCATTCAGAATGCGAAGGAAATCGAAATGGATGCCGTTGCCCAGAATGGTGAAATCAAGGCTTACGCAATCAGCGAACACATCGAATTTGCAGGCGTCCACTCCGGCGACGCGACAATCCAGTTCCCGCCTCAGAAGCTCTATGTCGAGACCATGCGACGCATCAAGAAGGTTTCTGCCAAGATTGCCAAGGCGCTTGAAATCAGCGGCCCGTTCAACATCCAGTTCCTTGCCAAGAACAATGATATCAAGGTAATCGAATGTAATCTGCGTGCTTCGCGTTCGTTCCCGTTTGTCAGCAAGGTGCTTAAAATTAACTTTATCGACCTGGCTACTCAGGTAATGCTTGGTCTGCCTGTCGAAAAACCGAACAAGAGTGCCTTTGACCTGGACTATGTTGGCATCAAGGCGTCGCAGTTCAGCTTCTCCCGCTTGCAGGGTGCCGACCCCGTTCTTGGTGTCGACATGAGTTCGACTGGCGAGGTTGGCTGCATCGGCGATGACACTTCCGAGGCCCTCCTTAAGGCAATGCTGTCCGTCGGTCAGCGAGTTCCGGCCAAGTCGGTACTGCTCTCGACCGGCACAGCCAAACAGAAGGCCGATATGCTTGAATCGGCCCATCTGCTCCATAATCATGGCTATAAAATTTATGCCACAGGTGGAACACATCAGTTCCTGAACGAGAATGGCATCCCTGCAATCCGCGTTTACTGGCCTTCGCAGCCCGATATGCAGCCCCAGGCTCTTGAGCTGCTCCATAACAAGGAAATTGACATGGTTGTCAACGTTCCAAAGAATCTGACGCCGACTGAGTTGAGCAATGGTTATAAGATCCGTCGCGCAGCAATTGACCTGAATGTGCCTCTGTTGACAAATGCACGCCTCGCTGCCGCATTTATCTCGGCTTTCACGTCAATGACGCTCGACGATATTGAAATCAAACCCTGGAACGAGTACTGATGAAGTATATTGGCGCTCACGTGGCTGTGGACGGAGGCGTTGCCTCCGCTCCACTCAATGCCCGGGCAATCGGAGCAAAGGCCTTCGCAATGTTCACCCGCAACCCGAGCCGCTGGAAGTCTGATCCTATGCTTCCATCGGAAATTGAGGCTTTCAAGGCAAACTGCGAGGCCGGAGGTTACACTCCTGACGTTATTCTGCCTCATGACAGCTATCTGATTAATCTTGGTGCAAAAGACCCTAAGAAGCTATTTCTTAGCCGAATAGCCTTTCTTGACGAAATGCAGCGCTGCGAGCAATTGGGACTTTCGATGCTGAACTTCCACCCCGGGTCACATCTTAACGAAATGACTGAGGAGGAGTGTCTGCAACGCATTGCCTCTTCCATCAACAAAACTCTGGCGCAGACATCGGGTGTCAAGGCTGTGATTGAAAACACTGCGGGCCAGGGTTCCAATCTCGGTTATAGTTTCGAGCAACTTGCCTACATCATTGACCTCATTGAGGATAAAAGTAGAGTGGGGGTCTGCATTGACTCCTGCCATGCGTTTGCCGCAGGTTATGACCTTGCAACATCGGAAGGCTACGATGCTGCCTGGCGCAAGTTTGACGAGACTATTGGCCTGAAATATCTGAGCGCAATGCATATCAATGACTCCAAGAAAGGTCTTGGCTCTCATGTTGACCGTCATGAGACAATGGGTAACGGAGCGCTCGGTATGGACTTTTTCCATATGCTGATGGCAGACTCGCGAATGGACAACATCCCGCTGATTCTCGAAACACCCAATCCGGATCTTTGGAAAGAAGAAATCGAGACTCTTTACTCACTTCCCGGAGCAAAATGAAACAGGACTATGCTCTGAAAAATCGCCTGTGGCTCGACGAAAAAAGCAGAGAGCCTGGTGTAGTAGCCCTTGACAAAGGCGTATGCTATAAACCGCTGAAAAAAGGGAATGGACCGCAGCCAAATCGCGGCAGTGTTGTAACGGTCCATTATGTTGGCAAGACCATAAACGGTAAAACCTTTGACAGTAGCCGTGGTGGAGTGGCCCCGGCCTTCCGCCTGCGCGAACTGATTCCCGGTTGGACCATTGCCCTGACTCAGATGCACGTTGGCGACAAATGGGAAATTTACATCCCCGCAGACCAAGGTTACGGCAAGCGTTCTCAACCCGGCATCCCCGGTGGCTCAACTCTAATCTTTGAAGTTGAACTCCTTGCCACCTCTTAACCATAAATCCGGAGAGGAGAACATATGCCAATGAACATAAATAAATTGGTAAGGAGGCTAATGATATTTGGACTTCTTACTTCACAAGTCTGTGGGTACGCTCAAACACCCAATTATGAAGAATCGACAGACATGATTCTTCAAGGTATGCAGCAACCTGTCTACGTCTTATCGATTGACAGCACATTAGTTTCCAATCAGTGTAAAACGGAAAGTTCTAAATTTAATGCTAAACAGCTGATTTTACCGGGAGTTCTTGTGGCTGCTGGTACTTTTGGGGTATACAATGGTGCATTCAGAAAGTTGGATACGAACATAAAAAATGAAATGGATAATCTGCGTGGAAATCACTTCTTCCGTGCTGATGATTATATCCAGTATCTTCCTGCCCTCACGTATCTGACTTTTGGATCAATCGGCATCAAATCAAAGCATGGCTTTAAAGAGCGTGTCGTGGTGGAAGCTACCGCATACATAACCATGGCAGCGTTGACAAATATTGGTAAATATTCATTCAGAGAAAAAAGGCCGGATTCCAATGCAAGAAATTCTTTTCCTTCCGGACACACTGCCACCGTATTTACCGGAGCAGAATTAATGAGAGAAGAATATGGCCTTGGTATGGGGATAGGAGCTTATACCGTTGCTATTGGTGTTGCTTTTCTGCGTCTTTATAACGGACGCCACTGGCTCAACGACGTTATTGCAGGGGCGGGGGTCGGAATATTATCTGCAAGAATTGGATATTGGATGCTTCCGTTATATCAAAGATGGTTTAAATGGGATACTCCAAGTTCAGATATAATGGTTATATCACCGGCCTATAATCCTTCCGAGCATTCTTTCTCAATTAATCTGGCATACACTTTTTAATAATTATGCCGAAGGATTATAAAGGTTGACCTTTGGCATTTTGGGAAACGGGGGGCTTAACGTTTGAGCCGGTCATAGCCACTAATTTTTTAGTGATGCACAACTACACACTAAAAAATTAATGAACAAGTATGCGATAATATTAGAATCCCTTAAGTTTTTTTGCTGTGTCAGAGACAAAACCTTTGGCACGGTTTTTGCGTTTCATTAACGTAAAGAGAAACTTAATTAATCAAAAACTATGAATTTTAATAACTTCACAATTAAATCGCAGGAAGCGATTCAGAAAGCTGTCGAACTGACGCGCTCTGCCGGTCAGCAGAGCATTGAGCCGGTTCATATTCTGAAGGGAGTTGTCGAAGAAGGTGATTCACTGGTAAAGTTCATATTCCAGAAAGTAGGCGCCAATCTCGATTTGACTCTGCGCAACCTCGATGCTGCTATTGCTTCACTGCCCAAGGTGAGCGGAAGCGAACCTTATCTGAGCCGCGAGAGCAATGACGTTTTGCAGCGCGCGCTTGACGTTGCGAAAAGGCAGGGCGATGAATATGTCACTCTGGAGGCCATTCTGATGGCTTTGTTTGTGGTCAATTCATCCGCCTCGCAGTTGCTCAAGGATTCCGGATTGACCGAAAAGGAACTTCAGGCCGCCATTGATGAACTCCGGAAGGGTAAGAAGGCTACCGACCAGAGTGCTGAGGACACTTACAATGCACTATCAAAGTATGCAATTAATCTGAACGAGCGCGCACGCTCCGGCAAGCTTGACCCGGTGATTGGCCGTGACGAGGAAATCCGCCGCGTGTTGCAGATTCTTTCCCGGCGAACCAAGAATAATCCGATGCTTATTGGTGAACCGGGTACCGGCAAGACTGCCATCGCTGAAGGTCTTGCCCAGCGTATTGTCCGTGGTGATGTTCCGGAAAACCTGCGTTCAAAGCAGATTTTCTCGCTCGACATGGGGGCGTTGGTTGCCGGTGCCAAGTATAAAGGTGAATTTGAAGAGCGTCTTAAAGCCATTGTAAACGAGGTCACTCAGAGCGATGGTGAAATTATTCTTTTCATTGATGAAATCCACACTCTTGTCGGCGCCGGCAAGGGTGAGGGTGCAATGGATGCCGCCAACATCCTGAAACCGGCACTGGCGCGAGGCGAACTCCGTTCGATTGGTGCGACAACTCTCGATGAATATCAGAAATACTTTGAAAAAGATAAGGCTCTTGAACGCCGTTTCCAGAAAGTTATGATCAACGAGCCTGACGAGATGAGCGCCATTGCTATCCTCCGAGGCTTGAAGGAGCGTTATGAGAACCACCATAAGGTGCGCATCCGTGATGAAGCGATTATTGCCGCCGTGCAACTTTCGGAACGCTATATCACTGACCGTTTTCTCCCTGATAAGGCCATTGACCTGATTGATGAGGCCGCGTCGAAACTCCGCCTGGAGGTCGACTCTGTGCCTCAGGCTCTTGATGACATTGTGCGCCGCATTGCTCAGAAGGAAATCGAGCGTGAGGCAATCAAGCGCGAGGGTGACGAACCGAAGGTGCGCACCATCGAAAAGGAGCTTGCCGACCTGCGCGACGAAGAAAAGGAATATCGCTCCAAATGGCAGGCCGAAAAGGATCTTATAAATAAGATTCAGCAGAACAAGATTGACATTGAGCAACTCAACTTTGAAGCCGAGCGCGCCGAGCGCGAAGGCGACTACGGTAAGGTGGCCGAAATCCGCTACTCCCGCATCAAGGAGAAGGAAAATGAAAACGCCACGATTCAGGATCAGCTAAAAATGATGCAGGGCGAAAATGCTCTCATTAAAGAGGAAGTTGATTCAGATGATATTGCCGGTGTCGTTTCCCGTTGGACCGGAATCCCTGTAATGAAGATGGTCCAGAGCGAGAAGGAAAAACTGCTCCACCTCGAAGAAGAACTGCACAGGAGGGTAGTGGGTCAGAACGACGCCATCGCTGCCATCGCTGATGCTGTGCGCCGTTCGCGTGCAGGCCTGAACGACCCGCGTCGACCCATCGGCTCGTTCATCTTCCTCGGCACCACCGGCGTCGGTAAGACGGAGCTTGCAAAGGCCTTGGCCGAATACCTGTTTGACGATGAAAACATGATGACCCGTATCGACATGAGTGAATATCAGGAGAAACACGCCGTCAGCCGTCTTGTCGGCGCGCCTCCGGGATACGTCGGTTATGACGAAGGCGGTCAATTAACCGAGGCTGTGCGCCGCAAACCTTACAGTGTCGTTCTGTTTGATGAGATTGAAAAGGCACATCCTGACGTGTTCAATATCCTTCTTCAGGTGCTTGACGATGGACGATTGACCGACAATAAGGGCCGACTGGTCAACTTCAAGAACACCATAATCATCATGACCTCAAACATGGGATCAAACGTTATCCGCGACAACTTCGCCAAGATGACCGAAGATAACCGCCTTGAAACTATCGAAAAGACCAAACAGGAAGTGCTTGATATGCTTAAGCAGACCATCCGTCCCGAATTCCTTAACCGAATTGACGAAACAATCATGTTTACGCCGCTCAACGAAAAGGAAATCGAAGAAATCGTCGGCTTGCAGATCAAGAACATCCAGAAAATGCTGGCCACAAACGGAGTCGAACTCCGCGTCACTCCCGCCGCCCTGCATTATCTTGCCGAAGAAGGCTACGATCCCGAGTTTGGTGCCAGACCCGTCAAGCGAGCCATCCATCGTCTGGTCCTCAACCAACTTTCAAAGGACATCCTTGCCCAGAAAGTCAACAAGGATAAACCCATCGTCATCGACGTCAAAGACGACCAACTGATCTTCGAAAACTAACCAATTCTTACATAAACATATATTTTTCGTGAGCTTCCGCCTTGTTTTGACGGAAGCTCACTCTATCTTTGCACCTGTAATTGGAATATTCCAAAAAAATTGTGTAACGTTGCAAGGTCAAGAGAGACAATTTATTAGAAAAGAAAGGGCCTTGCTTCTTGTGAAATCGCCAAATTCTCACACCTACGCGCAACAGGCAAGTCAGACCATACACACTGTAATCATTACACCGGGTACAATGGGAAACCACTATACCCGGTGCAACAGTACCATCCGTGCAGGAGCTGCACGGAAATTACGCCATTCGGAAATTCCTTAGCTCATTAGGGATTTTTCCAGCCGCATTGACAAGTCAACGCTGAAAATATCCCGAATGAGCCAAAGGTCAACCTTAGGTATCTGAATGTTCATTTGTAATAGTTGCGCACATTTTGAATATGGTGATTTACGATTTCGCAGTTATTTCCGTTTGCAGTAGCCTCTCTTAATACATTTATTACACCCCATTTGTCTTTATAGTTTGCAGATGGATTGTTCTCCAATATTTCCTCAATGATTGACATCACGTTTCTTGCATAACCTACATAAGTTGAATCTGGTATATAACTGATATCTCTTAATGTGCATCTTCCATAGAATACGACTACCGAGAAAAAGGGTACATCAGCAACATCAGATAATTTCTTTTTCAGAGCTTCAATATGTCCATTGTTTTGTAAAATTGGATTGTAAAATCTATGTTTCTCTTTCCCATACGCCAATACTTGTGTCCAATAATTCTGATACCCTTTACCGAAAATCCATCCACTGTAATCCTTTACCTCAAATACAATCACTCCCACTTTAGTAACTACTACAGCATCAATTTGAGAATATTGACCGTTATATCGTTCAACATACATGTCGTGATAAATGGTTATGGCAGGAATATTATGTTTAAGCAGTTTGAGTATTAATTTACGTTCCGAACACGTACCCCTATTTGTGTCGGTTACTGTTCGCAATAATGCCATATTACGCCATTGGTTGATGGCAAAGAATATGGCTATTATTAAGGCTAATATGAGTACAATACCAAATGGAACTCCTTTGAAAGAGAGATGCTCATTCACAGTTTGTGCAATAGATGCCATGTAACAAATCATTATGGCAATAATCGCAATACGTTTATTCATTTTACTGTAAAGATAGATTTAGAACGATGATTGATTAATTGGTATGACTGCTTGTTTTTTCGGCTCGGTAGACCATTGAACCTGCCATGTTGTACTTTCTATTTTATCAATAAGAATAAAATTGAACATATTTTGTGTAGAATAGAGTTCAAATCTGCCATTTGTTGAATCTGTCGACAATGCAGTGGCGTTGAGTGGCATTTCAAATCGGGAGTCATCACCTTTGACGCTAAATTGTATTTGCCACATTTTGCCATTATGTGTATCCAGTTTGATAAAAGTCCACATATTATTAGTTGGATAAAGTTTGAAAGGGAAGACAATAATTTGTTCTTCCTATGGCTGCTTCTTTTCTGTAAGAGTAGCATTAGCACAGTTGGCAAGCCCAATTGAAAGCAGGATTAACAACGTCATTGTCGGGTACTTCATAATCATAAAACGCTCTCTAAGTTCCATAGGAGTTGTTAAAATAACACAAAGCGTGGAACTGTAATGCCACGTCTTAGTGTGAAGGTGGTCGGAATACCTTTATAGACAGATGTGGGAATTAACAGCCCCACGCATATGCGTGGAGACCGTTAAGCCAACTCTTGTCTATAGGTGAAATAGTTTCCGACGCTTTTCACACACAAGAAGACATAACGCCTCTTTATTCAAAATTTCGTAATGGGACTACTCCCAATTAACT
This sequence comes from uncultured Porphyromonadaceae bacterium, assembly GCA_947175545.1. Lineage (GTDB taxonomy): Bacteria > Bacteroidota > Bacteroidia > Bacteroidales > Muribaculaceae > UBA3263. The sequence continues at coordinate 55,863 of CAMWNI010000008.1, forward strand.
GCAAAGTTACGACTTTTTGCGTTGCAAGTCAATAGGCTGGGCAAAAATAAGTTTGGTTTGATTGACCACACATAGTTATACTATTGATAATCAACACAAGTATACCCTAAACAAAAATTGGGGTTAGCATTCTCAAATACACTAAAGAAGATTCTCTTAAAATTGAGAGTGATTTGCAGAAGTAAAAGGCCCCTAAATTTTTTAGGGGAGAATAGCGGGATATTCGCGGATTATGCTTAAATTTGCATCCCGTTATGAAGAACGGATTCAACAACGAAAAGTACCTGCGGATTCAGTCTGAGCATATCCGCGAGCGCATTGCGCAGTTTGGTAATAAACTTTATCTGGAACTCGGAGGCAAACTCTTTGATGACTATCACGCCAGTCGTGTCCTGCCCGGTTTCCAACCTGACAGCAAGTTGAGAATGTTTTCTCAGTTGCGTGATCAAGCGGAGATTGTCATTGTTATCAGTGCGCAGGATATAGAGAAAAACAAAGTGCGTGGCGACCTCGGCATTACATATGATGAAGATGTGTTGCGCCTGCGTCGGGAGTTTATGAACCGCGGATTTATGGTCGGTTCGGTTGTCGTTACCCACTATAACGGCCAGCAGAGTGCCGACGCTTTCCGTCAGCGCCTCAAGCGTCAAGGCATCACGACTTACGTCCACTATCTGATTGACGGTTATCCGACCAATGTTGACCTTATTGCATCAGACGAGGGCTTCGGCAAGAATGACTATGTCGTTACGTCGCGTCCGCTCGTAATTGTGACGGCTCCCGGTCCGGGCAGCGGCAAAATGGCTGTTTGTCTCAGCCAGCTCTATAATGAGAATAAGCGTGGAATTGAGGCCGGTTATGCCAAGTTCGAGACTTTCCCCGTCTGGTCTCTGGCGTTGAAGCATCCCGTAAATATTGCCTATGAGGCTGCAACGGCTGACCTTAACGATATCAACATGATTGATCCATTCCATCTTGAGGCATATGGCAAGACGGCAATCAATTATAACCGCGACATTGAGATTTTTCCCGTTCTCAACGCTCTGTTTGAAGGCATCTATGGCGAGAATCCTTATAAATCGCCGACCGATATGGGAGTAAACATGGTCGGATTCTGCATTGAGGATGACGAAGTTTGCTGCGATGCTTCAAAAATGGAAATTATTCGTCGTTATTATGATGCGCTCAATCGTCTTGCACTCGGCGATGCGGTTGATTCCGAAATCAATAAAATAGCCTTGTTGTTCAAACAGGCAAAAATCGATACATCCTATCGTCGTCCCGTTGCGGCGGCTAAGCAGCGCGCCGAGCAGAGTGGCAAACCGTCATCGGCAATAGAGCTTGCCGACGGCACGATCATCACTGCCGAGTCCGGTGATCTTCTCGGACCGAGCGCCGCGCTGATTCTCAACGCAATCAAGCATCTTGCCGGCATTGATCATAGCGTCAAACTGATTCCGCAGGAAATGATTGAGCCAATTCAGTTCACCAAGATTAACTATCTGCGAAGCAAGAATCCGCGGCTGCATACCGATGAAGTTCTCGTTGCTCTGTCAGTCCTGTCAACGCGCAACGAAGAGTGCCGCCGCGCGCTTGAGCAACTTCCTGCGCTTCAGGGTTGTCAGGTCCATTCAACCGTCATGCTTGGCGAGGTCGACCGTAAAATCTTCAAAAAGCTCGGAGTTGGTCTCACTTGCGATCCAGTCCGCAAATAAAAATAAATTCGTTAATAATTTGAGTAAAGGACTCTGAATTCAGGGTCCTTTACTCGTGTTTGAGGCGTAGGTTTGACATTTCTTCACCGGCGAAGGGTCGGCGGCCTACAAATCGGAAGCCCATCGATTCGTAGAGGGAGCGGGCCTGCGGGTTGTTGTCAGAGACGAGCAGGCCGAGAGGAAGTCCTGCGCGAGATGCTTTCAAGGTAGCGTCTTCTATGAGTGCTTTGCCGATTCCGCGATGGCGATAGGCTGGGAGAGTGGCCAGAGTGTCAAGATAAAACTCTTCGCCACAGGTCTCGCCGGGCATACTGTCCATCTCTTCGGTTGTCATGTTCCAGCCGAACTCTTTGCAGGCTTCAGCAAAAAAACTCTTTCGCAGTTCAAGCAGTCGGTTTCCGTCATAGCTTATGCAGACACCCGCTTTGGTGCCGTCAGGCGTGACGGCAATTCGCGTGTTCAGGTATGAGTATTGTGAATTGTCAAGGCGAGCCAGTCTCTCAAAAACATCATGTACCACGGTTCGCGATCTTTCGCCGGCGAGAGACTCTACTATTTCTTCGCCGACAGCGTCCATTATTGCATCAGCAATCATCGGTGCATCGTCCTGTACGGCATTAATGATTCTAATCTGTTCCATAAAACTAAGATATGATTGCGGTTTTCAATCAAAAAGGCGTTCCTGACCAAGCAGAGAGTCACGCACCTCATCATCGCTGAGTTCCGGTTCGATTTCAGCCTCCGTATCGGCTGTTTCATCGTCGGAGGATTGGACAGTCGCGTTCTCCTGCAATTCAACCTTAGCCGGCTCAAGTTCAGTAATGGAAGCCACGGAGAACGTCGTCAGGCGTTTACCCTTGGCTTTGAACGATTTGACTGCAACAAACTCAAGCGAGAGAATTTCAAGCGGTTCGCGGACAATATCAACACCTTCAACTGCTTCAAAATCAACTCGGAAACGCGCTCCGGGTTCATCACTCAGAGCAATCAGCTCGGACTGAGTGTTTTCGCCAAGGAAGCGCTGACGCCTTGCTGACGCTTCAAACGTGAATCGCTTCAGATAAGGATAACCCTGGTCGGCGTCGTTAAGAATTGCTGTCCATACCTTATTAGGCTGAAACATTTCAATGCGCAAAATATTATCCTCATAATGGTTCGTAGAGTCGAAATTCGAAGTGTAATATTCGCCGTTTTTCAGAATGACAAGGACCAAATCCTGGCCGTGAAATTCGCCGAGATACTCTCCGCGACCGTCATAATTGAGGCGCAGAACGTCGCGGTCAAACCAAACCTGGCGTCCGCCAAGGGTTGAAACTCCGCGTTCGCGCAGGGAGAATCGGTGGACTTCGTTTTTCGTAACGATATTTCCGCGGCTTTGCTTGCCCTTGACGGCCATGTCAGCAAAGTCGACGTCGAACTGCAGTTTGTTCAGGCGCGCCTTTGGTTTCAGTGTGACGCGCACAACCTCGGCCTCGCCGTTGGAGTTGGCGGTGAAGTAACAGATTTTGCTGCCTGACTTGCCTTGTGTCAGATCGTATTCTTTGTCGCGTGTGACCCCCGTGACAGGGAAACGCTTCATGAAGTAAGTGCCGTCCTTGCCGTCACGATAGATCACATTATATATGGTACGCTCGTCCTTTGGTTTATAAATTGCTATATGCTCGATGTTTTTGCCGACAAAGAGCTTTTCTTGCACCTTTGAAACCTTATATTTTCCGTCTTTGTAGAATATGATAACATCATCTATGTCGGAACAGGGGCATATGTACTCATCCTTGGTCAGCGAGGTGCCGATGAAGCCTTCAGTGCGGTTAATGTAGAGTTTCTTGTTAGCTTCGGCAACAGACGCCGCCTTAATCGTGTCAAATCCGCGTACAACGGTTTTGCGTTCGTATGGAGCGCCATATTTTTCTTTCAATTCCTCATACCATCGGATTGTATATCCGGTCAGGTCAGAGAGGTCACGGTCGATTTCCGCAATCTTTTCATTGTATTGGGCAATCAGTTCTTCCGCTTTGTTGGAGTTGAAGCGCAGAATACGCCCCATTTTAATCTCATAGAGCCGCTGGATATCCTCGTCGGTGATTTCGCGAATCAGTTTCGGTTGCCACGGGAGCAGTCGCAGATGAATGTGGCGGGTGGCTTCCTCAAACGATTTACTCTGTTCATACTCCTTGTCCTTATATATTCTCTCCTCTATGAAAATTCGTTCGAGCGAAGCGAAGTGGAGCAGTTCGTTGATTTCTCCTCGGCGGATTTCGAGTTCGCGGCGGAGCATTTCCCGGGTAGAGTCAACGTTGTGACGCAGAACGTCGCTGACGCCGATGAACTTCGGCTTCCGGTCCTCGATTACGCAACAGTTCGGATAAATCGAAATCTCGCAGTCAGTAAACGCATACAAGCCGTCAATCGCTTTGTCGGACGAGGTTCCGGGTTGGAGATAGACCGTTACGCGTGCCGTGCCGGAGGTATGGTCATCGACCTTGCGCACCTTAATTTTGCCTTTTTCCATCGCCTTGAGAATCGAATCGGTGATGGTACGCGTAGTAGTTCCGAAGGGAATTTCGGTGATGGCAAGAGTCTTGTTGTCGACTTTCTCAATCTTGGCTCGTACTTTGACCGCACCTCCGCGTGCGCCGTCATTGTAGCGGCTGACGTCAATGAAGCCGCCGGTCGGGAAATCCGGATAGAGTGTGAACTCCTCGCCGCGCAGATATGCGATGCAGGCGTCGAGCAGTTCGTTGAAATTGTGGGGAAGAATTTTCGATGAAAGGCCGACGGCAATGCCTTCAACGCCCTGGGCCAGCAGCAGTGGGAATTTGACTGGCAGATTAACCGGTTCCTGCTTGCGGCCGTCGTAGCTCGGAGTCCATTCCGTAATCTTTGGGCTGTACAGCACGTGGAGGGCGAAGGGGCTTAGTCGGGCCTCGATATAACGGCCTGCCGCAGCTGAGTCGCCGGTCAGTATATTGCCCCAGTTTCCCTGCGTTTCAATCAGCAGTTCCTTTTGGCCGAGCTGGACAAGGGCGTCTTTAATAGACGCGTCACCATGTGGGTGATATTGCATGGTGTTGCCAACGATGTTCGCAACCTTGTTGAATCGGCCGTCATCAAGGGTCTTCATTGAATGGAGAATTCGGCGCTGTACGGGTTTAAGTCCGTCCTCAATAGAGGGGACCGCACGCTCCAGAATCACATAACTGGCATAATCGAGATACCAGCTGCGGTACATTGACCGAAGCTGATAGCGCACTGTGTCATCGCTGTGTTGCTGCTGATTGATTTCTTCGCTCATACTTGCGCAAATTTAGCAAAAAAAAATCAAAAAACCACGCTACTGCGTGGTTTTTTGTAATTTATCGTTTTGCTGCTTCCATAATCCGGAGTGGAATTTCCGTATTGTCGAGCGGAGAGCCAAACAAATCGCTTCCGGGTCCGATGGCGCAGACTCCTACGGGGTTGCCGGAATGTTTTGTAGTCGTGAATCCGAAACCGGCAATTTCATTCATTATTGTGAAAACTTCCTCAACAAATTCCGGAAATTTGTGGTAGAGGGCATCGTTGAAATAGTCGTTGCGGCTGATGAATGTACGCTCGAAAGTTTCGTCGAGGCGTTTCTGGCACGCTTCATTAATAGGCACGATTGTGTAGAACCCGAGCTTGTCGGTCAGAATCTGCTTCATCTCCTCCTTGCTGACCGGATTTGGTCGTTTCAGAAGTTCACTGACGAGATCATTGAAATTTGCTTTCGAAATTGTTTGACCTTCAAGGCGTTTAGGAAAGCAATTGTAGCCGACAGATTTCTGTCCGACGGTCATTCCTCCGGTTTCATGGTCAGCGGTGACAACAATCAGAGTCTCCTCCGGATGGGCAAGGTAAAAATCATAGGCAAGCTGCATTGTTTCTTCAAAGTCAAGGACTTCGCGGATAATCGTTGCCGCATCGTCGTCGTGAGCTGCCCAGTCGATGTTTCCACCTTCAATCATAAGGAAGAAGCGTTCGGGCGTATGCTTTGTCATGTGGTTGAGCGCTGTGGCAGTGTAATCGCGCAGCAGGTTCCACTCCGCAGGTTTGTCAATCGCATAGCCTGAATTATTATTCAGTGTGTCAACGTCATTTATGAGAAGTACGCGAGGCGAGGTTGCCTCGTTGTAATTTTTTACACCGCGGACTATGTCCCATCCGTTTTCGGCAAATTTCTCGTAAATGCCGGAGTATTTTCCATTGCGCTTGATGCCGCGAATGCGGGAGCCGGCAAGGAAATCAATCTTCGATTCCGCCGCCTGAGTGTCAATTTCATATGCCATGTCGCGAGAGGGGACATGAGCGTAAAATGCAGCGGGGGTAGCGTCATCAGCCGCCACATTAGTGACCAGACCGATGCCATAGCCCATCTCCTTCAAGTCATCAGCAATGTTACGGACGGCAACGGAGTCCGGACCCATTCCAAGCATATTGTTTCGCGTTTTATGACCTGAGGAGAGCGCCGTTCCTGCCGCGGCCGAGTCCGTAACGGGAGAGTTGTAAGAGTAAGTCGTAGACATAGAACACTGCGGGAACCTTTCCCAGAGCAGCGGATTTGAGCGGCCGGCGGCAAGACGCAGGTATGTGTCCGTACCCATCACAGAGCCGGGACCCATGCCGTCGCCGATAAAATAAAAAATATATTTCGGTGCGTTGTCAGTCGCAAAAAGTGTGACCGACGATGTCAGTAATGCAGAGAGTAGAATTGATTTAAGGTTCATTACTTATTAATTGTTGGCGTTAAAGATACTTTTTTACGGTTTCTTTGATTTCCGAAGAATCTTCGATGCGTGCAACGATTTCACCGTCCTTGATGAGGAAGAAAGTCGGCAGATTACTGATTGCATATTGTCCGAGGTGGCTACGTGAGGCGCTTTCGCTCTGGAAAACGTTGACCCAGGGAAGTTCGGCCGATGCGGCCGCCCACTGGTGTTGGTTCTCACCAAAGCCAACCTCATAGATGCCTATCTGAGGATAGGACGTGAATGCCTCGCCGATGTTCAGATTAACGCCCGGAGCGCTCTCTGATTCGAGGTTTACGAAGGCGAGAAGGGTTAGCGGGTGACTTTCAACCGTTGCTGACAGGCTCGTCTTTTCGCCCTTGCGGTTAAGCAGTTCAATGTCGAAATAGCCAAGTTCAGGCGCTTCAATGACAATTGTTTCGCCGGACGTTGAGGGCTGAGGCTGCTGTTTTTGAAGCATACTCAGCAGTAGCGCAGTTCGCGGGTCGTCGGGTCTGGTTACCGAATAAGCGTTAGCGACGGCGCGGAGCAACGTGCGGTTTTTACCCTGAAGTCGCAAGGTTGCGTAATAGGCTGCGATTGAATTGAAATCGTCCTGCAGGGCAAGGAGCAGACGGCGTTGGGTGGTGCTGTCGGCTGGAGCATCCAGAATAGCTGATATGTCCGAAAACAGAGCTGCCTCGTGCGATCCCGCAATTACATAATTGCCCTCCTGTGACATGGAAAGACTCAGCGCCTCCGTTGAATCGGCCGGCACATATACGTATTTTCCATCAATATTCAGACGGTACATTTCGCCGTTGGCGCGTTCACGGGTAATGACAAATTCGCCTGATTTGTTGACCTTCACGGAGTCAGCGGTATACCAGCCTCCGGCAGGCGAAGGTAATTCCAATGTTACGGTCTTGACATCTGCCGGAAGTTCGCCACTAAGCGTCCAGCTCTCTTGTTGGCGAGAGCAGGACGAAAGCAGCAAAATAGCGGTTGGAATAAGTAGTTTCTTATTCATCATTCCATCAGCTTGCGGTAACGACGGCGCTGAGGCGCTTTCCCATCAGGAGTATGAGCTTTCTTATACTCTTCATAGTCAGTGTATGAGCCTTCGTAATATACGACCTTGCCTTCGCCCTCAAATGAAAGGATATGGGTGCATATACGGTCAAGGAACCAGCGGTCGTGGCTGACAACGACTGCACATCCTGCAAACTGTTCAAGTCCTTCTTCAAGTGCGCGTAGGGTGTTGACGTCAATATCGTTGGTCGGTTCGTCAAGGAGCAGAACGTTGCCTTCCTGCTTGAGCGCCATTGCGAGATGCAGACGGTTGCGTTCACCGCCGGAAAGCACCCCGACTTTTTTCTCCTGGTCGGCCCCTGAGAAGTTAAATTTGCTCAGATATGCGCGGGCATTCACGTCACGGCCTCCCATGCGGAACGAGTCAACACCCTGGGAAATAACTTCATATACAGTTTTGTCAGGCAGCAGGTCCTTGTGGGTCTGGTCAACGTAAGCAACCTTTACGGTTTCGCCGACGTCAAACGAGCCTGCGTCTGCATCCTCAAGCCCCATGATGAGTTTGAACAGGGTAGTTTTTCCGGCGCCGTTCGGGCCGATTACGCCGACAATACCGTTCGGCGGCAGGGTGAACTCCAGATCGCTGAACAGCTGCTTCTTGCCGAAGGCCTTGGCAAGCCCATGGGCCTCGATGACCTTGTTGCCGAGTCGCGGACCGTTCGGAATGAAGATTTCAAGTTTTTCTTCGCGTTCTTTCTGGTCTTCGTTCAGGAGCCGGTCATATGAGTTAAGGCGGGCCTTACCCTTGGCCTGGCGTGCTTTTGGAGCCATGCGGACCCATTCGAGTTCGCGCTCAAGTGTTTTGCGGCGTTTGCTTGCCTGCTTTTCCTCTTGAGCCATGCGCTTGGTCTTCTGGTCGAGCCAGGAAGAATAGTTGCCCTTCCAGGGTATACCTTCGCCTCGGTCAAGTTCGAGAATCCATCCGGCAACGTGGTCAAGGAAATATCGGTCGTGGGTGATTGCAATGACTGTGCCGGGATATTGCTGAAGATGCTGCTCGAGCCAGTCGATACTTTCGGCGTCGAGGTGGTTGGTCGGTTCGTCAAGCAGCAATACGTCTGGTTGCTGAAGCAACAGTCGGCAGAGGGCTACTCGGCGACGCTCACCGCCGGAAAGCGTGTTGACCGGCTGATCGTCGGGCGGACATTGCAGCGCATCCATAGCGCGTTCGAGTTTTGAATCAATGTTCCAGGCGTCAGCGGCGTCAAGCTTGTCCTGAAGTTCAGCCTGACGGGCCAGCAGGGCGTCGAAATCCGCATCGGGTTCGGCAAATGCTTCGTTTACTTTGTCATATTCGGCAAGCATGTCCATGATGGGCTGCACACCTTCACGCACAACCTCAATTACGGTTTTCTCCGGGTCAAGGTGAGGATCCTGCTCAAGGTAGCCAACCGAGTAGCCGGGCGAGAATACGACTTCACCCTGATAGTTTTTGTCAATCCCGGCAATGATTTTCAGTAGCGAGGACTTACCGGAACCGTTCAGACCGATAATGCCGATTTTCGCACCATAGAAAAACGAGAGATATATATTCTTGAGAACCTGTTTCTGAGGAGGATATGTCTTTGACACTCCTACCATAGAAAAAATAATCTTTTTATCGTCAGCCATTATTATTGGAAGATATAATTAAAAATGAATGATGAAAAATGTGGTTGATTACACTTTTATTTACGTCGGGGAGCGGTTTTGGTCTTGTACTCGCAGCGGGTCTTGCCGTCAACGATGTTGCGCAGTTTGGTACGCAAAAGAAGACGGCGTGTCGGCGAAACGTGGTCCATATAGACCTGACCTTTCAGATGGTCACACTCGTGCTGTACAATACGGGCAAGGAAGCCTGACATTTCTTCTTCATGAGGCTGCATGTCTTCGTCAAGCCATTTGAGTCGGATATGCTCCACCCGGTTAACGTTTTCGCTCAGTCCGGGGAGCGATAGACATCCTTCGCTGCGGCTGACTTCATCGCCGTCGAGAACTGTTACTTCCGGATTAATCAGCGCGAACTTGCGTCCCTTACACTCGGGGAAGTCCTCGCCAAGAACATCGGCGTCAATCACGACAAGCTGAAGGCTCAGACCAATCTGCGGAGCGGCAAGTCCGCAGCCCTCGGCTGCATACATTGTCTCGAACATATCGTCGATTAGCTTCTTCAGGTCGTTATAGTCGGCCGGAACGGGTTGCGCTTCAGCGCGCAAAACCGGGTGGCCATAAAGATAAATCGGTAGTTTCATTATTTATTATAAATACTTTGCAGGTAATCGTTCAGAATAATTGTTGCGGCGGTGCGGTCAACCAGCGCTTTGTCACGCCGTGCCATTTTTCCAAGTCCTCCGGTGAGCATTGCCTGATGGGCAAGAGTCGAGGTGAAGCGTTCGTCATAACGTGCAATCTCCACTCCATCGGGCAAAATCCGACGCAGACGCGGAATGAACGGCTCAATATATCGGGAAGACTCCGACGGTTCGCCGCGCAGGGTTGTTGGCTCTCCAATAATGATTAAGTCAACCTTATTTTGGCCGAGGTAGCGCTTAAGGTAGTCAAGCAGGCGCGGAGTGTCGACCGTTTCAAGGGGAGAGCCGACAAGGCGCAATTCGTCAGTCACCGCGAGTCCGCAGCGACGCTTGCCGTAGTCAATTGCAAGGATTCTTCCCATATCAACGGCAAAATTACGAATTTTTTCTGAATTTTCCGACTATTGGACCGAGTTTCGACTGAAGAATACCGATGGTTTCCGTGTAGGCGTAAAGTCGGAAACAATGACATATGGTAAGGTAGAACAATCCGGAAAACACGATGCCTGTAATGAGTGCAATCCAGCTGTTTGAAATCAATTCGGAGGCCAGAAGGCTGATTGCAAGCACCCCGACTGACGCTGCAAGATAGGCCCGATAGTCACGAAGTTGACGCAGGAAGCCGTAGTTGAGCAATTTCTTAGTGTAAATAGTGTTAAGTATCAGAGCTATGAAGCCGTAGATTGCTTTTGCGATACAGAGGGCAAGCACACTGCGGAAAACGACCAGCGAGCCGATGCAGAGGGTAAATGCAATCAGTTTCTTGATAATTTCCAGTTTCAAAACCAGATCTGAGCGTCCTTTGACCTTAATCAGATTCAGATTGGAAACAATGACGCCATCCCATAGAAAACCGAATGTCAGCACCTGGAGCAACAGAATTGACGGAGCCCACTTGGCGGTCAGCAGCGCGAGAATCAGCGGTTTGGCTATACCACATAGCATCATCAGCAAGGGGAATGTCAGAAAGGCGGAAATTTCAATATAGCGTCGGTAGATTCCAATCAGGCGCTCGTCATCATCTTGAATACGGCTCAACAGGGGGTAAGAAACGCGCCCTAAAACGGTTGATATATTGTTGTTGAGCAGTTGGTTGAAGCTGATTGCCCGATCGTAGAAGCCAAGGGCCGACGTGGAAAACATTTTGCCGATAATAATGCCGAAAATCTTTTCGTAGACAGCCGAAATCAGACTTGCGGCAAAGAGCTTGGAACTAAAAGAGAACAGCCGGCGGAACGAATCGGAACTGAATCCGTGGCGAGGAACCCAGCGCACAAGTATAAATGTCAGCAGTGTGGTGACCGCCGCGTAAGCGATTGACTGTCCGACCAGGGCCCAGACGCCGTAGTCGCAGTAAGCCATCACAATGCCGATAACACCGGAAATTACGCCTGATGCAAACGATATTTTTGTTGTTGTCTTGAAGTCAAGATTGATTGTCAGAATAGTCTGTCCGGTGGATGACAGAGAGTTGATTACCAGGGTCAGACAGTATATCCTGATAATTCGGGTCAGGATCGGATGTTTTAGAAATTGTGCAATCCATGGAGCCGACAGGCAGAGAATTAGATATATTGTCAGCGCTATTGCCACGTTCAGGTAGAAAACCGTTGAAAGATCCCTTTGCGAGCGGTTTTTACACTGAATTAGCGCGGCTGAAAACCCTCCGTCAATGAACACGGTTGAGATTGCCATGAAAATTGCAAGTACCCCAATCAGACCGTATTCCGACGGCGTCAGAAGTCGTGCCAGTATAATCTGAATGATAAATTGCACAATCTGGCCGGAATATTTTTCGACCATTGTCCAGGCCACACCGTGGACCGCCATCGCTTTTATGTTGTTCTTATTCTCATTCATTTTTTGAACAAGATTGCGTTCATCCGGTTCGTGGATGCGGTGAATATTGCGGCTATCAGCAGGGTGGAGGGGATGACAATCGCCGCAAAAACAAGCGAGTGTTTATTCAATCCGGCTTCGGCGCAAAGAATCATGGTGAGTCGCTGAAGAATATATATTGCGAAGGCATTTACTCCGAGCCATCTGAGTGCTGCGTTATCAAGTTTCAGTTTCATCGTTAGGAAAACAAGCGCTATGGCAAAGAAACTTGAGGTTGAGATATACATCAGATGGTTGACCATCCTTGTTGCGCCATTAGCCTTGAGCAGATCGGACATTGAAACATAGCGGCAGGCCAGAAATAGACCGGTGAAGACGAGGAAAAGCATTATCCAGCGATATCCTCGCGCGCGTTTTTCAATCTGCGGCTTATAGAGCGAAAACAGCATCCCGACAGGGTATGCTATAATCGTGTCGTACCAATATGCGTCCTTTCCGCTTGATTTAAGAAATATATCAAAAATAAAAGTCAGCACAAGCACTATAATCGTACATTTTTTCAGGCTTAGTCGCATTCTGTTGGCCACGAACAGACCTGAATAAGTAATGAGATACAAAACCAGTATGTCAAACACGAACCAGTTTGAGTTCCCAATGCTCTCCCAACCGATCCAGCACCAGATGTAATTTTTAGCCGGGTACTCATGGCCTAAGACGAGCGCGAGAATGAAATATAGTCCGACGGCTATGGCAAACATGAGCCATGTTTTCAGTAGCCGGTGGGTCAGGAAGGTGTCATAATATTTTTGTCTGTTGCGCTTGAGCGACTCCATCACGCCATAGCCGGAATAGAGCAGAAACATGACAACCATCAGTTGGTCAATAAAAACCAGTGTTGAGTAGAAAACGATATCGTTCTCGCCGGGTGGCGGAAGATAACCTCTCATGTGGGAAAAGAGAATGATAATTGCAAAAATACCTTTAATGGAGTCAGTCTGGTTTCTGCCGATGTAGTCAGAATGACCATCGGAAGAAACCCTGGCGCCATAGATTGTAATGATGACCAAAAGCAATATCAGCAGATTCATGACTTAAAGAGGGCGTGAACGAGGTCATTATAAATGTTTTGGGCCACTGTGGTGCCGTTTGGCGTGCGCATGACTGTTTCGAAGACTTCTGCGCGCTTCATGGCCATCGGATCCTTATTGTCAAGAACAACGTCATTGACGAACCTGCGGATTTCTTCCGGCGAGCTTAAGGTATAATGAGCGTCCTGGCAGGCGGCTCCGAATGCGTTCAGTTCCGCTTTGATGCGAGGAAGGTCGCGAGTGATGTATGCAACCGGTTTCTGCAAAAAAAGATATTCGGCGGTGAATGACCCGCAGTTATGGACCATCGCGTCGGAGGTCTTGAAAAGGTCAATGTAATCACCGATTTCAAGCTGAGTGGTCGGTGAGTTCTCCCAGAATGAGTAAAATTCGTCGGTTCGCTCTTTTCCCCAGTCAGGATGTTTGTAGAGTTCTGATTTTAGTCGTGGATGAGGTTTGAATGCGATTTGAAGCCGGTCGGCATTCTGTTCCGCAATCTCGCGCATAATGCTGTGGCTCCAGTTAAAGTCAGGGCGGTCAAACATATTGTAGGACTTAACGGAAAAGTGAGGCGCCCAGATTAGTCTCTTTCTGGGTTTGCCGTCGGCGGTTTTTTTCCAGGGGTTGCTCAAGGGGGGAGTCAGGAGTTGGTCGGCATGCGGCTCGCCAACAACTACTGTGTTTTCGCCCTTGTTATCGGCAATGCGTCGGCTGACATTCTGATGAATATCTGATGCCACATAGAAGCGCCATGCTGCGTTATGAAATTCTATGTTGACGTACCATTCCAGCTCCGTCAGCGGAACAGAGTAGGGAGTATGGACCAGCAGGCAGTCGCGACTGGCTTTCCAGTCGGCCCGCACGTCATCATAACTGTGGTCATATGGTTGTGGATAAACGACCATGTCTGGCCTGAAGTCACGTTTGAGCTGACCGAAGTCTGCGACGGTTTCTGCGTCAATGCCGTTAGATGCGAAGTAGTCGGCAAGCAGCCTGACGTCGCGCTTCTGCTCTTCTGGCGTGAAGGCCAGGAAAGGAATGATGGCTATTTTGATTTCAAATCGAGGGTCAGCCTGCAGCAGTTTTATGACTTCATGATAGCGCCACATCGGCAGCGATGAAGCTATAAATAATACGCGACAATTACCTTTGCGTGCAACCCGCCTGACAATTTTTGCGTAGGTACGTTTCCGGGCCGGAACATTGATCGTTACATGATAGCGGATAATGCGGCGCAATGGGTTGACTATATGTTGTTTAATTTTCGTAAGCATAATAATGGCGCCGCATGCTGTCAGCGGCTTATTTATGCAAAGGTAAACAAAAAAACTCAATTGCTTGCAAAATACGCGAAAACTTCCTAAATTAGCGTCTGTTTTCACGAATTACAACGCTTTTTTAACCCGACACAAGTATATTTTTATGCAGGCTTTGATTCTGGCGGCGGGTATGGGTCGCCGTTTGGGCGAGTTTACTGCCGATAACACCAAGTGTATGCTTCCGGTCAACGGAGTGCGGCTTATTGACAGGATGCTCAATCAGCTCAACCGACTTCCGCTGAAAAGAATAATCATTGTTGTTGGCTATGAGGCCGAAAACCTGAAGGATCATATCCGGCGTAAATTCCAGGACCGGAACATTGTTTTTGTTGAAAATCCGATTTACGACAAGACGAACAACATCTACTCGCTTTGGCTTGCACGCGAAATGATGGTTGAGGATGAAACGCTGTTGCTCGAGTCCGATCTTATTTTCGAGGATAAGGTTCTTGAGATGGCTTTTTCCTCCGAGTATCCCAACGTGGCTCTCGTTGCCAAGTATCAGACATGGATGGACGGCACGATGGTCCGTATTGACGATGAATGTAAGATTATAAGTTTCATACCGAAGAAGGCGTTCAAGTATTCAGATACGGAGTTATACTATAAGACGGTGAATGTGTATAAGTTCTCTCCTGAATTTGTCCGAGATCATTATCTTCCGTTTCTGGAGGCTTACATCAAGGTGTTGGGTCAGAATGAGTATTACGAGCAGGTTCTCCGCGTGATAACAATGATTGATATTGCTGATATCAAGGCGCTGCCGATCAACGGACTTCACTGGTATGAAATAGATGACGTGCAGGACCTCCGCATTGCCGAGACAATCTTTGCTGAACCGGAAGAGAGGCTAAAAAAAATGCAGCATAGTTTTGGCGGATACTGGCGTTATCCTGATGTGCTGGACTTCTGTTATCTTGTCAATCCGTATTTCCCTCAGCCTAAAATGATTGACGAGATGAAAGCCAACTTCGAGCCTCTTTTGCGTGACTACCCGTCAGGCATGGGAGTCAACTCGCTGCTCGCAGCGAAATACTTCGGTGTGAGCCATGACCTGATGGTTGTTGGCAACGGAGCTGCGGAGTTGATTAAGAGTCTGATGGGCTTTATCGGGAACGGTACGGTTGGTGTTATCTATCCAACGTTTGAGGAATATCCTAACCGCCTGCCCGCGGACCGATTGGTCAAGTTTAAGCCGGAAAATGTTGATTTCAGTTATACGGCCGACGATTTGATTGAGTTTTTTGCGGCGAATCCGGTTGATACTCTTCTTGTTGTCAATCCTGACAATCCGTCCGGCAATCTGATTGATATGGACGGTCTGATACGCCTGGCTGAATGGTCGGCTCAGGCAGGCGTGCGTCTTGTTATTGATGAATCTTTTGTTGATTTTGCTGACTGTGGAGCGGAAATGACCCTGCTGCGCAACGAAATCCTTCGGGCCTATCCCCTTTTGAGTGTGATGAAGTCTATCTCGAAAAGTTACGGTGTTCCCGGACTCCGACTTGGCGTGCTTGCTTCGGCTGACTCTGTATTGATTGAAAAAATAAGGAAGGATGTTGCAATTTGGAATATCAATTCTTTTGCAGAGTTTTACATGCAGATTTTTAATAAGTACGAAAAGGATTATGTCCGTTCATGCGAGCTTTTCAGACAGGAGCGCGATGTTTTCTTCTCAGAACTCTCAAAAGTTCCTTTCATGAGGGTAATTCCTTCGCAGGCAAATTATTTCTTGTGTGAATTGTCAGGCATTACGTCGGCCGGGCTTACTCTGCGGCTGATGACTGACCATAATATATTGATTAAGGATTGCTCGTCGAAGAAAGGTTTTCCGGCTGACAGGCAGTTTGTTCGCATTGCAATCCGTGACAGGTTCGACAATGCTCGCCTGGTGTCTGCTTTGGCCGAGTTCAAAATTGAAGGATAAATGAAGAAGACATCCGTTTGTATTTGTGGAGGCGGAAACCTCGGCCTTGTTTGTGCCGGAGTTCTTGCCGCGCAGGGTTTTGACGTAAGAATTCTGACCGGTCATCCTGAAAGGTGGCATCATACGGTTGAGGTTATCGACGAAAAGGGGCAGACTTTCAGTGGAAATATGGAGAGGATTTCATCGTCGGCCGCCGATGTGATTCCTGGAGCTGATATTGTTCTGCTTTGCCTGCCGGGCTATTTGATTGAGCGGACTCTGATTGAGCTTTCGCCTTATATTGGCGAAAGTTCTGCTGTCGGATCCATTGTTTCGTCAACCGGTTTCTTCTTTTTCGCTCATCGGATAATGCCCGGACAGCCCCTTTTTGGCTTTCAGCGTGTACCGTTTATTTGTCGTGTCAAGGAGTATGGTCGCGTGGGGCTGTTGCTTGGTTATAAAAAATCAATTAGCGTGGCGATTGAGAATATGGCTGATGCTGATGGCTTTGTAATGTTGCTTGAGAGCATGTTCAAGACGCCCGTTGGACGTCTTGAGTCCTTCTATGAAGCCGCACTCACTAACAGTAACCCTATTCTGCATACGGCCAGACTCTATTCAATGTGGGGTGATGGGTTTGAACCTGTTAGCCGCAGGATTCTGTTCTATGCTGACTGGACAGACTCTGCTTCGGAGCTTATGATTGAGATGGACCGGGAATTCATGGCGCTTTTGCGCGCACTTAATTTGCGTGAAGGTGCGGTTCCTTCGTTGCTTGACTATTACGAATCGACTGATGCAGCTTCTCTGACCGCGAAAATCCGTTCGATTGGTGCGTTTAAGGAAATAATGGCTCCGATGATTCAGACGCCGGAGGGTTGGATTCCGGATTTTGGCAGCCGTTATTTCACTGAAGATTTTGCCTTTGGCCTGCGTTTCATCAAGGAACTTGCCGAGGCTCACTCCGTGGCTGCTCCGACAATTGACCGGGTGTATGCCTGGGGAATCTCGTTAGAGAATCGGGGCGAGCAGGCGGACAATTGATTCCAGACCGCGGTGAATGCGCGGACGTTTTTTCCATTCTTCGGCTCGAATACGTTCGGACTTCTTCATATCTTCGTGGAAGATTTTTTGCAGTCTTGCGTTGGTTTCCGGCGAATAGAGAATCAGATTGGCCTCAAAATTATGCTCGAAGGAGCGGAAATCAAAGTTTGTCGAGCCAACAGACGAGAGTTCATCATCAATAATGAGAACTTTAGAATGGAGCATTCCGGCTTCGAAGAAATATATTTTAATGCCTGCGCGCAGACATTCCGTAATGTAACTGCGTGACGAATAGCTGAGCATCCATGAATCGCTGTGGCGCGGAATCATCACGCGCACATCAATGCCTGCAAGGGCTGCATTCTGAAGCGCTTTCAGCAATGTTTCAGGCGGTAGAAAATAGGGCGTCTGTAAAAATATCCGTTTCTTTGCTCCGACAATCGCACGTAGGAACACATGGGCAACATTGTTCCACTGGTTCATTGGCCCCCCTGTAATCGTTTGAATTCCAACACTTCCACGTGGCTCAGTGCTGCATTCGTCGTCAAGGATCTTATTGCTCATGAAACTCCAGTCAAGAGCAAAGGAATATTGCAGGGCGCTGACAGCCGGTCCTTCAACGCGAAGATGACAGTCTCGCCATTCAGGAAACTTACCTCCGTCAAGATATCGGTTTGCAATGTTCATGCCGCCGATGTAGCCGACTTCGCCATCAATAATCACTATTTTTCTATGATTGCGCCAGTTTACGCGCGAGGCGAATGGAATGAAAGCTACTTTGAAAAATGGAAATGCCTCAACTCCGGCGCGTCTCAGTTTTTTGAAAAAGTCCGAACTGACGTGAAATGAACCGACATGGTCATAGATTACACGGACCTTCACTCCCTCGCGCGCGCGTTCCATTAAAATAGAGGCTATTTCGCGCCCAAGTTCGTCATCCTCAAAAATATAATATTGCAGATTGATGAATTTGCGTGCGGCTCGAAGATCTTCGGATAGTTTTTCAAATTTTGTAGAGCCGGTAGAAAAAATCTCAACGTCGTTGTCTGCAATGTAAGTTGAACCGGTCATGGTTTGCGTCAGGCGTGTGATTGCCTGATACTCAGGTGGCAGGCTCGACGGGTTGCGGTGGTGGCGCGGCGCTTTAGCAAGGCGGAGCAACCGGCGCTTGTTTCGGCGCGAAACCATGCGTTTGTTCTTGATGTTCCGACCGAAGAAGATATAGAGAATCAGACCTACGGCCGGAAGCAAGATGAGAACCGTAACCCACGCAAGTGATTTTACGGGGTTGCGGTTCTCACCGAGTATAACCAGTATGACCGTAGCGATAGAAAGCACATAAGTGGCCGTCAGTGTGGCGTAGAGCCACGGCTGCTGTAAATAATCCAATAGTGCTTCCATCATAAGCGAAGCGGATTTTTAAGCAAAAATCGGATAGTTTGCCATCAGGGCATTTACCTCTGAACGTACGGCTGCGATTGTCGCTTCGTCTTCCGGATTTGACAGCACACGGTCAATGAGGTCAACAATGGTTTCCATTTTGTCCTCTTTCAGTCCACGAGTGGTGATTGCTGCGGTTCCGAGACGGATGCCCGAGGTCTGGAAGGGCGAACGTGAGTCAAAAGGTACCATATTCTTATTGGCAGTGATGTCGGCCTGTACGAGAACTTTTTCGGCTACCTTACCGGTCAGTTCAGGGAATTTGGTGCGGAGGTCAACAAGGATGCAGTGATTGTCAGTGCCGCCGGATATAACCTTATAGCCCCGCTTAATCAGAGCATCGGCCATTGTTTTGGCATTGACTCTAACCTGCTTGGCCCAGTCCTTGAATTCAGGGCTGAGAGCTTCGCCGAAGGCAACTGCTTTGGCTGCGATAACATGTTCGAGCGGTCCGCCCTGCGCTCCGGGGAATACGGCGCTGTTCAGCAATGCGGACATCATCTTGACTTCGCCCTTTGGAGTTGTCAGGCCCCACGGATTGGGGAAATCCTTGCCCATAAGAATCAGGCCACCACGCGGGCCACGGAGGGTTTTATGCGTAGTAGAGGTAACAATATGTGCATACTTTACGGGGTTTTCAAGCTCTCCGGCTGCAATCAGTCCGGCGGGGTGGGCCATGTCAATCATCAGGATTGCACCTATTTCGTCGGCGAGACGACGCATGCGTGCGTAGTCCCATTCGCGACTATATGCCGATGCTCCGCCAACAATCAGTTTCGGACGCTCGCGGCGTGCAACTTCCTCCATCTGGTCATAGTCAATCAGCCCGTCTTCTTCTCTTACATTATACTCCAGGGGCTTATACATCAGACCGCTGAAGTTAATGGGGCTGCCATGGCTGAGGTGACCGCCGTGGGCAAGGTTGAGACCGAGGAATTTATCTCCGGGTTTCAGGCAGGTCATGAATACGGCCATGTTTGCCTGTGCGCCTGAGTGGGGTTGCACATTTGCATATTCGGCACCAAAGAGCTTGCAAACTCGGTCAATTGCAAGTTGTTCAGCTTTGTCAACGACCTCGCAGCCGCCATAGTAGCGGTGGCCGGGATAGCCTTCGGCATACTTATTGGTGAGGCAGGAACCCATGGCTTCCATAACCTGATTGCTGACAAAGTTTTCAGAAGCAATCAGTTCGATGCCCTTGTGCTGACGAAGGTTTTCTTGCTCAATGATGTCAAAGATTTCCTTATCTCTTTCCATTTTTTTAGTGTATATGAATGATTGTTGAAGAATTTATTTCTTTTTTTGAACGGAAAAACCGAATTTTCCAAGTTTTTCGCCTAAGGCGTAGTAAGCTCCGTGGCTATACGTCATCAGGTTTGCGTTTTCAAGCCTGAAAGCGCCGGTTTCCGGGTCAATCAGACTTTCATCAGCCAGAACGTTGATTACTTCCGCAATGAACATGTCGTGGGTTCCGAGTGGAATAATCTGTCTTACGCGACACTCGATACTCAGGGGACTTTCAGCAATTGACGGACAACCGACTTTTACACCTTCGACCGGAGTCAGACCGGTTTCGCGCCATTTATTATAGTCTCGTCCGCTTCGCACTCCGGCCCAGTCTGTCGCGCGGGCCATTGCGGCTGTTGTCAGGTTGACCGTAAACTCCATGGTTTCCTTAATCATGCCGTAGGAAAACCGTTCGGGGCGCACGCTGATTGAAAGCATTGCAGGGTCTGAACATATTGTTCCGGCCCACGCAACGGTCAGCATGTTGCTTTTTTTAATTGACGCACCACAGGTAATCAGCACCGGAGGCACCGGATAAAGCATTGTTCCGGGACGCCATTGTTGTTTCATAGCTGGGTATGTCCGCAATAGTGACAGCGAATCTTGACCGGGTCGCGGCTGACAACCTCAAAGCGAGAAGCCATCGGTTCGTTGTTGGTTATGCACTTGGGGTTATTGCATCTGACAACGTCAATCAACGTCTCCGGAAGTTCAACGGCGCGCTTCTCGACAACTTCATAGTCACGAATGACATTGATTTTCGCCGTCGGGGCGATGAGCGCAATGCGGTTCAGTGTGGACTCGGCAAACTCCGTGTCAGCTACTTTTATGATGCCTTTACGGCCCTGGCGTGAAGAGGGGAGGTTATTGCCGATTGTCAACTGCATTTCGCTGTCGGCAAGCTGCAACAGGCGTACAACCTCAAAAAGTGCGTCGGCCGGGATATGGTCAATGACAGTGCCGTTTTTCAGTGCGGCGACTGCCAGTTCTTTTTTCTGAGTACTCATAGTCGTCATTGTGTGTTATTTAACCGGTAAGTCAATTCCAAGAGCGCGGCAGATGATTGCCTGACGGGCATATAGTCCGTTTTTTGCCTGCTGGAAGTAATAAGCCTTGGGATTGTCGTCAACATCACGGTTGATTTCGTTGACGCGGGGTAGCGGATGCAGGATTCTCAGATTCTGACGCGAGGTCTCCAGCATTGCGTTGTTGAGGCTGTAAAGGTCTTTCACTTTCTCATACTCCATGATATCGGTAAAGCGCTCTCGCTGGACTCGGGTCATGTAGATAATATCGCTAGTGTCAATAACGGCCTGATTGAAATCCTCATGTTCCGTGAACTGTATGCCGTTGTCAAGACAGAATTGCTTGTAAAATTCAGGCATTTGCAATTCTTTACACGCCACGAAACGGAACGTCGGGTTAAAGTGACGCATCGCCATCAGCAGAGAGTGGACCGTACGGCCATACTTCAGGTCTCCGACCATGGTGATTGTCAGATTTTCCAAAGTGCCTTGAGTTTTATAGAGTGAGTACAGGTCCAGAAGAGTCTGTGAGGGGTGTTGGTTCGCACCGTCTCCGGCGTTGATAATCGGAATGTCCGTAACCTCGGTTGCATACTGTGCGGCTCCTTCAAGATAGTGGCGCATCACGATAAGGTCGGCATAGTTGCTCACCATCTTAATCGTGTCTTTCAGCGTTTCCCCTTTTGATGTCGAAGTTGCGGCAGGATCACTGAATCCGATAATTCTGCCGCCAAGGCGCTGTACTGCCGTTTCAAAACTAAGCCTGGTGCGGGTCGAAGGCTCAAAAAAGAGCGTAGCGACAATTTTACCGTCCAGAATCTTCTGATTGGGATGCTCCTCAAAATATGCGGCGGTGCGCAAAATCTTGAGAATCTCTTCTTTTGAGAGATTGTCAATGGATACGAGGCTGCCGGTTTCCATGTTATGAAAGTGAAAAGTGGTTGAAACTTGCTGCAAATTTACGAATTATTTTTGTCTTCCGGAAATATGGCGGTGCTTTTTTTGAACCATAAAGAGTCCGGCGGTGTTCTTTATGTAAAAACAAAACGAATTCTAAACAGAATATGAAAGCCGGAATATTTTACGGTTCCTCAACGGGAACCACCCGTGAAATCGCTGAAATGATTGCTTCGCGCCTGGGAATTTCTGCCGATGATGTTCATGACGTCGCCAAGACAAACCCATCGGCCGTTGAACCATACGACCTGTTGATTTGCGGAACGAGTACCTGGGGCGACGGCGAGATTCAGACCGATTGGTTGGACTTTCTTGACGGTCTCGACATGGTTGATCTTCATGGACGCAAAATCGCTCTGTTCGGTAGCGGCGACGAAACAATGGCCGATACTTTCTGCTCCGGAGTCGGCGAACTTTACAAACGCCTCAGACGTACCGGCGCCGAATTTATCGGCTCGTATCCCGCCAATGTCTACAAATTCAATCATTCCGCAGCCATCGTCAACGGCGAACCCGTCGGTCTCCTGCTTGACCAGGTAAACCTTCCCGACCTAACGCCCGGTCGCATCGACGGCTGGCTGATTTCAATGCAAAACTAAAACTAAATATACTTTAGTACACCATAATGTAATAAAACTGACCCTCAAAAGTTTTGTGTTCAACTTTTGAGGGTCAGTTTTATTACGGCACAGCCTCTTCACAATTAGTGGAAGCGGCGGAAGTAGGAGTCAAGGACTTCTGTGGCGGCGGTGAAGGAGCTGAGACGATTTTCGAGAACTGACTGCTCGAGTCCGGTCAGCATGCGCTCGATTGCGTGGTCGCGATAGAAGTGGTTGCGCAGTTGCTCGTCGATGGTCTCGCGCATCCAGTAGCGAGCCTGCTGCTGACGGCGCTCTTCGAAGTAACCGTTGGCATTGACAAACTCGAAGTAACGGTCAATCATATTCCATACTTCCGGAATTCCCAGTTCAAAATAGCCGGAATAGGTCAGAACTTCCGGCTGCCAACCGGAGGCTGTCGGCGGGAACAGATGGAGAGCCGAACGGAACTGCGCCTGGGCAAGCTTGGCGCGGTTGATGTTGTCGCCGTCGGCCTTATTGATTACAATGCCGTCTGCCATTTCCATGATGCCGCGCTTGATTCCCTGGAGTTCGTCGCCGGTGCCTGCAAGCTGGATCAGCAGGAAGAAGTCAACCATTGAGTGAACGGCAGTCTCGCTTTGCCCGACGCCGACTGTTTCAATGAATATATTGTTGAAGCCTGCGGCCTCGCATAGCACTACGGTTTCTCTTGTTTTACGGGCAACGCCTCCAAGCGAACCGGCCGAAGGGGAAGGGCGTATGAATGCGTCTGGGTGGAGTGAAAGTTTCTCCATGCGAGTTTTGTCGCCGAGGATTGAGCCGTTGGTGCGTTCGCTCGAGGGGTCAATGGCGAGGACCGCAAGCTTGCCGCCTGATTTCAGCACATGGAGGCCGAATACGTCAATCGAGGTAGACTTTCCGGCTCCGGGGACTCCCGTAATGCCGATGCGGCGCGATTTGCCGCTGAACGGAAGGCATTTTTCAATAACTTCTTGAGCTTTGGCGTAATGGTCGGGGTGAAGGCTTTCAATTAGGGTTACCGCTCGTGAGAGCATGGTCATGTCGCCTTTCAGGATGCCCTCTACCATTTCGGCGGTCGACGGTATTGGCTTGCGGCGCAGCGCACGCATGTAAGGGTTGACCGACGGAGGCTGGGCAACTCCGGAGTTGACTTGCAATCCTTTATATTCGGAGCCGTTTTCGGGATGGTTCATTTTGTAATTTCAGCAGTTACGCGAACAACGGTGAGGGAGTTGTCCGGGTCGTTCGTAATCAGACTTATGCGAGCATTGATAAAGTCACTTTCGGCCTTTGCGGGATTGATTGTAACTTTAATTTTTGCTTTTTTGCCGGGCTTGATCTTCGAAGATGATATTTCGGCCGATGTAATAGCAGGGTCAACAATTTGAAGCCTGCGCACAATCAGGGGCGATTTGCCGCTATTGCTGACGGTAAATTCGACGTTGCGCGGCGAATCAATGTCGCCAAGGTCTATCTTAAGTGGCGTGACGTTACATTCGGGCGCGCTTTGGCGCTGTCCGGGCGTAAGGTTATTGAAGTCCTCGACAATAATCGTGAACAAGTCCATTTTGACAGGCTCTTCAGCTGCATCGGAGCGAAATATGAAGTCGGCGTTGGTGATTCCCCATTCGGGGATGTCGCGCGAATTGAGCGTCAGTGCAATTTGGCCCTGCTGGCCGGGAAGAATAATGTCCGGGGTTATTTGTCCGGTCACATAGTCCGGCAATTTCTCCAGGCGGGGGCGCAATGAGTCCGGACTCTGATTATAGAGGCTGATGAAAACCGTCTTGAATTTCCCGCGCTTGACTTCTCCGAATCCGGCGCTTGAACTCTGAAGCTTAATCTTTCCGCCGTCAACCGGGAAACGGGAACGTATTGTCGCCGATGCGCCGATAACCACTCCACTGACAGTCAGAGTCTGCTGTACTGTCGGTGCATCCGAGGTCTTGACATAGACATTTTTGTCAAAGCGTCCCGGGCGTCCCGTGGCCGCATAGGTGACGGTCAGTGCGGCCGTATCGCCCGGAGCGATATCCTGTTTGGAATATTCCGGCACTGTGCAGCCACATGTTGCCCGGGCCTCAATAATGCGGATTGGCTTTGACCCTTCGTTGATAACGTGAAACACTGCGTCTACGGTGCCGAGATCTTCGCTGAACGCACCAAAATCATGTTTCTGCGTTATCCATCGGGCTTGGGCAGACATCAGCATGGGAGCTGATGCAAGCAGAAGAGTAGTAATAATTCTGTTCATTTCGGAATTACGGTTCCTTTGATGGTGAGAATGACGTTTCCTTTCTTTCCTTTGATGTTGGTACGGACTTTCGCGGTGCGGGTGAATGCCCCTTTGAGTCCTTCAGGAGTAAAGCGTATTTTGATTTTGCCGCTTTTGCCCGCGGCCACGGGTTTGTGAGGAAACTCCGGTTTGGTGCATCCGCATGAGGCGGAGACCGTCACGATTGCCAGTGGGGCTGTGCCGATATTTGTAAACTGAAACTCATGTTCAATCCATCCGTCTGATTCCTTAATTGTTCCGAAATCATAGACGGTCTCTTCAAAGCAGACTTCAGGGGCTTTCGTCGGTGTCGTAGCCGAGAGTGCTGGGAGTACGGTTGCGGCTAATGCAAGAATTAGCGAGACAATTCTGTTCATTTCTGTAGCAGCGAATTATATTTCTTCGGATCGTTGATAAGGTCAAGGGCCTGCTTATAGACCGGGTTTAGCTGGTTGAAGACCCGATAGAAGGTGGACGGTGTGAACAGGTCACGCCCGATGAGGCCCTTTATATTGCCTACAATGTAAGGCTTTGATTCCTCAAATTGTGCTGAGTCCGGTTCAACGCCGAGTTTGTCGGCGAGACTGATAAATTCGCTCAACATTTCAGGTGACACGTCGAATTCATTAACAAATTTATCTTCATTGGGGTATTTGCTCTTCAGGTTCGACCGGTTGTTCTCGACATATTCGACAACATATTGGCTCAAGGCGTTTTTGGCGCGGAGTTCACGGAAGTAGCGGTTCACTCCCGTCGTGTCAACCGGCACGAAGAGGTCCGGCATGATTCCGCCGCCACCATAGACCTTCCGACCGTTAATCAGTGTAGTGTGGACCTGAGTGGAGTCAACGCGAATTGAGTCGGCCGAGTAAAACTCGCCGTGTTCATATCTGTTGCTGATATCCTTTGCATAGTCCTCACCTTCGCCTCGCTTGTAAGGTTTCTGGATTGAGCGGCCCGATGGAGTATAATAATGAGCCGTAGTCAGTCGAATCATTGACCCGTCAGGGAAGGGGAACGGCCGCTGCACAAGGCCCTTGCCGAATGTGCGGCGGCCAACAACCAGGCCGCGGTCGTTGTCCTGAATTGCCCCTGACAGGATTTCAGAGGCGGATGCTGAAAATTCGTTTGTCATGACAATGACGCGTCCTTGAGTATCCGGGTTACGTCCGTTGGCAAAGAAGAATTGCGTCGGCTGGTGTAGCCCCTCGGTGTAGACAACTGTCGATCCGTTGGGAAGAAACTGCTCCGAGAGTTCCACTGCTGCTGAAAGATAGCCGCCGCCGTTGTCCTGAACATCAATAATGAGATTCTTCATGCCCTGTTTGCGTAACGAAGCAAGGGCCTCACGGAACTCCTTTGGCGTTTCCTGACCAAAAGAGGTTACTTTGATGTAGCCTGTGGTCGGGTCTGCCATGTAGGCAGCATCAACTGTATTGAGCGGGATGTCAGCCCGGATAACTCTGAATAGCAGGGTGTCCGGTTCGGAGCGGCGCACAATCTTCAGGTTGGCAACTGAGCGCTTTGGTCCGCGCAGTCGCTTCATGATGTCAGAGTTTTGCATTTTCATACCGGCTATAACCGTGTCATTGCAGGCAATGATTCTGTCTCCCGGAATGATGCCTACTTTCTCTGACGGTCCGCCGGCCACGGTCTGGATGACATAGACTGTGTCCTGCACAATCTGGAACTGTACGCCGATGCCTGAAAAATTGCCGTTGAGCGGCTCAGTCAGGGCCTTGGTCTCGGCAGCCGTCGTATAAGTCGAGTGGGGGTCCAGCTCCTTCAGCATGGCAATGATTCCCTGTTCGACAATCTTATTTGCCGAAAGGGTGTCTACATAGTAATTTTCGATTATCATTTCGGCCAACTGGAGTTTCTGAGCCGAATCGAATTGTTTAGAGCCGAAGATGTTTGCTGACGCGGCAACTGCAATTGATCCGCATACCGCAGGTATGAATAATTTTCGTAGTTTCATAATTTATTTATATTCTGGCAAAAAACGTGACGGGTCAATTCCGTGGTGACGAAGTTCGCGCACCAATGATGAACTGACAAAACTGAATTGAGGTTCAGTATATAATATAAACGTTTCCATTCCAAAAATGTTGCGATTGGCGTCTGCAAGGTTGCGTTCATACTCAAAATCGGCAACGGAACGCACCGAGCGTAGCAGGTGAGTGCATCCGGCGGCGCGCGCTTCGTCGGCCGTCAATCCGGTGTAGACCCTTATCTCAACCTCCGGACGATTGCGAAAATACTGTCTGAGCAGCGATGCCTGTTCCTCCGTCGCGGGTGAGGATTCTTTCTCAGAGTTAATGCCGATTCCTATAACCACACGGTCAAACAGCGTCAGCGCTCGTTCGACAACCGATAGGTGGCCAACCGTGAATGGATTGAACGACCCGGCGAAAAAAGCTGATTTGCTGCTCATAATATTTCCGAATCATCCTCGACAACGAGGTTGTTGATGATGAATTGCTGACGGTCAGGCGTGTTTTTCCCCATGTAGAATTCCAGCAGCGTTTCAACGGAGTCCTCCTTGCGAAGGGTCACGCGGTCAAGCCTCATGTCCGGGCCAATAAACTCGCGGAATTCGTCGGGCGAGATTTCGCCGAGGCCTTTAAAGCGCGTAATTTCCGCGTCGGCCTTCAGTTTGTCGATTGCGGTAATGCGTTCCTGGTCTGTGTAACAGTAATATGTGTCGTCGTTTTTCTTTTCATCGTTCTTTCTGGCTCCTCGTTTTACTCCTTTCTTGCTGCGTACTCGGAAGAGCGGGGTTTGCAAAACATAGACATGGCCTTTCTTAATAAGGTCAGGGAAGAACTGCAAGAAGAACGTCAGCAACAGCAGGCGTATGTGCATTCCGTCCACGTCGGCATCGGTTGCGATGATGACTTTGTTATATCGCAGTCCGTCAATGCCGTCTTCGATGTTGAGGGCTGCCTGGAGCAGGTTGAACTCCTCGTTTTCGTAAACAACCTTCTGGGTCAGGCCGAATGAGTTGAGCGGTTTGCCTCTGAGCGAGAATACGGCTTGGGTCTGCACGTCACGAATTTTTGTGATTGAGCCGGATGCCGAGTCGCCCTCCGTAATGAAGATGCAGGTCGATTCCTTCAGCTCGTCATCGCCCTTTGGGTCATTCAGGTGAATTTGACAGTCACGCAGCTTCGGGTTGTGGAGATTGACTTTCTTTGCGCGCTCGCGGGCCGCTTTCGTGACGCCGGCCATGGCCTTGCGGTCTCGCTCGCTTTGCTGGATTTTCTGCTGCATGATGTCGGCCGTGTCTTTGTCGCGATGCAGATAGTTGTCAAGCTCTTTTTTCAGGAAGTCGCCAATGAATTTCGCTACGGTCGGCCCGTCTGGCCCCATGTCTTTTGAACCGAGTTTGGTCTTTGTTTGTGATTCGAAAACCGGTTCCTCAACCTTGATGCTGATTGCTGCGACCATTCCGTTGCGTATGTCGGAGTTCTCAAAGGATTTGCCGTAGAATTCCTTGATTGTCCGCCCGACGGCCTCCTTGAATGCCGTCAGGTGCGTTCCTCCCTGGGTTGTGTGCTGGCCGTTGACAAACGAGTAGTATTCCTCGCCATACTGGTCGGCATGTGTCAGTACAATCTCAATGTCTTCGCCTTTGAGATGGATTGGCTGATATAGCGGGTCACGGGTCATGTTTTCCTTCATTAGGTCGGCCAGGCCGTTGCTGGAGCGGTAGCGCCTTCCGTTGAAGAGAATAACAAGTCCGGTGTTCAGAAATGTATAGTTTTTCAATAGCGGCAGGATATGCTCCTCACGATACTTGTAGTCCTTGAAAATATCGCCGTCGGGTGTGAACCGGACATTGGTGCCGTTTTTTGCATCCAGGGAGGCGTCGATGATTCCACTGTCGCTGACAATATTGCCGCGCGCAAACTCAATGCGGCGCTGTTTGCCGTCGCGTGTCGATGTGATGGAGAATATGGTACTCAGCGCATTGACCGCTTTGATGCCGACGCCGTTCAGACCAACGGATTTCTTGAATGCCTTCGAATCATATTTCGCGCCGGTGTTCATTTTCGACGCCACATCTTCAAGCTTTTCAAGCGGAATTCCGCGGCCTTCGTCAATGACTTCGACCGATGACTCTTCGACAACGTTGACCGTAATCTGCTTGCCGAATCCCATCATGAATTCGTCAATGCCGTTGTCAAGCACCTCCTTCAGAAGCACGTAGATACCGTCATCGCTTGTGGCGCCGTCGCCGAGCTTGCCAATGTACATGCCCGGACGGCGTCTTATATGTTCTTTCCAGTCGAGCGTGATAATGTCATCGCCCGTGTAATTTACCTGTTGTTCTTCAGTCATAACGCTGCAAATATACGAAAATTTTATTGTTAAATGGGAATTTATTCGTAAATTTGCCCCGACAAAAACATAACCCAATTTTATATCAGAATTTATGAGAAAGAAAATTGTTGCCGGTAACTGGAAAATGAATACCACCCTGGCTGAAGGCGTTGCTCTTGCCAAGGATGTGAACGAAGCTCTTGCCGGTCGTTCTCCCAAATGTGACGTTGTAATCTGTGTGCCTTTCACTCATCTCGCTCCCGTTGCAGGCGTAATCGACGCCGGCAAGCTTGGTCTCGGTGCTGAAAACTGCGCTGACCACCTTAAGGGCGCTTACACCGGTGAAGTTTCTGCTCCGATGGTTGCTTCAACCGGCGCAACTTACGTAATTCTTGGCCACAGCGAACGTCGCCAGTATTACGGGGAAACTTCCGAAATCCTTAAAACTAAAGTAAATCTCGCTCTCGAAAACAATCTGACTCCTATTTTCTGCATTGGCGAAGTTCTCGAGCAGCGTGAAGACGGAACTTTCTTCGACGTCGTGAAATCTCAGATTCAGGAAGCTCTCTTTGATCTCAGCGCTGAAGATTTCGGCAAAATCATTCTTGCCTACGAACCTGTTTGGGCAATCGGCACCGGCAAGACCGCAACTGACGATCAGGCACAGGAAATGCACGCCTTCATCCGTGGTGTCATTGCCGAAAAGTATGGCAAGGAAGTTGCTGACAACTGCTCGATTCTCTACGGCGGTTCCTGCAAGCCCTCTAATGCAAAGGCCCTCTTCGCCAAACCTGACGTTGATGGTGGCCTGATTGGCGGCGCATCGCTCGCAGCTGCTGACTTTATGGGTATCGTTGACGCTTGGAACTGATCCGGACTGAACTGAACGCTTTTCGATAGAGCAGGGGGGGAGCGCGACTGAAAACTGATCGCGCTCCCTCTTAGTTTAATTATTAAAATCAAAAATGGGAAGCAAATATATCTGGATTTGTGCCTCAATTGCTTACGGCATCCTCTCCGGCTTGATATACGCCCTGATTGCTCGCCATCGTCGCTACAAGGGTAGTTTCTGGAGGCGTTTCATTGTCTGGTCAGTCATCTATACTGTTGCCGGATTGGCGATATGCCGGGTCCTCTGGCACTTCTTGTCTGACTGATTCTTCAGTGTAGAGTATCAGTCTACAGAATTTGAATATAATAAGCCCTCAATGTTGTCATCACAGAGTCTGAAATCTCTCGGGCCGTTTCAATATTAACTTCGAAATGAAGAAATTTGTTCAAATCCTGGTCCGGTCAATTCAGCGCTGGCTCCGTGGACTTTCATTTCGCACAGGGATTATCGTATTGGTCCTCTGTATTCCCTGTTATATAATCTCCTTTGCCCAGATGGCTCTCCCCATATCTTCCACCGCCAAGGGCATCTTGTGGACTATATTCTTCGGTCTCGCCAAATGCACGCAATATGCCGGTCTGACCATTCTCGGAACCGAGGGCCTCAAGCGCCTCAAGCAAATCTACCGTCCCAAGCCTGACGCTTAATAATAAACCTGTGGTCAGACTTTAAATGTTTCGCAGGCGTAACATGAAGAATGTGCAATAACCAGATAATTGAAAACCGAAAAATCAATACTAACTATATGGATATGAAATTCTGTCAGAGCTGCGGAATGCCGCTCACAAATGATGTCTTCGGCACGAATGCCGATGGCACACAAAACGAGGAATACTGCATCTACTGCTACAAAGACGGCAATTTCGCGCAGGATATGACAATGGAGCAGATGATTGATCACTGCGCTCAGTTTACTGACGAGATAAACCGCCAATCAGGGCAGAATCTCACGGTCGAACAGATGAAGGAACAGATGCGTCAGTTTTTCCCTCATCTCAAACGCTGGAAAAAATAACAGACGAATTATGAGTAACGAAATTCTATATATACTCCTGCCGGACTATGC
>CAMWNI010000009.1 GCA_947175545.1 uncultured Porphyromonadaceae bacterium
TCGAACCGGGATGGGTTGCCCCAACGGTGTTTGAGACCGTCGCGTCTACCGATTCCGCCATCCGGGCGTTATTGTGACTGCAAAGTTAGTGATTTTTTTCGAATTTTCCAAAAGGTAGCAAAAAACGTTACTCCTTTTCAAAAAATAAGTGCAAACTCTGTCATCAATTCTGTTTTTGCTTGGTGAGGGCTGAGTATTGTAGTTCTTGTCTTTTTTTCTTGTGGTTCCGGATAAATTGCGTATCTTTGCTCTCAGGATAATTGTTTATACGTATGCACCTGCAAAAATAATTATTACTCATGGGACTCTGCCTCCCTCTCTTATTTTTTATGTCGCATGATGGACATAACGCTAATGGGCGCGGTTTAGGTCGTCTCCGATGCTTGGGGGTATCCGCGCCGGAAGTAATGAGGAGATGTTGGAATCCTTACCATGATGTATTGCGCTTAGATTCTGCATCTGCGCGTCTCTTCAGGGTATGGATGACACGTAACTCGCTGAACTTTTGTCAATAGCTTTATGTTATGTTTTCAGACTGTTTATTTATGATTATGAAGAAAAGGACCGGAATTATCGCTTTAGCGACATCAATTGTTTTTAGTTTAACTGCTTCGCCGAAGCAGCAGAGTGTCGGACTTGTTCTGAGTGGCGGAGGAGCCAAGGGCGTTGCGCACATCGGACTGATTCAGGCGCTGGAGGAGAACGATATAGCCATTGACTATGTCGCCGGCACTTCTATGGGCGCCATTGTCGGAGGCCTGTATGCCAGCGGCTATTCGCCGACCGAAATGATGCAACTGATTACGAGCAAGGATTTTGCTTACTGGAGTTCCGGCACCATTGACCCGAATTTGCAGTATTACTTCACAACTCCCCCTCTGTCGCCGAAGGTCATAAGCATTTCCGTCGGTAATGATTCCATTGCAAAGCTTGTTCCGCAGAGTCTGATTTCCCCTTTGTCGATGAATTTCCCGTTCATGGAGCTTTTTTCAGCAGAGACAGCCGCATGTGGTGGTGATTTCAACAACCTTTTCGTTCCGTTGCGCACGGTAAGTTCCAATATTAAGGCCCAGCGTGGCGAGGTTGCCCGCGGTGGGTCGATGAATGATGCGATTCGCGCCTCAATGTCATTCCCTATCGTATTCTGCCCGGTTGAAATCAACGATACTCTCCATTACGACGGCGGAATTTTCAATAACTTTCCTGTTGACGTGATGAAGGCCGACTTCCATCCTGACATTATGATTGGAGTCGACGTTCACACTGAAGGTCCCGAAACGCCCAACGTTATTAATCAGATCAGCGAACTGGCAACGCGTCCGCAGACCTACTCGATGAACCCGGCCGACGGAATCCACATCCATATCGACGCCTCGCGTTACTCCCTGCTTGATTTTCCTCAAGCCCGGGATATTTATGAACTGGGCTACAAACGTGGACTTGAGATGGTCGACAGCATTAAATCGCGCGTGACCGCCCGTCGGCCTCAAGCCGAGGTGACGCGTCGCCGACGCGAATTCCGCAAGCGCCTGTCGGCTCTGGATTTTTCGTCAATCGAATGTGAGGGAGGCTCCCGGCGTCAGAATGACTATATTGTTGCGCAATTCCAGTTTCGTGAAGGACATGAATATAACATTGACAATGCCCGCAACGGCTATTATCGCGCAATTTCCGGTGGAAAACTGCAGAATCTTGAGATCTCCGCTGTCCCGGCCGATTCCGGACAGTTCAAGATTAAGCTGAAGGCTTTCCCGAAATCAAACTGGGGGGTTGACATTGGCGGATACATCTCGTCAAGCACGTCGAGTATGCTTTATGCGGCTCTGAACTATCATAATCTGAACACTCGCGCGATTGACGCTTCGCTCGGCGCCTGGATTGGCCAAAGCTATGCGGCTGCCGAGTTGCTTGCAAAAATCCGCTTTGGCGGCAAGAATCCTTACAGTCTGGGCCTCCAGGGTGTAGTCAGCAACCATCGTTTCAATCAGAGCGAGCGACTTTTCTATCAGGCCAACGAGCCGAAGTTCGTGCGCAATTTCCAGGGTTTTGGCCGTGCTAACCTGTTCAGTCTCCCCCTCGGGCGCCATGCAATGGGGGTTATCTCCGTTGGCTATGGTTATGAACGCAATTCGTTTATCAATGACGAGATGATAAAAGTCAAGTCAACCCATAAGCTTGGTCAGCTCGCCTGGAACTGTGATTACAATACTCTTGACGGCATCAATTTTCCCACTTCCGGTCTTGAAATGCGTTACTCGCTTAAAGGGATGATTGGTAATCACAATCTGACCGATAAGCGAGAGAAAGAAAGTTGGGTCCAGCTTGACGCGACTGTTCGCAAATACTGGGACCTCGGGCGCCATTTCGCGCTTGGTCTTGAGGGTGAGTTGCTTGCCTCGACGCGTAAGCCATCGTCAATTCGCGAGGTTGCCATGGCCGATTCGCCGACTTACTCGCCGACTCCCTCATGTTTCAATGCGTTTAATCCCGGATTTCGTGCCTATTCATTTCTTGGCGTTGGTGTAGACCCCGTATGGAAAGTGATTAATAATCTTCAGCTCCGTGGCGCGTTCCACTGTTTCACTCCCTGGCGCGACAAAGGAGTGAAGTCTCCGGAATTCTTCGGCGAGATTGCCGCGGTCTATAAGTTGAAACTTCTTGACTTGAGTGCCTATGCCAACTATCGTACAGGGTCGCCTGCCGAACGTGGCTGGCATGCCGGTCTGACACTTGGCATCTTCGTTCTCGCTCCTCAGTTCCTTAAATAGAAAAGCGGGCTTCAGTTTTTGAAGCCCGCTTTTACGTATTCCTTGATTGCGGCCGAATGGGCTTTCGCATATTGGTTATTGTCGATTAATGACTCCATTGCGCGTGTGCGCACTTCCGAGGCCGCTTTTTCGCTTAAAATGAAGTAGACTTCAACTTCCATACTACCGTCCGCACCGGTTCGCATCAGTTTGTAGCTTGGGGTCATGATTGACTTGACTCCATCCCTTAGATTCGTTTCATAAGCCTTTATCAAGCCTTCGATTTCCGATGGTGCGGGAGCTGAGGCAACATTGCTGGTAATGCGGCCTTTCAGGTCTGAACTCTGCTGACGCGCGTAGGTGGCACCAGCATTGTTGGTTGCTTTCGCAATGCCTTCATCCGTGGTCTTGACGCGGTTTGCAGTGCCGTAAATCTCAATTATGTCGTCGCCTCCTTTGATCAGTTTGTCAAAATGGGACTGTACGGCGTCCTCAATCGTCTCCTTGCCGCCGATGACTTCCCATCCGGCACGTATCAGCTGTTTGATGCGAGCCTGACTCTCACGCTGCTTCTGGCGCTGGATTCTTGTGTCGCTTTGGGCAACGACCGGCATAATCATCATTGATGCTACAATCAGTGAAATCAGTCTTTTCATAGTCCGTAAAATGAATTATAGGTTAGTTATGGTGTCAAAGTTAAGAATAAATTCCGAAATGACCTAATATAATGAGCGGGGAACGAAAGTTAAATTTTCCGTTCCCCGCGCGATATTCGTAATCGATCTTAGAATGACTGACGCGAGAAGGTCAGCTTGATTTTTGCTTTTTCAGGCAGCAGTTCAACCATTGCAGGCATTGCAATCATCGGGGTGATGCCGCTGAGGGTGCTTGTCGATGTGCCGTAATAGTATGACGACGCGCTGGTTTCCATAACCATTGAGACCGGAGTCAGCGTGAACGTGAAGTCATCTTCAGTCAGCTCTTCTTCCGAACTCATCATCTTGAGCAGGTAATCGCGCATGTCGCCGAATGAGTATGTTTTTGTCGTTGAATTGTATGTGCCGGTAAATGACGTAACGCTGTCAGGCAATTTGTTTTTTTCAAAGAACTCCGATTTTTCTTTTGACAAGACCATCAGCAGATACTCCGGAGGATTGATGCCTCGGGCAGATTCAATGACCGATGCCGGCAGCGAGAATGACAGAGTGTTGACAACCGTCAAAGCCCCGTTTTCAGAACTCTTGACCTTGTTGATGACATCCTTTATCGGGAATCGGAGCTGCACGTCATAGCCGGCCGGTGCGGCGATGATGGATTTTCCCTCGGTTGAGAGTTTCGTGAGGTCCGGCGAGATTTCATAGTCAATGCAGGAGTTGCTGACCAACTCCGGAGCCATCGCCATGAAGTAGTTGTAGAGCTTGGAAATCGAGTCGGTTTCAACGCCCTCGGAGTTCGTCACCTTGTAGGTCTTGTGATAGTAGAAAACCATACGGCAGCTCGTAATGCGGGTGACGCGGCCTGAGCCGAATACGTGGCGCACGTAGACTCCCGGAAAGAAGTCCTGGAAACTATAAGGGTCATTGAACAGAGCCGGTTCTGTCTTATATTTGTCAAGGATGCTGCTCATCAGTTCGTCGGGCATGTCAACATAGGCAAATCTGTAAGGATTGGCTGCAACGGTGTCGTTGACGCTGATTCCGACAGCGGTAAACGCTCCCGCGCCGAGGCGACGAGATGCGTCATAGGCCTGTTCTGCGGCCGGATTATAGTTTGAGTAGATGGGCGAGGGGAGCTGTTTGACCAGCGGATAAACCTCAACGCCGATTGGAGCCAGCGAGTCGCCGACAAACGCGTCTTTTTCAAAAACTAACTGGAGTTTCAGTGAGTCGGGCGTTATGTCTTCGGTTTCAATGTTGTTCGACGGGAACATCTGTGCAACGAAGTCAGAACGGAGCGTGCCGAACTCCGGCGCCTTGATGGCTCCGAGAAGCTGCGTAGTAGTACGGCTTTGGATTGCGCCGCTCGGAATTGTCGATGAGCTTATCGTGAACGAGGAGTCAACGACTACTTCGATTTTGTTGCTGACAAGGGACGAACCCGGGTCTGAAACCGATACGGAGTCGCTTTCGCAGGCGCTCAGGCCGGCAAGCAGCCCGACGGCGACCGAAGCGTTAATTAAAAGGCGTTTCATTTCGTGGGGTTAAGCAGTGAGGCGTAGAATTCGACATAGGCTGGAGCCGAAGCGTCGAGATCGCCGGAGTAGGGGAGGAAAGGCTTGCCCGTCGCTTTTGCATACTCAAGCAATTCCGGGTCAATGTTTTCAGACCCCTGGACAATTGCA
This sequence comes from uncultured Porphyromonadaceae bacterium, assembly GCA_947175545.1. Lineage (GTDB taxonomy): Bacteria > Bacteroidota > Bacteroidia > Bacteroidales > Muribaculaceae > UBA3263. Next base: position 5,089 of record CAMWNI010000009.1, read on the forward strand.
TCGGCAAAATCCATGGCAAGCTTGTTGAGCGCCTTGTGGTCAATGTCCTTGTTTTTAATGGAGCCGAGATAGCGGTCCGTGATGCCGTCGGCCTTCATTTTCTTGACCATGGCCGGATTGAGATTTTCCGGAAGGGTACCTGCATCGTCAAAAAGTGTGTAGACTATCTTTGCACGTTTGAAGGCCGGTTCGTCATTATAGACCCGCTTGAGGTAGACCGGAGTCAGGGCGCTGACCCATCCGGTGCAGTGGATGATTACCGGGTCCCAGCGCAGTTTCTTGACAGTCTCGGCTACGCCGCGCACAAAAAAGATGATGCGCTCGTCATTTTCATCGGCGCCACTAACCGTTTCAAGTTCCTGCGACGGATGGCGTTCGAAGTAGTCATCATTGTCAATGAAGTATACTTGGGTTCTTGATGACTGGAGCGTTGCGACCTTGATAATCAGCGGATGGTCTGTGTCATCAATAATCAGATTCATTCCGGAAAGGCGAATCACCTCGTGGAGCTGGTTGCGGCGTTCATTTATGTTGCCGTATTTGGGGGTGAACAGTCTTACCTCATAGCCGCTTTCCTGGATTTTACGGGGCAAGTGGTTACAATACTCCGACATTGGGGTCGAAGGCAGGTAAGGCAGAATCTCCTGCGAGACAAAAAGTACTTTCTGTTGGCTCATTTGCTAAATGAATTGTAAATTAATGCGCAAAGTTACTAAATTTTTTTGAAATAAACCAAATTGCGGTCTTGATTGTTTTAAAGATAAATTCTAAGAAACACACACATACGTTTAACTATTAAATGCTCTAAAACTATGAAAGAAACTAAATCCTTCTGGGGTTCATCGAAACTTTGGTGGCTCGTAATGATTATTGGCATGTTGATGGTTATTGCCGGATTTGCCTACTGGTTCTTTCCCGCAATCGGCTATGCCGTAGCGTCGGTTCTCTTCGGTTGGATGCTTATCGTTGTCGGCATTGTGCAGGTTTGCGTCAGTGCGGGCGCGCACCGTCCCCGTGGCTGGGGCTGGTGGCTGGCCGGCGGTGTAATTGACATGTTTATAGGCTTCATGCTCGTGCGCAGTGTGACCCTCGCCGAAGCCGTGTTCCCATATTTTATTGCTTTTGTCTTTATTTTCTGGGGCGTGAGTGCGCTGATCGGTGCAGTCCATGACCGCCGTCGCCGCTATTGGTGGTTGCAGTTAATCAACGGCATCCTGTTGCTCGTTATCGGATTTTTCTTCCTCGAAGCCGGTTATCTTCAGAATATGTTGAACGTCAGCTTCCTGACCTCACTTGCATTTATCTACTGGGGCTTCTCGATTGCAATGGCTTCTTACGACATGAAACCTGCGGTTGACAAATAAGCGACTTGCAATAAAATATCACAAAAAAAATTGAAAGTTAACATCAACGGACGCGAAAACAATTGATTTTTCGCGTTCGTTTTGAGTTTTCGAGAGCAAAATGCTTGTGATTCGAGAAAAAATGTGTAAATTTGTCGTCATATGATTAAACCTCTGTCCGGAGTGTTGGTCAAATATGAAACCGAATTAAAACAATAACTTAAAATGAAAGGTCCAGACAAAATGAAAGTTTCTAACAGAATGAGACTGGCTCTCGCCGGCGCTGCCGTAGCGATGCTTTCCGTCAGTGCTGTGGCCCAGGGCTATTACGACGATGACATCTATTTCGACTCATCGAAAGCTAAAGCCAAGAAAACAACTCAGACAGTTGTCAAGAAGACGCCTGTCAGCAGTTCTTCGACAACCGTCGTCACAGATAATGGCACCACCGTTGTCAGTGTCCCCGCGTCAGCTCTCTCGAAGGTGACAACCTCGACGTCTTATTCGGGGTCGACCCGCGATGTCGACGAATATAACCGCCGCGGTTCTTATAAGCCCGTGCAGTCCCAGTCTGTCGACGACCTTGGCGAGAACTTTGAATACACCCGTCGCATCGAGCGCTTCTATAATTCCGATATCGTCAATACGTCTGACGACGAAGATCTGATTTATTATTACAATAATGCTGACGATGAACTGGCCGACGTGACCGGCTCCTCGCCGACAACAATCAATATCTACGTCGAAAATGCTGATCCATGGGATGGATTCTGGAATCCATATTACTACAGTTCCGCATGGAGCTGGGCATGGCGCCCCGTATACTATAATCCTTGGTATTCATGGAACTACGCATGGGGCTACGGTCCTTCGTGGAGCCTGAGTTGGGGTTGGGGCGGGCCCTCATTCAGCTGGGGCTGGGGATGGACATATCCCTCCTGCGGATGGGGTTGGCATCACCCCGGACCCGGATGGGGTTGGGGCGGAGGTCATCATCACCCCAACTATCCGGGCCACAACTGGGGCTACAATCCTCCGCGACCTGCCGGCCCCGGCGCTTCCCGTCCGTCGGCTCGTCCTTCTGGAGTCGTGAATCGTCCGTCATCTAACCGTCCGTCTCAGAATGGAACCCTTAGCCGCAACCACTCGGCACGCAATGGCCGTAGGCCCGCTTCGTCGTCGGCTTCGTCGTCGGCTTCCGCCTCTTCTTCTGCCTCCAATCGTGGCCGTGCGTCGAGCGCCCGTGGCGGGTATGTACCCGGGCAGCAGACCCGTCCCGGCCAGAGTGGCACCTCGGCTGCGTCATCGGCCGGACGCGCCTCCTCAACTAATGCAACGACCTCCAATCGTCGTACAAACACTTCTGTCGGCAACACTTCTGTGTCCAATAATCGCTCAACCTCCGGCTATCGCAGCAACAGCAACTCCTCGTCCCGTCGCTCATCCTCCTCTTCTACCTCGACTTCGTCAGGCCGCAGTTACAATTCCGGCAGTTCCTCATCTTCGTCGGGTCGTAGTAGCTTTGGCAGCGGCAGCTCCTCTTCAGGCCGCAGTTCCGGCGGTAGCTTCGGGGGCGGCGGACGTTCCGGAGGCGGTGGCGGACGTTCCGGACGTCACTAAAACATCCTCCTCTCTCCTCGTAAAAATTACACGTTATTTTGACTTTAACAGTAAGAGAAATGAGAAAGTATATGCTAATCTTTGCAGCGGCCATCGTCTCGACATTCGGAGCCGGAGCGCAGAGTGCCATGGATGCCTTCAGCGCATCTCAGTCCCAGCTCAGGGGAACGGCTCGCTATGTCTCGATGGGCGGGGCCTTCGGCGCGCTTGGCGGCGACCTCTCGACGCTCAATCAGAACCCCGCAGGCCTTGGCGTTTACCGCAGCAATGAATTCGGCGCAACTCTTGACATTGATTTCAGTTCGACGTCAATGAGCAACACCGGTTCAAATTCGATGACCGACAGGCGCACTCGTGCCGCTTGCAACAATTTTGGTTATGCCGGTTCGACACGCACAGGCTCTGACCTGATGCCTTATTTTGCCTGGGGTGCAACCTATAACCGAATCAACTCGTTCGAGCGTTCCTATAAGGGCTATTTCCCGAATCTTCCCTCCTCATGGTCGAACTATGTCGCATCATTCTCCGGCGGCTACAGCGGCCAGCAACTCTGGGGAACCGAGGACTACGATCCCTTCTTTGACAGCAATGTCCCCTGGATTTCAGCGCTTGCCTACAATACGTTCCTGATTAATCCCGCACAGAATGGCAATGGCTATGTCGGATTAATGCAACCCGGCTCAAACGGTGACGCTTCAATTGAGGTTCGCGAACAGGGCTATATTGACGAATATTCGATTAATTTCGGAGGTAACTTCTCAAACATGGTCTACTGGGGCATTGCATTCGGAATCAGCGATATCAGTTACAAACAGTCGTCTTACTACGACGAAAACATCAACAATGCTCTCGTTCCCGTCTCAGAGGCCTCCGATGGACTGACAACCGGCACTGCTGAGTGGGGAATCGAAAACCTCCAGCAGGTCAGCGGAACCGGTTTTAACCTCAAGCTTGGCCTGATTTTCAAGCCAATCAACGAGTTCCGCATCGGTCTGGCCGTTCACACTCCAACCTGGTATAATCTCTCGTATAGCACCAACGCCTGGGTTGACTACGGCCTGGGAAAAATTGAAAACGATGGCTACTATACCCTCGACTCAATGGTTGATGACAACCCTTATGCCACTACCAACAACGGTTACTGGGACATGAAGTTGAAAACTCCCTGGCGTCTGATGGCAAGTGCCGCCGGTGTGATTGGCGGACGCTTTATCATCTCTGCCGACTATGTCTATGAGGCTTATCCTTCGATGTCATTCTCTGATGACCTCGGAAAGCTCGACGACATTTCTGCTGACGTCAAGCGCTATTATCAGCCGACAAACGAGCTCCGCGTCGGTGCTGAATATCGACTCACTCCCTCCTGGAGTGTCCGCGCCGGTTACAACTGGAAAAGTTCGGCTGCAAAGACCGCTGTGCGCGAAGGTCAGGATTACCTCTATACGTCCGGCACGCAGTCAATGGCTGAGTTCAAGGGTGATCGTAACAACGTCTCCGTCGGTCTCGGTTATCGTACGGGCGGGTTCTACATTGACGCTGCTTATGTACACTCGACTCAGAAGAGCGACTGGTTTGCTTTCAGCTCGTTTCCCTCAGCCAATGGTGGATATGACCTCGCCTCCGGCGCCTTCTCCTCGCCCCGCGGAACCATTACGTCAAAGAACAATAACCTTGTCCTCTCAATCGGATTCAAATTCTGATTCCGCACGAATACAACAATTTTATAGAAATTGTCTGTCCCGGACTTCAGGGACGGGCAATTTTTATATTTTACGGTCGATTTATTTGGCGTTCTGCGTTTTTAGTCTTAAATTTGCATCATCATGTTGCAACAACTGCTTGAAGATTATCGCTCGGTTTCGCTTGAACAGATGGGCAAGGTGAAACTCCTTAACCGGGTAGATACGAAATTTGTCACGACGACTGACGGCCTTGAGAAACTCCTTCGGATGGCTGCCGGCAGTTACTTCATTCAGGAGATCGAGGGCAAAAAACTGATGCCATACACGACTCTCTACTTTGACACTCAGGAGTGTGACATGTTTTCGCGCCATCAGCGCGGATGCAAGACGCGCCAGAAAATCCGTGTGCGACGCTATGAAAGCTCCGGTGTCGGTTTCCTTGAGGTCAAGAGAAAAAACAACAAGGGCCGAACCGACAAGAAGCGCATCCAGATTCCCGAATACACCCCTGACCCAAAGAACTACCGGGAATTTCTGTCTGCCAAATCATGGTATGGCAACGTTGACCTGCTGCCGCAACTGAGCAATGCCTTCCGCCGCATCACTCTGGTCAATAACGCAATGACTGAGCGGCTGACCATTGACCTCGATTTAAAATTCCACAATGAAGTGACAGGCGCTGACTTTGACATGGGGCAGATTGTCGTTGTTGAGGTCAAGCGAGACGGCCTTACCCATTCACCGGTTCTTGACATTCTGAAAACACTCCGCATCAAGCAGAGCGGTTTCTCGAAATATTGCATTGGAATGGCATTGACAAATCCCTCATTGAAACAAAACCGCTTTCGTGAGCGTCTGCGCTATGTTTCAAAACTGATTTCGAATTCAAACAAAAAAACAAACCAATAAAAAATCCTTAAATCTTTCAAATGGAAGAACTGACCGACATTACGGCCGTAGCCGCCGAGAGAGCGACCAGCCTATGGGATCTCATTGACCCCAATGGCTTTAACACTTTTGACCTTTGGGAACTCCTGATTCGCTTTGCGTTCAATGCCCTGGTCGTTACCGTTATAATTCATCTGCTTTATTATCCTAAGAGCCGCCGCCGCGACTATTATTTTACTTTCTCGCTGATTTCCGTCAGCATCTTCTTCCTGATTTACCTTCTTGGCGGGGTGAAACTAAAAGTCGGTTTTGCGCTGGGCCTGTTTGCCATTTTCGGCATCATACGTTACAGGACTGAGTCAATGCCCGTGCGTGAAATGACTTATCTGTTCGTAATTATCGCAATCTCCGTTATCAATGCCCTCTGTTCCAATTTATTGCAGGCTCTGGTTGCAAATTTGCTTTTCATCGGATGGATTTGGTTATGCGAAAGTTCCAATTGGATTCGCCATGTTGCCAGCAAACTTATTCTCTATGATCGCCCTGAGCTGACGGCCCCTGAACGTCGCTCCGAACTGCTGGAGGACCTGCGGAAGCGTACCGGACTCGAAATCAAGCGAATTGAGGTCGGACATATTGATTTCCTGCGTGACACGGCGATGCTCAAGGTATACTATATTCCGACTGACGAAGGCGTCAACACCGTTGATAACATCGTTAAATTTCCCAAGGAAGGCCAATGAAACTCAAATACATAATAGCCTCGGCTTTGCTGTCAATTGCCTCGGGTGCCTCGGCTCAGACCCTTTTGGGAGGAGCCGAAATCAGCCATAAGTTTGCGTTCGGACTGAATCTCGGCGCCGGTATAGAATATCGGTCGGCCGATTGGCTCAGTAATTCTGACCAATGGAGCGCAGAGGTTTCCGCGTCCTATAAGCCAATTAAGCCGCTGAAAATCGGAGTGGCCTATAAGTTTATCCAGGCCCGCTATCCGGCCGAGCAGACCTCGAACTATGAAGTTTCGGCCTTCTGGGCAAATAAATATCGGGTCAGCATTGGCCTGACCGGCGAATGGAAGCCGCTGAAGGTCCTGACTCTTAGTCTGCGCGAGCGATATCAGTTCACTCATCGTCCGTCGCTCCAGGTTCCACGCTTTGACATTGATGACAATTCTCCCGCCGGCAATAAGACGGTTGCCGCCAAGAGCAAACACATTCTCCGCTCGCGAGTGATGGCCGAGGTCAAGCCCTCAAAAAAATGTCGGTTCACGCCTTACTGGAGTTTTGAACTTTATTCGCTGCTGGCCGACATAAACCATACGAAAAACCGCACGGGCAATGCAATGTTTTGCGATAAATGGCGTGTAACCGCCGGCACCGGGTTCAAAATTAACCGCCATAACTCCCTCGATTTGTTCTATCGGTTTGCAAAGACCACAGATGCCGACGAACTTGACGCGCCTCATACTGTAGGCCTTGTCTACTCGTTCAAGCTCTGATTCCCCGCATCCTTGATCGGTATTAAGGTACCTCAATAGTAAGACCGGCAGGTTCTGATACTTTTTCCGCCTTTCGGACAAATATAAAACAACAGAAGGAGACGCAAGAAATTGCGTCTCCTTCTGTTGTTTTATGTAGGGATTTTGTAAGTTAGTCTCTAAGAGTGATGTTACTTACCGTAGCACAGTCTGAGCCTGTGCTGTTGCTTCCGTCTTTACGATATAGTATCTGCACGACTGATTCTCCTGTGTATGAGAATGGCCATGAAAAGACTTGATCTTTTCTCCCGCTGATGAAATCTGATGAGTCAGAACCTACAGAAACATACACTCCGTCATAGTTTGTTTCCGAGTCGACCGTGAGATTCATGGTGAGGGTTTGTCCTTGCGTGTGCTTTACGCGGATGTAGAGTACGGATTCAGATGAGTCAATTCCGCTGTTGCCGGAACACCATACTCCATTGTCGTTTTGTGTCCATGGATACTGACCTTCAGAATAAACGTAAATATTATCGCCAGGCAGGGGTTGTTCCTCTTCAGGGTTGGCTTCGGTCTGGAAGTGTTGCATTGAGCCGTATACATAAATGTCTTCTTTCTCCTCATACTCACCTAAGTAAATATAGGCACAGACATAATATGTAGTTTCTGCACTAAGTCCAACGATTTCCGCTTCGAAGTCTTTGGCGGTTATGCCATATTGTTCAATGTAGTAAACGTCAGCTTCAGGGTAATAGTAACGGTCATACCAGTTTACGGCTTCTTCCATTTTGAATTCCGAAGCGTTTGTGTAAACTTTCGAAATCATAAATCCGCCTTCAACTTCTTCCAGTCCGACTGCCGAGAATGGGAATGATGCGCTCAGTATGGCTGAATTGTGAGTGATTTCTGTCGCTTTGTTTGTGCCGACGGTGATTTCGTCCATGCCTTTAGTCTTAAGGGTTTTGACTTCCGGACTATAGAAATATTTGTTATTCCATTTAAAATAGGTGCGGTAGTAATACGAGGTGCCGGGTTTCAGGTTAGTCATGTCGAAACTTACACGACCATTCAGGTTCGTTGATGTTTTCTTCTCTAATGGAGCGGGAATTTCATCTTCGGTTTCAAAATGGTTCTTAGTCCACTCGTTGTAAAATTCGTGAGTCAGTTTGTCTGCGGCATTGAGCTGTGGCGCCGTTGAGTAGATAAATCCATATTCCTGATCTTCGTTGACGTCCTGGAGCTTTCCAACGTTGATTACGCCGTTTAATGTGCCGGCAACAGCATAGATGTTGGACGGTTCGCTTGTTGCCATGGTGATTTCCGGAGTCGGGTCCTGAGTCGTAAAGCTCTCAACCTTTGAGTAGTTGACATTCTGGCCGATGCTGACATAGGCGCGATAATAGTACTTTGTTGCCGGTTTCAGGTTGACAATCTGTTTTTCAAACTTGCCGTCGGCTGCCGAATTTGTGATAGGCACGTTTATGCAGTCATAATCTTCTTTGTCGTTTTTGCCACTGTGGCCTCCATACTGTAATTTGCCGTCATAGTCGAAGTCAGGACTTTTCAGCGCCTCCATGTAGACAACACCATATGAGTGGTCGCTTGTGATTTTAGGAAAATCAACTGTGCCGAGCAGTACGCATTTGGTGTAGGTAATGTCACGTGTCGATCCGATTGTGATTAGATTACTGCCGAGTGTGCCGTAAGAGCCATTGCCTCCTCCGCCGCCTTTGCCGGATTCGGGTTCGTCGCCTGAGCATGCTGTAAAACCTAACGAACAGCCAACAGCAAGTGCAACCATAATACGATGAATAAATCTCATTTGTTTGTAATTTTTTAGTGAATATATGTGTAAATTTCCGCAAAATTACAAAAAAAATTAACGTTTTACCCCCCCGATTGTTAAACTTTGTTAAATGTGTGTTTTGTTAGCTTGCGGCAGATGAGATATGAAATTCCTGCGCATATTGAAACCGGCAAAAGCAGCTGTTGCTGCGAGGTCATTTCGACGGTGATGAAGATTGCCATGAGTGGTGCGCCGGTTGCTGCGGCCATTACGCCGCCCATGGCGCTGACAACCGACAGCGAGATCTGCATGCCGGTCAGTTGAGAAAAAAGAACGCCGGCTATGCCGCCGGCAAAGAGGGTGGGGGCAAAGTCGCCTCCGACGCCGCCGCCCGAGTTCGATGCATTGGCTGCCACGGCCTTCGTAAGCAGGATTGCCGCCAGCGAGAGCGGCAACAGATATTTACCATCGTCAAATAAGGTCATGACAGACCCGCTGATGACGTCGTGGATATGCCCATTGGCGATTTTGCCCAAAACGCCATAGCCTTCGCCGTAGAGCGACGGAAAAAGAAACAATAACACGCCAAGCAGCAGGCCGGACGAAACGGCGCTGAGCCAGATGTTTTTCTCTTTTAACTTTGTGAAGCGTATCTTGGTCAGGCTTCCTGAAAATACATAATAGGCGGAATAAAGGCCGCAGAATGCTCCGAGAAGCAAAATCATCGGCAATTCCCTGACGGGCATCTGTGGATGAATCCAGAGCATCATGTCCGGGGTTTCGCCGCTGAGCAGATATGCCGTCATTGAGGATATGATGCACATTGCCGCGAGCATCAGCAGCGGTTTCAGTCCAATCTGTATTCTGAGAACCTCGAAAGTGAAAAACATTCCCCCCATCGGCGATTTGAAAATGGCTGCAATACCGGCTCCGGCCCCGCACGCCGTACACATTATGAGCTGGTCGCGCGTCAATCCGAACCAGCGTCCCATGTTGCTGCCGATTGCTGCTCCGGTATAGGCAATCGGACCCTCTGAGCCTGCCGAGCCGCCTAAACCGAGCGTTATCGAGCTGGCAACTATCGGCGAATAAATAACCTTAGGCGAAATAATGCCATTGCCTGTCGGGCCGATGACGTCGATAATCTTTTGTGTCGAGTGTTCGAGCGGCACATGGAGTATGTATTTTACAAGGATAACCGTCAGCACGATTCCCGCCAGTCCTAAAGGAATCAGCCGGACGTTTGTGCGCGTTAGCGCCATTCCGTCAGTCACCGTCAAGGTTATTATGCCGACAAGCCATTTTAGCACCCAAGCCGCGACTCCAATCATGACTCCCGTTGCCGAGACCGGAAGCCACGGATGGCTTTTTGAGTAGTTTTGAATGTGTTGAACTGCCATAACTGTTGTTAAAACACCTCATGGAGTCCATTGGTTTGTCTATTTCGCACTTTTTCGTTAACTTTGCGAAAAAATTTACCAATTGACTTATGATTACTATTGGCATTGCAGGCGGAACCGGTAGCGGAAAAACTACGGTTGTCCGTAAAATCATTGAGGAGCTACCCGGAGGGGAAGTTGCCGTTTTGCCTCAGGATTCTTACTACAAGGATTTGAGCCACATTCCCCCGGAGGAACGTTGTAAAATAAACTTTGACGAACCGGCAGCAATCGAATGGCCTCTGCTTGTCAAGCATCTGCGCGAACTCAAAGCCGGCAAAGCGGTTGATGTCCCGACCTATAGCTACCTGACCTGCACGCGCCAGCCTGAAACCGTACGAGTTGAGCCTCGCGATGTTGTGATTGTAGAGGGCATCCTTGTTTTATGTGACGATGACTTGCGCGATATGCTTGACGTAAAGGTCTTTGTTGATGCCGATGCAGATGACCGACTGATTCGGCTGATTGCGCGCGATTGCGTTGAACGTGGCCGTACCCCCCAGATGGTTCTTGACCGTTATGAGGGCGTCCTCAAGCCGATGCACCTTCAGTACATCGAACCCTCGAAGCGCCACGCCGACCTGATTGTGCCGCAGGGCGGTAAGAACACCGTTGCAATGCGTCTGTTGACCGATTATATTGAAAGCCGACTTGGTAAAGCATGATTCTGAGAACTGAAAACCTTGTAAAAATATACGGTCGGCGCACCGTTGTCAATCATGTCAGCATCAATCTGACTCAGGGAGAAATCGTTGGTCTGCTCGGACCTAACGGAGCGGGAAAAACGACCACGTTCTATATGACCGCCGGACTTGTCACTCCTAACGAGGGCGAAATCTTCCTTGACGACATGAACATAACCAAGTTTCCCGTCTACAAGCGCGCGCAGAACGGCATTGGCTATCTGGCACAAGAGGCCTCCGTGTTTCGCAAACTGACCGTCGAGGACAATATTCGCGCTGTTCTCCAGATGACTAAACTGTCGAAGGAGGAACAGCGAGATAAGCTTGAAACTCTCATTTCGGAATTTAACCTTCAGAAAGTTCGTAAGAACTATGGAGACCGCCTGAGTGGCGGTGAACGTCGCCGAACCGAAATTGCCCGCTGTCTGGCAATCAATCCGAAGTTCATAATGCTTGACGAACCGTTTGCCGGTGTTGACCCGATTGCCGTCGAGGATATCCAGAGCGTAGTTTACAAGCTTAAGGAAAAAAACATAGGAATCCTCATTACGGACCATAACGCACCGGAAACACTATCGATCACAGACCGTGCCTATCTTCTTTTTGAAGGCAAGATTCTCTTTCAGGGTACGAGTGAGGAATTAGCTGAAAATCCCGTCGTCCGCGAAAAATATCTTGGACGAAACTTCATTTTTCGTCGCAAACAATTCAATTAAAAGTGAAAAGGCGAGCCGAAGCTCGCCTTTTTGCTTTTTTAAAGTTTGGTGCCGAACGCGAGGTCGCCGGCGTCGCCCAGACCCGGCACAATGTATGAGTGCGAATTGATTTCAGGGTCTACGGCTCCAATCCAGATTGTTGTCTTTTCCTCAGGGAAGGTTGCCTTGACATAGTCAACCGCCTGTTGCGATGCAATGACAGAGGCGATGTGAATCTTTGCCGGAGTTCCCTTGGTCAGCAGGGCGCGATAACTGAGTTCCATCGAAGCGCCGGTGGCGAGCATCGGATCAACCAGAATCAAGGTCTTGCCTGTCAGGTCAGGTGAGGCGATATACTCGATGAAGACGTCGAAGTTTTCCTTTTCCTTGTATTTGCGGTAGGCACTTACAAAGGCATTTTCTGCATGGTCAAAGAAACTGAGAAAGCCCTGATGGAACGGCAGTCCGGCACGGAAAATAGTTGCCAGCACAACGTCTGAGCCGATGACCTGACACTTGCACGGGGCCAGCGGTGTCTGAATCGTCTCCGTTTTATAGTCAAGCGTGCGTGAGATTTCGTAGGCCATGATTTCGCCGATGCGTTCAAGATTGCGGCGAAAGCGAAGCATGTCGTGCTGAACCTCAACGTTGCGCAACTCCATCATATACTGGCTGACCAGCGAGTTCTGTTTGGCAAAGTCAATTACTTCCATAATCTGTAATATCTATAGATATAGTTTAAGAGATGTTTTTTATGTGTGATCAGAACTTATATTCAACTCCGGCCATGACGGCGATACCTTGTGACGGAATTGCCGGGCCGAGATACCAGTGGCGGTTCAGCAGATTCTCGCCGTTGACAAAAACGGTCCAGTTCCGGTTAATGGCATAACCGACAGTGGCGTTTAATTTGTTGATGTTCATCAGGTTCTGATAGCCGTTCGGCATCATTGTCGAGAGCTTGTTTCGGCTGGTGCGCAGGTGGTAACTGAGGCTGATGTAAAGCGACTCAATCGGGCGCACCGTTGCGGCAGCAATCAGGTTCAGCTTGGCGTGGTCGCCCCACAAGGCATAGCCCGTCGTGTATTCGCCGACTGGACCCTGGGCCATTTCTGCTCTCACTTTCAGCGAGAGGTAGCTGCGATAGTCATAGTTCAGTTCGCCGCCCCAGTGGGCGCCGCATATGTTGACGCCGTGCATTTCTCCGAAGCCGTCATCAGGAATCATCCAGTTGTTGCTCCAGGCGTAGCCGCCGAAGAATCCGATTGAGGCACCGGCCCATGGGCCGAGCGTCAGTCCGGCATCTGCCGTAAAGATGCGTGAGAACCCGGCTTCGAACTCCGGACGCAGATACGGTTGTATGTCGTAGAGCATTGCGCGCGAATTTGCCTCCAGGCGTCCGTCTGTGCGTCCCCAGAGCGTGAAGTGTGACGTCGGACGCCAAGTCAGGTCAATTTTCGGCACGACAAGACCACCGTATTTGTAGCTGACATTGCCGTTTCGGATGTCAAGGGCCGCGGCGATGCGCAGCGTCAGGTTCGGGTTTGTCAGCATGTAGGACGGCTCGACATGGGTGACACCCTTGTTTGCACCTGCGCTTGAGTGCATAAGGGTCTGGCGAAGAGTGAGTCCCCAGTGCGAACGCGAAGAGTGGTGCCAGTTGGCGGCAACATCGACCGTGCCGGCGTTGTGGGTTGGATTGCCGGCATAGCCGAATCCGAGCAGGGTGTAGTCAAGGCCGACGCGATAGTCCGCCTTTTTTCCAATGGCTCCGTTCCAGCCGAGGTTCACGTTGGCGTGGTTGGCATTGACCGTGGTCGGCCGAACAGGGAAGGGCATGTTATAGTTAGAAAAATCGTAGATCAGCGAGCCGTTGAGCGTTCCGGCGGTCGAAATCCACTGCGTCCGTGCGCCAATCAGGCCCGTGTTGCGTCTGAGCTGCACCGTGCGGTTATCGCCGAAGAAATTGTCGGGATATTCCGATGTGTATTTGTAGCCGTTGAACTGCATGAAGGCGTCAACCTGTAGACTGTCGCGGTTAACGACACGATAGCCGGCCGACGCGTCCAGGTTCCAGAGCGGGCCGTAGGCCAGCGCCGCATAGCCTCGCTGTTTCGACCGCAACAGCTCCGTTGCCCATTTCGACGGTTCAAGCGTCAGAATTTCAGGCGAGAGGTCGGCCTTGGTTGCTGACGACGCCATCGCAAGGCGCCCCGGACTGACTTTCGGCAGACTGACCGTCGGGAGCAGACGCAGGCGCGTGGCGGCCTGTTCCTCCGGCACTACCTGGTGGGTCACGGTGATTTCAGAGTTGAGTTCCTGACTCTTGCCGGCGGCGGGAATCAGAGCTGCCAGCATTAGCGGATAAATATAGCGGTTCATTTATTGAGGAAGTCGTTGGTCAATCATTTGGAAAATATCGGCATCATTGCCGGGATAGTTCGAGCGGAGAACGCGCAGATACTCATTAGCCTCGAACTCCGAACCTCTGGCGCGAAGAATGTCGCTGAAAAGCACATAGGCGCGCGCAAGCCAGTAGGCATGAGGCGGATTGGCATCAATCAGTTTTTCAATCTCAGTCTGTGCGGCCTCAAGTTCGCCGGCTTCAAATCGGGTGGCCGCAAGGTCATAGGCGGCACGTGTTCCGTAAAGATTCTCCGGATGTTCGGCCAGTTCGCGGCGAAGCGCGGTTGCCTCCGTGGCCTTTCCTGTTTCTGCAAGGGCCGCAGCGCGTATGAACTTAACCTCAGGCTGATCGCTTCCGGCAGCCGCCGAACTCTTAAGGATATTGTCAGACGTGGAAAGGATAACGTCATGTTTTCCCATGTCGCGCGCGCTGCGCAGTATGCCCATGCGTGCGGAGTGGCGCATAGAGGCAGTTGACGCTCGCTGCTCGAGCGCCATATATCGCTCCAGTGCGCGGTCGGTCATGCCGAGGTCATATTCCGCCTTGGCGGCGATTTCGGTTGCTTCTTCCGCGCCTTCGGCGTCAGGATATTTCGTGAGCAACTGAGTGCTTAACGCGAGGCGGTCGGCGGCACCGGTGGCGCTTTTGGCTTTTCGGAGCAGTCCGGCGGCGGCAATGGCGTTGCGTTCAACCTCATCGAGTTGTGGCGCGCCTGCAATTGACGTCAGGAAGTCGTTCAGCTCCTCTATTTCGCCGCGTTCGGCGTAAATCCCTTTCAGGTCCTGGACAGCCAGCAAAGCTTCCGGACTTGACGGATGGCGTGTGACGACTTGTTTGTAAAACGCTATGGCTCGGTCCTTCTTTCCGCTGTTGGCGTTCAGAATTCCAAGCTGGAGCAGGGCGTTGCGGCCCTGGCGTGTCGATGAATACTCGGCAGCGATTGACTCGTAGGTCTCTATGGCTCGGTCCGCCTTGCCAGTGGCACTGAGTGTCACGGCCTTTTCCGTCAGGGCGTCGGGGCGCAGAGCCGATTGAGGAAATTCGCCGATCATGCAATCAAGAATCGTCAGTTTCCGGGCCGGTTGGCCGAGGTGACCTTCCATCATTGCCTGCTGAAGCAGAGCATAGTCGCCCGTCTGCGGAAGCATATCATATGCCTCCTTGTAAGTGCTTAGCGCCGCTTTGAAGTCTGATGCGTAATAATATGTGTCGGCAATACGCGTAACCGCATCGGTTTTCGCATCTGCCGGCAGCGATTTGTTTCTCACCGACTGGAATTGCTCGCGCGCCTGGTCATATTTCCGCTGGCCAAAGAGCGCATAACCGAGATTATAGGCCGCAACGGAGTAGTTTGAATCCGTTTTCGGCGTCTGGCGTAGAAATTCGCGATAGTTCTTTTCGGCCTGGTCGTAATTGCCGGACGCATAGTAGGCATCGGCAAGCCAGAGGACTGTCTGACGGCCAATGTCATGATTTTGCTTCCGGAGGCGGTCTGCGGCCGTCAGCAGTTCGATTGCCTTTGACGTGTCGCCTGACTGAAGCGCGCGTGAGCCGAGAACAAACAGAACCTGCTGGCGTGCTGCAAGAATCTGTGCTGTCTCGTTCTTGATTGCGTTAAGTGAGCGTAGGGCGCCTTCATAGTCATTTGTGGCCATATAGCCCTTGACAAGATAATCCTGGACCGATGCCGCGTTGCGGCTATTGGGATAGCGTCTGATAAAATCTTCCAGAGTCTGCACTGATGAGCCGAACGGAATCCTTCCGCCGTCAACCTGTGCAACGGCATAATTATAATAGGCCAGCTCTGTAATCTTTGAGTTGAAGTCCATCTTCGTCGCCTTCTCGAAACTGAGTATCGCAGCAGCGGCGTTTCCTTCGGCCAGATAAGACTGACCGACTGTCAGTGCGGCGCTCTGGCCCATCTCGTTATGCAGTTCCGTCACGGGGGCAAGAAGCTCAATTGCCCGACCATAGTCGGCGCGCGAGTAATCGTCAAGTCCGACAATGTAGCGGACGCTCAGCGGAGCCGACTCAGGATGTGACTCCATGTAAGGGCGCAGAAGCTGTAGCGCCTTCGTCTCGTTGCCTAAGGCATAGAGTGATTCACCGGCAATTCTCCTGGCTTCCGGTGCAAATTCCGAGTCAGAGTCCGTCAGCGGTTCCGCAAGCCTCAGTGCTTCCTTGAAGTCTTTCTCCTTGAAGCGGATCTGGGCCAGATAAAAATCGGCGCTCGAACCCGGTTCACGTAAACGGTCAACAGACTGAAGCCATTTGACCGCTTCAGCATAGTCCTCGCGCAGATAGGCAATGTAGCCCCGATAGAATTTTGCCGGATTGCTATAACTGCCCTTGCCGTCAAGCGAGGCAAACAGGGCGTCTGCGCCGTCCAGGTCACCGAGTTTCAACATTGAAAAGGCGCGGCGATAATCCAGAGTTTCGCGCTGTGACGGTTCAAGCGCCGACCGGCTGATGCGGTTCAGTTCCGGCAAGGCGGCGGCATAGTTTCCGTCAAAAAAAGTTAGCGAAGCGAGCATCAGGCGAGCCTGCTCGAGCTTGGGCGAGTTCGGAAACTGTCGGCAGAAGGCTGTCAGTTGCGCCCGGCTGTCAGTCATTCCGGCGCGGAACGACGCAACCGCCTGCAACCACGATAGTTTCTCGCGCTCGACCGAGCCAAGGCGCAAAGCTGTCTGACACTGGTCGATACATCCAATAAAATTGCCGTCGGCAAGCATCAGTGCCGCCCGCTCGGCATAACCTCCCGTCTGCGGCAAATTGACCTGACCCGAGGCTTGGGTTGCGAATCCGCCCCCAAGGGCAAGTGCTAAAACAGCATATTTTAGATTCATAACTTTTGATTCAAGTGAAATTAACCACAAAGTTACGAAAAAAAACTGACATGGCAATAGCTCGGTTCGCCATAGCTGAACCGACTTACAGACCCGCTTCCCCGGCGTTAACAAATATTGGGGAACGAGGTCTTAATAATTTGTCTTTTCCCAGCTGACGGTCTGGCCGCCGATGCGTGCATAGAGTTGCGAGTCAATAACCTGCGGCATCATCAGCATCATCCCTCCGCCGTCGGAGATTGTCTGATAGCCCGTCTTATAATAGTTGGTAACTCCGTCAATCAACTCGCTGTAAGTCGCGGCAGCAATCTCTGCCGGAACTTCAACTCCCGCTTTTGTGGCCTCAAGGCTGAAGCTTGCGCTGTCAGGGTCAACTGTCAGACTCTCCGTGCGGTAGTGCATCAGGAGATCGCCTTGGTTCGTGCGGTCCCATCGGCCTTCAACCCTTACCGTCATATTCATCCGGCAGCAGAGATTCGAGTCGGAATGGCTGAACTGCATCTTGTTGCTGACCTTGAAGGTCGAGTCTGTTCTGAGGTCAATGGTCTCAATTCCTTTCAGCGAAATCAGAGGTTCCTCCGCTTCGCGGCTCCATTGGCCGCAAAAATCAGTTTGTCGTGACGTACACCCGGTTGCCAGTGCCGCCATCAGTGCGCCTGCTATTAAGTAATGTCTCATTTCCTGTTCATCTCTATTATGTTGACCGCGGTCCGGCAGATTTCCGCCTCCTTGGGTTGCTTTTTCTTCGGAATCTGAAATCCGCAGTTGTCTACGCTCAGTTCCAGAGGGTTGTCGCCGCAGAATGTAGCTTCGAAGTCGTCCTGCGGCATCTTGAACCTGAGTCGGTAAATCCAGTTTTTCGACTTCGGTTCAACATACAACCGTTCGTTTACATAACGGAGGCTGCTGTTGACGCTCGTGGAATCTATGCGCAGCGAGGCCGATTTGCTGACAAGCGTGAACGTAACTGAAACGGTGTCAGACTGTGTGCTGAGAGTGATGTCATAGTCAAGCGGCTTTGACGCGCTGCTCGTCGCGGTTTTCGCCATTTTGCGAGGCTTCACAAAGACGAGCATCCCGTCGCCCGCCGAATGGAAAACAATCTGTTTGTCTGGGCTTGCTGCCGTGGCAGCAAGCACCGTCAGGACCATGACGGCCACTGCCGTTATTTGTTTCATCAATCTCACTGCGGTTTGTTTTAAATATACATAGGGGAGGGGAGCCATTCCCTGCCCAATCATTTTGCATGAAAAGGCGGCACAATGGCTCCCCGGCTTAAAAGAGTGGTTTTTCTATTCTTTTTTATTCGCCGTAAACGTAAGTGGTTACGGTGCTGAACAGGCCGAGAACTGAGAATTCGCGCACGTCAACGTGTGAAATCTTCTTGATGCCGCCGGCTTTTGCTGCAGCGTCGATGCCGCTGTTGCCGATCGCAACGAGACCCAGTACGCTGGTGCGCTGGCTCTGACCAACTTTGCTGCCTACGGTATTTGAAGTTGCGGTGCCGGCAGCTGTGTAGTCAGTGTAAATCATACCCATTGAACCACAGCTTGCAACTGAAAGAGCAACGGCTGCAATAGCCGCACAAACGATTTTCTTCATAATTAAAACGTGATTATTTGATTAATAATATGGTGGTTATGTTTGATAGCGCAAATATACGCAAAAAATTCGCGCAACTACCCCCCCCCATTGTTAAAAAATATTAAAATTGCGAAGATTCCTTAAAATTAGAGAGAGGAGACGACCCGGTAGACTTTCCGGTGGAGCGCACCGGTTGCGTGAATAGAACTGATTTTGCCCGTTCTGGCAATAAATGCCACCGGGTTGCACGAGAAAAGGCTTAACTTTGCACCACTAAAACTAAAAACCGCATCTTTTTTATGAGAAAACAAATTTTTGTTGGAATCGTTTCGTGTGTGCTGGTGGCTTGCGGCCACGGCGTTCACAATCATGACCATGATCACGACCACGAGCATGATGACCACAGCCATGCTGCTGAAGCCAATGAAGGCCATTCTGAAGACGAACCGGACGGCATTGTGGTGTTTCACAATGAAATGGCCGAGCGCTTTGGAGTAAAGGTTGATTCCATTGTGGTGTCGCCGATGACTGAGAGCATCCGCTGTTCAGCCGTGATTGAGCGTGCGGCCGGGAGTGAAGGTGTCGTTTCCGCTCCGGTGGCCGGAATTGTAAACTATCGGGCCAACATTGGTCAGCGTCTCGGCGCCGGGACTGTAGTTGCTTCGATTAATGCGTCGGCGGTTACCGGCGGCGACAGCAATAAGGCGGCAAAAGCGGTGCTTGATGCCGCCGAGGCCGAGGTGAACCGTCTGAAGCCTCTCTATGACGAAAAACTCGTTACGGCTGCTGAATATCAGGCTGCCGTCTCTGCCCTCGGACAGGCTCGCGCGGCCTATTCGCCTGCGGCTGCAGCCGGTCAGGCCGTCGCTCCGATTGGAGGCACAGTCACCGCGCTGCTTGCTGCCGACGGGGCCTATGTCGAAGCCGGTACACCTCTGGCCTCAATCGCTGCTGACTCGCATCTGACCCTGAGTGCGCGTACTTCGGCCGATAATTATTCGCGTCTGCGCAATGTCTCCGACGTGCGCCTGCTGACGGCTGACGGTCGCTCGCTTCTGCTTAGTTCCGTTGGCGGAAAGTCGGGAGGGGTGACAGCCTCAAACGGTTATGCCTCTATCTCTTTCACCTTTAATAATGACGGAACGTTCGCGCCCGGCTCAACCGTTGAGGCGTGGCTGCTCACTTCGGTATCAGAACCGGCGATCGCTGTGCCGCTGACGGCCGTTACGGAGCAGCAGGGCGAGCATTTTGTCTATAAAGAAGTTCTTCCTGAACATTATCTGAAGATTCCCGTCAGAATCGGTCCTTCTGACGGTGAGCATGTCAGGATACTCTCAGGCGTTGAAGCCGGTGACCGCATCGTAACCTCAGGCGTCATCACTGTGCGGCTTGCCGAAAGCAGTGGCGCCATTCCTTCCGGTCATAACCATAGCCATTAAAACAGCAGAACTTATGCTTAACAGAATTTTAAAATCATCGCTGGCAAATCGTGTTGCCGTTCTGGTGCTGTCGGCAGTTATAATGATGGCCGGAATCTGGTCTCTGAGCCGGATGGAGGTTGACATTTTTCCTGATCTGACCGCCCCGACTGTCGTTGTCATGACCGAGGCTGCGGGCCTTGCCCCCGAGGAGGTCGAGCGTCAGGTGACTTATCCGATTGAATCGGCCGTCAACGGTGTCAGCGGAATCCGCCGCGTCCGTTCTGCCTCAAATCCGGGCTTCTCGGTTGTGTGGGCTGAATTTGACTGGGATACTGACGCTTATCTTGCGCGCCAGATGATAACTGAACGTCTTGCAACGGTTGAAATGCCCGCTGGAGTCAGCGCTCCCGTCCTTGGACCTCAGTCGTCGATTCTTGGCGAGATGATGATTATCGGTCTGACATCGCCCGGCGACTCTGTGTCGATGATGGAACTGCGAACGATTGCTGACAAGACAATAACCCCGCGCCTGCTCTCAATTAGCGGCGTTGCGGCCGTTGCCGTTCTTGGCGGCGATGCAAAAGAGATGCAGATTGCCCTCGACCCCATGAAGATGCAGGCCTACGGAGTGTCGCTCTCTCAGGTTGCCGACGCTGTAGGCGCCATGAATGATAATGCATCTGGAGGTGTCATAATGGACTTCGGTAATGAGTATCTTGTGCGCGCTGACCTCAATACGTCTGACCCCGCCGAGATTGCTTCCGCACCGATTGGGGGCGGACTGACGGTTGGACATGTTGCAACTGTTGGTAATGCTGCCGCCGAACCTAAAATCGGTACGGCGAGCATCGAAGGTTCTCCGGCCGTGATTATTACTGTGACAAAGCAGGCCAATACCGGCACTCCCTCTCTGACTGCCCGGATTGACGCCGAGTTGGCATCAATTGCCGCCGGCCTGCCTGTCGGAGTCAGGATGCACACCGATATTTTCCGCCAGAACGACTTCATTGAAACGAGCATCAGCAACTTGCAGCGCACTCTGCTTGAAGGCGCGGTTTTTGTTGCCATCGTTCTGTTCTTCTTTCTGATGAACCTGCGCACGACGCTGATTTCGCTCGTTGCCTTGCCAATGAGTATTCTTGTGACCGTATTGGTGCTTCATCTGCTTGGTTTCACAATCAATACGATGAGCCTCGGTGGCATTGCAATCGCCATCGGCTCGCTGGTCGATGATGCGATTGTCGACGTTGAGAACGTCTACCGCCGCCTGCGCCTGAACCGTGCGCTACCCAAGGAAGAGCGTCTTCCGGCAATCAAAGTAGTTTTCGAAGCCAGTGCCGAGGTCCGCATGCCAATTTTTAATTCCTCGCTGATTATCATGGCGAGCTTTCTGCCGCTCTTCTGCCTGAGCGGAGTTGAGGGCCGTTTGCTGATTCCGTTAGGCGTGGCGTTCATTATCGCTCTTATTGCGTCAACGTTCGTTGCCTTGACTCTCACTCCGGTTCTATGCTCTTATCTTCTTGGCTCCGGGCGCAACGAAAAAGCGCTCAGCGCAGAACCTGCATTGAGCGTGCGTTTTAAGAAATTTTATCGCCGTACGCTCACGTCTATTCTTGGACGCCCCAGGCCGATTCTGATTTCGACGGCGGTCCTGTTCCTTTTTGCCATTGGTGTGTTTTTCACCCTTGGCCGCGGCTTCCTGCCGCGATTCAACGAGGGGTCCTTTACAATCAACATCGGTACGCTTCCTGGAGTCTCGCTTGAGGAGAGCGACAAACTGGCGCGCGAGGCCGAACGGGCAATCATGTCCGTGCCGGAGGTTCGCACTGTTGCGCGCAAAACCGGCCGCGCCGAACTTGACGAACACTCTCTGAGTGTCAATGCCTCCGAACTGGAGGTGCCATACGTCCTGACGGACCGTTCGCGCTCCGAGGTTGAGGCTGAGCTTCGCCATAAGCTGACTGAACTTCCCGGCGTGAACGTAGAAATAGGTCAGCCAATCAGTCACCGCATTGACGCAATGCTCTCCGGCTCGAAAAGCCAGGTGGCAATCAAGCTTTTCGGTCCTGACTTGTCGGTTCTTTATTCGCTGGCTCAGAAAATCAAGGCATCGGTCAGTGAGGTTGACGGTATTGTCGATTTGAATGTCGAGCAGCTGGTTACTCGACCGGAACTGTTGATTCGTCCGCGTCGCGATGCTCTGGCGGCCCATGGGGTTTCGCTTGCCGAGTTCCGTCGCTGGATCAGTCTGGCCCTGAGCGGCGAGGCCGTTAGCCGCATCTATGACGGCGATTATCCTTATGATCTCACTTTGATTCTGGCGCATGAAAACCGACGCAGCGCCGAGGCCCTTCGCGCACTTCCGATTGACACTCCTGACGGCGTGGTGCCGTTGTCTTCGCTTGCCGACGTCATTTCGACCACCGGCCCGAGCGCAATCAACCGCGAAAACGTCAAGCGCCGCATTATTATAAGTTGTAACGTCGAAGGTCGTGATCTTCGCGGAGCAATTGATGATATTCGCGACGAAATCGCCGCTGACATCACTCTGCCCGAAGGCTACTATATCAATTACGGCGGGCAGTTCGAAAACGAAGAGGAAGCCGGACGCATTCTGTTGCTGACCTCCGTTGGCGCGCTGCTCATTATCATGCTGCTGCTCTTCGGTCAGTTCCGTTCGTGGAGTCAGACGGCGTTGATTCTGCTCAACATGCCCCTTGCGCTGATTGGCGGAATTCTGATTCTATGGATTTGCGGAGGCGAGGTCAACATTCCTGCCGTTATCGGCTTCATTTCGCTGATGGGAATTTCAACACGAAACGGTATGTTGCTGATTTCTCACTATAATTCACTGTCTGACCTTAGTCTGCGGGAGCGTGTTATCAATGGCTCGTCTGACCGTCTTCTGCCAATAGTCATGACGGCGCTCACGTCTGCGCTCGCTCTTGTCCCGCTGGCGGTCAATGGTTCCGAACCGGGCAATGAGATTCAAAGTCCTATGGCCCTTGTTATTCTCGGCGGACTGATTTCGTCAACTGTGTTGAATCTTTATGTTGTTCCGGTAGTATATTCGATGATTAATAAGAACAAACAATGAGAAAAGTAATTGTTGCCTTAGTTTTACCCTTGTTGGCCGTCAACATCTCGGCGCAGGCCGAGACTGACTTTGACGGTGTCGTTGACCGTGTGATGGAGTCTCTGACCAATGTCCTCACAGTCAATAACGCACTGGATGCCCGCATTATGGGGCTGGCGGCTGAAAACACTCTGCCAGGACCGGAAGTAGGGTTTGAATATAAGTTTCCGCAACAGAGCGGTGTTGGCAACCGATGGGGTCTGGAAGTCAGCCAGGGGTTTGACTGGCCCGCAATCTACCGCGCACGCCGCGATGCCGCCGAAGGGCTGCGTGACCTTCGCGGACGCGTTTCGGCCTCTGCTTACCGCCGGCTGCGCTGTGAGGTTGAAGACCGCGTGATGCAGGTAATCGAGGCCAGGAAACGCGTTGCTATCCTTGAGGTTGTTGAGCGCAATCTGGCCGAGGTCAGCGAGAAAAGCGAGCATATGCTCAACCTTGGACAGATAACCGTTCTTGACCGACGCAAGGCCGAATTTGAGCTGCTCGCGATTAAGGAGAAACTTACTGATGCGCGCGCCGAACTTGATCGGCTGACCGCTACTGTGGGCTTTGGGCAGGTTATTCCTGACGGTCTTGACCGCCTGACAGACTTTCCCGCCCGCCTGACTGCCGCTCCGATATCAACGGCCGAAGAGATTGAACTCGAAACCGAAATAGTGGGCGAAATGTCAAACGCCAGAGTCGAGAACCTGAAGAAACTGCCGTCGTTTTCGCTCGGTTACGTCCATGATTTTGAAGAAGGCATCCATTTCAATGGTTTCTCCGTGGGCGTGAATCTGCCCTCCTATGGAGCAGGAAAGAGCGCGACGGCTGCGCGTCTCGAGGCTGAAACTGCTATGATGAAACTGAACGAGGCTCGCGCGGAGCGTCAGGCCGAACTGAAAAACAATGCGGCTGAACTTGTGCGCCTTGAATCGCTGCTTGCCGACTATGACCGCGCCATTGGCGGGGATGACTACCTGCGTTTGCTGAAAAAGTCGTTTGATGCCCGACAGATTACTCTGACTCAGTATATTCTGGACCAGAACTGGTATCTTAACGCACGCCTTGACCATCTTGCCCTTCAATTGCGTTATCACCGCCTTCTGCCGCTTGCCAATCCCGTTTCCGAGTAAAAGTTTCGGGTAAATCTAAAAAAAATTGCCCGAAACACTTGACAAACGCTTAAAAATGTTGTGACTTTGCAAACAGATTGCCAAGGCGTGGGACGAAACCATCCGTCTTCTCACCCCAATTCGAAAACAAGATTTTGGCGATCTCTCGGAGTTGCGTCGTTGCGCGAACCAATTATTTGATGCGGTTTGCTTCAGTGTATGCCCCCCGAGTTCATTTCTTGCCCGGTTAATGACCTGCGGAGAGATTTTTTTAGATTCCGTTCTTCGGCATCAGAAGCTGAAGGCGCCGAGGAGGCCGAGTCGATGGGCCGTGCGGGAGGTGAGGTCGAAGTTCTGGCGTTTGCCGACGTTATAGCCAAGGCCGACCTGGACGCGGGGTGTGATGCTGTAGAAAATATTAGCTGCACCGTAGACGCCATATTTGTACTCGTCGCCGCCAACGGCGTTCGTGTGCGGATAATAGCGTGCCTGGCCCCAGGCAGTGGCGAGCGATACTTTCGGCGAAAGATGGTATTGAAGACCGACCATGTAGCCTAACACGTAGGGCGCATAGAGCGTTCCGGGCTTTTCAGGGTCGGCTACCATGTCATAGTTGTTAAGCATCCAGTCGCCGCCGAGCGAGGCAATGCCTCGGCCGCCGTTAACCGTCGCATATACAGTCAGGGGGCTTACTGGATTGAACACAGAACTGATTTGTAAGCCCCATGCCATAGTATGGACGTTTTCTCTCTTAATCATGTTGCGATAAGACATTTCGCGCGTAGTAGCCGAAATGCGGACGTGTTGCATATTGTTCTTGCCCCATTGATACTGGACGAAGAAACCAAGGTCTGGAACCCATTGACGCACTGACTTCGTGTCGTTTTCGCCTCCGGTTGTCTTCAATGCGACCGGATTTTCAACAGACGCTGCAATGGTCCAGTGGTCTTTCCAGGTATGGGCATATCTGACAAGGACGGCTGCTGCGTCCACTTTGTTGTTCGGCCCCTGCACGTCAACCGTAGGGGGGAGGGCGGCGGGGTCGGAAAAGGTTGTCGCTGCCAGACCGAATGTCCAGTCGTTTAAGGTCGCATATGCTTTGTTGAGTTTAAACCCTACGCCCTCATAGCCGCTGAATTCGCCTTCGACGTAAAGGGTATACGTCCCAAGGCTGCTGTTATGGCCGCCGGCGCGGAGATAGATTGCCGTGCCTGACGCATTCAGCCCCATCGCACGCATATTGGTCTGATCCGGATGCATAGGTATCTGGTATGGGGTAAACGCAACTCCGGGCAGCGCTCCGTGCCAGTCGTACCAGCCGCGAATTTTGACAATTCCCCCAATGCCCATAGCGAAGTTGGTGTTTTTCGTCATAAACATAAAGTAAGGTGCGGCAGGTTCGGTTGCATACCTGAATTGGTCTTCATAGAAAATCTGCATCAGACGCGCAATAGAGTCGGCGGAAGGTTTAGCAGACCTGTCTCCATCCATAATGATGACCTTATGCGAATTCCTTACGGAATCTTCAGCCACTTCACGGGGAGTGACGGCATTGATGGATGTTACTCCCAGAAGAGCCATTGCGGTGCTGATAATGTGTTTTATCATAATTGTATAAATAGCGAAACCGCAGCCTGACGGGTTTGTCAGGTCTGCGGTAATAAAACGCTTAAAAAGTCTAAAAAGTTCCGATTCTACTTAAAACCGAGGGCAAGACCTCCTTTTGCGGTCTCTTTGTACAGCGACGGAAGGTCATGGCCTGTCTGCTTCATTACTTCAACAACGCGGTCAAAGGAAACGGAGTGGCGACCGTCGGAGAACGCCGAATAGAGATTGGCGTCCAGCGCGCGCGCTGCAGCATAGGCATTGCGCTCGATGCAGGGAATCTGGACCAGTCCGCAGACGGGGTCGCACGTCAGTCCGAGGTGATGTTCAAGCCCCATTTCGGCTGAATATTCAATCTGACGCGGCGTTCCGCCGAAAAGCTGACTCGCGGCGGCGGCAGCCATTGCGCACGCAACTCCAACTTCGCCCTGGCAGCCTACCTCAGCTCCGGCGACTGAGGCGTTGGCCTTGACGACGTTGCCGAAAAGGCCGGCCGTTGCCAGCGCACGAAGAATCCGCTGTTCGCTGAATCCTTTGGAGGTATGCAGATGGTAGAGAACGGCGGGGACGATGCCGCATGAGCCGCAGGTCGGGGCCGTTACGATTTTCCCGCCGGCCGCATTTTCTTCGCTGACGGCAAGGGCGTAGGCGTAGACCAGTCCGCGCGATTTAAGCGACGAACTGTAACCGGCGGCATGCACATAGTAGCTTGTGGCCTTGCGTGCAACTCCGAGGCCTCCGGGCAGCACGCCCTCAGCTTCGATTCCGCGTTCGACAGCCTGTTTCATAACATGCCATACTTCCTTCAGGTAGTCCCAGATCGAGGGATCTTCGCAGCGGTCTACGTATTCCCAGAACGCATGGCCGGTTGCGTCACACCATTTCAGTATGTCACTGATGGTGTGCATGTCGTATACATCCTCGACCTCCTTTTCCGTCGAACCTTCCTCGACTACGTCGCCGCCGCCGATGGAGTATTTCGTTGTCTCGCCGAGCAGTTTGCCTTCGGAGTCGAACGCCCGCAGGGTCATGCCGTTGGGGTGGAAGGGAAGAAAAATGTCAGGTTGCCAGACTATTTCTGTCGGAGCGATAGGCGTCAGAACGTCAAGTATGGCCTTGTCAGTCAGATGGCCTTTGCCGGTTGCGGCAAGCGAACCATAAAGAGTCACCTCGAAGCGCGAGGCCCCGGGGTGACTTT
Organism: uncultured Porphyromonadaceae bacterium; assembly: GCA_947175545.1. Classification (GTDB taxonomy): domain Bacteria; phylum Bacteroidota; class Bacteroidia; order Bacteroidales; family Muribaculaceae; genus UBA3263. The sequence goes on from CAMWNI010000009.1 coordinate 31,993, forward strand.
TGCCGAACTGTTTGGCTGCGTTGCGCGGGCCCATCGTGTGTGACGAACTCGGGCCGTAGCCAATCTTGTAGAGTTGACGGATTGATTCCACTTATTACTTGTCGAGATGCTCGTAGCGAAGAGTTGCGGTACACTGGTCGCAGACTTCGGAGGGACCGAAATACTGGATAGGACCGGGATACATGTAGCAGGTTTCCTTGGCCCAGGTGTCGCGCTTGGCGGTGAAACGCTTGAAGGGAGTGCCGGCCAGGTCAACGAGCGCTTTCTGGATAACGGGCTTCATTTCGCCGTGGCGACGCTCCATGTTCATCATCATGGTGATGGGAATACCACCTGCAATCCACTGAATGGAGGGCGCAACCAGATTGCGTACGCTACTCATGTAGCCGGTAACGCCGGCGTTAATCAGCATGGCTGCGTTGTAGCCGAGTGCGTAGCAATAGTCAGCGTCGAAGTTCGACGGGTCAGCGCAACGGCCTTCATAGCCGAAGAAGTGATACTGGGTTGCGAACTTGCCGTTATAGCTGCCTTCGGCCTTCATTTCGGCCAAACGCTTGCCTACCATTTCGCCAAGAAGTTTTTCAGTCTCGATGAGCGAAACCTGAACGTTGCCGTGGGGGTCGCGGTCAAGGCTGAGCTGACGGGCCACTCCGTGGGGGAGGGCAGCGTAGATTTCAGCGTTAACGGCGCTAAGATGGTCGATGACCCACTGGCGCTGGGCTGCCTGGCCTTCTACCTTGGCAAATTCTTCGCCGTTGTGGGCAAGGAGGTCGTTCAGTTCAGCAATCAGGTTCTTCATTGCGGGGATAAACTCAATCAGGCCTTCGGGAATCAGCACTGTGCCGAAGTTGAGGCCGTTGGCGGCGCGGGCTGCAACAACGTTTGCAATGTAGTCAACGATGTCCTGGAGGGTCTGATTTTTGGCTTCGACCTCTTCGGAGATGATGCAGATGTTAGGCTGAACCTGCAAGGCGCATTCAAGGGCGATATGGCTTGCGGAACGGCCCATCAGCTTTACGAAGTGCCAGTATTTTTTCGCTGAGTTGCAGTCACGCTGGATGTTGCCGATTACTTCAGAGTAGACTTTGGTTGCGGTGTCAAAGCCGAATGAGGTTTCGATGAATTCGTTCTTCAGGTCGCCGTCAATGGTCTTGGGACAGCCGATAACCTGAACGCCGGCACCGATTGCCTTATAGTATTCGGCGAGGATTGCGGCGTTGGTGTTCGAGTCGTCACCGCCAATGATTACGAGGGCAGTGATGTCGAGTTGCTTGAGGATTTCAAGACCCTTGTCGAACTGCTCTTGAGTTTCGAGCTTGGTACGTCCGGAACCGATGATGTCAAAGCCGCCGGTGTTGCGGTATTCGTCAATGATTTCCGGAGTGAGTTCCATGTATTTGTGGTCAACGAAACCGCCGGGACCCATAAGGAAACCGTAGAGGCGGCTGTTTTTGTTGATTTTCTTGATGCCGTCGAAAAGACCGCAGATGACATTGTGGCCGCCGGGAGCCTGACCGCCGGAAAGGATAACACCGACGTTGAGGGGTTTGCCTACGGAGGGAGCCGCTTCAACGAAGGTCAGCTCGGGCAGACCGTATGTGTTGGGGAACAGGGCCTTGATTTCATCCTGGTTGGCAACTGAGTTTGTGGGGGCTCCTAACTTGGCCTCTACTGCACCTTTCAGTGCGTAGGGAAGTTTGGGCTGATAAGTGGCGCGAGCCTGTTGCAAAGCACTCTTTTTCATGTGTCTTTTATTATTGATAATTTGTTTTGGTTCTGAATGAGATGCAAAGTTACGAATTTTTTGGAACTCACGCAATTAATTTTTTCAGGCCGGTTCCATGTGTAGCCCGACGTGGGTTTCCGGACCGAACTTTTCGCGCAGGCGACGTTCAACCTCCGAGGCAATCAGGTGGGCGTCATGGAGGCTCTGGCTTCCGTCCATTTTCAGATGGGCCTCAATTGCGATGTTGCTGCCAATGCGGCGTGTGCGCAGGCGGTGCATGCCGCAGACGCCCGGAGTTGTCAGCATGAGTTCGGTTATGTCAGATTCGGTTGTTTGCGGAAGCGAGCGCTCAAGCAGTTCATCAATGCACGGTTTGATGATTCTGAGTGCGACGCTGATTATCAGCGCGCTGACAACTACTGCGGCAATCGGATCAAGAATCCGCCATTTCTCGCCAAGAAACATTGCGCCGGCAATGCCGATTAAGGTGCCGATTGAGGAAAGTGCGTCAGACCGGTGATGCCATGCGTTCGCAATCAGTGCTGTTGAGTTGAGCGATTTGCCTTTCAGGACCGTGTAACGATACAATCCTTCTTTTGACAGAATTGAAATCGCTGCGACAATCAGCGCAATCATACGCGGGCGGGGAAGTACCTTGCCATTGAGGGCGTCGGTTGTCAGAATGGCGTTTTCGACGCATAAATCTATGCCGACCAACAGGAGTGCGACTCCGATTATCAGGCTTGCAAGGGTTTCATATTTGCCATGACCGTAGTCATGGCCTTCGTCTTGCGGCTTGCCTGAGATGCGCACGAAAATCAGTACGATGACGTCTGTCAGGAAGTCCGAGAGCGAATGGACCGCGTCGGCAATCATGGCAGAGCTTCGACCAATGACTCCGCCTATGAATTTAATGATGACAAGCAGCAGATTGACGACACTGCCGGTAATTGTCAGTCGGAATATTTGCTTTTCGCGTGATGATAACATTTGGAATAATGTATTTTTGATTATTCGCGACGCCACGCAGTGCCGTCGTCAATTGCCTGACGGTAGAGTTGAGAGCGCAGACGCCTGTCAAGTTCAACGCGGCGAAGGGCCTCGAGGCGTTCGCGAATGCCGGCTTCAGCGGCGCTCAGTGGCATTGAGGCTCCGGCCGGCAGAAAGTCGCTGACGGAGAGCAGATAGGTCGTCGTTTCGTCGGAAACGTCAATCTGTTCGCCTTTTGCTTTTGGCAAGGGCTTCCCGGGAATGCGTTCGGCTATGCGGCTGACCGGTATCCATTCGTTGCGAAAATATTCGTAGTTGACCGCTTCTGTCAGGCCGACTTTTTCAAGTTTTTCAATGTCGTCTGATTTGGTTGACCTGTACCATCGTCTGATGCCGGGTAGCTGAGGCGAGTTTTTTGAAATTGCGATGAAAATCCCGCGTATCATTGGCTCGTCAAGCCGCATTTCGCCGCCATAGTTGGCGTAGAATTCCTCGATTTGTGATTGTTTGACCGCAAGTGAGGTGTCCTGTTCAACTTTCAGACGCCGATATTCCGCCATGATTAGATTGCGGCGGTATTCTTCAGTCATACGGTCGATTTCTTCGAGATTATGGATGTTTTTTGCGGCGATTTCGCCAATCAGTTCGTTGACAATCCATGCGTCTATGTAGTTGCTGACAAGCGCGAGCGAGTCGGCGGTCTTAAGTCCGGACGGAATCGCACGGGCAATCTCCGCATCGGTCAGGCGGGAGTTGGCGACGCGCGCGGCTATGCCGGAGTTGTCGGCGTGGTTGCCGCATGACGTCAGCGCGGTCGCTGCCGGAAGGATGATAAGTCCCGCCGTCGCGACCGCGCCAAGCAGTTTATGTTTAAAAAATGTCATTTCACTTTTTTGAGAACTTTCTCGTTAACCTTCACGGGATAGGTTTTGCGCAGTTCGTCGACCCACTGGCGTTCAAGTTCGCGGGTATAGTCATCGGTGACTCTGCCACGAACGTCGGCCGCTTCTTCCGGGCCATTGATGATGTGGCCCATGTAAGTGGTGAAGTAGCGCAGGGCAACACTGTTGTGGAATTTCGGTTCCGGTCCGTCAAAAGCGATATAGTCAACAATCTGATTGTTTTTGGCGGGCAGGACAACGCGTTCGATGCGGATATGCTTGGGGAATTGTTCCTTGAGCATTTTGCCGACGTTGGCAGCCTCGGGCTTGTTGTCGTCAAGGAACTGATTGACCTGCTGAATCAGAGAGTCAGCCGTGGCGTAGATGATAAAGCCTTTCCAGCGGGGTTGTGACCAGTCATTATACTTTTCACGGTTGGCCTCGAAATAGGCTTCAAGCGCTTCGGGTTCCTTGGCGGGTCGTTGCCAGACATGTTCGTCGCTGACGGCATAGACCATGAGGCCTTCGCGATATTCGCGGTCAATGTTGCGGAATTCGGGATATTTGTTGGCCAGGCGGTTATTTTCGTAGGCGAGAATAACCGTGTTCAGACGGCCGTCAAGTGATTTCTCGATCTGAGTGGCAGCGTCCAGTCGGGGATTGACTGAGGGTACGGGGTTCAGGAAGTCTCTGATGGTTACGGTGGAGTCTGCAACCTGGAAGAGGGGAGTCGCGTCGTTTTGGAGCATGCTGACGGCAGCCTGATAACCACTGTCGGCGATTGACGTCAGGAGTTTCTTGCGGCCTTCGTCAACGATGCGGCTCTTGTATTCTTTTTTGAGCTGCTGGGCGCGCGCGGTACGTGGAAGTTTCGCGCGTTCGTCGCGGCTTGCCTGCGCTTTGATTTTAGCGATTGTCTGCTCTTTGTCCGGCATGCGGCTTTCGTGTTTCTTGACAATGTGCCAGCCAAAGCGGGTTTTGAACGGCTCGGAGATGTTGCCGTCGGCAAGTTCGTAGGCTACGGTCTCAAATTCGGGAACCATCTGTCCGCGTCCGAACCAGCCGAGGTCTCCACCCTGTGGAGCGGAACCGCATGTGCTGTTAGTCTGTGCCAGTTCGGCGAAGTCAGCACCGTTTTTCAGCATGGAGTAGATTGAGTCGGCCTTCTCCTGTGAGTCAACGAGGATGTGCGAGGCGTGGACCTCGCCGGCAGCCGGACGGCGGTTAAGAACCTTCACGAGGTGATAGCCATAAGGAGTGGTGATTACTTCGGAAACCTGACCGACGGGTGTTGACCATGCGGCACTTTCAAATTCTACGGGATAGACTCCGGAGCGAACCCAACCGTAATGACCTTTATTGCGGGGATAAGAGGGGTCAACGGTCAGCTTTTCGGCCAGTTCGAGGAAGTCAGCACCGTTGATGACGGCCTGGCGAATCGAGTCAATTCGCTGACGGTCGCTGAGGCTGACCATCAGGTGGTCCATTTCAACGTCCTCCAGTGTGCGTGCATAGGCGTCGGCATAGACCTGTTCCATGACGGTTGTGTCCTGGAGGTATGGCTGAGCCAGTTCCCGGCGATAGCTGTAGTATTCCTTCTTGAAATCAGGAGTCGTGTCCAGGCCTTCTTTCTGCGCCTGTATTACTTTAAGTTTATAGTCGATAAAACGGTCAAGATATTGCTCGAGGGTCTCTTCCTCAAGCTGCTGTCCTGCATTCTTGTGGCGGAGATATTCGAATTCACTCAGAGTAACGGGCTGACCGTCAATGGTCATTAACACCGGGTCTTTCGGTTTTGCCCAGAGTGCGGCGCCGACGGTGAGAATGGCAATGGGAACAATCAGTTTTTTCATTTTTTGATTCAAAATTTATTGATGAGAAGCAGAGTAGTTAGGAGCTTCAGATGTGATTGCAACGTCGTGGGGGTGAGATTCGGCGACGCCGGCGTTAGTGATTCGGGTAAACTTGGCCTGATGGAGCGCGTCGATGTTCTTGGCGCCGCAGTAGCCCATGCCTGAGCGCAGGCCGCCGAGCATTTGGTAAACGACTTCGTAGAGTGAGCCTTTGTAGGGGACGCGGGCTGCGATGCCTTCCGGCACAAGCTTTTTGGCGTCAGTCACGTTGCCCTGGAAGTAGCGGTCCTTTGAGCCTTTCTCCATTGCTTCGAGTGACCCCATGCCGCGGTAGGCTTTGTACTTTCGGCCGTTGTAGATAATAGTGTCGCCGGGCGTTTCGTCGACGCCGGCAAGCATGCCGCCGAGCATCACGGAGCAGGCACCGGCCGCGAGGGCCTTCACGATGTCGCCGCTGTAACGTATGCCGCCGTCGGCAATCAGAGGCACTCCGGTGCCTTCGAGGGCTTTGGCAACGTCATAGACCGCAGAGAGCTGCGGAACGCCTACGCCGGCAATTACGCGGGTAGTGCAGATTGAGCCGGGACCAATGCCGACCTTGACACCATCAGCTCCGTTGTCGGCCAGATATTTTGCGGCTTCGCCGGTTGCGATGTTGCCAACAACGACGTCAATCTGAGGATATTTGTCCTTGACCTGACGCAGAATGTTGACTACGCCCTTGCTATGGCCATGGGCCGTGTCAATGACGATGGCGTCAACTCCGGCCTCAACGAGAGCGTCGACGCGCTCAAGCGAGTCGGCCGTAACGCCGACGCCGGCAGCGACGCGCAGACGTCCGTATTTGTCCTTGCAAGCCATCGGTTTATCCTTGGCCTTGGTGATGTCCTTATAGGTCACCAGTCCGAGCAGATGCCCTTCGGCGTCAACAACGGGGAGCTTTTCAATTTTGTGTTTCTGAAGGATCCGGGCAGCTTCCTCAAGGTCAGTTGACTGCGAAGTGGTTACGAGGTTTTCTTTTGTCATGACTTCGTCAACGGGGCGGGTGAGGTCGCTTTCAAAGCGCAGGTCGCGGTTGGTCACGATGCCGACGAGTTTCTTTTCGTCGTCAACAACGGGGATGCCGCCGATATGGTATTCCTCCATGATTGCAAGCGCATCGCCTACGGTTGAGCCGCGCTTGATTGTCACGGGGTCATAAATCATGCCGTTTTCGGCTCGTTTAACGGCGTGGACTTGTCGGGCCTGTTCGGCAATAGACATGTTTTTGTGGATGACGCCGATGCCGCCCTCACGGGCAATCGCAATTGCCAAGGGTGCTTCGGTAACCGTGTCCATCGCTGCTGAAATCAGCGGAACGTTGAGGGTTATGTTACGGGAGAAGCGTGTTGTAAGTTCCACGTCGCGCGGAAGTACTTCAGAATACGCGGGAATCAGGAGGACATCGTCGAACGTAAGTCCGTCCATTTTAACTCGATCGGCAATAAACGACATAAAATGTTTTTTGTTTTTGGTTGAATTATTGCACGCAAAGTTATGAAAAAATCCGTAAATCCGCAAGAGATGAGAAAAAAATGCGGAACGTGATTCACATTCCGCAGTCTTGATGTTCGTAAGGTTTTCAGAGTGGTTTGATGAATGAGCGGCGTCGTTTGTGCTGCTCATAGTCGAAGTATTCCCACTGGCTCTGAACGTTGGTGTTTGTTTCGAGTTCAGGATTGGTTTCGGCGGCGATGAATCCGCATTTCCGGAATGCGGGAATCATGTTTTCGAAGAGGAGTGCGTTGACGCCTTTGCCTTGATATTCAGGTTTGATTGCGACAAGCATCAGGTCAACATAGTCGGTCTTGCCGAATTTGAGAGCCTTTATGAGCGGGAACCACCCCATCGGGAGTAGCCGGCCTCGCGATTTCTGAAGCGCTCGGCTAAGCGATGGGACGCTGATGCCGACACCGACAAGCCGGTCGTTCTTGTCAACGATGACGCAGACCCCGTCAAGGCGAATCAGACCGAGGTACATGTCAATGTAATGGTCAATCTGGCGGGGAGTCAGGGGCGAGTAGCCGTAAAGGTTGTCGTAGGCTTCGTTGATGACGTCGAAAAGTGCATGACCGTAGCGCTCGGCAAGGAGTTTTCGAGAGGTGAGTTTGACGGTGTGCAAGCCGAATCGCTTGCGCACGATTTCACTGACACGACGCATCTTTTCCGGAATCTCGTCAGGCACCTTGACGAGAAATTCAACCCAGTCAGCTTCCTTCTGAAATCCGAGACGCTCCATGTGTTTCGGATAGTAGGGGTAGTTATAGATGGTTGCCATTGTTCCAAGGCGGTCAAATCCTTCAATGAGCATGCCTTCATAGTCCATGTCGGTGAAGCCAAGGGGGCCGACAAGGTGGTCCATGCCTTTTTCTCGTCCCCAGGCGGAAACGGTTTCGAACAGGGCATCGACAACTTCGTCGTCGTCAATGAAATCAACAAAGCCAAATCGGGCGTCTTTGCGTTCGCTTCGCCGGTTGACCGCCGAGTTGATGATTCCGGCTATCCGACCAACGGGTTTGCCGTTACGATAAGCCATCCAGCATGCACATTCGCAGAATTCAAACGCCGGATTTTTTTCGGGGCGCAGGGTGTTGACGTCGTCGCTTACCAGCGGTGGCACGTAACAATCGTTGTCTTTATAGAGGTTGATTGCAAAATCTACGAATTTTGTCAGTTCCTTTTTTTTCAGGTCAATTCGCTTTATCTCTACTGCCATTGGCTGCTTGAGTTTATGGTTTATGGTTTGATGTGAAGGATTACGGCGCTCAGGATGGCCACCATTATTATAAGGAATATGATGATTGTGACGTAGAGTCGGGAGGTTGAGCCGCCATGAAGCGCCATCTGGAGCTGCTGGACGGTGCGGTAAGGATTAGAGCCGACGCAGCGTTCGGCAACCGAGCGCAGATGTGGATTCGGTTCCGGGGAGGCGTCAAGCGCCTGAAGCAGAACCTTGCCGAAGTTGCGAATGTCAACAGTCGCGTCGGCCGGTTCAAGGACGTTTTTCTGGTCAAAGCCGACGTCAATTAGCTTCATGTTCTGAATCTTCTCAGTGAAGATTACAGATGAAGCCTTAATCGGATGGTGGACAATATGGTTTGCCTGGATGTAGTCAATCGCATCGGGCAGACAACGGGCAATCTTGCTGACAATATCAGGCGTTACTTTGCCTTGTTTGATAAGTTTTTCAAGCGAGTCTCCATAGACGTCGTCCGTGATGATGCATAGCCCGAGGCCGGGGACATCCTCGAGGTCGTTAATCATTATGATATGCGCGTGAGCGAGATTATAACGAACTTCAAACTCGCGGTTGAGCATTGCCTGATATTCAGGATTTTCCCGATACTCCGGCTTCAGGGTTTTGAGCATGACCCATTTGCCGAACTTCTTGGCGGTGTATACGTCGTAGAAATCCTCGCCCCATTCAGGCAGGAGTTCAATCTCGGTCCATTTTTCTTTATGGGATGTCATTCTTCAAAAGGAGGGAGGCAAGATGGGAATCTCACGGTCAATGCTCGAGTCGAGCGAAATCAGAGTTTCGGTTCCTGTCACGCCCGGAATCATCTGAATCTTGTCATTCAGCAGTCCCATCAGATGTTCGTTGTCCTTGGCGTAGACCTTAATCAAGATTCCGTAAGGCCCTGTTGTGTAATGACATTCAACCACTTCAGGAATCATCTCCAGGTGGGCGACGGCGTCGCGATACATGGCGCCGCGTTCAAGGCTGACGCCGATGTAGGTGCATGTGCTAAAACCGAGGAGTTTAGGGTTGACTTTATAGCCTGAACCGGTAATGACGCCAATGTCGGTCAACCGCTGGATTCGCTGATGGATAGCGGCACGGCTGACGCCACATTCGGCGGCGACATCTTTTGAGGGAATTCGGGCGTTACGAATAACGATATTAAGTATCTTTTTGTCTAAGGAATCAAGAGGCTCCATAAATAGAATAGATGAAAATTCATGGCAAAAGTAGCGAAAAAGCCCCAATTTCGCAACAATTTGTCAAGATTTTTCATGAAAATGTCTGTTTTTTTGAAAAAAGTCCCGCCTCGGAAGTCAGACCGTCGGAGGGTTGATTTCGCGGGGAGGGACGCAAATTGAGAAACTATATAAATACTCTGTATGATTGCTCGCGGTTGTTTATTCGGCAAGGAAGACGTTGACGCTGCCGTCGGCTTTGTTGACGAAGATAATTGAAGCCGGCATGATAATCGCCATGTGTGAGCCAAGATCTTCTGCGCCGGCGATACGCTCGATTTTTACCGAACTGAGAGGACCTTCACCATTGACAAAGGTGAGGCGGTCGCCGTTGATGTCCATATGGTCGCTGTCGATTGCAAACATCATAAGGACGTTCATGTTACGGTCAAGAACCAGATCAGCTTCGTTGCCCATTGCAGTGTATTTGTCAAAGATGTCGTTGATTTTTTCAGTAGTTATCATGATTTGGAAGTATGTTTGAGTTCGTCATTTCGTTTGTTTGAAAGGCAAACAAGAAATGCTTCCAAATGGTTTAGGGTGTGACCGGTTTGTAACAACTTTTTAATGTCGTTGTAATTTTGGGGTGAAAATTAAGAAAATTTCATAGTTTATTCCAGGCATCGGATGGGATAGAACGGAGAGGTAATCCTCGTTGAAAAGGTTGTTGACCGCTAATTTTATCTGCATGTCAAGCGGGCGGAATGTGAACTTCTTTTCAAGCGATACGTTGCTCATGAAGTAGGGAGGCAAGTGGCCTGTCAGACTTTGCGAGTTGCTTGACATGGTGAACCGTTCGGAGTAGTGGTTCCACTTATAGGTGAATGACCATGAACGCCAGCTCAGTCGGCCGACAACTGACGCCGACAGCCTGGGAGTGTAAGGGAGTTGCTTGCCGACGGAGAGGTCTGCGTCGGAAATCTTTCTGCCGACGTTGATTGACGGAGTCCAGCTGACAGAGCCGCTGAGATCAAGAATCCAATGGGGTGAAGGACAGTAGAGCAGGTCGGCTTTGGTTTCGATTCCGTAAGAGTGGACCAGTTTGACGTTTTTAGGTGAGAAGTAGCCCTTTGGGGTAGGTAGCCATAGAATCCAGTTGTTGATTTTGCTTTCAAACCATGTTACGCCGGCGCCGACTGTCAGTTTTGAGCCGACGGGCATGTTGAAGTCTGTGCCGAAGTCGTAGGTGACGCCTTTTTCATCCTTTAGATCCGGATTGCCGCCGGGCATAAAGAAGAGGTCGTTGAGCGAGGGGGTGCGATAGTTTCGTGAGGCCGAAGTTTTCAGTGTCAGGTTACAGCCGGGAATCAGCAGAAAGTCGGCAAAGACAGCCGGAATGACGGGAGACCATCGCGTTCCGGCCATTTCCTGACGGAGAGTGGCTGACAGGCCGAGACGCTCGGTTGGTTGCCACTTGGCCGAGGCGGCGGCTGAGAGTTCGATGCGCCCCTTGTCATAGCCGATAAAGGTTCGGTTATTGTTCTGGAGCGTGATTTCCTTGTCAGTGCTTCGGACAAAATGCTGGCGTGCATTCAGCGAGAGGGTGAACATCCATTTGGCCGAGGGCAAGAATTCGGCATCAACGCGGCCGAACAGGCTGTTGCACGAGCTGCGGGTTCGCGACATGGTGACTTTTTTGCCCTCGGCGACTTCGCGCTCATAGAGATAGCGCTGGAGCGAGTATTCATAGCCCGCTTTGGCTTTCAGTTGCCAATGGTCTCGTGTATGGGTCCAGTCGGCAACCACTCGGAGAGTGCGTTCGCGCTGAAGGTTGAGGAATTCGGACTCGTTGCCATAGTCCGTTGATAGCATCGGCAGATGGCGATTGAGGCTGCTGAACCAGGCTGCCAGACCGAAGCGGTCGCCGCGCAGGGTGTTGAAGTAGGCTTCCTGCATGACGTGAATGTCTGCATAGGCGCCGCTGCGGTTGCGTTCAGTCGGGTTATATTGGTTGATTATGTTGTGGTTTTCGTCGTAGATGTTGACTTTTTTGTCGTGGTTGACGTATTTGTAGTCGTTGGGTGATGTCGAGCAGGAGGCACGGGTTGTCAGTTGCCAGCGGTCTGTTGAGTAGCTTATCTTTGCAAATTCGTCGAAGGTGCGGAACGAGCCGACCCCCTGTACGTACTGTAGCGACCATTCTCTGTCGAACTCAGGGACAGTTTCCATACGGACGGCACCGCCGAGTCCGCCGCCCGATTCGCTGACTGACGAAGCTCCGTAGGCCACCGCCGCCCGGTCAATGAAGAAGGAGGGAATGGTTGAGAAGTCAGTCATGCCGTTCATTGGGCTGTTGATGGCCATTCCATTCCAGCTGACCTGAGTGTGAGACGGCGACGTGCCGCGGACACTAACGGTTGATAGCGTTGCGCGGCCGTGGTTTTTGACAAAAATCGAGGAATTATAGGCGAGAATATCGGCCATTGAGAGGGCGACGTTTTCCTTCAGGGCGAGAGAGTCGAGGCGAGTCTGCTGGGTGCCGATATCCTTCAGTGAGCGTCGGGCGCTGACGGTTACTTCCCGTAAGGTTTTCGGTCGCTCTTGCGGAAAGACAGCGGAGGGCAGGGTTAGGACAAATAGCAGAGCGGCGCGTTTCATTTCCAACAGAAGGCAGCGGGAGTGACTCCGGCATAGAATTCGTTAATCAAGACTCCGTCAGGGGAATAGCGGTAGATGCAGCCCTGTTGCTGATAGTCAATTGCGTCGGCGACATAGATTTCGCCAGTCAGGGGGGAGACGGTCAGACCGTAATACTTTGTTTGGCGGCCTGGAATAAGCGGCATGTCGGGGAGCGAGGATGCGCTGACGGGCATACTCCAGACATCGTCGTCGAGCCAGAAGATGGTTTGTGCGTCGCCACTCAGACAGAGCGCGCGTGGGGTCGCATCCGGTGCAAAAGTGAATTTACGTTCAATCGTGAGGGTTTGCGCATCTATGCGGTAGAGAGCCGGCGTTTCGGTCCCATAGGGCGAGCCGTCATATCCGCCGTCGGTTATTGCCCAGAGCTTGCCGTTGGCGTCCAGAGCAATCGAATTAGGCTGAAGGCCGACCGTAAGCCTGGCGTCGACTTCATCGGTGCGCGTGTCAATCCTGATAATGCTGTTCTGGTAGCTCCAGCAGTTGCAGAAAACATAAGGCCCGTAGTTGACCATCTGTTCCGTTGAGCCACTTTCAGCCGACATTCCGGGAACCTCGATGGTACCGGTGATGGAATAGGTCCGCGGATCAATGATGAAGATACGGTTATCCCAAAGTTGAGAAACGTAAGCCTTGCTTTCGGAAACGAAATGGATATAGCGCGGCGAGGTCAGATTCTCGATGCGTCCGATTTCGCGGAACGTTGTCAGGTCAATGGCGAAGATAACGTGAGAGTTGTTGACGACAATCCAGCCACGGTTGTCGAAAATCGACATTGACTGAGCGACATCGCCGAGACGCATGCGGTTTGCACGAAAAAAGACCTCGTTTTCGACCGTTTTGTCGGCAGGATTGTAGAAACTGAGCGTTGCGTTGCCGTACTGGAAATTACCCTCGTTGACAATAAAGAGACCGGAACCGGGACAGTCGAAGGGTTCTTCGTTGCCATAGTCCCAGCGCATGCATCCTGATAAAAGGAGTGCGCAAATAATTACCAACGTGAAAATGGCTCTCATTCAAGTTTCATGAAGCCGCATACCTCGGTTGAAATCTCGCCAAGGGCGCCGGCCTGGGCGTTGACGGCCGTCTGAACCTTGATGAAGTCGATTTTGGCGGGAGAGGATCCGATTGCGTTCTGCAGAGAGAACACAGTCCAGTTGTCGGTTGTGTCCGAGCCGGTATTGTCAGCATAGCCCCAACCGTAAGGCAGATGGTTCCAACGACCGTTCTCTTCGTTGGAGTGAGGAGGAAGGCAGGTGCCTGACAGGGTATAGCTTGCGGTTGTTATCCATGCCGGATAATAGGAGTCTTGCGCATGGAAGGCTTCGACATAGTTTACCTGGCCGGAGTTTCCAAGGTTGTCGGTCCAGCGGACCGGTTGTTTCGGTTCGTCGGGTCGGAAATATGTGATTTCGTAATTGCGGATTGTTGCCGGATTGTCGGAATCGGAGCCTCGGAGTTCAACCCAGGGGCCGTCGTCAGGTTTGCCGTTGCGGTTCCGGTCAGTCATTACGTAGACAATGCCTGGTTCGTTTGACCCGCCGGAGGGTTGAACGAATGAGTTGCCTTTGATAGCAAATTCGGTGATGCTATGGCGCGAGCGGACAATTATGTAGCCGCCGAACGCGCCGAGAGAGACATGTTTTTTCGCGTCAAGGCGCGCCTGGGCCCATTTACACGCCTCGGCAGGCGTTTTGCAGTCCATATTTTCGTTGATGAACTGTCCGGGCGCCGGCGTATATTCAATAACACTGAAGTGACGGTAGACGTCATCAGGCTCTTCAATAAGGGAATCCTTGTTGCACCCCGAAAAAAGGGACGCAACAAGGATAGCAGAAAAAATAAGGGAATGTCTGTTCATTTAGCGGACAATTTTACGACATGCACCGGCCGATTTTACGAGGTAAACCCCGGCAGGAAGAGTCGAGATGTCGGCGCTGCCGTTTTCGGAACTGATAAGGCGGTTGCCGGCAGTGTCGTAAACGGCAAGGAAACCGGGGGCGTACACGGTGGTCGATGCACGGTCGTATGTAATCGCAGTGTCAGCGCCGACGGACGCAATTGAACTTTCCGGCTCGGAAATGACGCTCAGTTTGTCCATGCAGAAATATGCGGGAGTATTCATGCCATATTCGCCGGTGTCAGTGCTTGACATGGTGAAGTAGAGCTGGTTGACGGCGCCGAGCGAGGAAAGATCGACCAGTTTCCATCCGCGGTTGATTGTCAGGTCACCATTGGAGAATGAGGCGAGAGTTACATCGACGGTTTTCTCTGTTTCGTCGGCCGCAACGCCGTGAATGGTCAGGGTTAACTTGTCGCCGTTAGTGAATGCGCGTGCGTAAGCGTCGCCATATTCGATGCAGTAGTAGGGATAGCTGTTAAGATTGAAGTATGCGCTGTTGACGCGGTGGGGCAATCCATCGGCCATGGTCAGCGTGCAGGTGTTCTCTCCGTAGGAGGAATAGAAGCCAACGAGATAGGGCATTTCTGCACTGACAACCGGGGCGCCGAACTCGTCAAGCTTAATCGAGCCATCCTCGTTCAGGTCAATGCCGCCGCACGCCATGTTGCTGAACTGGAATTTGATTGTGTTGTCACGGCGGGTATTGTCGGCTGAGTTTGATGCCGTGAAACCGCTCCATGACATCCATTCGCTTACTGAGCTGTGGACAATATTGAAGCACTGGCTTTTGATAACTGTTGCGTCGTCATTGTAGGTTTCGGTCCAGGCTCCGGTCTCGCTGTTGAATTCCAGTGGGGTTGTTGGCTTGGAGAGGTCGAGCAGAGTCAGATTATCGGCCGCGATGGCTGAAAAAGAAGTTGCGAGCGCAAGAAGAAGTAGTGTTTTCTTCATTATTGATGTCATTATTTGAATTAGTTGATAAAATGAATTATCCCGTTCACTTTAAAGCAGTGTAAACGGGATTGCACAATCACTAATTAAAACCACCCTTTGTGTATAGCGCGTAGGTGATCAAATGATGCCTATATTCCCGCAGGCACTGTTTTGACAGACAAGATTTGTTGCGGCAGGTTTTCTGACTTGTTCCAAATGTTGCGTCTTCTCAAGGCTGAAAC
Organism: uncultured Porphyromonadaceae bacterium; assembly: GCA_947175545.1. Lineage (GTDB taxonomy): Bacteria > Bacteroidota > Bacteroidia > Bacteroidales > Muribaculaceae > UBA3263. Next base: position 47,178 of record CAMWNI010000009.1, read on the forward strand.
AAACCTCAATGACATGAAAGCAACTACCCCCGCAGGGGGAACTTACAGCAGCGGGTACTGTTCCGGATTTACACCGGATTCCCTTTCCGTATCAAATTTGGAGCGACAGACGGGACTCGAACCCGCGACCCTCGGCTTGGGAAGCCAATGCTCTACCAACTGAGCCACTGTCGCATCTCTGCTTTTTGCGCTGCAAAGTTAAGGCTTTTGTTGGAATTTTGCAATAATTTGTCTAATTTTGTGGTGCGAATGAATGAATTGCCGAAAATACTGCTGCTTGGAGATTATAGTAACTGCCATCAGGCGCTCTCAACGGGACTGCGTGCGTTGGGTTGCGACGTAACTGTCGCTTCTGACGGCACGAAGTGGATGCAGTGTGACCGCAACGTGGACATTACTCGTCCAGACGGCAAATTGGGCGGACTATTTCATTATATGAGACTTAGCCGACTGCTGCGTACACGCCTGACAGGGTTTGACGTAGTGGCGATTCATGACCCGCAGTTCGGCGACTTGAAGCCGAAGCGGTTGCGTCCGCTTTTCGATTTGCTCAAGCGTAACAACGGTTCGGTTTTCCTGACCGCAATGAGTTATGACGTTGCATTTCTTGACATGCTTGCGGCAAAGGATTCGCCGCTGGCTTACAACGAATGGTTTGTTGGAGGCGAGCCGTCGCGACTTATGACGTCGTCGCCTGACCAGTGGGCAGAATGGCACACTCCGGAGTTGGTTGACTATCAGAACTATATCTTTGACAACCTGGATGGTGCGGTTTCGGTTTTGTATGAGTATCAGCTTGGTATGGAGCGGCGATTGGGTTGCGAGCGTGCGTCTTACGGCGGAATCCCGATCGATATGGCGCGATTCACTCCCGTTGAGATGCCAGACCGTCCGGATAAGATCAGGTTCTTTCTTGGTCGTCATCCGAGCCGAAAACTTGTCAAAGGATCGGACTATCTTGAAATTGCCGCGCGGAGGGTCGTTGAGCGTTATCCGGACAAAGCGGAACTCGTGATTGTCGAGAATCGTCCGTTTAACGAGTTCACGGAGCTGTTGAGGTCGGCTCACGTTGTGCTTGACCAGATTTACAGTTATACGCCGGCTACGACTGCATTGATGGCGATGGCCTACGGGCTGAACGTCGTTAGTGGAGGCGAGCCGGATTTCTATGACTTCATCGGCGAGAAGGAGAACCGTCCGATTATTAATGCGCCGATTGAGATTGAGGCGCTGACTGATGTGCTTGAGCGAATTGTAAGGAATCCGGAGGAAATTCGCGTGCGTGGCCTCCGGTCTCGTGAATTTGTAAAGAAACATAACGATAGTCGCATAGTTGCGCGACGTTTTCTTGATTTCTGGAATGAAAGGAGATTTGCCAAGTCTTGACCTTGCCGTCGTCACTTATCTGCCGGAGGGAATCAATCGGGTAGAACGAATGGTTCTTCCTCCGATTGATGGCGTGCGCTACGTCGTTTCGTGGCAGGACCATCGTGACGCACCTGTTCCGGAATCACTCAGGTTGCGTACTGACGTCAGCATACATCGGTTTGACGGTCGGGGCATTTCGGCCAATCGCAATAATGCCCTTGAACGCAGTCGGGCCGACGTTGTTTTGTTTGCTGATGATGATTTGACTTACTATGAGCATGAACTGGATAATCTGCGTATGATTTTTGCGCAGATTCCGGAACTGGATGTCGCTACGGTTCGCAGCGATCACGGTGATGCCGGGCGCTTTCCGGTGAAGGAGACGCGTTTGGGCAGAAGGTTGCCAAAGGGTTACTATGTTACGAGTTTTGAAATCGCTTTCAGGCGGAGCCGTTGCGGAGATCTGCGTTGCTGTCCTGAACTTGGACTGGGTTCCGAGATGCTTCACGGAGGCGAGGATGAGATTTTCCTTCAGACTGCTATCAGGCGTGGATTTGACTGTCGATTTTTCCCGATTACGGTGTGCGCCCATCCTCATGAATCGACCGGCACGAAGGGTGCGTTTACGCGTGGTAACATGTTGGCCTTCGGTTGTGTAATAGCAATGATGTATCCGCTGACGGCCATGCTGCGAATTCCGTTGAAGGCATTCAGAATCTGGCGCGGAGGGCAGGCCGGCTTTGGCGCGGCTCTTGGCAGTATGGTGCGCGGTGCGCTGATGACTCATGGCGTCAGAAAGCGAAATCGGGATTGTTTATGGTGAAAATGTTAAAATTATTTCGTAAATTTGCACGATAATAAGATAAAAGCATTTAAAACTGAGATATGTTTGAAAATTTAAGCGAAAGACTTGAGCGGAGCTTCAAGATACTCAAAGGCGAAGGAAAGATAACCGAAATCAATGTTGCGGAGACCATGCGCGACGTTCGCCGCGCACTGTTGGATGCCGACGTAAACTATAAGGTGGCCAAGCAGTTCACCGATACGGTGAAGGCAAAGGCTCTGGGCCAGAACGTACTGACCTCGGTGAAACCGAAGGAGCAGATGGTCAAGATTGTCCATGACGAACTTGCAGAACTGATGGGTGGCGACGCCGCCAAGTTTAACATCAGCGGATCGCCGGCAATCGTGCTTATGAGTGGTCTGCAAGGTTCCGGTAAAACTACGTTTTCCGGCAAACTTGCGCGCAAATTTAAGAGCGAGCAGGGCAAGCGTCCGTTGCTTGTCGCCTGTGACGTCTATCGTCCGGCGGCGATTGATCAGCTGAAAGTGGTCGGCGAGCAGATTGAGGTTCCGGTCTATACAGAGCCGGGCGAGATGGATCCCGTCAAGATTGCGCTGAACGGCGTCGCACACGCTAAGGCCAATCATTATGATCTGGTTGTCGTTGACACGGCCGGTCGCCTTGCGGTCGACGAAAAGATGATGCAGGAAATGGAGGCGCTGAAGGCTGCGCTGAATCCTCAGGAAATCCTTTTTGTTGTTGACGCAATGACAGGTCAGGACGCCGTTAATACGGCTAAGGCGTTCAACGACCGTCTAGATTTCAATGGTGTTGTGTTGACGAAACTTGACGGCGATACGCGCGGAGGTGCGGCGCTCTCGATCCGCACGGTTGTCAATAAGCCTATTAAGTTCGTTGGCCGTGGTGAGAAGATGGATGCCATTGATGTCTTCCATCCTTCGCGTATGGCCGACCGTATTCTCGGCATGGGCGATATCGTCACCCTCGTTGAAAAGGCTCAGGCAGAGTTTGACGAGAAGCAGGCGCGCGAACTTGAACGCAAAATTGCCCGCAATAAGTTTGATTTCAATGATTTCATGGATCAAATCAAGCGTATTGAGAAAATGGGTTCTCTGAAAGATATCGCCTCAATGATTCCAGGACTTGGCAAGGCAATCAAGGATGTGGAAATCAAGGATGACGCGTTTAAAAGCATCAAGGCGATAATTTCGTCAATGACCGAAGAGGAGCGTTCCAATCCTGACATTATCAAGGGTTCGCGACGTCAGCGCATTGCCCGCGGTTCCGGCACAGATCTGACCGAAGTTAACAAGTTGCTGAAACAGTTTGACGAGATGCGCAAGATGATGCGTGCGGCTTCCGGCATGAAGAATCCGGCCCAGATGATGAAGGCGGCCCGCCAGATGCAGCAAATGCGCGCTATGGGAGGCATGCGTCGCCGATAAAAGAGGAAAAGCATTGAACAAATCATATCACATTATATGACAATCATTGACGGAAAGGCTACGGCCACTGAAATAAAGAAAGAAATTGCCGCTGAAGTTGAAGCAAGGGTTGCACGCGGCGAAAAGCGCCCTCACCTCGCGGCGGTCCTTGTTGGCCACGACGGAGGCTCGGAAACATACGTCGCCCATAAGGTGAAGGCGTGTGAAGAGTGTGGGTTTGACTCGACTCTGATTCGGCGCGAGGATGACATTACCGAGACAGAACTGCTTGAAATCGTCGCTGAACTGAACGCAAATCCGGAAATTGACGGCTATATTGTCCAGCTTCCGCTTCCGCGCCACATCGACGAACAGAAAATCATCATGGCGGTTGATCCGCGCAAGGATGTCGACGGGTTTCATCCGGTCAATGTCGGCAGGCTTTCGCTTGGGTTGCCTTGCTTTCTGAGTGCGACCCCCTCGGGCATCATGGAGTTGCTTGGCCGCTACAATATTGAGACAAAAGGAAAACATTGTGTTGTTCTTGGACGCAGCAATATTGTTGGCAAGCCGGTCGCCCAGCTGATGATGCAAAAGTCTAATCCCGGCAATGCTACCGTCACGGTTTGTCATAGCGCCACCCCTGACATCAGGGAGATTTGCCGTCAGGGTGATATCATTATCGCGGCGCTCGGGCAGCCCGGTTTCGTCACTGCGGATATGGTCAAGCCCGGTGCAGTCATAATTGATGTTGGCACGACGCGAGTCCCTGATCCGACGAGAAAGTCCGGGTTCCGTCTGAGTGGTGATGTGGATTTCGAGAATGTCGCTCCGCTTTGTTCGGCTATTACCCCGGTTCCGGGCGGCGTCGGACCGATGACAATCTGCTCGCTGATGCGCAATACTTTGCTTGCTGCGTCAGGCTCTGTCTACTGATATGCTTCCATTTCTGTTCGGTCTCCTTAGTTTGGTATTTTCACCGATGCCGAAGGCTTTGATGCCTCCGGAGGAGGCTGAACTGCTTTTTGTCGGCGACGCGATGCAGCATCAGAGCCAGCTCGACGCCGCGAGGCAGAAGGGAGGCGGAAGGTATGACTATTCGGGATGTTTCGATGCAATTTCGCCATACGTCAGAAAGGCGGATTATGCCATTGTCAATTTCGAGGCTTCGATCGGAGGCAGTCCGCATACGGGCTATCCGTGTTTCAGCGCTCCAGAGGAGTATGCCTCGGCGTTGGTTGACGCCGGATTTGACTATTTTCTGCTTGCCAACAATCACATACTTGACCGCCGTGACCGCGGCCTGCACCGAACGATTGATGCGCTTGACTCGCTTCGGATTCCTCATTCAGGAATCTATCATGACGCAGCCGCGCGTGATTCGCTTTGTCCGGAAGTTATTACAGTCAATGGTTTCCGGCTGGCAATGCTGAACTACACGTACGGGACCAACGGAATCACCCTTCAGGGGCCGGCAATTGTTAATTATATAGATACAGATAATATTGCTCGCGATTGCGCGCGCGCAAGAGGCGTCGGCGCAGAGCTTGTTTGTGTCTGCATACACTGGGGCGACGAGTATCATCTGTTGCCTAATCAAAGCCAGAAAAGCATGGCGGACAAACTGGTTTCGATGGGTGTCGATCTGGTTATCGGCGGGCATCCGCATGTTATACAGCCAATGGAGATGAGGCGCAGACCGGATGGCTCACAAGCGCTGGTTGTCTACTCATTGGGAAATTTCCTGTCGGGGATGAAGACTGATGATACAAGAGGAGGGGCAATGGTCAGGGTGCGTCTCAAAAGAGATTCGAAGGGTAGGGCGCTTGTTGACGGTGCGGACTATTCGCTTGTTTATGTTGACCCCGGTTTCCGGCTTGTTCCGGTTGCGGACGCCCAGGATTCTCGCTCAAAGAGTTTCCGGCGCAATGCTGAAGCGATATTTAAAAAACATAATGTCAACGTTCCCGCCGATTCGGTTTTCATGAAATTAAAGTAAAAAAAGACAAAGTATGTTCAAAATCATAACCAAGGAGCATTTTTCAGAGAATGTTGTCAAGCTCGAGGTGGAGGCTCCGCGAATTGCGAAGTCACGTCGACCGGGCCATTTTGTGATTGTCATTGACAGTGCGAAGGGCGAGCGCATCCCGCTGACCATTGCTGATGCGGACGTCGAACGCGGAACGATTACGCTCGTTGTACAGGCAATAGGCGATTCAACCCGTGCGATTTGCTCGATGGAGCCGGGTGAGGAGCTGCATGACGTCGTTGGTCCGCTCGGCCGCGCCACTCAGATTCGTCAGGGAGGTACGGTTGTTTGCTGTGGAGGGGGCGTCGGTGTTGCACCTCTTTTGCCGATAATCAAGGCGATGAAGGCGGCAGGCTGTCGCGTCATCTCTGTGCTGGCAGCCCGCACAAAGGATTTGATTATTCTGGAAGATGAGGTTCGGGCTAATTCGGACGAAGTCATTATTATGACTGACGATGGTTCATACGGTTGCAAGGGCTTGGTCACTGATGGTGTTGAGTCGGTAATTTGCCGTGAGCAGGTCGATGAGGTTGTTACCATCGGACCGGCGGTCATGATGAAATTCGTGTCGCTGCTTACTGCAAAATATAATGTGCCGACAATTGCTTCGCTGAACACCATAATGGTTGATGGAACGGGAATGTGCGGGGCCTGTCGTGTGACCGTCGGCGGGAAAACGCGTTTTGTCTGCATTGACGGGCCTGAATTTGATGCCCATCAGGTTGATTTTGATGAAATGATAATGCGTCTTCGACAGTAAACTTATGAACAAGAACACAATTTCACCGCGTGACGCAGAGTGGCGCGAGGAACTTCGCAAGCAGCATACGGCAAGAGAGCGCGGCATGATTCCGCGAGTAGAAATGCCGGAACTTCCGGCCGATTATCGAGTGACGACACTGACCGAGGAGGTCAATCAGGGCCTGAGTCGCGAAATGGCGGTCCTGGAGGCAACCCGCTGTCTTGATTGTCCGGACCCTCAGTGCGTTACAGGCTGTCCGGTAGGCATTAATATTCCGGGATTTATAAAGAATATTCAGCGTGGCGAAACCGGACAGGCATTGCAGGTTTTGCGTGAAACGTCGGCTCTTCCGGCGGTTTGTGGTCGTGTCTGTCCGCAAGAAAAGCAGTGTGAAAGCAAGTGCATCTATCATAAGATGAAGAAAGAACCGGTTGCAATCGGTTATCTGGAGCGTTTTGCCGCTGACAATGGAGAAGTTCCGACGGAAAAGATTATGGCAAGCAATGGCAAACGGGTTGCGGTTGTCGGTTCAGGTCCGGCAGGTCTTTCATTTGCCGGCGCGATGATTGCGAATGGATATGATGTGACGGTTTTCGAGGCTCTGCATGAGATTGGCGGAGTATTGAAATATGGTATTCCTGAGTTCCGCCTTCCGAATGAGGTTGTTGACAAAGAGATTGAAGCCTTGCGACGCCAGGGTGTAAAGTTCGAGAAAGATACAGTTATTGGCAAGACATTGACCCAAAGGGACATCGACGCAATGGGTTTCAGCGGTGTTTTCGTAGCATCCGGTGCAGGACTTCCGCGCTTTATGGGTATTCCGGGCGAGAATCTGATCAACGTTGTCAGCAGCAATGAATACCTGACACGAATCAACCTGATGCATGCCGGCACGGCGGGTTATGCGACTCCGGTTTTCAGAGGCAAGAAAGTTGCCATTATTGGCGGAGGTAACACGGCAATGGATTCGTGTCGGACGGCGCGGCGTATGGGGGCCGAACGTACAATGGTTGTTTACCGTCGTTCGGAGGCAGAGATGCCTGCCCGAGTCGAAGAGGTCAAGCATGCTCGCGAAGAGGGCGTGGAGTTCCTGACTCTCCATAATCCGGTTGAATACTTAGGCGATGAAAGAGGTCGTGTGCGCGCCATGCGTCTCCAGAAAATGGAACTTGGAGAGGCGGATGCCAGCGGTCGACGCTCGCCGGTTGCGATTCCGGGTGCGATTGAAGAAATAGAGGTCGACATGGTTATTGTCAGTGTCGGGGTTTCGCCAAACCCATTGATTCCTAATAATTTCGAAGGATTGGATGTTACTTCGCGCGGAACTATTGCGGCCAATGCTGAAACCTTGCAATCTTCAATTGCGCATCTTTATGCCGGCGGAGATATCGTGCGCGGCGGAGCAACGGTCATTCTCGCTATGGGCGACGGTCGGCGGGCAGCTGAAGCTATGCACATGGCGATTCAAAACAAATAAGCAACAGAATGTGTTCTCATTGTGTCATGAATACAATTGAAATTAAATCGGGCGCCATGAGCGCTGTTATCTCCACCCATGGAGCTGAATTAAAGAGCCTGAAGCATAACGGAACAGAGTATCTATGGCAGGGTGACCCGGCTTATTGGGCCGGTCAGTCGCCGCTGTTGTTCCCGACAACCGGACGCGTCTGGGATAACAAGTATATTCACGACGGTCAGGAATACACGATGGATATTCACGGATTTGCACGTCATAAGGATTTCACGGTAGTTGATGCAAAGGCAGACCGTGTTACAATGGCGCTTCACAGCGATGACGACACTTTGACTGTTTATCCGTTTCCATTTTTCCTTTTCGTCACCTATAGATTGAGTGACAAGTCGCTTGAAGTTGAATGGATGGTCCGCAATCAGGGCGATAGTGACATGTATTTCCAGATAGGCGCACATCCGGCGTTTAATCTTCCTGATTTTGATCCTGATGACGAAGTCCGCGGCTATTTCCGCTTTCTTACGGACAAGCAAATCAATTATCTGATTCCACTTGAAAAGGGCTGTGTGAAACCTGACGAACCGCATCAACTCGAACTTGATTCGATGGGTATGATGCCGATTAAGGCCAACACGTTTGATATTGATACATATGTTATTGATGCAAAGGAGATTACTGCCTGTACTCTGTTGACGCCTGAACGGTTGCCGTGGCTGACGGTTCACTTCCACATGCCGATACTTTCACTGTGGGCGCCAACAATCAAGCACCCTGACTGTCCGTTTGTCTGCATTGAGCCTTGGTTCGGCAGTTGCGATACGGTTGGAAACACCGGAGAGTTCCGTGACCGCCGAATAATGAATTCACTTGCTCCCGGAGAGCATTTTATGACATCATATCGTGTATATATTGATTAATTATCGCTGTATTTTTAAGAATAAAGTCGCTTGTTATGACTGACAGACTTCAGATTTATTGCGAAAACACGGACAGCTACGTCACGGTTGCGGGCGGAGAGACAATCGGAGAGATAGCCAATCGGCTTGACCTTGGATTTGAGCCGATTTGCGCGCTGGTCAACAATAAGAACGAAGGGCTGCACTTTCCGGTCTATGCGCCGAAGACGGTCCGTTTTCTGTCGCGGGAAACGCCACACGGAACGAGAGTCTATGTACGCTCGCTTTGCATGATGTTGTTTTGTGCGGTAAGGCGTGTGCGCCCTGACGCGGAATTGAAAATAGAACATACAATCAGCCGCGGACTCTTCTGCCGATTGGCGGGAGAAGGAGTGACCCCGGAACTTCTTGATAAACTGAAGAAGGAACTGAGTTTGATTCAGCAGGCGAACCTGCCGTTTGAGGCATATGAGAAGCGGACGGTTGACGTGATTGATTATTTTGAGCGTGAGGGACTTCGCGATAAAGTTTTGCTGCTTGAAACCGTCAGGGAACTTTATACGAAGTATTACACTCTTGATGGAGTCGCTGACAGTTATTACGGATGTCTTGCTCCGTCGACCGGCATGATTGATCGTTTTGACCTGATTCAGTATCAGGACGGGTTTATTCTCATGGCGCTCGAGAGCGAGACCATTTCGCAGGAGAAGATGTTCACGGCGTTTACGGACTATGTCAGGTTCAATCATGTTGTTGGGGTCAGCAATGTCGGCGAGATGAACCGAACGGTCGAGAAGGGTGAGGCGCGTATGCTTATCAACGTAGCCGAGGCGTTGCAGAATAATCGCATCGGTCGCATTGCCGACGAGATCACACGGCGTTACGACGAAGGAGGAGCGAGAATCGTTCTGGTTGCGGGACCGTCGTCATCGGGCAAGACAACGTTTACGAAGCGTCTGGCCATTCAGCTGATGACCAATCTGCTGGAACCGCAGATGATTTCGCTCGACGACTATTTCGTAAACCGGGAGATGACTCCGAAGGATGAAAACGGCGATTATGACTATGAGAACCTTTATGCTCTGGATCTTGAATCGTTTGAGGCAGACCTACAGGCTCTTCTTGACGGCAAGATGGTTGAGTTGCCATATTATAATTTTGAGCTTGGGCGCCGGGAATATCGCGGGAACAGAATTCAACTTCGGGGGCGTTCGATTTTGCTGATTGAAGGTATTCATGGCTTAAACCCGGAGCTTGCAGCGAAAATTGAAGCCAGCATGAAGTTCAAGGTCTATGTCAGCGCGCTGACAACTCTGACCATTGATAATCACAATTGGGTGCCGACGACAGATAACCGACTCTTGCGTCGCATTATCCGCGACAATGCTTACCGAGGAGTAGATGCCGTCGAAACCATAAGGCGTTGGCCATCGGTTCGCCGGGGTGAGGAAAAGTGGATTTTTCCGTTCCAGGAGAATGCTGACGCGATGTTCAATTCGTCACTTTTGTTTGAACTCGGAGTGTTGAAAGAACGCGGAGATGCTTTGCTTAAACGCGTTCCGCAGGACTGTCCGGAGTATACCGAGGCTTATCGTCTGCGTAAATTCCTTAGCTATTTTCTCCCCATTGACGAGCAGTTTATTCCGTCTACATCGTTGATTCGTGAGTTTATTGGCGGTAGTTCGTTTTATTATTGAGGGCTTGTGACAGATATATGGTTCAGGGTTTATAGTTTTTTTGTATGAAGGAAAGGATTGAGGAGCTGAGGCGTCAGCTCAACAGACATAATAGACTTTATTATGTTGAGAACGCACCGGAGATTTCGGACCGCGAGTTTGACGAACTGATGAAGGAACTTGAAAGACTTGAGGCGGAAAATCCGGAATTTGCCGACCCGCTGAGTCCGACTCTGCGCGTCGGTTCGGATTTGAACAAGTCTTTTGAGTCAATTGAACACTCACGGCCGATGCTGTCGTTAGCGAACACTTATTCGATTGACGAGGTAGACCAGTGGGTCAGCGGTGTCAGGAAAAGTCTGGAAGGCGAGGAGGTTACAATATGCGGCGAAATGAAGTATGACGGTACATCAATTTCGCTTATATACGAGCATGGACGGCTTGTCAGGGCTGTTACGCGCGGCGACGGCACGCGTGGCGACATAGTGACTGACAACGTAAAGACAATACCGTCGATTCCGCTGATTCTTGATCCGGATTCAGGGGCGCCGGACGAGTTTGAAATCAGAGGGGAAATTCTGTTGCCATGGGACGCTTTTGACCGCCTGAATCTCGAACGAGAGGCCAATGACGAGCCGCTTTTCGCCAATCCGCGCAATGCGGCCTCCGGGACACTGAAAACACTGAACTCGGCGGAAGTCAGCCGTCGCGGTCTGGACGCTATTTTCTACAATGTGCTATCTGATTCGCTGCCGTTTGATAATCATTATGACAACCTGAAGGCGGCCGGACGTTGGGGCTTTAAGATAGCGCCGATTCTTCGCCGTCTCCATTCGATTGAAGATGTAGACGAGTTTATCAGCCACTGGGACTTGGAGCGCAAGCGTCTGCCTGTTGCGACAGACGGTCTTGTGTTTAAGGTTGATTCGATGCGTCAGCAGCTGAATCTCGGTTTCACGGCCAAGTCTCCGCGCTGGGCAATCGCTTATAAGTTTCCGGCCGAGCGTGCGTTAACGAAGCTTCGGTTTGTTAATTTCGAAGTAGGCCGCATGGGCATTGTGACCCCGGTTGCAAATCTGGAGCCGGTACTCTTGAGCGGTACGATTGTAAAGCGCGCGTCGCTCCATAACGAAGATATTATCAGAAAGCTTGATATTCACGATGGAGATATGCTCTACGTTGAAAAGGGCGGAGAGATTATTCCAAAGATTACGGGAGTTGACAAAGCCGCGCGGCAGACGGATTCAAAGCCGATCGACTTTGTTCACACATGTCCGGCTTGCGGAACTGAACTTCAGCGAGTTGAGGGCGAGGCGTCATGGGTTTGCCCGAACAAGTATGGCTGCCCGCCGCAGATAATTGGCCGAATCGAACATTTTGCGGCACGAAAAATGATGAATATCGACGGCATCGGGGCGGAAACCGCCACTCAACTCTATGAGCGAGGTCTGGTGCGTGCGACTGCCGATATCTACGACCTTGAACCGGCTCAGCTTCTGCCGCTTATTGGCTTTGGGCCGCGAAGCGCGCAAAGGGTTGTTGACGGGGCTGAAGAGTCGAAAAAGGCTCCGTTTGACCGCGTGCTGTATGCCTTGAGTATTCCGAACGTCGGGGCAACCATGAGTAAGAAGATTGCCAGGGCTGTCGGGTCAATTGACCGCCTGATGGCGATGACTCGCGATGAATTGTGTGCAATTGAGGATGTCGGACCGACGCTTGCAGACGGTATTATCGAATATTTTGCCGACGAGCGCAATCAGAAAAACATAGAGCGTTTACGCGCCGCGGGTCTTCAGTTTGAGGTTGAAGTCAAGGAGCAGGCCGGAGGCTCGGATGTCCTTGCCGGATTGTCAATCGTGATTTCCGGAACGTTCAGTTATCACAGCCGGGATGAGTACAAAGGGCTTATCGAACTTCATGGAGGCAAGAACGTGGGTTCAATCTCCAAGAAGACGTCGGCCATACTTGCCGGAGAGAATATGGGGCCGTCGAAACTTGAAAAGGCACAGAAACTCGGAGTCCCGCTCTGGACTGAAGAGGAATTTCTTAAAAAAATCGGTGAATAGCTTGCGAATGTAGCGCCGTTTGGTTAACTTTGCGGAGGTTATGGACAAAAAGAAGCAAAACGCCAGGCTGCGCTACACGTTTGCAACCTATATGGGAGCAAACGGATTGCGCTGTACGCCCGAGCGGGAGCATACACTGAATGTCATTTTAGGATTCCGCGGACGTTTCAGCGCTGCGGAACTTCTTGACGCGTGTAGCGGAGACGAGTCCATGAGAGTTAGCCGAGCAACGGTTTTCAACACTTTGCCCCTGCTCGAAAAGGCCGGTATCATCAGGCGAATGGCCCATGACCGGAGAGTAACGTATGAGGTTGTCAGGCAAAGCATGCAGCTAAAGGCCCGGCAGCATCTTGTATGCACGGACTGCGGAAAGGTCCAGAGGCTTCAGGCTCCGTTGCTTTCAGTGTGGGTTGGTCATCAGAGTTATCGCGATTTTGTTCCTCAGCCGGACAGTGCGGTTCTCTATGTTGACGGCCTTTGCAATAAGTGCAGACGTAAAACCAGAATTAAGTAAATCAACATATCACATTATAAAGACAAAAAATGAAAGTCGACGTATTGTTAGGGCTCCAATGGGGCGACGAAGGAAAAGGAAAGGTAGTAGACGTACTGACGCCGCATTACGATGTGGTTGCCCGTTTTCAGGGTGGCCCCAATGCTGGCCATACCCTTGAATTCGAGGGTAAGAAATATGTTCTCCGGTCGATCCCTTCGGGAATTTTCCAGCATGGTCAGACTAATCTTATTGGTAATGGTGTCGTTCTGGATCCGGTTCTGTTCATGGAAGAGGCCGAGGCTCTGCGTGAGAGCGGCATTGATTTGCCCAAGGTTCTGAAAATCTCTAAGAAGGCTCATCTGATTTTGCCGACTCATAGACTGCTTGATGCAGCGAATGAGGCAGCCAAGGGTGCAGGCAAGATTGGTACGACCGGCAAAGGCATCGGCCCGACATATACTGACAAAATATCGCGCAACGGACTGAGAGTCGGGGACACAATCGCGCCGGACTTCAAGGAACGCTATGAAGCCGCCAAGGAGCGTCATCTTAAAGCTATGGCAGCATTGGGCGTGACTTCTCATCCGACACTTGCCGAACTTGAAGAGAAGTGGTTGAAGGCCGTTGAATATCTTCGCACTTATGATCTTGTTGACTCCGAGCATCTGATTAACAAATATCTGAAAGAAGGCAAGAAGATTCTTTGCGAAGGCGCACAAGGCACGATGCTTGACGTTGATTTCGGTTCATATCCGTTCGTAACCTCCAGCAATACGATTACGGCGGGCGCATGTACGGGACTTGGTGTCGCTCCCGGCAAAATCGGCGATGTCTATGGAATATTCAAGGCATATTGTACGCGTGTCGGCTCAGGCCCGTTCCCGACGGAACTTTTCGATGCTGACGGAAAGCGCATGCGTGACATAGGTCATGAGTATGGTGCAGTTACCGGTCGCGAACGTCGTTGCGGATGGGTCGATTTGGTTGCTTTGCGCTATGCAGTGATGATTAACGGCGTTACAAAACTCATTATGATGAAGAGCGACGTTCTTGACGATTTCGACACAATCCGTGCCTGCACCGCTTATAGAATCAAGGGTGAGACTGTTACGGATTTTCCCTATGACGTTGATGGCCTGGAGATTGAACCGGTCTACACAGATTTGCCGGGATGGAAGACTCCGATGAGCGAAATGACCTCAGAAGCCGAGCTTCCGGAGAAGTTCAAGGATTATGTGCGTTTCATTGAAAGAGAACTCGGAGTCCCGGTTACTATTCTTAGCGTTGGTCCGGATCGTGCGCAAACCATTGTGCGTTGAAAAACAAAACACAAGATATACACAGAACATACCTTAAATTTAATTATTTTGAGTTATAGCCATGAAAGTAAGACCGTTTAAAGGAATCCGACCGCCGCGCGAGCTGGTGGAGGAAGTTGCATCACGCCCTTATGACGTGTTGAACTCGGAAGAGGCCAGAGCTGAAGCCGAGGGAAACGAGAAGAGTCTTTACCATATAATTAAACCGGAGATTGATTTTCCGGTCGGTACGGACGAACATTCGCCTGAAGTCTATGAGAAAGCCGTTGAAAACTTTACGGCTTTCCGCAATAACGGTTGGCTTGTGCAGGACGACGAGCCGCACTATTACGTCTATGCGCAGACGATGGACGGCCGTACGCAGTATGGTATAGTAATCGGCGCCTCGGTCGAGGACTACATGAACTGCACCATCAAAAAGCATGAGCTGACACGCAAGGACAAGGAAGAGGACCGCATGAAGCATGTTCGCATCAATAATGCGAACATTGAGCCGGTTTTCCTCGCTTTCCCTGACAATAAGGTGCTGGAAGAAGTCATTGTGCAGGTTGCAGCAGGCGAACCGGAATATGACTTTATTGCATCTGATGGGTTTGGCCACAAGTTTTGGGTTGTTGAAGACCGGAAGCTGATTGAAACTATCACGGCTGAATTTGAGAAGATGCCGGCAATGTATATAGCCGACGGCCATCACCGCTCGGCGGCGGCCGCTCTTGTAGGCCATGAGAAGGCATGTAGCAATTTGGAAGCACATACCGGAAATGAATCGTACAATTATTTCCTTGCCGTTGCGTTTCCAGCCAGTCATTTGCGCATTATAGACTACAACCGCCTGGTTACGGACCTGAATGGACTCTCGCCGGCTGAGTTTCTGAAGAAGCTGGAAGATGATTTCATTGTCGAGAATAAGGGCGAAACGGTCTATAAACCTTCGGCGCTTCATAACTTCTCGCTCTATCTTGACGGAAACTGGTATTCGCTTACTGCGCGTGAAGGTACGTATGACGACAACGACCCGATTGGGGTTCTGGACGTTACAGTATCGTCCGAGTTGATTCTTCAGAAACTACTTAATATCGGAGACCTGCGCACGTCGAAGCGTATTGATTTTGTTGGCGGTATACGCGGACTTGAAGAGTTGAAGCGGCGTTGTGATTCAGGCGAAATGGCAGCGGCGATAGCGCTTTATCCCGTCAGCATGAAGCAGTTGATGGATATTGCTGATTCCGGAGCCATCATGCCGCCGAAGACAACCTGGTTTGAACCTAAACTCCGTTCCGGCCTTGTTATTCATTCTCTTGCCGATTAAAATTTCATATATCGTAATAAAAACAGACCCGATGCAATAAAACGCGTCGGGTCTGCGTTTTTAATTTGCAAATAAAAGAAAAATTTGTTAAATTTGCACGCTAAAAACTGACAGAATTCGTACAGAGCAGCATGGTTAAACATATCGTAACATTCAAACTGAAAGGAACTGACGCCGAGCGTCGCGAAGCCGCAACTAAGTTCAAGGACGCCCTTCTTGAGCTGCCCGCCGAGATTGGAGTGCTTGAATCTATGGAAGTCGGCATTAATGAGAACCCTTCGGAGGTATGGGACGTTGTGTTGACCGCAGTCGTTCCGACTATGGCTGACGTTGAGGTCTATGCCAAGCATCCGGCGCATGTTGCCGCCGCTTCGTTGATCGCTCATTGCAAGGAGTCGAGAGCCTGTGTCGATTACGAATTCTGATTCCTTAATAGTACTTTCCAGAGATATATGCAACAACTAAAAATCAGCCAGGCGCCTACTAACCGCGACCCGCTCCTTAACCGATACCTTCAGGAAATCGGACGCGAGGAACTTCTGACGGTCGACGAGGAGGTTGAACTGGCACAACGTATCCGTCAGGGTGACCAGACCGCGGTTGACCGCCTTGTGAGAGCCAATCTGCGATTTGTTGTTTCCGTGGCGAAGCAGTATCAGAACCAGGGTCTTGACCTGATGGACCTGATTTCAGAGGGCAACGTCGGTTTGCAGAAGGCCGCTCAGAAGTTCGATGAAACCCGAGGCTTTAAGTTTATCAGCTATGCGGTATGGTGGATTCGCCAGTCTATTCTTCAGGCGCTTGCCGAGCAGAGCCGTATTGTTCGTCTGCCGCTTAATCAGGTTGGTTCAATCAATAAAATCCGTAAGGTTCTCAATAAGTTTGAGCAGGAAAACATGCGCGCACCTTCGGTTGAGGAACTTGCGAAGGAACTGGATGTGCCGCCGGAGAAAATTGCGGAGACCATGAAGGTTTCCGGACGTCAGGTCAGCGTTGATGCTCCTTTCCAGGAGGGCGAGGATAATAGTCTGCTCGACGTGCTTGCCAATAACGACCTGCCTGCTACTGACGCCGAACTGAACCGCGATTCGCTGACAACGGAGGTTGAGCGTGCCTTGATGCAGCTTCATGAGCGTGAGCGCCAAATTCTGAAACTATTCTTCGGAATCGGTTGTCAGGAAATGACTCTTGAGGAAATTGGCGTTAAATTCGACCTGACGCGAGAACGCGTTCGACAAATTAAAGAGAAGGCAATTCGTCGCCTGAAATCTTCTAAGTCTGACCTTCTGAAGAGTTATCTCGCCCAGTAATGGACGTTGTTCGTTTAATGAAAGACCAAACCGGCGTCAGTGCGTTTAGCACTCACGCCGGTTTCAATGTTTGTGGCTATGCCGGTGCTGACAGCGGCACGGTTGGGGCCGACCTTATGCGCCTTAGCGAGTTTACCGGCATTGACGTCTCGGAGATTTATCTGCCTCGGCAAACTCATTCGGTTCGCGTTGGCCTCCCGTGCGATAACCTTGAGGGAGTGGACGCGTTGGTTACTGATTGCCCGGGCCGGTTACTCTGTATCAGTACGGCCGATTGTCTGCCACTGTTGCTCTATGACCCTGAAGCAAGGGTTATCGGTGCGGCTCATTGCGGATGGCGCGGAACGGTCGGGGGTATTGCCCTTGCGACCGTTGAGGCGATGGAACGCCTTGGAGCGTCGCGTGAACATATTGTTGCCGCCACAGGCCCTTATATCTGCCCGGAGTGTTTCGAGGTTGGGGAGGAAGTAGCCGAATTGTTTCCGCCTGAGGCTGTTGTACGGCGGGCTGGGCGGCCGAGACCTTACGTTGACCTGCTGCGCGCAGTGCGATGCCAGCTTGATGGTGTTAGATTTTCAGACTCGGCAGGCTGCTCAATGGAGAACCCTTTGTTCTATTCCGTCAGACGTCAAGGACGCGAATTGCCATATAGAACCTTGACGGCTATTTCGATGAATTTACTCTGAAAAGGGTATTGCCGGAAACGGAAAATTTTGCGACCTTTGCGGCGCAATGAGATTAAATGAATTTAGGTATGAGACTAAGTGATTTAAAACAGGGCCAGGAGGCTTATGTTGTTAAGATATTAGGCCATGGCGCTTTCCGTAAGCGCCTGATGGAGATGGGTTTTGTTCGCGGCAAACTCGTAAAGAACGTGCTTTCCGCTCCACTGAAGGATCCGGTCAAGTATTCGCTGATGGGTTACGAAGTGTCGCTCCGCCGCGCAGAGGCGGAACTGATAGAGGTCGTGGCTGAGGTTGAAGATTTACCTGTCAGTAAAGATGGTGCCAAAATGCTGTTGGCCAACGATGACGCACCGATTGAAAATGTCGTTGATATGCAGCGTCGCACGATTACAGTGGCTCTGATTGGCAATCCGAATTGCGGTAAGACGTCGCTGTTTAATTTCGCGTCTGGAGCCACGGAACATGTTGGAAATTACTCCGGAGTTACAGTTGACGCCAAAGAAGGTTGGTTTGAACATGGTGGATACCGATTCAAAATTGTAGATCTTCCCGGCACATACTCGCTTGCGGCCTATTCGCCAGAGGAACTATACGTTCGACGATATTTGAAGGATGAGACTCCTGATGTTATTATTAACGTTGTCGTTGCCAGCAATCTGGAGCGTAATCTGTATCTGACAACCGACCTGATTGACATGGATCGCTCAATGGTGATTGCGCTTAACATGTATGATGAGCTGAAGCATAGCGGTGTGACACTTGACTACGAACTGTTGGGCGCGATGGTAGGTGTGCCGATTGTGCCGACCGTCAGCAAGACCGGCCAAGGAATAAAGGAACTGTTTGACACGGTTATCAGGGTCTATGAGGGACGTGAGCCGGCGGTGCGTCACATTCATGTCACTCTTGGTGAAGATATTGAGAAAGCCGTTAGCGAAATCAAGACTATTCTGAAAAACGACCGTTCCGTGTCGCCTCAGTTCTCGCCTCGCTATCTGGCAATAAAATTTCTTGAAAAAGACTCTGAGGTTGAGGCAATGGTCAAAAATTTGCCGCAGTACGATGAACTGAGTGGCATTCGAGAGCAAAACCGTGAGGCCATTTCCAAGTTGCGTCAGGAAGACGTTGGAGCGGCGATTGCGGCTGAGAAATATGGCTTTATTGATGGTGCTTTGGCCGAGACTATGAGTGGCGAGCGCGAAACGTCGTCGCGTTCAACAGCGATTATCGACACTTTCGTGACTAACCGCTTGTTCGGAATCCCGCTTTTCCTTGGCGTGATGCTGTTTGTCTTTTGGCTTACCTTCTCTGTTGGCGCTTACCCGATGGAATGGATTGAGGCCGGTGTTGACTGGCTTGGCCAGACATTTGCGCGCGTTTTGCCTGAAGGTCCGCTTTCTGATTTGATTGTTGACGGCATCATTGGTGGAGTAGGGGCCGTAATTGTTTTCTTGCCCAATATATTGATTCTATATGCTTGCATCTCGTTTATGGAAGATTCAGGCTATATGGCTCGAGCGGCGTTTATCATGGATAAGGCGATGCATCGCATCGGTCTGCACGGAAAAAGTTTCATTCCGCTGGTGATGGGCTTTGGATGTAACGTGCCGGCCATTATGGCGACGCGTGCAATTGAAAGCCGTACAAGTCGGTTGATTACGATTTTGATAAATCCATTCATGAGTTGTTCGGCTCGATTGCCGATCTATGTGTTGCTCATAGGCACATTCTTTTCGGCTCATGCCGCGCTGGTTTTCTTCGCACTCTATGCGGTTGGTGTTCTGGCTGCCGTGTTAACTGCACGTTTGCTCCGGCGCTTTGTTTGGAAAACGGATGAAACTCCGTTTGTCATGGAACTTCCGCCATATCGTGTGCCGACAATGAAGGCGACTCTCATGCACACATGGGGCAAGGGGAAACAGTATTTGAAAAAAATGGGTGGAATTATTCTCGTTGCCTGCATTATTGTTTGGGCGCTTGATTACTTCCCTCGCCATGATGAGGAGTTGGACCTGCAGGTTGCTTCATATGAAAATTATGATGATTCGCGGATTGATCCGTCCAGAGATTCTTATCTTGAGATGATTGGCAAGGCGATTAATCCGGTTGTCAAACCACTTGGAATGCACTGGCGGGCAACAGTGGCAGCTGTTGCCGGAGTGCCTGCGAAGGAAATCGTTGTCAGCACGCTCGGAGTTCTCTATGCCGGAACTGACGATATTGACGATCGCTCGCTCGGAGCGCGTCTGACCGCCGGTCCTCAGCCTGACTTCACTCCTGCGTCGGCGTTGGCATTCCTGGTATTCATTCTCCTTTATTGTCCGTGCATTGCGACGGTGACGGCCATTGTTAAGGAAACCGGCTCATGGCGCTATGGAGCATTTTCGGCAATCTATAATACGGTGCTTGCCTGGGGATTCGCCTTCGTAGTTTACAGACTTGCTCTGCTTTTCTGCTAATGACGCAATAATTAGGCCATATGCAGCGTTTATTTAATGTAATCATTAATTAGAAACTCTGCCTATGGCTGATATTTTTACTCCCTCCGGCCGGATTGTTGCTCAACCGCAGCAGCCGTCATCTGAGCCGCGTAAAGCAACAATCGTATATCTGCACCAGTTTGCACGATCTTATTCGTCCTTTTTCGGCGGATTTAATTTAAACTGAAAAGTCCAGTTTTTACAGGATTTTTTCGTAAATTTGCGGTTCATTTTTTAATTATCCATTCAGACTATGCTTATAGACAAGATTATATCCGAAGCTGTCAGCCGTGCCGTTAAGGCTCTGTATGGCGTCGATGCACCTGCCGACTCGATTGTTCCGCAGGCAACCCGCAAAGAATTTGAAGGAAATCTGACAATAGTGACCTTTCCCTGGGTCAAGGCTGCGCGCAAAAGCCCGGAACAGGTTGGAACGGAAATCGGCAATTGGCTCGTAGACAATGAGCCGGCCGTCAACCGTTTTAACGTAATTAAGGGTTTCTTGAACATCGTGATTGAACCGACATATTGGAATGCCGTTCTTAAACACATTTCCGAGACTCCCGATTATGGATTTACACGACCGACGGCTGATTCACCTCTCGTAATGGTCGAGTATTCATCGCCAAACACCAACAAACCTCTTCATCTTGGTCATGTCCGAAACAATCTGCTCGGCTTTTCGCTTGCCCAGATTCTTGAAGCGTGCGGCAATAACGTCGTCAAGACAAATATTGTTAATGACCGAGGTATCCACATATGCAAGTCAATGCTCGCATGGCAGAAGTGGGGTGAGGGTTGCACTCCTGAAAGCACCGGC
Source organism: uncultured Porphyromonadaceae bacterium (assembly GCA_947175545.1). GTDB lineage: Bacteria > Bacteroidota > Bacteroidia > Bacteroidales > Muribaculaceae > UBA3263. The sequence goes on from CAMWNI010000009.1 coordinate 68,075, forward strand.
AAGAAGGGTGACCACCTCATAGGAGACTTCTACGTGTTGTTTGACAAACACTACAAAGCGGAACTTAAAGAGTTGATGTCTCAGGGCCTCAGCGAAGAGGAGGCCGCCGCAAAGTCTCCCCTGATGGCCGAGGCTCGTGAAATGCTCCGCAAATGGGAGCAGGGCGACGCAGATGTCCGCGCCCTTTGGGAGACGATGAACACATGGGTTTACACCGGTTTTGACGAGACCTACAAGCGCATGGGGGTTGGCTTTGACAAGATTTACTATGAGAGCCAGACCTATCTTGAAGGTAAAGAGAAGGTCCTGGAAGGCCTCGAAAAAGGAATCATGTATCGCAAGGAAGACGGCTCTGTCTGGGCTGATCTGACTGCCGATGGACTTGACCATAAGCTGCTTTTGCGAGCCGACGGAACTTCTGTTTACATGACGCAGGACATCGGTACGGCCAAACTCCGCTATCAGGACTATCCCATTTCAAAGATGATTTATGTCGTCGGGAATGAGCAGAACTACCATTTCCAGGTTCTCTCCCTCTTGCTTGACAAACTGGGATTTGAATGGGGCAAGGATCTGGTTCATTTCAGCTATGGTATGGTTGAACTGCCTAACGGCAAAATGAAGTCGCGCGAGGGTACCGTTGTCGATGCCGACGACCTGATGGACGACATGGTTGCCGACGCACGCAAGGTTTCTGACGAATTGGGCAAACTTGACGGCCTTAGCGCCGATGAAGCCGCCAATGTGGCTGAGGTTGTTGGTCTTGGAGCGCTGAAATACTTCCTGCTGAAAGTAGATCCGCGCAAAAACATCACATTTAACCCTGCTGAAAGTATTGACTTCAATGGCAATACCGGGCCGTTTATTCAATATACCTACGCACGAATCCGCTCGGTTCTGCGCAAAGCTGCCGACGCCGGTCTCGCCATCGGAGACTATACAACGGCTGTTCCGGGCGAGCGCGAGATTGCCCTTGTGCAGCGTCTTGCCGATTTCCCCTCAGTTGTTCAGGAGGCTGGTCGCACCTATTCTCCGGCACTCATTGCCAACTTTGTCTATGATCTGGTGAAGGAATATAACCAGTTCTATCACGACTGCTCCATTCTGAAGGAGGAGAATCCGGAGGTCCGTTCTCTACGTCTGACACTATGCGAAACTACTGCTGGAGTTATCCGTGCGGCTCTGAACCTACTTGGTATCGGTGTTGTTGAAAGAATGTAAGTTTCACAAATTATATATCTATTCCAAATAAAGATTGAGATTATGAATAACTATCCTTATGATATGCCGCAATATGGCGGCTCGGACTTCTCACTTGCCCAGCGTGTAAGCACTGTCATGAAGGGAGTATATCTCCGAATGACCTTTGGATTACTTGTGACCGCCTTTGTCGCTTTGCTTGCCAACATGCAGGGGTTTGTCTATTTCATGGCTACATATCCATTCATTTACTGGGGACTCTTCATTGCTGAAATCGCCATCGTGCTTTTCCTTAGTGCCAGGCTGACAAAGATGAGTTCCTCGGTAGCGACCGCATTGTTCTATCTTTTTGCCGTCATCAACGGTTTGGCATTGAGTTCGATCTTCGTTGTCTACACCGAAGCATCCATAGCCAAGACTTTCTTTATTACCGCAGGAACCTTTGGTGGTATGACCGTGTTTGGCTATACCACGAAGCAGGATCTTTCAAAGATGGGTTCAATCCTATATATGGCACTCTGGGGTCTCATCATCTGCTTGGTGGTCAATATGTTCGCCCAAAGTTCGACAATTGATTGGATAATTTCTATTGCCGGAGTGATTATCTTTGTCGGACTGACTGCTTGGGATACCCAGCAGATCAAAACCATGGCCGAGCAGCTTCCTGCAAGCTCCGCTGGTCATCTTGCAACTATTGGAGCATTGAATCTCTATCTTGACTTCATCAACCTCTTCCTCTACCTGCTCCGCTTCTTTGGCAGCAGCCGAGATTAAAAAAATATTTGCATACACGAAAAAAAATCCGTAACTTTGCAGTGTAACAAAGCCACGGCAAAGTTACTCGGTCCTATAGCTCAGTTGGTTAGAGCAACAGACTCATAATCTGTGGGTCCTAGGTTCAAGCCCTAGTGGGACCACGACAAGCGAAGGCAATTCGCGGAAGAATCCTGAAAATCAACGATTTTCGGGATTCTTTGCTTTTACTCCACGGCGCAGAATGCGGCAATACGAGGCACTTCGCGTTGGAGCATCCGTTGGACATGAAATTCAGGGATTCTTTTCCGGAGTTATCAGTGTAATGTCCGCTAATTAAGGACTGCAAAATTAGCGATTTTTTTATCAATGTCTTGCTGTATTTATAGAGGATTCTCGCTTTTGAAAGGATAGGCATCGACGCGATTGACGATGCCTGTATCTTAACATGTTTATTATGCGAGTATTCAGACTTGCTTTTTATAAGTCATTGATGCGATGCAGCAAAATAAAATTGAGAAACCAGTAAGTGCGAGATATTGCGGAGCAAGTTCAATTATGGTAGTTCCTTTCAGATATACCGACCTCATAATCTCTATGAAGTATCGAGGTGGAATCAGATTGGTAAGATATTGAGCCCACTGTGGCATGGAGTCAATAGGGGTAAACAATCCACTCATCAATTGAAAAATCATTATGAATGCGAACATCACGAATATACTTTGAAGCATTGTTGATGACCGGTTGGCAATTGCAACTCCTAAACAAGACATCACAAGACTGAACAGGACCGCTGCCAGATAGATTGCAAAAATGCTACCGAGTGGCACAAGTCCATAGACGAGCCAGCCTATCAAAAGTCCAACAGTTACAACAATGATTCCTATTACCCAAAAAGGTATGAGCTTAGAGAGAATGAATGAGAATCTGCTGACCGGAGTAACATTCATTGCGTCTATGGTGCCGGATTCCTTTTCACTGACAAGATTCAATGCCGGAAGGAAACCGCAGATTATAATCAGAAGCACAACCATCAATGCCGGAATCATGTAGTTTCTGAAATCAAGTGTCGGGTTAAAACGATAGATAACACTCTGATTTGCGCGGGGCATCTCTATTCCGCTTTCTGCATACCACCGGGAGAGTGTTCCGGCTACTGCTTGCGCAACATATTGAGAACCTATCATGCCTTTGGTTGCATTAACGCCATTTGCCTCAACATCAACTTGTGGCATTGTCAGCATTGTGTTTTCAGAATAATTAGGTGGAATTGTAAGTAATACATCAGCATTGCCGTTTTCAATGACAGACATCGCCTCGCTATGTGTATTGCATATTGATGAGATGTCAAGATACTCTGATGCGGCAATATCGGTTATAATCCTGCGAGATAACTGACTGTGGTCGTTGTCGACAACTGCGACATTCACATTTTTTACATCAAGATTTGCCACAAGTGGTATGACAAGCATTACCATCACGGGCATTGCAAAAACTATCTTTGGAATTATCGGATTGCGTTTCATGAGCGCAATTTCCTTTTGCAGTAACGCAAGTAATATTTGTAATTTCATTGTCCGGTCATTTTCTTGTATTAAATTTCTTTAGAGCGAACAGAAGTAACAATCCGGTCATTGATAGCAATATGGAAATCTCCTGTAATACATAATTTATTTCAAGCTGCTGAATCATAAGTTTGCGCATAGCCGCAGTGTACCATCTTGCCGGGATTATACAGGAGAGCCATTGTAACACGATAGGCATATTGTCTATCGGAAATATCATACCTGACAACATGATTACCGGAAGCATAAACACCACTGCCGAAACAATCAAGGCTGTAAGTTGAGTGTTGGCAACAGTTGATACAAGCAAACCGATTGACAATGATAATATAATGTATATGATGGAAAGCAATATTACATTTATTATGCTTGGAGACAATGGCAATTCCAATACGGTATAGGAAATTATGAGCATCACGGCAAGAATCGTGCATGACAGGATAAAGTATGGAATGAGTTTTCCCAATATAACCGTTCCCGGTCTGACCGGTGAAACAAGCAATAAATCCATAGTTCCGTTTTCCTTCTCGCTGACAATGGAGACAGAGGTCATGATGGCGCATATAAGGATAAATATCATGCCCATAATTCCGGGTACAAAATTATAAGCACTTTTTAACTGCGGATTGTATAGGGTCTGGGTCAAAACGGGAAACGTCATGTCAGAGCCTGATATTATGCCTTGAATATAGGCCGTGGAGGCCTGCGCGACAGTGGTGTTGGAAGCGGCAACGATGATTTGTGTTGATAGTCTGCCAGTATTGGTTTTCAGGAATACCACAGCATCAGTCCTGCCGGTTTTCAGCAGATTATCAGCAGTTCCGTTATCTGTAAGGCCCTTAAAAGTTATGTATGGATTGACACTGAAACGCTCTATGATTTCTCTTGTTTCATCGGTATGTCGGTCAACGACTGCCACCACATTCACATTGTTGACTTCGGTTGATATTGCAAAACCGAACAGCAACAGCAAGAGCACCGGCATCAATAGAGTTATAAGCATCGTGCGCCGATCTCTGAATACATGTAGAGCTTCCTTTTTTATAAGAGATTGAAGTATTGACATATTATCGGGATTTAATCGCTTCTTGTTGAATCTTTGGCAACAATTCTAAAAACTTCATCCATTGAGGAAACATTATACCTCTGTTTGAGAGCCGCCGGCGCATCCAAGGCGTTTATATGACCGTCAACCATAATGGAAACGCGATTGCAATATTCAGCCTCATCAAGATAATGGGTTGTAACAAACACCGTCATACCTTCAGATGAAGCCTTGTATATCAGTTCCCAAAATTTACGGCGTGTCACCGGGTCAACTCCGCCGGTAGGTTCATCAAGAAAAACTATTTCAGGAGAGTGAATAGTCGCAGCCAGAAAAGCCAGTTTCTGTTTCCAGCCGACCGGAATCTCTTTTACCAATGCGTTTTGCATATCGGTCATTTCAAGTTCTTCCAATAGTCTTGATGATGCGAGGCGAAAACTCTGTCGATTCATTCCATAGATGGAAGAAAACAGCCGAAGATTCTCAATTACTGTCAATTCACCGTAAAGGGAGAACTTCTGACTCATATACCCTATATGACGTTTGATGTCTTCGGATTGCGATACAATATCGTATCCTGCAACCAGTCCCTGCCCAGATGTAGGAAAACTCAGTCCGCATAGCATGCGCATCGCTGTGGTTTTCCCTGCAC
>CAMWNI010000010.1 GCA_947175545.1 uncultured Porphyromonadaceae bacterium
TTGCCTTCGGCGTTGCGGGTACACTGTTCGGGAGTGAACTTGTAAGCGCCGTGGCTGGTGCCGATTGAGATTGCGAGAGAGTCGCAGCCGGTGCGGGTTGCGAAGTCGATCACCTCTTCGGGGTCAGTGTAGGTGTGGTGGTCGCTTGAAACTTCGTCTTCAACGCCGGCAAGGACGCCGAGTTCGCCTTCAACGGTTACGTCGAACTGGTGAGCGTAGTCAACAACCTGCTTGGTCAGGGCTACGTTTTCTTCGTAGGGGAGGTGAGAGCCGTCGATCATGACGCTTGAGAAGCCGTTGTCGATGCAGCTCTTGCAGAGTTCGAAAGAGTCACCGTGGTCGAGGTGGAGAACAATCTGGGGATTTTCCCAGCCGAGTTCCTTGGCGTAGGCAACAGCACCCTGGGCCATGTAGCGGAGCAGGGTTGCGTTGGCGTAGTTGCGGGCGCCCTTTGAAACCTGGAGGATTACGGGGCTTTTCTCCTCGGCGGCAGCCTTGATGATTGCCTGGAGCTGCTCCATATTGTTGAAGTTGAAGGCGGGGATTGCATAGCCGCCCTTGATTGCCTTGGCAAACATCTCTTTGGTGTTTACGAGGCCTAATTCTTTGTAGCTTACCATTTGGTTAAGAGAATTATTAAAAATTGGGTTTATTTAGGATATTTCTGCTGCAAATTTACGATAAAAAATTGAAATTTGAAAACTTTATGCGCAGCGCCGGCGGGGCCGGTCTAATTTTTTGGGGCTATTTTTTTGTTTCTCGGTTAAAGTGACTATCTTTGCGGTATGATTTCGCGAATTATTGACGAACGGCAAATTGACAGATTGCGGAAGTTGCTCGAGGGCAGCGACCGCATCGTGATTACGTGTCATCTGACGCCTGACGGTGATGCCATCGGTTCATCGCTTGGCCTGGCTCATGTCTTAGGCGCTATCGGCAAGCGGGTTACGGTGATTGCGCCCGATGCGGTCCCGAAGCATCTGCGCTTTCTGCCCGGCGCCCGCGACGCGATTGCCTTTTCGAGTTATGAGGAGTATGCGGCGAAGCTTCTGCGTACGGCTGACCTCGTTTTCTGTCTTGACTATAATGAGCCGAAGCGCGTTGACCGCATGGAACGCGCGCTGATGGACTCAAAGGCGCCCAAGGTGCTGATTGACCATCATTTGAATCCGGCGGACTTTACGGAGGTGAAAATCAGCCATCCGGAGGCAAGTTCTACGTCGATGCTCGTCTTCAGGGTTATTTGCCGCCTGGAACTTTTTGACAAGATTGACCGCGCGGCGGCCGAGTGCATCTACTGCGGCATGATGACCGATACGGGCAATTTCAGTTATAATTCAAACGAGCCGGACCTCTATACGGTCATTGCCGAACTGCTCCGCAAGGGCATTGACAAGGACGCGATTTATGCGCGCGCAATGAACACCAAGAGCCTGAGCGCAATGCGCCTTAACGGTTATGCCATCGGCGAGAAACTGGAACTGTTTCCCGAGCATAGTTGCGCTCTGATTTGTCTCGAAGCCGCCGATTTGCAGCGCTTCGGGTATGAGAAGGGCGACACGGAGGGTCTTGTCAATCAGCCGCTGGCGCTCCCGGAGGTGCAGTGGAGCGTCTATCTGCGCGAGGATCCGGAGCAGATCAAGGTCAGCATGCGCAGCAAAGGCAATTTTCCGGTCAATCGCGTCTGCAAGGAGCAGTTTGGCGGCGGAGGCCACCTCAATGCCGCCGGAGGCGAGTTCAAGGGTTCGATGGAGGAGTGTGTCAACATTCTGAAGGCCTCCATGACTCTCTATGACGAGTTTTTACCTAAGAAATAACAGAATCTATATACCCCCCCACAGTTTATACTGATATACAGAATGAAATTTAACAGATTCCTGACAATGGCGTTCGTATCGGCGGCAGCGTTGCTTTCGGCCTCGTGTAGCGACAAGGAGAGTTATGCCGACCTGCTTAACGACGAAACCCATTCCGTCAACGCATATCTTGCTGACTTCCCCGTAATCAGCTCTGTTCCGGACGACGGGGCCTTTATCACGACGGCTTCGATTATGGAGTCGCAGGGACTGAGCCGCGAGGAGGCCGAGAAACTGACGCCGTTCTACCGGATGGACGAGGATGGCCTGATTTACATGCAGGTTGTCAGCAACGGCACCACCGGTGTGCGCGCCGAAGAGGAGCAACTTATCTATTTCCGCTTTATGCGCTATAATCTCAAGGCCTGGTATGAATATGACGTCTGGGAGGGTTCGGGCAATGCGACCGACCTCGGGACGAACACGACCAGTTTCCGCTACAAGAACACTACGCTGACGTCAACAACGCAATGGGGCGAGGGCATTCAGTTGCCCCTCGAGTATCTTGACCTCGGCTGTGAGGTCAACATCATTATCAAGTCGTCGATGGGGCCGGAGGAGGAGATTGCCACGGTTTATCCCTATCTTTACAACATCAGATATTACGCTTCAAAAGTATAATCCCATAACCATATAATATGTCACTGATTAAGTCAATTTCCGGCATCCGCGGTACGATCGGCGGAGTCCCCGGAGAGGGCCTCAGCCCTCTGGACGTGGTTAAATTCACCGCGGCCTATGCTAAATTCATCGCGAAATCAACTCCAGTAAAGAGCAGAACCATTGTTGTTGGACGTGACGCACGTCTCAGCGGCGAAATGGTCGACAAACTCGTTGTCGGCACTCTGATGGGCATGGGCTTTGACGTTGTCAACATCGGCCCGGCCTCGACGCCTACAACTGAAATCGCGGTTACGGGCGAGGGCGCGTGCGGCGGTATCATCCTGACCGCCAGCCATAACCCCAAGCAGTGGAACGCGCTGAAACTTCTGAACCATAAGGGCGAATTTCTGAATGCGGCCGAGGGCGCCGAAGTACTTGCAATCGCCGCAGCCGATGACTATTGCTTCGCCCAGGTTGACGATCTTGGCCATGAATTCACCAATACGACATATAACCGCCGCCACATTGACTCCGTGCTGGCCCTTCCGCTGGTCGACGTCGAGGCAATCCGCAAGGCGAATTTTACTGTGGCTGTCGATGCAGTCAACTCGGTTGGCGGCGTGATTATTCCGCAGTTGCTGCGCGCCCTCGGAGTTCAGAACGTTGTTGAACTCAACTGTGAGGCCACCGGCAAGTTTGCCCACACTCCCGAGCCGATTCCCGAAAACCTCACTCAGATTGCCGACCTGATGAAGGAGGGCAAGGCCGATGTCGGCTTCGTTGTTGACCCTGACGTTGACCGCCTGGCAATCGTGATGGAAAACGGCGAGATGTTCGTTGAGGAATACACCCTCGTGGCCGTTGCGGACTATGTTCTGAGCCATACGCCCGGAGCCACAGTCAGCAACCTCAGTTCGAGCCGCGCCCTGCGCGACGTGACCCGCAAGCACGGATGCGAATACAGCGCATCGGCCGTCGGCGAGGTCAATGTCGTGACTGAAATGAAGCGGACCGGAGCCGTTATCGGCGGTGAAGGCAACGGTGGAGTCATCTATCCGGAACTGCACTATGGCCGTGACGCCCTTGTCGGTGTCGCCCTGTTCCTGACTCTCATGGCCAAGAGCGGCAAGAAGGTGACCGAACTGAAGGCCGGCTATCCTCCTTACGCAATTGCCAAGAATAAGATTGAGTTGACCCCCGAAATCAACGTTGATGCTATTCTTGAGGCTGTGAAGGAGAAGTTTGCGTCGGAGGATATCACTGACATTGACGGCGTCAAGATTGACTTTGCCGACAAGTGGGTTCACCTGCGCAAGAGCAACACCGAGCCGATTATCCGCATCTATTCCGAGGCTTCGACCATGGAACAGGCCGAGGAACTTGCAAACCAGATTAAGGCAGTTATCAACTCGCTCGTCTAAAAGAAAAGAAGATTTGAAACGAAAATTCTCAACCCTTGTGGCGGCGCTGCTGTACGGCGCCGCCACTGTTTTCTGTCAGCCGGGGGGCGGCGGGGCCGACGCCCTTGCGCGCCTGAGCGTAGTCAGTATGCGCGCGGAGCCGCGCCACGGCGCCGAGCAGGTCAGCCAGGCGCTGATGGGTACGCCGGTGCGCGTTCTGGAGCGGGGCGCCGAGTGGAGCCGTGTGCGCACTCCTGACGGCTATGAAGGCTGGATTATCAACCACTCGCTCGCCTTTAAGTCGCGACAGGAGATGGAGCGCTGGCTTCGCTCGCGGCTCGTGATGGTCACGGCGCCTTTCGAACTGCACGACGCGGATTGCCGCACGGACCTCGTCAGCGGTGACATTCTCCAGTCAGTCGGCGACTCCTTGCGCCTGCCTGACGGACGCATGATTCTTGCCCCGGCCGGAGCCGTTGAGCCGCTGGCCGAGATTCAGGCGCGACCGTTCAACCCCTCGGCGCTTCCTGTCTGGGCCGAACAGTATCTCGGAGTGCCTTATCTATGGGGCGGGCTGTCGAGCAAGGGAATGGATTGTTCGGGACTCGTCCGCATGGCATATATGGCTCAGGGACGCATCCTGCCGCGCGACGCCTGGCAGCAGGCTCTCGAAGGCCGCGAAGTGCCGGCCGACTCCCTCCGGCCCGGCGACTTGATTTTCTTTGGCAACAAGCGCGTTACCCACGTTGGAATCTATGCGGGCAACGGCGAGTATGTCCACGCCTCGCAGCTTGTGCGCCGCAACAGCCTGGACCCCGGCTCGCCGCTCTATCTGCCGCTGAAGGTCCTTGCGCGCCGTCGCGTCAATCCGGACCTGCGCTGACGCGTCAATTTTTACACTATAAAATGCAAGAGGATGGAGGGATCATTGCTGTTGCATGCGTTTGAGGAGGCTGTAGCCGGAGTGGATGCCGAGCTGGCCGGCGCGGGAGATGTCGGCGATGGCGCCGTCGCGGTTGCCGCGGCTGAAGCGTGCGTAGCCGCGGTTGAAGTAGGCGGCACCAAGGGTTGGGTCAAGTTCAATGGCGCGTGAGAAGGCGTCGATTGCGTCGATGTCGGCGCCCATGCGCAGCAGGATGGTCCCCCGGTTGTAGTGAGCCACGGCCATGAGGGGGTCGAGCGCGAGGGCGCGGTCGAGGTCAGCCATGATGAGGTTGAGGGTCATTGAGGTTTCGGCGTTCAGGCGCGATTCGGTTCCGGGGTCGGTAATTTCGAGGGTTTCGCCGCGTCTGGATTCCTGAAGCAAGACGCGGGCTGCGGCGCGCTGGAGGTAGGCGGGGGCGAAGTCAGGGGAGGCGGAGATGACGGAGTCGAGGTCGGTCAGGGCGCGCTTGTAGTCGCGGACGGTCATGTAGTCCATTGCGCGGGCAAAGTAGTCGAGGGGTGTTGCGCGGCCTGAAGTGATTATTGCGCCGAGGCGCTGGATGTCTGTGAAGTGGCGGGCTGCGTCGGCTTCGCGCGTCATGGCCGGGACGTTGTTGGTGACGTAGACGATGTAAGGGAGGGCGCGCGCGACGTTGAGTTCGTTGACGGCACGGACATAGACTGAGGTGCTGACTTCGCCGTCGGCGCTGTAATAACTCAGCTGATAGAGGGGCTGGAGTTCGACGGCGGCCATGCGGTCCTGAACGCGTCCGCGGAGTCCGGCGGTGTTGAAGGTCTGTTCGACCTGTTCGGCTTCGTCGTTCATGGTTACCAGAGTTTTGAAGCGGTTTGCGGTCGCGCCTTCGTCGGGGAGTTCGGTCGGGTCGACGCCGGAGGGAGTATCGGCCAGGTTGTCGGCCGGGCGGCGGGCAAGGAATTCGGCGCGGCGGAAGTCGGCGTTGGCGCGCGCTTCGTGGCCGGCCTGGCGTAAGATTTCGCCGCGCAGGGCGTAGGCGGCAAACATTTCGGGGTAGGCTTCGACAATGGCAGAAGCGTCAGCAAGTGCGGCGTCGAAGTCTCGTTTGTCGGCAAGGACCACGGCTCGGTTGTAGAGCGCGCGCATGTCGGTCGGTTTCAGGGCGATTACGCGATTGAGGTCGCGCAGGGCGCGGTCGTTGTCTTTGAGTTCGGTGCGGAGCATTGCCCGGTTGAACAGTGCGGCATAGTTTGTCGGTTCGAGTTCGACAACGTAGTCAAAGTCGGATAGAGCGCCGTTGAGGTCTCCGTTGTTATAGCGGGCCACGGCGCGGTTTATGCGGAGGAATGTACGGTCCGGCTGGAGGGTCACGGCGCGTTCCATGTCGGCCAAGGCCAGGGCCGGGTCCGATTCGACGGAGGCGCGGAGAGTGAGGGCCTGGACCGAGTTGGGGTTGATTTCGAGTGCGCGGTTGAGGTCGGCGCGTGCGCTGAGGGTGTCTTCGCGGTGGAGGTGGAGTTGGGCGCGTCCAACGTAGCCGTTGTCGAATCCGGGGTAGTTTTCAAGGAGTATTTTGTAAGTTGAGTCGGCGCGTGCGTTCATTCCGGCGTCTTCTTCGGCCAGGGCTTTGGAGAAGAGCAACTGGCGGTTGAACGGCAGCAGACGCAGGGCGTGGTCGTAGTCGTTGACGGCTTCGGCGTTTTTGCCGAGACATTGGCGCGCAACTCCGCGGACTTCCCATGCATCGGGGAGGAAGGCGTTGCGGTCAATGGCCTCGGAGGCGTCCTGTTCGGCCCCGACGTAGTCTTCAAGCGAGTATTTCGCTATCGCTCTCAGGTAGTATGGTTCGGCCAGGTAAGGTTTGGCTGCGATTACCTGGTTGAAGTGCTGGATTGCAAGGACGTAGTCTTCGAAGTAGAGGGCGTTGCGGCCAACGTCGGTCATGCGGTCTGTGTTCAGTTGGGCGCAGACCGGCATGGCGACGGATAGAAGGCCCCCGAGGAGGGGGGCTTTCAGTTTCTCGGACAGGCGTTTTATGAAGTCCTTGCGGTTCATTTGTCTGGGAGACAGGCTGGGGGTCAGGCGTTTTTGTCAGCCGCGATCGAGTTGGCCATGCGAACGGCGGAGCTGATGTGGTCACAGATGTGGTCGTTGCCAATCAGGGCGTCAATCGCGCTGTTGTGTAGCGCCTTGCGCACTTCGGGCCGGACGCCGGAGAGGACCACGTGGATGCCTTCGCTCTGGCTTGACTTGATGAGTATTTCAAGGTTGTGGATGCCGGTTGAGTCAATGAAGGGGACTTTGCGCATGCGTATGATGCGGACAAGCGGTTTGTCAGACATTGAAGTGCGCATCAGTTCGTCGAATTTCGTTGCAACTCCGAAGAAGAATGGTCCGTCGATTTCGTATACGCTGACGCCTTTTGCCAGGTTAAGTTCCTCGTGGGTGGTGAGGTCGGTGCCGTCGGCCGCGTCGAGTTTGTCGCCATAGACACGGATTTCGGTATTTTCCATCACTCGGCGCAGGAACAGGACAATAGCGAGCAGCAGGCCTATTTCAATCGCGATTGTGAGGTCGAAGATGACGGTCAGCAGGAATGTGACAATCAGGACGGAGACGTCGCTCTTGGGGTTATGGAATATGCCGACGATGGTGCGCCAGCCGCTCATGTTGTAGGCGACGACCATCAGGACCGCAGCGAGGCAGGCCATCGGGACAAGATTGATCAGGGGCATGAGCAGGAGGAAGATTGCCAGCAGGACGACTGCGTGGATGATGCCGGCAACGGGGGTGCGGCCTCCGTTGGTGATGTTGGTCATGGTGCGGGCAATGGCGCCTGTGACGGGGATGCCGCCGAACATCGGAACGACGACATTTGCGAGTCCCTGGCCGATGAGTTCAGAGTTGGAGTCGGTGCGTGAGCCGGTAATACCGTCGGCGACGGTTGCGGATAGGAGCGACTCAATGGCACCGAGAATGGCTATTGTGAAGGCGGAGGGGAGAAGCTGGTTGATGGTTGCCATGTCGAGGGTGAAACCGTGGGGCAGGGGGATGTCCGTACTCATTTCGCCGAAGCGGGCGCCGATTGTCTCGACGGGAAGCCCGAGGAAGTAGACGGCAGGGGTTACAATCAGAATCGCCAGAAGCGCTCCGGGCAGTTTCTTGCTGACTTTGGGCGCGAGAATTATGATGAGGAGAGATACGACGGAGACTCCGACCGTAATCCAGTCAATGCTTCCGAGGTTTTTCAGATAGACGCCCCATTTCGGCAGGAACTCAGAGGGGACTCCGGTCAGGCCAAGGCCGAGAAAGTCGTTGATTTGGGTTGAGAATATCGTCAGGGCGATACCGGCCGTGAATCCGACCACAATCGGGTAGGGGATGAACTTGATGACGGTTCCGAGGCGGAAAAGCCCCATCATTATCAGAATTAGGCCGGCCATGAATGTAGCGATTGCGAGGCCTTCGAGTCCGAATCGGGCAATGATGCCGTAGACAATAACGATGAAGGCGCCCGTCGGTCCGCCAATCTGGACGGAGTTGCCGCCGAAGGCACTGACAATGAAGCCGCCTACAATGGCGGTGATCAGGCCGACGGTGGGGCTTACGCCAGAGGCGATACCGAAGGCGATTGCCAGTGGAAGGGCAACGATGCCGACGACGATGCCGGCGATAAGGTCATTTTTGAATTTGGCTGCCGAGTAGTTTCCAAAAACGCTCAACAGCTTCGGCCGATAGGAAATAGCTCCCGAAAAACGCATAATGTACGGATACTTTAGATATAATAATGTGTAACTGACTGGATTTTCACGAGCAAAGTTAGGCAAAATTTGCGAGAATCGGGATTTTTTTGACGAAAAAGAGGAAAAACACGAACTTTTTGTCGCGGGTCGTGTTTTAATAATGTGACAATGATACGAACGAATCCCCAAAAACTTAATAACTTAACTTCAACTATTATTATGAAAAAGGCTCTGTTAATGGCGGCCGTCCTTCTGGGAAGCATGACCACCTTTGCACAAAACATTGACAAGAACGAGTTCAAACAGCTTAAGGCGTTCCTCGCTCAGCCCTCAGCTGAAGCAGGCAAGACCAATGCAGACGTTCTGAAGATTACGAATCTGAATACTCCCGCCGGCTGGGAAGGCGTGAAAGTCGAGAATGGCCACGTAACTGAAATCAAGTGGAGCGACAAGAAGCTCGCCGGCAAATTCGTTGCCGAAAACTTCAAGGCTCTGACCTCGCTTGACGTATCTCGCAACAAGCTGAGCGGCGTAGACGTAGACGGCGCTTCCAATCTTACCCAGGTAAACGCTTACCGCAACCAGCTCACCGACGCTTCGTTTGACGGCTGCGTGAAGCTTCAGAAACTGAACATCTATCGTAATCGCCTGAGCGATATAGACATCGCCGCAACGCCCTTGCTTGAGACCCTCAACCTGAGCAATAACTTCTTCGTGGATCTCAGCGTTGCGAACTCGACCCAGCTTAAAACCCTTAATGTTCAGGGTAACCATCTCGAAAATCTTAATGTCAGCGGATGTACCGGTCTGAAACACCTTTATGCGGGCTACAATAAGCTGACTTCGCTCGAACTCAGCGGCGTGACCGGCCTGGCAAACCTGAACCTTGACAGCAACGACATGTCAACCCTTGTCATCAGCGGACTGCCCTCACTCGGCACTCTCCTCTGCTCTGATAACCAGATGAAGACTCTCATGATCCGTGACTGTCCCACTCTGATAGACGTTGTCTGCTCCTATAATGACCTTACTTCCCTGCAGATTGCAGGCACCCCGCAGCTCCAGTATGTTGACTGCTCTTACAATGATCTTACCGAGCTTTATCTCGATAACTTCAACTTCTTGCAGCGCGTCATCTGCAACAACAACCAATTGCAGATTCTCTCCCTTACTTTCGACGACGCTTTGCGCTATGTCAACTGCCGCTACAATCAGATTACTGATTTCCGCACCATAGGTTCAAATGAGCTTCAGCAGGTTGCCTGCCAGTGGAACTACTAACTTCGAGGTTGAATTAAGTTAATATAGATTCCGCAATCGCGAAGAAAGACCGGGGACTTCAAGCCCTCGGTCTTTTATTGTTTTCTAATCCATATAAGGCCGGCGACGAGCGCCGTTAACATTAACCATATTGCTCCATCCGAGACGGTTTTCCGCCTCGCGACGGCAGGCGGAGTCTGAGTACAGGTTTCGGCTGCTTGTTCTGTTGAGGCCGCGCGAGCTTCTGAGCGGGCGCGGCGCTCGATTTCGATGCGCTCAATCAGCACGACGCTGCGCGACGTGTCAGGCGGAATCAGGGTTACGCCGTGGAGAGTGGCGTTTGATTCACAGTCGAGCGTCATTGTCAGCGTGTCGGTCCGGATTTCGGCGCTGGAGGCGCTGACGGCAGGCTGCGGAGTCGCACAGCTGCCAAGGAGTGTCAGCAGGGCTGCGATACATAAAGTTCCGGTCAGCATTTCGGGAAGGTAGAAGAATAGTCGTCAGGTTTCGTGAAGTAGAGTTCGGCCTCGGCGCGTCGGCGGCAGACAAGGCCCGGAATAACTTTGCCATGGACGTAAACCCAGCGGGTGAACTCTGTGGCAATCTGTGGATTGTCAGGGTTTTCCACGACGAGGCGTCTCAAGGTTGAACGCCGGAACGCTCCAATGCCGATGTTGAATACCAGGGAGGCCAGAGCGGCCGTGCGGTTCCGGTTTAGGCCGGAAGGCAGCGAGTCGAGGACCGGTGAAAGGTCCTCGCGGAGAAGTCGCTCGGCTTCTTCAACGGAAACGGTCATTCCCGGAGTGACGCCGGCCGTATGGCCGTAGCCGATTGTCCATACTCCGGCCGGACAGCGATAGGCCTTCGAGCGGAAGCCCTCGAATTGTTTAATCAGACGTGTCATTTTTTGTCGGTTTTATTGTTTGTAACGGTAGTCAATGCCAAGCAGGGCGCCGGCGAAGGTCAGACATTCTCCGAACCCAATCAGCACACTCTGGTGAATCTCGCCCAGCGGAGCAACTATGAAACCCGCAATCAGTAGTCCGCATCCTGTCGCCGTGACCCCTACGGCGCAATATAGCTGATGTTTCGGTGTGTGTTTTTTTTGTTGCATGGGTGCAAAGTTAAGCAATGGAACACCCCGGGAGGCGTATTTTTTGTCACAGCAGAAAACGCACGATGCCGCGAGCGTTAAAATTTGGGCATAAAGTTTCGTGGTTTATCAAAAAAAATAGTTAACTTTGGGGCTGGATTTACCAACAGAATCAATAACTTAAATCTTTTTATTAGTTCATCGATGAAATTTACACATTTTCTTTTTCCGGCACTTCTTATTGCCGGAATGAACGTTGTGGCGTCGGCTGCGGATGACCTTCAACCGGTCACGTTTACAGTCAACACCGATAACGGAGGCCTGACCGGTTCAGGCAATTATCGTTCAACCTGGAGTTCGAATAAGGCAGAAGATGGCCTTCAGGTTATCGCCTACCGTCCTGATGGCACTACCACGGCCAATAACTTCAACAACGCAACGGGATGGCTAAAGCTGAACTCAGGCAATCCGGCGCCGACAACGGTGAAGATTATTCCGAACAATGCCGATAAGTGGTATGTCAGCGCCTATGAGTTTACGGCAGCCCATTCAACCTCGGCAACGAACCTGGCAATCGCCGTTCAGGGCAAGGCGGCGGTTTCGATTCCGAGCGGCACTCCCGTCGTTTTCAGCGAAACGCTCGAACAGGGGACCGGGGCATCATTCGTTTTTAGCGGAACCAATGGCAACCCGGTTGAACTTCAGAACTTCGTCGTGACTCTTACGCCGATTGAGAACTATGTCGAGCCGGAATATAAACTCCCGGTGACGGCGACTGTGATGACTGACGGTAAGTTTGCCGATGATGCAACCTGGTATAATTTACAGATTACGACCGGCCTTTTCGACATTTTTGACAATGGCGAGGCTCAGATTCCTCTTAACGGACTGAATTCAGGCGAGCCGAACATGCAGCTTGACAGCCATCAGTGGTGTTTTGTCGAGCAGGATAACAATCAAGTGCGGATCTACAACCGTGCTGCCGGAACTGAGAGAATGCTCGCCGCTCCGCGTAACGGCTCCGGCTATCCCCGCATGATGGCCCCCGGCAATGCTGAGTATTGCTATGAATGGGTTGTCAAGCCGGCCGAATTTACCTCGGGTGGCGTGGCAATCAACGCAGGCTTCAATGGTAAGAATCCTGTCTATATCAGTCTGGCCGACAACAGCAACGCCATTCTGAACAATTTTGCCGGCAATGGCCAGTTGAACTTCTGGACCGGAGGTTACGATAATAACTCGGTTGTTGTTCCGGTCGTTGCGGAAACTGTGGTTTCCATCAATCTTGAAACCGGTTATCTTACCCGCGACGGCGAAGTTGACTCATCGAACCGCTGGCAAAGCCTTTGGAATAATAACGGCGACTTCAATATCACCTTCGGAACGTTGAAGAATAACATGACAACAACGACCGGCGACGTGCTGACCGGCGACCTTCAGTTGGCTTCGGGCGGCACTACGTGCGGCTACAATGTCAACCTGCCCAATGATTACTATGTCAGCGACCTGCACCTGAAAGCCGCAATGAGCAGCGCCGCCGGCACCGCCACTTTCGTTGTTGGCCCTCAGACCTTTGAACTTAAAGGTACCGAACCTGTTGCGGTCGACTTTGAGAATGTTGAGCCGGATGTTACTCTCG
The DNA here is from genome assembly GCA_947175545.1 of uncultured Porphyromonadaceae bacterium. GTDB lineage: Bacteria > Bacteroidota > Bacteroidia > Bacteroidales > Muribaculaceae > UBA3263. The sequence continues at coordinate 12,496 of CAMWNI010000010.1, forward strand.
GAATGAGTGTGACTGCCGTCAACAACCTGAACAATAACGTGGTGCTTACGGATTTCACCGTGCGCGTGAAGCGTCATTTCCGCGAATATGTTGAAGGCACAATCGTTTTCCGTCGCAGCGATGGCAGCCATCAGCGCCGTATTCCCGCCATCACGACTGTAGGCGGCAATGGTCCGCACGCCGGACGCCTCGTAACGGCCTATGATTATCGTTGGTGTAACGGCGACCTTGCCGCCGGCAATATTGACCTCCAGATTGCCGTCAGCGATGACAACGGCGCAACTTGGACCACCCCTGATTTTGCCCGTGATGCTGAAGGCAACCCCGTGACTGAATATAACCATAAGTGGACCAAGGGCAGCGACTGGTCATCCGTTCAGGCTAAGGCCGTCGAGGCATGGGATGCCGCATGGGGCGACGCCGCACTTGTCAGCGACCGCGAGACCGGCAAAATCATGATGATTGCCGTCGGCGGTCCTATTGGCTTCTTCGCAAGCCGTCGCAACAACACTCAGTCGGCAATCCGCTGGACTTCCGACGACGGTGGCGAAACATGGTCAGCTGCTGAAAACATTACTGAGAAAATTTATTCGCTTTTCGATGGCGAACCGCGTAACGGCCAGATTGACGGCATGTTCTTTGGCTCGGGCCGCGTAATGCAGAGCCGCTATGTCAAGGTTGGCCCTTACTATCGTGTCTACACAGTCATTTCAACTCAGAACAATGGTGGAAGCACGCGTAATTTCGTCCTCTACTCAGATGATATGGGTGAAACCTGGGGCGTTCTCGGCGGCAATGACCAGTGTCCCGTCGAATCAACGGCCGACGAACCCAAGGCCGAAGAACTTCCTGACGGGTCAGTGCTTCTTGCCGCTCGTAACCAGACCGGGAACCGTAACTTCAACGTGTTCCGCTATCTGAACCCGACCACGGGTGAAGGTAAATGGCTCGGTCGTGTGAACACGAATATGGGCATGGGCGGCATTAACGCCTGCAACGGCGAAATCTTCATGGTGCCGGCCCGTAGCGTTGAAGGCGGCGAACCTTGCTTCCTGGCTCTCCAGTCGTTCCCCTATGGCGGTTCGCGCCAGATGGTCAGCATTGCCTGGAAGGCTCTGACCGAGGGTGCTGACTTTGTCGATGCAAACTGTTTCACTTCATGGGACGGTCGCTATCAGGTTACGTATGGCGGACATGAGTCGACTTACTCAACTATGTCGCTGCAAAACAACGGCAACATCGCTTTCTTCTATGAGGAACAGCTGACCGGCTCGCTTGACGGTGTTTTCAAGTCGCTCCCGCTGGAAACCATCACCAACGGTCGTTACGAATATTTCCCTGACTCATACAACGCAGTAGCCCGTAACCTTACCCTGAGCCTTGCCGAATATCGCAACAATGAGTTCGCCGGCGAAAACGAAGATGACTTCTACAACGCGGTTAACGCCTATATGGACGATCCGACCTACGCGAATTATATTAATATTAACCGTGCAGAGTATGGCTATGACGGCACTCCTGACACATACGATTTCAACTATGAGTCAACGCTCCTTTGGCCCGGCGCTGAGGTTGCCGTTGTGGAGGAACTTGTCGTAACGCCCGCAACGCTGACGCTCAAGGAGGGCGAGACCGCAACTCTTACCGTCAATAAGGAAGGCGAAGTCGAGTGGACCTCGTCAGACGAGCTTGTCGTTACCGTTGAGAACGGTGTCGTTACCGCTGTTAAAGCCGGTGAGGCAACTGTGACTGCAACTGTCAACGGCCAGTCGGCAACCTGCTCTGTCACTGTTGAGCCGGCTGAAATCGAAGACTCGATCGTTGAGGTTGACGGCACTGACGCGGCCACTGTGGTCTATGATCTTCAGGGACGCCGCGTGAACGCGACTCTTCCCGGACTCTATATTGTCAACGGAAAGAAGACTGTTGTCAATAAATAATTTCGGATTATTAAGCAAAAAAATGGCCCGATTGGACTCGAAAGAGCCGTTCGGGCCATTTTTATCGGTTAAAAAACGGGAAAATATAAAAATAATGCGTAACTTTGCAGCGGGCAAATATCCGGTTCCGTAGCTCAGCTGGATAGAGCAACAGCCTTCTAAGCTGTGGGTCTTGGGTTCGAATCCCAACGGAATCACATTTTTTACCTATAATTAAGGCCCCGGTTTCTTACCGGGGCTTTTCCTTAAAATCAATACCTCCCGAATGGATAATTTTGTAATCACTGTTGGACGTCAGATGGGTAGCGGAGGCCGCGAACTGGGGCGGTTGCTGGCCGAGCGTCTCAATGCGGAGTTTTTTGACAAGAAACTATTGCTGGAGGCCGCGCAGGAGTCCGGACTGATTCCGGAGCTGATGGAGCGCGACGATGAACGTGGACCGGGTTTGTTTTCCGGAGCAATGGCGTTTACTATGGGGCTGATGAGCCAGGTCTCGGTTGACTGTAGCAGCGGCCATGACGCCGTCTATCGGGCCCAGAGTGAGGTGATTCGCCGTCTGGGGCAGGAAAAGAATTGCGTAATTGTCGGCCGCACGGCCGATTATGTGTTGCGCGACCATCCGCGCTGCATCAATATCTTTGTGTCCGCTCCGGAAGATGAGTGTGTAAAGCGCCTCCTCAGCCGTGGCGACAGGCAGACGGAGTCTGAGGCTCGCGCAATGGTCCGCAAGATTAACAAACTGCGCGCTTCGTACTATAATTTCTACACGGACCGACAGTGGGGAATGGCGTCATCTTATGATTTGACCGTCAATTCCGCTCTGATGCCGATGGAGGAACTTGCGGACTTCGTTGCCGACTATGTCCGCCGCCGGCTTGGCAAGGATTACAAGATTTAATTCGTGATAAGGGCGTAGCGTCCGTCAACTCCGAAAACGACGTTGAAACGCCGCAGGCCGTAGCCGCTTGTCAGCGCCGGTCCGCTTACGGGAGCGCCTGCCAGTGGAGCGCTTACGTCAAGCAGGAAGACATCGTAAGTACTTCCGCATTTCGGGCAGCGCGCAAGGTTGGTTGAGTAGTCAATGATGACGCGCACGTCGCGCTGACATTCAACCGGACAGCTCAGGTCATAGGCGCGCAGGGTTCCGTGGAGGTCGCAGAGCTGAAGAACGCCGCCATAGCCAGTGAATGAATAGTCCTGATAAGGGAATCCGGCCGGTTCTGACGGGCGGATGAATCGGCGTGCGTCAAGTGGAGCCTTGGCGCCGTATGAGTCCCAGACGCCTTCGGTTGTGAACGGAACGTATATGTTGAGCCTTGGCACCCGGTTGAAATTGATGTCGATAGAATGATGACACCCTGTGGCCGTAAGGACCAACAGGGTGCATATGGTTTTTAGGACATTAGTTCGTTTCATCCGTTCAGCTGGCCGAACATCTCGCCGAATTTGTCGGCGGCTTCCTGAAGTTTGGGGCCGACCAACGGACGGAGCATCATCGGTATGTCGGCATCGATCGTTGCCGTGACGTCAGTCGCTTCGTTTCCGGCTTCCGTCAGGTCAATCAGCACGTTAATAGGCACCATGCCGGTGTCGGCAAGGAACTTCACGCGTGACGGCGCTGTGCGTTCGACAATGCGGAATTTCATTTCGCCTACGCCCGGAGCGGTAAACGCGAGGGTGTCGGCGTCCGGGAAGTTGATTGTTCCCATCTTGGCGCGGATATCTTCCGGCAGGGTGTCCATGCGTCCCTGAAGGTCGCTCAGATTGCTTACGCGTTCAAATAGAGCCGCGCTCGGAAGGTTTACGCGAAAAGGTTTTCCGGTGTATTTTGCCATTGCTTTTGTTTCTCTGGGAAAGGGTTATGCTTTCTTCGGACCCCAGATTGAGGGGTCTTTGCGCCATTCCCGCAGGGTTTCGAGGTCTTCCTGGCGAATATAGTTGGTTGCGAGGGCGGCTTCGAGCATTGCGTTGTAGTTGCTGAGAGTCAGCAGTTCAACTCCGGCGTCCTTGAAAGCTTGCTGAGCCACGGGGAATCCATAGCTGAACATGGCAACCATGCCGACAACTTCGCAGCCGGCCTGGCGAATTGCCTGGACGGCTTTGAGCGATGAGCCTCCGGTTGAGATGAGGTCTTCGACAACGACCACTTTCTGGCCGAGATCAAGTTTGCCTTCAATGAGATTCTCAAGGCCGTGGTCCTTCGGGGTTGAGCGGACGTAGACGTAAGGCAGCCCGAGGGTATCGGCAACCAGAGCGCCCTGGGCGATGGCACCGGTCGCAACGCCGGCAACGGCGGTTGTCTGAGGGAAGTTTTCCTGAATGAGACGGCAAAGTTCAACCTTGATGAATGTGCGGATTTCAGGATAGGAGAGGGTGACACGGTTGTCTGTATAAATTGGTGAGTTCCAGCCGCTGGCCCAGGTAAAGGGATTGTCAGGCTGGAGCTTGATGGCGCTTACTTTCAGTAGCTTCTCGGCGAGGAGGGTGTCTAACTGTTTCATTGGAATGAGGCTTGGTGATTAATGTGAGATGCAAAGTTAAACAAAAACGCCGAAACTGCAAAGAATCGCATGCAATTTCGGCGTTTTCGGCTTTAATTTTCTTGTTCGGCCTTTTCTTCCACGTCCGTCCGGTCAGGTTTCTCCGGCTCGAAGGGCGGAGGGGTCGGTTCTTGTCCGGTTTTGGAAATTAGAATTTCGTCGGTACGCGATGCCCATTGGCGTTTGCCGAAAATCTGTTCGACATCGGCCGTGAAGATTACCTCGCGGGTCATCAGTACATCTGCCAGTTTTCCGTGTCCCTCGGCTTGTTCGCGCAAAATTTGCTTTGCGCGCTCATACTGTTCGGCGATAATCTTTGAAATTTCTTCGTCGATTTTCTTTGCGCGCTCTTCGCTGTAGGGTTTGGTGAATCCGTAGCTCTGGCCGGTCGAGTCATAATAGCTGACGTTAGGAAGGTCGGCGCTCATGCCGTAGTAGACAACCATGGCGTAGGCCTGTTTGGTTACTCGCTCAAGGTCGTTGGCCGCTCCCGTAGAAATCGAGCTGAGAAACAATTCTTCGGCCGCGCGGCCTCCGAGAGTCGAGCAGATTTCATCGAGCAGGGCCTGCGAGGGGGTAATCTGGCGTTCCTCCGGAAGATACCATGCGGCTCCGAGAGCTTTCCCTCGCGGAACTATTGTGACTTTAATCAGAGGATTGGCATATTGCAGGTGCCACGAAACCGTCGCATGGCCCGCTTCGTGAATTGCAATGGCTTTTTTCTCTCCGTCGGTCAGAATTTTCGATTTCTTTTCCAGTCCGCCGATAATGCGGTCAACGGCGTCAATAAAGTCCTGTTTGTCAATTGCCTTTTTGTTGTTTCGGGCGGCAATCAGGGCCGCTTCATTGCAGACATTGGCAATATCTGCGCCGGAAAATCCGGGGGTTTGACGGGCAAGCAGGTCAACGTCAAGGCCTTCAATAACCTTTTTGTTGCGCAGATGGACGTTGAAAATAGCCACTCGGTCGTTCAAATCGGGCAGGTCAACGTAGATCTGACGGTCAAAGCGGCCGGCACGGAGTAGCGCCTTGTCAAGAATGTCGGCGCGGTTGGTTGCCGCAAGGATAATGACGCCGCTGTTCGATCCGAAACCGTCCATCTCGGTCAGCAGCTGGTTGAGGGTGTTTTCGCGCTCGTCGTTGCTGCCCATGTTGGCATTTTTGCCGCGCGCCCGCCCGACGGCATCAATCTCGTCAATGAAGACAATGCATGGAGCCTTGTCCTTGGCCTGGCGGAAAAGATCGCGCACGCGGCTTGCGCCGACGCCGACAAACATTTCAACGAAGTCCGATCCGCTCATTGAGAAGAACGGCACGTCGGCTTCGCCGGCAACGGCCTTTGCAAGCATCGTCTTGCCGGTTCCGGGAGGGCCGACAAGGAGCGCGCCCTTCGGAATCTTGCCGCCGAGGTCCGTGTAGCGCTTCGGATTCTTGAGGAACTCAACAATTTCTTCGATTTCGGTTTTTGCTTCGTTCAGGCCGGCTACATCCTTGAATGTCACCTTGTTGTTCGAGTTCTTGTCGAAGACCTGTGCCTTGCTTTTGCCGACGGAGAAGACCCCGCCGTCGCCACCGCGGCCCATTCGTCGGAACATGAAGTACCAGAGGGCAACGAGCAGAAAAATCGGCCCGAAGGTCCAGACCAGGTTCGAATAGTCAGCCGCATCGGCATAGCTGACGGAGCCTTTGAACCATCCCTCCTGCTTCCATTGCTCAATGCGCTTTTCAAACGACTGAGTGTCACCATACTTGACCTCAACCTTGCCGTCGGCCCCCTCGGCGCGCTGAAGTTCAGGCGCGGAGAATACGGTCTCGGTTGCCGACTTGCTCAGCAGGCCCTCGGCTTCTTTCTTATTGCGGTAAATGGTGATTTTGTCAACCCCTCCGGTCTTGACAAGTTCTTCGAACTGGTCAATCGTGTCAAGATTCTTAATGAGGGCGTTCTGATCAAAATACCATATCCCAAAAAGGGATGCAAGTACAACGACGTACATCCACATTATGTTGAACCCGAATTTTGGCTTTTTGCCGCCGTTGGGCTTGCTTTTCTGATTTTTTTGCGGAAGAAGTGGCATAATGTCAGTCTAAGTCAGGAATTTCAGTAATCTTGCCGTCGCTCCAAAGCTCCTCAAGATTGTAGCGTTGGCGCTCGTCAGGAACGAAAATATGAACAAGTGCTGAGCCATAGTCCAACACAATCCAGCGCGACGTCTCATAACCGTCATAATTGTATGGCTTGATGTGGTCTTTCTCAAACAGATAGTCGCGGACAGAATCGGCAATCGAGGCCACATGCGTTGCGGATGTCCCCTCGCATACGAAGAAATCAGCGGCTGCGCTGTCGGCAACCTCCGAAAGGTCAATGTGAACAATCCGGCGTCCTTTGCGTTCCTGAATGCCTTCTATAATCAGTTGGTTAAGTTCGTGTTTCAAGTCTATTGGAATAAAATGATGAAAATATGTGCAAAGTTAACGAAAAAATCGCGAACCTCCTTATTCTAAACGCCAAAAAGCCCAACAATGTTGCCAAACCGCCTCTGTTAACAAATATTAACGCCATAAACCCCCATAACTTCAAAAAAACTCCCTACCTTTGCACCGACCATTTTGGAGTGGTGCTCGAGTGGATGAAGAGGCACGCCTGGAAAGCGTGTATACGCCAAAAGCGTATCGGGGGTTCGAATCCCCCTCACTCCGCAACGAAGAGGCTGTCTAACAAGTTTAGGCGGCCTTTTTTTAGACGGTGTCTAAATGTCCTTTTTTACTCTGCGGCGATAAATTAAATAATTATCAAAGCATAGATATGTCAGAACTATTATGCTGAAAAGGTCAAACCATGCTCTACCGGAAGAAGGAGCAAGTGTCACATCCAGTATTCGAGAGGCGATACCAACAAGCCCAACGATTGATAATGTGAGTGATATATTGCGCTTTACGCGATTGCTGATTTGCATGCAACGTGAGAATTTTTTATGATGAAAAATTACGAAAAACCGGAGATTAGCACCAATCGGGCTGGTATGAAAAGAAAAACGCTAAATATCAAACTTTTCGTCCTTATAGTTTATCAATGAAATAAACAATAATACTACCGAGAGCGCAAAGGGCGTAATGTACCACCATTGATTAGGGGAGTCGATTGCTATGATAATTAAATAGTAATAAATGAACGCTCCGTTTAGATTGGAAAGCAGGTTGTTGATAATGATGCTTTTTGGCTTTTTTATCCAAAGCCAAAGAGAATATCCTATAAAAAATAAGGCTGCTAATGTGCCACAAATAACCGGCAGAAGCATTGACTTGGTGTAAGCCATTAACAAAAGGCTCACAATTACTACCATCATAAGTGCGTTTAGCACTTTACTTCTATAAAAGGCGTGAAGCCTGCGATGTCTTATTGCCTGTTTCATGCACCCAAAATTACGAAAAAAGAGCGACATATCAAACATATAAAAAACTTTTACGCGACCGTATAGCGCCGATTAGAAAATAGGCTTTAACGCACTGCGAAAGTACGGTAAAGCCCACTATGCGGAAAAGACATGGCTTAATAACTCATTGTAAAAGCTACTTCTTTATCGGGCTTTATTTTATTGACTATAATAGCCGACCTGTAATAAGTGAATAAATCGTCATTATCATCATCGAATCGAACAATATTGAAAGATGCCTGAAATTCATACTTGTCCATGCTGTTATCATACATCCAACAATAACGGTGGCTTTTAATGATGCCTGGAATGCGTTTGTATTGAACGAGCAATGTGTATTTACTGAAATCAATATCCAACAGTTGCAAATCCTTCATTGCGAGATTTTCCTCGTTGGGGAAATCTTCGGAAGAATTAATCACGAAACCCCTTAGTGGATATTGTCGTTTCTCTTCTGAAGTCAGCTCACCCCAGTTGAATATTTTTGATTGAGGTTCAAGTTCAGTTACAATTGGGATTTTTAAATACAATGGCGGTTCTGTCTTATTATTGCATGAGCATAGCAAGCCGACAATTGCCAAAATTAAAAGTTGGATATATTTCATATAGAACAGCATTATTTATAACACTATAACGTAACGGGGGCATAGAATATTGTCTATTCAGAAAAAGTAGCCGGAGGCTTTCTTTTCGTTCCTGAACACCGGCGGGGCTAATCGACCTGTCGCTTGCGGAGCAAGAAACAGCTTCGCGGTTTCGAACTTATGCCAATCCACAAAGTCGCTCTCGTTGAGCCGGATATAGTTGAATATATCCGCGAGCCTACGCGAGTTGAACGCCCCCGACCGCAGGTAGCCCACGACCTGCGCTTTTACCTGCTTGACAATCTTATTCCGCTGCTCGGTCAGATCTCCGCGTAGGTTCCCGGAGCGGAGTGCTGACATCAGTTCAGGCGACAACCATTCTTCGGCCAACGATGCCTCAAGCTCTATATTGGTAAAAGACAAGCTTTAAATCGCCTTAGATTACGCCATTAAACTAGTGTACACGGGGAAGATTTCGAGTTGCATCAAAGAAGTAATTTCTATCATATAGGGTTCCTTCAAGTTTAATCTTCTTCCCATCTCGCTTAATTTCAATAATATGGCTCTTTCCTTGAGTAAAAATATCGGCAGGCTCAATCTGTAAATAATTTCCGTCAATATACCTGTCTTGATAATATACAATCACATAAGGCACTGCATAATCATTGTAACACGATAAAGGATTAAGAGGAGCGTCTTTAATCATATTATACCACGATTGATCCTTAAAAGATAATTTGGAAAAGTCCTCTTTCCATTCAACCTTGCCATTACAACATATATTGTTAATGAGTTTAATGACATTCTTTCCGTCTATCTTCAAAATCTCGTCACCCGGAAGCAATCCAAGTACCTCTGCAGGACTGTCTTTATATACATCACTCACAATCGCCTTGTCCCCATCCCAACATATGCCATTCCACACATAAACAGGGTCGTGGAATGGATGTACCCCGGGGAAGGCCCGACATCCGGAAAGCACTTTGAATGCTGCTGTGTTAAGTGACAACGGCCGTTCAAACTGTTTTCGGTAAGTAAGTTGCCAAACAATGGGAGGGGCTGTCTGATTTTGATCCTGCATTTTTTTTGCATCCAGAAGACACACCCCTAGGAAATGATAAGTATTCACGTCTCGATGAGTGAAACCTCCAGTTGTAACGGGCGTACGAGGCTTCCTAAATGAATTCACATACCAACCGTTATTTCTTTTTTGGATATATGTATTACTCCCATTATCTAGGTATTGAGTTGTCGGTGGCACATAGGTAGAGGTAACCTGCATATTTTCATCAAATGCAATGGTTAGAATTAGGTCCGGATTCTCATCATCCACTATAAAAGGGAAGCCACTTTTTTCAAGATTCTCAAATGCCAATTGGGCGTATTTTTGTTCTAATAAAGGGTTGCCGGAACGAGGGACAAAGGAGATTCGACGATACTTACTCCAATCCGGGATATTCGGATTGTTTAATATAACGATCCCATCCGTGCCTGTAGTATAATTAGCACGGGCTTTGTTGATAGCTAAAGTACCATCACTATAGAGTTCACTCTCATCAAAACCTTTAGTAACTAAATTGATCGGAACATAAGACACCCAATATGTGGTGTCATTCAACATTGAGAATAATTCTAATTTCACGCGTCCATCAACCCCAGGTGTGGTTGCTGCAAGCATTGCATCTTGGGCGTTCTCATAAACTGATTCAGGAACACCATTGATAGAAATTATTTGATCATAACTTGCAAGAACACCATAAGGTGTGCTACATGAAAAATTTCCCATATGCTTCCGTCCTTTACTACTAAGTAAGGTTAGTTTCCCTGGATTAAAGTTGGGGAGATATCCTAACGACACGGCATAGTGTTCGTTGGTAGGGAGCGAAATAATCTCATTGGAATGGGAACCACTCACAGTTTTACCCAAGAAATCTCCTAATCTCTGTGAATTTGCCGGCAAGGCTACTATAACCACTGCAAGGCAAATTAGCGTTCTGATAAAACGTTCCATAAGTTATGTTGGCCACGCGCTCCCTGCTTGGCAATTAGTTTACAGATTAGAAAAGAAAAAGCGTGAGAGCCATCTCTGATGTCCGTCCCACTCCTTGAGGCCTTCGCAATGCCCGAATTGGTAGAACGGACAACTTGCAGAAGCCTCACGCAAGATATGTAGTCATGGGCGACAATGTGCCGCCACACCATGATATACATAACCACATAAGCCATCTACCGTTGTCTCATTCTTGACCAATTCTGAAAGTTGCGAAGTTTCAAGGAGTCAAGAAAGAGCGTCGAGTAAACGCTTTCCATTAAGTCTGCTTCCCACCCGCTTGGCCCTGACCGGGCTTCCGCATAGCGGTCTACGGTTGCAAAGTTAAGGAAAATATTATAATCCGCAAAGCGTCAGTTGATTAATTTGAAAAAAAATCGTAATTTTGCCTATGAAAACAATTCACCCCTTCAGAATCAATGGCTAAAATATTAGTACAGAATACAGAAGTAAGTGTAGTAAAGGTAAATGGAGAAGACTACATTTGCCTCACTGATATGCTTCGCGCCAAAGACGGCGATTTCTTTATCACCGACTGGCTTCGCAATAGAAACACCTTGGAGTTCCTCGGTATATGGGAAAAGGTATATAACCCCAATTTTAATTATGGCGAATTCGCCATAATTAGAAATCAAGCAGGCTTGAACAGCTTTAAAATAAGTGTAAAAGAGTTTGTGGCGCAGACTAACGCCATAAGTTTGCAAGCAAAAGCCGGTCGTTATGGTGGCACTTACGCCCATAAGGACATTGCTTTTGAATTTGCAATGTGGATTAGTCCCGAATTTAAGGTCTATATAGTTAAGGAGTTTCAGCGCCTAAAGGCAGAAGAGCAAAAGTTGCTCGGATGGTCGGCCAAGCGCGAACTCTCCAAAATCAATTACCGCATCCACACCGACGCTATCAAGACGCACCTCCTTCCAGCGGAGATTACCTGCGAGCAAACATCGCGTGTCTATGCCGATGAGGCCGACGTACTCAACGTGGCGATGTTCGGTAAGACGGCTCGCCAATGGCGTGAAGAAAATCCCGGTCTAAAGGGTAACATCCGTGACTACGCAACGATAAATGAGCTGATATGTCTCTCCAATATGGAGAACCTCAATGCAGTCTTTATTGAACAAGGAATGCCGCAGGGCGAGCGACTAATCAAACTCAACCAAATCGCCATCCATCAGATGGGTATCTTGGAAAGTGGTGATAACGACCGCAAATTGCTGAAATAAGCATACCTTTCAGTTAAAAGAAGTAGCCGGAGGCTTTCTTTTCGTTTCTGAACACCGGCGGGGCTAATCGACCTGTCGCTTGCGGAGCAAGAAACAGCTTCGCGGTTTCGAACTTATGCCAATCCACAAAGTCGCTCTCGTTGAGCCGGATATAGTTGAATATATCCGCGAGCCTACACGAGCTGAACGACCTCGACCGCAGATAGCCCACGACCTGCGCTTTTACTTGCCTGACAATCTCATTCCGCTGTTCGGTCAGATCTCCGCGCAGGTTCCCGGAGCGGAGTGCTGACATCAGTTCAGACGACAGCCATTCTTCGGACAACGACGCTTCAAGGTCAATGAACTGCGAGCGCAGTTCGAGATACTTTCCCCATCTGCTGCCTTGCACAGAGCCGAGAGAATCCACGAGAGCGTAGCCTCGAACGGCGTTTTACCCTTACGGAGCAGATAAGCCCCGCTGTCTTGCCGACCGATAACCTTTGTGCCGCTCCATTGGAGCAAGCAAAGGGTCTTAATCTCGTCTGCCGAGAAGTTTTCGGCGAGAAGCTGATAAACGTAGCGAAGCTGTTTATCGCCTAATTCGTGCCATCCCTGCGGCACGATGAAGTCAATCGAGATTGACGAACTGCGTTTCGTCGAGCTAAAGGTTGTCTGCATAGAAAAAGTGCTTTACCGTACTCTGCAAAAGTACGGTAAAGCACTCTATGGGGACAGTACTAATCTGCCTTTTATTTGTATCAAGATTTAGTTAGGAATAAATTGCTGAAATGAGCCATTTACCCCAATTATTTCACCAGCTGAATTTCTATTAAATGAAGAAATAAAAATTCGTATATAATAGGTGCGACCTTCGTACGTACCTTCTAAAATAAATCCAGTATTTTCTTCAAGGTTGAAACAATTAAAGTTTGGAGTGTACGGATCGGGGTGCAAATGATTATTAAAGCCGAAACAATAGTCAATCCAGTTCACTCCTTTTATAGATGTTATTTGAGACAGTGAAGATACGTTAATGCATTTTGCCATCCGAATATTCCCTGCTTGACTATAATAGTCAGATTCAAATCCTATTATATAGTTGTAGTGGGTGCCATAATCGCAGGCGGTTCTAATATCGCAAAATTTATATTCATCCCCGGATACGGAAATGAAATATGGGGCAATTTTAAAAATTTTGTCACGTGTAAATTCGTGTACTTCAAACTTTGAAGCTGGCGTTCCCCCGCCAGGAGGTTCAGGCTCGTCTTCATCACAACCGCAGGCGGTTAAAGTCAGGCTGAGTGTTGCAACGAGCATCAACATCAGATACTTTAGGAATTTTTCCATTTGTTTTGTTCGGTGTCGCCTCCATTCCCGATTTGACAGTTAGTTGTGATACGAAAAAAGCGTGGAATGATTTCTTGTTTATCCCTAAGGAGGCATCGCCAAACGCCTAACAGATAAATAAACAGTCCACTCCCACGCCTTATCGGATATCGATACCCCTTGTCGGGGAGTGGATATGCGACAAGCATGAGCGTTTTATTGACTGCTTTGTCCTTATCTGTTTTGAAATTGGCGATTTCCTTAGGAGGATAAAGCAAAAAACGCTTCTATATAATATGTCCGCGCATTTTATTGCGCGTTGCAAAGTTAATAAATTTTGCCGAAACTCACAAAACAAAAAAAGCCACCTATCTGAATAAGTGACCGATAATTATGAAGCGAGCAGCCGTATAGGGCTGCTTCACGGTGTCGCGTTCATGTATAACAAATGTGTGTGTCGTGGGATTGTTGTCTTACCAGGATTCGAACCTGGACTGAAGGAACCAAAAACCTTAGTGCTACCATTACACCATAAGACAATCATATTTGCTCAAGAATCGCTTGATTCGACTCCTAAAGCAGTGCAAAGTTAGGTGTTTTGTTTGAATTTTGCAAGTATTAGCGGTTTTTTTTGAGCTTTTTTGAGCGTAGTAAAGCGCGGATTGCGAATTTGATATGTCTGACAATTGTCGGCAGGTAACCGTAGTGATGGCCCATGATTCGGAATCGCTCAATGAGCGAGGCGCGATGGTTGGCCGTTGTCAGGCCTTCGCTGAGATAGCAGGCGGTGACGCCGCCGGTGTAGACGTTAAGCGTAGAGCGGCGAAGAACTTTGATGCTCCAGTCGTAGTCTGCCGAGAAGCGGTAGTGCAAGTCATAGTCCGGGGCGATGTCGCGCCTGACGGCCATTGCCTGATGGCAGACGAGCATGCCGTTGGCAAAGGAACGGAACGTCAGTTTTCCCGGCGCGCGCAGATGGCGTTCGCCAATGGGGGTCCGGTTGGCGTCAACCAGTATGGTCTGGCCGTAGACAATGCCGGGCGGCTGCGGGGCGGTTGTGATAGCGTCGGCGTAGGTCTGAAGAGTGGCGGGTGTCGGGAAGGAGTCGCCGGCGTTGAGAAAGATGACGTAGTTGCCGCGTGCAGTGTGGAGTCCGCGGTTCATTGCATCGTAGAGTCCGCGGTCCGGTTTGCTGATGATTTGTTTGTTCGGAATCGGGGCCGCTTGCGCAAGCGCGACGGTTGAGTCCGTCGAGGCTCCGTCAACAACAATATACTCGAAGTCGGCGAAAGTTTGCGCCGCCACGCTCTCCAGGGTTGGCGGGAGGGTCGCGGCGGCGTTATAGGTTATCGTGATTACGGAGAAGAGCATCTCAGCGGAGGCGGTCGGCGCTCTTGAGGAGTTTTTCGTCAGAGGTGATTGCGTTGCGGGCCAGAACGTCGAAAAGTCCGCTGCATGCCATAAGCAGGGGGGCTGTGACGCATACCGAGCCGTTCGGATCCGGACCGAGCCAGCAGAGGGCAACTACGTAGCCCAGCGAGAAGAGGGCCATGAAGGCTCCGAGAGAGCAGCTCAGTTTCTGGCGGCGTAGATTGCGGAACATGAAGATTGCCACAAAGGGCAGCAAAGTGGCCAGCCCTGCGAGAATAGCCATGAAGATATTGCCCCACGGGTAGAAGTCAATTGACGAGACTTCGAGATGAAGCCACGGGAAGAACCACGAAGTCAGAGCGCAGGCAAACGCAAGGAAGAGCCAGAGGGTTTGAATACGTTGGATTTGCATAAGGCGGGGATGGTTATTGTTTTATTGCGTCAAAAAACTCCTGGCGAAGCTGACGGTCAGTTTCAAATACGCCCAGATAGTCGACGGTGGTTGTCGCTGCGTTTTGTTTTTCAACTCCGCGCATTTTCATGCAGAGGTGTTCGGCAGTGCAGCTGACAATGGCGCCTTTGGCGGGCAGTGTTTCAAAGATTTCGCGGCAAACCTGGGCAGTCAGGCGTTCCTGGACCTGCAGTCGGCGGGCGTAGGCGTCGACGACGCGCGCAACCTTGCTCAGGCCAACCATGGTTCCGTTCGGTATATAGCCGACGGAGATGTGGCCGAAGAACGGGGCAATGTGATGTTCACATTGCGAGTAGAACTCAATGTCCTTGACAATCACCATGCGCGAGCCGTTATAGTCAAAGATTGCCTGGCTCAGAAGATCCGACGGGTTGGTCCGATAGCCCGATGTTGCGTACCACATGGCTTTCGCTGCACGCATAGGGGTCTTGCGCAGGCCTTCGCGGGTAGGGTCTTCGCCAATAAGTTTGAGGATTTCTTCATAGTGGGCAGCAATCTGCGCCACTTTTTCTTCGTCGTATTGCTTTAATTCCATTTAGTCTGAGGTTTTTATGCGGTCGCGGACCAGACGCATTTCTTTGGCGTAGGCCGGAAATTGCTTTTTAAGCAGCGAGAGGGCTGCTCGGCCATCTTCGTAAGAGCGGAAGTCGCCGACTTTCAGACGCCAATAAGGCGCGTCGAAGCTGACGTATGTTGCCCATTCTGGAAATTCCGCTCCGATAGTCGCCGCACGGCCGTGGGCCTCGGCGCGCGCTGTCCGCGGGTTGTTGCTTGAAAAGACCTGCACACGGTAGCCTCCGGTCTGCGCTGCCGGGGTGGAGGAGGAGTCGTCCGGGGTAAGTTCCGTCATGTGTCGGGCCGGAAGCAGGCGTTGCGCAAGCTTTTCCGGCTGAATCACTTCCAGGCTCGGATTGCTGTCAATCCGGCCGATTATTCCGAGGGTATCGGTCGGCTCTGCATAGATGACAGTGGCAACACAGAAGGCCACAAGTGCAAGTAAGGGTTGTTTCATCTTTTGAGGTGTATATCTTTTCGGTCTCGGTTATTCTTCAATGTTTTCGTAGCGATCCGATGGAGTCGGAGGCGTGAAGATGTCAATGGCGTCAATCTCAAACATGTCAGGGCGTTTCAGCATGGTCCCGAGCATATTGAGGAACGTGCTGAACCCGACCGAGATCAGCGCGGAACTGATGTGCCACTGAGTCCTTATCTTCAGCGGGAAGATGCGCTCAAGATTGCGGATTGCGGCCATCGCTCCTTCGAAGTTGCCAATGCGGGCCATGGAGAGCAGGCCGGCAATGCAGATGTCCGGCGAGAGCTGCGATTGATTGTTGTAAAGGTAATCTTCGAGCCATTCGGCGCAGAGCGCGTAGTTTCCCGAGACATACAGGGCCGAGTAGAGCGCCGCATAATGCTCGCGCGGAAGGATATGTTCGTCGTATGGAAGACGGAACATCAATGCTGCGGCATGGTATTCGCCCTGATTGTAGTAGTCGTTGGCCCGATTAATCCACTCCTCGACATGCGGTTTGCCAACCGCTTTGTAGTGAAGCCTCAGCAGTTGGGCCGCTTCGGGCGCTTTGAGGCGCATCAGCAGGTCGAATGCCGTTTCATCGTCCGGTTTCTGCGCGGCGCGTTCGGTCAGAATCTCGACAGCCTTAGGCGTGGAGTCATTGCCGATAAGAGCGCGGGCGTAAAGCCCGACGAGCGGAGTGTCATCCGTCATCAGACCGTCAATTAACGGTTTCACGGTCTCTTCCGCTTCTGCAAAGCGTCCGAGCTGGAGCAGGGCGGTTGCTTTCAGGGCAATGGCCGACTGATTTTCCGCGTCAATGGCAATTGCGTAGTCAATGGCCGTCAGGGCGTCGTCGTTGCGCGAAGCGGAAACAAGTTCCTGGGCAAGCGCGAGCCAAAAATCGATACTGAAGGGTTCAATTTCGGTCAGTTCCTCAAGCAGGGCAATCGCGTACTTGCTGTCCGAGCGGGTTGCGGCCGCTATGTGGAGTTCGTAGAGCAGCGCCGGCAGATAGTCACACTTCTTGCGCAGGAGCTTCTCGTTGTTTTTCAGCCAGTCGTAGAGGCCGCAGGCCGAGGCGCAGTCAACCAACTGGATAATGGCTTCGTCGTCAAACTTATCCGTGCGGGCAATCAGTTTCTCAAGGACCTTTCTCGCCCGTTCCGGGTCAAGGGTTTCGGCCTTGGCCCGAATGCGCAGCAGAGTCCAGAGGGGGCTGTCGCCGGCGGGACGCCTGGCCATGTCCTCGGCGCCTTCTTTAATGTCGAGGTCATAGAAAAGGAATCCGCGTCTGACGGCGAGGTCTTCATTGTCGGCAAAGTAACGATATCCGCGCATCAGAGCTTCAAGCTGGACATAGTCGTCGCTGAGGTCGACGGCCTGATCAACAATCGCAATCAGGTCATCGGCATCGAAAAACTCGTCTTCATTGCCTTCCTTCAGCGCTTTTCTGAACGATTCATAAAGCTCAAGACGCTCGTTGCTCTGCTTTTCAATACTCATCAGGCAGCGCGGTTATTTTTTCTGCTCCTTTTCCCAGCTGTCTTTCAGGCCGATGGTGCGGTTAAAAATCAGTTTTTCGGGGGTGGATTCTTTGTCCGGAGTGAAGTAGCCGATGCGCTGGAACTGGAATTTGGCACCCTGTTCAGCCGCCTTCTCGGCCAGGAACGGTTCAATTTTGATGCCGCTGACAACCTTGAGGGAGTCCGGGTTGAGCAGTTCGCGGAAATCCTTGTCCGTTTCGGCTGCGGGATTTTCAACGGCGAAGAGGCGGTCATAGAGACGGGCCTCGGCGCTGACGGCATGGGCGGCGCTGACCCAGTGGAGCGTACCTTTGACCTTGCGCATTGAGCCGGGAAGGCCGCTGCGGGTGTCGGGGTCGTAAGTGCAGCGGATTTCCGTGATGTTGCCGTCGGCATCCTTCACTACGTCCTCACACTTGATGATATATGCGCCTTTGAGACGCACTTCGCCTCCGGGGGCCAGACGGAAGAACTTCTTCGGCGGATTCTCCATGAAGTCTTCGCGTTCAATATAGATTTCGCGACTGAAGGGCATTTCGTGAGATCCTTCGGCCGGATTTTCGGGGTTGTTCTCCATGCTGACCATCTCAGTCAGGTCTTCCGGATAGTTCGTGATTACGACCTTGACGGGGTTCATGACGGCCATGCCGCGGGTGGCGCGGCGGTTGAGGTCGTCACGTACGGCATGTTCAAGCAGCGAAACCGAATTGAGGGCTTCATACTTGGTGTAACCGATAGTGTCAATGAACTTGCGGATGCTCTCGGGGGTGTAGCCGCGGCGGCGCATTCCGCTGATTGTCGGCATGCGGGGATCGTCCCATCCGCTGACAAGGCCTTCCTGGACAAGCTGGAGCAGCTTGCGCTTGGACATGACCGTATATGTCAGGTTCAGGCGGTTGAACTCAATCTGTCGGGGGCAGTAACTGCCGCCCCGGGCAAGTTCCTGGGCGAAGTAGTCGTAGAGCGGACGGTGAGGAACAAACTCGAGAGTGCAGATCGAGTGAGTGACGCCTTCGAAGAAGTCGCTCTGGCCATGGGCAAAGTCATACATCGGATAGACCTTCCAGGTTGTTCCGGTGCGATGGTGGGGGTACTTCGTGATGATTCGATACATGATCGGGTCACGGAAGTGCATATTGTCGCTGGCCATGTCGATTTTTGCGCGTAGAACTCTGGCTCCGTCAGGAAATTCACCGGCGTTCATGCGCATGAACAGGTCGAGGTTTTCTTCCGGAGTGCGGTCGCGATAAGGGGAGTTGACGCCCGGCTGGGTTGGAGTGCCTTTCTGGGCGGCGATTTCTTCCGAGGTCTGGTCGTCGACGTAGGCTTTGCCTTCCTTGATCATGCGGACGGCCAGGTCAAACAGGCGGGGAAAATAGTCGCTGGCATAATATTCGCGGTCGCCCCAGTCGAATCCAAGCCAGTGAATGTCTTCGCGGATGGCGTCGACGTACTCAACGTCTTCCTTGACCGGGTTTGTGTCGTCGAATCGCAGGTTGCAGGTGCCGCCGAATTTCTCAGCCACGCCGAAGTCCATGCAGATTGCCTTTGCATGACCGATGTGCAGATAGCCGTTGGGTTCAGGCGGGAAGCGCGTGTTTAGACGTCCGCCGTTTTTACCTTCGGCCAGATCATTGGCCACAATCTGCTCAACGAAGTTCAGGCCCTTTTTTTCGCCTTCTTCGATATTATCCTTGATTTCTTCGCTCATAATGTCAAAATCGTTTATAGTAGGTCGCAAATTTACGAAAAAAAAGTCAGATGGCAAAATCCGTTAAAAAAGCAACGGACCTCTGCCTGAAAAGGCGGAGGCCCGTTGGATAATGTCAGAGTTTCAGGTTAGCGGCGACGCGGAGCCGATGCATTCAGCTTCAGGTTGCGGCCCTGAGTCTTCGCAGCGGCTTCGAAAGAAGCTTTGAATCGAGCGGGGAATGATGACGGCTTGGCCGAAGCAAGGCGCACGGCATTGCGTGTCAGCGTGCCTGTTGCTTTGTGCTTCTTGGCGGGAGCTGCTGCTGCATCTCCGTTGATGTCAAGATAGAAGTCCATGTCGGCATAGTAGCCATCGTCGCCAAGGAACATAAGGAATGAGGCTGCATTGGAGATATTGACTGCATCAAGGGTTACTTTGCCGTTATTGAAAGAACCCCAGAATTGGGCGGGAATGTTGGCCGGCTCTACGTCATTGTCAAGCATGTAGTAGCTGTAGCTGCAAATTTCCCAGTCCATCTTATCCTCGATGATGCCTACCTTGCTGTAAGGGAAGTAAACAATTCCGTCCTCAGTAACGACAAACTCGATTGAACCGAAGCTGGCGTGGCTGGCTCCGACGGCCTCAACGAGGTCTGAGTCGGCATAAGGATTGGTGATGCGGAAAACGCCTTCGAACTCATCGTTGCTCGCAACTTCGACGGTCAGTTCCTGTTTGAATTCCGGATTCCCATAGAGAGCGGCGAAGAGATTGTCAACATAGACGGCCTTGTCGGTTACGGGAGTCCAACCGGCATAGGGGTCGAAGGTCTCGAAAGAGAACACGCATGTTTCGGTAATCTTTGCTTCGGACGAGCCATCATTTCCGGTGTGATAGCCAACGGCGATGATTTCAAATTTGCCCGAAGAGGGGAAACTCAGGGTAACATTGCCTGATTCCGTAACGGTGCTGACGGCATAGTTGGTCTGCTCAGGACGTTGGATGGCAGAGGCGATATCGGCAACCTCTTCCTCGCTGAGGCCGTTGGAGTCTTCCGGCAGTTCAACAATAGTGTAGTCAACAAAGTCAAGAGTCTCGCTGAGCTGGAAGTTGATTACAGAATAGTCGTTGTCGGCAATGTTTACCTGGCCATTGTCAGTAATCGTCAGCGAATACTCGTTAGTGTCGGCATATCCGTTGAGTTGGAGATATTCATTGCCATTGCCAAACGAGCCTACGCCGGGAACATAGTAAATAAGATTCAGGGTCATCAGTCCGCTGACGTTGTCAAATTTGCTCAAGCCGTCGTATTCTTCTTTGCCGTAATATGTATAAGTGTCAGCAACATAAACCATGCCATAAGTGTCGTTCATTGCAAATTCTTGCTGCGGAACCTGGATAGTCTTCATGCCATCTTTGGTTTCAGCGGTCAGGAAAGTTTCCCACCCCTTTGATGGGTCTTCGTTGTCAACGAGCCATTGAATCTGGAATTGCATATCCTTGGGGTTTGAGGGTACATATCGGCTCAATAGCTGCACCGGGTCCTCATTTCCGCCATAGTAGATTGAGAAGGTGTAATTTCCTTGACCATTCCGGCCAAGAGCTTCGTCAACGTCGTAGGGTTCCCAGTCAGTGTATTCTTCCTTGTTAATGTTAACACGGACTTCAGTCAGACCATATTCATTCGCATTTTCAGATGCGACGGATATGTAGACCGGATAAACATGGTTGGGAGTCATTGCTGTGGCATCATACTGAATGGAGATGCTTGCGTTAGGCTCGCCGGCAGCAAAGGTGACGCTTGAAGGCACGGTGATGATTGACCGGTATTCAGTGGTTGAGAGAACCCCTTCTTCCGTACATGATGCAAGGAGGTCTACGGTCAGTTCGTCAGCATCATCGTTTTCCGGGCGATAAATCAGAACGTCGAATGAAGTTGCTTCAGGATCGATGTTTTTCGACACCAAAGATGATGCGAAGTAGACGCGCTCGGAGTCAGCGGGCTTGTCGGCGGGCTTGTAGTCGGGTTCGTCCTTGCCGTCGCAGGCAGTGAAGCCCATACCAACCAGCGCCAGCACAGCTGCTGAGATATAGTGTTTGATATTCATTTCAGTTTATTGTTTTGGAAATTGATTGAAACTTACTGGGCGGTCTCATAGTCAGCCACCGGGGTGGGCTGGGGCTGAGGATTGTTGTTGTCTGACGATGTGAAACCGGGGTTGCCGTTGATTTCTTTCTGCGGGATGCAGTAGAGCAGAACGGGGTCGGTCGGTGCAACGTTGTAGCACATTGTTACATCCCAGCCGCCGCCGCGACGGTCAAAGGGTTTCTTCAGGCGCATGAGGTCGAACGTGGTCAGGCCTTCGCCCCAAAGTTCGACACGACGCTGCATCCAGCATTCGTTCTGCACATCTTCTGCCGAGCCGCCTGCAAAGGCATATTCGGGGTCGCGATAAGCCTTGACGAACTGAACGAGGGTCTGGGTGCCTGCGCCGGGACCGGCGGTACCCATTGCCTGAGCCTCGGCAAGGATGTAGTACATCTCTTCGACGCGCATCAGGGGAATGTCGTTGGCGTTTACGTCCTGATAAACAACGCCCTGGTAGGCGTTAAACTTCACCTGAGTGTAAGGAGCCGCGCCGGCGCCGTCGAGATACTCCTGCTGTTTTTCGGTCAGGCCGGCACTCTTGCCTTCAGCGTCGAGGAACCAGGTCTTGCGGACGTCAGAGTCAGGAATCGAAGCATAGAGGGCCTTGTTGACCATGCGCCATGCGCCGACCGATGCGTAGCCGTAGTTGAGCGAACCCATGTGTGACGGCCAGTTGATGATGCCGGAGGTCACGACGCGGTCGGTCTCAGCAATTGCAATGCCCCACATCCAGTCGCTTTCGTCAAGCGAGCTGAAGCCGGGACCGGCGGCAGAGTCGAGCGAGCGGGGCGCTCCCTTGAAGAGGCTGATTGCCTTTTCTGCGTCGGCCGCTGCGGCGTCCCATTCGTTCATGACGAGGTTGACACGGGCGCGGAGACCATGGACTGCAGCCAGCGAGAGGAAACGCTTCGGCATTGAGCTGAGAACGTTTTCAGGGTTGAGCTTCGAGGTTTCCAGAAGGACGATTGCATCGTCGAGGTCTTTCATGATCTGAGCGTAGACTTCCTCAACAGTCGAGCGGCCGCAGCCGTTCTGAGCAATCTCTTCTTCGTTCAGGTCGGTCACGAGCATTACGCAGGGCTTGTCTTCATTGCCCTTGTAGGTGAACTGGTAAATCTGTGCAAGGGTGAAGTAGTCGAACGCACGGATTGCCTTGCCCTGAGCCAGATAGAACTGGAGGGTGGGGTCTTCGGTCTCGGCATCGATTGACTTGATTGCGGCATTGGCGGCAAAGATCTGGTTGTAGCAGTTGCCCCAGGCAATGTTTGTTGGGTCGCCCGTGATGTTGCAGTCGTTCATCATGGCCTCATTCGCAAACCAGTTGTAGCCGATGTTTTCGCTGACCATGTCAATGCCGCGCGAGTCCATGCTGAGCATTACGGAGGGGAAGCCGAAGTCAGAGTGAACCTCACGTGTTTCAGTCGATACGACGTTGAGGAATGTCGAAAACAGCGAGGTGATGCCGGTAATCGAAGCTTGGGCCATTTCGGGGTTCGCTTCCTTGACAGATACTTTCTGCTCCTCGGTGATGTTCTGTGACAGGGGCAGAGTGTCCATGTCGAAGCAGCCGGTCAGCGCAGTCGACGCCAGCACACCGAGAACCGGGAAAAGCAAATATTTTGATTTCATAAATCGATTCTGTTTGGGTGATTAAACATTAGAACTGAACGCGGATACCGCCTGAAATGGTGCGCATCGGCGAATAAGTTGAGTTTTCGGAAGTCAGATAGCTCTGACGGGGGTCGAGACCGCGACGCTTGGTCCAGAGAGCAACATTTTCGGCTGCGCCATAGATGCGGACGCTTTCAATGCCAATCTGGCGGGTCAGCTTGCCGGGAAGGGTGTAGGCAAGGGTGACGTTG
The DNA here is from genome assembly GCA_947175545.1 of uncultured Porphyromonadaceae bacterium. GTDB lineage: Bacteria > Bacteroidota > Bacteroidia > Bacteroidales > Muribaculaceae > UBA3263. The sequence goes on from CAMWNI010000010.1 coordinate 35,654, forward strand.
TTGAGCGAAAGGTAGTTGCTTGAAATGAGGAAGCGGGTCGAGGTGGAGTTGGTGTAGTTGTCGGCTGCGTCAATGCGCGGAACGTTGGTCTTGGTGTTTTCCGGAGTCCAGCGGTTGAGGGCGTCGACATGGAAGTTCTTACCTGCGGAGTATTTGTCGCCGTTATGCATCAGGTCCTGATAAGTGTAGTCGAGGAGGCGACCGCCGGCCTGATAAGCGAAAGTCATGCTGAATTCAACCCCGTAGAGATAGAGCGAGGTGCCGAAACCGCCGTAGATTTTCGGCATCAGGTTGCCGGTTTCAGTGCGGCTTTCCAGGATGCCTTTGTCAGTGTTGCCGCTGTAACATGCCTGGAAATCAGTGGTCTTCTGGCGGCTGCCGTCGTTCATCTTGGCCCAGTAGAGGGCTTCGCCGGTTGCTTCGTCAACGCCGGCATATTCAACCAGCAACAGGTTGTACATGCTGTGGCCTTCCTTGAAGAGGCGCGATCCGCTGATCCACTGGCCGTCCTTGACGAGTTCCTTCGGCAGGCTGATAATCTTATTGCTGCCGGTGGTGAGGTTGGCGTTGATGGTCCAGGAGAAGTCAGGGGTGTTGAAGACGTTGTAGTTAAGTTCGATTTCGAAGCCGTTGTTACGCATTGAACCGACGTTGGCGGGATACTGGTCGTAGCCGAGCGAGGGAGCTGTCGGCAGGAAGAAGAGCATGTCGGATACCTGACGCTGGTAATACTCGATTGAGCCGTCGAGCTTGCCCTGAAGAAGGCTGAAGTCGAAACCTACGTTGAATGCGTTCGATTTTTCCCAGGTGATGTCCTTGTTGCCTTTGTAGGCGAGAGTCGCGTCGTTCCATACACCGTCAGCGCCGGTAATCTTATACTGGTCCTGCCATGCGTAATAGTAAGCAGTTGAGGTGCCGAGGTTGTCATTGCCGTTCTGGCCGAAAGAGGCCTTGAACTTCAACTGGTCAACGACGTTTCTTGCGGGATCCATGAACGATTCCTTGGCAATGTCCCATGCAGCCGACACGGAGAAGAAGTCGCCCCAACGATGGCCGGGCGCGAAGCGCGACGAAGAGTCGCGGCGGTAGCTGACGTGGCCAAAGTAGCGCTGAGCGTAATTATACTTGGCGCGGGCAAGAATGCCGCGGGTGGTGTACTCAATGTCACGGCTGCCGTAGCCCATGCGGCGGTCAATGGTGTTGTCAACGAACCAGCCGGTCGGGTCGTAGAGATTATAGCCGATGGCGGTAACGGATTCGCGCTCAAGGTTATAGGTTTCGTAGCCGACCATGAGGTCCATGTTGTGGACATCGTTGAAGGTGTGGTTATAAGAAGCCAGAGCCTGCAGGTTGATCGAACGCATGCGCTGGGAAACCTGTTCGGCACAACCCTTGGAAGATGCGCTCTGTCCGTAGTAGGGGTTCGTCCGGTAGTGGAGGCGAGTGTTGCTGAGATAGTAACCTGCGTTGCCGGTGACGGTCAGACCTTCGACCGGCGTGATGGTCGCATACCATTTGCCGTCAAACACGTCGGTCAGATACTCGGTCTTGTCGTAGTAGAGATCACCAATCGGGTTGGCCATCTGCACGAAGTTACGGGTATAGTTGGTGGACTTGCCGTCGCCGTAATCATAGATGCGGTGACCGTAGTTCTGGTCATACATGATTTTGCCTTCGGCATCGCGCACGAACATCGGGTAGACCGGTGCCATCTGGTTTGCGATGTAGAATGCATTGCCTGACGAGGATGCGGCATCAAGGTCCATGTCGCCGGGCGTGTTTGACGCTGTGTAGGCGTAGTTCATGCTCGTGCCGATTTTGAGCCAGGTCTTTGCCTGATAGTCAACGGTGGCGCGGGTGCTGAAACGGTTGAAGTCAGAGTTTACGATGATACCTTCATCGCCCAGATAGCTGGCGCTGACAAAATACTTCATGCGGTCGGTGCCGCCCTGAATTCCGAGGTTATACTCCTGACGCAGGCCGTTGGTGAAGGAATATTTGCTCCAGTCGTCGGGCGTGTAGTAGTAGGTGCCGTCCGAGTAGCCGAGGGTTGCGTTGGGGTTGACCTTGCCGTTGCGGCCAATGAGATATTCGCCGGTGGGTACGGTGTAGATCTGATAGCCGGTGGCCGATGCCACGGTGTTGTTGGCTGCGAGCCATGAAGCGGCGGCATTGTTGCGGGTTGCGGCTGTGTTATAGTATGCCTGGTTGTAGTATGCTTCGTAAAGAAGTTCATAGTACTGATTGGTGTTCTTGATCACGTTGTAGTTAGGCAGAGCGCGCGAGTTCGAACCCCAGCGGGCATCGAAGGTGATGCGTGCGGCGCCTGACGAACCGCGTTTGGTCGTGATGAGGACAACGCCGTTGGCACCGCGGGCGCCATAGAGCGCGGTCGATGCGGCATCTTTCAGCACGGTCATTGATTCTACATCAGACGGAGCAATGTCGGCAATCGTACCATCGAAGGGAACACCGTCAAGCACAACCAGAGGGCTGGCCGATGCGTTGATTGAGCCGACACCGCGGATGCGGATTGAGGGTGACTCGCCTGGAGCGCCGTTGCTTGAAAGGGTCTGCACGCCGGCCATCTTACCGGTCAGTACGGAGGTTACGGACGATACGAGAGCGTCGGCAATCTGGTCAGCTTTCACAACGGATGCGGAGCCTGTGTATTCGCTTCGCTTGGCGGTGCCGTAGGCAACGGCAATCACTTCGTCGAGGCGGTTTTCCTGAGATGAGAGCTTGATCATCAGGTTGCCGGATTTTTCAACGCGTACCGTGCGCGTTACCATTCCAACAAAAGCAACTTGAATCTCATGACAGGTTGCGGGGACGGTGAGAGAGAAGTTACCGTCGATGTCTGTGGCGGTGCCGTTGCCGCTGCCAAGAGGCAGGGGAAGAACGGTTGCACCCACCAGAGGCTCGTCATCCATTGCGGAAATGACGGTGCCGGTCACGGTGCGTGTGGGCAGCTTACGCGCATCTGCCATCGCTGCTGCGGAACACACTACGACCGAAAGGAGAAAAAACAAAAACTTTTTCATGCCTTGATGGTAAAAATAAGTGTTAGATAAAAAATGGAAATTCAAATAGTTAAACGTGAATTAACTAATAGGCTTTGATTTCGCAAAGTTAGTTAAATTTTCTAAATATCCAAACGCTAAAAACTAAAAATTGTTTACTGATTCAAATGTTAAATATGTAATAAGTTGATTCTTAGTGCGTTTTGTTTGCATTTTTTGCAAACAAAAATAAGAGCGAGACTGCCTGATCTTGCCAGGAAGTCTCGCTCTGAGAGATGCTTTAAGAGCCGCTTACGCTTTTTTTGCGCGGGGCTTGCGTGCGGGTTTAGCCTTGACTGCGGTGACGCCTTCGGGGTTTTCGGCCTTTTCGGCTTTGGTCACTTTGGCTGCGGCCGTGCGCAGGTTATGTTCAACGTTGAACTGCTCGACGGAGCGGCGCAGCGAGGCGTTTTCCTTCGTGAGGGTTTCAATTTCGGTTGCCTGGTTGCGGATAGTTGTCAGCAGGGCGTTGAGTTCTTCGTTTTCAATGCTCATCGGGTATTGTTCCTCAACGCGGACAATAAAGTCAGCCAGAACGTTCATGTAGTTGGTGAACGCTTCATAGGGGCTGGCATAGGGTGAGAAGTTTGCGGCAGCGGCTCCGTCGCCGAATTTTTTGGTCGACATGTAGTAGAAATGGTCCGCGCCCTGAAGGTAACAGTAGTCCATTTTCAGGCGGCGGTCATCGCAGAGGCGCACGCGCTCGGCCACGGAATATAGCTTCTCGAACGCTTCGTTCTGGAGGCGGTTGCCAAGCCATGCGCTGACGTCACGGCTATCGTCGACGGCCGAAATCGGATGGCCGACGGAGAGCGAATCAACGGCTTTCAGCTTGCTGACGGCTTCCGACGGGGTCCAGAAGTCAATTCCGCGTTCGGCGGCAAAGCGCGGAAGGGCCTCCATGAACTGGAAAATGCCGGTTTCGCGGGGCTGGAGTTCTCCGAGGGCCTCCATGTTCAGGCAAATGTTGATAATCTGCTCTTCGGCGGGGGTCGATGCAATCCAGTCAATATATTTGTCGGCCGTCAGCGGATATCCGGCCCAGGACGTATCGGAGAAGCGGCGCGCAATGTCGTCGCTCAGTTTCGCGTTGTTGAGCAGCAGTTTCAGTTTCGGGGCCGATGCGGCCGAGTAGACATAGTTGGGACTCTTCCAGCCGAGGACATGCTTGGCGCCTTCGGTCAGGCAGCCCTTGAAGCCAAGTTCGACGAAGAGCGGCGCAATTTCGTCAGAGTAGATAAGCTCTGTGTTGCGGATAACCTTGACGGTCTGCCCGAAGAGAGTCTTGATTTTCTCGGCGTGGGCCTTTGCCTGGAGAATGAACTCTTCAGGGTCGGCAAGGGCGGCAAGCGAGTTGGGGTAAGGCATGCCAAGGAATTCGACCTTGCCCGTATCAGCCAGTTTTTTCAGCAGGTCCATGAACTCGGGAGCGTACTGTTCGGTCTGTTCCAGGGCGTCGCCTGAAATGGAGATTGCGCAACGGAACTTGCCCTTTGTCTGCTCAATCATGCGCAGCAGGGTTTCAGCAGCGGGAATGTAGGAGCGATGGGCGATACGGGTGAAGATGTCATCGTTCGCGAAGTCATCGTAGTAGTAATGGTCATTGCCGATTTCGAAGAAGCGGTATCTTTTCAGGCGAAACGGCTGATGAATATTGAAAATGAAATTTATGGCTTTCATATCGGTTGAGCTGAAAAAGGGGTTAGCGGTTTAGTACCTTATTATATATATCGATTACTTTCTGGCCTGCTTTCTGCCATGTAATCTGGTTAACTTCCTCGAGGCCGGCTTCCTTGAGCTGGTCGTGCATTGCCGGATAGGTGATGATTGAGTAAATGGCATCGGCCATTGCGTCAATATCCCAGTAGTCGGTTTTGATTACGTTTGTCAGGATTTCCGCACATCCGCTCTGCTTGGAGATAATCGAGGGAACGCCCATCTGCATTGCCTCCAGCGGCGAGATGCCGAAGGGTTCGGAAACAGAGGGCATGATGTAGACATCTGACGCGGCGAATGTTTCGTAAACCTGACGCCCTTTCTGGAAGCCGGGAAAATGGAACCGGTCAGCGATTCCGCGCTCGGCCACGAGGTCAATCATTTTGTCCATCATATCGCCTGAGCCGGCCATCACGAAGCGGACGTTCTTGTCAAGCTTCAGCACTCGGGCCGCAGCCTCGACGAAGTATTCCGGGCCTTTCTGCATCGTGATGCGTCCGAGGAAGGTGACAATCTTATCCTTCGGCCGCTCAACCTTGATGTCAAGAAGATCCTGCGACAAGGGAGTAACGGCATTATGAACGGTAGTCACCTTCGCGGGGTCGATTCCGTATTTGTCAATAACGGTGTTGCGCGTCAGGTCTGACACCGTGATGATATGGTCGGCATGGTGCATGCCGTCCAGCTCGATGTTGAACACGGTCGGGTTGACGTTGCCGCGCGAGCGGTCAAAGTCAGTTGCGTGGACATGGATGACCAGGGGCTTGCCCGTCACCTGCTTGGCGTGGATGCCGGCAGGGTAGGTCAGCCAGTCGTGAGAGTGGATTACGTCACACTCGATCGTGCGGGCAACAACACCGGCCATGATGCTGTAATTGTTGATTTCTTCAAGCAGATTGTCAGGATACTTGCCTGAAAACTCAATGCAGCCAAGGTCGTTGGTGCGCATGTAGTTGAAATCGGCGTAGATATGGTCGCGCAGGCGGAAGTAGAGGTCTGGGTCCATCAGCTTTCCGATGCGCTGCTCGACATAGTCGCGCGAGACGTCGCGCCAGGCAACCGGAATCTGCGATGCGCCGATAATGTGCGCGAAATGCTTGTCCTCATCGCCGAATGGCTTCGGAATAACAAAAGTGATGTCCATATCGCCGCACTCCCACATGCCTTTGGTGAGACCATAGCTGGCGGTGCCTAATCCGCCCAAAATGTGAGGGGGAAACTCCCACCCGAACATTAATGCTTTCATTTATTGCGAATCGATATATATTTTTAGAACGGATTAAGTTTCTTGAGCATGCGGAGCGTACGGAGAACTCCGGCGATGTTCGTCGCGTGGCTGATTGTGCCGCGGCCGCTGAAGGGCGGGTTGCCGTCATACATCTGGCTGAGCGAGCCGATGCATCCCTGGCTCATTTCGTCTTCGAAGCCAATCAGCATGCGGTCAATATAGCTGACGCCGCTCAGCCCGAACACCTTGATATAGGCGTCGGCGTAGAAGCTGATCAGCCAGGGCCGGGCCGGACCGTTGTGCATTGCCTGCTCGCGGTCGGCCGGCGAGCCGACGTAGAACGGCCGGTAGCCGTAACTTTTGGGCGAGAGGGTGCGCAGGCCCTTCGGGGTCAGCAGTTCGCGTGTAACGACGTCGAGAACCCCCTTGCGCTGGCGGCGGTCAAGCGGAGAATAGTCCATGCCGATTGCAATCGCCATGTTGGGGCGGACCGACGGATCGGCATACAAGCCGTTGACGTAGTCGTAGAGATAGCCATAGTCATTAAGGAAGGTGTCAACGTAAGGCTGCTTCATTTTGTCGGCATGGGCCAGCCAGCGGTTGCGCGTTTCCTGAAGCAACAGGTCGTCTTCAAGCAGCGATGCGCCGAAAAGCAGGGCGTTGTACATCAGGGCGTTGTTTTCAACAAGAAAGCCTGAGCGAGGCACGACCATGTGGCCGTTGAATTGCGAGTACATCCACGAGGCGGCCTGGCGTTCGCCATTTGAGGAAATCAGACCGGTCTGTTTGTCAACAAAGATGTTAGGATGTCCTCCGCTGAGAATCCAGTCAAGAATTTTGACGGTAAAGTCTGTGTAGTTCTTGCGGGCTTTTTCCATGCTGACAGCCTTTGCATACTGCTGGATGCACCAGAGGGCCCACATCGGGATGTCAGGCTGGTCAATACCCTGGATGATTTTGTCGCATTCGCCGGTCTCCATGAAGTGAAGCAGGGCTTTGTTGGCGGTTTCGGTAATCGCCTCAAAGTCCTGCGGGTGGTCAATGGCGAGGGTGTTGCCGGGCAACGACATGTAAGTGTTGCGCGCAAGCACTTTGCCCCAGGGATAACCTGAAAGCATGTATTTATGGCCGTCAAGGTTCATGTAGAACTGTTTTGCGGCGTTTTTCAGGCAGTTGTAGAATGACGAGCGTGGTGTGCGCACGGCAATTTCCTGCTCATACATCTTGGCGAGCGAGCGGGGGCTTATTTCGCTGATTCCGGCTGAGAAAATTACACTTTCTCCTTTTTTGATCGGAATTTCAAAGTAGCCCGGCACCCAAAGATCTTCCGTATAGGGAACGCCGCGCTCAAGGTCTTTGACATACTCGATTCCGTTGTACCAGTTCGGTTCGGCAACCCATGTCGGCTTGCGGTTGAACTGCATGTAGAGGGTCGGATAGCCGGGATAGAGACACGTGCTGACACCATTGTTAACCGGATTGACGTTGGTGTTGATGCTGTTGTTCTGCTGGACAAGGGAGTTGACTTCACGGAATGCCAGGAACGGGCGGAACTGGAGGGTGGTTGCCGAGTGGGCTTCGACCAGCGTATAGCGGATCAGGATGCGGTTCTCGTTCGAAATAAAGATTTTTTCCTTTGTCAGAACGACGCCTCCGACGCGATACGTTGTGCGAGGCACACTTTCACAGTCGAACTCACGTATATACTTGTGACCTTTCGGCGAATACACTCCGCCGTTATAGCGGTGTAATCCCAGGTTGAATTGGGCGCCATGCTGGATTACGGTTTCGTCCAGCGACGACAACATAACGTAGCTGCCGTTCGGGTCAAGTTCGGGAATTGGAATCACCAGCAGACCGTGCTGTTTGCGGGTGTTGCAGTCCACTACCGTAGTGCAGTGATAGGCGCCTGTCTGATTCGTCCGGAGCATTTCCTTTGTCAGGGCATGGTCCAAATTCATCATTTGGTTCCTATCAAATTTAAGATAACTCATGAGATATTTTGGTTGTGTTAATTTTGCGAAAAATCGTTTTGTAGTCCACGAATTTACGCCACAATTAGTGAAAAAACAAATAAATCTGCTGCAAAACATAAATAAAGTGTGTTTTTTAGGCAAATGTTCTGCTTGTAAGATTCTTTTATGCTTCCGGTCGGTGAGGGTGTGTGTAAAAGGGAGCAGGATGCTCCCGTGTGTGCGGGAGCATCCTGCTCTGTCAGTTCTGAGGTCTGTTGTGGCCGCTTAGCCGAGGCGGGCGCGGATTGCGGCGGTTTCTTCCTCATAGCCGGGCTTGGCGAGCAGCGCGAACATGTTGCGCTTGTAAGCCTCGACGCCGGGCTGGTTGAAGGGGTTGACGCCGAGCATGTAGCCGCTGATGCCACAGGCGATTTCGAAGAAGTAGATGAGCTGGCCGAGGGTGTACTCGCTGAGTTCGGAAACACTCAGTACGATGTTGGGGACTCCGCCGTCAATGTGAGCCAGGCGGGTGCCGAGTTCGGCCATCTTGTTGACTTCGTCAACGCGCTTGCCGGCAATGAAGTTTAGACCGTCCAGGTTTTCTTCGTCGAACGGAATGACCTTTTCACGCGAGGGCTTCTCGACAGAAATAACGGTTTCGAAAATGGTGCGTTCGCCGTCCTGAATCCACTGGCCCATCGAGTGGAGGTCGGTCGAGTTGTCGACGGCTGCGGGGAAGATGCCTTTATGGTCTTTGCCTTCGCTTTCGCCATAGAGCTGCTTCCACCATTCGCCGAAGAAGTGGAGTTTAGGGTTGTAGTTGACAAGAATTTCGGTTTTTTTGCCATCGCGGTAGAGTGCGTTGCGCGTTTCGGCATAAAGCTGGGCGGGATTGCCGGGTTTGGCGCAGATCTGTTCCATGTCTGCGGCACCCTGAAGCAGAGCGCGGATGTTAAATCCGGCAATGGCAATCGGCAGCAGACCTACGGGCGAGAGAACCGAGAAGCGTCCGCCGACATTGTCGTCAATAACGAACGTGGCGTAGCCTTCGTCGGTTGCAAGTTTGCGCAGGGCGCCCTTGCTGGCATCGGTAACGGCTACAATCAGGCGGCTGGCTTCTTCCTTGCCGACCTTAGCCTCCAGTTGTGCCTTCAGGAGGCGGAAGGCGATTGCCGGCTCGGTAGTAGTGCCGCTTTTTGAAATAACAACTATGCCGAAACGCTTGTCGGCCAGGTAGTCCTGGAGATCGGCCAGATAGTCTTCGCCAATGTTCTGACCGGCAAAGAGAATCTCCGGTTTGGTCGCTTCGAAGGTGCCTTTGAGGGCTTCAATTACGGCTTTTGCTCCCAGATATGAACCACCGATGCCGATGCAGACAACCGCTTCACATTCGGCACGCAGGACGTTTGCAACGGCCATGATTTCTTCAACCAGGTCAGAATTGATTGTTGAGGACGGAAGGTTGACCCATCCGAGAAAATCGTTGCCGGCTCCGGTACCTTTCAGTACGGTTTCGAGGGCAGCAGCGCCTTCGGCATTAAGATTGGCCACGGTTTCGTCAGAAACTGCGGCGCTGACGTTGATATCAAAGGTTTCCATGTTTGGCAAATGGTTTGTTGGTTTTGGGTTTAATGTTTATGACAGTGCGGACCGGTGTCCGTCTTTTCATAACATATAATTATTGATTTTGGTTTGTATTCGTTATATTCAGGTCAGGTGCAGGGCCATTTTTGAAATGGCGCGACGCGGATGCTGATTTTCGTATAGAATAGAGTAGACAGCGTTGAGGATTGGCATATCAACCCCGAACCGACGGTTGATTTCGGTTATACACTTCGTTCCGTAGTAGCCCTCGGCAGTCTGTTCCATCTCCATGCGGGCGGCTGTTACCGAGTAGCCGTTGCCAATCATTGATCCGAAGTTGTGGTTGCGGCTGAACTTGGAGTAGGCGGTCACGAGCAAATCGCCGAGATAGACAGAGTCACAGATGTTTCGCGGGCGGGAGTCAACGGCGTCAATGAACCGCTCCATTTCTCTGATTGCGTTTGAAACGGTCATGGCCGTGAAATTGTCGCCGGCCTTCATTCCGTGGAGGATGCCGGCGGCGATGGCGTAGACATTTTTCAGAACCGCAGCATATTCGATGCCTTCGACATCAAGCGAGATAATCGTGCGGACGGTGTGGCTGCCAACGCATCTTGCGGCCGCCTCTGCCGTTGCAATGTCTGCACATCCGATTGTCAGATAGCTGACGCGGTCAAGGGCCACCTCCTCGGCATGACACGGGCCGCCGATGACAATCATGCGGTCACGGCTGACACCGTAGTTCCGAATCATGTATTCGGCCACGGTCATGTTGTCCTCAGGGACGATGCCCTTGATTGCCGAAATCACGTATTTGCCAGAGAGGTCCTCCGTAATCTTGGCCGTATGGGCTTTGAAATATGGAGAGGGCATTGCAAGCAGCAGAGTGTCAGCAAGCCTGACCGCTTCGTTAATGTCAGAGGTGAAATGAATTTTGTCGACGTCAAATTCAACGTCGGTCAGATATGCAGGGTTATGACCGCGCTCCTTGAACTCGGCTATGCGGTCGTCGCGGCGCATATACCAGACGATGCGTTCGCAGTTGCGAAGCATCATCTTGGCCAGGGCGGTGGCCCATGAGCCGCCGCCCATAACCGCGATTGTTCCGATTGAGTGGGAGGGAGTCTGTTGCATCAGTCTTTCTTTTCCGGCTTCATCTGGGGGAAGAGGAGAACTTCCTGGATTGCAACCTGACCGGTCATGAGCATTACAAGGCGGTCCATGCCAATGCCCATGCCTGACGTCGGAGGCATGCCGTATTCGAGCGCGCGGATGAAGTCATGGTCAATGATCATGGCCTCGTCGTCGCCCTTGTCGGCCAGCTTCATCTGTTCAACAAAACGTTCGTACTGGTCAATCGGGTCGTTCAACTCTGAGTAGGCGTTGCAAAGTTCCTTGCCGTTGACCATAAGTTCGAATCGCTCAGTCAGTTCAGGGTTGCTGCGATGGCGTTTTGTCAGGGGCGACATTTCGATGGGATAGTCGGTGATAAACGTCGGCTGGATATATTTGCCTTCACATTTTTCGCCGAAAATCTCGTCAATAATCTTGCCCTTGCCCATGGTCTTGTCAACTTCAACGCCGAGGCTCTTGGCGGCTTCGCGGAGCTGGTCCTCGTTCATGCCGGTGATGTCTACTCCGGTGTGGTGCTTGATTGCTTCCGCCATTGTGACGCGAGCAAAAGGAGCCTTGAACGAAATCACGTTGTCACCGACTTTAACGTCGGTCGTGCCGTTGACTTCCATGCAGATGCGCTCAATCATGTTTTCCGTGAACTTCATCATCCAGTTGTAGTCCTTATAGGCCACATAGATTTCCATGCAAGTGAATTCCGGATTGTGAGTGCGGTCCATGCCTTCGTTGCGGAAGTTCTTAGAGAACTCGTAGACACCTTCGAAGCCGCCGACGATGAGGCGCTTCAGATAAAGTTCGTCGGCGATACGCAGATAAAGCGGAATGTCGAGTGCATTGTGATGGGTGATGAACGGACGGGCCGAAGCACCGCCGGGAATTGACTGGAGAATTGGGGTTTCAACCTCCATGTAGCCATGCTCGTTGAAGTAGTTGCGCATGGAGTTGAACACCTTGGTGCGCTTGATGAAGATGTCGCGCACGCCTTCGTTGACAACAAGGTCAACGTAGCGGCGGCGATAGCGCAGTTCAGGGTCGTCAAACGAGTCGTAGGTCACACCGTCCTTTACCTTGACAATCGGGAGCGGACGCAAAGATTTGCTGAGAACCAGCAATTCCTTGGCATGCACGGTGATTTCTCCCGTTCGGGTGCGGAACACGAAGCCTTTGACGCCGATGAAGTCACCGATGTCAAGCAACTTCTTGAAGACGGTGTTGTAGAATTCCTTGTCTTCGCCCGGACAGATGTCGTCGCGTGAGACGTAGACCTGGATTCGGCCTCTTGAGTCCTGAAGTTCGACGAATGCAGCCTTGCCCATGATGCGGCGCGACATGATTCGGCCGGCAATGCTGACTTCTCGCGCGGGATTGAGGTCGTCAACAAACGTTTCTTTGATTTCATCGGTGTAGCCGGTCACGGGGAACTCGGCTGCGGGATAAGGTTCGATGCCCATGGCGCGCATCTGCTCCATGGAGTTGCGTCGAATCTGTTCCTGTTCGCTCAGTGCCATATATATGATGGAGTTTTATTGTTTGGTTACGGTTCTGTATGTTATGGTTTTAGGGGTCAGATGGTTGAGGACTTCAGTGCGAGTCCAACGCGTTCGTGCAGGCCGAAAATGAGGTTCATGTTATGGACGGCCTGGCCGGCTGCGCCTTTCAAAATGTTGTCAATTACGGTCGTAATCAGCAGTCTGTTGCCGATTTTTTCAAGATGAATCAGACATTTATTCGTGTTGACAACATCCTTAAGGTCTGGTCGGCGATCAACGATGAACGTGAACGAATGGTCTGAGTAGTAGTCTTCGTAGAGGTTGCGCAGCTGTTCAACGCTGACCGGCATGTCAAGGTAAATCGTGGCCAGCATGCCGCGGGCAAATGAACCGCGCATCGGTATGAAATTCAGTTCCGACGAGAAGCTGGACTGCAGCGCGCGGAGCGTCTGTTCGATTTCGGGCAGGTGCTGATGTGCCAGAGGGTGATAGATGCTGACATTGTCGCGATGCCATGCAAGTTGGTTTGGACTTGATTTTTCGACAGCCGAGCCGCTGAAACCGGTGATGGCGGTTATGTGAATCGGCGAGTTGAGCAGCAGGTTCTTGGCTAAGGGGAGCAGCGCAAGTTCAATTGCGGTTGCGAAAGCGCCGGGGTTGGCAACCTTTGTCGCTCCGCGCACCATGCGCTTGCGGTTCAGTTCAGGCAGGCCGTAGACGTAATCATGGCTGCCGTCCTCAATGCGGAAGTCGCGGCTGAGGTCAATAATTTTTAACCCTTCCGGAATTTCGCGTTCCGACATCAGTGACGATGTTGTCCCGTGAGGATAACAGCAGAAAACAACGTCCAGCTCCTCGAGCGAGTCATTGTCCGTGAAGCGAAGATAAGTCTCGCCCTCCATTCCCTGATGGACCTCCGTCAGCAGTTTTCCTGCATGAAGACGACTGTGGACCCGGCTTAGTTCAACGTCGGGATGATTAATCAGAAGGCGAATCAGTTCGCCGGCGGCAAATCCGTCGCCGCCAAGAATGCCGGCGCGAATCATTGCTCGGGGGCTTTGATTGTTTCAATTCCGCGGCGGATGCGGCGAATTGTTTCGTCGCGGCCCAGAAGTTCTGTGATCTCAAACATGTGCGGACCCTTACATTCACCGACGACGGTCAGGCGCAGGGCATTCATGACGTTGCCCATGTGGTAGCCTTTTTCTTTGATTTTGTCAAGAATCGGCTGTTCGGCGGCTGCCGCGCTGAAATCCGGCAGTTCTTCAAGCCAGCCAATCATTTCGTTCATTATTGCGGGCATTTCCGGAGTCCAGCGTTTTCGGATGCTCTTTTCTTCGTAGGTTTCTGGTGCTTGGAAGAAGAAACCTGCATGTGACCAAAGGTCATTGACGAAGTTGATGCGGCTCTTGACCATCGAAACTGCCTTTTGGATGTATTCCGGAGAGAATCCGCCCGGCTCTACGCCGTGCATTTCCATGACGGGCTTGAACAGCTCTGCCAGTTCCTCGTCAGGAATCTGCTGGAGATACTGATGGTTGAACCATGTGCCTTTCTCGTAGGCGAATTTTGCGCCTGAACGAGAACAGTGGTCAAGGCTGAAACGATTGATGAGTTCTTTCATTGACATAATCTCGGTGTCGTCGCCGGGATTCCAGCCAAGCAGGGCCAGGAAGTTGACAACCGCTTCCGGCAGATAGCCGTCCTCGCGATAGCCACGCGAAACCGCGCCCGTCTGCGGGTCGGTCCAGAGCAGGGGGAAGACGGGGAATCCGAGGCGGTCGCCGTCGCGTTTGCTCAGTTTGCCCTTGCCGTCAGGTTTGAGCAGCAGCGGCAGGTGGACAAATTCCGGCATCGTATCGGCCCATCCGAATGCTTCATAAAGAAGTACATGGAGCGGAGCTGACGGGAGCCACTCTTCGCCGCGGATAACGTGGCTGACCTTCATCAAATGGTCATCAACAATGTTTGCAAGGTGATAGGTCGGCAGGTCGTCTGCGCTCTTGTAGAGAACTTTGTCGTCAAGAATGTCGCTCTTGATGACTACCTTGCCGCGGATAAGGTCGTTGACCTCGACTGAGCGGCCGCCGTCAATCTTGAAGCGGACCACGTAAGGCGTGTTTTCGGCAATCAGGTTCTCAACTTCTTCGGCCGGCATGGTCAGCGAGTTGCGCATGGAGCCGCGCGTGCGTGCGTCATATTGGAAATTAGGCGTTGCGGCGCGTGCGGCTTCGAGTTCGGCGGGGGTGTCGAATGCGATATAAGCCTTGCCGGCGTCCAGAAGCATCTTGACGTGTTCGCGATAGATGTCGCGGCGTTCGCTCTGTTTGTAAGGTCCGTAGGGGCCTCCTTCTCTGACGCCTTCGTCAATTTCAATGCCGAGCCAACGGAGAGCTTCGTTAATGTATGCTTCCGCACCCGGCACGAAGCGTTGGCTGTCAGTGTCCTCAATGCGCAGAATCATGGTGCCGCCATGCTGGCGGGCAAAAAGATAATTATAGAGTGCGGTGCGCACTCCGCCGATATGGAGCGGTCCCGTCGGCGACGGGGCAAATCTTACTCTTACGTCTTTGTCCATAAGTCAGTATATTAAACTGCGTGCAAAGTTACGAAAAAAAATTGGTTTACTGAACTTTGATTTTAAAGGTCGAGGCCGGTAGCCCTTTTGAATTGGTCAGGTTGCCGTCTGTGTATGGCTGCCAGCCGTATCGTACATACTTGGGATTTGAGATTTCGTTGCACTTGACGATGATTTCGTCGCCCTTGACGGTTGCATTGGCTGGAAAGAAGTATCGGTCAAATTCCGCCACTTCGAAAGCCGTCGGATTCTGTGTCATTCCGTCTGCATTTGCCATTTTTATGGTGACTTCGCCTGGAGCGGTCTGTTTGGCGGAAATCGCGACGGGGCCTTCGGCTGTGATGTCGTGGCCATAGACGCGGTTAAGGGCCAGAAGGCCGAGTCGCCGGCCAATCGGGCGCTTGTTGCGGGGATGTACGTCGCCGTGGGCGCCATGGTCAGAGCTGACGGCCATTTCCACTCCCGGAATCTCAAGCGCGAGCCTTCGCTGACTGTCACGGAATGTGGCCCATGACGGACGTTCCAGCGAGCTGAGCTGAGTTGTCAGGATTGGAAGCGAGTCGTTACTCCAATATTCACGCCAGGAGTTGACCAACAGACGGAAAATCTGTTCGTGCAGTTCTATGTTGTGTGCGTTGCTCTCGCCCTGATACCAAATTGCGCCGGCAATCGGGTAGGAGCCGAGCGGACGGATGCCCGCTCCGAAAAGGTAGCCCGGCTCGTAGGGGTGGCGGTGTTCTCCCTCCTTGCCGCAGTTGCGGCCAATCTGTCCTTTGACCCAATCCTGTAGGTAGTCGTTC
Source organism: uncultured Porphyromonadaceae bacterium (assembly GCA_947175545.1). Lineage (GTDB taxonomy): Bacteria > Bacteroidota > Bacteroidia > Bacteroidales > Muribaculaceae > UBA3263. The sequence goes on from CAMWNI010000010.1 coordinate 51,201, forward strand.
GTTCGCCAGTTGATGAAGATGTCAGGCACATTGCGTTCAAGCGCTTCGGGGTCGACCCATGCCTCTGTCCCTGAGCCGCCCACGGCGTTACAGATAATACCGACGGGGATGTTGAGCGAATCGCGCAACATGCGGCCGAAATTCCATGCGACGGCTGAAAAGTCAGACGCATTTGAGGCGTCTGCCTTCTGCCATTTCGTCGGGCGGAAATACATCAGGCGGTCAACCGAGTCTTTTTCTTCCTCGGTCCAGGCAACTCGGTCCGTGTGGGTTCTTGGCCGGACGTTGTAGAGGCGCAGTTGCGGGTCTGTTGCCCTGATCGTGTCTTCTCCGAATGTTGTTGAGCGCCGGAGCTGGAACTCCATGTTGCTCTGGCCGGATGCGAGCCAGACTTCGCCGATGGCTACGTCCTGAAATTTCAGAGTGGTGTCGTTGGTCGAAATGGTGAGCGTCTCTTTTTTCGACGCTTTCAGCGGATTGAGCGTGACGCTCCACTCGCCCCGGTTATTGGCGATGGCTGTGGCCTTCTGCTTTCCGATTTTAACAGTTACTTTGTCTCCGGCATTGGCTGATCCTTTGATTGTCAGAGGTTTGTTGCGCTGTAAAATCATGCCGTCCTGGTAGATTTCCGGCAGTCGCAGGCCGCCGTAGTTGCCCGTGATGGCCCGGGCGGCCGTGTATGCAAGTTTTCCGGCGCCTTCAATGTTGGGGTGGAGTGTGTCGGGTATCAGGTTGCGATAGTCAACAAGCGGAGTGCCGAAGTCAATCAGTTCGGCTCCGGTGATTGTCGCAACGGCTTCTATGGCATCATTGATTTGATAGCGCCAGTCGCGCGTGCCGGTCTTGAACCGACGGTGGGCGGTGCCGATTGGTGAAAGTTTAGCAATAATAACCCTCACGGCCGGGTTCTGTTCCTTAAACGAGTTAATCAGTTCAATGTAGTCACGGATAAACTCGTCGTCGTAATTGGGCCAGTTCCTGGGGTCTGTGTCGTTGACGCCAAGATGAATCAGCAGGATGTCGGGGTTGAACGCAAGTGCGTCGGCATATTGTGGCTGCTTGTTGTAAGGCATGTGGCCCTTGCGGAGCAGGGTGGCCCCTGACTTTCCGAAGTTCCCGACCTGATAAGCGTCGCCAAGAAGTTGACCGAGTTGCGCGGGATAGGCATTCTCGGCCGGGTTTTCAATACGCATGCCTTCGGTGATGGAATTGCCAACACAGGCAACCTTAATGCTTTCAGCGCAAGCGCAGATTGTACATAGAATGGCGGCTGCAAGTAATGTGATTCGGTTCATAATGTGCAAAGTTAAGCAAAATTGTTGACGTTTTCGGTAATTTTGCGTAATTTTGCGCTAACTTTCAATAGATAATAAACCGAATTCATTAAGATATATGGAGAAAAAGCGTACACTCGTCACAACCGCCCTGCCTTATGCGAACGGTCCTGTTCACATCGGCCATCTTGCCGGAGTATATGTTCCCGCGGATATATATGTCCGCTATTTGCGCCTGAAAGGCGAAGATGTGTTGATGATCGGCGGCTCTGACGAGCATGGCGTACCCATCACTATCAAGGCAAAGCGCGAGGGCGTGACCCCGCAGGACATCGTTGACCGCTACCACTCCATTATCAAGGACTCGATGGAGGGTCTCGGCATCTCGTTTGACATTTACAGCCGCACGACATCTGACATTCATTCGCAGACCGCGAGCGAATTTTTTCGCCATCTGTATGACAAGGGCGAGTTCATCGAAAAGAGTTCCATGCAGCTCTACGACGAAAAAGCAGGCCAATTCCTTGCTGACCGTTACGTCACAGGCGAATGCCCTCACTGCCATAACCCGCATGCCTATGGAGACCAGTGCGAAAAGTGTGGCACCTCGCTCAGCCCCAACGAACTGATTAACCCCAAGAGCGCGTTGACCGATACTACGCCGGTGTTGCGCGAGACTTTCCACTGGTATCTGCCTCTTGACAAATGGCAGCCGAAACTCGAACAATGGATTCTTAACGACCACAAAGAGTGGCGTCCCAATGTGTATGGTCAGTGTAAATCCTGGCTTGACATGGGGTTGCAGCCGCGTGCAGTCAGCCGTGACCTTGACTGGGGTGTCCCGGTGCCGGTCGAAGGAGCCGAGGGCAAGGTGCTTTACGTTTGGTTCGACGCTCCTATCGGCTACATTTCCAACACCAAGGAGCTGCTGCCCGATTCATGGGAGAAATGGTGGAAAGATCCTGAAACCCGCATTATCAACTTCATTGGCAAGGACAACATCGTGTTCCATTGCATCGTATTCCCCGCCATGCTTTCCGCTTACGGCGACGGCTATCAGTTGCCTGATAATGTTCCGGCCAATGAGTTCCTCAACCTTGAGGGAGACAAGATTTCCACGTCGCGCAACTGGGCGGTATGGCTCCATGAGTATCTTGAGGAATTCCCCGGCAAACAGGACGTTTTACGTTATGTGCTGACCGCGAACGCTCCTGAAACCAAAGATAACGACTTTACGTGGGCCGATTTTCAGGCCCGCAACAACAGCGAACTTGTCGCTATTCTCGGCAATTTTGTCAATCGCGCGCTGGTGCTGACTCATAAATACTTCGGCGGCAAGGTTCCCGCAGCCGGATCTCTGGAGCAGATTGACCGTGAAGCGCTTGCCGAAATTGGCGAACTGAAGGGCAAAATGAGCGCTCTCCTTGATGAATTCCATTTCCGCGATGCCCTCAAGGAGGCAATGAACATGGCACGCTGTGGCAACAAGTACTTGCAGGAAACCGAACCTTGGAAGGTTGCGAAGTCCGACATGGAGCGTACCGCGACTATCCTCAACACCGCACTTCAGATTACCGCGAATCTCGCAATTGCTTTTGAACCGTTCTTGCCGTTTATGAGCAAGAAACTCTGTGGAATCCTAAATATTGGCAATATCGACTGGCAGATGCTCGGCGGCGACGCAATTCTTCCGGCCGGAGCCGAAATCGGTCAGCCTGAACTGCTTTTTGAGAAAATTGAAGACGCTGCTGTCTCAGCCCAGCTTGCAAAACTGGAGGCTGCCAAGGAGGCCAATGCAAAGGCCGCCTGGAAGCCGGAGCCGGTTGCGGAGGATGTCGACATTGATCTGTTTGCCAAATGTGACATACGCGTCGGAACTGTCCTTGAGTGTCAGAAGGTCCCCAAGGCAGATAAACTTCTGCAATTCAAGATTGACGACGGAAGCGGCGAGCCGCGCACGATTGTCAGCGGCATTGCTAAGTATTATGAGCCTGAACAGCTCGTTGGCAAGCAGGTCTGCTACATTGCTAATCTGCCCGCACGTAAACTCCGCGGAGTCGAGAGCTGCGGAATGATTCTCAGCGCTGTCAACTCTGACGGGTCGCTGACTGTTATCGGCCCGTCCGCGCCTGTTGCGCCCGGGTCTAAAGTTGGCTGACATGAATAAGCCTAAAATCCTGATTATCTACACCGGCGGTACAATCGGAATGATTGAAAACCAGGAGACCGGTGCGCTTGAGCCATTTAATTTTGACCATCTGATTGATAACGTTCCGAAGGTCAAAATGCTTGACTATGATATCCAGAACATTCAGTTTGCCTCGCCGATTGACTCAAGCGACATGAATCCGACCCATTGGGCGGAAATTGCTCACCATGTCGAAGCCAACTATGAAGCGTTTGACGGGTTTGTGGTTCTTCACGGCACGGACACTATGGCTTACACGGCGTCCGCGCTGTCGTTCATGCTGGAGAATCTGCATAAGCCGGTGATTATCACCGGATCGCAGTTGCCGATTGGCGAAGTCCGTACTGACGGCGAGGAGAACCTGATAACAGCCCTTCAGATTGCTGCAGCCGTCAATGCAGACGGAAGCCCGACGGTTCAGGAGGTTGCGATTCTGTTTGAGAACTATCTCTGGCGCGGCAATCGGTCAACAAAAATGAGCGCTGATAACTTCAATGCGTTCAAGAGCAATAACTATCCTTCGCTTGCAAAAATAGGATTGGGAATTCATTTCAATCCTGACGCGCTCATGAAACATGAGGCGATGCGCCCGTTGCAGGTGCGCTGCAACATGGACACGTCAGTCATGTTCCTCGACCTCTATCCGGGCATCACGGAGTCGACCCTGCGCCATCAGCTCAATACTCCCGGAGTCAAGGGAATTGTCATGATGACTTTCGGCGCAGGTAATTCGCCGACCGAACCGTGGTTCATCAATGCGGTGAAGGAGGCTGTTGATGGCGGCAAAGTTATTCTGAACGTAACGCAGTGTGTCAACGGAGGAGTTCATGCCAAACGTTACGTTGGCTCGGATCGTCTGGCCTCGGTCGGCGTGATTTCGGGTTATGACATCACGTCAGAGGCCGCTATCACTAAGCTGATGTATCTTTTTGGGCTTGGTCTCAGCCCGGAAGAAGTCGGAGAATACCTGCGCAAGCCGCTCGCGGGAGAAATGACAATCGGATAACTCTCCCATAGCGTAATCAAATGAATAAACTTGTTATTCTCAGTGCGTCTTCGTTGTTGATTCTGGGGGCATGTGCCTCCAGAAAGGCCCCGTCGAGCAAGTCGGAACTTGAAATAGTAGCAGCTCCGCCAAGGCCGGTAATAGGTGGTCAGAATCACGAGATTCCGCGTGCGGTTGTTTATAAAACCAACGGTGATTATAACAATAACGTGACGGTCCAGGTTGACGCCCGCGGAAACATTACTTCTTATCCGGCGCCGGCCGATGTAAAAGGTATGGAGCCGATTGCACTGACCGACGGTTGGCTGCTGACACGCTGCGGAGTTAACATGTCAACGGTGTTTACCCGTTATACTTATGCGCAGTATGCCGCTCTTAAGGCCGCTCCGACGCTCGCCGAACTGAAAGCGTCAATTATTCCGGACGCAAAAATAACTGAGACAAAGACCTTGTCTCTGTCTCAGACCGAAGCTCTTGCCAATCCGTCGGCTATTCTTCCTTATTTGGCCCGGTAAGGTCGGGCCTACTCGTTTTTTCAGGCAACAGATACCGGAATTGACGTTTCGCGCTCAATGCGTGCGGCAATCTCGGACAGTTCGTCATGGTTGACGGCACGCAGGGTCTCGTCAGGAGTCTTGCGGTCAATGGAGTAAATCATGATTGACCTCGGTTTTATGCGTTTATATGCACTGATGAGCGCGTCAATCTCCTCCGAAGCGGAATTGTTTATGTTTTCGCCTCTCAGAATCATTGTCTGAATGATTCCCTGGCCGGCAAATGCGGAAAGTTGTTCAATGACCTTTTCGACCGTGAAGTCAGAAGACGCGGGACGGTCGATTTTTCGCATTGTAGCCTCGATGGCGGAGTCCAGTTTCAGAATATTATTGTCAACTTTCCGCAGGGCATCACAGACGGCCGGTTTATGAAGCCGGGTAGAATTCGTCAGTACGGAAATCTTTACATTCGGAAAAAACTTGTCGCGCAGGCTGAGTGTGTCATCAATAATTCCGGCGAATTCGGGATGAAGTGTCGGTTCGCCGTTTCCGCTGAATGTAATGACGTCGAGCGGTTGGTTTTCGCGTTTAAGCTCTTCCAGTTTGGCGCGAAGCCGGTTTCGAACGTCCTGGCGTGACGGGAACCCGGTAGTTCCGGGGCCTTGAGCGTTGAAGCCGGCTTCGCAGTAGAGGCAGTCAAACGAACAGATTTTGCCGTCGTTGGGCGACAGATTGACACCCAACGACGAACCGAGCCGACGGCTGTGAATCGGCCCGAAAATCGTGTCATGAAACAGTACGCGCTGCATTCAGGCAAGTTTCGCAAGTGCGTCGGCGATGCGTTTCATCGCTTCGCGGATGTTGTCGTCACTTGTTGCGTAGCTCAGACGAATGTAGCCGGGAGCGCAGAATGCGGCACCGTCGACTGTTGCGACATGTGCTTCCGAGAGAAGGTAGAGCGCCAGATCGCCTGATGATTCAATTGTCTTGCCGTCATAGCTTTTTCCGATGAATGAGCTTACTTCCGGAAAGAGATAGAAGGCACCCTGAGGCTTATTGACCTTCAGGCCCGGAATCTGGCCGGCAAGTTCCACGACGAGGTCGCGGCGGCGTTCAAAGGCAACCCGCATGGTCTCGACACATTCTTGCGAGCCGGTATAGGCCGCTTCAGCCGCTTTTTGGGCAATAGAACTTGCGCCGGAAGTGTACTGCCCCTGAAGTTTATTGACTGCTTTTGCAATCGGCAGCGGACATGCACAGTAGCCGATGCGCCAGCCGGTCATGGCGTATGCTTTGCTGACTCCGTTGATAATAACTACACGGTCTGCCAGTTCGGGGAATGACGCAAGTGAGCAGATTTCGGCGCCGAAGTTGATATGCTCGTAAATTTCATCGGCCATTACGATGATTTCCGGATGGGACGCAAGCACGTTAACCAGGCCCTGAAGCTCGTCGGGGGTGTAGACGGAGCCGGTCGGGTTCGAGGGAGAGCATAGAAGTACCATACGGGTCTTTGCCGTGATGGCGGCTTCAAGCTGGGCGGGAGTTATTTTGAAGTCTTGCTCAATCGGTGCGGCAATTTCAACCACCTTGCCCTCGGCGAGTTTTACCATTTCGACGTAGCTGACCCATGCCGGAGTCGGGATGATTACTTCATCGCCTGGATTAATCGTGGCCAGGATGACGTTGCACAGGGCCTGCTTTGCGCCGTTGCCGACAACGATCTGCTCCGGAGCGAATTCAACGCCGTTTTCTCGGCGTAACTTTTCGCAGATGGCTTTGCGCAGCGACAGATAACCCGCAACGGGAGTGTAGAAGGTGAAATTGTTGTCAATGGCGTCCTTTGCAGCCTCTTTGATGTGGGTTGGGGTCGGGAAGTCAGGTTCTCCGACGGAAAGGTTTATTACGTCTACGCCCTGAGCCTTCAGCTCGGCGCTTTTCTGCGACATTGCCAGGGTTGCTGACGCTGCCAGGTTGTTTACTCTCTCGGAAACTTGCATTTATTGTAGGTTTAGAGTTAAAAATTTTTCAGTTTTTAGCGGATTTCAGTATGCGGTTCCATCGGATGTTGAACGGGAAGGGTTTGTCCTGGTCAAATGAAATCAGCACTCTGACGGGGCGGCCGACAATGTGGTCTTCCGGCACGAAACCCCAAAAACGTGAGTCAAGCGATTTGTGACGGTTGTCGCCCATCATGAAGTAATAGTCCATACGGAACGTATAGTCAGATGCGGGTTTACCGTCTATATATGCTTGTCCGTCGCGCCAGACGGCAGTCGGGTTTTCATAGTGTGCTATGGTGTGGCCATACTGCGCCCAGGTCGAATCGTTAAGCAGGATTGTCATGCCTCTTTCCGGAATTCGGATAGGACCGTAGTCATCCAGTGTCCAGCCGTCGGCAAAGGCGGTCGGAAGCGGGAACAGCAGGTTTTCGCCGGCTGAGAAAGTACGCCGGCGCACTTCGATGACTTCCGGATTCTTACGTAGTTTGTCGGCCATGGCGGCAGTCAGCGGCGGGGTGGTGTGGCGCATGCCGGGTTCTGTCATGCGGTCTGCCTTGCTGACTCCGAGATCCTCAAGAATCTTGTCGCCATTGGCTGGATTTTTGAAGCGGACATCATAGACAAACTGTGCTTCTTCGGGCATCTCCATCATCTTGCCGTTGTTGTAGATGTTGCCTTCTCTGATTTCAAACAACTGGCCGGGAAGGCCGACGGCTCGTTTGACATAATTTTCGCGTCGGTCAACCGGGCGCCATATAACTTCTCCGAAAATATCAGGATTGGAACGGATATATTCCATGCCGGCCGCGCGCGCCGCGGCGTCTCGTTCAATCAGGTTGTCCCATGTGCGTTGCGGAGCCTGATGAGCAAAAATCTGCTCGCCAATCATGCGGCTGAGCGAATAAATGTCAGGATTCTGTTCCTTGAGGGCAATCGTATCGCCGGCCGGAAAGTTGAAGACTACAATGTCGCCGAGGGCCATGGTGTCTGTACCCTGCAGGCGATGGTAGGGCCACTGCGGATTTTCAATGTAGCTCTTTGTGTTGAAAATCGGGAGTGTGTTCTGAACCAGAGGGAAGTGAATCGGGGTTATTGGAACGCGAGGACCGTATGCCGTTTTGTTAACCCAAAGGTAGTCGCCCGTCAGCAGCGTCTTTTCGAGTGACGAGGATGGAATCTTGTAGTTCTGGCCAATGAATGCGAAAACGAAGTAGACAAGAACTACGGCATACACAATTGCGTCGACCCAACTCATGACCGAACGGATTGCGGCCGACTTTGATTGCTTCCACCATGTAAAGGGGATGTAGCCGGTGATGTAAATGTCGAATAACAACAGCCACCAGGGGGCTACCCACCAGTTGCCGAGCCATGCGACCCAGCCGAAGAAGACCAGGGAGACCAAGCCGAAGCGAAGCCAGCGTTTCGGTCCGTTTTCGCTGACTCTGCGTTTAAATCCGTCAATAAAACTCTCTTTCATGTCGTAAGATTGTGAGGTTTAAACTCCGAGAATCTGGCTCATCATTTCATCAATTGTGTGATAGCCGGGCTTGCCGACAATCCATTCTGCGGCAAGGACCGCGCCGAGGGCGAATCCGTCGCGTGACTTAGCGCTGTGGCCGAGCGTCAGAGTGTCTACGTCGCTCTCCCACGTAACGGTGTGTATGCCCGGAACTTCGGCATGACGGATGTGGTTAATGAGTAGTTTGCCCTCTTGTGGCTCTTCGCTCCATCCGGTTAGCGACGGCATGGTGTCAATAATCTGTTCTGCGGTCATCAGGGCAGTGCCGCTCGGATGGTCCAGTTTGTGTACATGATGAGTCTCGGTGATGTCTGGCTGATATTGAGGGAAGCGGGCCATGATTTTGGCCAGGTAGCGGTTGACGGCGAAGAAAATATTGACGCCGAGCGAGTAGTTACCGCTCCAAATCAGCGCCTGCTCTCCGCTCAGTTCTGTTTTAATGCGTTCAAGACCTTCGCCCCACGCCGTTGTGCCGCTGACAACCGGAACACCTTGTTTCAGGGCTTCGCGAACGTTCGCCTCGGCCGCTGCCGGCATCGTGAATTCAATCGCGGCATCTGCTGCCCGGAACTGAGGGGAGTCAATCTTTATATCGGTGTCGCGGTCAACAATTGCAACAACCTCGTGGCCGCGGGCAATGGCTGCCCGTTCTATGGCATGGCCCATCTTGCCGTAACCAATCAATGCTATTTTCATAAGGATACACTATAAAATTGCTACAAAATTACGGAATTTTGTGGAATTTCGCCAATTTTATGTTATGATTTTTGTTCATGGTCTCCGGCGGCGTAATCAGACGGGCTGATTCCGAACCTGGAAGTGAAACAACGGCTGAAATATGACGGCGAGGAGAACCCGGTCTGATAGCAGACCTGATTTACTCTTGCTCCGGGACGGCGTAGAAGTTCGGCCGCTCGGTTCAGCCGCAGAGAGCGCAGATATTCATTCGGCGTCTGACCGGTTGCCGCTTTGACTTTACGATAGAAAATGCTGCGTCCGACGCCGGTTTTCACGGCAAGGTCGTCAACCGAGAGTTCGACGTTGTCAATCTCCCGAGCAATGATTTCGTTAAGTCGACGCAGGAAGTCGGCCGATTCATCATCCTGCTCCTCGGGGTGAATGTCAGGCAAGCAGACGGGATGTAAGTCCTGTCTGCGGTTCTTTTTGATTCTCAATGCCGCTGCGAGTACGGAGATTGCTAATACGAGACCCGCAATTACTCCTATAATTATATACGTGATGGCGCGTGCGTCACGCTTCCCAGATACGGAGACGGCCAATCTGCGCTCGGGACCGAAAACACCGTTGCCGTTTGCGGTGCGCAGCCTGAAAATGTAGTCCCCGTGTTTGAGAGCCGGATAGGAGATTTCATTCACCCCGTCCGGAGTCTGGCGCCATTCGTCATCATAGCCTTCGAGACGATACTCAAAGCGGTTTTTCGATGGATCGTCATAGCTTGACGAAGCGAGGCGAAGGCGAAGGCCTGTGTGGCCGGCCGGCAAGTTAATCTGATCGGCTCTTGATGTAGGAATAGAGTCGGGAATCTCATGCTCGATGATTGATTCAACAATAATCGGAATCGGTTGGGTTAGATTTAGCAACAGTTCCTTAGGAGTGAACGCATTGATGCCGTTGACACAGCCGGTTATGATAGTGCCGTCGGTCAATCTGAGTGAAGAGTTGATTTTGAACTGGTTGGACTGTAGTCCGTCGTGGGTCGTGAAGCGGATTGTCTGCCCTGTCTGCGGATTGTAAGCGGCCAGTCCGCGGTTTGTTGTAATCCAAAGGTAATTGCCGTCGGAAAGTATGCTGAAAACCATTAGTCTGCCGCTTAGTCCGAGGTCTACCCGGTGCGTCTGGTTCTTTCGAAGGTCAAAACTGTAAAGTCCGTGGCCTTCTGTTCCGACGTAGATTATGCTGTCAGTTGGGAACACGCTCATTGCCATCTGTAATTCAGGCGAATTGGATAGGGGTATCCATCGCTTGCCGTCGAAGCTGTAAACTCCGCCTCCTTGCGAGGCGGTCCATAAACGTCCGTCGCTATTGTTGGTGACAAGGGTGTGGACAATCGTTCTGGGAAATTCCGTCACACGGCTAAGATTGCCGCTTGCCGGACGGTAGCGGAACAGTCCGCTCATGGTGCCGATGTAGATTGCCTCGTCCGGGCCTTTGCTGAATGCATAGACCGAGGAGGGAAAGTCAGGAGCGGAGGATGAAGGCGGATAATGGGCAATTCGTCTGTTTTCTGAAATCAGAAAAATGTCCATTCCTCCCCAGGCCATGCCGACGTAGAGAGTGTCGCCGACGGCATACAGCCCCTGAATGTTATCGACCGTGGGCGTCAGTGCGCCGTGGCGATTGCGTGAGTTGTAGTTCTCTATGGAGCCGGTCGACGGATTGTAGCGGCTAAGGCCTCCATCCTCGACTCCAAACCAGATGTAGCCATGACTGTCAGTCGTTATTGAACTGACAACGTGGCCGTCAATTCCGCTGTTGACCTCAGTGAATGTTGTGAAGTTACCTTTTGTAGGCGACATGTAATTTATACCTCCGAAAAAGGTTCCGACCCATAGGCCGCCTTCTCGGTCGGTCATCAGTTCGATGACTTTCATGTCATTCAGCGCGGCGGGGTCGTCCGGGGCGGCGACAATGTGGGTCATTGAGTCAAAACTCGGGTCATAGACCCACAGACCTCGCCCGGAGGCCATGACCACAGATGAGCCGTAGCGGGCAAACTTAACGATTGCGGGTTTTGCCCCGCCGGGAAAGTCAAGTTTGCGGAAGGTCGTTGCCCCGCCGGCCCGATGGTAGACGTCGCCCTGTTTAGTGCTGACCCACAGTTCTCCGCCCGGACCGGCCATGGCGGCCATTATGCTTTTCGAGGGGAGGAGGCCGGAGGTCAGGGCCATGACGTTGCCCTCAGTTGTGGCAACAAGACATTGTGCGTCCTGCGGAGTGCCGGCGATTGAATCCGTCGTGCTGTCAAGAATGTGATGCTTGCCGGCCGTGTCGAGAATGTGAATGTTTCCCTTCTTATCTGCGAGAAGTTGAGAAACCGATCCGGCAAAACCGCCTTGCAGTTCTGCGGCGGTTTCGGTGCGGGTGTCCCAAATGATGATTCCGCTGGTGGTTCCGATGTAGATTTTGTCGTTCGGACCTTCGGCCAGAGATGTGACGATGCGCGTCGGGTTAGCTGCCGTCGGAGTAAAAATAAGTTCCCTGATTTCTGTCCCGTCGAAGCGGTGCAGTGCGTCCCAAGTGCCGATATAGATTAACCCGGACGAGTCTTGTAGCAGTGAGTAAATTGAGTTGCGCGAGAGTCCGTCATTGACCGTAATGTGGCGGAACCCCTTCGTTGGAATGGCAAACGACAGAAGAGGCAGCAACCACATGAGTACGACGCAAATCAGATTTCGGAAACTCATCTTTTCGGATTCGGGATTTGTTGGCAAAGTTAAAAACAATCGGTCGAATTCCGTTAAAAATTGTGCATAAAAATACAAAAAACGTATATTTCGTACAATTTTGACCGTTTTTTGCATAATAGGGCCATTCAAGAAAACAAGATGGGGCGATATTTGCACCAAACGAAAATATCACTTAATTTAGTAACAATTTAATTAGATTACATGATGAAAAAACTTCGACTTGCTGCAAAGCGTGCCATAGGGCTGTGTATGCTGGCGGCGATTCCGCCGGTTGTCGGAGCCGAGTTGCCGCAGTTTGTACCTTCCGGCTCTTACGCAATTGGCCATGACGGAGAAGGAGGCATTGTCTGGCTTGCCAATCCTCTGGTCGGAAATGGTGTCGACTGGGACCCGGTGAAACTGCAGTCGGAATATTCCGATAAGGCATGTGCATGGCGCCTGAATGACGAAGGAGGCGGTTATGTTTCGGTCCGGAACACACGGGGAGGTCAGAATGATGGCGACTATATCATGAAGGATTCAAAGATCCGAGTTGCCGCCACTGTTAACTTCGTGGATTATAAAAACAACCAGACTTTTCGCTTTTTTGGCACTGAAGGTGCGTGTATTGTCATGTCCAATGCTGAAAATAACCGTTATTGGACCCCGTCGCAGGACAGGCTGACGCTTTCATATGCGGTTTCGGCCCCGGAGAGTGCTACGGTATTTACGCTTGTGCCTCTTTATTTGCATGATGAAATTGCCGGCGGAATCAGTCAGGCGCAGGGCGCGCTGGCCGATGTGGCGTTGAATTATGATGCCGCTTTGCGGGAGATTCTCGTAACGAATGTGGCGGATGCGGTTAGTCTTATCGCGTCGCCTGGCTATAGTGAGGCGGACGCTGAGGCTGTACTCGCGGCATTGACTGATGCGTATGACAAGTTCGTGGCTTCCGGGCGTGCGCCGAGTGCCAACGATTTGTCTGCTCTTTCCAAGCAGGAACGCAACTCGCTTGAGGCTCTATCGCTTGACGGCGATGTGACCGGGGAGGATTTCTTGATTATCAGAAGTGATATGATTAACCTGCGGGAACTGCATCTGGAGGAATCGACGCTCACGGAACTGCCTGACCATGCGCTTTCGGGAATGTCAAGGCTTCAGAAAGTCATTCTGCCGCAGGGGTTGCGTACAATCGGCCGTGCGGCGTTTCTCAGTTGCGAGTCGCTGGCTGAGGTCGTTTTGCCGGAATCGCTCCAGGCGGTCGGCGCTCTTGCGTTTGCCCGCTCCGGGCTGACGAAGATTGCGCTTGGCGCTCGTGTGGAGTCAATCGGTCGTTCCGCCTTTGACGGATGTATGAGTCTGGAGTCAATTGTTGTGGAAGAAGGGAATCCGGTTTATAGCGCCCCTGATAATATTTTGCTGGGTGCAGGCGGGACGGAAATTCTGAAGTGTCCGCCTTTGCGCAATGGTTTGGCTTGTATTCCTGACGGCGTGAAATCTATTGCCGATTATTCTTTTCAGGGTTGTCGGCTTCTGACCGGCCCGATAGAGTTCCCCGCCGGATTGGAACGTATCGGAGATTTTGCGTTTGCCGGATGTGTCGGTCTGTCTGGTGAGCTTTCGTTGCCCGGCGGACTTGCGGAGATTGGCCGCTATGCTTTTCTGGGCGATGCGGGCCTGACCGGGGCCGTTGCCATTCCTGAGTCGGTCAAGTCAGTAGGGGAGGGGGCGTTTGCCCATCTGCCCATGCTTTCCGAAGTCTCGCTGCCAACTGCTCTTCCCGCCCTGCCAAGGTCATTGTTTGAATGTGACGCTAACATTGCTGAAATCCGCTCTCTAAGCAAGGTGCCTCCGGTTGTGGAAAATTTTGCTCTGCGTGGAGTTGATCGCTTTTATACATATGTAAATGTGCCGTCTGATGCTGTTGAATCATGGCGCAATGCCGATATATGGTGTGAGTTCGATAATTTTGAGGCGTTGTTTGAAGGATATGACCGATTTGACGAGTCGGGAAAATATTATATAATGTGTGAGGCCGGGCAGGGTGGATATCTGTCTTATGACAGTCGTGGCGCTGGTGTGCCGGCTTACTTTGAGCCGGAAAAAGACGAGGCGACACTTTGGACGCTCGATTTCTTCCCGGTGACATCTCTGTCTCTTCCTTATACCGGAGGTCCCGGTTCGGATATTAGGTTTATCTTTGGAACCACCTACCGACATATTAATATGGAAGGACTGTGTTTCAGTGATCCTATTGCCGGCTATGAGCGGCGAGACAACCGTACGTTTGCCTTTTGGCTTGCGCCGGACCAGGACAAGCCTGACTGCCCTCTTGTCGCAATCCAGGGTAATGGCTATATTTGGGGCGCTGATTCTTATGGCTCGGACGTGCTTGCTGTGACGCCGTTCTCCGCTGCCTATCCTCGTCCCGGTGATTTCGTGTTCCGTCTGATACCGAAAGGATATGTCGAAGATTCGGGTCTGACCGAAGTTTGTCCGGATTTTGAAGCGGAAGCCGAGTTCTTCAATCTGAAGGGAGAGCGTGTCAATCCTTCTGCTTGCGGTCATGGCATATATATAATGCGTGTGTCCGGACGTGTAATGAAAATCAAATTATAATTGAGTAATTAAAAAACAATAGATAAAAATGATGAATAAATATCGTTTTATGACCGCTGCTGCGGCAATGATGGGAGCGATGGGTCTTGCGGCTGAACCTGCCGAGCGTCCTAACATCGTTTTGTTTCTTGTCGACGACATGGGATGGCAAGACACGTCGTTGCCGTTCCATTCCGAAACGACCCCGCTCAACCGGCGCTATCATACGCCAAACATGGAGCGTTTGGCTGAGATGGGCGCTAAATTCACGTCGGCCTATGCGTGCAGTATCAGTTCGCCGTCGCGCTGCTCATTGCTGACGGGAATGAATGCGGCTCGCCATCGTGTGACCAACTGGACTCTCAATCGGAATCAGTCGACCGATGCCCAGGCCCCCGGTGTGACTCTTCCGCAATGGAATGTTAACGGGATTCAGCCTGTCGGTGGAATTGAACGCTCAACAGAGGCCACTACTTTCGTAAAACTCCTGAAGGAGAGCGGTTATCATACGATTCATTGCGGCAAGGCTCATTTTGGCGCAATCGGAACTCCGGCGGCCGATCCGTTGACAATGGGATTCGACGTTAACATCAGCGGTCATGCCGGCGGCGCTCTCGCATCCTATCTCGGCGAACAGCGTTTTGGTCACAATGCCGCCGGTGAGCCGACGAGTCCGTTCTCAATTCCCGGACTTGAGCAGTATTGGGATAAAGATGTGTTTGCAACAGAGGCTCTGACTCTTGAGGCTCTTAAGGCCCTGGACCAGTCAACGGCTCTCGACAATCCGTTCTTCCTTTATATGTCTCATTATGCCGTGCATATTCCGATTATGCCTGACAAGCGTTTTCTCTCTAAATATCTTGATGCGGGACTGTCTGACACGGAAGCTGCCTATGCTACTCTCCTCGAGGGTATGGACAAGAGTCTCGGCGATATTCTCGACTGGTTGGAACAAAACGGCAAGATTGACAACACGGTCGTGTTGTTCATGAGCGATAACGGCGGACTGGCACACTCTAACCGCACTCCGCCGCTGGCGGTCCAGAATGCTCCGCTGCGTTCCGGCAAAGGGTCGGCCTATGAGGGTGGCGTTCGGGAACCGATGATTGTCTATTGGCCCGGAGTCACGTCGCCCGGTTCTGTTGTTGACGATTGCGTGATGATTGACGATTTCTTTCCGACAATTCTGGAAATGGCCGGGATATCGGACTGGAAAACCGTCCAGACGGTCGATGGCCAAAGCTTTGTCCCGCTTTTGCATGGAAATGCATCCGGGCCAAGGTCGATTTACTGGAATATGCCCAACATGTGGGTTGAAGGTGATTATCGTCATGAGGGAATAGGTCAGACTTGCTCCGTTCGTCGTGGCGACTATAAGTTGATCTATTGGTATAAGGATGGAAAGAAAGAACTGTATAATATAGTTAATGATATATCCGAAGCTGACGACCTGGCGTCGGCAATGCCGGAGAAGGTGAATGAACTCTCTGCGGACCTTGGCGCGTTTTTGCGCTCGGTTGATGCTCAGCGCCCGTCTCTGACGTCAACGGGGCAGCCGTGTCCGTGGCCGGATGAGATTTAAACCGTATGTCTGTGCGTCCCTTGTTTCGGTTCTGAAATGAGGGACGCTTTTTTTTGCGAATCATTCGGGAGTCGCGCTTTCTTAATGTTAAAGAATGTTAAACATAAAACTTTTTTGAGAGTTATATTGTTGTGGGGGACAGCGCGTTGCGAAAAATATGTTGTAGAGCATAAAAATTTTGGGGAATAAAAAATTTGCATAGTTC
>CAMWNI010000011.1 GCA_947175545.1 uncultured Porphyromonadaceae bacterium
TTCGACAGAAGGCTTGAGACCTGACACAGGGTCTCGAGCCTTCTTTTTTTATTCCATGATTTTTTGCGGTGGGGAGAGTGTTGTGTGCGATGTTTGAGGGGCCGATTTAGCCAATCGGGGATGGAAAATGATGGTGTTGTGTTAACTGCGCTAAATTCGTGTTAATTTTTGTAGAATTGGAAAAAATCATTATCTTTGCATTGGTTAAAGATTGTTTTTTAGCCTTAAATCATTTGAAATTTTATTTCAAAACCTTAAATTTTAATACGTTATGAGTATTATAAGATTGTTTTCTTCTATGCTGGTGCTTGTTTCAGGTGCGGGAGCGTCTGATTCGGCCCCTTTTGGCATGTTCTGACTCTCTGAAGTCTGCTGATAGCAAATATATATAACAACAATACTTTTTTATCTAACAATTCATTTTTTTTACATTTAGTCACAAGAAGATTATGAAGAAATCTATTGCGATTCTGTCAATGGCCCTGATGGCATGTAATGCCTTCGCCGCTGACGTTTTGGAAGCCGGTACTGCCGACGCTCCGAAATATTACATTATTAAGGCTAACCGCGGCGCTGCTTATGTCGCTTACGGCGAGGAGACCAAGGACAATGGTGGAGCATTAACCCATCTTTTCCGCACTGATGACCTCTCGGCCAACAATGTTTGGGCTGTTGTCGGAGGAGAAGCTGAAGGAACTCTCAATATCTATAATTATTCAACTAAGGATGCTGACCGCAAGGCTTATCTTATGGCTTATATCACTAAGAGTGGAGATGAGTTCACCGGCGGCCTGAATGCTGTTGCCAATACGGTTGGCCGCGCAAAGGATATTTTCGTTAAGGACTATGAGGACGGCAGCTATGGACTTTCGCTGTTTGATGCAGCCGGTTATGTTCAGAACGGAGAGGTTATGGAGTATTATGGTCTTGACGCTACGAGCAACAGCGAATTCCTTGGCAACTGGTTTTGTGCAAACGACGCCGGTTCGAAATGGTGGTTCTATAGTGTTGATGACGCTAACGGTATTGAAGCCGGTATCGCAGGCGCTCAGAGTGCCATCAACGCTGACAAACTGAAGGAACTCGAAGCTGCGCAGAAGGCTTTCGCTGCTACTTATGTCGGCGCTATGGAGGCTATCATTGCCAATGTTCCCGTTGTTGAGTCTGCCTTTGCCGACGCAATCGACGAAGTGAACCAGCTTGAGGTTGTTGAGGATTACGAGGCCCAGATTACGGCGATTTGGTTTGCCGCTATTGAAAGCGCAAACGCTGAGCTGAAGACTGTTTATGCGGACAATATTGTTGCTCTGAAGAATCTCCGTCGTGCTGACGCTCAGTTTAACCAGCCTCCTTACCTCGCAGTTGTTGAATCGGCTCTCACCGGTGTAAATTCTTTTGCTGACGCAAGCGCTGATTTCACTATGAAGCTTGCCGGCGAAAGCGGTTACTACATCTATAACGAGACTACTAAGTCTTACATCGGCGCAGACTGCTCTGTTGCTGCCGACCAGGCTTCCGCTCAGGTCTTCGACCTGATTATTGCAGCAGGCGGTGGTTTCTATGGCGTGGGCATCTGCCCTGCCGGTCAGACTGCAAACGGCATTAACTGGCAGAGCTGGGCCAACGGTATGGTTTCCATCTACTCTGTAACAGATGCCGGTTCAGTATGGTCTCTTGTTGAAGCAAGTGAAGAGGCTAAGGTGAAAGACGCTGTTTCTTCAAGCGTAGCGAAGATTCAGCCTTACATTGCCAATGTTCCCGCTATGGTTGCTAACGTTCTCAACGCCGGTCTCGACGAACTGAACGCTCTGACCTTTACTGCTGACATTGCTGAGAAGGCTGAGGCTATTGCCAATCAGACCATCGCTACTGCAAACAACCTTCTCACCACCGGCATGAACGGTCTTCAGCAGACTATCTACTATCCCCGTGGCAACAAGTTCCTCTCATACAGCAGCGAGAACGCAGACTGGACTCCGGTTGACAACAACTACAGCGCAAGCGAAGTGTTCACCTTCAAGACAGTTGAAGGCGGAGTCGTGATCTTCAACGAAGCAAACAATATTTATGTAGGTCCGGCCGTAGTGGATGCAAGCGGCAGTCAGTATGATGTAACTGTGGTTACGGATGAGGCTGAGGCGCAGGTATTCACCGTTGAGCTGAATAACAACAGCGGCTACTACGGTGTGTCGTTCCTCTTCGACGAAGAAGTTGTCAACTCCGAAACTCAGGAAGTCAGCACCCGTGTTCGCGCCCTCAACATGAACCTCAATGCGAAGTGCCTCCACACCTATGCAGCAGCAGACGGCGGTTCAATCTTCGTGCTGAAGGACAAGGGCGACGATTCTTCAATCGACGAAATCTCTGTTGTCGCTCCTGCGGTTCAGGGCATTTACGACCTCAGCGGTCGCAAGCTCTCCGCTCCGGTTCGCGGCATCAACATCATCAACGGCAAGAAGGTTCTTGTTAAGTAACCATTATTGACGACACAAAAGGCCAGCGAGCGAGAATTCTATTCTGAATGAATCAGTGTTTGCTGGCCTTACTGATACTCAAAACACAATTATAAACCGATCTATTAGCACATAATGAGAAATCATTTCACGAATTGGCAGAAGTCCCTCGTATGGGTTGCGGCATTCGCAATGGCTACTCCTGTCAGTTCTTGGGCCACACCTGAGCCCTCGATCGCCATAGCTCCGGCCGAACAACAAGCCAAGCGTGTCATCACCGGTGTCGTAGTTGACGCCAAGGACGGTGAACCGCTTCCCGGAGCAACAGTATCCGTTGTTGGGGACAAGAACGCGTTGACAGCTACCGACATTGACGGTAACTTCTCGCTGTCGATTCCCGGCAATAAGTCTGTACTTCTGGTAACCTACGTCGGTTATAACGAAAAGCGAGTTCCGGTTGAGGACCTCGGCTTTGTGAAAATCGAAATGAGCGGTTCTGAAAATACCCTCGACGAAGTGGTTGTTGTCGGTGCCGGCACGCAGAAGCGAGTTTCGGTGACCGGTGCGATTACTTCTGTCAAGGGCGATGAACTCCGTTTGCCTGCGGGCAACCTGACCACGGCTCTTGCCGGTAAGATCGCCGGTGTCGTTTCGTCAACCCGTTCAGGTGAACCCGGCAGCTCCGCTGAGTTCTATATCCGCGGTATCGGCACATTCGGTGGTCGTCAGACTCCTCTTATTCTCCTTGACGATGTCGAAATTTCCGTGTCCGACCTTGATTACATCCCTGCTGAAAACATTGAGTCGTTCTCAATCCTGAAGGACGCATCCGCAACCGCGATCTACGGTTCACGCGGTGCGAACGGTGTCATGATTGTGAAGACTAAGGGCGGTGACTATAATACTCAGACCCGTGTCGGTGTCAGCTTCGAAAATTCGTTCAACTTCAAGGGCGACTTCCCCGAGTTCCTCGACGGTCCTTCGTTCATGTCGCTTTACAATGAAGCGCGCGTTGCCCGCGGCAACACTCCTTACTACTCAGACGTTGCCATCGAGCGCACCCGCCAGGGCCTCAACCCCTACCTTTATCCTAACGTTGACTGGGAAGACCTGCTCTTCAGGCAGATGGCAATGCGCCAGCGCGCCAATGTCAACGTGAGCGGTGGTGGCTCAAAGGTTCGCTACTACATGTCACTTGACTTCCAGCATGAGGACGGTCTTCTGAACACTTCGAAGAACTACTCCTGGAATAACAACATCAACATTTACAACTACACCTTCCAGAACAATATCGCATACAAGCTCACCCCGACCACCACGATCGAGATGAACATGAATGCGCAGATCCGTCAGAGTTCCGGCCCGAACGTAGACGACGACCACATCGTGGCTGCTTCAAGCTCGATGTTCGGCTACATCCTGACCACCAACCCTGTGGTATTCCCGGTTGCCTATCCCTCGTTCGAGGGCGACGAATTTGTCCGCTATGCAACCGTGCGTCGTGCCGAGGTTGTTCAGAACAACCCCTATGCCGTACTCAACTCCGGCTATGGTCAGCAGAACGAAAACACTATCAACACAGTTATCAAAATCAACCAGGATCTTGACTTTATCACCAAAGGCCTCAAATTCAATGCCTGGGTGAACTTCAAAAACTGGAGCAGCAGCGGTTTCACCCGTCGCGTGAATCCTTATTACTATCAGCTTGCCGACGGTGCTGACTCCTATCCCATTGATCATGAACTCAGCGTTGACGACCTTGAAGTTGTCACCGAAGGTACCGTCTATCTTTCGGAACACGGTCCCACGTTCGTTTCTTCAAACGGCGTTCCCTACCGCAGCGCCGACACCACCTTCGAATTGCAGGCAAACTTCAACTGGCAGCGCAAGTTCGGTCTTCACGACGTCAGCGCAATGGCCCTCTACCGCCAGCGTCAGTATCGCAGCTCAATCCTGCCCCAGCGCAACCAGGGCTTCTCGTTCCGTGCAACTTACGACTATGCTCACCGCTACCTCGTAGAGTTCAACGCCGGTTATAACGGTACGGAACGTCTGGCCAAGGAAGACCGCTTCGGCTTCTTCCCCGCTGCGTCTCTCGGCTGGGTGGTCAGCAACGAATCGTTCTTTGAACCCGCCTCCAACGTAATTACCAACCTTAAGATTCGCGGTTCTTACGGTCTTGTAGGTTCTGACGACCTCAGTTCTCCCGGAGGTTCACACTTCCTCTACATCAACAAGATTCAGGACAACAACCCGAGCGCTATCGGGTTCACTACCGGTGACTTTGCCGACAATGCCACTTACACTGCCGGCGGTCCTAACCTGACCTACTATGCAATGCGTGGACTCGGTTGGGAAAAGTCACGTAAGGCAGACATCGGTATCGACCTTACCTTCTGGGGCAAGCTCTCTCTCGTTGCCGACTTCTTCCACGAACACCGCTATGACATCTTCCTGAACCGTGAGGCATGGCCTGAATCGCTGGCCTACTATGTGTCTAAGCCTTGGGCAAACAAGGGTAAGATGCAGAACCGCGGTTTTGAAGTTTCGGCTGATTATAACCAGCGCATCAACAACGACTGGAGCATCAGTTTCCGCGGCAACGTTTCTTACTCGGAGAACAAGATTCTCGACTGGGATGACCCCGAGTACGCTTACACCTGGAAGGAGAACTATCGCACCAACAAGCCTTATCCCGGCATGAGTAATACTTACGGCTACATCGCCGAAGGCCTTTTCCGCTCTGAGGAGGAAATCGCAACCGCACCCGTGCAGCAGGTAGGTTCTTCTGTTGTCCGCGTCGGTGACATCCGCTATCGCGACCTTAACGGTGACGGTATCATCAATTCCGACGACCAGACCATGATCAGCGAATACGGCACTACCCCCCGTCTGCAGTACGGTTTCGGTGCAACCATCAACTGGCGCAAGTTTGACCTCGGCTTCCAGTTCGTTGGCCAGGCCAAGCGCTCAATCCTTGCAACCGGCGTTGATCCCTTCCAGGAAGGTGGCAACAACACCGCCCGCAACGCCCTCAAGTGGGTTGCTGAAAACTACTTCGACCCTGAACTCGGA
Source organism: uncultured Porphyromonadaceae bacterium (assembly GCA_947175545.1). Classification (GTDB taxonomy): domain Bacteria; phylum Bacteroidota; class Bacteroidia; order Bacteroidales; family Muribaculaceae; genus UBA3263. Next base: position 5,529 of record CAMWNI010000011.1, read on the forward strand.
AACTTCGACGCCGCATATCCCCGCCTGGGCGTATCGCAGACCGAAGTATCGAACAATACCGTTGCCTCAACCTGGTGGCTCCGCAACGGCTCGTTCCTCCGTCTCAAGAACGTCGAACTCGGCTGGTCGTTCCCCTATGGCCGCGTTTATGTTGCCGGAACAAACCTGCTCCGATTCAGCCCCTTCAAACTCTGGGATCCCGAACTCCAGTCCTGGAACAGCTACCCGCTGTCTAAGTCTGTGACTGTCGGTGTGCAGATTTCTATCTAATCTCTCTTTGCTTGTCTAATTCAAAGTAAGAAATCCAATATATGAAACTTAACAATATTTTCAAATACGCGGTTGTTGCGCTTGCCGCCGGCACTATGGTAGGTGTCACCTCCTGTGACTACCTCGATGTTGTTCCGCCGGAACAGCCCGGACTGGAAGACTCGATGAAGACTCACAAGGCTGCGCTCGGCTTCCTTTACTCATGCTATGCCGGAACTACTAACCAGAATCTTCTCAATACGGACTATCGTAACGGATTTGCCGGCAACACCGACGAATGGGTCTGGCCGAACGAGCAGGAATCAGCTTATCCTGTCCCCTTCGCTCAGGCAAAAAACACCCAGACGACTTCACTTTCGAACATCACCCACACCTGGGGTAACATGTACCAGTTCATTGGTCAGTGCCTTTTGTTCGAAGAACAGTTGAAAACCGTTGGCCGAAAATATGAAGTATGCGAAAACGATGCCGAAGAAGCAGAATGGCTCGCCGAAACTCGCTTTTTGAAAGCGTTTTACCACTTTGTTCTGCTTCGTCTCTATGGTCCTATTCCCTTGACCCTGGAGCGCATCCCGATGGATACTCCCTCGAGCGGATATGCCGGCCGTTCTCACTTCGACTACTGCGTGCAGTATCTTGCAAACGAGTTTGATGAAGCAGCCCGTGTGTTGCCCGCAACCCGCGACTCTCAGAACATAGGTCGTGCTACCAGTGTAATGGCTAAGGCCATGAAGGCCCGCCTGCTCCTGCTTGCCGCTTCTGATCTTTTCAACGGTAAGTTCCCTTATCCCGAATGGAAGAACCCCAAGTTCGAAACTCCCGGCTATGGTAAGGAACTGATTTCTCACACTTACGACCGTCAGAAATGGGTTGACGCTTACGATGCGGCTATTGAAGCAATCGAAGAAGCAGAAACCGCCGGTGGCCACAGTCTCATGTACGATTACGAGGAGGAAGCCAACGTTCCCCTGTCCACAATGGAGTGGATTCCCGTTGACTTTGAGGACGACGTTGAACGTGACGAGTTCCTCCGTAAGGTAATGCTCAACCGCTACATCCACACGACTTCTCAGTCCGACAATCCTGAAATCCTCTGGTCTGTCAAGACCACCGGCTCTCTGCTTGAGGCACACCGCCTTCCTCTGAAAATCATCAAGAACCCGAACACCAACCAGTGGTTTGCAAGCGGCTGGAGCGTTGTGAACACCACTCTTAACACCGTCTACAATTTCCTCTGCATGGACGGACGTCTGCCCGCCGAAAGCCATGAGATTGACTTCTCGACCCGCAGTGACTGGTTCAAGCGCATGACCGGAGCTAAGGCTGGCCATGAGGACATCATCAACCTGATGCGTAACCGCGAACCCCGCTTCTACGCCTGGATTGCTTTCGATGGTGGTAACTTCCTTAACCGTCTTAAGAACGGTAGCCCCTTGACTCTTAACTTTAAGAGCAGCGAAGCTCAGGGCTACAACCCTGCAAACGAGCCTAAGAACCTCGCTTCGACCGGTCTGCTTGCCATGAAGCATATCAACCCGGTTTACAGCGTAAGCGATAATCTGACCGTAACCGGCGGTATCGAACATCCGGTTGTTATGTGCCGTCTGACCGAGCTTTACCTGACTCTGGCCGAATGTGCAGCCGAACTTGCCAACCCTGATCGTCCCGGCGCTGACCCCGCTTATGCTGAAGTGGCTCTCGAATACCTCAACACTATCCGTGATCGCGCAGGTGTTCCCGCTCTGACGTCCGACCAGATTGGCACTACCATCAACAACCCGCTCAACAACTCTCCGAAGACCATGACGCTTGTCGAATGGGTACGCCAGGAGCGCTTCATTGAGCTTTGGGACGAAGGCCACCGCTACTATGATATCCGCCGCTGGGTTGCCGGCCCCGAATATATCGGAACCGGTATGCGCCAGGGTCTGACCGGCAATGTCCAGAATCCTAAGTTCGAAGAGTTCAACACTCCCCGTGTCTGCAACCCGAACTTCACTTTCGGTAACCGCCAGTATCTCTATCCGATCTTTATCAACGAGGTTTACAAGAACCCGCAGATGATTCAGGCCCCCGGATTCTAATACAACCCGAATTGTTACACATTTTTTGCATTTAATTTGATGAAAAAAATAATAATTGCATCGGGACTGCTTGCACTGATGGCCGCTGCCACTTCATGCGACAAGTATGACATCTATCCCGAAGATTTCGACGGCATCTTCACTATCCGTGACGCCGGCACAAAGGATCTCGTCCTTTACGCCACTGACGATGCCACTGAGGTTCCTTTCATAGTGATGAAGGGCGGATATAATCCCGACGTAGTGTCGAAAGCGACCCTCAAGGTTATGAACGACCAGGAGTTCCTTGCCTACAACGAGAATCTTGGCACTCTGCCCTATATTCTCGTTGGCAGCGAGTGTTATTCCTTCTCCAGCCAGCCCGGCGAGGACGTTTACGCTGTTGACTACGTCTTCGACTCGGCCAACAAGAAGGCAGAAACCACTAATCTATATGTCCGTCCCCGTCAGATAAAGTCATGGATTGAAAATCACGCTGACGAAATTGCGGTCGGCGACCTGACTCCGGTCATCCCCGTAACTCTCACCAGCGAAACGGACACCGTTAACTCTTACGGCAATGTCACGCTTCTGAAGGTTGAAGTCCGAGTGCCTGAATTCACTATTGATGTATCGACCGTGACCACACGTACTGTCAACAAGCAGACGTTCGATCCCGAGGGTCCCAACGTCTATTCTCCCGACGCTAACTTCAGCATGCCCTGCGACAACCCCTGGGGCTTCAAGCTCAACCTTGTCGCAGACCCTTATGCAGTCGAGGACTATAACGATGACCACGGTACGTCATACATCCCTCTGCCGGCTGACAAGTACACTCTGCAGACGATGTATGATTTCACTCCCGGCACTACTTATATGCCCCTGAAACTGGACATCTATCTGGATGAACTGCCCATCAAGAAGACATATGCTGTTGCAGTGAAGCTCGCCCCCAATGCCATTGAATGGTATGATGCCGAAAATAACCCCGGCGACGCTCTCTATGTTGACAAGGACATGCTGATGATCTTTACCATCCGTGTTAACGACAGTGTTGTCCTCCAGAAGGTAAATCTTTCAACCGCTAACGTAACGACCAATGACCAGGATACTGCCGAAGGTCCTCTGGCGAACCTCTTCGACGGAGACGTCAACACGTTCTTCCACTCGAACTGGCACGCTGCTACCGGCCACGACGCGACCTACGGTTCATACCTCGAGATTACCCTCCCGTCTGCAATGGCTAATTTCCGTTTCGACATCACGGCCCGTCACAACAATAACAACGGTATCCCCAAGAAGGTATGTCTCTTCGGTACCAATGACAGCGCCAACTGGCCGACCACTCCGTTCGCTACCATCAGCGACATGGAGTCTCAGCTGACCGCTGCAGGTGCGTCCGGCTCATTCGGCACTGACGATACCCCTTACGGCGACGGTAAATCTTACAAGTACATCCGTTTCTGCGTCATGGAGGCTCCCGGAGGTATTCTGACCTCTACCAGCAGCAATGCATCCTGGTCAGCGGCCGAACTTGTTCTTTACGGATATTAAAATTAATGAAATTTTAAGCTCTCCTTATATCCAACTCTACAGATAATGAAAACTAATTTCTTCAAGATTATGGCTTTCGTAGCTCTGAGCATCGGTCTTCCGATGCTCACGGGCTGCGACAAGGATACGGTTGAACCCAAGGATCCTGACTCTGATTTCGTCATTGAGCAGTCTTATTTGAATTTCAGTGTTGACAAGGAAGGTAAATCAATCGAAATTCCCGTTAAGACTAATATCCCGAACTCGAACTGGTACATCAACTATTCTGAAAACTGGATTATAGCCAGCAAGACCGGTCCGAAGGAAGGTCAGGGTACTGTTTCTCTGACCGTACGCGCCAACAATACCGGCGAGACCCGCACCGCTACGGTCAAGATTTCAAGCTCGACCAAGGACTATTCTGTAACCATCAAGCAGTGGGCCGACAGTGACCTGCACGTCGAAGGAGACTTCCCCGTAAAGGTTATCAGCGCTACCGCTACGAACTATCAGGCCGGATCCGGTGAAGTTCGCTTCAGCTATGACGATGACGTCAACACCATTTTCCATTCAAACTGGAACAAGGCTGATACTTGGCCCTTTGAGTTGATTTATAACTTCAAGGGCGACGAGGAAATCGACTATGTCGAGTACATTCCCCGTGTTGGCGGCGGCAATGGCTGTATCGGAGAATTCGAACTGCTGATTGCCGAGACCAAGGGTGCATGGGAAAAGGTTGGTGACTATAACTTCAATCAGTCTTCTCAGCCCGGACGAGTTGTTCTGCCTTCAGGCAAGAAGCCCGTCGCCGTGAAGTTCGTCATCACGAGCGGCCTCGGCGGCTTTGTCAGCTGTGCTGAAATGAAGTTCATGCGTTACAACACTAACACCTCGCTTGACAATCAGCTGCTTGAAGTCTTCACGGACCTCACTTGTTCTGAACTCAAAGCCGGAGTGACTGACGCACAGATTCAGAATCTCGATCCGACGTTCCAGCGCATTGCCGAAGCTTTGCGCGACAATTCTTATGCTCCCCTGGAAAAATCTTTCCGTATTCATGAGTACAATGCTTACTCGAACCCCACCGAGTGGAACGGTCCTCTGATGACGAAGATTTACTCCAACTGGGATAACCCTATGGGTATCGGCGTGAAGAAGGGCGAAAAGGTTCTCATCCTCGTCGGTGACACCCACGGCAACAACCTCTCGGTTCAGATTGTCGGTGAGTATCAGTCAGTGGCCGACAAAAACAACAGCATGCGTCCACAGAGTCAGGGAACCTTCCATAGCCTCCGTCCCGGTGTGAACCAGATTGAGGCCGACCAGGAAGGTCAGCTCTTCCTCATGTACAATGCCGTTCCTTCAGCTCCCACTTCGAAACCCATCAAGGTTCATGTTCCCCTCGGTCAGGGTACTCTGGCCGGCTACTGGAGCCTTGCCGAACACAAAACCGACGAGAAATTCCAGGAAATCATCGGCAACACTTCTCATAAGTACTTCTGTGTAGTTGGTGAGCGCATGATTCTCTACTTCAAGCGTACCCTCTTCAAGCGCAAGATTGTTGACGCCATCAATCAGTGGGATAACATCATTACCTGGCAGCAGAACTTCATGGGCATTGATGACGTCCGTCCCGCCCTCTGGAACAATCATATTGCCGGAATTTCTCTTGACAGGGATTGCGGTGGCTACATGTGGGCTTCCGACTGGGTAATGGGCTTCGTTGACTACAAGATTGACAGCGAGGACATCATGGGTCTCAGCAACTTCAACAAGGCTGCTGACAATGCCTGGGGTCCCGCCCACGAAATGGGCCATGTCAACCAGAAGGCAATCAACTGGGCTTCGACAACCGAAAGCTCAAACAACCTCTTCTCTAACTACGTTCTCTATCGCTTTGGCCGTTACAACAGCCGAGGCCTCGGACTCAAGTATCGTTTCGATGCCGTATATGCCAACGACCACTCTTGGGCGTCAATGATGAACGAAGTCAGCGATGGTCCGAGCATACCCAAAGTCAGCGGCTCTGACGGTGAATATTACAGCGAAAACACTGAGATTCACATGCGTCTCAACTGGCAGCTCTGGAACTACTACCACCGCGTTCGAGGTGACGAGACCTTCTTCGGTCGTGTGTTCAAGAAAATGCGTGATCTGGGTCTTGACGAAACCGAAGACTGCGGTCGCAAGCAGCTTGAATATGCCGTTGCATGTTCTGAAGCCGCAGGCGAAGACCTCACGGACTTCTTCGAGGCATGGGGCTTCTTCAAGGCACACACCAGTAAGGTCAGCCAGTATGGCACCTATGACTATCGTGTGACCATCACCATGATCAACGATGCCAAGGCACGCATGGCCAAATTCCCCAAGCCAAAGCACGCCCTCGAATATATTGAGGACCGCAATGCGGCTGAAGGTCAGAAGCCCGGCGACTCCGCCTGGGATCAGATTGGTCAGCTCGGGTTCTACGACACTTACATGAAGAATGCCAAGGTTTCTTCCTCTGCTTCGGCAAACGTTAACGGCCGCACCGTCGTTACATCGAACTGCAATGAAGCCGTTGCTTTCGAAATCCGAGTCAAGCGAGGCTCAGAGTATGGCGAGATTCGCTATGCGTCGAACTTCCTTGAATTCACGATTCCCTCGAAGGTTAACATCTCCGCTTGTGCCGTCTACGCCGTTCAGGCTGATGGAACCCGCATCTTCCTCGCGAATATGTAAGGACTCTTGAACACTTAATTCAACCTCATCATAAGTGTCGGGGGGCTGCTCATCTCGGGCAGTCCCCCGTTATTTTCCCGGTTTAGTCGTGGATATGACCATATCCCGGATTCCATAGCCGGAGATTCGAAGATCATTTATGCCGTTTATAGAATAAACCACACCCCAAAAGTTCGACATGAAACTTTTGGGGTGCGGTTTAATTGTTGGACAGCTTCCAATTCAGATTGGAGACGCCGTCAATGCACGATATTGTATTCTTGATTTAGATTCCCAGATCTTTCTTGATGGCTTCAGTCTTGGCCGTAGCCTCAGCGTTGGCCTTATCATAGCAGCCGGCACACTTCATCGTAGCCTTTGCTTCTATGTAGAACTTGATCTTCGGCTCGGTGCCTGACGGGCGGATTGAAACCTTCGAGCCGTCAGCCGTGAAGAACTGGAGAACGTTGCTCGTCGCGGGCATATCCATTTTGCCGGTTACTCCGGTTTTTACGTCGGTAACGTTGAGGTCCGCATAGTCCTTAATGGTAATGACATCCGAGCCGCCGAGCTGCTTGGGAGGATTAGTGCGGAAGCCCTTCATCATGGCCTGGATTTCGTCGGCGCCGGTCTTGCCGGGACGAACAACCGAGATGCCTTCCTCTTTCGAGAATCCGTTTTCGAGGTAGATATTGGCAAGCATCTGACCGAAGTCCATGCCCTGCTCTTTGGCCCAGGCGCATGCTTCGGCCATCAGACAGATAGCGCTGACAGAGTCCTTGTCGCGACAGAAAGTTTCAGCCAGGAAGCCGTAGCTCTCCTCGCCGCCGCCAAGATAACGCGAAGTCTCTTCGTGGTCGCGGATAACGGCTGCAATCCATTTGAAGCCGGTGTAGCAGTCAAACATCTTGATGCCGGCGCGGTCAGCGATGCTCTTGATAGTCTCGGTGGTGACAATTGTCTTTACGATGTATTCGTTGCCCTTGATCAGACCAAGTTCTTTATTGCGGGTGATGATGTAATTCAGCAGAATCATCACAATCTGGTTGCCATTAATCAACACGTATTCACCCTGGTTGTTACGCATTACGCAGCCAATTCGGTCGGCATCGGGGTCAGAAGCCATGACGATGTCGGCCTGGGTCTTCTTTGCCACGTCAATAGCCATTGCCATTGCCGAGGGATTCTCGGGGTTGGGTGAATCAACCGTGGGGAAATCGCCCGAAGGAATGTCCTGTTCCGGAACGTGGATGATGTTGGTGAAACCGTAGTTTCTGAGGCTTTCCGGAATCAGCTTGACTCCGGTACCGTGAATCGGGGTGTAGACAATCTTCAGGTCAGAGTGCTTGGCAACGATGTCCGGGCTGAGCTGGAGGCCCTTGACGGCGTCAAGGAATTTGCGGTCAATCTCTTCGCCAATGATGTGGATGCGGCTCTTGTCGCCTCCGAACTTGATGTCGGCGGGAGTGATTGAGGCCACACGTGAAACGATGTTGACGTCGTGGGGGGCGATAATCTGTGCGCCGTCGGCCCAGTAAGCCTTGTAGCCGTTGTATTCCTTCGGATTGTGTGACGCGGTTATGTTAACGCCGCTCTGACATCCGAGTTCGCGGATTGCAAAACTGAGTTCGGGAGTGGGGCGGAACGAATCGAACAGATAAACCGTGATGCCGTTTGCCGAGAAAACGTCGGCAACGATTTCTGCGAACTCGCGCGAATTGTTGCGCACGTCGTGGCCGACGGCAACCTTGATTTCGGGAAGTTCCGAGAAGGTCTCGTTCAGATAGTTGGCGAGTCCCTGAGTCGCGGCTCCGACAGTGTAGCGGTTCATTCGGTTGGTTCCGACGCCCATGATGCCGCGCAGGCCGCCGGTGCCGAATTCGAGGTCTTTATAGAATGATTCGATAAGTTCGGTGGGGTCCTCGGCGTCAAGCATGCGCTTGACCTCGGTGCGGGTCGGTTCGTCATATCCGTCGCTGAGCCATTCGGCCGCCTTTGCGCGGACCTCCTTGAGGAGTTGTTCGTTATTTTCCATTTTTGAATTGCTTGGTTATGTTTAAGTTGTTTTAATGCGCAAATTTACGCATTAAAAACGGAAGTTGCAAGAGATGTTGCACATGCGGAAACATCCGTGTCGCCGCCAATGAATGCGAACTCAAGCCATACCAACAGTAAAATGATGAGGATAATGGCGCCCACGGTAACCCATGTTTTCGTTTTTTTGTTCATAGTCAGTACTCGGGTAAAGTAAGTTATTTCTTTCTAAAGGAATAACGCCTTCGCCACCGATAAAGTTCTTTCCAAAACCCGAAAAACCCGTTTTCAATAAGTCTCTTTAATTCTTTAGCGGGCAAGGGAGAGGTTGCAGGTGATGCCGTAAGCGGTGTTTGAGGTCGGGAAAGCCGAGTTGCTGACAAGGGGCGTATTGACTTGGTGTTCAAAGAACATGCCGAGCTGAATCCGGCGGCTCAGGGCATACTTGGCCGTGAAGTTCGCACTGATGTTGCGCGCGCCTGAAGTGGCCTGCGTGTAGTTCGATTCAATTCGGCGGATAAGAGCCTGATTATGCGCGAATTTAAAGTCAGCCTGAAGGTCGAGGTCGGAGCTGACGGTCGTTGTACGTCCCTTGATTTTTAGCAGTGACAGCAGGTTTGGAATCTTATAGCCGGCGCCAACGGTGATTCCGCGCTGATTGGCTTCGACAATCTGACCGGCCGATGAATTGAGAGTCAACGTGCGCGAGTCGGACCATTCGACGTTGACGCGCAAGTCATTCTGAAGCGTCACCTTAACGCCAATCAGGGGCGAGAAGCGTTCTTGAATCGAAACAGAATTGATGTTATAGGGCGACGAGGGAATCGGCTGGCCGCTGAGTTCGTCCAGGGTGAAGCCGAGGTCGCCGTTATTGGAGTCGCCGAGCGCAATCCAGTTCAGGAATCCGTTATAGGAACCGACGGTGTAGGTACACTGATAGGCGTGCGTCAGAGTGAAGTTTTTGAAAACCTTCTTCATGTTTCCGAGGTTTATCAGGCCGTCGTAGGTCACGCGCCAGTTTGGCAGAATTGCCGCGAGCGACGGGAACGGACTCAGGTATTGCTTGTGCGGATTCGTCCCTGTATAGGCGGCGATGAACGCCGGAATGAGAACGTCCGAGCTTGTCGGGCTGACCTCGCCCACTTCGGGGTTGAAGGGCTGGCCGGCGTTGGTGTTTCCGGTCATGAAGCCGCCGGTCGGGTAAACCGCGTTGGCATATTGGCCTTGGACGCGCTGACGGATAATCGGGATGTACTCAAGGAATTTAGCGAATGCCGGAGAGTAGTAGCCGTCCTTGGCATTTGATTGGCGCAGGGCTGTCCGCAGGGCGACATGGGTTTTCGTGTAGGAGCCGGTGCGCGACGTCGGCATGTCGTCGAACATGAATTGAATCTGACGGGTGCGCGAGTCGTTCTGCTGGGCGTTCAGGTCAATTTTTAAACCGGGAATCGGTTCGAGTTTTGCCTCGAATGATACCTCAAGCGAACGGTTAAACGACGCGGGAGATGTCTGGCCTTCGCGCGCCATAAGCCAGCCGCGTTCCTTTGCCTCGGAGACATAGTCTTCGCCGACAAAGCCGAAGGCAAAGTCCAGGCCGGGAGCGAGCGGTCCGTAGGCGTTGCTTTGACCGAAGGCGGCGCCGACGTCAGGACGATAGAGCGGTAGCGCCAGGCTCTGAGAGCGGCGGAAACGCACGGAGAGGCTGCGCGGGGCCATCAGCAGGCGCGTCGTATATGCTGCGGCCTCGCTCCAGAAACCTTTCTTTTCCTGTTCTTTGATCTCTGTAATTACGAACTTGACGTTCTGTTCGCCGCGCGTCAGCACTTCGATTGAGGTTTCGTCAATCTGGCGAGAGTCAATCTTGACGGGCTGGCCGGAGGGTGTCGTTGTCGTTACTCGGACTTTCTTGACCTTCAGGTTATGTTTGATTATGAACGAGGTGTCAGGTTGCAGTTTAAACGTGCGTTCGTAACGCTTCGGACGGTTGGCGCGCTGGTTCGCCATGTTGGTTGTGCGTTTATTGGAACTGAAACGCTGATTGACGCCTTTCAGATACTTCGATTTGTTGTATATGCCTTCAAAATTAATTCGTCCGTCGGCCGAGAAGTCACTTTTGTTCGCAATGTTGTTGCCGATGCTTTCGCCATCGATCGTCGCGCCACGGTCCCACTGATAGGTCGCATTATATTTCGCCGAGCCTGTCAGCCAGTCAAGGAACGGGAACTGGTTGAACGGCAACTTATATTCGGCTGAAAACGATTGATTGTAGCCCCACGGAGTCCCGAGGTTGCGGATAGAACTCAAAACCGTGTCTTTCCATTCCTGATACCGGTCAGGGAAGAGGCGGCGGTTGACCGCACCCGCAGTCTCCTCGATTCTGGCCTGCGTGTTGCTTTCAAACCTGAAATTCAGCGATTTCGTGAGGTTCCATGAAAGCGAAAGCTTGCGGTCCCAGAGGAAATTCTTGCTGACCGAAACAGGCAGCTGGAAATTATCGTCTATTTCCGATCGGGCCTGCGTTTCGTAGTAATAGCGGCTTATGTTTGTCAGGAATGTTATGTTATTCATCAGGAATCCGAACTCCCATTCGCGGAAGAATTTCAGATTCTTTTTCTTCTGGTCAATGAGTTTCTTGAAAGGTTTAACGGAGCGTTTGAACGGCGACCATGCATACTGGAACGAGCCGCGATAGTCGTTCGTATGCTGATACTCCGTTGTCGGGTCGACGAAACTCTGCTTATTGAAGCTGAAATTAAAGGTGAAGTTTGCCGGATCCCATGGCATTGAATTTTTACTCTTGACATCGAATTTCAGTCCGGAAATGCTGAAACTCTGCACTTTTGTTTCTTCGATTGCAAAGGCTTTGATGGAGTCCTGCTGGTGTTTGTTCGTGCAGTCGTCAAGTGCGTCTTTAAGGCGCACGTCGGTGTCGAGCGGGTTATATTTCGGGGTGGTCCGTTCAGTTGATGTCGAATAGTAAATCGGCGCCCTGAGTTTCACCTTTTCCGGAAGGAAGCGGCCTGCGTCAACCTGCATCGCGAAGTTGAGCTGATGATAGTCATCCATGCGGCGTTCGTTTAGGCTTTGGTCAACACCGCCGAAGCCGGAAGTTTCTATGTGGGCGCCAACGTTGAAGGTTGCGATGTCGCTCATGGCCAGATTGACGTTGGCCTTTGCGGCCCAGCCGCCCTCTTCGTCAAATTCAGTAACCTTCAACTCGTTGACCCAGACAGTGCCGCTTTTACTCGTTGACGAGTTATTGCGCACGCCAATCAGCAATACGCGCACATCGCCAAGTGTCGGGTTGCCGACGACTGTCATTGTGTTCGCCTCATGCTCCGGATCGCGCTCGCTGTAACGTCCGGTGTGGCTGATGCCCGGTGTGTTTTCGTTGAGTTTGCGGTTACGGTTGTTTTTCAGCTTGACGAGGTTTTGAAGCAAGAAGTCAAGGCGGTTCGACAGCGGCCAGACGAGCTGGCGCTGCGAGGTCAGGTCATTATTGTATTTTCCCGGGGCGGTCAGCTCCAGTGGAACTTCATATTCATAGTAGTTCGCTTTGACGTCCGAACCCAGACGGAGAAATACGGAGAACTGGCCGGAACGCAAATCCTGGACATTGTCAATCGGAGCTTCGGCGTGAACCCACATCTGAAGGCGTTTGTAATTGCGCAGGTCATGCTGAGTGTTGTGATAGACGCCGCGAGCGTCAGACGGGCGTATGTCTGTCAGTTTCAGCGACATGGACTGCTCGTTGAGCTGTACGATCTGGCTCTGGCCGGGGTCGGAAATTCGTGTGACGCCCGGCGGCAGCACATAGTTGACCGGTTCGCGGCCGGCATTCTCCTCAATATTGACAACCGAGAGGTCCAGCTCGCCTTCGGCGGGAGTGTCGGCGCGGTTGTTGAGGTTGAACTTATAGCCGCGCCATTCTCCCTGAATCAGCTCGAGAGTGGCGAATCGCAGGTGGGTCACTTGCTTGAAACCGGTCATGAACATCCTGACAAAGCGAATCGCGCTCAGGTCCGTAATCGAACCGACTTTCTTCTCGAAGTCGGCCAACGGTATTTTGAATTGATACCATTCGACAACGGGGTTCTTGCCGTCGCGGGTGTGAACAACGCTTACCTGCTTGTCCGTAATGTAATTTTTGCCGACAACGAAGTCCTCCGGGCGAATCGATACACGATACTGGAAATATCGTTCATATTCGTTCAGTGTGTTGTCCTGATTTATGTCTTCGACGTCAGGGGTCGAGCGGGAACTCTGATAGAGAGGATCGGACGCATCCTCGGCGCTGAGCGAGTTGCCCTCGACGCCGTTATAGCGTTTGTAGCGTTCAAGAATGCTTAGGCGCTGTTCGTCGTAGTCATAACCGCGATAGAAGTGATAATTATCGCCCGCGGGGTCGTTCAGCGGTGAGAACGGGTCTGCGGCCATTGAAGCAAGCGTCGTGGCGTCGACTTTGCTACGTAACTGTTGCAGGAAATTCTCATACGTAGGATGCGTGAACTCCATGTCGTTGCTAAGCCCGTCAAGACCGACGTCCTGGACCGGACGCGATCCGCTGTTGTTGTCAAACGAATAAGTCATCGACGCCTGGGTGCAGACGCGGCCCCATGCGGTTTCGCGCATGAACTGGTCGTTGCCGTCGTAAGGCACACCGTTTTCGTAGCTCTTGAAGCCATCCTTCAGAATATCCTCGCTGACTTCGCCGAAGTTGAAATAGAGGTCGCCGCCGTCATAGTTCGGATTGTCCGGATCAAGAAATGGATTCATAAGCCAGAACTGGATGTACTCGATGTTGTTTGCTTCGAAATTCGTGGTTTCCAGCTTTCGCATTATGCCGCCCCAGCGAGATTCCGGGTCAAGCAGTGAGCCGTCCGGACCAATCCGGTCTGTATCCGTATTATAAGGTCCGCGTTCGGTCGGATAGTAGGATAGATTCAGGGTTTGGATTGTGTTTGTCTCGCCGTAGGTCAATTGTCGGCCGGGGAAAATTTCGAAAGAAGTGACCTCGCGGACATAGGGGTTCGACAGCTGCGCCAGGTCGCTCTTGATGTAGGAAGGGCAGAGCGACGAGTTGCGCTGGGTAAACAGTCTGTCAATATAATACCAGTTCAGTAGCGCGCGGTTTTTGCCATAGTCCGGATTGTTGCTAAGCACGGATTCCGCAAACATTGACGGAGTGGATGAAAGCTGCCAGGAGTGAGGAGAGCGGAGGTCTATCGAGGTCTGAGTGTTCTCGAAATCATCAACATAGCTCGAGCCGGTATTGGAACCGGACTTCTGTTTGTGAGGAATCAGCTGGGCAAATTCGCCTTGAACCGACAGGCGCGACGGGGCCTCTGCGCTGACCGTCGGAATCAGATTCAGTGCATTGGTCAGCCATTGAAACTCGGTGCTGTAATTGAAGTTTGCGCCCCATATCGTGTTGTTGATGACCTCATTACCGATGTTGACCTTCTCCGTCAGGGCTTTTTCTCCAAAATGAAGAACAGACATTCCAACGTTGAAATTCTTATTGAACTGATAGTTGAGGTCCAGTCCAAGCAGGGTCTTGCGCTGCATGGAGTAGAGGCTTTGGTTTTCAAGAGTGACGTTGATGCTCTGGCCGGAGTCAATAATTGATTGATTGACAATGGTGACGGTTCCGCTATTGTAGTCAACGATGTAGTCCGAGTTTTCGGTCAGTTTGACGCCGCCGGCCATCACGATTACCGACCCGCGTGGAATGTTCATGGCGTTAAGGGAAATTCTTGAGCCGTCCGAGGCCTGGAATTCGCCTGTCAACATGAATTTATTCTTGTCTTGAAACTGCTGGGCAACAATCAGCGTGCTGTCATAAAGCTCCGTGTAGACATATTTCTTAGCGAGTTCCACATCGCCTATGGCTTCGGCAAGGTGGGCGCCGAAAGGCTCGGCTACCGGAAAGATAATCTTGCCTTTGGTGGGTTGAACCGTGTAGCCGCTGATAAAGTCGAAAAGTCCGTCGGGATTACTTTCCTGATTCGAGTCGAGACGGTCAAGATTCATGACTTGCAGCAACGTCTTGTTCGAAAGGTTCGGAACAGGCAGATAGGTTATCGCAGTTCCTGTCGTATCGCTCAGATACTTGATTTGCATTTTGAAATTCGAGGCGGCAATCTTGCCTGATGACACCGAATAAACATTCTTCATCATCAGGCGCCACATTGGCAGGCGCGGCGCAACCGTCGTGCTTTTAAGCATCTTTACGTAGAGATTGTCTGAGGTCGTCGTTATGTCATCGCTAAATTCGCCAACCTGATATACTTTGCCGTTGTAGGTGTACTCGTAAGCGACGGCGAGGACTTCGTCGGCATTCAGGCTCGTATTGATGCTGATGTAGCCCAGCGTTGAGTTCAGGGTGTATTCACTGGATGATAGCAGTCGGGCCGATTCTACCTTTTCATAGTCGCGTCCGCCTTCGAATCCGAAAGCGGCCAGCGGCTCAAGAATCTGCGTGACAGCATTGATGTTGCGTGCGTCAGGATACTCCGATTTCAGGGTCTGGAGCAAGTTGTTGGAGCTGTTCGACGGATTGGCCGCTGACATGTCCGGAATCCAGTGAGTGCAGGCCAGGTCTTGGCTCTCGCCTAAATCCATGAGGGCCACCAGGTTGCGTGACTCGTTGAAGTTGTTGTTCTTGTTGGTGATCCAAACCTGAATGCGCGTAATGTTGACGCCGCTCTGCACGTAAGGCAATTTCGAAGCAAAGCGGTCATAGTTCCTGCGGAAAAAATGGCTCAGGAAGAAGTGGCGGTTCTGGTCGTAACTGTCTGCGTTGATTGAAAACTGGGTTGTTTGCACTCCGCCTTTGGTGCTGACGCTCTGGCTCTCTGAATTCTGCTGAGAAATAAGTGCGGTTGCGGTCAGTTTTCCGAATTGAAGCTTAGTTTTGAAACCGAAAAGAGATTGTGCGCCGCGAATCAGCGATGAACCGGTAGTCATTGAAACGTTACCGGCCTCAATCAGTTTAACAATGTCATCTTCCTCTCCCTCATAGGAAAGTTTAAGGTTCTTGCTGTCGAAGTCAAAGGTTGCGTCGGTGTTATAAGTCATGTTGAAACTCAGGCGGTTACCGACCGATGCCTGGATGGCTGCCTGAATTTTCTGATCAAAATCGAAATATGTCTTGCGGCGATTCTGAAGACTCAGCGCCGGATTGTCGGTTTTGTTGCTCTTGATGCCGATGTTAAGCTGAACCGAACCTGTTGTTTTCAGCGAAACTCCGCCCGGACCGAAAATCTTTTCCAGCGGACCGAGCGCGAAATTCATGTCAAGAATGTTGAATGGCTGCTTATCCTTTTGTTCCTGAGAGAGTTCGGCGTTGCGTTTGGTCCAGTACTGTTGCATGGTCCGGCGCAGCATCCATTGTTCATACTCCTTTTTGGAAAGCATGAACGGTGTGGTCAGATTGGTGTCGCCTAATTTATATCGGATTACGTAGTTGCCTGTCAGAGGGTCAAAGTCAACCGTACTGTTCAGATTGGACGGCGTTGCAAGGTCATTGGCTAATTCAAGCTTCATCAACTCCTCATAGTTGCGCGGAATCGTAGGGCGCACGTCGACAGTCCCGTCTGGCAGAACTGTATCAGCGGCTACTGAAAGCGGTCCGGCCGGAGCTTTAAGCTCTGATTGATAATACTGTGCGTCGGCGCGCGGCCCTCCGGTCAGCGTTCCTGCCGCGGCGACAAGAACCCCGAAAAGCCTTATAAGATTGGATTTATTAAAAAGCCTGGCGCGTAGTTTCATTGCAAAGTAAACTGTATAAATAACGCAGCCTCACCGCTCTTTATTATTCCAAGAGGTAAAATATGACTTTTTTTGCTCCGTGGGGTGAACTTTTGCATGTCGGACGTTGTTTTAATTTCGAAAAGCACGCAGACATGACTTTTTTCATTGTGAAAGAAATGTGATAATGATTGGTTTATTATTTGACGAGGAGTGACTGAGACAGCCATTCCTTCGTTTTTTTATAGTGGAGTGGGGACGGGGCTTAGATGGTGACTTCGAGTTGCGGAGTCAGTGTTCCGGTGGCGTAAAGTTCCGCGAGGTCGCTCAGGTTTAGGGGTGACGGGGTTGGGGCAAGGCCGCTCAGGGCAGCCGTCAAACCGATAATCTGCTCCGGACGGTAGTCGCGGCGCAGAGAGTCCATGGCAAGCGATTTGTCGCGTTTGCTGAGGCGCCGGCCTTCAGAGTTGCAGAGCAGGGGTATATGAAGAAACTCCGGGGCGGGAAAATGAAGCAACTCGTAAAGATAGATTTGCTGGGCCGCGGAAAGAAGCAGGTCGCTGCCGCGTACAACGCGCGTCACACCCATTTCTGCGTCGTCAGTAACTACTGCAAGCTGATAGGCCCACGCTCCGTCCCCCCGGCGCACAATGAAATCGCCGCACTCCCTTGCGAGGTTTACGCGCTGTTCGCCGTAGAGGCCGTCCGTAAAACGGATTTCACGGTCAGGAACGAAAAGCCGGACCGAATGTTGTGTCGCCGGTTCAGGCGCGAAGCAGGGCAGGGAGGCGGGGCGGCATCGCCCGCCGTAGATTACGCGTCCGTCACTCTGATGGGGGGCCTGGGTCGCAAGAATGTCGGCGCGTGTGCATGTGCAAGCGTAGATGAGGCCTGTCTCGCGCAAGCGCGCGAGCATATGTTCATATCGGTCATGCCGCAGGCTCTGGTATTCCGGCTTGCCGTCCGGCTCAAGTCCGAGCCATGCAAGGTCATCCTCAATCTGAAGAGCATACTCCGGGCGCGAGCGTTGAGGATCAAGATCTTCATGGCGAAGAATCCAGCGGCCTCCGCGGCTTTTCGTATCGGCCCATGAGAGCAGGGCCGCGAATACGTTGCCGAGATGCATACGCCCTGTTGGCGATGGGGCGAATCGTCCGATGATTTCTGGTTTCATGTTGCAAATTTACGCTAAATTGAGGAAATTTTCGTAACTTTGCACCCTCAAACAAAGTAAAAATCCAGTAAAGAAGATATGATTGCAGTCAATAACCTCGGAATGCAGTTCGGCAAGCGCGTTCTCTTCCAGGATGTCAATATGAAGTTTACCCCCGGAAACTGTTATGGTATTATCGGTGCGAACGGGGCCGGCAAGTCCACTCTGATGCGAATCCTTTCTGACCAGTTGTCGCCGACTCACGGTTCTGTGACTCAGGGTCCTGGTGAGCGAATGAGTGTTCTCGAGCAGGATCACTTCAAGTTCGACGACTGCACCGTGTTGGAAACCGTCATGCGCGGCCACACCGTCCTTTGGGACATCATGCAGGAAAAAGACGCGCTCTATGCCAAACCGGACTTCAATGACGAGGACGGCATTCGTGCATCCGAACTGGAAGAGAAGTTTGCAGAGATGGAAGGCTGGAACGCGGAAAGCGATGCCGCCGCACTTCTTTCCGGACTCGGCATCAGGGAAGACAAGCACCAGATGCTGATGAAAGACATGTCCGGTAACGAAAAAGTGCGTGTGCTGCTTGCTAAGGCGCTCTTTGGCAATCCTGACAATCTGCTGCTTGACGAGCCTACCAACGACCTTGACCTTGAAACCGTGGCGTGGCTTGAAGATTATCTCTCGAAGTTTGAGAACACGGTTCTTGTTGTCAGTCATGACCGTCACTTCCTCGACTCCGTATGCACGCACACTCTTGACATTGACTATAATAAGATGCAGCTTTTTGCCGGAAACTACTCTTTCTGGTATCAGTCGTCGCAGCTTGCTCTGCGTCAGCAGCAGCAGCAGAACAAGAAGGCGGAAGAAAAGCGCAAGGAACTCATGGAGTTCATCCAGCGTTTCTCGGCCAATGTCGCCAAGTCAAAGCAGACCACTTCGCGCAAGAAGATGCTTGAAAAGCTGAACGTCGAGGAAATTCAGCCTTCTTCTCGCCGTTATCCGGGAATCATCTTCACTCCTTCGCGTGAACCCGGCAATAAGATTCTTGAGGTCAAAGGTCTTTCCGCGTCAGTTGACGGTGAGGTGCTTTTCTCCGACGTCAACTTCCAGATTGAAAAAGGTGATAAGGTTGCATTCCTGTCTCATGATCCCCGCGCAATGACGGCCTTGTTTGAAATCATCAACGGTCGCCGTCAGCCCGACTCCGGCACTTATGAATGGGGACAGACAATCACCACGGCCTATCTTCCGCTGGACAACTCTGAATTTTTCAATACTGACATGAATCTCGTTGACTGGCTCTGTCAGTTCTCCAACGATTCAAGCGAAATCTATCTCAAAGGCTTCCTCGGCAAGATGCTCTTTTCCGGCGAGGAGGTCCTCAAAAAGGCGTCTGTCCTTTCCGGTGGCGAAAAAATGCGTTGCATGATTGCTCGGATGATGCTTCGTGATGCCAATACGATGGTTCTTGACTCGCCGACAAACCATCTTGACCTCGAATCGATCCAGGCATTCAACAACACCCTTCAGGCGTTCAAGGGAAATATCCTGATGTCGAGCCATGACCATGAGTTCATCCAGACTGTCTGCAACCGCATCATCGAACTGACCCCTAACGGAATCATCGACAAGATGATGGACTATGACGACTACATCACTGACGAGCGCGTCCTTGCCGCCCGCGAACGCCTCTATGCTCCCGCAGGAAATTAAGAATCTGCTCCCATGGGATGTCGACCTCCTCTCTGCCGACCCTATAGGCGGCTCGGGGAGCAATCGGCGTTACTGGCGTCTGCATTTTTCTTCCGGTCTTGAGCTGATTGCCACGGAAGGAACCGTGCGGGAGGAAAACGAAGCGTTTTTCTATCTGTCTGACTGCTTTCGGGCGGCAGACGTTAATGTGCCGCGTGTTGTCGCGGTCAGTCCGGACCGGATGGCCTATCTTCAGACCTCGGTCGGCGACCGTTCGCTGTTCGAAATGCTTGACCGTATTGATCTGATTGAGAAATCAATGGATTTGCTTGCGTCTGTCCATTCCGTCCGGGCGATTGATTACTCTCGTTGTTATCCGGTTGCGGAAATGGACCGCCGGTCCATCATGTGGGATCTCAATTATTTCAAATATTGTTTCCTTAAAACATCGCCGGGGCTGACGATTGACGAACCGGCCCTTGAGGACGACTTTGAACGATTGGCTGACGATTTGCTCTCATCCGGCCCGAAAGCATTCATGGTCCGTGACTTCCAGAGCCGTAACGTGATGATTAAAGACAATGAGCCTTGGCTGATTGACTTTCAGGGCGGACGCCTCGGCCCGGTCTACTACGACGTAGCCTCGTTTCTCTGGCAGGCGCGGGCCGGATTCTCGCCGGAATTGCGCAATGCAATGGTTTCGCGCTATTGCCGGGCTGCCGGAATGGACGAGGCGAAATTCCGACGCGAACTGCCTGCTTTTGTAATTTTCAGACTGCTTCAGGTGCTTGGCGCTTACGGATTCCGTGGCCGCTGGGAGCGTAAGGAGCATTTCCTTGCATCCATTCCTCCGGCGCTTGCCTCGCTCGCTGAAGCAATAACGCCGCGTTACCCTTATCTCTATCGTCTGATGGCGAAATGAGGTCAGGATGAAAAAAACTTTCGCGCTGTTGCATAAATGTCTTGTGTTTGCTATTGGTTTGTAACATGAAAGATGTAATTTTGCATCACTTCTCGTCAAGTAAACCAAATTTACCAATCATTAAGTTAATCTTTGACCGCAAGGCAAAAAGACACAGTTTTTTTCACAATTTCTTAACGAGAACCATCTTCATTATCACGATTTTTTCTCAGCGGACTAACGAAGTGTTTTCGTTGGTCCGTCACTTTTTTCGCAGAAGTAGAACATGCGTAAGATTCTCATAGCCACAACGACCCGAGCCGATTGGGGCCTGCTGTCGCCTGTTGCGCGCGCGCTCCGCGACCGCACCGGCTGCTCGGTCCGTGTAATGGCGACGAACATGCACCTTGACGCGCATCGCGGCCACACGCTCGACGCCGTCATTGCCGACGGATTCAATCCCGTGATAGCTCCGATGTCTGTCAACTTTTCAACTCCGGCCCAAACGGCTGCGGCCATGGGCGAATGTCTCGCCTCGGCCGCCGAAGCAATTGAAAAGGAGTCGCCTGATTTGATTGTGTTGCTCGGTGACCGCTTTGAGACTCTTGCGATTGCTTCGGCCGCCGCCTTGATGCGGGTGCCAATCGTGCATCTTCATGGCGGAGAACTGACCGAGGGAGCCTTTGATGATTCGTTTCGCCATGCCATAACAAAGCTGGCCGCGCTCCATCTGACCTCGACCGAGCCATATCGCCGCCGCATCATTCAGCTTGGCGAAGCGCCTGAGCGAGTTTTCAACGTCGGCGCAATCGGGGTTGCTCCCCGTCCGGCTCTCAGCCGCAGTGAACTTGAAGAAAGCCTCGGATGGCGGTTCGGCGAATCCGCCCTGCTTGTCACTCTCCATCCTGAGACACTTGGTGAAATTTCCGCCGCTCGACTGGCCGAGGAAACATTCTCGGCTCTCTCCGGCTTTCCCGGCTCAAAAATCCTCATAACTTTCCCCAATAACGATCCGGGCGCTGACGACATTATCTGTGCCATTAAGGAATTTGCCGCTGCCAACCCCGCAAGAGTAAAGGTTGTCCCGTCGCTCGGGGCCGCACGCTATTTTTCTGCGCTCAGATGCGTACGCGCAGTTGTCGGCAACAGTTCCAGCGGAATAATCGAAGTGCCGTCGGCCGGAATCCCTACCGTTAACATCGGCAAGCGGCAGGCTCGCCGTATTGCTGCCGAATCTGTTATCAACTGCCCGGCGGAACGAGGCGAAATCGCTGAAGCTATCCGTCGCGCCCTTTCGATGGACTGTTCCGGCGTCAGCAACCCCTACGAACGTCCTGACACCCTTGAACGCATCGTTTCCCTGATTGCCGAAACCCCGTTGGAGCTGCTGCGCCGACCCAAAAGTTTCCATGACCTATGAACCCGCTTTTTATCATCCCGGCCCGCGGAGGCTCCAAGTCCATCCCGGGCAAGAATATAAAGCCCTTTGCGGGCAAACCGCTGATTGTATGGTCAATCGAGGCGGCTTTGGCCCTGGCTCCGGAGAGTCACGTAATCGTTACGACAGACTCGCCGGCGATTGCAGATGTCGCACGCAAGGCCGGAATTAAAAATCCGCATATGCGTCCGGCCGAACTGGCATCAGACACGGCAGGCTCCCGCGAAGTAATGCTCGATGCAATGGACGAGGCTGAACGCCGAGGAATTGCCTATGATTGTGTGGTGCTTCTGCAGCCGACGTCGCCGATGCGTTCGGTCAATGATATCCGTGCGACTCTGGCGGCATGGAGTCCCGACGTTGACATGGCGGTGACGGTTCGTCCGGCCCCGTGTAACCCATATTACGACTGCTTCGAAACCTCGTCTGACGGATTTCTTCGCATCAGCAAGGGCGACGGTCTCCTGACCCGGCGTCAGGACGCTCCGAAGGCATGGCAACTCAACGGCGCTGTCTATGCCATCACTCCCGCGCGCCTGCGCGCGATTGAAATAGGACGGATGATGCGCCGCATTCCTGTTGAGATGCCGGCCGAACGCTCGTTCGACCTCGACACGCCAGTCGACTGGCAGATTGCTGAACTGAAAATGCAGAATCAGAATGGATAAATACCTGATTTCAACCGAGGCGACACTGCGTGATGCGATTGCCGCCCTTAACGCGCTTAGCGGCGATGTGATGACGCTTCTCGCCGTCGCGCCTGACGGACGTCTGGAGGGAACACTGACCGACGGCGATGTCCGGCGCGCGCTTCTTGCGGGCCTGGATCTCAGCGCTGCTGTCAAGTCCGCGATGCACCGCAACTTCCGCTCGCTCGGCGCCGACATGACCGTGGCCGAGATCCGCGCGGCCCGTACCATTGGAATCCGCCTCCTGCCGATCGTGGATGCCGACGGTCGCGTCAGCAGCATAATTGACCTCAGGCACCAGACAACCCGTCTGCCGATTCGTGCCATGCTGATGGCCGGCGGACGGGGTGAACGTCTGCGTCCGTTGACCGACTCTACGCCGAAACCATTGTTAAAGGTCGGCGGACGGCCGATAATTGACCGCAACATTGACGCGCTGCGCCGTGCCGGGGTGGAAGACATAACCGTTTCTGTCCGATATCTGGCCGAACAGATTGAGGCTCATTTTGCCGGAACCGAGGTCCGGTGTGTTCGCGAGACGGAGCCGCTCGGAACAATCGGAGCCTGCTCGATGCTCCCGCCTTCCGGAGCGCCGACAACCTTGCTGATGAACTCAGATCTGCTTACAAATATTTCGCTTGAAGATTTCTACCTCCATCACGAACAGCAGAACAACGATATCACAATCGCGACAATCTCACATATGGTCAGCATTCCCTTCGCAATCCTGACCACGGATGGTGACCGGGTAACCGGCATCGAGGAAAAGCCGACTTATACTCATTATGCCAACGGCGGCATATATCTGATTCGAAGCGAGATGCTGCGATCGTTGCAGCGTGAGCGGCGTGATGCTCCTGATTTCATTGCCGATGCGATTGCGCGTGGCGCCAAGGTTGGCCATTTCCCGATTTCAGGCCTCTGGCTCGACATTGGCACTCATGCTGATTTTCGCCAGGCTCAGGAGTTGATGAAACTAACCGAGGCGGAAAATTGTTAAGAAAACAGTAAACATAAAATACAATTTTTTGTTCAAATATATAATATGGCAGATTCAAACTTCATAGACTACGTTAAAATACAGTGCCGTTCAGGCAAAGGCGGTGCAGGTTCGCGCCATTTTCACCGTGCAAAATATGTGCCTAAGGGCGGTCCCGACGGTGGCGACGGCGGACGCGGCGGCCATGTGATTCTCCGTGGCAACCGCAACATGTGGACCCTGCTCCCCTTGCGCTATCAGCGCCATGTGTTCGCAACCAACGGCGAGAGCGGCGGCGCCGGTCGCTCGTTCGGCAAGGATGGTGAAGACCGCATTATCGACGTCCCGTGCGGAACCGTCGTGTTTGACGCCGAGACCGGCGAATATCTTACCGAAGTGACCGATGACGGACAGGAAGTTTACCTTCTGCGCGGCGGCAGGGGCGGACTTGGCAACTGGCACTTTGCTACGTCGACCAACCGAACTCCACGCTATGCCCAGCCCGGCGAACCTGCGGTTGAGCGCACGGTCATTCTCGAACTCAAACTGCTTGCCGACGTTGGACTTGTCGGCTTCCCCAATGCAGGAAAGTCAACGCTTCTCTCTGCCGTCAGCGCCGCAAAACCGAAAATTGCCGACTATCCGTTCACAACCATGGAGCCTCAGCTCGGAATCGTCGCTTATCGTGACAACCGTTCGTTTGTCATGGCCGACATTCCCGGAATCATCGAGGGCGCGAGCGAGGGCAAAGGTCTCGGACTCCGTTTCCTGCGCCATATCGAGCGCAACGCCGTTCTGCTATTCATGGTCCCGGCCGATGCCGACGATATCGTGGCGCAATACGAAATCCTTCTCGGCGAACTGACGCGCTTCAATCCCGAACTGGCTGACAAGCCTCGCGTGCTGGCAATCAGCAAGTCTGACATGCTCGACGATGAACTTAAAGCCGAAATTGCCGCGACTCTTCCCGAGGGCGTGGCCCATGTGTTCATTTCGGCTGTGACCGGAATGGGTCTGACCGAACTGAAAGATATGCTCTGGCGTGAAATCACCGACGAGAGCAACCAGCTCCAGCTGAGCAATATCACCCATCGTCCTCTCGACGGACATCATCGCGTAACCGAAGAGGACAACTTCATCTTCGAACCGACGGCCGTTGCCAATGACGACGCTGACGAAGAATTCTTCTTCGACGATGATGACAACTTCGACGAATATGACTTCGACGAATAAAAAAACTCATACATAAATTAAACCTTTCTGCAATCCGGGCGTCAAAAGAACATAGACAGTAACTTTTTCTTATGTTTCAACGATACTTTTATGTGATTGTGTTGCTGCTGGCCGGAACCTTAGGTGTTCCGGCCGCAGTTGTGAAAGGCGTGGTGACTGACCTCGCCGGAGAGCCGCTTCCGCAGGCCACTGTGCGCCTGCTGCGTGCCGATAAGGACTCGACTTTTGTCAGCGCCGTTGCCTCTGACCTTGACGGACAATTCCGGTTCGCCGACGTCAAGAAGGGCCGCTATCTTGTCCAGGCATCTTATCTGGGCTATGTCAACGCTGTCAGCCCGGTCCGGATAACCGCTGACAATGCTGTGATGAACCTTGACTCGCTGAAGCTGCGCGAGTCGGGAATCTTGCTGAAAGAGGCAACCGTTATCGGAGTCGCCACTCCTGTCAAGGTGATGGAGGACACCATCGAGTACAATGCCTCAAGCTATACGACTCCGCCAAATGCCGTGGTCAGCGACCTTCTGAAGCGCCTCCCCGGCGTCGAAGTCGAAAGCGACGGCTCGATCAAGGCCCAGGGCCAGACCGTCAAGAAAATCCTCATTGACGGAGAAGAATTCTTTAGCGATGACCCCGCCGTAGCCTCAAAGAATATCCCCGTCAGCATGATTAAGAATGCTCAGGTAATCAACCGCAAGAGTGACCTTGCACGCATGACCGGCGTTGACGACGGCGAAGATGAGATGGTCATCAACCTGACCGTCAAGCCCGGCATGAAAAACGGATGGTTCGGCCAGGCCGAAGCCGGCTATGGCACCTCCGACACATATAAAGGCTCCTTCATCGTCAATCGCTTTGTGAACAACAACCAGTTCACCGTTCTCGGCAATGCCAACAACATCAACGACGCCGGATTTACCGACGGAAACGGACAGCGATTCCGCCGTTTTGGAGGCACAACCGGCATAAACACAACCCGGAGCCTCGGCTTCAACTTCAACGTCGGCAGCAAGGTGTTGCGTGTCGGCGGCGAAATGCTCTACTCTCACAACGACCGATATAACACCTCGACTACCCATCGAACCAACCTTCTCCATGGCGGAAATACCTACGACGATGACTCTTCGCGTTCATGGGACAAAGGCCATAACTTCAAGGGCGGTTTCCGAATCAAATGGGAGCCTGACTCCTTCAACACCTTTGAATTCCGTCCGAACATATCTGTCAACATCAATGACAGCCGAAGCCTCTCAACCGCCCGTAACTACGATGACGAGGCCGATATTTCAAACAGCCGCAACATCAACCGGAGCCACGGAAACTCCTTTGAAGCCAACGGACGGTTAATCTACAACCATAAATTCCGCTCTCGTCGCGGACGCTCATTCTCCGTCAGCGCAAACTACTCGCTCTCCAATGTCCGCGAACGCGAAACCGCCTGGAGCCGTAACGCTTACTGGAGTCTCGACAGGCTCATCGAGGGCGTTGAAGGAGTCAACGACTACGGCTCGTTCTACGAAGACTATCAATACATAACAAACCATACCTGGAACAACGGAATCAATTCCCGGCTGAGCTGGGTTGAACCGCTCGGCGACGTAACCCGCGGCAACTTCCTTGAGTTCTCATACATGATGAACTATCGCTGGAGCAACGCCGACAAAATTGTAAACCACGATCCGCTCAACGAATACCTGACGCCCGAACAGGCCGCCGAACTCCGCGTCAACGACTGGAGCGTCTTTGGGCTTGACGACCGCTGGGCAGGTCTGGCCGACCTGGTCTATGACCCTGACAACTCAAACCGGTTCCGCAACGACTACTTCAACCAGTCGCTTCGCGTCGGTTACAAAAAAGTCAGCTCAAAGTATACCCTGAACGCCGGTCTCAGTTTCAACCCTCAGATGAGCAAGTCTGACAATCTGACCAACCCCGCCAAGAATCTCTCGCAGTGGGTCTACAATTTTGCGCCATTTGCCCGGTTGAACTATAAATTCTCAAAGCAGACATCCCTCAACGTAAACTATAACGGACGGTCTTCTCAGCCGTCAATCGCCCAGATGCAGCCGGTCGAGGACTCCTCGGACCCCATGAACATAATCCAGGGTAATCCGAACCTGAAACCCTCGTTTGCCCATAATCTCCGCCTGCGTTTCCAGACGTTCGATTCTGACCGTCAGCAGTCGTTCATGGTAATGGGTAATGCCTCATACACTCAGAATGCGATTGCAACCGACGTCATCACCGACCGCGTCACCGGCGGGCGCTATACTTCCTATAAGAACGTCAACGGCAACTGGACGGCCGGACTCTTCTCCGTATTCTCCCGCCCGTTCGGTTCCTCAAAAGATTTCTCGTTCAATAACTATCTGGGCGCGAATTTCCAGCAGACCCGTGGCTTCATCTCCGGCGAAAGCAACACTGCCGGACGCACTTCTGTCAACGAGAGTTTTGCGGTCGCTTACCGTCCGGGCGATCTCGAACTTGAAATCAGGCCGCGCTATACTTTACAGCACAACAGCAACTCGATTCCGTCGGCCCGCAACACAACCGCCCATACTTATGGCGGAGCCTTTAACGGAACCTGGTACACCCGCTTCGGACTCGTCCTGTCTGCTGACTTGACCTATACGGCTAACAGCGGCTACTCCGCCGGCTATGACTCCGACGAATGGATGCTGAACGCCTCCGTAAGTTATATGTTCCTGAAAGGCAAAAACGCAACCTTCGCAATCAAAGGCTACGACCTGCTGAATCAACGTCAGAGCATCAGCCGCTCCGAAACCGCTCAGGCAATCTCCGATATCAGCCGAAACGTTCTCGGTCGCTACGTAATGGCAACCTTCACTTACAAGTTCTCAACCTTTGCAGGAGGCAAAGTCCCCTCCACTGGCAACGAAGACTTCATGCGCCAAGGTCCCCCGCGCATGGGCGGCGGTCCCGGCGGCATGCGCCGCTGATTCCCCGCGAAAGAAAAAACGAGAGGCTGCATCTCACACACAATCGGTGATGCAGCCTCTCGCTCTATATAAAAAAGGGGAAATTCGGGACCGGTAATCGTTGTCGCAACGTCGCCGGATGCTATCTCAAAAACTTAGGTACTTGTTCACACAAAAGAATGCCCGATTTCCCTTTTTGTCTCACTGTTCAAAGGCAAACCTTGACAGTCTGATTGCCCTGACGCTTAATGAACAGACCCTTTGACGGAGCAACGACGCGGCGGCCCTGAACGTCAAACCATTCGGCCTTGCCGTTGCCAATCTCTACTTCGCTGATCGTGGTGGTATCGGCGTTGCTGAACGAGAGCGATACGGGTTCGCTCTTCAACTGGGTTTCGGGGTTGAAGGCATAGTAGGTCAGAGTGCCGTTCTTGTTGACGGTGAGAGTTGCGCTGTGGGTCGGAACGTGAGTAAATCCGGCGTGGATGTCTTCTTCCGCTTCGCCGTCGAAGTAGATTGCTTCCTCAGGAGCCTCGACGTGCTTGTGGTAGATATGGTGTCCTTCCTCGGCGGTCAGAGTAATTTCAACCGAACCCTGCTGAAGGTCAATCGGAGACTCAAAGTCTTCGACGTCCTTGCCGTTAACCAGAACTACAGGAGCCGCAGGCGCAACCGGTTCAACAACCGCAGGCTTCTTGTAGAAAACATCAAATCCGGTAATCTGAATTGCTTTGCTGCTGGTGAGCAGGAAATATTTGAAGTCGCCGGTCGGCGTAAACGTAAATGTCATGTTATCAGATGAAATCTCGGGTGACGCAGATACGGTGACAGTGTTCTCAGGGAATCCAACCGCAATATCTTTCGCCGACGAGGTAGACTCGGTAAGAACGCCGGGTGTATTACTGAATTCAATGTCATTTATTTTTTCGTTAGCAGTCTCGTAGGTCCGAATAATAATCTTTGCGATAATCAATCCGTCAGGATTGTCAATAATAGTGATACCTGAATTTATGCCGTTCCCTGTCGTTGCTGTATTGATTTGAATTCCGTTGCTGACGCTTGCTTTGGCGGCATAAGTTACGTTTGTCGCGTTGCTTTTAAAGGTGTATGCAGCATATGCTGGTCCACTCATTTTAAAGGCCTCGGCTGTGATGGCAAGGTCGCCTTCGGGTTTTTCGCTGACGGTGATGGTTTCGATTGCGCCCTCGCTATCAATATAGCCGTCCTTGCTTGCAACGGCTTCGATCGTGTAAGTGCCGGGGGTTGAGAAGGTGATGGAAACGGGAGAGTCACCCTCGCCCTCAAATTCATCATCACCGCTGACAAAATACATAATGGTCGAACCTTCGGTCGAAGTGATGGTCACTGATTCGCCGGCGTGGATTGCGGTGGCGGAGAAGGTCGGGGTTGCGCATGCTTCGGGCGCTTTGATAACGATTGTGTAAGAAACGGTTGCGGCTTTGTAAGTGTCATCACCCTCAAATGTGGCGGTGATGGTTGCTGTGCCTTCCGCGTCTTCGAGGAGGATATCGCCTGTTGTTTCGTCAACAATAATAGCGATGTCTTCGTTAGATGAAGAGTAGGTAACGGTTACGCCGTTGGGGTTGTTGAGCTTGGGAGCGACGAAACTGCTGACATTGTAGCCCAGAATGAGTTCGTAAGATGCCTGGCCGTCAAACGAAAGTTCAGGCTCTCTCTTTCCGGTAGTGCTATCGCTGTAATCAATCGAAATGCTGCAAAACTTGAAGCCGCCGTTTGCAGTTGTGCTGGTATTTGTGTTGGAGAATGTAATCACAATTTCGCCTGACGCATTTGGAGTACATGTGATTTCCTGTTCCTCCACCGTTGTGCCGGGTATGGCTGCTGCGAAATCTTCAGTAAAGTCTCCAACGGTTATATTTGCGTCATATTTACTGGCTTTCGCTCCTCCGGCAATCTTGACGGTGATTTTTTCAATGGTTTTGCCGGCGTAATTCTCCTTGCTTGATAAAACGATTTTCGAAGCAGCCTTTTTGGCTGAGCCGATTAATATGCCTGCGGGAATACTACCATCGTTTGTTATGGTAGGTGCGGAGCTTGCGGCCAAGGAGGTTATGCTGATATTCCAAGTCTGTTCGTTTGCCGCGTTTTTATTAAACGTAATGGGTGAAGCCTGATCGGCTGTGACTTTCGAGAAATCATGAGATGTGTACGCTCCTTTTTTAACCTCATACGACCAATTGTCGGCCACGGCTACACAATATGTACTTGCCATGGCGAGCAGTGAAAGTAGTAGTTTTTTCATTGTTTTTTGTGTGGATATTGTGTTATAGATAGGTTTATTGCGCAAAGGTACGACATTAACTACCCCCCCCCAATTTTTTAACAAGTTTTAACATGATTGCCCCGAATTTAACAATTGCCGTTTTCCGCTTTTGATTTCCGTACGGTAATTTTTGCATTTTCCGTCGGGTTTTCTTAAATTTGCGGTGCAAAACAACAAAATCAACCAACCAAAACTACTGTTATGCTTGATCTTAGTGAAGTCTTTAAAGCTTCGCGTGTGCTAAAGGGCGTTGCCCGTCGCACTCCGATTATGTTTGCCTCACGCATCAATCCTGAGGCCAAAGTGCATCTGAAATGCGAGAACCTGCAAAACACCGGCTCTTTTAAACTGCGCGGCGCTTACTACAAGATTTCGCAACTCTCCGAAGAGGAAAAGGCTCGCGGCGTGATTGCCTGCTCGGCCGGTAACCATGCCCAGGGGGTTGCCCTCGGAGCCTCCCGCAACGGCATCAAGTCTATCATCTGCCTGCCTGCCGGCGCCCCCATCAGCAAGGTTGAGGCTACTAAGGGCTATGGCGCGGAAGTGTGTCTTGTCCCCGGTGTGTATGATGATGCCTATGCAAAGGCCGTTGAACTCAAGGAGGAGAAAGGTTACACTTTTGTTCACCCCTTCGACGACGAAAAGGTGATTGCCGGCCAGGGTACGATAGGCCTGGAAATCATCGAGGATTTTCCCGAAGTGGAGGCTGTGATTGTCCCCATTGGCGGCGGCGGTCTGATTGCCGGCGTTGCCTTTGCAATCAAGTCGCTTCGCCCGGACGTTAAGGTCTATGGCGTGCAGAGCGAAGGCGCCCCGTCAATGTATAATTCAATCAAGGAGGGCAAGCGCGTCCATCTCGATTCCGTCAAGACCATTGCCGACGGCATCGCCGTTAAGGAACCCGGCGAAAACACCTTCAATCTGATTCGTCAGTATGTCGACGAAATCGTGACCGTCAGCGAAGACGAAATTGCAGCCGCGATCCTGACCCTGATGGAACAGAAAAAACTCGTCAGTGAGGGTGCAGGCGCTGTCAGTGTGGCCGCCGCAATGTTTAATAAAGTGCCGGTCAAGGGCAAAAACGTCGTGTGCGTCGTTTCGGGCGGAAACATTGACGTTACGGCCCATAACCGCGCCGTGCGTCGCGGCCTCGTCAAGAGCGGACGCGACTGCTCGCTCATTCTTGACCTTCAGGACAAGCCCGGTCAGCTCAGCGGAGTCATGAACATCATTGCTCAGCAGGGCGGCAACGTGATCAGCGTTGTTCACGAACGCAACGCCGAGGATACCGACGTGAACGGATGCATGCTTCACGTTGAAATCGAAACCCGCAACCACGAACACATCGCCGAAATCAAAGCGGCTCTGAAGGAAGGCGGCTTCAAGATTGTGAAATGAACGACTATCGCGAACTCCGGCTTGACTTGACGCCTTGCTGCGAGGATGCCACAGACGTTATGGCGGCCCTCCTTGCCGACGCCGGCTACGAATCATTCGTGGCCGACGCCGAGGGGCTTACCGCTTACGTCAAGTCGGAACTTTATGATGAAGAGGCGCTCGGGAATGCCCTGGCCCTCTTCCCGTTTGAGGCTGAGATTAGCCGCCGGGTAACCACAATCGAAGGACAGGACTGGAACTCGGAGTGGGAAAAAAACTATTTCAAGCCAATTGTTGTCGGAGAGCGGTGTGTTATCCACTCGTCGTTTCACTCTGACGTGCCTTCGGCCGAATACGACATAGTGATTGACCCGAAAATGGCATTCGGAACCGGACATCATGCAACCACGTCGCAGGTAATCGCGGCCCTGCTCGAAATTGACGAGCGCGGGCTGACCGTCACTGACATGGGTACCGGAACCGGAATCCTCGCCATTCTGTGTGGAATGCGCGGCGCGGCCGAAGTCAACGGAGTTGAAATCGATCCGGCCGCCTATGAGAACGCTGTCGAGAACATAGCCCTTAACCGCTCGCAGAACGTTCGTCTTCATTGCGGCGATGCGTCCGTACTTCCCTCTTTGCCGAAGGCCGACCTCTTTATCGCTAACATCAACCGGAATATCATTACGGGTGATATTGACCGTTATGTCGCCGCTATGAAACCGGGCGCCACAATGATCCTCAGCGGATTCTATGAACATGACATTCCGGTCATCATGGAGGTCGCCGCGCCGCTCGGCCTGAGCGAAACGGCCCATACGGTCCTGAACGACTGGTGCTGTCTCCGCCTCAAGTTAAACTGATACCTCCTCCCTCGCTCCCCTCCACGCATTTTTTATTGTTTCATTTTCCATTGTTCACTTCATGAATCATTCTCGCGAAGAAAAAATAGAAGCCCTTGGACGGGTAATCGACGTACTGGACCGCCTCCGAAAGGAGTGTCCGTGGGACCGCGTGCAGACAAATCTGTCGCTGCGCCCCAACACAATTGAGGAGGTCTATGAACTTGCCGACGCTCTCATTGCCGAGGATGACGCCAATATCCGCAAGGAACTTGGCGACGTTCTGCTTCATGTGCTGTTCTATTCGCGTATTGGCGAGGAAAAGGGCGCGTTCGACATTGTTGACGTCTGCGATGCCCTGAACGCCAAGCTGATCTATCGCCACCCCCATGTGTTTGGCGAAGTAAAGGCCGAGGATGCCGAAACCGTCATGAACAACTGGGAGGCGCTCAAACTCAAGGAAAAGGGCGGAAACAAAACCGTGCTGGCCGGAGTCCCGGCTGCGCTGCCGGCCCTGGTCAAGGCTTTCCGGATTCAGGAAAAAGCCGCCCATGTCGGCTTCGACTGGGAAAACCGCGAGGATGTCTGGGACAAACTTCTTGAGGAACTCGCCGAGTTCCGTGCCGAGGCAATCTGCGGCGACAAAGAGGCAATGGAGGCCGAGATGGGCGATATATTCTTCGCTCTGGTCAACGCCGCCCGTCTCTATGAAATCAATCCTGAAAATGCTCTGGAGCGCACCAACCGAAAGTTCATCTCGCGCTTCAACCATATTGAAAAGCGTGCGGCTGAAGAGGGGCTGAACCTCAAGGACATGACCCTTGGCCAGATGGATAAATTCTGGAACGAAGCGAAGGCGCTGGAGAAAGGAGAATCTGATGCGTAATGCTATTTTCATTACGGCTATGCTGCTCCTGCTCGGTATTGCAGTCGCAAAAGGAACCGGACGGGTCTTCAGATCGCAGACTGCCGAAAAACCGAAACACGAATTGCGCATCGAGATTGACAGCATCTGCTGTCGGGAAGACTTGAGCCGGGTATACTGCCGTGCAATCGGATTGCCAAACACGTCGGACCGTATTGACGCAGTCAGCCTCAACGGCAAAATCAACGCGACGGATATCGACCCCATTGATTTCCAACGCTCATTCCAGTGGGAAGAAGATGGCGTTCTGACGCTTGAAATTGACTTCCCTGCCCTCAAACGCAAACCCGGCAATTTCTATCTGGAGTTCCTGACTCCTTACGGAATTGTCAGGGGTGCATATGCCGCTGAAACGAAATGATTCTGTGCATCACTGAGAAACCCTCGGTGGCGCAGGATATCGCCCATATCCTTGGAGCCACTGTCAAGCGCGACGGCTATTGGGAAGGGGGCGACTATAAAGTGACGTGGACTTTCGGCCACCTCTGTGAACTGAAGGAACCTCACGACTATACGGATATGTGGAAGCGATGGAGTCTCGGTTCTCTGCCGATGATTCCGTCGCGATTCAGCATTAAACTGAAAAAAGACAAAGGCATTGAGCGCCAGTTCGCAACTATTAAGCAACTTGTCGGCGAGGCGCAGGAGGTTATCAACTGCGGTGACGCGGGCCAGGAGGGCGAACTGATTCAGCGCTGGGTTCTGCAACTGGCCGAATGTCGCGTGCCGGTCAAGCGCCTTTGGATTTCATCGCTGACTGACGATGCGATCCGTCAGGGTTTTGCAGCACTGAAACCCGCCGCCGATTTCAACAATCTTTACATGGCCGGATTGAGCCGTGCCGCCGGCGACTGGCTGCTCGGAATGAACGCAACGCGCCTGTATTCGCTGAAATATTCCGAACCGGGCAAGGTGCTGAGCATCGGGCGGGTCCAGACTCCCACTCTGGCGCTGATCGTGCGCCGACAGCAGGAAATCCGGAATTTCAAGCCTGAAGACTTCTGGGAACTCAAAACCATTTATCGCGACGTCACATTTGCGGCGACTTCCGGCCGATTCAACTCTGAACCGAAGGCCGCCGAAGCGCTTGAAAGAATAAAGAACGAACCGCTGACGGTCACCTCCGTTCAGCAAAAGGCCGGACGCGAAACGCCGCCGAAACTCTTTGACCTGACTTCGCTCCAGGTGGAATGTAACCGCCGTTGGGGATGGACCGCTGACCGCACTCTGCAACTGATTCAGACTCTTTATGAAAAAAAGGTGACGACATATCCGCGAGTCGACACCACTTATCTCCCTGATGACGTTTACCCCAAAGTGCCTGAAATTCTCTCAAAAATGACCCCATACGCGCCTCAGACGGCTCCGCTGCTCGCTCCCGGCGCGAAAATAGCCAAAAGCAAAAAGGTTTTTGATAATTCCAAGGTCACAGACCACCATGCCATTATCCCGACGGGCGAGTCGCCTCGGGTGCTTGCCGGCGACGAAAAACTGATGTACCATCTGATTGCTTTGCGCTTCATCGCGGCCTTCTATCCTGACTGCGAGTTTCAGACAACGACGGTTCTCGCCCGCGTGGCCGACGTCGAATTCAAGGCAACCGGCAAGGTCATCACCAAACCCGGGTGGCGTGAACTTTTCAAAACCGAGAAGGACGAGAAGACTGACGCAGACGACGCGGCTATCCTGCCGCCATTCGTCGAAGGCGAATCCGGACCGCACGTCCCGGCCTTGCAAAAAGGGCAGACGAGTCCGCCAAAGCCCTATACGGAAGGCTCACTGCTGCGCGCAATGGAAAGCGCCGGCAAGACGGTCGACGACGATGAACTGCGCGAGGCCATGAAGGAGAACGGCATCGGGCGCCCGTCAACGCGCGCGGCGATTATCGAAACTCTTTTCCGCCGCCATTATATTGCCCGCGAACGAAAGAATATTGTCTCGACCGAAGCGGGCGAGGCTCTGATTGAGTTAATCAACGAGGAATTGCTGAAAAGCGCGAAACTGACCGGCATTTGGGAGAACAAACTCCGACGCATCGAACGCGGACTGTATTCCCCGGCCGAGTTCATGGACGAACTGAAACTGATGATTGGCGAAATCGTCGTCAGCGTTCTGAGTGACAACTCTCAGCGCCGGATTAATATTGTCGACAACCCGACGGCCGGCGGAAAGAAATCCGTCCTCCCGGCGAAAGAGAAAAAAACGCGTGCGCCACGCCTTAAAAGTATTGAGGAAATCGGGTGTCCGGAATGTGGCGCCGGCCATCTTATAAAAGGACGGACCGCTTACGGTTGTTCGCGCTTTCGCGAAGGTTGCACGCTGCGTCTGCCATTCGAACGGTATCCGGCCGACCTGACGCCGGCAAAACTCCGAAATCAGTTGAAAAAGAAATGATTCAGTGGATTATAATTGCCATCATCCTGGCCGCATGTGTGCTGTGGATTGTAAACAAAATTCGCTGCACAAGGCGTGGGCGCGGCTGCTCATGCTGCGATTCAACGGATTGTCCCTTGAACAAAAATAAAAACCGATGAAAGACAACCTTACTTCAAAAAAATGGTACCCGTGGCTTGTTGTCGCCCTGCTCTGGATCGTCGCCCTGCTGAACTATATGGACCGACAGATGCTCAGCACGATGCGCGAGAGCATGGCTCTTGACATTGAGGCGCTTGAAAGCACGGTCGAATTTGGCAAAATAATGGCCGTGTTCATGTGGATCTACGGATTCATGAGTCCGGTCAGCGGCATTGTCGCCGACCGCGTCAACCGAAAGTGGCTCATTGTCGGTTCGCTTGCCGTCTGGTCAACGGTCACCTTGCTGATGGGCTATGCGGAGAACTATTCCGAGGTCTACTGGCTCAGGGCCGCGATGGGCATAAGTGAGGCTCTGTATATCCCCGCCGCGCTATCGCTGATTGCCGACTATTTTACCGGCAAGCAGCTCTCGCTCGCAATCGGCATTCACATGACCGGTCTTTACATGGGGCAGGCTGTGGGCGGTTTCGGCGCTTTTGTCGCCAAACAGCTCTCCTGGCAGCAGACATTCCATTGGTTTGGTCTTGTCGGCATCATCTATGCTGTGGTTCTGATGGCGTTGCTCTATGAGGACAAGCGCGCTCCGCGCAATGAGAATCCCGCCGCGCCGTTCTCGTTCCGGAAATCGGTCGGCGCAATTGGCTCGAATATCGGTGTACTGCTTGCAAACGGAGCCTTCTGGACCATTCTTTTCTTCTTCGCAACCTGCTCGATTCCCGGTTGGTCAACAAAGAACTGGCTGCCCGAACTGTTCGCGTCCAGCCTTGACATTCCAATGACGGAGGCCGGTCCGTATGCAACGATAACGATTGCATTCTCGTCGTTTATCGGCGTGATGGTTGGTGGCCCGCTGGCTGACCGCTGGTCGCAACGAAACCTCCGCGGACGCATATATACCTCCGCAATCGGCATGACAATGATGATTCCCGCCCTGGTTCTGATGGGCTATGGCGCTTCGCTGCTGTCTGCAATCTCGGCCGGCGTAATTTTCGGCCTCGGCTATGGACTTTTCGACTCCAACACGATGCCGATTCTATGCCAGTTTGTCAATGACCGGCGCCGCGCAACGGCTTATGGCATAATGAACATGAGCGGACTGTTCATTGGCGCGGTCGCGACAAACATCCTCGGATTGCTTGCCGAGTCAGGACGCATTGGCCTCGGCTTCGTGCTGATGGCCGGCGCATTAGTCCTTGCAGTGGTTCTCCAGCTCGCTTTACTGAAACCGACAACTCTGAACGCCGAATAACTCCTTTTGCTTAATAAAAATCATAAAAAACTGACCGGATATGGAAAAAATCAACGGACTCATTGATGCACCTTTCACCCCAATGCATCCTAATGGAGATATTAACCTCGGGCCGATTCCCGCTTATGCCGCGATGCTGGCAAAGAACGGGCTGAAAGGGGTCTTTATCAACGGCTCGTCCGGCGAAGGCTACATGCTGACGACCGACGAGCGCAAGCGCCTGGCCGAGGCCTGGATGGCTGCGGTGCCTGAAGGCTTCAAGGTGATTGTCCACGTTGGCAGCTGCTGTCTGCGCGAGGCGCGCGAACTGGCCCGCCATGCCAAGGAAGTCGGGGCTTGGGGCATCGGTGCCATGGCTCCTCCTTTCCCAAAAATCGGTCGCGTTGAAGAACTTGTGAAGTATTGCGAGGAAATCGCTGCCGAAGCGCCCGAACTTCCGTTCTACTTCTATCACATCCCGGCGTTCAATGGCGCTTTCCTGCCGATGGTTGAATTCCTTAAGGCAGTTGACGGCCGTATTCCGAACTTTGCCGGAATCAAATACACTTACGAGAGCCTTTACGAGTATAACCAGTGCCGACTCTACAAGAACGGCAAGTTTGACATGCTCCACGGCCAGGACGAAACCATCCTTGCTTCGCTTGCTCAGGGCGGTGCGCGCGGCGGAATCGGCGGCACAACCAACTATAACGGCCGCGAACTCGTCGGCATCATTGACGCCTGGGACCGCGGCGACATCGAAACCGCTCGCGAGAAGCAGAACTTCAGCCAGGAAGTGATCAACGTTATCTGCAACTACCGCGGAAACATTGTCGGCGGCAAGCGCATAATGAAGTTGATCGGCCTGGACCTCGGACCCAACCGAGTGCCGTTCCGCAACATGTCTGACGAGGAAGAGGCTGCCATGAAGGCCGAACTCGAATCAATCCGTTTCTTTGAACGCTGCAATAAATTCTAAGTGCGATGAAAGAACTGAAGCACTATGCCGACCTGTATCGCCGCGAACTGACGGCGAACATCATGCCGTTCTGGCTAAAGAACGGTCTTGACCCGGTCAATGGCGGAGTCTACACGTGTCTGGACCGGGACGGTGCGCTCATGGATTCAACCAAATCCGTCTGGTTTCAGGGGCGCTTCGGCTATGTCGCCGCGGCCGCCTATAATAATATAGAAAAGAACCCGGAGTGGCTTGCGGCATCAAAAAGTTGCATTGACTTCATTGAGGCTCACTGCTTTGACCAGGCTGACGGACGAATGTACTTTGAGGTGACGGCCGACGGTCGGCCCCTGCGCAAGCGCCGCTACGTCTTCAGCGAGTGTTTTGCGGCCATTGCAATGAGCGAATACTCGATAGCGTCCGGCGACAAGACCTATGCCGAGAAAGCTCTGGCTCTATTCAAGGATATTCGCCGCTTTATTTCAACGCCCGGCATTCTTGAACCTAAATATATGGAGACTCAGCCGGCCATCGGCCACTCCATCACGATGATTCTGATAAACACCGCTTCGCGCATCCGCGAGGCTATTGCCGACCCCGTTCTTGATCGGCAGATTGCCGAGTCGGTTGAGCGCCTGAGGCTGTTTATCCATCCTGAGTTCAAGGCCCTGCTCGAAACCGTTACGCCCGACGGCGAACTGATTGACACCTGCGCCGGCCGCACAATCAATCCCGGCCATTGCATCGAGACCGCATGGTTCCTGCTCGAAGAGTCGAAGCATCGTGGATGGGATTCCGAACTGACGGCTATGGCCCTGCAGATTCTCGACTGGTCATGGGACTGGGGATGGGACGCCGAGTTCGGCGGCATCATCAACTTCCGCGACTGCAAGGGTTATCCCTGTCAGGACTATTCGCAGGACATGAAGTTCTGGTGGCCGCAGACCGAGGCTGTCATCGCAACGCTATACGCTTATAAGGCGTCGGGTGACGAAAAGTACCTCCGGATGCACAAAATGGCCCACGACTGGATGTATGCCCATCTGCCTGACCCCGAATTTGGCGAATGGTATGGCTATCTCCATCGCGACGGCTCAGTCGCACAACCGGCCAAAGGTAATATCTTCAAAGGTCCTTTCCATATACCCCGTATGCTCATCAAGGCAACGGAACTCATTGAGGGATAATGACTGCCAAATAGACAATTACGATACTTATCATCTAAACAACTTAATATTTTTTTATGAACCACATTTTCACAAAGTTACTTTGCGGCATCTCCCTTGGCATGGCATGTGTCATGAGTGTCGCTGCCGAGGACAGGAAAGCAGTAGTGGTGATTTCGACTGACGGAAGCCAGCGTGAGGAAGTGCTGGAAAATATTGACCGTATCGAACTCGGCGCCACTTCGCTGACCCTGAAATGTGTTGGAGGCTCCGGTGAGACGGTTGATTACAGCAAGATTGACCGCCTGCTTATCGGAGCAGAGTGGACTGCCATCAAAAAGCTGACCGCACCCGGCGAAGTCGCAGTCTGGCCGCTCACGACAACTGACGCAGTCAATGTTTCCGGCCTGACCGAAGGCGAAACCGTCACCGTTTTTGACCTCAAAGGCGTCGCTGCCGCGCAGGCTGTCGCCGCTGAAGGCGTGACCTCCGTCAGCCTGAGTCGCCTTCCCGCAGGCGTCTATGTCGTCACTGCCCGGAAGCAGTCCGTCAAGATCATTAAGAAATAATTCGATTAACCCTCTAAAGCTTTTGAAACTATGACAAAGAATACGATTATAGCCGCCGCAATGGCTTTTGCCGCAGTTGGTGCGTCGGCCGCCGACAATGAAAAAATGTATCTCGTTAAGGACAACCATGTGGTTGCCAAGTATGACGTAGATGCCGTTGACTATATTTCCTTCAATCTTCCTGACGATGTTAAGGACGGCTCTCTCTGGCTGGACGTCAACAAAGTAGGCAAAAACACCGTGACCTACACGGTCAATACCTCAGGCAAAGACGTGGCATATGCTCACAATCTCATATCATATTATGAGGCCAACTATGTCGCAATGGATTATTTTAACGCCAGACTCGAAGAACTCGATGAGGCAGATGCAACTCTGTGCATCCAGTATGCTCTTTCCGGCAATGCTTTCGTAGGAGTCGGAAAGGCAACCTACACCCAGACGGACTTCGACCAGTACGATAATACTTCGGAATCAAACCGTTTCAGCGTCACTCCCGGAACGAAATACTATCTTTGCGCATGGCAGGTTGATCCTGAGACAACTGAACCCCTGGAATACTTTGTATTCACCGAACTGACAACTGAAAAGCCCGAGGCCGTTAACCTTGATCTGAATGTGACGAACGGCAAATTTAATGATTACGGTATGGTTCTTGACTTCACCGGCAGCGACGAAATTAAGTATGTAAACACTGTTTGGGGCATGAAGAAGAGCATGGAATCTTATGTAAAGGTCTATGGACGTGATTTCCTGATGGGTACTTTCGGCCAGTGCTGGTCAATGAGCTTCCTGGCCGGCTCCGGCGACCTTGTTCCCGACGTTGAAAATGCAACATGGCCGGTTTATGATCCCGGTGAGTATATTATGTATGTCAACGCCTACGATGCTGCCGGCAATGTTGAAGAGAGGGAATTCGTGTTTGAATATGTTTCAAGCGAAGACGAGGATGTTCCCGTAGTCACCGTATTTTCGAAAGAAAAGAGCGAGGGTCATGTAAAGGTCAACTTTGAAATCAGCCCCAGCAACGTTGAGGAAGCTTACGTGCGTATGCTCAGCGAAAACATGGTTGACGACAAAATCAATATGGGCTACACTTATCCCGAAATTGCAATGGGTGGCGACGCAACCGACATCACAACTGACATAAACACCATGGGTGAATACACCTTTGAAAGCAACGAGGTTGAAGAACAGTGGACCTCGATTCTGGTATATGCTAAACTTAAGGATGGAGGCGTAACCACCCTTCGAATCAACTTCTGGCCTGATTCAGAGAGCGAATGGTCAATTTATGCTCCGTTCCATGCTCCCAAGCAACGCAAAATGCCTAAAATCAACAGCATTAAGCGCGCCGGAGTTCCCGTTATCAGCCGCAATGTCAAATAAGCGCCTGACCCGTTACTGAAACCCTGCAAAATTAGAGAGGGGTTGAAAGTCCGAGAACTTTCAACCCCTCTCATTTTGTATTACTCAGGCTGTTTTACTTCGAGCGGAGAAGTTTGTCAACCAGGATGGGAGTGCGGAAGGAGGGTTGCGTGGTGCGCGCTTTCACTCGGAAACGGATGGTCAGCAGCGGCTGAGTGCCGTTGACGTCAGGCTGGTCGCCAATGGTGACGAACGTCGGATAGAGAACCTTGTCGCCCGACGTATGCAGGCGGTCATAAGTCAGATTCTCCATGTGGGCCAGAGCCTCTGCCGGCTCAACGCCGATGTATTCGAGTTCGGCGGGATTGTAAGGAATGGCCAGCGAGAACGCTGCCAGGGCCTGAAGGTCGTGGCCATTGAGTGTGAGCGTCATCTCCTCGCCGGGAAGATAGTTTTTCTTCGGTGAGTTCAGGGTTATTGAACCGTCAATGGTCTTTACCTCCCGGGAAGCCTCGATTCCTCCGCCAAGTTTGGTCGCTACGTTGGCAATGTCGAAGGCATCAATCAGGCCGTTGCGGTTAACGTCGCCCATGCTGACGTATTCGAAGTCACCGTCGCCGGTACGCAGGCCGGTGTAGTTGGTATAAGACGTGAGGTCGTTCGAGTCAATCTTGCCATCTTTGTTGATGTCGCCGGGCAGATACGAGGGAGAGCCTGGAACCTTGAACACGAAGATTTCGCGTCCGGAGCCAAAGTTGCCGACTGCTTTGTTGACATGCAGACGCACATAACGGGCCAGAGGCTGACCGGCAAATGTCATGATTTTGGCCGAATTGTCACGCTTCCATTCGAAGGCAACCGGGTCGGTCCAGTCAATGCCGTTTTCGCTGATTGCGACTGTACCCTCAAGGATGGTTCCGTTGCCGGCATCCACTCGGGGAAGATATTCAAGGCGGTCAAGTGTGTTGAACGAGCCGAGGTCCAGCGTGATGTCGAAGGGAAGGGCGTCCACTCCATATTTCGAGTGCCAGACTTCGCGGTCATCATGGTCAAACAGGCGGCTCAGGCGCTGGCCCGGCTGGTCGGCGGCGGTCGACACGCCGGTGATTCCGCTGATTGCAAATTCGAGCGGATTGTCGGCTGTCGTTACATTGACAGTGGTCCACTCTGATGAGCCGGCGGGGTTTACTGCGCGAAGCTTGAACTCATAGTCCGTCTTCGGCCGGAGATCTTCAACAAGGAATTCGGTCTGTCCTTCAGCCGTCGGCAGGTTTGTATAGGTCATGCCGTTAAAGAGCATTTCGACGGACGAGGCGTCAGGCATGGCGTTCCAGCGCAGATTGATTGCATAAGGGCGGATGTCGGCCTCGCCGAGTTCTGCCCGGGGAGCGTCAGGGGCGTTTAGCGCCATGACGGCAGGCATAGCAATTTGCGGATTCAGTTCAAAGCCTTTGACTACGCATCCGACTGATGTTTTCGTCGTCGTTACGGCGGGAAGTTTGACAAGCAACTGAGGAATTGCCGCTGCGGCCTCGTCGATGCCCCATTGACCAAGGCGATTTGCCGAATCGTCAAGCATCCAGGCCGCGTCGTTCGCCTCAAATTCATGACGGTCGGCGGCATGAGTCAGTTTCAGTTTTTTGCCGTTGAGAAGACCATAGACCTCTTTCGGCTCGGCTGTCAGATTGATGCGGAGTTCCGTGCGCTTTAGATCGGCCATGTCAGGATATGAACCGACAGTCGGGTCAATGGTTACGGTCAGTTCTCCCTTGCTGTTAAGGTCGGAGGTGATTTTCGTTGTGGCATACTCGCCGAGGCGGTAGGCCTCAGTGGTGCCGTCATCGTCATATTCCGTCATCTCGCTCTTGCCTTCCGGCCAGATTTCATAGATGCGCACCGTTTTGTCTATCTGCGAGGGATTGTTATTGGGGTTGACCATCGGGATAATCGCGCCGGCCTTGACAAAGACGGGGAGTTTCCAGAGGGGCGAGTCGAAGTTGTTCAGAATAATGTCGCTTTCAGGGTTGCCATAGCTCAGCCCCGTGAAGTAATCAAACCATCGGCCGGCCGGCAGGTAAATATTGTGGCGCACATCATTTCCGTCGGCGTCGGAGCGCGTCGGCTGATAGATTGGCGCCACGAGCAGCGACGGACCGTAAAGGAACTGATAGCGCGTGGCGGTTCCGTGAGTGTAGTCGTTGGGGTAGTCAAGGAACATGGCGCGAACCATTGGCTGACCGTCAACGGCCTCGCGGGCATAAGTGTAAGCGTACGGCAGCAGTTCCGATTTGAGTTTGAGGTACGCGCGGTTGATTTTTTCGGCGTCCGTTCCGAGCTGATGAGGATACTTCGGGTTGGCGCCCCAGCCGTCCATGTTTAGCTGCATCGGAGTAAAGGTTTTCCACTGATAGTCGCGGATGTTGACCGGAATGTTATTTCCGCCGAAAATGCCGTCCATGTCAGAACAGATATTGGGTTGTCCGGAAAGTCCGGAGCCGATATACGTCGGGATATGGAAGCGGATGTATTCCCACTGTCCGCCGGTCTGGTCGCCGGTCCAGATTCCGGCATATCGCTGCGTGCCGGCCCAACCGTCAAGCGAGATGATGAACGGTCGCGCGTTGTTGCCGTAGTATGGCATCAGTTCGCCGACGTCGGCAACGCCGTTGAGTCCGAACGAATAACCGGCGCCGACCCATGCCACGTCAGTTTTGAGTACGCGCACGCCTGCGTCTCGCACTTCCTTGACAATGTCGCGCTGAAGCAGCGGCTCAATTCCCTCTTTGGGATGGAGGTCGCTCTGGGTCCACAGGCCGATTTCAACGCCTTTTTCGCGTGCATATTCGCCATATTGACGCAGATTCTCGATATTGCCGTCAAGCGTTGATGTCTGGCCGTAACCGGCGCCGTAGCCGTCGTTGGGAAGCACCCAGCCCAGGGGCATGTCGTAGGCATTATAGCGGTCAATCACCGCGCGGGCCGAGAACTGATAGTTGCCCGGCAGTTCGCCGTTGAGACTCTCTTTGGTGCCGCCGTTGTCAGTCTGACTTTCCTTATATTTTTTTCCGTCTTCGAAAAGGATTCCGTTTGCGTCCTCTTTCCAGAAGTCGCGGTTGTAAGCGTTCAGATGGCCTTCGTAGAATCCGAACTTCGGAATCAGGACGGGGTTGCCCGTCAACTGATAGAAGTCGTTCAGCAGCCCGACGGGTGTTTCATTGACCATCACGAAGAGGTCCAGATAAGGCGCGTTATGGCTCAGGTTGACCTCGCCGGGGGTATTGGCGCCGAAGTCGTAGGCTCCGGGAGCAAACGTGTGCCACATCAATCCGTAGCCGTTGGTCGACCAGTAGAATGGGGTGGGTGAGGCCACGCCGCCGTCGGTCCATGAGTTGGTGTTTACAATCTCAATCAGTTTGCCTTTATGGGAGAAACGACCGTTCTGCACGCCGCCGCCGTAGAAGTATTCGCCCGGCTGTTCGCGGAGTTTAAGCGTAGTTTTCTTTCCCGTGAACTCGATTGGGGCGATGGTCTCGGCAACTATGCGCCCGGTTGTCAGATCCGTGACGGTGAAAGTCTCGCCTGCGGCGGGGAAGTCGAGGCGTATTCGGTTGGTCGTAACCGTGACGCTGCCGTCAGGCCGGTTCTTGACTGTGACGGGGCCTGCCTCGGCGCGTGGACTGTCTGTCAGAATCCGGGCCGGCGGAGTAGCCTCCGGGTTGCGTGGGATTCCTCCCTGCGGGTCTGTGAATAGTCGGAACACGTTCGGGCCGTAGAAGTCAACCAGCAGAGTCGGCCGGTCGTCTCCAAGCTTAATCTCTACGGCCGCGGGATTGATTGGGTTTGCCGTGGCCGCATAGCCTGTCATAGGCGCTGATAGCAGTAATGCCGCTACTACGGAAAATCTTGAAG
This sequence comes from uncultured Porphyromonadaceae bacterium, assembly GCA_947175545.1. Taxonomy (GTDB): domain Bacteria; phylum Bacteroidota; class Bacteroidia; order Bacteroidales; family Muribaculaceae; genus UBA3263. The sequence continues at coordinate 50,096 of CAMWNI010000011.1, forward strand.
ATTTCATGCGTATGAGATTCGTTTTTTCTTTTGTGAAATTGATGGATATTATTTCCCAAAGTTACGAAAATAATCTCATTCACGCAAATTGGCCGTGTCGCCGCCCTGTCTGAGTTTAAATTTTGCCGTCCATCCAGTCGCAGACGATTGAGCGGAAGTCGGTCATTGAGGAGGGAACGACGGCGTTGTCGAGGCAGTAGCTGCGGATTTCGTTGCGGAGTTTTTTGATGATATATTTGGAGGTGCAGTCATATTTGTTGGCAACCTCTGCCAGCCATCGGCCGTCAGAGCATGTCCGGTCAATCAGATTTTGAATATCAGGCAATGACGTATCTACCGCCGCAGAGGGGGCGGGTTCGGCGTCACACTCAGGCTTTGGTTCCGGTTCCGCTTCCCGGTCGGGGATGGCCGCCGGTTCGGTGACTTCATTGGCGTTTTTGGCTGCTTTGGGAGCATACAGGTCGTGAAGACGCGAAGAGAGGGTCTCGCTGAAGAAGACGCGGCCGTCGTCGCTCAGGGTGAACAGGCCGAAGTCTTCGATAACGGAACGGATCAGCTTCGGATCTTCGCGCAAGTCGTAGGCGAGGATGTCATAGTCCGTGACTGCCTGATAGTCAGGCGAGTCGCGCAGACGTTCGAGCAGCATGAAGTAGACCCCATAGCCGGCTGCGCCATGAGCCAGGCGTAGTTTGATGATATTTGCGGAGTTACGGGCGTTTGAGTCGTGAGCGAATGAGCGCGGAGTGTCAATTTTTTTCTTTGCCATTATAAGATCAGTTTATGTTTTTTATTGCAAAGATACATAGCGGAGGCCCTCTTTGACCGTATTTTTTGTCAAGCCGGCTCTAATACGCATGAAAAAAGGCCGCGCTCAGGGTTGAGCGCGACCTTTTTTGAGGTTGTTTTTTGTCGGTTGGCTTATTCGCCGGCTTCCAGCTTCTGCTTCAGAGCTGCGAGAGCCTCGAGGTCACCGAGAGTGGTCTTCTCGGGAGCGGGCAGTGCGTTGGTCTCTTCAGCCTGACGGGGAGCGCGGTTAGCGCGAGCGGCCTTGCGCTCAGCCTTGCGTTCAGCCTTGGTGTCATCTTCGTGGATGCGGCTGTGGCTCAGGATGATGCGGCGGTTGTCCTTGTTGAATTCAATAACCTTGAATGCGAGGGTTTCGCCGGCCTTGGCCTGGCTGCCGTCTTCCTTAACGAGGTGGCGGGGAGTAGCGAAGCCTTCAACGCCTTCAGCGAGAGAAACAACTGCGCCCTTTTCCATCAGGTCGGTGATGGTACCCTGATGAACGGTGCCTACTGCATACTGTTCTTCGAGAGCGTTCCAGGGGTTGTCTTCAAGCTGCTTGTGGCCGAGGCTCAGACGACGGTTTTCCTTGTCGATTTCCAGAACCTGAACTTCGATGGGAGAGCCAATCTGAGTGAATTCGCTGGGGTGTTTGATTTTCTTGGTCCAAGAGAGGTCAGAGATGTGAATCAGACCGTCAACGCCTTCTTCGAGTTCAACGAACACGCCGAAGTTGGTGAAGTTGCGGACCTTTGCGGTGTGGCGGCTGCCAACGGGGAAGCGAACCTCGATGTCGGCCCAGGGATCCTGTTTGAGCTGCTTGAGGCCGAGGCTCATCTTGCGGTCTTCGCGGTCGAGGGTGAGGATAACGGCTTCAACCTCGTCGCCGACTTTCAGGAAGTCCTGAGCTGAGCGGAGGTGCTGGCTCCATGACATTTCGCTGACGTGAATCAGGCCTTCTACGCCGTGAGCAACTTCAACGAATGCGCCGTAGTCTGCCATAACGACAACCTTACCGGAGATCTTGTCGCCAACCTTGAGGTTTGCGTCAAGGGCATCCCAGGGGTGGGGCTGGAGCTGCTTGAGACCGAGGGCAATACGCTTCTTTTCGTCGTCGAAGTCGAGGATAACGACGTTGAGAGTCTGGAACGGCTCAACAACTTCGCTGGGGTGAGAAACACGGCCCCAAGACAGGTCGGTGATGTGAATCAGACCGTCTACGCCGCCAAGGTCGATGAATACACCATAGGGGGTGATGTTCTTGACCTGACCTTCGAGTACCTGACCCTTTTCGAGTTTGGCAATGATTTCTTTCTTCTGCTGTTCCAGCTCAGCTTCGATGAGAACTTTGTGGCTGACAACAACATTGCGGTATTCCTGGTTGATTTTAACGACTTTGAACTCCATGGTCTTGCCAACGAAGATGTCGTAGTCGCGGATGGGCTTGACGTCAATCTGAGAGCCGGGAAGGAAGGCTTCGAGGCCGAAGACGTCAACAATCATGCCGCCTTTGGTGCGGCACTTGATGTAGCCCTTGATGATTTCGTCATTTTCAAGAGCCTGGTTCACGCGATCCCATGCGCGTGCTGCACGAGCCTTCTTGTGGCTCAGGATGAGCTGACCTTTTTTGTCTTCCTGGTTTTCGATGAAAACCTCAACAACGTCGCCGACTTTGACGTCGGGGTTGTAGCGGAATTCGCTCATAGGGATGATGCCGTCGCTCTTGTAGCCGATGTTAACCACCGCTTCGCGCTTGTTGAGGGCGATGATGGTACCTTCGATTACCTGCTGATCCTTGACCTGACCGAGCGACTGATCGTAGGTCTTGGTGAGTTCCTCACGCGTCTTCTCGGTGTTGGTCACGCCGTTTTCAAAGGCATCCCAGTCGAAGTCCGCAATGGGGGAGTTGTTTAATTGGTTTGACATAAAGTTATTTAGTTAATAAAAAGTGATAGTCTCGCTTATTTGGGTGCAAAGTTACGAATTTTTAGCGAAATAAAAAACACTTGGGCAAAAAATAAGCGGCAACCCGCCGTTGGTGGAGGGTTGCCGCCGCTATTGTTGAAGTTTTAAGTTGACGGGCGTTGGAATTAGCCGTTGTACTTCTTCATGACAGCGATGAGATCAAGCACCTTGTTAGAGTAGCCGATTTCGTTGTCGTACCAAGAAACAACCTTCACGAAGGTGTCGGTCAGGGCGATACCTGCCTTGGCGTCGAAGATAGAGGTGCGGGTGTCACCGAGGAAGTCGCTTGAAACGACCTGGTCTTCGGTGTAGCCGAGGATGCCCTTGAGTTCGCCTTCGCTGGCTTCCTTCATGGCAGCGCAGATTTCAGCGTAAGAGGCGGGCTTGGCGAGGTTAACGGTCAGGTCAACAACAGATACGTCAAGAGTGGGGACACGCATTGACATGCCGGTCAGCTTGCCGTTGAGTTCGGGAATTACTTTGCCTACAGCCTTGGCTGCGCCGGTGCTGGAGGGGATGATGTTGCCGCTGGCAGCACGACCGCCGCGCCAGTCCTTCATTGAGGGACCGTCAACAGTCTTCTGGGTTGCGGTGGTTGAGTGAACGGTGGTCATCAGGCCGTCGGTGATGCCCCATTTGTCGTTGAGGACCTTGGCGATGGGTGCAAGGCAGTTGGTGGTGCAGGAAGCGTTTGAAACGAAGGTCTGACCTGCATAGGTCTTGTCGTTTACGCCTACTACGAACATGGGGGTAGCGTCCTTTGAGGGAGCTGACATTACAACGTACTTGGCGCCGGCTTCGATGTGAGCCTGAGCCTTTTCTTCGGTCAGGAAGAGACCGGTAGATTCAACAACGTATTCTGCGCCGACTGCTGCCCAGTTGATTTCAGCGGGGTTCTTGCAGGCGGTAACGCGGATGTGCTTGCCGTTAACAATGAGTTCAGACTTTTCGAGATCGTAGTCTACGGTGCCGTCAAACTGACCGTGCATGGTGTCATACTTGAGCATGTATGCCATGTAATCCACGGGAAGAAGGTCGTTGATTGCAACTACCTCAATGTCGTCACGCTTGGTTGAAGCGCGGAAGACGAAGCGACCGATACGGCCAAAGCCGTTGATACCTACTTTTGTCATAATTGGTTACTTAATGTTTGATTAGTATTGGGTTTTAAATGATTTTGCTTGAATTACAGCGCTGCAAATTTACAAAAACTTTTCTCTCCGCGCAATAATTTCAACTAATATTTAACGAAAATTTTCACTAATCAATTCTCATTATTCGTAGCGAAGGGCTTCTATCGGGTCGAGATTCGCCGCCTTCTGGGCCGGATACCATCCGAAGAAGATGCCTGTGACCGTGCAGACTGCGAAGGAGAGGATGACGGAGTAGGCCTGGATGTAGACCGGCCAGTGGGCAATCACGTTGACGAGCCAGGAGGCGAGAACGCCGACAAGGATGCCGATTATGCCGCCGCTGACGCTGATGATGATGGCTTCAATGAGGAATTGCGAGAGTATGTCGATTCCGCGTGCGCCGATTGACATGCGCAGTCCGATTTCGCGCGTGCGTTCCGTCACGGAGACGTACATGATGTTCATGATGCCGATGCCGCCGACGAGCAGCGAGATGCCCGCGATGCAGGCAAGCAGGACGGTCATCATGTCGCTGGTGGAGTTCATCATTTCGCTGAGTTCCTGCTGCGACCGGATTTCAAAGTCGTTGTCGGCCTCGGGCTTGAGGCGATGGCGCTCGCGCAGCACTTCGGTGATGGCCTCGATGGTCGCGTCGGTGTCGTTCTCGTCCGTTGCGCTGGCGAAAATGCCCTGTATGTAGTCAATGGCGAGGATGCGCTTCATGACGGTCGTATAGGGGGCAATGACGACGTCATCCTGGTCCATGCCCATTGAGTTAGTGCCTTTCGATTCAAGCACTCCGATGACTGTCATCGGGATTTTTCCGAAGCGGATCACCCGGCCAATCGGGTCTTCTCCGTTGGGGAAGAGATTGTCAACGACGGTTTTGCCGAGAATGCAGACCTTGGAGGCCGATTTTATGTCCTGGTCGGTGAACATTGCGCCATCCTTGACTTTAAATTTGCGTATTTCGAGGTAGTCAGGTGTCACGCCGTAGACCGACGACGGATAGTTGTTGTTGCCGTTGACCAGTTGACCGCCGGAGGTGACCGATGGGGAAATCGCGGCAACTCCGGGCAGTTCGCCGAGGGCTTCGTAATCGCTGACTTCGAGCGTCTGCATGTCGTCGGCGCTTTGGCGCACACCGCCACGCTGCATGTTTCCGGGGTGAATCATAATCATGTTTGATCCCATTTCGGAAATCTGCGCCTTGATGCTGTTTTTAGAACCCTGGCCGATTGCGAGCATCGTAATTACGGATGCAACGCCGATAATGATGCCGAGCATGGTGAGGAAACAGCGCAGTTTGTTGTTGTTGAGAGCCTTGAGGGCTATTTTCAGTAGATTGGCAATGTTCATCAGTCGTTGTCGGTTGGTAGGTTTTCAAACGCTTCGCGGGCCGATGCGGGCGCGGGGTTGAGCGTGTCGGAAATTATATGGCCGTCGCGCAGAACGATGTTGCGTGACGAATAGTCGGCCAACTCAGGGTTGTGGGTGACAAATATAATCGTGCGCCCGCGCGCGTGAAGTTCTTGAAAGAGCATCAGGATGCTGAACGAGGTGCGGGTGTCGAGGTTTCCTGTTGCTTCGTCTGCCAGAATGATGACGGGGTCGTTGACCAATGCGCGGGCAATTGCAACGCGCTGCTGCTGTCCGCCTGACATTTGGTTGCTCTTGTGGTTCAGGCGCTGGCTGAGGCCGACGGCGTCGAGGGCGGCGATTGCGCGCTCGCGCCGTTCCTTGGCGCTCACCTGAGAGTTATAGAGCAGCGGCAGTTCAACATTTTCTATGGCCGTTGTTTTCGGCAGCAGGTTGTAATTCTGGAAAACGAAGCCGATTTTGCGGTTGCGGGTGACCGCACGCTGGTTTTTTGACATGGAGCGCACCGAAACGCCGTCAAGCAGATAGTCGCCGGAGGTTGGAGTGTCCAGACAGCCAAGAATGTTCAGCAGGGTCGATTTGCCGGAGCCGGATGTTCCCATTATGGTGACGAACTCTCCTTCGCGAATCGAGAAGGAGACCCCGCGGAGGGCCTTTACCTTCTCGCCGCCGACGATGAATTCGCGGCGCAGTTCTTCGATTTTAATGATTTCTTTCATGTTTCCGGAACTTTTCGGTGGGGATTACTTCTTTTTGTTTCGGCCCGGAGGCTGAGGCGCGAATGGGCTGACTTCACCTTGCTGGGGCTTGCCGGTCTCGACGGTGGCATATCCGGTGGCTACGCTTGTGCCGTCGGCAAGTCCGCCTGTGATTTCAGTCTTGATTCCGTTGCTTTGGCCAATGGTGACCACTGCGGGGCTGATTGAATCGCCCGTGGCAACCCAGACAACGCGTTCGTCTTTTGCATTGATTTGCGGTGCGCGTCGTCCGTCGGCCGGTTCGAAGGTGAAGGCCTTTGCCGGCAGCAGAAGCACGTTTTCGTCGCGGAGAACGTAGATTGTAAGGTTGGCCGTCAGGCCCGGAATCAGTTTGTGGTCCGGATTCGGCGCGTCAACGACAACCTCGTAGGTGACGACGTTGCTCTCCGTTGTCGGATTCAGACGGACCTGGGTGACCTTTCCTTCAAAAATCTCGTCAGGATATGCGTCGACCGAGAAGTTGACAGGCTGACCGGGTTTTACGCGGCCGATGTCTGCTTCGTCGACATTGCCGATTACCTGCATGTTGTCCAGGTCGGCAATCGTGTAAAGGTTTGCAACATTCATGTTGGAAACGACGGTCTGTCCAACTTCAACGTCGCGCGAAATCACGATGCCGTCAATCGGGGAGTAAATCTCGGCGTAGTTCAGGTTTTTTGCGGCGCGGACGCGGTCGGCCTTCGCCTTGTCGTAGGCGGTTTTTGCCACTTTCAGGTCTTTTTCCGACGTCTGGAACTCATAGTCGCTGATGAGTTTCTTTTCGTGGAGGGCTTTGTCGCGTTCGAAGTTTGTCAGATTGTATTCGTAGGTCAGTTTGGCGGATTCGACGTTCGCTTCCGCGCTGGTCAGTTCGCTCTGAAGCAGTGTCTTTTCAATTTCGGCGATAAGTTCACCTTTCCTGACAACTGAGTTATAGTCAGCATAGAGTTTGTCGACGATGCCGGTTACCTGCGTGCCGACGTCGACCTGAGTGACAGATTCGATTGTGCCTGTGGCGGTGACGGTTTCGGTCAGCTCGCCGCGCTCGGCGGTCACCGTTTCGAGTCTGACAGTTTCTTTTTTGCCGCATGATGCAAGAGCGAGAATCGCGGCAGCGAAAATCAGTTTTTTCATATATTTACGGTTGCGGTGCGATAAAATTCAATCATTTTTTGACCTAGCATGGCCATGAATTTGGCCTGAAGCAGCGTGTGTTGAGCTTCTGTCAGCGAATTGTGGGCCGTAAGCAATTCAATCGGGTTGACGTAGCCGACGGCAAATTTCTCGTTGGCAAGTTCGTCGGCCAGGCGGGCCGCTTCGAGCTGGCTCTCGGCTGCTACGTAGCGCGAACGGGCGGCCTCGGTGTCGACATACCAGTTTTCGACAATCTGGGCCAGCTCCGTGCGGCGCTTTTCTATGTCAAGACTTGCATCGAGTTGCGCGACTTTTGCGCGTGCGATGGCCGCTTTCGTCTTGCGGTTGTCCAGAATCGGCACTGAGAGCGTAAGGCCGACTGACTCGTTCAGACCGCGTTTCATTGACGTCCCGAAGGCATCGCCGGGGGCATTGTAACCGGTGCCGACTCCCGCATTCAGGCGCAGGTTCGGCATGCGTCCGGCGCGTGCAATCGTTTCGTCAAGTTCCGATGATGAAGCCTGTGCTTGCAACCCGCGAATTTGCAGGTCAGTCTGCAACGCAAGGTCATAACTCTCGGCAATCGGCGGCAGCGGAGCCATGACCGCCGTCGAATCCCAATTGACGGGAGCGGGAGCCACTTCGGCGTCAATTCCGAGTTCAAGAATCTGTTTCAGCTCCATCAGTCGGTTACGATACGTCCCTTGGGCGTTGACGAGAGCATATTTGTCTTGCTCGGCCTGCGATTTCAGTTGTGCGTAGTCAACGCGCGAGAGTTTGCCGGACTCCATCAGCCGTTCGGCGCGAGCGGCCTGCGCTTCACTCAGTCGCGATGCCTCTTCGTAGATTCCGATGCTTTCGCCGGCGTAAAGAATGTTGAGGTAGACCTGGAGCAGGTCGGTTTCCAGCGTTCGCATGACTGCGCCGGAGTTCAGACGTGCAATCTCAATCTGAAGCTTGTTCTGCTTGATGGTGTTTTCACGCTGTCCGCCGTTCCATACTGTCCACCCGGCATTCAGACCGTAGGAACTGTTGTAAGCATTCTTCGGGTCGTTGCCCCAGGGGGTGTTGACAAAGCCGTGGGTCGTTGCAAAGTCAAGCGACGGCTGCCACTGGCCTTTCGATTCAAGAAGATTTGCGTCGGCAGTCTGCTCTGTCAGGCGGGACTTCAGCAGGCTGATGTTATGCTCCCGGGCATAATCGACGCAGTCTGAAAAAGTCCACTCCCCGGCCATCACGGTCGAGGAGCAGAGAAGTATTGCCACACAATTGAATAGCTGTTTCATAAAAGCGAGTAAATTTCTTACGTCAGTAAATGAGTTGTCTTCAATTCACCGGCAAATTTATCGCCAACACCTATAATTATGCAAAAAAGTTCAACGAATTGCCCCGATTTTTCAACGAATGGCCGGTCAGGAGGGACGTTTAGGTCGCGATTTGCGAATCAAGAGCCAATATCCGGTCAGCGGCAGCGAGGCTCCGACAAGGGCTGACAAGCACCAGAGGATACGTGTTGTCAGCGAGCCGATGCGTCCGGTGTGGAGCGCATGAATCGTATGGAACAGCGGTTCATCCGTCATTCCGTCAAACAGGAAGTAGACGCCGTCGCGAAACCAGCCGAAGGACCATGTCAGCCCCGTCAGTGCGCAAAGCAGCAAAATGATGGTGACGTATACCCCGAGGGCTACGTGCATTCCCCGCAGCGGGGTGGGGAACATCGGGTTGAGGCTGTGTCGCAATCCGTGGGAGGCGCGGCGCATCCACATTGCAACGCCGGAAATCAGAATGACCGGCAACACCAGGGCCGAAATGCCGACAAACAGACGCCCCGCCTGCCCCATGGCGAGGGAGCGGTGGATGGACTCCACGGTGCGAAAAAATGCGAGTCGGCCGGTTTCGGTAGGGGCCAGGATGACGGTCAGCTCGCGCTCGAAAGCGAGAATCGAACCGCTGAGGCATATTGCAGACAGTATCAGTCCGAAGGGCAGAGAAACCCACTTGTGAAATTTTCGCCAGATCATGGCTGCAAATATAGGAAAATATCTCGTTAGATGTCAATGATAATTGAAAAAATGGTTATATTTGCGGCTATGAAAAAGATTCTGTTCAAGTCAGCCTCCAACGCGTTTGCGGACCGTTTGGTCTTGAAGAGTTTGATGCCGCCGGTCATTGATCGCCTGCGGCCGGTTAGTCATTCAATAGGGTGGGCTGACAGATGAGAGCGCTGCATCTTCCGCTGCTTAAAGAGCGACGGGCGGAGACATTTGTCTATGTCTGGATCTGGCTTGGGGCTTTCGGCCTGTATCTGTTGGACATCATGCGGATTCGGGCCCAGTTGTCTGAACCGTTGGTTGACGGAGCGGTGGTCATGCGGATTGTTGCCAATCTGCTGCCGTTCTTTTTGCTTTTTCTGGTCAATAATTATCTGTTGATTCCCCGCTATCTGCTCCGGAACCGCCTGCGGGCTTACTTCTCGGTAACAGCGTTGGCCGTTGTGTTGCTCTGGGGCTGGCAGTACTATAGTTTTGTTGGATCCGGGCATGTTCCCCCTCACCCTCATCCGCAGCCGGAAGTCCGTCCGCTGATGCCGCTGCCGCTGTTTCTTGACTTTACGTATGCTCTGTTGGTTATCGGCGCAAACATGGCTGTTGCGCTGATGTTCAGGCGTTTTGATGATAAGCTTGAACGCGAAAGCCTGATGAAGAGCCATGCGGAAAGCCGTCTGGCTTATCTGAAGGCGCAGATTAATCCTCATTTCTACATGAATATGCTCAATAATATTCACGGAATGATTGATATTGACCCTGAACGGGCCCAGGCAATGGTGATTGACATGTCGAACCTGATGCGCTACACACTCTATGACAGTTCCGAACCGCGGATTCCGCTGACCGAGGAGGTTGCGTTTCTGCGCAATTATCTGCGGCTGATGCGCCAGCGCTTTCCTGAAAACCGGGTTGAAATCCGTACGCAGTTTCCTGACGAGACGGAGATGCGCGGAATCAGTCTGCCTCCGTTGCTTTTTCTTGTTTTTATTGAAAATGCGTTTAAGCACGGGGTTAGTTATCGTGACCGTTCGTTTGTGAAGGTCAAGATGGCGATTGAGGCGGATGTGCTGACATTCAGTTGCGTAAATACGGACCATTCGGTTGCCGATAAAGGCCGCGAGGGAATCGGACTTCAGAACATCTCGCAGCGACTCAATCTGCTTTATGGAGTGCGCGATGTTTTGAAAATAGAGAAGGCCGACGGAGTTTACACAGTAATCCTTAAAATCCCACTTGGAGATGAAACTGCGGACGTTGATAATAGATGATGAGCCGATTGCGCTTGAAAAATTACGCAATTATGTTCTGAAAACGCCTTTTCTGGAGCTTGCAGGTGAATGTCAGAACGGTTTTGACGCGATTGACCTGCTTGCACACACGGAAGTAGACCTGATAGTGACTGATATCAACATGCCTGACCTTAACGGTCTGGAGTTTGTCAGGGCGTTGCCTTCGCCTCCGGCTGTGGTTTTCACAACCGCCCATTCTCAGTATGCGGTTGAAAGTTACCGGGTTTCCGCGCTGGACTATCTGTTGAAGCCTTATGACTATGCTGATTTTCACAGGGCCGTCAGCAAGGCTCTCGGCAGTCAGCCGCCTGTAAGTCAGAGTCCTCCGACCCCGGTGTCGTCCCAGTCGCTTTTTGTTAAGGTCGATTATCGCTATGTCCGTGTTGAATTGGCCGACATACGCTTTATCAAGGGGTATGGCGAGTATTTGCAGATCTATGTTGCCGGTCAGGACGTACCGTTGTTGACTTTAAGTTCGTTTGCTGCCATTAAGGGACGCCTGACTCCGGATTTCCTTCAGGTTCATCGCAGTTATATAGTCAACATGAACCATGTGATGCAGATTGAGCGTAACCGCCTGACGATGGATGCTGAGACTCAGATTCCGGTCAGCGACAGTTTCAAGCCGGCTCTTCTGGCATATCTTGGCTGACCGGAACAGAGGAGTCGTTGGAGCGCGGAAGGGCTACAACGCCGATTGATTTCCGGCCGTTGAGCGAAATCTGGAGCGGTTTCGAAAACCGTACAAGGCGAAGATGGTCTGTTTCGATGTCGGCCGGGAGAGCGTCGAGGGTTTCGACGTTATAATGGCCTGAATCGCCGTCAATGGTAAAATAACCGACGCCGATGCTTGTCAGGTTCTGGAAAAAGTGAGTCCCCTGGCTCGGTTCAATGCGATATCCCGGCAGTGAGCTTTCAACAATCAGGCGTGCGCCTGAGATGTGGGGCCATTTGACCGGAATGCCCAGCGCGGGGTCTGATGACCCCCATCGTCCCGGTCCGATCAGTATGTATGGTTCTCCGTCGGCAGTCAGAGTGCGGTTGATCTGCTCAATTTCGCGGGCAATCAGCTGCGTGTTTGTTGAACTGAAGGCCGATGGCTTGACATAGAGAACCGTGCGAACGTTTTCAATGTTGCCATTGCCAAGGGCCGTTGTTGAGCGCAGGAGGAGTTCGGAGTCGGGTAGGGTCAGGACTGATTCGTCGCCAATTTCTTTTTTGTCAACAATCGGTCGAATCTGTAGCCAGTAGATTGTCCCGCGGTTGGCGCCGTCAACAACTCCTGCAAATTCGATTTCGACCGGACGCGCCATTTCTTTCTGTCCCGTGCGGAGCATGAAGTCAGTTGCTGCGGCGAGCGGGAATGCCCCGTGGTTGAGCATATTTGCGAAGGTTACCACCTTGCGCCCCTCGCCGGCATCAGTGTCGCGCAATATCTGGTCGTTGATGTCAAAGGTTGAAACCATATACTTCAGCGCGCCTGAACCGGCGACTTGTTGGATGCGCAGCGAGCGAAGGTTGAATCCGTCATCTGACGTCAATTCGGTTGAGGCCGACGGAGTCATGTCGAGCGCGAGCATCCGTGTCTGGGTGTCACGCAGAGCAAGGTCGAGCGTTGAAGTCTGGAGAACTTTCGACGGGTGGCGCGGCGAGAAGCGCAGCGCGGTTCCCCCTTCGACAATCGTGCGGCCCAGACCGACGGCGACCTGCACAACGCCATCTTCGGCCTTTTCCAGGCCAAGCGGATAGTAATTGAACGAGCGTCCGACTCCGGAGAAGGACGGATAATAAAGGTCGGCGTGCATGATTCCGATGACTTCCTGGATGATGACGGCCATTTTTTCCTGGTCGATCACGTTGGAGGTTGCCGTCATGTATGCCTTCGAGTCGGCATAGAAGACGGAGGCGTAAACGGACTTGATTGCGTTGGCAAGCATCTCGAGGGTCTGTTCGCGACGGCCGGGCGCATTCGGAATCATATAGGTTGAGTAAACGCCGGCAAACGGTTGGTAGTGACTGTCCTCCAGGAGAGAGGAAGAACGGATTGCAAGCGGTTTGTCGACGACGTCGAGCAGCGCCGAGAGGTCGTCTGTCAGCCTGTCCGGGAGTTTGGCCGCGATGAACGCCGCATGTATTTCCGCATCGGGGGCAGGACTGAGGGCCAGAGGGTAGAGGTCGTTCTCAGCCATGAACTCGTCGAAGAGGTCTGTACAGAGAACCACGGTGCGAGGAATCGAAATGTTGACTTCGGTTCCGTCGATGGCGTCACACTGAGGGTGCTTCTTGATAATTGAGTCGATGAAAGCCAGACCGCGGCCTTTGCCACCCATGGAGCCTTGGCCGATGCGGGCAAAGTTCGAGTAACGGTCAAACCGGTCCTTACGGAAAACGGCGACAACGCCGCGGTTTTTCATGCGCCGATAGCGCACGATGGCATCCAGGAAGAGAAGCCTTGCGTCCGGCACTTCGTCAATCGAGTGTGTGCGGTGTTCTTTGATGACCTTGGCAATGGGGAACATTGCGCGTGAGTAGAGCCAGCGCGAAATGTCGTTGCGCATGGCGTGGTAATAGAGCGTCTTGTCCGGAATCTCCATCATTTTGTACTGGAGATCCTTTAGCGATGTGATGCGCATGATTTCCTCGCCTGTGTCCGGATTGCGCATGATGAAGTCGCCGAATCCGAAGTTGGCGGCAATCGCGTCTCCAAGGTCAACGGGGAGTTTCTTTGAGTTTTTGTCAAGGAAAATCCCGTTGAAGTCATCGACCATGGTCGAGTTTTCGGTTTCGGAACTCTCAACGATAATCGGGAGGTAAGGGTCGCGCTCGCGGAGTTTCCGCGCCAGCCTCAGCCCGGCTTGAGAGTCTTTCACGCCATTGCGCATGAAGGAGACGTCGGTTATGACGCCGAGCATGTTTTCGCCATATTGCTCATAGAGGTTGCAGGCTTCCTCATAGTCGCGCGCAAGGATTACTTTTGGACGGCCACGCATGCGAAGCATCTGTTCGTGTTCGTTGAGGGCCTCGGTGCTGAAATTGCGGCTCTGTTTGAGCAGAAATTTGTAGAGGTGAGGCAACACCGAACTGTAGAAGCGCACGGAGTCCTCGACAAGCATTATTGTCTGTATTCCGACAGTGTTGACGTCATAGTCGGCGTTCATTTTGTCCTCAAGCAACTTTATGATGGCCAACAGGAGGTCAACGTTGCCGAGCCATGAAAATACATAGTCGACCGACGTCAGGTCTTCTTTTGCCAGTCGGCGAGAAACTTCTTTGCTGAATGGGGTCAGGACCACAATCGGTGTTTCCGGCGCTGCGCTCTTGATTGCGCGCAGTCCATTGAATGTGTCGCTCAGGTCCGGACCCGGCATGGCAATTATCAGGTCGAAATGCTTTCCCGCCATGGTCTCGAGGGCTTCGTTCGTGTCAGAAACGCGGGTTACCCGCGGCGGCGACGACAGGTTCAGCGAGACATATTCGAAGTAGAGCTGCTCCTCGACTCGGCCATCTTCTTCCATCATGAAGGCATCGTAGGGTGAGGCAATCAGCAGGACGTTGAAGATGCGTCGCTGCATCAGGCGGTTGAAGGCCGTGTCGCGAAGATAGAGTTGCGAGCCGCTGGCGGGAGTGGGGGTCATTTGACGGTCTGGAGTTTAATGTCGATGGGTTGCTGGGAGATGATTCCGTGGAGCAGTGCGTCAGTGTTGACAACGGGCGAGGAGGTCAGCTCCGGAATGTTGAATGTGCGTGTGAACTCCGTATAGAAATCAGGCGTTTTCTGCGGCAGGCAGAATGGGGTGGACGCTCTGCCTGTCTCGGGGTCGAACGCGGCAATGAAGGGGCGGGCCCACAGGCCGTCGAGACGCTTTGAGGAGAAGACGAACCACTTGCCGGAGGAGTCCCAGCTATGGTAGCTTTCAATGCTTGCGGAGTTTACTTCGTCCATGGTGCGCCATTGGCCCGAGCGGAGGTCCATCAGGCAGAGTTCCGCTTCCGGATGCCAGATGGAGAAGTTGCCGTAGTCCGAACGGGTGAACATCAGCCAGCGGCCGTCAGGCGAGCAGCGCGGGAAGGAAACAGAGGCGGAGTCGTCTGCCGCTGCATAGAGAACTTTGAGGTTGGAAAAGCGGCCGCTTTCCGGGTCAAACTCGATTGAGCATAGATCATATCGCATGGAGTCAATCGGGAATTTATCGTCAACTCCGTTTGTGCGGCAAAAGTAGATTGTCCGGCAGTCAGGCGCCCAGTTAGGGAATGTTTCTATGTAGTCGGCACCGGAAATGCTCGAGTCAGAGTAGGCAGTGCGGTTTTCGACGGTGTAAACCATCAGGTCGGCGGCACGGTCAACGACTTCGATCGGTTTGGATCCTGACGAGTGGAACACTTGGCCGACATCGTTGGCCGAAAATGCGATGAAGCGGCCGTCGGGACTCCATCCGGGATACGTCGCCCCATGGTTGGCGCCCATGAATTTCGAGTTGATTTTTTCGACTTTGCCCTGGCGGGAAATCAAAGTGCCGCCTTGCGCGCCGCGGACGTGAATCATCATGCCCTGCTCGGGGCTGTTGGCCGAAAAGTTGTGGCAGTTGATGCACTGCTGGCCGAAATCTTTGTTTTCAAGGATCGGCTTTTGGTCGTATGACGCGAGGTCGCGTTCGTAGATGCCGATTGCAGTCCAGAGTTCGTAGCCGGGATAGAGAAGTCGGTAACAGAGATAGCCGTCAATCGGATTGCTGCTGACGGGCGACAGCACGTCGGGAGCCGCGAGGCGTTTGCCTCCGAAATCGGCGCTTATGCGGAAGTAAATGTTGGCCCCCTTGGCGGATTCGAGCATGCGTTTCCACTTTTTGAGCGGAATTGTCACGCCGCCGTCCGAGTCAGCGCTGACGCTGATTTCCGGGTCGGAGCCTTCGCGGCCCAGTTCGACAAGGAAATCCGCGGCGCCTTCCGCTTCGAGCATGAAAGACGGGGCGGCGATGTTTGCGGGATAGGTTGCTCCGCGATATTCCGGAGTCATTTTTATGGGCTTATCGGTCATGCCCTCGGCCGGCTTGTGGCCAGAACATGATGTGGTCAGCAAAAGCAGGCCGAAGAATGAGATTAGTGCAAAATTTTTCATAATCAGAAAGAGAGTTCAGAGCCGTAAGGGCTTACTTTTTGAACATAGTACCAATAAGTGCGGCGCATTTCAGGCGAAAACCGGGCGTTGTTTCCCTTATGAAGTTCGGCCATGAATTCGCGGAATTTCTGATCCGTCTCGGGTGAAATCCGGTAGCCGTCGGCCGCCAGTTGGTCCGGACCGATATGCATCCGAACGAGAGTCAGACCCTGTTCAACCATCGGGGGCAGGAATCCCTCCTCCGGCATTGGCCAGAAGTCCTTCAGGTTGCGATAAAAAGTTCCGAGGTTGTTTGCCAGAAGGAAGTGGGCCAGGATATATTGACGCGCCATGTCGTTTTCAGGGTCGTGCATCAGAATGTAGCGCAAGTCGGCCCCGAGGTTCAGCACATTGTCCCATCGGGCCGGAGTCTGCGTTGCTTCGGCCAGGGAATTTTTCAGGCCCGGGACTTTACCGTCGGCCATCATTTTTTCGAGGTCTTTCGCGCGCGTGCGATAAAATAATGAGTGTTTTAAAGGTGCGATGAACTTGCGGGCCTGCTCTGTCTTTCCGAGCGCAATTGAATAGCGGGCAAGATTCGTCAAGTGGTCCGACGTTTCGCCCCATCCGACGAGAGCCTCGAATGCCCAATGGTTTGCGGCGTTGACGGCGCCGAGCTGTTCGTAGATGTAGCCGCCGAATTCCGCTCTGTTACGGTCAGCCTTCCATGGAAAATATAGAGAGTAGACTCCGAACGTCTGCGGGAAGTCGAGCAGGTTTGACAGCAGTTTGCCTTTGTGGTAGAGTGCGATTGCCCTGAAGTATGTCATCAGGTGATTTTTTTCGCCGGTAAGGGCCACTTGCTGTGTCAGCTCATCGAGCGTGTCCCAGTCTTTAGCTTTCAATGCGCGTTCCGACTCAATCATGATGCGCTCCGTGACACGTTGCTTTTTGCGATCGTCACGCGTCAGTTCCCGTTTCTTTCCTGAAGGGAGAGTGACGGTTTCGGGAGCCGTAGACATGTGATAGCCGACGCCGCAGTAGCCCAGTGCAAGCACTACTCCTCCGGCAATGACCCACCATTTGCATGACGTATCGGAAGCAAGCGATTTGAGATAGCGTTTGCGGAAAAATGGCACAGCTGCGGAAAGAATCACGCTGAGAATCCAGACGCCAAAAGTCATGACAAAGATTTTCACGCCAGTAGCCGGCAAAGCGTCAACGTTGACGGTTGAGAAAAACAGGCTGACGGCAGGGATTGCCCCGAGCTGAAGCAAGTCGCGATAGCCGGTCAGGCGGCGAATTGCGTTTGATGTCATGAGGAAGACCCCGACTGCGAGCGTCGTCCAGGCAATAGCCCCGAGCCAGGTGTAATAGCCGAACTGGCATATGAACTCCGCCAGCATATACCATATATTATACTGATGGACTGTCTCGGATACGTAAGCCCAGGTATAGCGGAACAAATGGTGCTGTTCGTGGAAATAAATGACATATTCATACACGGACAGATAGGCCGCAAGAAACACGACGGCCAGTACAGATGCAACGATTGGTTTGACAAACTTCTTCATACGTCTGCAAATTTACGAAAAAAAGAAAAAAATGAAAAAACTTTACGAAAAATTTGCACACATCAAAAAAACTACCTAACTTTGCACCCGTAAAACAACAAAGAACCCTGCCTTGTGGTGTAATGGTAGCACGTCGGATTCTGGTTCCGCCTGTGAGGGTTCG
>CAMWNI010000012.1 GCA_947175545.1 uncultured Porphyromonadaceae bacterium
AAGGCTTGAGACCTGACACAGGGTCTCGAGCCTTCTTTTTTTATTCCTGCGTCGCATTGGCCCCCGGGGCGTGCCGCATCGGAAATGCGACAGGCCGTCAGTGATTTATTGTTTGGCCTGTCATTGTGGACGGTGAGCCAAAGTTTTGGTCGGTTCGGATTTTTTTTGTAACTTTGCGCAGTAATAAACAATCACTAAAACAGCGAAATTAAATTTTTTATGGCAACTACTGCTGATTTTAAGAATGGAATGTGCCTTGATATTGATGGCCAGTATTATTTCATTGTAGAATTTCTTCATGTAAAACCCGGTAAGGGTCCGGCTTTCGTACGCACGAAGCTGAAAAATGTGCGTACCGGTCGTGTAATTGATAAGACTTGGAACTCTGGTGTTAAAGTTGAAGAGGTTCGCATTGAGCGTCGTCCTTACCAGTATTCTTACAAGGATGAACTTGGCTATCACTTCCTTCATACTGAAACTTGGGAGGAAATCATTGTTCCCGGCGAGAGCATTGAAGGTGTTGAGTTCCTGAAGGACGGAGACATTTGTGAAGCGATGGTTCATGCTGCAAGCGAAACTGTTCTGACTTGTGAAATGCCGACCTCCGTGGTTCTTGAAATCACATACACCGAGCCTGGAATCAAGGGAGACACCGCAACTAACACTCTGAAGCCTGCAACCGTTGAGACCGGTGCAACTGTTCGTGTTCCTCTTTTCTGCAATACAGGTGATAAGGTAAAAATCGACACTCGTAACGGTTCATACGTTGAGCGCGTGAAAGAGTAATCGGTTCATGACAACGATATTTAACGGGGGCGCGAGAAAAATCGCGCCCCTAAGTTTTGTGCTTTTCGCGGATTCTGCGTAACTTTGCACTCGAAACAAACAAAAACATCGAACTTTTAAATATAATCTCATTATAATGGTCAATCGTGTACTAATTCGCTTGAAGGTTGTGCAGTTGCTGTACAGTTATATGCTTACTCGAAGCGAATTTAAAATTGAGATGCCCGTTGAAACTTCTTCGCCGGACCGCAGATATTCTTATCAGGCTTACGCCGAGTTGCTGCTACTGATCCTTGAACTTTCCGGTCGAAGGGTGATTACGGAGGGCGCAGTTTCCGCTCAGGTCAAGGGTGCAATCAGCGGCGTGCGATTCGTCGATTCTAAAATGTCAGCTGCGTTGATGGCCAATGATGAGGTCCGTGCATTGATTGCGCAGAACGGAGACCGTATGCGTAAGTTTGACTCGGCGGTTCCTGAGGCGGTTGCTCGTCTGAAGAACTCGACGTTCTATCGTGTTTTTTCAAAGATTAAGGGCGTTGAGGTCGGCGATGAGATTTCTTTTTGGACCTCAGCGATACGTTCGACTCTGATTAAGACGGAGGCGGTTGTAGACGCACTGCGTACTAATCCTGATTTCACTGTGCGTGGCATGGAAATGGGCGCCAAGATGCTGGTTGATACTCTTAAAGGCTTTTCGGACACACGCTCAGTGCTTGCAACCTGCCGGAATGACCTGCGTCGTTCGCTTGACCGCGCTTACGACCTTTACAATACGCTTCTTTGGTTTCCCGTTGAAATTGTCAAGGCTCAGAATGACCGCCTTGAGGCAAATGCCGCCAAGTATCTGCCTACGGATGAAGATCTGAATCCGGATCGCCGTTTTGTTGACTCCGAGTTCGTTAAGGCAATCGAAGCTCACGAAGGGTTGGCCGAGTGGAACGCGACGCACCCGTTTGAGTTTGGCGACGACCCGGTTTTGATTGAGCATCTTCTCGACTCGGTTCTTGCGTCAAGTTACTATCAGGACTATATGGCCGCTCCGGGCCGCAAGACCATAGACGAGCAGTCTGATCTCTGGCGCGCGCTAATGCGCCATGTGATTCTTCCTTCGGAGGACCTTGCCGAAGCGCTTGAAAATAAATCGATTTTCTGGAATGATGATCTGGAGGTTATGTCGAGTTTTGCGCTGAAGACATTGCGCCAGATTGCCAAGGAGGGTGGTGAGGCCAAGCTGCTTCCTGAGTTTAAGGATGAGGAAGATGCCGAGTTTGGTGCGAAGCTTTTCGATGCAGTTGTCAGCAATATGGATGAGTATCGCGAATTGATTGACAGTTTTGTGAACACTCGTCGCTGGGATACCGAACGCTTGGCGCTGATGGACATTGTCATTCTGCGTACGGCGCTTGCCGAGGTGCTTGAGTTCCCGAAGATTCCACTTCAGGTGACAGCCAATGAATATGTCGAAATTGCCAATTGGTATTCTACGTCGCGCTCCGGATCATTCGTGAACGGAATGCTTGCTGCGATTACTGATAAACTTCGGGCCGAAGGTCGGATTCAAAAGTCATTTATTAACTCTAAAAACTGAATATTACCATTATGGAACAGATTCAAAGCTGGGGAATGTTGATTCTCCTCATTGTTGTCTTTTATTTTTTCATGATTCGTCCGCAGCAGAAGCGCCAGAAGGAAACTAAGAAATTTCGCGACGCTCTGAAGAAAGGAGACCGCGTGTTGACAGCTGGCGGTATCCACGGTCGAATCGCTGAAATTGGCGAGACCACATTCGCCCTGGAAGTTGCTCCCGGCGTTAAAATCAAAGTAGAGAAGTCTATGATATATCCTTCGGCCGAAGAAGCTCAGGCCGATGCAGCAAATGCTGTAAACGCAGAGCAGAAGTAATCAATAAGGAAATTCAGGCGTGGCAGAGGAAGACCGCAGTGGCCAGTTTCGCGCCTTTTATCGGCGTTTTCGCGAACTGATTTTCAGTTCGCGTGGCAAGGATGTGCTGATATTTCTTCTGTTTACGTGCGTAAGTTACGTCTTTTGGGTCATCATGTCGTTGAATGACGACGCTCAGCGCGATCTTGATGTGCGTCTTGAAATTACTGATGTCCCGGAGGGCGTAATGTTTATTTCTGACGTGCCGAAATTCATCCAGGTCAATGTTCGCGACAAGGGAACAGTACTTGCCGGTTACTACTGGAACGGCACTCCGGGACTTAAGCTTTGTTACGAAGAATTGATTCACTATCCGCTGAAGGACCGTGTTGCGCTACCGGAGCAGGAACTGACTGCGAGAGTCAGGTCGCTTTTTCCCTCAACAACCCAGATCGCAGGTATTCGGCCCGACTCTCTGAGTCTGATTGTAACGGACTTGCCTGGTGCAACGGCTATTGTTGTTCCGGACGTTCAGGTTGTTCCGAGTCCTCAGTGTGTGATTTCCGGCCCGATAACAGTCAGTCCGGACACGGTGACGGTCTATTCTGCGCGTCATCTTGCCGCCGTCCCACGCACTGTGCGGACAATGACCATCAGCCGGAGTGAACTGACCGACACGTTGGTCGCTGAAGTTAGGATCCATCCTGAAAGCGGCGTACGGATTGTTCCGGACCGAGTGACGATTACAGTGCCTGTCGAGCCGCTGATTGCGAAGAAGCGCACAGTTCCTGTAACGCTCCTTCACGGCACATCGGCGTCAACTCACGGAGTTGTAATGTTCCCTTCGCAGGTTACGGTCAGCTATCTGTTGCCGATGAGCCTCTACTCGTCGGAGAGCGCCGTGATTACGGTTAATGCTGATTTCTATGAGCGGTCAGGGTCTAAGATTCCGCTGACTTTAGGAGCCATTCCTGACTACTATCAGGGAGTTACGATTACGCCTGATTCAATTGAATATCTGATTGAGCAGAAGTCGGTCTTCCCGGTTGAGGAATAGAATAAATCAAGAGGTAGAGAGAAAAAGATGAGTCGTCCGCGAATCATAGCTGTTACCGGAGGAATAGGTTCGGGAAAATCAGTTGTCTGTCGGGTTTTACGCTCAATGGGCTTCTCGGTATATGATTGTGACAGCCGCGCGCGCGCATTGCAGGATACTGACCAGGAAATGCGTCGACGCATAGCGTTGGAGGTGACGAGGGCGGCGCTTAACCCGGACGGGACGCTCAATCGGGCGGCGCTTGCGGAGTCTGTCTTTTCTGATCGCGAAAAGCTGCGCACACTCAACCGTATTGTCCATGGTGCGGTTGCTGACGATTTATGCAGGCAGATTGAGGCCGACAGGAGTGGTCGGGGCGTATTTTTTGTCGAAACTGCTATCCTGTATGAAAGTGGTTTTGACAAATTGGTTGACGAAGTCTGGGAGATTACGGCTCCTGAGGATATCCGTATCCGCCGAGTGACAGCCCGCAGCGGATTGTCGGCCGAACAGATTCGAGCGAGAATCGCAGCGCAGTCAGCCACGTATGAAAAAACGAAGAAACATCACATTATTATAAATGACGGCAGAACCCCGCTTCTGCCACAGATTCTTGATGAACTTACACGACGAATTTGACCGCCGGCATCTCTGGCATCCATATACATCAACAATTGACCCCCTGCCGACCTATAAAGTAGAGCGGGCCGAAGGTTGTAATATTTATCTTGCCGACGGAACTTGCCTGATTGACGGCATGGCGTCATGGTGGTGTCAGATTCATGGCTATAACCATCCGAGACTGAACGCAGCTTTGACCGCGCAGATGAGCAAAGTCAGCCACATCATGTTCGGTGGACTTACTCATGAACCGGCCATTGAGCTTGGAAAACTTCTTCTTGAGATGGCACCGCCGACAATGAACAACATTTTTTATGCCGATTCGGGTTCGGTTGCAACCGAGGTTGCGATGAAAATGGCTGTACAGGCGCGTATCAGTACGACAGGCTCGCATCAAGCCACTAACTTCGCGACAATTCGGAGCGGATATCACGGCGACACATGGAACGCCATGTCGGTTTGCGACCCTGTGACAGGTATGCATAGCGCCTTCGGTTCGTCTCTCCCGATTCGCTATTTTGCGCCGCAACCGCGCGTGCGTTTCGGGCAGGAATGGGACCCCGCCGATTTTGAACAGATGGAGATTCTTCTGCGAGAGCATTCCGACGAGCTTGCCGGAGTGATTCTTGAACCGATTGTTCAGGGTGCGGGCGGAATGTGGTTTTACCATCCGGAATATCTTCGTCGCCTACGCCGCCTCTGTACGGAATTAGGCCTATATCTTATCTTTGATGAGGTCGCAACCGGATTCTGGCGCACGGGAAAGTGTTTCGCGGCCGAACATGCGGGAGTCGAGCCTGACATAATGACTATCGGAAAGGGTCTTACCGGAGGTTACATGACGATGAGTGCGGTGCTGACCACGGCCAAGGTGGCCGATGACATTTCGCGTGGCGAGGCCGGTGTAATGATGCATGGCCCGACGTTCATGGCCAATCCGCTTGCTTGTGCCGTTGCCCTTGAGAGTTTGAAAATGCTTTGCGAGCAGGATATGGCTTCACGTATCGCGCATATTGAGACCGAACTTAGTCGATTGATGGCTCCTGCGCGCGAACTGGATGGAGTTGCTGACGTCAGGGTTCTTGGAGCAATCGGCGTTATCGAAATGAAAGAGCCGGTCAACGTGGGCGAGTTCCAGAAGGAGTGTGTGCGTCGCGGAATCTGGGTGCGTCCGTTCGGGCGCAACGTCTATGTAATGCCACCCTATGTTATAACGGACAAAGAGTTGCAGACCCTTGTCGGTGAAACCATTGAGATAATCCGATGAATAGTTATCAGACTACCCTGGAGTGTTTGCGAACCGAACATAATTTTCGCGCGATTCCGGAGGATACGACCGGACGTGACCTCATTGATCTTTCAGGCAATGACTATCTCGGGATTGCGGCCGACTCGGACATGCGGCGCGAATTTATGGAGCAGTCAACCGGTCTTTCGCTCAGTGCATCGGCTTCGAGGCTGCTTGCTGCCGATCAGGCAGAATTCCGTCTGTTCGAGGAGTTGCTGCGCGATTATTATGGCGGACGAGCCTTGATGTTTAATTCAGGCTATCATGCAAACTCAGGCGCCGTTGCCGCGCTGGCTAAGGGCAGAACGCTTATTGTGGCTGACAAGCTGGTTCATGCGTCGATTATTGACGGCATTATGCTCAGTAAAGCCCCGTTTGAGCGATTCAGACATAACGATGTCGCCCATTTGGAGCGTATTCTTGAAAAAAAGGCTGCGGCTTATGACAATGTGCTGATTATTGTCGAATCTGTCTATTCGATGGATGGCGACAAGGCTCCTCTTGACGAGATTGCTCGCATCAAACGCCGCTTCCCAGGTGCGCTTCTATATGTTGACGAGGCCCATGCGCTTGGTGTATGCGGGCGCGACGGACTCGGACTCGCCTTTGGCATAGATGGTGTTGACTTTATTGTCGGCACTCTTGGAAAAGCAATTGGTTCGGTCGGAGCGTTCATTGTGTGTCGTATGCCGGAAATGTATGACTACTTTGTGAATACGGCCCGGTCTCTGATTTTTTCCACTGCTTTGCCTCCGATAAATGTGGCCTGGAGCAGATTTGTTATGGAGCGCCTTCCGGCGATGACTGACCGACGAGAGCGCCTTATGAATTTGTCGCACATGCTGGCCGGGGCATTGGGCGATGTGAGCGAATCGCATATTCGCCCCCTGATAACCGGCTCAAGCGAGTCCGCTCTCTCACTTTCGGCCAAATTGCTTGAACGAGGGTTTAAGGTCTTGCCTATTCGTACGCCGACTGTTCCTCCGGGAACTGAGCGCCTGAGATTCTCTCTAAGTGCTGATATTGAACCGGACGCAATTGTGCGTCTTGGCGAAGTTTTGCGTTCAATTAATTGAATTTTGAAATTAGATTTCTTACATAAACAGTCTGAAAACAGTCGGTTGCTGTTGGTTTTTAATGGTTGGAGCGTGCCTGCGCCGGCCTCCGGTTCGATTGTCGGATTGCCTGGCTATGACATTGCCGTCGTTTCAGAATATGATGATTTCACTCTGCCGCCTGTTGGTAATTATGTAGAGGTTGTCGTGCTTGCATGGTCGCTCGGAGTTCATGCTGCCGAACTTGCTCTGCGTGAAACAACTCTTCCGCTGACTCTGACGATTGCCGTCAACGGAACACCTTCGCCTATAAGCGATACGGAGGGTATTCCGGAGTCCATTTTCAGGCTGACGGCTGAACGGTTGACTGAACAATCATTGGTTAAGTTCCGTCGTCGTATGGGTGCATCAGACATGCCTCGAGGCAGCAGGACGATTGAAGCCCTGCGGCGGGAACTGCTCAACTTTCCGTCCGAGAAAGTGGAGTTCCGATGGGATCGTGCCGTTATCTCGACCGACGACAAGATTTTTCCTCCTGAAAACCAGCGTAGGGCATGGACCGGTCGCGCGGAGATTACGGAGATTGAAGGTAGTCACACTCCCGATTTTCATTCGATTATTGACGGCTTTCTGATTAATAAGGAACGTGTTGGCTCGCGGTTTGCCCGCGGACGGGATACCTATGATGAGGCTGCTTCAGTCCAGGCTCGCGTTGCTGACCATTTGATGGAACTTTGGCTTAAACATAAGCGGGGAGAGATTGGAGGCGCGACGATTCTTGAAATCGGAGTCGGCTCGGGAATGTTTACGGCTCTGTATAAGTCTAAATTGAAGCCGTCAGAATTGATTTTGTGGGATATATCGCCTACTGAAAGCAAGTTTGGCCCGATATGTGAGGCTGATGGAGAGACGGCAATCCGTCAGATTGCCTCCGGAACTATGAGTGTTGTCGCGTCGGCATCGACAATCCAATGGTTTAACTCACCTGCCGCGTTTCTGATTCAGGTTGAGCGGGTGTTGGCCCCTGAAGGATTGGCCGTATTGTCCACTTTCGGACCTGAGACTTTTCGCGAGTTGACTGCGTGTGGCGTTACCCCGTTGCCATATCTCTCGATTGAGTCATGGCGGCGCATTGTTCCGGCCGGATTTGAAATCCTTGAGCTTCACGGGGGAAAAATGGTTAAGGTATTTGACTCGCCGATGGATGCCCTGCGTCATTGTCGGGCAACGGGAGTGAATGGCCGTCCGTCGACCGTTTCAGTTCGTGAGATTGAGCGCAGATGGGAGCGTCGGCCGGACGGACGCGTTTCACTTACTTTTGAACCGATTTATATTATTTTAAGAAAAAAAGCAGACTGATTATGGTTATTTTCGTCAGCGGCATACATACTGACGCCGGAAAAAGCTATGCAACCGGCTGGCTTGCCCGCAAAATGGCTGAACAAGGCATTAGTGTTATTACCCAGAAATTCATTCAGACAGGCAACGTCGGTCAGTCTGAAGACATTGAAGTTCATCGTCGGCTGATGGGGTGCGGAGAGCTTCCGGAGGACCGGGAGGGACTGACCGCCCCGCAGATTTTTTCCTATCCTTGTTCGCCTCAGCTCGCTGCTGAAATTGACGGCCGTCCGATTGATTTTGATGCGATTGACCGTGCCATGGAGACTCTTGACAGTCGTTATGACATAGTGCTTCTTGAAGGTGCCGGCGGACTGATGGTGCCGCTGACTGATGATTTCTGGACAATCGACTATATTGCATCGCGCGGTCTACCCGTTTCGCTTGTGACCAACGGCTCGCTTGGATCCATCAACCATACGCTTCTTTCGCTTGAGGCTCTTGAACGCCGTGCGATTCCTCTCCACTCGGTAATATACAACACGCATTTCGATAGCAAAGACGCCAAAATCGGAGCAGATACGCTTGGATTCATCCGCCGCTATCTTGCCCGCCGCCATCCCTCCGTCGAACTTCTTGTCTGCCCCTCTCTCTAACCGACGGATATTGTTTTGATGCAACTATACTTATAGCTTTGTCGCGCAATTGAAGCTAAATGAGTTGAATCAAGCAATTCGATCAGTGGATGAAAGTTGAATTGTGAGCCTTATCCTTTTTTAGGATATAAGAATCGCGCCAGTCCGTATATGTATCGGCGGAAACCGGGGCGATGGGTCAGCAGGCGGTCAAACCAACCCAGATGAGGATTGATCAGTTTAACAACGTAGCCCACGTAGAACATGGCAAATAATGTGCCGGGTCCGACAACTGTCCAAGGCCATACTCCGAAAAAGTAGAATCCGGAAATTACCGCCAGCACTACCAGCGTCGTGTCAACTATTATCTTGACAATCGGAAATGGCTTGCCGGTTACTCGGGCAATGGCAACCTGAATACCTTCGCCGGGCATTGTGATTGAACCGCACCGAATCTCTATGGCTACGGCACAGCCAAGAATCGTTGCCCCCGTAAATTGCGCAATGATCTGAGCAGAAATTGCCTCATAGGTGGAAAAGTAAGATGTCAGCCACATGTTGACGTCAAGATGGAATCCGAAGATAAAGCCGATCAACAGCTGAAAAAGCTGGATTGGCTCAAACCTGCGTCGCAACACAAGAACCTGAGCCGTCACCAGAATGACATTCATTATATTGGTATAGCCGCCGATTGTCAATCCCGGAGCAAGGCCGGCCTCACCGGCAAGACTGAACGACATGGGGATTGAAGAAATCACACCGCTGCCAAGATTGGAACGCACACACAGAGCGACTCCTAATGTCATGAAAAACATTGAGAGCAACAGCAGGATGTGTTGCCAGGCAAATCCGATTAATCTTTCTTTCCGAATACTCATTATTTGGTGCTTAGAGGGAGTTAATGAAAATCAGGAGAATGCAGAGAGGAATGATGTAGCGCAGAAGGAAGCGGATGACAGAGAAAAGCTTGTTGCCGGTCAGGGAGAGTTGTGCCGCTAAACGACTGCGTGGATATGCCCATCCGGCAATAAGCGAGGCGCAGACGCCACCCAAAGGTAGCAGGACATTAGAGGAGGCGAAGTCAAAGAGGTTAAAGACCGTCAAAGAGCAGATCTTGAAGTTGGCAAGTGGCCCGAAACTCAATGCGCAAAGACCGCCAAGAGCCATGCTGAGACCGATTACGGCGGCTGAGGCTTTCTTGCGAGACCAGCCGAACTGCTCAGTGCAGAATGATATGGAAATCTCAGACATGGAAATGGTTGAAGTTAGCGAGGCAATAAAAAGCAGTATGAAAAACAGAGGAGCCAGAATCCGGCCTCCTGCCATTGCTCCGAAAATTGCCGGAAGTGTTTCGAACACAAGGGTAGGGCCGGCCGTGGGTGACATGCCGAAACTAAACACTGCCGGGAAAATAATTATTCCGGACAGAATCGCCACAAGGGTGTCAAGCGAGGCAATACTGACGGCAGTGCGCGGGATGATGGTCGAGTCCTTGAAGTATGAGCCGTAAGTCAACATACACCCCAGACCAATGCTGAGTGAGAAAAACGCCTGGCCCATTGCGCTGAGAACAGTCGTTACTGACACTTGTGAGAAATCTACGGCAAACAAGAACCTCAGACCCCGCCCGGCGTCAGGAAGCATCAGCGAGTTGACGCAGAACACTATCAGAATCAGAAACAACACCGGCATCAGCAAGTTTGAAAGGCTTTCAATGCCTTTACGAACTCCGCGGGCAAGCGCGAAATAGTTAATCAGGAGAAATAGCCAGGTGAAAAAGAGCGACTTGGCCGGCGACGCGATTGACGAATTAAACAGCGAATGGAGCGTTTCGACGTCGGTTGACTTGAACCCGCGTGAAAAAGAAATAATCGTATACTCAATAGTCCATCCGGCCACTACCGAGTAGAAACTGAGAATCAATACCGAGGCAACAATGCCCATAACGCCAACCGCACCCATTGATTTCCGGCCTGTGAGTGAGGCAAATGTCTTGACGGCATTGGCGCGCGAATCACGCCCCATGGCGAACTCGGCGCAGAGCAGCGGAATACCAACAATAGCGATGAAAAACAGATATATCATCAAAAAAGCGCCGCCGCCGTTGGTGCCTGCCTCATAGGGGAAACGCCAAATATTGCCCAGTCCCACGGCCGAACCGACGGCCGTGGCAATTGCACCAATCCGTGTGGCAAACGCTCCGCGCCTCATCTGATTATGATTGGAACTTGACATTACGAAAAAGTTAGTCGGCTGTGACTATACGGATTAGTTCGGAGGGGTCGGAGATGATGTTTTCGGCATAGTACTGGCGCAGTTCGGCGACGGGACGGAAGCCCCATGAGACACCTACGCTTTGGACACAGGCCCGACGGGCAGTTTCCATGTCAACGCCGCTGTCACCGACGTAGGTGACTTCAGCTTTCGGAGTTGGTACGTCGCGAAGTATGTCGAAAACAATCGAGGGGTCCGGTTTGGCCGGAACGCCCGGACGCATTCCGTGTACGCTTTCAAATGGTAAGCGGGGAAAGAAGTGTCCAATCAGGGCCGAGGTGGCTGACTGGTATTTATTGGAGGCAACGGCAAGTTTAAACCCTCTTGAGGCCAGGTTGTCAAGCATGTCTTCTATGCCTGGATAGGGAACAGTGTAGTCCCACAGGTGTTTGTCGTAATATTCCTGAAAAATATTGCGGATATAAGCTACTGACTCGGGGTCACGGTTTTCAGGCGGCAGAACGCGCTCAAGAAGCCGGCCAACTCCGTTGCCGACGAAAAAGGGATATGTCGCCAGGTCATGCGTCGGGTAGCCGCATACAGCCAGCGCATGGTTGGCGGCATGGGCCAGGTCTGCGATAGAGTTTAGCAGAGTGCCGTCAAGGTCAAATATTACGAGTGATTTCATTTTCCGGTTTATGTTTTTTGAGGGAATCAGAAGGGATAGCCGACTGAGAAGTGAAAGGTTGCGTCGCGGTGCCAGTTGGGATGGATAAGGGGCCAGGGTTCCTGATTAATCGCTGGGTTATAGGCTTTCATGCCCAAGTCGAAACGCAGAAGGAAATATGTAAAGTCCATTCTTATGCCAAGTCCGTAGGCCCACCCGAGTTCTTTATAGAATGAGCCGAATCGGAACAGTCCGCCCGGCTGATTCTCATATTTGCGTATTGTCCAGACGTTGCCGGCGTCGATAAACGCCGCGCCTTCGAGAACCCAGAAGAGCTTGACGCGCGCTTCGAGGTTAAGGTCAATGCGGATGTCGCCACACTGGTTGATGAAATCAGTCACGGAGTTGCGTGCGTCGTAGCGCCCGGGGCCAAGCGTGCGCACGCTCCATCCGCGCACTCCGTTTGCTCCGCCGGCATAGAAGCGTTTTTCGAATGGAACCATTGATGAATTGCCGTAAGGAACGGCTACTCCTGCACCGACGCGAAATGCCAACGAGGTCCGATGGTTGACTGTATGTTTAACCATGAAGTCAGCCTCGCCCTTGACGTATTGGGCATACTGAGTGCCGAAAATCTTATATGCGTCGTCATGGCGTCGCTGGCCAATGGCCGACGAGATTGCATAGAGAAGGTTGCCGGCGCTTTCAGCAGAAGCACGCACGGTCCATACGTTTCGGGGTTCGCGGCGGATTGACTGTCCGGGCAGGAGAGGCGCAGTTGAGCGGTTTGTCAGGAAAAATGAATAGCCCATGCGCATGATGAAGTGGTCCTCATAGCTGTAACGCAAAAGCGGATTGCCGGCTGCGACTTCGTCAAGAAAGTTGATTGTTGAACGAGGCAGGAAGACGTAGTTGACATCAAGAAGGTCAAAGACCCTGCGGTTTGTGTTAGCCCGGTTAGTCCATTTGTAACGCCATCCTGCTCCTGCGATTATGCGGGTGTACTCGGGACGTTCCTGATAGTTGCCATTCAGCGAGAACTCGGTCGAAGCCAGGACCGTGCGCCGGTAGGAGCGCTTGATGAACGGCATTGAAAAGTGAGGCAGCGTCACGGCGACTTCTGCGTTCGCCTCTGTATAGTGGTTGTTGATCAGCCCTTCGAGGTTGCCTGACAGGCTTTCGTATGAGCCATGGCCTTTCAATGTAAGAAGTTCAGATCCGTGAAAAATGTTTCGATGCTGATAAGTCACACCGGCGCCAATTCCAAGGTCTCCCTCCGAATTTGTGCCTTCCAGTTCAAGAGAGATGCCTTGGAGCGAGTTGCGCTGAAGGCGGATAATCGCGTCCATCTGACCCGGGCCGACCTGCTGCATCTCGACGGCAACCGACTTGATGATGCCCAAGCGGGCCAGAGCCTCGTAAGTCAGGTTGAACTGCGAGGCGTTGTAAGGGGCGTCAGGTTCAATAAAATTATTGTTCCAGAGGGTTTTTGCCGCAATCTGGGTCGATTTCTGATTCCGGTTGCGGATAATGTAGATGTCACGATAAGGAATGGTGTCCGACGGAAGCTCTGTTTTGCCCTCAGGAGAATAGTCCGGTTCGAAGATTACGCGTCTGATTGTATAGATTTTGTGGGAGTCAACGCCTTTTGGAGACTTCACATACATTGTCAGGGCGGCATCGGTTGAGTTGGCGAGAGTGTCGGCCGTGAATGAAATGTGGTCACGCAAGAAGTCATAGTAGCCGTTGCGGCGCATAAGGTCTGTGATTCTTGTGCGTTCGGCATCAATATTGGTTCGGTCAAGAAGGTCGCCCAGGTGTAGCCCGGAGTTGAGCGAATCCGCTTTGATGACCTGGCCGACGGCGGCATCGGGAATCTGATAGCTGAGAGAAGCGATGCGGAGCGGCTCGCCCGGGGTCACCGTATAGCACACAGATATTTTACGCCCCTTGCGAAGAGTGTCGGTCTGCACGGACGCATGTACATATCCGCGGTTGACCAGAGCCTGGCGGAGTTGCGCAGACGAAGCGTCTGTAAGCCGCTGGTTATAGACCACAGGAGCCTCTCCCAAGTTGCGCAGCCAACGGTTTACGCGGCGCGAAGTGTCGTTTCCGCTCCAGTTATAAGTATATAGTCTGATAGGAAGAATGCCAAGCGCTCGCGAATTCGGGTGTTGGCGCAGGTAATTGTTCAAATCGGATGCTCTCGGTAGAGCGTCGCCTTTGTCGTCAATGCGAATCGAGGAGCGGTCAAGCAGATATTGACCCTCAGGAATATGGAGTGTGGTGGAGCATGCGGCTGATAACAGAAGCCACACGCATAGGAACAGATATTTGCATAGTTTCGCCATAAATGAGTGCAAATTTAACAATAAAAAATGAGACGCACGGATTCGGGCGTCTCATTTTTCTTAAGCAGGCTCTAAATTGCATGGTTAACAATGCCGTCGCGGGCGAGGAGGGGTGTAATCTCCGGGTCGCGGCCACGGAAACGGCGGAAGAGAAGGGCAGGATGTTCAGTGCCGCCTTTTTCAAGGATTTCGCGGCGAAAACTCATTGCGGTTTCTTGGTCAAAGATGCCGCGTTCGCGGAAGAGGGAGAATGCGTCAGCATCCAGCACTTCAGCCCATTTGTATGAATAATAGCCTGCGGCATAGCCTCCGGCAAAAATATGGCTGAACGTCGGCGAAATCAGAGTCCCTTCAACGGCCGGAAAGATGCGAACCGGATTGATTGCCTCGTTTTCGAAGGCAACGGCATCGCTGACGTGAGTCGAGATGGAATGCCAGGCCATGTCGAGATAGCCGAAGTTGAGCTGACGCATGCAGGCATAAGCAGCTCCGAAATTAGACGCGGCCTTGAGCCGTTCAATCATTTCGTCGGGTATCGGCGCTCCGGTTTCGTAATGGCGCGCAAAGGAGCGCAAAAATTTCGGTTCGGTCAGGAAATTTTCATTGAATTGCGATGGAAGTTCAACAAAATCGCGGAAAACGTTTGTTCCGGCAAGGGATGTGTAGTTTGCGCGCGTCAGCAACGCATGGAGTGCATGGCCGAATTCATGGAGCAGGGTGCTAACCTCGCCCGGCGTCAGCATCGACGGGACGTCGGCGCCCGGCTTGGTGAAGTTCATGACTATGTTTACCAGCGGACGTGTCGTACCGTCAGCCTCGCGAAACTCGGTCATCCATGCTCCGGGACTCTTGCGTCCGCTCCGCGGAAAAAAGTCAGTATAGAGCAGACCCAGGACAGACCCGTCGGAGTCTGTTGCTTCGAATGTCCTGACATCGGAATGATACGTTTCAACATCGGTTCGTTCTGTCAGGCGTATGCCATAGAGCTGTTCGGCCAATGAGAACACTCCGCCGACAACCGCCGAGAGTTCAAAGTAGGGTCGCATCTCCTCTTCGTCAAAGTCATGGAGCTGCTTGCGGAGACGATTGAAGTGGAATGCGTAGTTCCACGGGGTGATTTCTTCGCCGGCAAACTCGCGTAATTGGTCCAACTCGTGTTCAAGCGGAGTGGCGTATGCCTTGCGCAACTGTTCGAGCAGGCCCATGACTCCGGCAGGAGTCTGAGCCATTGTCCGCTCGAGTTTGAAGTCAGCAAATGTATTGTAGCCGAGCAATCTGGCCATCTCAAGCCGCAGGATTGCAATCTCTTTCAACACCTCGATATTGGAATACTGTCCGCTGCGGTTTCGTGAATTGTAAAGCATGTAGAGCTGGCGGCGCAGGTTGTCGAAAGGAGAAAGTCGCATGAAGGTCATGTAGACCGGTTGGTCAAGGGTCAGCAGATAAGGTGTGTCGGCTCCTTCGGCCCGGGCAGTCTGTTGCGCCTGGTCAAGAAGCCATTGTGGCAAACCCTCGGTCTGACTGGCCTCGAGAGGGAAGCGATAGGTTGCCAGTTCTTTCTTGACGTTTTGGCTGAAAATGGTTGTCAGTTCGCTCAGACGCGTCGAAATCTCGGCAAATCGCTTGCGGTCCTCCTCTTGCAGGTTTGCTCCTGAGCGGGTAAATCCGAGATAAGTTTTTTCGAGTAGAGCCTGGCGTTCGGTTGTCAGCTGCGGTTTGGAGTCGAAAACAGTCTTAATGCGTTCGAAAAGCGGTCGGTTCAGTGAAATTTTGGTTGAAAAATCGCTTGTTAATGATGAAATCCTCAACGAAGCGTCCATCATTTCCTCGTTGGCTTCGGCCGACAGAAGCGGATAAAAGACTCCGAGAATCCGGTCAAGTTCTCTGCCGCTTTGCTCAAGAGCCTCAATGGTGTTTTCGAACGTTGGCTTATCGGGGTTGGACACGATTGCGTCGACCTCGGCGAGCGCATGCGCTATGGCCGTTTCGATTGCGGGAATATAGTCCGCCGTATTTATACGGGAAAAAGGCGGTGTGTAGAATTCCTCCAAAAGTATATTGTTATTCATAGAAATCGGCAATAAGAGGGATTAGGGTTATGTCAACTCCGGCGGTCAATAGCAGGTCTGAATCTGCTCGGAGTGCGTCACGCAGTTTTGAAGGCTCCGGCGAAAAGAGACGGTAAAAGTTAAGCGCCTCACGCATCTGTCCCATTGCCAAGGCCAAATGGCCCATGTTCAGATAGTCGGTATGGGTTGGTGTCTCGACGGCCATCAGTCGGTCAAAATACTTGCGCGAGGTTTCAAAATCGCCGTTGATGAACGCACTCCAGGCAATCGGGCGCAGCGGTTTTGAGGATTTCTCATCCATGAATTCCGCTTTGTAGAAGTTATGGAGGGCTTCATGATAGTTTCCGAGTTCGAGATGGCAGTAACCGATGTTCAGCGCGTTAGCGGCAGAGTCCGGTTCGATATTCTCAAGCCGGTTGAAGGCGACGAGAGCTTTGTCTGGCATACCGGCGGCGCGGAAGGCCATTCCCAACTGGTGTAGAGTCCAGGTGGAATCAGGCCGCTCCATATCGGCCTTCTCAAACGCTTCGGCCGCCTCGGCCGGGTGGCCCGTCTTGCGAAGGGCAAGGCCTATTTTTTGCCATGATTGATGGTCTGGCGTGACGCGCCGGAAAAGCTCTATTGCTTCGTCCCAATGTCCGTGTTTGAAAAAGAATTCACCAACGAGACGGAGTTTCTCCTCTTCACGGAAGTCAGCGGCGAGAGCCGGAATCCCGACCGGATTGATAATCCGAGCGAACGGATCAATGAATTCGCCTTTGCGTCGGAACAGACGGAAGAAACGGTAAAGGTCCTGAACATAGCGGGCAAGCAGGCTACGCCTGGTCTGCTCTTCTGGCATCAGTTCAGCGCCGGCAAGCTCAGCCAGGTTCACGTTGCTCTGTTCAAGTTGCGACGTGATTGCTTGCTTGTGGACTTCCGGAAGCTGATGGAGAGACAGGATAAATGAGTATTTGTCGCCGTCACACATCGTCGGGGCCAGACGTACCATTTCGCCCATTGTCAGGTCGTGGCCTAACGTTTCGGCAACTTCGCTGCGTTCCGTTTCAAAGGGGAGAAACCAAGCCGACGGATGGTTGAAAAACGCATAGCCTTTCAACATTGAGAAGGCTGAGAAGAACAGGTCTCCGCCGTCGCTTTGCATTTCGGAAAGCTTTTCGAGTTTCGACCGCAGACCGCTTTTTTCAAGCATTTCTTCCCACTCCGGATTCATTTCAATCGGTTCTTCCGGGTTATTGATCCGTTTATATAGGTCAGGGCGCAGTTTCATCATTTCCGGAATGATTTCCTGCTGCATCTGACGTGAAATCTTTTCAACGTCGGCGGTGCGAATCAACTGGAGCATGACCATTTCGACATCCTTGCTCCAGCGCTCGGTCTGTCGAAGGATTGAAAGCTGCATATCGACGGCAATCGAGTTGGAGCGGCGAGGCCAACGGTCCATCACGAGGACAGCGCCGACTGTGGCGCGGATTCTGACGGCTATATTCTCAGATTGGGCCGCACGCAGCAGCGTCAGCAGCGTGCGTTCGCTGTAAAACTGAAGCGCATTGAGGGTCAGAGCGCTGATAATCAGCAAACGGTCGCGCTCAGGAAGGCTATCATCAGCAGCGGCATCCATGAGGACACCGGCATCGTCTGCACTGAGCGGCACCGTAACCCATACGCGTTCAAACACGCGGCGTTCAGCGGCTTCAGCCGCAAGCCGACGAGTCTTGACTTCGGCGGCGGGCAGTCCGGCTGTGGAAAATGTCGAAGTTGCTTCGGCTGTATGTCTGAGTGCCTCGACCAGGGCCGGAATTGATTCGGCCGGACGCAGGCGCTCGGTGCGGGCCGTATTGTAATAAAGCGTTGGAGTGTCAACAATCTCTTTTTCGCGTATGGCAAGGTCAAGAGCTGAGTAAAGTCGACTGCGTATGTATGAGAGCTGGTCGTTTCGGCTCGGATCGGGGTTCCCGGTCAGGGCATAATTAATAATGCGGTCATAGTCCTCGCCCACGTGTTCGATTTCCGCACGCAACTCGTTTGCCGCTCCGGGAACCATTGTGCGCAACAGACGGAGAGCCTCTTTTATCTTATCGTTGCTGACCGCATTCTCAACGGCCTTTCTGTAATCTTCAATATTTCTGTTCATATAAACTGAGTCAATAGCAAATTCCGTGCCATCAGAACGTAAAATGCAGCGAAACGCGCATCCCGTTTTTCTGCACGTTGGGTGAACCGGTGTAGGTCAGACGCCTGACATAGTCAATACGGAGAAACGTCAAAATGTTTTCTATGCCGACGTTAAACTCCATGTAAGGCATGGCTCCCATGCGGACCGGGGCGGCTCCGTCAGGAAAACGCAGTAGCTCCGGATGAAGTTCGGGGTCATTGTTGGCGCTGAGGTGACCCCAGACTGAGTGGAACCCGAAGACCTCGCGGAGTTTCAGTTTTTTCAATAGTGGGACGTAGTTAAACAGTGCGCCACGTGCCTGGTACTCAAGATGAACAGTTGCGTAACTGTCGTTGATGAACTCGAGGGGCTTCAACAACATGAACGAGTTCTTATTGTTGAAAAAGCTGATGTTGGCTTCCGGAGTGAGCAGCGAGAGGAAGTCAGACCTGGACCAGACGTGTCCGCCTGAAATACGGGTGTCTATGTGACCCCAGGCCGATAGCCAGAACCGATGGTCAATACTGGCTTCGGTTTTGTTTGTCCAAGAACGCGCGCCGAACAGACCCTGAGGTCCGAAAGTATGCGTGAAGCGCACGGTTGGTCCATAGGAAGAAATGTTTCGGCGAGACTTCGACGATTGGTAGAATTTCTCGTTCGGGGCCCAGCGCAGTTCAAACGTAATTAGGCCGCTGCTGATGCTGCCAAACGAGTTGCCATTGCCGTCAATGAACTTTACATAGCGGCTTTCAAGTTGCTGCTGATGAGACAGGCGGAGGCTAAAAGCAAGCCGGGAGCGAGTTTCCCATTTGAAGTCAAACGCGGTCAGTCGCCGGTAAGTTAGCAGCCGATTCTTAGTGAAACTGACCGACGTAAAAAACGCGTCGCTCGACGAATAGCTTTGGCCAAGCTTGTCAACATCGTATGAGTGGCTTAGTTTAAGCGACCTGACGGGAAACTCCATCTGGTGCTTCTCCTTGCGGTTGAATGAGTATTCAAGTTCACCTCCGTATTTCCATTTGTGGTCGGTTATGCCGTATGCACCGTAAACTTTCGCGAACCAGTGGTGAGACAGATAACCCGTTGTGTTCAGGCCGCCACGGAAGCGCCAGCCCTCAAGGTCGTTGCGGCTGACAGTGGAGAAAATCGGCCCGTAAGTCAATTTTGCGTCGGAGCCTCCGAGTTTAATCTGGTCGTCAACAAGCGTACGCAGCACTTTAATCGAATAGCGGATAAACTTTTTTGAGTTCATTTCTGCCAGCATGCGGTCCATGTTCGCTTCTCCATACTGCATGGTAGCGGGACGATAAGACGCGATGCGTTCGTTGCTGTTGCCCCGGTCAATGACTTCGTTAGGGTCAGAGAAGATCGTTGAATCGCGCGGAGCGGTAAAACTGTGAGCGTTAAAGACATTCAGACGCGAAACATAGGCCGTTTGGCCGAGAGCGCCCAGCTCAATCTGGATTTCATCAAGGGTTTTGAGGCGCGAGCCGTCAGGGGCGCGGTCATACTCCTGGAATAGCTGCATGTCCTTGATGTAGTTGACATTGGCAGCTTTCGGCAGGCGCAGCTCAGCGCGGCGTATGAACGTCAGCGAGTCGCCTTTGACAACGTAGAGACGCCCGTTGAAGCCGGGAACGGACGGATTATGCGGCAGAAACGAAACCACGATCAGCGAATCGCCATGTTCCGCATCGGCAATTGTGTCCGACAGATAATATTTATAGAAATCAGTCGCGATATGCCCGAGGGGGCTTACATACTTTGAGTGCATGATTTCGATGTCGTCGCTGTCATAGAGGTCAATCGGACGAAGAACGTCGTTTGCGAAAACCTGCATGGACTGCGCGTCGGCAATCATGTCATCAAGGCCATGGCTGTTGCGCAGCCGGATGACCTCACGTTGAGTTTTAGGCCGGCGACGGAAATAGAGGTCGCTGACTTTCTCTTTGACGGTCAGGTTCAGGACCTGACGGCCACTCAGGGGCGATTCGTCGAGATACTGCGATAGAAACCCGACAGGGCCGCATGAATCAATCGGGAAGTCAACAATTCCTACTTTGATACGCTCATATTGACCGAAGCT
Source organism: uncultured Porphyromonadaceae bacterium (assembly GCA_947175545.1). Taxonomy (GTDB): domain Bacteria; phylum Bacteroidota; class Bacteroidia; order Bacteroidales; family Muribaculaceae; genus UBA3263. The sequence continues at coordinate 20,183 of CAMWNI010000012.1, forward strand.
GTAATTCTCGTTGGTCTTCTTCGGATCAGTCAGGTTGCGATTGGCCATGACTTTTTCAATGAAAGCCACAGCCGGATTTCCCTTTTTTGTGTATTTTTCTTTCCTGCTGGAGTTTACGGTCAGCTCTTCCAACGCCAGGTGGCGTTCCTGCTCAATGCGATTATTGGCGAAGGCTGTCAGCGCAACTACCGCAATCAGTATCAAAATTAAAAATCTCATACATGATTAACGCTTTGCTTGCCCTTTTTATTATTTTTGCGTAATTTTGCGCTGATGGGAAAAGAAATTGAACGCAAATTCCTCGTTTCGGCGCCGGAAGCGGTCCGCATCGAAGCCTTTGATTCGGTCCGCATCCGTCAGGGTTATCTATCGGTTGACCCTCAGCGAACCGTACGGGTGCGAATGCGCGGCGAGCGCGGCTATCTGACCGTAAAAGGTATTACTGTTGGCGCAGAACGGGCTGAATGGGAGTTTGAAATACCTGCGGTTGATGCCGTGGAGATGCTCTCACTCTGTATCGGCAAGGTGATTGACAAGACGCGTTATCTTGTACGCCATGAGGGTCAGATATGGGAGGTCGACGAGTTTCAGTCGCCGGTGCGTCTATGGTTGGCCGAAGCTGAACTTCAGTCGGCTGACGATAATCTGAAACTCCCCCGATGGATAGGCCGGGAGGTTACTGGAAATCCGGATTATTATAATTCTAATCTTGCAAAATGAAGATTCTGAATATCGTAGTGGCTGCCGGCAAAGGAACGCGTTTCGGCGCTGACCGTCCGAAACAGTTCTGCACACTGGAGGGTAAAACCGTGCTGTCTCATGCAGTTGAGCGTCTGCGCCGGGCCACGGATATGGCTCCGACGGTTGTTGTTGTCTCTCCAGGATTTGAAACTGAAGTCCCTGACGGTTGCATGACCGCCTATGGCGGACCGACGCGCGGAGGTTCGGTCCGCAATGCTCTGATGGCGGTTGAGAGCTATGACGCCGACGTTATTCTGATTCATGATGGGGCGCGTCCGTTGCCGTCGAGTCGCTTGATTTCCCTCGCAATTGAGGCGTGCAGGAATCATCATGGGGCAATTCCTGTTGTTCCGGTGATTGATTCGTTGCGACGCGTGTCCGATGGTGAGCCTGTCAATAGGGCTGAGTTTCGCTGCGTGCAGACTCCGCAGGCCTTCCGTGCCGACCTTCTTCGTAGGGCTTATGCTCTTACCGAGGGCCGGGAGTTTACAGACGATGCCTCGGTGATGTCGGCCGCCGGCTTTGGCGACATCGCGCTGACTGAAGGCGATTCCTGCAATCTGAAAATAACTCTCCCGATGGATCTTGAAATTGCCACTCTTTATCTGAAGCATGACGCCGGAAAGTGACATAATGTATCTGAAAGGAGTCGGGCCTCAGCGTGCCGACCTTCTTCGCCGGGAGCTGGGAGTACAGTCTGTCGGCGACCTTTTGCGTCATTATCCGACGGGTTATCTTGACCGCTCGCAGATTTATCGTATCGCTGACCTTCGTGGGGCAGAGCTTCCGATGATGCAGATTCGCGGACGTTTTATTAGTATGTCTCTTCAGGGTGAGGGTGCGAAGCAGCGGTTGGTTTCGGTTTTTTCGGATGGTACGGGAACAATGGAAGTTGTTTGGTTCCGTCAGGCAAAGGCAATCAGCAAGCAGATTAATCCTGAAATAACCTACGTCCTGTTCGGAAAGCCGACAGAGTTTAACCGCCACTGGCAGATGGTCCACCCGGAAATGGACACCGAGGCGGCAGCCGAAACCAGAAAGGAATTGCGTGGAATTTACCCGCTTACGGAGGCTCTGCACAAGCATAACCTGACGTCTCGTCAGCTCCATTCGCTGATGCTTGCGGCCCTGGATGGCCTGAGCGGTGTGCGTGAGACCCTCCCGGATGAAGTCATTGCATCGCAGCATCTGATGCCGCTTGCCGAGGCCTTGCGGGCAATTCACAAGCCGGCAAACATGATTGAAGCAGAAAGAGCGCGCTATCGGTTCAAGTTCGAGGAGTTGTTTTTTCTCGAACTGAACATTCTGCGTTACAGTCGTCATCGCTCCCGTCAGCTTCTTGGCCACACGTTTAATTGTGTTGGCGTTTTTTTCAACCGTTTCTATCGGGAGTGTATGCCTTTTGAACTGACAAGCGCCCAAAAGCGTGTGATTAAAGAAATTCGGGCTGACATGAATACAGGACGCCAGATGAACCGTCTGCTTCAGGGCGATGTTGGGTCGGGCAAGACCCTGGTTGCGCTGCTGACCATGCTGATTGCGCTTGACAATGGCTGTCAGGCATGTCTGATGGCTCCGACTGAGATTCTTGCAACGCAGCATTACGAGAGCCTTTCGAAGATGGCCGGGGCCATTGGAGTAAATATTCGTTTGCTGACGGGGTCGACTCCAAAGCGCGAACGCGATGAGATTCACACGCAGTTGCTTGACGGCTCGCTACATATACTGATTGGCACTCACGCCGTAATTGAGGATGCCGTGCAGTTCAGAAAACTTGGCTATGTGGTCATTGACGAGCAACACCGATTCGGGGTTGCGCAGCGTGCGCGTCTGTGGCAGAAAGCCGCAATCGCGCCTCATGTTCTTGTGATGACAGCCACTCCGATTCCGCGTACGCTCGCAATGACCGTCTACGGCGATCTGGATGTCAGCATAATTGACGAATTGCCTCCTGGACGCAAGCCGGTGCAGACCCTGCTGCGTTTTGACTCGCAGCGCCAGAAGGTTTACGACGGGATTCATCGTCAACTCCTTCAGGGACGGCAGGCTTACATTGTTTATCCTTTGATTGAAGAAAACGAGAATCTTGAGGCTCGGTCGCTTCAGGAGGGATACGAGTTTATCAGCCATTTGTTCAAGGATTTCAAGGTGGCGATGGTTCACGGACGCATGAAACCGGCCGAAAAGGACCGTCAGATGGAAAAATTCGCGTCGGGCGAGGCTCATATTCTTGTTGCGACGACTGTAATTGAGGTTGGTGTCAATGTGCCGAACGCTTCGGTGATGGTCATTGAAAACGCCGAGCGTTTCGGTCTAAGTCAACTTCACCAGCTTCGTGGCCGCGTCGGGCGTGGTGCAGACCAGAGTTTCTGCATACTGATGAGTAAGCCGAACATCGGCGTAGATACCAGAAAACGCCTTGAAATCATGACCTCGACAACTGACGGGTTCATCGTGGCTGAGGAGGATATGAAGTTGCGTGGACCTGGCGACATTGAGGGTACGATGCAAAGCGGACTCCCGATTGATCTTAAAGTTGCGTCACTGGTTTCGGACACTCCGATAATGGAAATTGCCCGTCAGGAGGCCGTGAAGCTGCTTGATGCCGACCCGCAACTTCACAATCATCCGGCTGTTGTTGCAACGATTTCGAAACTTTTTGACCGCTCAATGGATTGGGCAAGAATAAGCTGACCCTGAATATGAAATATTTTCTGATCATTTTGTTGCTTTTTCTGCCTTTGTCGCTCTTTCCGAAGGTGTTTTATCTGAATAATGGCGATTCTGTCCCATCCGGAACCGTTTCGGCGGTTGAGACGCGAGTCAAACTCTCGACGGCGCGCCGCGGAAAGCTTGCCCACTGGGTTCTGAACTGGGGCGATGATTCGCTCATGGTTCGTTTTAACAGTCGGAATGTCGTTGACGGAATCGATGAACCGGACCTGACAATTTCGTGTTGCGGACAGACGGCGTCTGCTCCCGGTCTTAATTCAAACGGAGGGTGGAATTCCGTGGCGGTTGAGTGGACGTCCGATTCGACGGCGCGGGTGATGGCCGGAGCTGAGCGGCTTGGACATGTGATGAACCTTTCAAGTCTGAACCGCCCGAACGGTACGACGCTTTGCGTTTCAGCTCCGTCAGGAAAACTGACGGTTGCCGACCTGATTGTAGAGACTGACGATAACGACCTGTCAAGGCTTATGGTCAATTGCGTGCCGGAGTCGTTTGAGGTTTGGAAATACCTTGACTCTACTGATGCCGCGTCGGCCCGGCTTGGAGGAGCATACCGTCTTGGGCTGATGCCTACGGCCGACGGATATGACCTTATTTATCTTGGCGGCGCGCGGGTCAACTCCTCGTCCTGGCGTCAGGGCATGCGTAAGGCCAGCCTGACGTCAACCGCCTATCAGGGACATTATCTCTTACAGTGGATTGACGCGACCGGCCGGACCCTGCCGGGAGAGCATTATGCGACGCTCAACACTCGGGAAAAGACGCTGACGCTCGATTTTCCTGCCTTCCCGCTGACACTCCGTTTTGTGCGTGAATGATATTATGGAACAGGCTTGAAATCGCGGTCAATTCTTTTTTTGTGGTAAATCTTTGTGGAATTGACGGATTTTGCCTAACTTTGTGGCAATTTAAGTAAAATCTGCAAGAAAATCATTTACTAATACCTCAACCATAAGATTCAAATGCGTTTAGTTATTGAACCAAACTATGCCGACCTTTCACGCTGGGCCGGCAATTATGTGGCAGCGTGCATTAATGCCGCCAACCCTACCGCTGAAAAACCTTTCGTTCTCGGCCTGCCTACCGGTTCATCTCCCTTGGGCATGTATCGTCGCCTCGTTGAACTCCACAAGGAGGGAAAGGTTAGCTTCAAAAATGTGGTTACATTCAATATGGATGAATACGTAGGTATTCCCCAAAACCACGAGCAGAGCTATCACACCTTCATGCACGAGAACTTCTTCAACCATATTGACATTCCTGCTGAAAACGTTAACATTCTTAACGGCAACGCTGAAGATCCTGAAGCCGAATGCACCCGCTATGAGGCAAAAATCGAATCATACGGCGGCATCGACCTCTTCCTCGGTGGTGTAGGTCCTGACGGCCACATCGCGTTTAACGAACCTGGTTCGTCTTTGACCTCCAAGACCCGCATGAAAACTCTGACCCAGGATACTATCATTGCCAACAGCCGTTTCTTTGACAATAATCTTGATCTGGTTCCAAAAACTGCACTGACCGTCGGCGTCGGCACCGTCATGGCAGCCAAGAAGGTTATGCTTCTTGTCAATGGTCACAACAAGGCCCGCGCACTTAAGCATGGCGTTGAGGGTGGCATCTCTCAGATGTGGACCATCTCGGCCCTGCAGCTCCATCCCCATGCAATTATCGTTGCCGACGAGGATGCATGCGCCGAATTAATGGTTGGAACTTACCGTTATTTCAAGGATATCGAGAGCGCTAATCTCAACCCTGATTCTCAGCTCTGATCAATCTGCACTGACCCGAAAAGAAAAACATAGTGATGTAGTGACGAGACTTATGGTCTGTCACTACGTCACTTCTCTTGTTTCATGGAAGAATGAAGAATCCGATTAAAGCGTTGGCGGGAGCCGTGGGCCGCTGGAACGAATTGCGCCGGATGCCTCTGCGCCTGGAGTTTGTCCTGACCGACACATGTAATCTCAACTGCAAAGGTTGCACTCATTATTCGCCTTTGGCCCCAAAGGAGTTTGCCGACCTGGAGCTGATGGAGCGTAACATGGAGCATCTGGCCGCTGTTTGCGGCGATGAGGTTCAATCGCTTTACCTCATAGGGGGTGAAACGCTCCTTTATCCGCAGTTGATTGAGGTAATGGAGGCATTGCGCCGTCATTTTCCAAGCCGGGATCTTTACATTTTCACGAACGGCATTGCTCTCCCGAAAATGGACGACCGGTTTTGGGCAACGGCATCGCGACTTGGGTTCATCATTGCCATTACGCGTTACCCGATCAGGTTTGACTACGATGCGGCAATCGAACTCTGTCGCTCCAATGGGGTACGTACGGAGGTGTTTGGCGATCGCTCGCTTGCCGATACGTTCTTTAAGTTCGCGCTTGACCCGGAAAAGAAGCAGAATCCACGTCTGAGCCACTTCAAGTGTTATAACCGGGGGTGTCTCTCTGTTGTCGGTGACCGGTTGTATCCTTGCTCAATCAGCGGGTGTGTTTCTCATCTGAACAGAGCAACCGGCACGGATTTCAGACACAGTCAGGGCGATTATCTTCAGATTGACCGGATTACGTCGGTCAAGCAGATTTTTAATCTCCGCAATAAACCGGTACCGTTTTGCGGCTATTGTATTCAGCCGGCCCGCTCTGTCGGTTACGGCCCGTCGCGTCGCGACAAATTTGAGTGGGTCAACGGACAGTGAGCGATAATCAGGATAAACCTCCGGTCAAGCTTGGTTTCATCGGGCTTGCCGCACTGACCTTCGGGATGATGGTTGGCGCGGGAATTTTTAACATTCCGCAAAACATGGCCGCATCGGCCGGAGCCGGAGCTGTTGCGCTTTCGTGGTTAATCACTGCAGCCGGAATGTTGTTGCTTGTTCTGACGTTTAAAAAACTGACGGATCGACGTCCGGATCTGGATGCCGGAATCTATCAGTATGCGGCCGAGGGATTCGGAGCATATGCCGGATTCAATATGGCATGGGGCTATTGGCTATGTACGGCGTTTGCGAATGTCGCCTATGCCGTCATGCTCAATGACACGGTTGGCGCATTTTTTCCGTCACTGCTCGCCCACGGATGGGAAACGGTCATTTTTGGCACTATTCTTATCTGGCTTTACTATTTTATTGTCGCCTCGGGCATGAAGACGGCGAAATTGCTGACTGTTTTGCTCTCTGTGGTGAAAATAGCATCAATTGCTCTGATAGTTCTGCTGCTTGCTCTCAATTTCAAATTTGAGACCTTCCGGCTGTTTGACCTGACAGAGACCTCCGGCCTCGGCGAGCAGATTCGGGGAACGATGCTCGTTACGCTCTGGTGCTTTATTGGAATCGAAGGCGCATCAATTATGGCCGGACGGGCGAAGCGCACGTCTGACATCGGGAAGGCCACTATTGTCGGTTTTTTTGCCGCTTGGATTCTCTATTTTCTTGTGTCGCTGTTGTGTTACGGCGTAATGACGCGGCCTGAACTTGCCGGGCTGAAGGACCCTTCTGTCGCCTATGCCTTGCGTGAGATTATAGGCCAGTGGGCCTACTGGATGGTAATTGTTTCGGTGATTATCTCGCTCGGAGGCGGTTGGGTCGCATGGACTCTTGTCTGTGCGGAAGTCCCTTATGCTGCTGCGAGGGTCGGAATTCTTCCGCGTGTTTTCATGCGCCTGAACCGTCAGGGCATGCCGGCCTATGGATTATGCTTCTCAAGCATCGTCATGACCTTGTTTCTAATGTTGGTCATGACTGCCGATGATGTCTATTTGGCTGCATTGAATATTACGGGAATGATGATTCTTCCATGTTACCTGTTCTCTGGCCTTTACCTTTGGAAGTCAGCTCGCGGAGCATCAAGGTGGGTAGGCATGGCATGTTCGCTTTTTTGCGGCTGGATGATCTATGCCGGAGGACTTTCTCTGTTTATGCAGACCTCGCTGTTCTATCTGATGGGCTTTGGATTCTATATTGCTGCCCGGCGCCAACAGCGTGTGCGCTTGCTCAACGGGAAAGAGACGGTGACATTCGCCCTGTTGGTGTTTGTTGCTGTTGTCTCTCTGTTGTTTTAGGATGCGTTTGTTGCCGGCGGAGGCTTATGACTGTTTCGGCGGTTTGCTGTTGCGGGTTACGTAGTCGGTCAGATAGACGGTGAAGAGTGGGAAAATAATCATTCCGGTAATCGGAAGAATAACAGCGACTATCTTGCCCGCAACAGTGATAGGACTGATGTTGCAACCGACTGTCACGAGGTTCATGGCCGTGAACCAGAGCGCCTCGCCATAGTTTGTGACGTCAGGGTTGATACCATATTCGCGCTGGAAAAATATCAGAGAACAGAAATAGGCGGTAAGCAACATTATTGTTATGTAGCGTATGAAGAGCGAGGATACTGCGTTACTGCTCAGATAGCCGATTACGATTGACACGGCCAAGGCTCCTCGCGCAAGTGGAATGAACCGGATGAAGTAGAGCGTGTCGGCCGATAACTTCAGGTCAAGTTGATTGACTATGTTGAGATATGGAATTGAGAGTAGCAGGAAAAAAAGTCGGCTCTTCAGCGTGTGCTTTTTGTTGTTACTGCAAAAGAGTTCAACGAAAAAGTCAAGAATGAACACGATGCAGACCCAGAACTGGAACGTCATGTAACGATGGTCCAGGAGCAGGTCTTTCTTCTCGAACGTGTCAAATGAAATCCATACAATCATGATTGCCGAGAGAATCATGACCATATAATTGAAAATGCGCTGAAGATCATCTGCAAACCGGTGATGTCGCCCGTCCTGTGGTATTTGAGTGTTCATAAGAATAAATAGTTGGTTACAGTCTAAACACTTTGTGGCGCGTAAATGTTGGTTGACATAGGTTTCGTTATTCCGCGGATTTTGCTTAACTTTGTCGGCGAATTATGGAAAGGAAAGAGAATAGCAGTCTGTTGTCGCTTTTTTTGACATTTGCCAAAATCGGCGCGTTCACGTTCGGCGGTGGTTGGGCAATGATTGCAATAATGCAGCGCGAAATCGTTGACAAGCATCATTGGCTCGAAAAAGAGGAGTTTATGGATCAGCTTGCGGTTGCGCAGTCTATGCCTGGCATCCTGGCGGTCAATATCTCAGTGGCGGTCGGAGACAAAATTGCCGGTACCCGCGGCACGGTTGTCAGCGCACTGGGAACCATCTTGCCCTCCTTCATTATAATTTTGGCTATTGCCATTTTCCTGACGCCTGACATCATAAAGAATAACCCGGTTGTCAGCAAGGTTTTTCGGGGAATCCGTCCTGCGGTTGTCGCCCTGATTATTGCTCCGCTCGTAACTAACTGGAAATCGGCCGGAATTGGCTGGAAAACGGCGTGGATTCCAATTGGCAGTGCATTGCTGATCTGGAGCGGATGGCCCGTTGTCAGCAACCCGATTCTATATATCATTCTTGGTGGCCTTGGCGGCTGGTTCGTATTCGGCAGAAAGGAGAAGGCCAAATGATTTACCTAAGACTGATTTGGTCATATCTGAAAATTGGACTTTTCGGATTTGGCGGCGGATATGCAATGCTGACGCTCATAGAACGGGAAATCGTTGGTAACGGCTGGATTACTTCGACTATGTTTACCGACATAGTTGCCATCTCGCAAATGACTCCCGGTCCGATTGGTATCAATTCCGCAACATATATCGGCTATGTTGCGCCAGGCGAGGTCAATCCCGCTTTTGCGTCCCCGATGTGGGGCCTGCTCGGTTCCGTAATATGTACGCTGACGGTTGTGTTGCCCTCCTATCTGCTGGTGCTTTACACCTCTCATTTCATACGTCGCCACAAGGAGTCGGCCGCCATCAAGGGAATTTTTGCCGGATTGCGTCCCGTGACCATTGGCCTCATCGCTTCGGCAGCATTACTGCTGTGCAACGGAGAAAATTTTGGCACGGACACTCAGACGGTTATCAAGAGTATAATACTGTGTGCATCGGCATTTTTTGCCACATATATATTGAAAATACACCCAATCGCAGTGATTTGCGCGGCTGGGCTTCTCGGTTATTTTATTTTCTGATGGACTACGCTCAGACTCTTGACTGGCTCTTTACACAGACAACCGTCTTTCAGCGCGACGGAGCATCTGCTTATAAGCCGGGGTTGGAGACGATTACTCGCCTTTGCGATGCGTTTGGCTCTCCTCACCGCCGGTTACGCTGCGTACATGTTGCCGGAACCAATGGAAAGGGGTCTACTTCGTCGACCCTTGCCGCTGTCTTCCAGTCGGCCGGACTGAAAACGGCGCTCTATACGTCGCCTCACCTTGTTGATTTTCGTGAGCGTATACGCATTGACGGACAGATGATTCCTCGCGAAAATGTCGTTGACTTCGTCCGACGGTACCATGCTGCTTCACTTGGGCTGCAACCGTCGTTTTTCGAGTTGACAACGGCCATGGCTTTTGAATGGTTTGCCGATGCCGGAGTTGATATTGCCGTTATTGAGGTCGGACTCGGAGGCCGCCTGGACAGTACCAACATCATAACTCCTGAAGTCAGCGTCATCACCAACATTTCGCCTGACCATACGTCGCTGCTTGGCTCGACTCCGGCGGAGATTGCCGGCGAAAAGGCCGGAATTATCAAGCCTGGAGTCCCGGTTGTTATCGGCGAGGCAAATGATGTCCACGTTCGGCGTGTTTTTGAGGAAAAAGCGCGCCTTTGCGAGTCTGAAATCCGTTTTGCAGCGCCGATTGAGGCTGTGAAGTCGCCTTTGGGAGGGTGGGATTATCCCGCGGAGTGTCTGCATGGCGAACTCGAAGGTTCTTTCCAGCCAAAAAACATGGCGACCGTTCTCGAAGTCCTCAAGTTCTTCCCCGAGATTCCACATTCGGCAATAGCCGCAGGCGTCGCCGACGTCATGGCCCTTACAGGATTGCGCGGGCGCATGACACGCACCCTGCTTCCCGACGGCCGTACCCTCATATATGACACCGGCCATAACCCGGGGGCCTGGCAATATCTCGGGCCGGAACTCTCGGCCATTCCTGATCTTACAATGATTATCGGCTTTGCCGCCGATAAAGATGTCCAAGCCATTCTTCACCTCCTTCCGCGCCATTCTGACTATATCTTCACGCGTCCCGAAGGCAACCGTGGACTCGATCCCGAAATTCTCCTCCAAATGGCTCGGGAAGTCGGCCTTGACGGACGAGTAGCCAACAGTGTCCCCGCTGCACTCGCCCTCCCTTCATCCCGGACCATCTTCGTGGGCGGCAGCAACTTCATTGTTGCCCAACTCCCGGTCTAACAACTGATGTTGTGCGACAAGCGGAGACCGGTGGGGCCTCCGCTTGTCTTGGATATGAGTTTTACATGGGTATTATTGCTGGGAGAAGATTACGATGCGGTTCCAGTTGTTGGTCTCGTAGGGTTGCTGGCTTGAGCCTTCGGCTGACTTGGTCAGGCGGTCGGCGTTGATGCCATAGTTGTTGACGAGGATGTCATAAACGGCCTGGGCGCGCTTTTCGGACAGCTTCTGGTTGTAAGAGGAGGTGCCGGTATTTTTGTCGGCATAGCCGGTGATAGTCACTTTTGCTTCAGGATTAGCTTTCATGTATTCGGCTACGTTGTAGACGTTAACCATTTCCATGGGTGATACTCTGGCCGAGTTAATGGTGAAGCGTACGGTACTCATCAGCGGTGCAGGCTCGGGAGCTGCGACTTCGGTCACGACGGTGGTGACTTCGGGACATGGAAGTTGGCTTTCGGCTTCGACGAGTGCGGCAGCGGTGGTTGCGAGTTCGGCGCGGAGGTCATTGACCTGGCCGTTCAGGTCTGCGATATAAGTATCGTAAGCGCAGGGGTCGTAAGTCTGGAACGACTTGCCGCCAAGGTTGAACGTGAAGCCTCCGGTTCCCTGAAATCCGAGGTCGAAGGGACGGCCAAGGGCAATGTTGTTGCTGTTGTCTGCGGCGAAAGTGGCGCGACCTTCAAGGAAGAAGTCAACATAGCGGCAAAGACGGAAGCGGATCTGCAGACCGGCGCTGACGGGAAGGGCCCACTGGTTTTTGCGGATTCCTCCCTTACTCATGATGTTTTCGGCGTCCTGATAACCGCTGAAGTGGTAGTTATAGGTGCCTCCGATTCCGATGAAGGGAATGACGCTGACGGGGCGGTTAAGGTTGACGCCACCCAGGGAGTTACACATGTCCCACATCACGTCGCCGTAGATGCTTGCCGAACGATAGTGCATTACTCCGCCCGAAAGGGACTCGGCCACGTTGCCGTAGGCTCCGGTAAAGCGGAAGCCGAAGTAAGGCGAGAACCAGCGGCCGAAACCGCCGGCATACTGGGCGCCTATTTTGATGTCATTGTCCTTGAAGCCCTCGGCCACAGGAAAATTGACACCGGCTCCAAGTTGAATGAACCAGCCGTCGCGCCATGAGTTATAATACTTGACATCACATGAGGGGACCTCGGTGACTGTTACGGATTCCTCGGTGACGGCTGCGGTTTGTGCAGCGGTCGATCCGACGCCCATGCAGAGGGCAAAAAGCGGGAGTAATGCGTGTCTTTTCATTAGTTAAACAGTTAATTTTTGTTTTACTCTGTAAACTAAACAAAACGCGTGCAATGATGGTTCACCTCATATGCAAAAAAATTTAGACCACGTTCCCCGGTATTAACAAATATTGGGGAACGGGGATTTAGAAATATCGGGCCGAGGGGTGGGCTATAATCAGTCCGCAGGTGCTGGAGCCGGGGTGCATGGCGCCGTTTTCGGTCAGAGTGATGCCGAGCGGCGCAAGAGGCAGCAGACTGTCAAGTTTGAAAATCAGCCGCTGGTCCGGAAGCGAGGAGTAGCCAACGGCAGGACGGATTGATTTTTCGCACCCCCAGAGGTCCGAGTCTATGCGGCGGTTAAGCCATTCTGTCGCGGCTTCTGCAAGCCGGTGGCCGAGGGTCTGACGCAGCAGTCGCCAGTATTCGTCTCCTTCGTCAGTGAAGTTGACGCAGACAGCAAACACACCTATATGGTCTCCGGCCGGGGCGATGAAGTCGGCAAGAGACAGACAGAGTCCGGACGCCGTGTTTGGCCGCATGCTGCGCGGCATTTCAAGCTCTACTCCATTAGCCGTAACAGTTTCTGGTGCGGTGCGCGTGGCCGGAATGATGTCAACGACGGCGTTGACTGTCGGGTTCATGCGTTGGAGTTCAAGTTTGGCATCGGCGAGCAGGCGCACCGCTTCGTCTGATTTTCCCGATGGGTCAAGGCGCCATTCTCCAAGAAAGGCCCGGCGGTTAATAAGCGGAATTAGCTCCGCAAGAGAGGGGTGAAACTCATGGCGCCCGGGCTTCAGAGGGACCGGAGCATGTACGCTGACCGGATCAGAGTGTTTTCGTGCTTCTTCTGGCGAAAGCGGAGGAGTTTTCTCGCTGTGAATGCGTCTGAGTTCACTTTGTTCGGCGCGGATGGCTTCCTGCACGTCTGGGTCGGAGATGCGTTTGGCGATTGCGGGTAACGTTGCGGCATCGGCGGTGCGCACCACCGTCCCGTCATAGAGCGGTGCGATCTTCATTGCTGTGTGAAGCGGAGAGGTCGTTGCTCCGCCAACAAAGAGAGGCACACTCAGACCGCGCTTTTGAAGCAGGCTGGCAACGTTGGCCATTTCGCGCAGGGAGGGGGTAATCAGTCCGCTAAGTCCAATGGCGTCGGCATGTTCATTGACGGCTGTTTCGACAATCTTCTCGGCCGGAACCATCACGCCAAGGTCAATAATTCGGAAACCGGCGCAACGCATGACGACGGCGACGATGTTCTTTCCGATGTCATGAACATCGCCTTTGACCGTTGCAAGAACCATTGTCGGTTGCGAGGCATTTCCGTCGGCTTGTTGGCCTTCGGTTTCAATAAACGGAGTGAGGTGTTCGACCGCTTTGCGCATAACTGCAGCCGAGCGCACAACTTGGGGCAGAAACATTTTCCCTTCGCCAAAGAGTTCGCCGATGCGGTTCATTGCGTCCATCAGCTCGCCGTTAATGACTGACATTGCCGACCCTTCGCGGCTTACAGCCTCGTCAAGCATCGGCTCAAGGCCTTCGTCGCGTCCGGCAATCAGCAGCGTGCTGAGTGTCGGTTTCTCTTTTTCGGCGACTTTCTTGCCAGCTGAAGCTCCTGGTTTGGGAGTGGTGGCTGCTGACGATTCTGTTGCCATCACGGTCAGTCGTTCAGTGGCGTCGGCCCGACGGCATAGCAGAACGTCATCAATGGCTTCGAGCAACTGTGGGTCCATGTCGGGTGTTGGCTCAATCGGAGCCGTTGGACTCATTATAGCCATGTCAAGTCCGGCTTTGCGGCCATGAGCAATGAAAAGTGCGTGCATGGCCTTTCGCAGCGGATTGTTGCCACGAAAGGAGAAGGAAAGGTTGCTGATTCCACCGCTTACTCGTGCGCCTGGAAGATTTTCAGTAATCCATTGGGTTGCTCGCAGAAAGTCGAGGGCGTAGGAGTCATGGTCGGCAATGCCGGTTGCTACTGCGAGGACGTTCGGGTCAAACACGATTTCATTGCCCCGGAAACCGGCTTTTTCGGTCAGCAATCGGTAAGATCGGTTGCAGATTTCAACACGGCGTTCAAACGTGTCGGCCTGGCCTTTTTCATCGAACGCCATGACAACGACAGCGGCGCCGAGACGTCGAATGGTCCGTGCATGTTCAATAAACAGGTCCTCTCCTTCTTTCAGGCTGATTGAATTGACAATTGAGCGCCCCTGAAGTAGCTTCAAGGCTCGTTCGATTACGCAAAAGTCGCTTGAGTCAATCATCAGCGGGACTGATGCCGTCTGCGGGTCAACGGCAAGCATGCTGACAAACTTAGCCATTGCCTCCGGAGCATCGAGCATTCCGTCATCCATATTAATATCAAGCGTGCGCGCGCCCGCGCGTGTCTGCGCTACGGCAATTTCAAGAGCCTCGTCATAGTTCCCGTCGTTGATTAGGTTTAGGAACTTGCGGCTTCCGGCAACGTTGCAACGCTCGCCGACCTTCATGAACTCACCCTTTGGCAGGTCAAGCGCTTCGAGGCCTGAAAGGTGAAGGTCTGAATTCGGGCGGCTAACTTTGCGAGGCCGGGCGTTCCGCGCCTCAGCGGCAATCAGGCGGATGTGGTCGGGGGTTGTGCCGCAGCACCCGCCGATAATGTTGACAAGCCCTTCCGAAAGTATTGTCCTGACGGTCGATGCCATTTTTTCCGGGGTTTCAACGTATTGGCCAAGCTCGTCTGGGAGGCCGGCGTTGGGATGGCAGCTGACAAGGCAGTCAAGGTTCTGCAAATCGCGCAGAAAAGGAATCATTCCGTCTGCTCCAAAACCGCAGTTAAGTCCGATTGATAGCGGACGGGCGTGGCTGACGGAGTTGACAAATGCGCGCAAGGTCTGACCTGAGAGCAGACGTCCGGCTTCCGTCAGGGTTGCGGAAATCATCAGAGGAACTTTTCGCCCGCTCTCGTCCTGGGCGTGTTCGATGCCGATAATGGCAGCCTTGGCGTTGAGCGTGTCAAACGCCGTTTCAATCATCAGCAGGTCAACTCCGCCTTCGAGCAGGCCGGCGGCCTGCTCCGCATAAGCGTCGGCAAGACGGTCGAAGTCAACGTCGCCGCCAAGCGACAGCGAAACATTTGTCGGTCCCATTGAGCCGCAGACAAGCGTCGGCGTCCCTGCGGCTGCGCGTCGACCCACTTCAGCTCCCGCGCGGGCAATTTCGCGTGCATGGTCCTGAAGACCATAGTCGGCAAGCGAAATCGCATTCGAGTTGAATGTATTGGTCTCAATAATGTCTGCCCCGGCTTCGATATATGCGCGATGGATGCGTTCAATCGCATCGGGGAGTGTCAGACATAGCAAGTCGTTACAACCCTTTAGCTCGCACCGCCAGTCAGCAAACCTACTTCCACGAAAATCAGATTCATCAAGTCCGAGTCGTTGAATCATCGTACCCATGGCTCCGTCAAGAACCAGGATTCTCTCTTTGAGTTCCATCAGAAAATCTCCTTGGCAATGCGTCTCACGCTCTCCGACGCCCTTAAAGAATAGAAGTGCAGTCCCGGAACGCCGTGAGCAATCAGGTCTTTGGCCTGTGCGGTACACCATTCAACGCCGATTTCAACTACGTCGGCGTCAGTTTCAGCCTTGCGCAGTGCGGCGGCAAACTCCTCGGGGAGGTCACATTTGAAGATGCGCGGCAGAACCGTCAGTTGATTCTTCGTCACGACCGGTTTCAATCCGGGAATAATCGGTGCCGTTATGCCTTTGCGGCGACATGCGTCAACAAAGTCATAATACTTCTGATTGTCGAAAAACATTTGTGTGACCAGATATTGCGCTCCGTTTTCGATTTTGCGGCGAGCAATTTCAAGTTCCCACTCCATGTTAGGAGCCTCCTCGTGTTTCTCCGGGTAGCAGGCCATTCCGTAGCTGAACGGAGTGTCAATGCCTGCGAGTAGTGAGCCGTCAAGTGCAATGCCCCGGTTGAAGTCATTGACCTGTTGCTGGAGATCAGTTGCGTGTTCATTATAAATCTCAGGGTTCTGGTTGACCGTGTCGGCGCTTTTTGAGTCGCCTCGGAGAAGCAACAGATTTTCAATGCCGAGGAAGTTAAGGTCAATCAGAGCGTACTCGGTCTCCTCCTTGGTGAAGCCCTTGCAAATAATGTGAGGGACGGCCGCTATGCCGTAGCGTTGCTGAATTGCGGCGGCGATGGCAACCGTGCCGGGACGTTTGCGCGTCACCACCCGTTTATGGCTCCCGTCCGGCTGCGGAATGAAGAGCGCCTCGCTGTGGTGTGACGTAATGTTAATATATTTGGGGTCGAATTCACGCAATTTGTCAATCACGTTAAATACCCGCTGGATGCTGTTGCCCTTAAGCGGCGGCAGAATCTCGAACGAGAAAATAGGGCCGGAGGAGGCTTGAATTGATTCGAGTACGGTCATATTATGGTCGATTTATACGGAGCCGGTAAGAATTCTATTGGTTTGAGGGTGCTAAATTACGAAAAAAACTCCGTTTTTGTGTTGAAAGCCTTGAAATTTTCTTCATTGCTTCGCAGTGTCGGAGGTTGGCAGGACAATGCGGAACGTCGTAGCCACTCCGGGGTCGGAGGCCTTGACAAAAATCTTTCCATGATGATAGGTTTCGACAATGCGCTTTGCCAGCGTCAGACCAAGGCCCCATCCGCGTTTCTTGGTCGTGAAACCGGGGTTGAACACTGTTTTGAAGTTTTTCCGTTCAATGCCCTTGCCTGAGTCCGTGACTTCAACAATAGCATTCTTCCCGTCAATAAAGGTTGCCACATGAAGCGAACCGTGACCCTCCATTGCATCAACAGCGTTCTTAATCAGGTTTTCCATCACCCATTCAAGCAGCGGACGCGACAGGCTGACTGCGAGAGGCTCCGGACTCAAGGACTCGGTCAGCCTGACGCCCGATGAGATTCGCGAACGCATATAGGCGAGAGCATCACCGATAACGTCGTTCAGATTCTCCGTCTGCATTGCCGGTGGAGAGCCAATTTTGCTAAATCGCGATGCGATTGTCTCGAGCCGACGAGCATCCTTGCCCATCTCTTCCGTGACGTCGTCAGGAACACCATAGTCTGGCAGCAGCGCAACCCATCCCATCAGCGATGAAATCGGGGTTCCGAGTTGGTGGGCGGTTTCTTTGCTCAGACCAACCCAGACCTTGTTCTGCTCCGCTTTTTTTGATGCGCTCACCGCATAGTAAACAACGAAGACAAACGCGGCCATGACAAGAAGCTGGACGTAAGGATACATGCTTAGTTTCCGAAGCAGCAGTGAGTCTTCATAATAGAGGTGCTGGTTCAGACCCGGAGCAATGATTATGTGGATGACGTTAGGGCCGTGTTTCAGTTCTTCGAGCCGTTCGCGCAGATACGTTTCGTTGGCCGGGGTCAGGACCCAGGGCGGCAGCGTGTCTGACATTTCCGGGAGGGAAAAATTAAGGTGGTCAAGAATGTTGTCGTCATCGTCAACGAGTATGACCGGAATCGTGTTGTTCCCTTTGATGATGGAGAGGAGAAAATCGAGATCGGTCGAGGAATCAGCCGATGCAATCTGGCGGGTTGCGTCGGCCCATATCTGCATGCGCTGTCGTTCCTGTTCGCTAAGGTCGCGAACAATTGAGTCGCTGACCCATAAAAAAACGCCGGCCACAATCACAGTAGCGAGCATGAAGGCCACTGTGCCGCGGCGGCGTAGAGAATAGAGATTGATCATTTATGCTTCGGCAATCGCTTTGGCGATATCAGTCATCTCTTGTGCGCTCAATGTTTTCTTTGGGGCGCGGAAGTCCATGTCGGCCTCCGTTTGGAGCGGAACAAGATGAATATGGGCGTGCGGAACCTCCATCCCGAGGACGGCAATTCCGACGCGCTGGCAAGGGACTGCTTTTTTGAGCTTCAGAGCCACTTTGCGCGCAAATTCCATCAGTTCGCCATATTCTTCGGCGCTGAGATCGAACAGATAGTCAACCTCGTGGCGCGGAATCACCAGCGTGTGGCCCGGAGCCATAGGGTTGATGTCAAGAAAAGCGAAGTGCTTTTCATCTTCCGCAACTTTATAGGAGGGAATCTCTCCGGCGGCGATGCGTGAGAAAATCGAGGCCATTGTCTGAATTGTTAGAAACTGATTTCGATGATTTCGAATTTCATCATGCCGGCCGGTACGCGGATGTCAACAATGTCACCGAGCTTGTGGCCTAATAGACCCTGCGCGATAGGGGTGGAGGTGCCGATTTTTTTCTCCTTCAGGTCTGCTTCAGAATCTGCAACGATAGTGTATTCAGCAACCATGCCATTGGCATGATTCTTGATTTTCACCTTGTTCATGATCTGCACCTCTTCGGTGTTCAGTTTGCTTTCGTCAATGATGCGTGCGTTGGCCACGAGGTCTTTCAGCTGGGCGATTTTCATCTCCAGAAGGCCCTGTGCTTCCTTTGCTGCGTCATATTCTGCATTCTCAGAGAGGTCACCTTTGTCGCGAGCCTCGGCGATGGCGGCGGATATGCGGGGACGCTCAACCGATTCCATGTAGGCGATTTCGTCCATCTTTTTTTTGTATCCGTCTTTGGTCATGTAGGTAATTGCCATGGTATGTCTTTGTTTTTTAAAGTTGCAAAAAAATTGAATCTCGCGCAGCCGTTAAGCCGTCGAGACCCTAAGGGAATTGCCCCTGCGGACAATCATTCACGTCGCAAAGTTACGAATTATTTCCGAACTGGCAAAATTTTTCAATTCTGGAAGTAGCGGGATTTGAGTGCAAAGCGGACAGGGAAGAAATTGATTGTAACGCAGATAAACATTGCGGGTGGTAGCCAAGGTAATGCAAAAAGCGAGACTGTCAAAACTGGATTTGCCAATCCCGAGAAAAAACGTTATCTTTGCCGAGTATGAAAAAGTTAATTGCGGCAGTGGCGTTTTTGTTGTCAATGATGGTCGGGCGTGCCGATGATGCTGTGCGTCCGGTGTCGTCGACATGGGCGTTTGAAGTCGGTGCGGCTCAGTTGGCCGATACTTATCTGACACCGCTTAAATATAACGGACTGCATCTTGGCATTGGCTATCAGCGCGCTCAGGCAATGCGGTTTTGTCCTGAAAAATGGACAAACGCGCTTCGGTTTCGTATGTTGTTTGACCGCGCCCGAAATCATGCCGGAAATTCGGTGATGTATTCGGCAGGAATCAATGTCGGATGGTCAATGCTCCACGGCTGGAGGTTGCCTCATGACATTTCTCTTCGGGTTGGCGGAGCGGCCGATGCCGATCTCGGAGCGCTGCTCCTTGCCCGCAACAGCAACAACCCGGCTCAGGCCCGTGCGTCAGTAACCATTGGGCCGGAGGTATCGGCATACTGGTTGAGAAAAGTGTGGGGCGTTGGCTTGACAATGCGTTCGCCGCTTATTGGAGCGTTTTTTTCGCCTGATTATGGTGAATTATATTATGAAATTTCGTTAGGCAATCACAAAAAACTGGTTCATTGCGCGTGGCCCGGCTCGTTTCGCCGTCTGACCGCAGATCTGTTCGTAGATGTCCGACCGGCGGCAACGGCGGTTCGCATCGGATATCGGGCCGACTGGCTTTCGTTCAGCGCCAATGGGCTGACCGGACGCTCACTGACTCATTCGGCTGTTATAGCCGTCAACTGCGATTTCTTATCCGTTAACCCTCATAAGAACAATGAAGCCAAGATTATTACTGCCGCTTATTAGTATGATAATTCTATCGGCTTGTCATCCGATTGAGGAGTTCGATACTGACAATAAAGGTAATTTTGACGCACTTTGGACGGCAATTGACAATCATTATTGTTTTTTTGAAGAAAAAGGTATTGACTGGAACGAAGTCAGGAGCAGATATGAGCCTAAAATCAGTAATCAGATGACCAGACGTCAGTTGTTCAATGTGTGTGCCGACATGGTCAATGAACTTCGTGACGGACACACGAATCTGAGTTCCGGGTTTGAGACCAGTTACTATCGTAAGTGGTGGAGCGATTATCCTCAGAACTATATTGAACGCCTGATTGAAGAACATTACTTCGGGTTTAACTATAAGCAGCTCGCCTCGGTTATCTATGGTGTCCTGCCTGAAAAGAACGTCGGTTATATTCATATTCCGTCGTTCTCGACCGGGTTGGGTGACGGCAATATCGACTGGATTCTGGCGGAACTCTCGCCGTGTAACGGTATTGTTATTGACATTCGCAATAATGGAGGCGGAAACATGAGTAATGCCGAGGGCTGGGCGCGTCATTTCATTACGAAGAAGACCGTCGCCGGCTACATGATTCATAAAACCGGTCCGGGACATGATGACTTCTCCGAGCCTTTCGAGTTTTGTTACGAGCCGGTTTCCTCGCCTCATATTATATGGACCAAACCGGTTGTGCTGTTAACGAATCGATCAACCTTTTCCGCCGCAAATTTCTTTACGGCTGTGATGAGCAGCCTTCCGCAGGTAATCCATGCCGGGGCGACGACCGGAGGCGGCTCAGGCATGCCGGTCAGCTTCGAATTGCCCGGCGGGTGGGCAATCAGGATGAGTGCGGTATCAGTTCTTGACAGTAAGCGTCGGGTGACCGAGCCGGGCATTGCTCCTCCCCGTCGCTATGAGGTTGATATGGTCATGGATGATGTTTTCATCGGACGTGACACGATGCTTGATTTTGCAGTAAATCTTATCAAATGAAGAAAACAGGAAATTTACTAATCGTCTTTTTGTCGATTTTCGCCATAGTAGGGTGTACGCGAGTTGTGAAACTTTCCCCAACGCATGACGAAAGCGCGTTTACGGAGACGTTCTATTCGCCGTCTTATGCGGCAGGGTTCCGGGTGATGTGTTTGCCGGGTGATTCTTCCGTGCGGATGCTTGAGGTGTTCAAGCCGGACACGGCCCGGATTGTGATTCCCGAAGGCGGATTTCGCCGGGTGGTCACCATGTCGTCGACCTATGTGGCTCACATTGAGGAGGCGGGCCGAGCAGAATGTCTTGTCGGCGCTTCGTCGCCTGATTATATCAGTTCACCGATTGTGCGTGCAATGTCTCTGCCTGATGTCGGCCATGACGGCGCGATGAATTACGAACAGCTGCTCGCCGTCAAGCCTGAACTCGTGATGCTGTATGGAATTGGCGGTCCGTCGCCGATTGTGCCTAAGCTTGAAGAGCTTGGGGTGCCTTACGTTTATATTTCTGATTTTGAAGAGCAGTCGCCGCTTGGGCGAGCGGAATGGGTTGTCGCTTCCGGGGCGCTTGTCGGAACTGATATGCGCCGGAGGTTCGGCGAAATCGAGACTGCGTATTGTCCTACCGTAGGTGACACTGGAGTGATGATTAACGCACCGTATGGCGGGGTCTGGTTCGTTCCGGGCAAAGACGGCTATATGTCAAGGCTGATTTCCGATGCCGGAGGCCGGCTTGTTGCGCCGCAGACCGACGGAAGCGAAAGTCGTCCGATTGATCTTGAGCAGGCAATCGTCGCATTGTCAAAATCCAATGTCTGGCTCTGTCCGGGGGCAGCAACCAATCGTGAAGAATTGAGCCTGGCGGTTCCGAAGGCTCGGTTTGCCGGAGATGTCTGGAATCAGACGGCGGATTTTTACGAAACCGGTGCCGTGCGACCCGATTCCGTTCTTGGAGAGCTGAAGTTGATTCTTTCTGACTCGGCTCCGGCTGATTCGTTACGTTATTTCTATCGGGTTAAATGAAACCTCGTTTGCTTTTCCCGCTGCTGATTTTGCTAACTCTGATGTTGCAGTTTGCAGAATTGGTTTTAGGGCCGGTCAAGATTCCGTTTTCTGAGTTTTTCTTGCCTGAATCTTGGTTAGTTGTTGAAATACGCCTTTTAAAGCTTATTGTTGCCACGATTGCCGGAATTTCACTCAGTGTCGCAGGCTTGCAGATGCAGACCCTATTCTCTAATCCGCTTGCCGGACCTTATGTGCTTGGCCTTAGTTCGGGCGCATCGCTCGGAGTCGCTCTGCTGTTGCTTGGCGGAGTTTCCGGGCCGTTTGGCATTGCAGGGGCTGCTCTGGCGGGGGCTGCGGGAATTATGTTTCTATTGGTTGTTGTTAATGCCAGAGTGCGTGACGGAATGTCGTTGTTGATTCTTGGCATGATGTTTTCATCTGCCGTCGGTGCTATTGTGCAGATTCTTCAGTTCCTCAGCCATGAGTCGGCATTAAAAAGTTATGTTGTTTGGACAATGGGTTCGCTTGGCGAAGTCACGTGGGGGCAGTTGCCGCTTTTTGGAGTGATTGCCGTTGCCGGACTCGTATTAGCCGTTCTTACAGTTAAATCGCTCAATCTGATGCTTTTGGGGCCGGTTCTTGCCCGTTCAATGGGCCTGGATTTGCGACGCAGCCGAATGCTGATATTGCTCTCCACGACCCTATTGGCCGGAGGCGTGACGGCCTTCTGTGGTCCAATAGGCTTCATTGGTCTCGCGGTGCCTCATATCGCTCGTGGAGTTTGTCGGACGGCAGACCACCGGGTCTTGATTCCTGCATCGGCTCTTCTTGGTGCGGACATTCTGCTTGGCTGTGATTTGATTTCGCGGCTTCTTGTTTTGCCGATTAATTCTATTACCGCGCTTGTCGGTATTCCGGTTGTTATTTACGTAGTTTTACGCCGATGATTGACATTCAGGATATAACTCTTGCCCATCGTAACTCCGGGCCGCTGCTTGAAAACCAAAGTTGCTTTTTGCCGGCCGGAACGCTCACCGCCCTTACGGGACGCAATGGAAGCGGAAAGTCAACACTGTTGCGCGCCATTTGCGGGACGCACCCGCTCCGCTCCGGTCGGATTCTGCTTGGGCAGAAAGCAGTTGACCCGACGCAGACAACTCCCGCGCGGCTCGCATCGCTTCTGAGCATCGTGACAACCGGACGCGTCAATGCGCGCCACATGACTGCCCGCCAATTGGTCGAAATGGGGCGCGCGCCGTTAACAGGACGGTTCGGTATACTGCACGCTGCTGATCGGGAAGCTGTTGCGCGTGCGCTTGAACTTGCGGGCATCAGCCATCTTGCCGAACGGGAGATTTCGCGGCTTTCCGACGGTGAACACCAGCGTCTCATGCTTGCGCGCGCGCTGGCGCAAGACACGCCGATTATCTTACTGGACGAGCCGACCGGTTTTCTGGATGTCCCGAACCGGCGTGCAGTTACCCGGCTTCTTGCCTCGCTTGCCCATGACGAAAACAAGTGTATATTGTTTTCGACCCACGAACTTGATTCCGCACTCGCTAACGCCGACTACATTCTTCACCTCTCTCCGCCGACCTTTACGCTCCTCCCTCCCTCCGAAATGGCCGTCTATCCGCCTTTCGCATCCCTCTCGGTTTAAGATTTGGGGGAGTGAGGGATTTTTTGTAACTTTGCGGTCTGAATTATAAACATTTTTATCGATGAACGAACTCCCTACGAAATATTCACCCGCTGAGGTTGAGGACCGTCTCTATCAGTTCTGGATGGAGCATGATTTGTTTGCGTCAAAGCCGGACGCACGCGAACCGTATACGATTGTTATTCCGCCTCCGAATGTGACGGGTGTGCTTCACATGGGTCACATGCTGAACAATACGATTCAGGATATTCTTGTGCGTCGTGCGCGTATGGAAGGCAAGAACGCTCTTTGGGTTCCCGGAACGGACCATGCATCCATTGCGACGGAGACTAAGGTGATTGCCAAGCTCGCTGACCAGGGCATAAAGAAGACGGACCTTACCCGCGAGGAATTTCTTGAACATGCCTGGGATTGGACGCGCACTCACGGTGGAATCATTCTTCAGCAGCTTCGAAAGCTTGGTGCGAGCTGCGATTGGCACCGCACCGCGTTCACCATGGACGAACAGCGTTCGGAATCTGTAACTAAGGTGTTCTGCGACCTTTATGACAAGGGTCTGATTTATCGCGGTCTGCGCATGGTCAACTGGGATCCGAAGAACCGCACTGCGATTTCCGACGATGAGGTCAATTATGTTGACGAACACTCCAAACTTTACTATCTGCGCTACTATGTGGCCGGAGATGCCGAAGGCCGTTATGCAGTTGTTGCGACGACGCGCCCTGAGACCATTATGGGTGATACGGCAATGTGTATTAATCCGAAGGACCCCAAAAACGAGTGGCTGAAGGGTAAGAAGGTTATTGTTCCGCTTGTTGGTCGCGAGATTCCCGTAATCGAAGACCGTTATGTCGAAATGGACTTTGGCACCGGATGTTTGAAAGTCACTCCGGCTCACGACAAAAATGACTACCAGTTGGGTAAAACCCACAACCTCGAAACGATTGATATTTTCAATGAAGATGCCACTCTCAATGAAAATGGCGGACAATACGCCGGAATGGATCGTTTTGCTTGCCGCAAACAGATTGCCGTTGACCTCCAGGAAGCAGGTCTGATGGAAAAGGTCGAGGATTATAACAATAAAGTGGGTTACAGCGAACGCACCAAGGTTGTCATTGAGCCGCGTCTGAGCCAGCAGTGGTTCATTCGTATGAAGCACTTTGCCGATATTTCGCTCAGTCCCGTTATGGAGGACCTTATCCGTTTCGTGCCTGAAAAGTATAAGACAACTTATCGCCTCTGGCTTGAAAACATCCAGGATTGGTGTATCAGCCGTCAGCTCTGGTGGGGCCATCGCATTCCCGCTTACTACTATGCCGACGCTCAGGGCGAGCAGCAGATTGTCGTTGCTCCGACCTTGGCCGACGCGCTCGCGAAGGTTCGCATGGAGTCCGGTCTTGAACTTACAGAAGCGGATCTCCGTCAGGACGAGGATGCGTTGGATACTTGGTTTTCCTCCTGGTTGTGGCCAATCACATTGTTCAACGGTATTCTTGACCCGGATAATGAGGAACTGAAATATTATTATCCGACGTCAACTCTCGTGACCGGTCCGGACATCATCTTCTTCTGGGTTGCCCGCATGATAATGGCCGGTTATGAGTATGTCGGCGAGATGCCCTTCAAAAATGTGTACTTCACCGGCATTGTGCGCGACAAACTCGGTCGCAAGATGTCGAAGTCGCTCGGTAACTCTCCGGATCCGCTTGAACTTATTGCAACATATGGTGCTGACGGTGTCAGAATGGGCATGATGCTTGCCGCTCCTGCCGGTAATGACATTATGTTTGACGAAAAACTCTGCGAGCAGGGGCGTAATTTCTGCAACAAGATTTGGAATGCATTCCGTCTCATCAAGGGCTGGGACGTTGATGAAAATGCGGAACAGACCGAAGCCGCTAAGGTTGCAACTGAGTGGTTTGTTGCGAAACTTGACGAAACAGCCGCCGAAGTTGCCGATTTGCTCTCGAAATTCCGTATTTCTGAAGCTTTGATGGCAATTTATAAGCTGTTCTGGGATGAATTCTCAAGCTGGTATCTTGAAATGGTGAAGCCGGCATACGGTTCGCCCATCGACGGACAGACGCTCCGCTCGACCCTTGGCTTCTTTGACTCGCTGCTTCGACTGCTTCATCCGTTTATGCCGTTTATTACTGAAGAACTTTGGCAACATCTGGCCGACCGCCGTCTCGGCGAAAGCATTATGTATGCTCCGGTTCCTCAGTCCGGCCAGCCTGATGAATCGGTTCTCAGCCTGATGAATCATGTCAAGGAGGTTGTCAATGGTGTTCGTGGCGTGCGCGCCCAGAAGCAGATAGCCCCCAAGGTTGCTCTTGAACTTCAGGTGATTGGCACTCTTCCGGAGGCTGAGATTTCAGTCGTCAAGAAGCTTGCCAACGTTAGCGATGTCAAATGCGTTGACGCCAAGGCCCAGGGCGTGGCCGTCTTCATGGTCGATAGCCTGGAGTTCGGAGTGCCGATGCAGGCGGCCGGGGTTGACGTAGAGGCCGAGCGTGCAAAATTGCAGAAGGATCTTGATTATGAGCGCGGTTTCCTTGCTTCGGTCGAAAAAAAGCTCGCTAATGAGAAGTTTGTCAACGGCGCTCCTGCCGCTGTTGTTGACGCTGAGCGTCGCAAGCAGGCTTCGGCCCTGCAACGTATCGCCGCTCTCGAATCTTCCCTCTCTGCTTTATAAGCTGTATAATTAGTTAAAGGAAAACAGAATTGGTGCGCCCGTGAGTATGATGCTGCGGGCGCACTAATATTATGTGTGTGAAATGAACTTTTTCGAGTGGGGAACGTTTTATTTGCAACAATATAATAAATTTAATGTGAAAGCACACGCGAGATTATGAAGCGATTGATTATGAGCCTGGCTCTGATTGCCGGCGTTACGCTGGGCGCCGTAGCCCGCGATGAGTATGCAAAAGACTCATCCGTTCTCCCTGAAAATGCACAACAAACAATTAGCAATAATTTTCGATCTGAAGTGAGTTCAGTAAAGATTGACCGCAATTTCGGTGTCATTTCCGAATATGAGGTTACGCTTTCTGACGGAACTGAGATTTCTTTTGACTGTTACGGCGATTGGGAGAGTATCGAGGCAAATAAATCTAAATATGTTCCTGCTTCAATCATTATGAAGCCTATTACGGATTATGTAGCAAAAAGTTACAATTCAGATACTCGGATTATTGGCATTGAGCGCGATCGCAATGGTTATGAAGTTGATCTTTCGAATGGATTGGATTTGCATTTCACTCACGCCGGTAAATTTATTTCGGTAACGCAATAAGAGTGTATAATATAAAAAACTCCGGCGCTATGGCAACGTCGGAGTTTTTCATATTTTTGCTGAATGTATTATTATTTCAGGCGGATTTTTTTTCCTACGGTCAACTTTGACGAGGTACTGAGGCCGTTGAGACGACAGAGCTTGCTGACGGTGGTCGCATGGCGTGAAGCGATACGGCTAAGAGTATCGCCGCGGCGAATGGTGTAGTATTTGGAACCTCCGGCCGATGTGGCTTTTGCAGGCGTGGATGCCTGAGCGTATGTTGCCTGGTCGGGAGTGTAGTCACGGGCATTCATGTAGGTCGACTTCGTAAACGTGTAGCTGTCAGTGTGTGTAGTGTGGTTATTGAAGTCGAAAATTGCGGAGGGGTTGATTGCGTAGCCCATGTAGCGCGTTTCAAAGTGGAGGTGTGGACCGGTTGAACGTCCGGTGTTTCCTCCGAGAGCAATGGGGTCGCCGGCCTTGACGTAGTCGTCAGGCTTAACGAGGAATTTGGAGAGGTGGCCGTAGACGGTTTCCATGTCATTGGTGTGGCGGACAACCACGTACAAGCCATAGCCTTTGCGTCGGCCTTCGTTTTTAGTCAGGCGGACGCGACCGTCGAAGGCTGCGTAAATTGTATCGCCAATCTGAACCTTAAGGTCAACGCCCTTGTGCATACGGCGGAATCGACGACGGTAGCCATAAGGAGAAGTCATATAGGTAGGGGCGGTTGGCATGTGGAATTTGCTGACGTCAAGAGTGACCATGTCAGGCACGGAGACTCCGCTGTAGCAGTTTACCATGTTGCTGCTCCAGCCTTCTTCATATATGTCCATTTCCGGTTCTTCTTCTTCGGGGAAGAGGTTTCCGAGGAATGCTTCGGTGTCCTGAACTTTAATCTGGTTGCCGATGTTGAGCTGAGCCGCAATCAGGTCCGAATGTTCAGCGTGGTGGGCGGCAGGGGGGACAATAACGTCAGCAGCCGATGCCGCCATAAAACAGCCAGCCGTTGCTATGGCTGTGAGGAAGATGTTTTTGAGGTTATATCTCATTGCGTCTTGTCTTCTTGATTGGTTTAGTCTGTGATTCGAGAGTTTTTTTGATTGGTTAATTTTGCCGGTTGTCAAAGAAGTTCGGCCGGCTCGTATGTGTAATTCAAGAAGGTCGGTTCGTAGTGAAGGATTTCTTCGGGCTTGAAGAATCGTCTAAGCTCGATTTCGGCATTCTCAAGCGAGTCGGAAGCATGGACTATGTTTTCCTGTCCGCTCATGCTGAAATCGCCTCGGATTGTTCCTGGGAGCGCTTTTCGTCCATTGGTCGCTCCGGTCATCATCCGTACAACTTCAACCGCATCTTTGCCCCACAGCGCCATTACAATCACGGGCGATGCCTGCATGGACTTCATCAAGTCGGGGAAGAAGGGGCGGTCAACCAGATGAGCATAGTGTTCGCGTAGCAGTTCGTCGGAGAGCTGCATCATTTTAATGCCATGAATGACCAGGCCTTTCTGCTGAAATCGGTTGATAATTTGTCCGGCGTAACCATGAAGAATCGCCGAGGGTTTGAGGATTACGAGAGTGGTTTCCATGCGGTATTTTGTTTTTTTGATACGCAAATTTACAAATTTATAGCATGTTTACAAACCTTTTGCGGTTAAAAAACCTAAAAAACTATTAAACCTGCACATTGCAAAACACAATGTGCAGGTTTTTGGTGCTTGTTTTTCTTTGTGGTAGGTAACCGAGAGTTACGGGCGGCTTAAGCCTCGGCAACTTCGGAGATAACCTCAACAGGAATTTCAACAGCAACTTCCTTGTGGAAGCGAACGGTTGCGGTGTAGTTACCGATTTCCTTGATGGTGGTGTTGAGGGTGATGATCTTGCGGTCAACCTCATGGCCAAGCTTAGCGAGAGCTTCGGCAACGCTTGCGGCGTTGACTGCGCCATAAATGGTGCCGGTCTCAGCGGTCTTGGCTGCGATTGAAAGCTTAACATCAGCAATAGCAGCTGCGGCAGCTTCAGCGTCAGCCTTAATCTTGGCGAGCTTGTGGGCGCGCTGGCGCTGGTTTTCAGCGAGAACCTTCAGTGCGCTTTCAGTTGCAATAACTGCCTTCTGCTGCGGGATGAGGTAGTTGCGGCCATAGCCGGCCTTAACTTCTACAACATCGTCCTTGTATCCCAGATTGGGGACATCTTGAATAAGAATCAGTTTCATAGTCTATATTGTCTCCGTTTTTGGGTTATTTCATCAGGTCAGTTACATAAGGAAGAAGGGCGAGGTGGCGGGCGCGCTTAACGGCCTGAGCCACACGGCGCTGGAATTTCAGCGAGGTGCCGGTGATTCGACGGGGAAGGAGTTTGCCCTGTTCGTTGAGGAACTTCTTGAGAAACTCGGGATCCTTATAGTCGATGTACTTGATGCCGCTGCGCTTGAAACGGCAATATTTCTTCTTGTTCTTGTCTACTGACAGGGGAGTCAGATAGCGGATTTCTGAATTCTGTGCCATTGTTCTGTGCAGTGGTTTTTATTCGGCTACGGGAGCCTGTTCAACTTCGGTTGCGGGTGCTGCAGGAGCTGCTGCCTTGCGGGCGCGGCGCTTGTCAGCGTATTCCTTGGCATACTTGTCAAGGCGGAAGGTGAGGAAGCGGATGACGCGTTCGTCACGACGATAAGCGGTTTCGAGCTTTTTGATTACCTCAGGGTTTGCGTCGAACTCAACGAGAGTGTAGTAGCCGGTTGACTTTTTCTCGATGGGGTAGGCAAGCTTACGCAGGCCCCAGTTTTCTTCGTTCACGATGGTTGCGCCGTTGTCGGTCAGCACCTTGGTGAACTTGTCTACCGCTTCCTTTGCCTGTGCGTCAGACAAAACGGGAGTCAGAATGAAAACGGTTTCGTAGTTGTTCATCTTTTAATTAGGTGAATGTTTTGAATGAAATTAATTGGTTTTGTGCTTCTAAAGCGACCGCAAAGGTACGGATTTTTTTTCTGAGCTGCAAATTTTTGGCTTAGAATTTTATTTTTTCGGTCTTGTTTCCTTCTTTGCGAATCAGAATGCTACCTTTGACCGGATTGTCGATTCTGCGGCCGGTAAGATCAAAATAGATTGCGCGCTGTTGGTCTGCGTCAATATTGCCAATGCTGCTTTCGCTAAGGTTGATATAGTCGGAATATTCGGCTCGGAAAGAGTTGACCATTTGTTCTGTATCAGGGTCAAATTCGGAGATGGTCCAGCTGAGAGGGTAGCCAAACTCCGGGTCATATTCGACCGTGCCGGATAAGCGTCCGATTATTTCAGTCGTTTCGCCGTCGGAGGCGATGCTTTCTTCGAGAAGAATCAGACCGTTTTCGTCGTAACGGTATTCGTCAATGTATTTTTCGAAGCCAAGGGTTGTTTCTCCGGAAATGAAGGATGTCGTGACGGTGATTTGGCAGCTGCCGTTTTCATCCAGCGGAATGAATTCTGTTGTTGTCTGAATTTCAATCTGGGTATCGTCTTCGATTGCAGATATATTTGCAGTCCAACGTCCGTCTTCTTTGTAGCTGGCTGTTATCTTGTTTTCTTGTCCGGAAATGATTGCTGTTGCCGATTTGATGCGGTTGGCTCCATCAAACAGGTTCTCGGTTGAAACAATCTGGCCGTCGGTGGCTTCCCAGACGATGTCCGTATAGCTGTCGCCGGGTTTCCAATAATATTCGTTTGTTGCGTAATTATAGCCGAGGTCTTCGGTGGTGATGGAGGATGCTATGCCGTTTTCATCGTAAGTGACGTGTATGCGGTGAATCGGGTCGTAGATTCCTTGGAAATATACGGCGCGTTCCATTAGGGTGATGTTGCCGTTGGCGTCGCGTGTGATTGTTTGTGTGTAATTATTTGATGGCACCCACTCCTTGTTCTGGAAGACGAGCTGGTCGTTGAAGGTGATGAACGACGTCAGACGGTCATCATATGTACGGCTGAGGCGTTGGGTTTCCTGGAACGGCATTGATGCGGACTGTGCGAACTCGGTGCGACGCGTTGCCAACATTCCGTTTTCGTTCCAGCGGTTGGTCTGGCGCGTGACTGAACCGTCGATATCCGTGACAGTTTGCACTGCGATATGGCCGTCAGCGGTGTAGGTGTTGTTATAGAGTTCTTCCATTTCCCATTCGCTTCCGTTCCAGCCGTAGGCCTTCTGCGTTTTGGCACTCCATTTTGCTCCGGCATCTGTGGCCCGGGTCATAAAACGCGCCCGGGTGGCTTCCGGTTTTGCAGATGAGTCAATGACTCCGATTGTCGTCATGCAGGCGAATAATAGTGTAAACTTCTTCATAGGCTTTTACTTTTTGATGAGTTTAAGTAGAGTTGAAAATCCTTAAGTACAGACGCAAAGTTACGAAAAAAAAACTGTTTGTCAAAGATTTTGCCTGATGTGACCCTTGCGGGAAGATTTTGCTGCGATTTGTTTGCGTTTTTGGCGGTTTGAGATTTTTTTACGAACTTTGGAGTCGAACAATTGTTAAAAAACAGATAAATTAGAAATGAAGAGCTTTGTATTTCTGGCTCCCGGATTCGAGGAGATTGAGGCTGTTGCTTCGATTGACATAATGCGCCGTGCGGGCATGGAAGTCACTACAGTTGCCGTCACGGCAGATGGGTCGGAGGCTGTTGAGGGCGCCCATGGCGTGCCTTACGTGGCTGATGTGCATATTGCGGAACTTGAGGGTGATGCCGATTGGTTTGTGTTGCCCGGAGGTATGCCTGGCGCGACAAATTTGTATGAAAACGAACGCCTGGTAACCTTGCTGAAAGAGCGTGAGGGGGGGATTGCGGCAATATGTGCCGCGCCTGCTGTTGTGCTGGGTCAGCTGGGTCTGCTCGAAGGCAAGCCTGCTACCTGTTATCCCGGATTTGAAGAACTGTGCAAAGGGGCTGAAATGACCGGTGCGCCCGTTGTCAGTGTTCCCGGATTGATAACCGCCAAGGGTCCGGCCTTTGCCATGGACTTCGGCCTTGCCATTGTGACAGCTTGCCTTGGAGAGGAAAAATCGGAGGAAGTTGCCCGCGGAATGTTATTTTGAAACTTTATTTAACATCGAAAATTTGCATCAGTTTCTAATTTTTTCGTAATTTTGGCGTTGTATTCAAGTACCAAAGCCTAAATTCAAGCAAATTATAACCTAAAAATATAAAAAATCATGAAAACAGAACAGCACGAATGTTCCAACGAAATGGAACAGAAGATTCGCGAAGAATTCTCAACTCGCTTTGGAGGAGAAGGCACACTTTATGCATCCGCCGGCCGCATCAATCTGATTGGTGAGCATACGGACTATAACGGAGGCTTCGTGTTCCCCGGCGCAATTGACAAAATCATTGAAGCTGAGATTCGTCCGAACGGAACCGATCGTTGCCGCGTTTACTCAATCGACATTAAGGAAACTGCCGAATTTGGCCTGAACGAAGATGACGCGCCCGCGCAGCAGTGGGCCCGATATATCTTCGGCGTTTGTCGCGAAGTGCAGAAGCGTGGATTCGTCGTGAACGGCTTTGACGCTGTTTTTGCAGGCAATGTGCCTCTTGGTGCAGGTCTCAGCTCGTCGGCCGCACTGGAAAGCTGCTTCGCGTATGCAATGAACGACCTTTTCAACGACAACAAGATTGATAAATTCGAGCTGGCTAAAATCGGTCAGAGTACCGAGCATAACTATTGTGGCGTTAATTGCGGCATTATGGATCAGTTCGCATCCGTATTCGGCAAGAAGGACAACCTGATGCGTCTTGACTGCCGCTCGATGGAATTTGAATATTTCCCTTTCAAGCTTGACGGCTACAAACTCGTGCTTGTAGACTCACGTGTGAAGCATGAACTGGTGGACTCTCCTTACAATAAGCGTCGCCAGAGTTGCGAGCGCGTTGCTGCAAAACTCGGAATTGAAACTCTCCGCGATGCAACGATGGAAGACCTTGACAATATTAAGGATGAAATCAGCGAGGAAGATTACAAGCGCGCAGAATACGTAATCGGCGAAAAGCAGCGTGTTCTTGACGTTTGTGACGCTCTTGAACGTGGTGACTATGCAACCGTGGGCGAACGCATGTATCAGACTCACGAAGGCATGAGCAAGCTCTACGAAGTAAGCTGCGAAGAACTCGACTATCTGAACGACCTTGCAAAGGAATGTGGCGTAACCGGTTCGCGCATCATGGGTGGCGGCTTCGGTGGCTGCACAATCAATTTGGTGAAGGATGACCTCTATGATCCCTTCGTTGCAGTCGTTACAAAGAAGTTTAACGAAAAATACGGTCATGAACCGAAAATTTATCCCGTTGTTATTTCCGACGGCGCCCGTCGTGTTAAATAATGCGGATTAATATTCTCTCCTTATTAATAATATATGCAGATTGAAAAGAAAACCGTGACGTCGCCTAAGGGCGACGTCACCCTCATTACTCTGACAAACTCAAAGGGTGCGAAAGTAACCCTCAGTTCGCTTGGCGCCTGCATTGTAGGCGTTGAAGTGCCTGACCGCGCCGGCAATATGGCCGACGTTGTTCTCGGATATGCCAATCCGGTTGACTATTACTATGACGGCCCTTGTGCCGGCAAAGTCCCCGGTCGGGTTGCCAACCGTATAGACCGTGGTCATTTTGTTCTTGACGGCAAAGACTATGAACTCGCCATCAACAACGGCCCGAACGCGCTCCATGGAGGCCCTGAAGGTTTTCAGAATCAGATCTGGGACGTTGACGTGACTCCCGAGGGCAAGGTTAAGTTCACTTACTTTTCGAAGGATGGCGAAGAAGGGTATCCCGGTAATCTGACCGCTACGGCTGAGTATGAATGGACCGATGATTGCGAACTCCGTCTGCAGCTTGGCGCCACGACCGATGCTCACACCATTGTCAACCTGACCAACCATGCATATTTCAACCTTGCCGGCCATGATTCCGGTTCGGTGCTGGACCATAAGTTGCAGCTTGATGCCCATCTCTTTCTGCCGACTACAGACTCGCTGATTCCGACCGGAAACCTCGAAGCTGTCAAGGGAACGCCGATGGACTTCACCAAACCCAAGACTCTCGGCGCCGATATCAAGGCAGAATTTCCGGCACTCATTTTTGGCAAGGGATATGATAATTGCTATGTCATTGACGGCTGGAATCCCGGCGAGTTGCGCCATGCCGCAACTCTCGAAGACCCCGGGTCGGGCCGCGTGCTTGACGTGCTGACGACTCAACCCGGCGTGCAGATTTATACCGGCAATTGGCTTGACGGTTCACCTGAAAACAAGGCCGGTCGCACCTATAATGACTATGACGGCGTTGCAATCGAATGTCAGGGTTTGCCTGACTCGATTAACCATCCGCAGTTCCCTTCTGTTGAACTTCGGCCGGGCGAAACTTACAGCGAAACAATCATTTTCAAGTTTTCTAACAAATAATGAAACCTACACTTTTTGTACTTGCTGCCGGTATGGGATCGCGTTATGGCGGTCTGAAGCAGCTCGATGGCGTCGGACCTCAGGGCCAGACCATCATGGACTATTCAATCTATGACGCAATCCGAGCCGGATTCGGCAAGGTCGTTTTCGTAATCCGCAAGGACTTTGAGCAGGACTTCCGTGATAAAGTGCTGAGCAAATACGAGGGCCACATTCCTGTTGAGGTTGTTTTCCAGGATCTTCACGATTTGCCTGAGGGCTATACCTGCCCGGCTGACCGCACCAAACCCTGGGGAACCAACCACGCCGTGCTGATGGGGAAAGACGTTATTAAGGAGCCTTTTGCCGTAATCAACGCCGATGACTTCTACGGCCGTGACGCTTTTGCAGTAATAGGCAAGGAACTCAGCAAGGAGCATGACCGTAAGGGAGATTACTGCATGGTCGGTTTCCGCGTTGGCAACACTATGACTGAGAACGGCTCTGTGGCCCGCGGCGTATGTTCCGACAAGGATGGCTATCTCTCATCCGTTGTTGAGCGCACCGCAATCAGTTTTGATTCTGCACATCGAATTGTCTTTACGGACGAAAACGGCACGGAGCAGACCCTTGACCCGAATACACCCGTTTCAATGAATCTCTGGGGCTTCACTCCCGACTATTTCGACTATTCGGAGCGTGAATTTAAAAAATTCCTTGATAAGGACCTGAACACTCCTAAGAGCGAATACTTTATTCCCCTCTGTATTGATGCCCTGATTAATTCAGGCGAGGCTACTGTTAAGATTCTTGACACCGATTCGAAATGGTTTGGCGTTACATACGCTGCTGACCGTCCCGGCGTTGTTGAAAAACTTGCTGCACTCCATGCCGCCGGCGAATATCCCGACGAAATGTTCAAATAACCTGAATTAAGCGATAAGAAAATCGGCTGCGTCAACTTCGGCGCAGCCGATTTTCGTTAAAATCATATATAACTTCGGGAAGAAAGGCATGAGATTCATTTCATGAGATTCATTTCTCAAATTTTCATTTTTCATTTAATTGGTTTGGTGGTTTGCGCGGAAAGTTGTAAATTTGTTGGTTGAATAAGAATATAATCTAAAAACCGATATACAGTTATGAAATTTAACGTGCAGAGCAAGGCGCTCTATGGCCAGACTTCCGCAGTCAGCAAAGTCATCAATTCGAAGAATCCAATGCCGATTCTCAATAATTTTCTGCTGGAACTCAGCGGGAATATACTGACAATCACTGCTTCTGACATTGAAAACACCTTGACCGCCCGTGTGCCGGTTCTGGAGGCCGAAGGCGAAGGTAAGTTCTGTGTTGACGCTCGCCGCCTGACAGATCTGCTCAAGTCGATGCCTGACATCGGAATTACTTTTGAAATTGACGACGAATCGCTTGCAATTCAGGTTTCATATAACGGAGATAAGGGTAAATTCGACTTTATTGGCGTTGCCGGCGAAGAATATCCGACTCCGCAGGTTGCCACGGAAGCTAATGCCGTTAGCTTTAAGGTGCCTTCAAACCAGATTCTTAGCGGTATTGACAACACTCTTTTTGCTGTCGGTAACGATACTCTGCGTCCGATGATGATGGGTATCTACTGGGATATCAAGCCTGATGATTTCACGTTTGTTGCTACTGATACACGTAAGCTTGTACGTTATCGCAATTCGGTTGCAGCTCCCGGAGTCACCGTCAGCTGCATTGTCCCGACCAAGCCGGCTCAGGTAATCAAGAATATTCTTCCGCGCGATGTGGAGGTCAATGTCAGCATTGATGATAAGCGCGCTCTTATTGAAACCGAGGATCTTACGTTCTCCTGTCAGTTGCTTAAGGGCAACTTCCCGGACTATAACCGCGTAATTCCGCAGACGAATCCTTACCAGTTGACCATTGACCGAGTGCAGTTCCTTTCTGCCCTTCGCCGCGTGAGCGTTTTCGGCGATCAGGGCCAGAATCTTGTAAAGCTCCGCATTACGCCCAATGAAATCACAGTCAAAGCGGTTGATAACAACTACTGCACGCGTGCGGTGGAGTCCGTGCCTTGCGATTTCAACAAGGATGAAATGGTTATAGGCTTCAGCGCTGCTTACGTAATGGAAATCTTCTCGACCATGTCGACTGAGGAGGTCAACGTCGCACTCAGCGACCCGTCGCGCCCCGGAGTATTCTCGCCCGGCGAACAGGGAGAGGGAACCGACCTCCTGATGCTTCTGATGCCTATGAACGTAACTGAATTCTGATGGAACTGAACCTGACAAAGCCGATTATTTTCTTTGATCTGGAAACCACCGGCGTGGATTTCCAGCATGACCGCATTGTCGAGATAAGTTACATAAAACTTAATCCTAATCGCAGCCGCGAGGAGCGTACCATACTGGTTAATCCGGAGCGTCCGATTCCTGCTGAGGCAACTGCGATCCATCATATCACGGACGCTGACGTGGCTGATAAACCGACGTTCAAGATGATTGCCCGCGAGCTTGCCCGTACGTTTACGGGGTGTGACATCGCCGGATATAATCACGTCAAGTTTGACCTCCCGCTGCTTATGGAGGAGTTCCTGCGCGCCGGAGTGACCGATTTTGATCCTATGCGCGGACGTCTGATTGATGTGCAGACAATCTATCATAAACTGGAGCAGCGCACCCTCTCGGCTGCTTACCGTTTCTATTGTGGAAAGGACCTGGAGGGCGCCCACCGTGCTGATGCCGATACTTTTGCAACCCTCGAAGTGCTTGAAGCACAGCTTGACCGATATCCTGATAAGCTGAGAAACGACATGGACTTCCTTGCCGATTTTTCAAGCTATAATAAGAATGCCGATATGAGCGGGCGAATCATCTTTAATGACAAGGGTGAGGAATTGTTCAATTTTGGCAAGTATAAAGGACGCTCGGTCGCAGAGGTCTTTTCAAAAGAGCCGTCTTACTATGACTGGATGATGAAGGGGGACTTTCCCGCTCATACAAAGCAGGTTATCACTCGGATTTATCAACGTGTACGTCTCGGTGCGAAATGATTAAGGGTAAACACATCATACTTGGAATCACCGGAGGCATCGCGGCCTATAAGAGTGCGATGCTTGCACGCTTGCTGATTAAAGCGGGAGCTGAGGTGCAGATTGTGATGACTCCGAGCGCTCGAGAGTTCATAACGCCTGTAACTTTGTCGGCCTTGACGGGTAAACCGGTTGTCAGCGAGTTCTTTACGGCCAATACCGGGGAATGGCATAGCCATGTGGACCTTGGCCTTTGGGCTGACGCGATGATTATTGCGCCGGCAACGGCGTGTACTATCGGCAAGATGGCTCACGGAGTGGCCGACAATATGCTCGTGACGACCTATCTGTCAGCAAAGGCGCCGGTGTTTGTCGCTCCTGCAATGGACCTTGACATGATGGCCCATCCCTCCACTCAGGCGAATCTTGATCTTCTCCGCTCCTATGGCAACCATATAATAGAACCCGCAAGCGGAGAGCTTGCGTCTCATCTTGTCGGAAAAGGGCGCATGGAGGAGCCGGAAAATATTTTGCGCGTCCTGGAGTCATTTTTCAGTCGAGGCAGCGAGTTGTCCGGTAAAAAGGCTCTTGTTACGGCCGGTCCGACTTATGAGAAAATTGATCCCGTGCGCTTTATAGGGAACTATTCGTCAGGGAAAATGGGTTATGCCATTGCAGAGGAGCTTGCGTCCAGAGGGGCTGAGGTTACTCTCGTCAGTGGCCCGGTTTCCGTTTCGTGTAAGCATTCCGGAGTTCGCGTTGTCAAGGTTGAATCAGCACGCGAGATGCTTGCAGCGAGTGAATCTGTCTTTGATTCGGCCGACATTGCTGTGCTGACGGCCGCAGTTGCCGATTATGCTCCCGCCTCACCTGCCACCACCAAGATGAAGCGCGAGGGCAACGCTGTCCCGACGATTGAACTTGTCAAAAACCCGGACATAGCAGCCGCTTTGGGAGAGCGTAAGCGTCCGGACCAGTTGGTTGTCGGTTTCGCGCTTGAAACGGACAATGAAGAGTCAAATGCGCTTGATAAGATTAAGCGCAAGCGTCTTGATGCAATTTGCCTTAATTCGCTCCGTGACTCCGGGGCCGGATTTGCTGTCGATACGAATAAAGTCACTATTTTTACGGCTTCCGGGGCAAAAATTCCGGGCGAGCTGAAAAGCAAGCGCGAGGTTGCTGCCGATGTTGTTGATTTTATCTCTAAATCTCTCCGAAAATGAACAAAATTCGCTCTATTCTTTTTCTGACATTTCTGACGGTTGCGGCGTTGTTGCCTTCTCGGCTTGACGCTCAGGAGCTAAGCTGCGATGTTGAGGTCAACACTCAGTCGCTTCAGAATGTCAGTACCTCTGTGTTTGACACCTTCAAAGAGGCAGTCACTGAGTATATGAACTCCACAAAATTCTCTGAAGCCCAGATTGGCGCCAATGAGAAAATCGAGTGTAGATTGTTCTTTACGATTACAGAGTATAAGGATGGGGTTGCAAAGGGTTCTCTTCAGGTTCAGGCAATGCGTCCGGTCTACAATTCGACCTATACGACGACCCTTGTGAACTTCCGTGACACGAAGATTGATTTTTCGTACGCCGAAGGAGAGCCGCTTACGTTCAGCCAGAATGGAATGGAGAGTCAGATAACGGCGATTCTGAATTTCTATGCATATTTTATTTTGGCTATGGATTTTGACAGTTTTTCCCTAAAAGGGGGTGACCCATTCTGGGAACGATTGAAAATGATAGTGCAGGAGGCTCAGTCATCTGGCGAAATAGGTTGGAAGGCCTTTGAGGATAATAAGAACCGCTCGGCCATTCTTCAGGCTTATACGGAACCGAAAACTGAAGTTATGCGTGAAATGATTTATCGCTATCACCGTAACGGCCTTGACGAAATGTCTCAGAGTCCGGATAAGGGGCGCGCCAACATAACGGAAAGCCTTGAACTGCTTAAAAGGGTCTATGACGCTGATCCTATGTCTGTTGCGCTTTCAATGACTAAGGACGCGAAGCTTGACGAACTGGTCAATGTCTATTCAAAGGCACAGCAGACCGAGCGTGAGCGCGTATACGAAACGCTTTATCCGCTTTATCCGACCGAAACGCAGCGTCTTAATGAAATAAAGAAAGGAAAGAAAAAACAATGATTCGCTCGCTCCAGATTTCGAATTATGCACTGATTGACTCTCTTGAACTCGATTTTTCGACCGGTTTTAATATAATAACTGGAGAAACCGGTGCCGGTAAGTCGATTATGCTTGGTGCGCTCGGCTTGCTTCTTGGCGCGAGGGCAGAGAGCCGGGTAATTCGCCGGTCAGACAAAAAGTCTGTCGTCGAGGCGGTGTTTTCTGTCTCCGGGAATCGGCCACTTGCTCAGTGGGCCGCGCGGAACGATATTGAGTGGGATTCGGACGAGTGTATTCTTCGGCGCGAAATCGCGCCGGGAGGTCGCGCGCGCGCGTTCATTAATGATAGTCCGGTTACGCTTGCGCTTCTCGCCGAGGCTGGCGCTATGTTGATTGATATCCATTCTCAGCATCAGAATCGACTTTTGGGGTCGCCTGAGTTCCAGCGAGAAATTCTTGACACTCTTGGTGGTAACAATGAACTGCTCGCGGATTATCGCGAAAAGTGGAGTACTCTCCGCAAGGCGGAAAAGGAGCTTGACGCGATGAGACGTTCAATTGAATCAAACAGAGACGATGAGGAATTCATCCGTTTTCGGCTTGGGCAGCTTGAAGATGCCCGTCTTGTTGCCGGAGAACAGGAAGAACTTGAAAGCGAACGCGAACTTCAGGCGAATATGACCGGAATCAAGCAGAGTCTGACCGACGCTCTTGATGTTTTGTCGAATTCAGACTACTCCGCACTGACTCAGATTTCTGAAGCAGGCGACTCGCTAAGCGATTTGATTGATGTGCTTGATGGCGTTCAGCAGTTGGCGGAACGCCTGGAGTCGGCACGGGTCGAAATCCAGGACATAGTTGAGACTTTGTCTGACTTTGACAATAATCTTGCGGCAGATCCGCGTGAGCTTGAGGGAATCGAGGAGCGTCTGGCCGAGATTTATTCACTTGAAAAACGTCATAAGGTAGACTCTGTCGAAGCTTTGATTGCGATTCGTGATGATTTGCACAATCGTCTGTCTCAACTTGAAGACTCCGACGTCGCTATTGCCGATCTTGAACGGGCTGTGAAGTCAGCCCGCAAGGCTGCCGAGGTTGCGGCAGGGAAGCTGACCGACGCTCGCGTCAAGTCCGCCGGGGCGTTCGCTTCGGAACTGACCGAAACCGCCAGACCGCTTGGCATGTCAAATCTCAATTGTGAGATTGCCGTTGATGCCGCGCCGTTGGGTCCCGATGGCGCCGACTCTATTGAGTTCCGTTTCGCGTTCAATAAGAATCAGATGCCGATTGCCGTGACAGGTGCCGCTTCGGGCGGTGAAATCTCCCGCCTGATGCTTTGTATTAAGTCGATTGTTGCTGGCCGGCTCGGATTGCCCGCGGTGGTGTTCGATGAGGTCGACACCGGCGTCAGTGGAGATGTTGCCGGGCGCATGGGGGAGATGATGGCGTGCATGGCGTCGGAAATTCAGGTCGTTACGATTACGCATTTGCCTCAGGTTGCAGCTCTTGGCGATTCTCATTTCAAGGTGTACAAGGAGGACGATGCAGCGTCAACCCATACGCGGGTGCGAACCCTTTCAGAATCGGAACGACGTGCAGAACTTGCTCTGATGTTGAGTGGATCGGAGGCTGACAAGGCCGCGCTTGCTGCGGCGGATACGTTGCTTTCTCGACGTTTAAAAAAATAAAATTCATGACCAACCCGTTCAGATAATGGAAAAAACAGACTATATTTTCGGAATTCGCGCCGTAATTGAGGCAATTGAGGCCGGACGCGATATTGATAAGATACTTATAAAAAAAGACCTTCAGGGCGACTTGATAGCCGAACTGCTCCAGCTTGCGCGCGCAAACCGCATTGTGATGCGCAGGGTCCCCGTGCAGGTGATTGACCGCATTACGCGCAAGAACCATCAGGGTGTTGTCGCAACTCTTTCAGCCGTTACATACCATCGGCTTGACCATCTTGTTCCGCAGCTTTATGAGGAAGGGCGCTTGCCGTTCATTATCGTACTGGATGGCATCACGGATGTTAGAAACTTTGGTGCGATTGCCCGAACGGCTGAATGTGTCGGAGCCGATGCCATTGTGATTCCCGAGCATGGGTCCGTGAGCGTTGGAGGTGATGCTGTCAAAACCTCGGCCGGCGCCTTGCTCCATATTCCCGTTTGCCGGGAACGCTCAACTGCGCTTGCCGTGCGCTTCTTGAAGGATAACGGCTACAAAGTCGTGGCCGTTACGGAGAAAGCGGCTGTCAACTACACTGAGATTGACTATACAGGACCTGTTTGTCTGATTATGGGTGCCGAGGATGTCGGCATCTCCCCTGAAGTTCTGAAGCTGGCCGATTGTGGCGCCTCTATTCCTATGTTTGGGAAGATTGGCTCGCTTAATGTCTCGGTTGCTGCCGGAGTTCTGATGTACGAAGTCGTGCGTCAGCGACTGAGTGAGAATCTCGAGGTAATTTGATAATTTCTGGAGTCCGTGGATAAAACTGATTCCCCTCAGGTTTTAGGTACAAAACCTGTAGGAAAACTGCTTTTAGAGTACTCTGTGCCGGCCGTGATTGCGAGTGTGGTCACGTCGCTATATAATATTGTCGACTCCATCTTTATCGGACAGGGCGTCGGCGCGATGGCAATAACGGGCCTTGCGCTGACTTTTCCAATGATGAACCTCCTGATTGCGTTTGTGATGGTTGTTGCAGTAGGCGGCGCTACGGTCACGTCTATCTATCTTGGACAGAAAGACAATGAACGGGCCTCCAATGCGCTTGGGACCGTTATGCTACTCTGTCTGATTCATTCGGTCGTTTTCGGTGGTATTTCGCTTTGGTTGCTCGATGACATTCTGCATATGTTCGGCGCAACGGACCGCACATTGCCTTATGCTCGTGAGTTTATGAGGATGTTGCTGTTCGCAACCCCGGTTTCATTCGTGTTTATCGGACTGAATAATATGATGAGGGCGTCGGGCTATCCGCGAAAAGCGATGATTTCCGCTCTTTTGTCGGTTGGAGTGAATGTCATTCTATGCCCCATCTTTATCTTTGTGTTTAATTGGGGAATCAAGGGCGCGGCGTGTGCGACAGTCTGCGGACAGTCGGTTGCATGCATTTGGGTTCTTGCCCACTTTTTTTCGCATAAGTCATTCATTAATTTTCATAAGGTTACCCGGTGGTTCTCTGGCTCGATAGCCCGAATGATGTACACAATCGGACTCTCTCCGTTCTTGATTAATGTCTGTGCGTGTGTTGTTGTCATGTTCATCAATAAGAGCCTGATTGCCTATGGCGGCGAGGAAGGAGACATGGCGGTCGGCGCCTTTGGAATTGTCAACCGGGTAACTATGCTTTTCCTGATGATTGTCATGGGCGTCACGCAGGGCATGCAGCCGATTCTCGGTTACAATTATGGGGCCGGGCGTTGGGATCGTGTCAAGCGTTGCTTATGGCTTGGAATCTACGTAGGGTCGGCAATTACGATTTTGGGGTTTGCCCTTACGGAGTTTTTCCCGGAACAGGTAACCCGTCTGTTTACGGACGATGCGCTTCTGATTGGTCACTCTATCGCCGGTTTTCATATCATCTTATTATGTTACCCGGTCATTGGAGCGGCAATTGTGATTCAGAATTTCTTTCAGAGTATCGGGAAACCGCAGCTCTCGATTTTCCTGAGCATGACGCGTCAGCTTCTCTATCTTTTGCCGTTGCTTTGGGTTCTTCCGAAATACTGGGGAGTTGACGGCGTATGGGCCTCTATGGCTGGAAGCGATTTTCTGGCATTCCTGACAACTATTATTACCCTTTGGATTGTATTACGCAAATTCAATAAGTCACCTCATGCGCGAATCTCTTCAACTTCGTCTGACTCCGGAAACGGCATTTGAACCTTTGAGACTACTCGGTCATGTCTCTACTGTACTGAATATTGATGCAAACCGAATCACTTCGGTTCTTCCGGTCAAACGCAGCATTGACGCTCGCCAGCGCCGTGTGATGGTCAACCTTGAAGTTATTGTGACCGTCGACGAGCCTGCGGTTGACCCGTCTGAGCGTTTGGTCGCTCCTGATTATAAAGTGTTACTGGCAGATGCTCCCGTCGCTATTGTTGTTGGAGCAGGGCCGGCCGGATTGTTTGCGTCATTGCGGCTGATTGAGCTTGGAGTGCGTCCGATTCTTCTTGAGCGAGGAAAGGACGTTGATTCTCGTCGGCCGGACATGGCTGACATTTCTCGCCGTGGTATTGTTAATCCGGATAGCAACTATTGCTTCGGAGAGGGTGGAGCCGGCGCTTTTTCTGATGGGAAACTTTACACGCGCAGCAAAAAACGCGGACCGGTTGATAAGATACTGTCAATTCTTGTTGCTCACGGCGCAAACCCGGACATAA
This sequence comes from uncultured Porphyromonadaceae bacterium, assembly GCA_947175545.1. GTDB lineage: Bacteria > Bacteroidota > Bacteroidia > Bacteroidales > Muribaculaceae > UBA3263. The sequence goes on from CAMWNI010000012.1 coordinate 63,762, forward strand.
TGGTTGACGCACACCCTCATATCGGCTCAGACCGTCTGCCGAATGTGATTAAGGCCATTCGCGAGCGCATAATCGCGTGTGGGGGTGTTGTTCGTTTTGGATGTCGTGTTGACGGATTGCTGATTGCTGACGGTGGAGTCCGCGGCGTTCGTATTGCTCACGGCGCTGAGATTCATGGCCCTGTGATTCTTGCAACGGGCCATTCCGCGCGTGACGTATATCGTTTTCTTTACGACTCCGGAGTGCGTATCGAACCAAAGGGTCTTGCTGTTGGCGTACGCCTTGAACACCCTCAGGAACTAATTGACCGTTTACAGTATCATTCTCCTAAGGGTAGGGGACGCTATCTCCCGCCTGCCGAGTATTCGATGTTGACGCGTGTTGATGGCCGCGCTGTTTACTCTTTCTGCATGTGTCCGGGCGGTTTTATAATCCCTGCTGCGTCCGAACCTGGTCAGCTTGTTGTCAACGGAATGAGTCCGGCATCGCGAGGAACCCGTTGGGCAAACTCCGGAATGGTTGTTGAACTCCTTCCGGAAGATCTTCCGGGCGAATCTCCTCTTAAGATGATGGACTATCAGTCCACAATTGAAACTACGTTTTTCAACGCAGGTAATGGCACTCAGGCGGCTCCTGCTCAGCGGATGACTGACTTTGTTGCATCGCGCCAGTCATCCTCGCTGCCGTCAAGCTCTTATGCTGCAGGATTGATTCCGCTCCGTGTCGACCGTCTTCTTCCGCCTGAGATTTCGGGGCGTCTGCAGAAGGGATTTGAAGATTTCAATCGCAAGCAGCGTGGATTCTTGTCGCCTGATGCCACGGTTATCGGGTGCGAAACGCGTACATCATCACCCGTCCGCATTCCTCGTGATTCCGAAAGTCTGGTTCATGTCGAACTTGACGGACTCTATCCGGCTGGAGAAGGAGCCGGATATGCCGGTGGCATTGTCAGTGCTGCCATTGATGGCGACAGAGTCGCCACGGCCTTGGCGTCACGATTATGTGAACTCATCAAGTAATGTATGTCTGATTTTTTCGGATTCCAGTATAGAGGTGAACGGCAGTTTGCCTCTTTTTTTGTGAAAAATGCTTATATCTATAAAAAACTGTTAAGCGAATTCATTTAGCGGAAGAATGGCGCTCTCTTGATGTTAAAGAATGTTAAACATAAAACTTTTTTGAGGATTATATTGTTGTGGGGGACAGCGCGTTGTGAAAAATATGTTGTAGAGCATAAAAATTTTGGGGAATAAAAAATTTGCATAGTTC
>CAMWNI010000013.1 GCA_947175545.1 uncultured Porphyromonadaceae bacterium
TCTGAGGAGCGTTTGAATTTAGCCAAGAATATCGCTGAAGTTGGCCAAGAAAACGCAATTTATCCAAGTCATCGCCTTGGTGCTTTGTCTTTAGCCAAGAAAACTATGGGGATAAAACGGGATAAAACAGCAATGGCCAAGAAAGTTATTCTTTTCTCAGCCATTGATTGTTAAGTGTTTATGTAGATTTTATTACTCGGTATTCCTCTTCGTTGAAGAAATTGCTAATAACATTAAATCAGTATTTACGATATTTTTAACTTCAATAGATAAGTAAATTGGGCGATTAAAGACGATGAAATGCGGCGGTCCTTTAGACGATAAAGCATAGAAGAATGATAGGATAGTTGGGAGACTGCGGGTCTATAGTAAGTTCGACTCGTGTACTCAAATCATGGGCAATGATAATTGTTATTATCGTCTATTCTATGTAGCAAGTCTCGTATACCAAGTAACCGTTTATCCAATTTTGATAGTACCATAATTGTTGTTGATATTAAAATTCGTGTTTCCGTTTTGGGTAACTGATGGTGAGGTTCTGTTGATTTCTGTAAGATTGTTCGTCTGCAGATTGGTGCCTACTGCTTCGTCGGTAAACGATGCCTTAATCTGATTCATCAGATATTGTGCGTTATCCTGTATCAAAGTTTTCATGTCAAGACTGTTCATGTCGTGAATATAGGTCCAGACATCATTTATGTTATTCATGATGTCGTTAATGTCGTCAAGTTCTCGTTGGAGCAGTTCAAGACTACCTGTTTCCTGAGCGAGTAATTCGCATTTTTTAGCTCGTTCTTTTGCCCAAAAGGCTTTGGATTTAAGCAGCCCTTCTGAATCTCGAGGATATTTTTCTATGTCAATTATAGGGAACACTCGTTCCTTGACATTCTTATTCTTCCATATTTGCGTGAGTTCGTACATGCAATGAGGTGATTCCAAATAGTCGTTAGTGATAATTACTATTATTCTTGCGCCCTGGCCTATCTCTTCCTCATATTTACGGATACTATCGCGATATCCGACATGCTCCTTGTCAATGGAATAATCAATACGATTAGCTTTCAGTCCATTGATAATTGCCTCAACATGATTGTTGGTAGCTTCGTTGTGCTTGTAGCTGATGTAGACTATTTTACTCATAAAAGTTAGATTTATTCTTTTTACCATTGAGTTATTGTATGAATCATGGATGCATATAGCCGCAATTGAACCTCTGAGGAGAACGAGAGCGTTATATAGAGCCCTCATGCCGCCCTCGTGCATCGGAAAGTAATCGTTGGCTTCGAAATGAAGCAGTATCTTGCGTTTTTTTCCGAACATTGCAAAGAAATTGACTAAAGCATCCTCCTCTTGTTGATGATTGGCAGAAAAAATACCAAAGTCGATGTTATGAAAGGCGCCACTATCGTTGAGTATCTGCAAAACGGATTTATTCCATGATTTGATGCAAACAGGTACGTATTGAATGCCCTCATTGCTGCAGTATTCTTCAATATGAGCAGTATTCAAGGAGGAATCAATCATGAATATTCCCCCTTGGTGCCAGAGTAGTTCGAGTGACTGACAAAGAGTTAAATATGTCTTGCTGTCAATCATTGTCGAGCTGATGGATGAATTTTTTTATATTTGCAGAACCCTGATTATGCTCGATTACTTTATCAAGAATGTCCATGGCCAATTCTAACTCGGGGAGCATGTCGGGATCGTCATATTTGCGTATGCTATTATAAGCCTTTAGTACAATTTCGGTTACGGCAGCAATGGAGCGAGTATCGGCCGGTCTCACGGAAGCATATCGGTTTATACATTCCAGCGTATGCTCGGGATTTATAGCCGCTAATTTGTTGAGGAAATCAAGATATCCGTCGCATTGCTGGAGAACCATCTGTGAGTTCGTATATTGCTTGGCCAATTCCCACGAAGCATTTTTTAATGCTGGTAGATTACGGAACAACGCATCAAAACTCTTTGCTAGATCTGACGATGACACATCATGATCAACAAACTGCAAAATATAATCCATCGCCGTAGTATCATACATATTCTGCTGCTGGAAGAATGTAATCAGCGCCACCTGAGCATCAATATGCTTAACGGCCCTGTCCAGAATGTCTTTCGCTCTTTTGTGCTGATGGCGGTACCAAGCGAGCCACAATATTATCGATGTGGTCTTACGACCACCAGACGTTGTTATAGCATTTTCAAAATAGTCGATCAGTTCATCTGTCGCATAATTGATATAGTAGAACAGAGGATTCAGATTGTGAAGCGGCATCGCCATCAGTTTTGGGTTATAGTCTTTTGTGAGAACCCTGAATAGCTTCACACTGCGGTCTTTGTCAATATTATTGAGCAATGCGAAATTCAACAGAATCGCGGCACGAGTTGTCACGTTGGCTGTTGGTGCTATCTGTTCAAGAATATCAAAGATCTGTGATGAATATTGCGGGTATTGCTGGCACTTTACAAGATTATAGGCAGCGTGACCACGAGTGCGGTTTATAGCGTCTAATTCAATATGACCTTCGTTTAATATGGCATCGTTATGATCATCCTTCTCAAATACAACGCGACATAGGAAATCAAAGAAAACTTGTGGTAAAACTTTCCCGGGAATACGATCCGTAAAAGCGAATAGTAGTGCATGAACGGTAAAATTGCGATCGGTGCGTTCAATATCATCTCCGATCCATTTTACGATTTCAATCATTACCTGCTCAGCAAGATCTAACCGTTCCGCATCAAGCATGCCATGCAATCCGGCTATAGGGTAATCCATCATAATGGAATTATCATCTATTATTTCGAGAATAAACTTGAAGAACTTGTCTGGATTTTGGGTTACCTCGTTTCTGAATGCATTTGCTTGCCCTGTAAGAGTTGGAGTTTCAAAATCTATGTGACTGTTCGTATTGTATGTCTGCATAGATGTACGCCAGGCTTCGAGTGACATGTGGACAATGGCTGATTTGTCTAATGATTGCCAACCGCAGAATGACTTCATTGAACATGGTCGACTGTTCTCCAACCTCTTGAATTTTCTGCGGAGTCTGCCTAATTCATGGAAGGCTTCTAACGAGATATTCTTAAGTACGTTCTCGTCGATTGCACTAAGCAAAGTGCCCCGCTGCAGGCCTTCATATGTGAGTGGAATCCCATATTCAAGTCTAACTTTCGGATTCCTCTCATAGCAAAGTTTGGTGTCCATAGGGTTACTGACCTTCAGTATTGCATCGACAACCGCCTTCTGTTGCTCCCTGTCGAACTTAGGGAATGTAACTCTAAGCACTTCGCCAATGCCATATTCTACCCAGGTAGTGCTGTTATTGAAGAATCCACGGTTGATGAGGATATCGTAAGCTAAATTTTTGAACTGGTCCGGATTATCGGCGAGAACACAAAGCGCGGCATAAACCATCGGCTCAATCCCGGAGTCGATCAGATGATGCAGATATGTAGTGATATCTTCGCCGGAATCGAGCCGTCGTTCCAGTGTGTTTACGATGTAGTTGAAAAGGAAATCCGGCAGTTCATAATTCATGTTCGGATTGGGATTGCGGACATACTCGTGGAACAGTACGCTTTTTACAACATCCGACAGCTGCACTTTCCATGCGGTGTCTACCGAGATGCAATTGAGCGCCTCAACGCACATAGACAGAGCCACGTCGGGATACCTTTGCTCAAGCAGCTCGAAGACTTCCTTGAATTCATAGCCGATACCGAAATGTGAAGTATATTGTGACTTGCGGTTTGCCACAACCGACCTGATAGCTCTGACCATCTCAGAGGCAACATAATCGGGATATTCCACGACCATGTTTGCCAACAGAGACGAACATATCTTATCGGGATAACGTGCTGTTAGTTCTGTGTAGAAAGCATGGGGCTTGACGGAAACAGACCTTATGTTCCGGAAATGAAGCTGCGATATCACGGCATCTATTTCATCTTCGCTGCAGACATTCAGCAACTCGCTCATAGTGCCGAAAAAATAGTCGGAATAATTAGATTGTATTGAACTGAGACTCCCGAGAACTGCATCGCGATATGCTTTCGGGCTTGCACTCCATCCACCATGCTTATGAAGTGCTGACAACGCGACATCCGTCCATTCCGGCGTATTAACGGCTTTGAGAGCCACCATCCCAAGCGAATTTTCCGATGATAGAATTTTTTCGACAAGCCGTTTTTCGGCATGTGTAGGATTTGGCTGGTAGAACAGGCCCGACAGAGCAAGTGACTTCAGATGAAAACGGATTGAAGGCTTACCGTCGCCATCCACATCAAATAGGATTTTCTTCAGCGCTGTGACATACGCAACAGGATCGTGTGTACGCAGATAGTTCATTACTGAAGTAACTTGCGAACGTACAAAAAGTCCCTGATGCTTACCCTGTAGCTCATCAATTATCTGTTTACCGTTCTCAGAGAACCTGCGGGCATATGCATAATCGAACCATGTCTGGTGGGTGAACTGAAGTTGATGTTCCGACTTGCGTATAAAACCCTCGGTGCAGAGATAGCTGACCTCATTTGAATACTGTGATTCTATTCGTGCGGATGGGATGCTGATTTTCTGTTCGTCATGCATTCCATCCACAATCAAATCGATACAAGCCAATAGCCTGTGGCTGTCGGTGTTATCACACTTCGGCTTCATGATGTGCTCGTTCCATAGAACATCATACAGTGAATTGAAGTTAAGCGACGCCGGTTGTAATCCACGGGGTAAATTCAGCGCTTTTACTTTAATGAAAGCTTCCAGCATCTGGGGATTACCCAAAGCCTCAAGGTCCTCTGCGCTCATCTCCGGCGACACACCGTTCTGTCTGAGTACATGCTTCACATCGTCCTCCGAGAAACGTTCTATATGCCATTTTTCAGCTCCGAATGAATAGGAATATATTGAGCTGAGAGTATTGTCGTACTCAAGGTCAAACTCTCGGCACGACACCAATACTCTGACGTTGGATGTACTGCTTATGTCTTTAATGAATGTAGCGAGCGACGACAGCGGCGAACGGTCAGACGATAGCGATAGTGACAGTGCGTCAATCTGGTCGACTATTACCACCATTCGTTTCCTGGCCGCCGCACAACGCTGCACGGCCTCTGTCAAACTAATGTCAAGGCGCATCTTGTTCTCGATATCGCTAATATCGTCAAACTTCACCAAGTCAGCCTTGAACCCCCACACTACATAATTCGGATGATTCTTAAGATGATTATAGACAACATTTGTCAGCGCAGTCTTGCCGATGCCCGGGGCACCCACAACAAATCCCACACGCTTGGACTCCTTCTTATCTGCATCAGCCTCTATCCAACTGATAATCCTGTCTTCCTCTTTCCGTTTAATTTCCGGTTTGATAGAAGGGAGTTCATGGCGCAGCGGCGACATAAGACTGAAAGCCTTCTCAATATCCTCTACATCGGACTCTTTGGGTATATTTATCTTTATACTGCCCAAGTTCTGCCCAACATATAAAGCAATCTCTCCATCCTGATTCACATTGGTAATGGGATTCTTCTGTTCTAACAATGTCTTAATACCGTCGGCAACTTTATGCTGACCTGCCAACAACATCTGCTGACCTGCCAAGAGTTCCTGATTGCTATCACGTAGTGCATCTAACGAAGAGAGAACCACCTCTTTGAGCAATCTTTGGGTATCATTGAACTCTCCGTTCAGGATATCAATCTTGTTCTCAATTATAAATTCGTAGCAGATCTGGTCATTGCGTAACTCATCAATCCAGAGTCTGAGCAATTCGCTAAGCTTCGGATGTATTCCTTCTGCCGGATTCTTGAGATATTTCTCGAGATCTGATAACCGTTCGAACCCACTATCCTTGACGCCATCCTTAACATCTTCGGCTACATCCCACCGGTCTACAGCCTTTCGGAAACAGACTTTAATACGTTTTTCGAGCGATTTATTACCCACAACGTGATCGATTACCGAATTTCCTAACCCGGCAATCAGCGAAATCACAAAACTTGAAGCAAGATCAATAAAATCCATAATAATCTTTTGGAAGAGAACTAAGTTAGGAATGAAGTCATTGACGAACGATTTATAACTTTCTTATGAATGCACAAAATCCGTGCCACAAATCCGTTTTGGATAGAATGTGGAATTCTATAACAAGATTCAGCACTTAGATCTTTTGCGATGGTATTAATATTTAAGGGTTTAACTTCAAATATATTATCAAAATTCAATAAAGGTTTATCAATGATTTCCATTTGATAATTTATATTCTTAATAAACTATCTATATCAATTCGCTAATAGGCATGATTTTGGCCACATATGAATATCTTTTTGCTTTTAGATTTATATCCTTAGTTATAGTGATTTCTTTAGAAGTATCGAAATGTAATACAATATAATATGGGGCATTCGATGGGGAAAATCCATGTCGCACAAGTGTTTCATGCGTCCATATCTGGAAAATTCCTTTACTTCTTAATTTGTATAAATGACAGTCCTCTCCATTAGTATGGATTAAAACATATTGTAATCTTTCAAAACCTGGTTTTACCAACAATGATCCTTTTGAGTCTCCGGCTCTCAAATAGCAGATACCTTTTTCGAGCATTATCTTTTTTGTAGATTTTCGAGCATGATTAACCATGACCGTGGGCTCCGAGGAATTAGCTTGTAGCATTTTTATCATTCTTGCGACAATGTCGGGATTTTCCAGTTCCAGTCGTCGTAAATTGCCTATTCTAAGATATTGATTTTCTTTATCAATACCTATGAAATCCCGACCAAGCAGATTCGCAGCTATACCTGTTGTGCAACTTCCTGCGAAGGGATCCAATATTAATTCTCCAGGACGTGTTGAAGCCAATATGATTCGATGTAACAGCTTCAATGGCTTCTGTGTAGGATGTTGACCGCATCTCATTTCCCAGGGCCTTACTATTGGTATTTGCCATACATCTGGCATTCTTTTGCCATTGTTCATTTCTTCCATCTTTGCACAATTAAAGAAATGGGGATGACTTGCACTTTTTCTGGCCCAAATGAGATATTCTGCAGTGAAACTAAAATATTGAGTTGACAAAGTTGGCCGAGGATCTGATTTTTGCCAAACTACTATATTTAGTATTCTAAACCCTAGCTTCTGCAAGCAAGTGGCTACACTGAAAATATTATGATAGGTGCCACTAACCCATATAGTCCCATCTGGTTTGAGAACATTTTTACACGCCTCAAGCCATTTGTAATTAAAATGGTTAATTTCCTCGAATGATTTTTCTTGATCCCATTCTCCTTTATCAAACTTTTTGTATTGTCCATTAATACGTACGGTCTTCCCTTTAGATAAAAAGTAAGGAGGATCTGCAAATATCATATCCACAAATCCTTCAATAACATTTTGGGCTTCTATGGAATCTCCACAGAAAGTTTTGAAATTTTCAAATTGAGAATGTATAATCATTGTATTATCATCCTATGCATGAATATCAAATAAAGAAGGAGCATTTTGACTCTTATAAATATTCCTTGGTTGATCGACAATATCAAAATTATATACCAAGGCTTCTACAATGCTATGACGATTATCTACGCTTCCTCCATTATGATAGAAATGATCTTTAGTGGCCACATTAAACTGGCTCCATAATTTTTCCATCATTTCATTTTCTCTGAATTCATTATGATGCCACGTAGATAATATAAATTTTGCCGGAGTCTCTGAAAGAAGTTTAAAAAGCATTTTTTCATCCTCCTCTGTCCAACCATTATAGTAATCTACATAACGGCCATAGTATGGTGGATCACAATAAATAATATCATCTCTGGTCGCTTGTTTGATTAAGTCAACAAACGACGTAATCTTGAAATCCCAAGAACCTGATGCGATTATTTGACGCACTCCTGCGACTTGATTGCATATTTTAGTAATATAGGCCGGAGCAAACCGTTCTGGCTTCTTACAAAATGGAATATTCCAATCGCCCTTTTTATTAAAACGCATCATTCCATTAAATCCGGCCCTTGAGAGAAAAATGAAATCAAACGGATCTCCACTACTATTGAATCGATCTCTAACAGCCTTGTAGTGATCATAGCCATTATTCCCAGCCAATCTAAGGCACTCACCCTCCCGTTCCAGATAATCACGCATTTTCCCAGCTGTAATTTCACCGGATTGAAGTTTCTTATAAAAGTTGATTATATGCGGATTTGTGTCGCCAACCAAATGGCGACCATTTACCAAAGAGTTAAGCCCAACAACTCCCGTACCGAAGAAGGGCTCAATCCAGGTAGCTGTATCTAAATCTATTCCAGATCTTAGTACTAAGTCATTTATCCAAGGCACTAACTTTGTTTTAATTCCTTGGGACTTTATCGGTGGAATTTGCACGTTCATATCACTTCAGTTTATCTAAAAGACTGCTATTGGTTTTATACGCTTTATAGCTTTCAAGATTGTTATAATTAGGCTGACCAGGCCCATAAAGCTTAGCATCAGCTTTATTATAATAATTCATCCAATAGTCATCAAATACAACTTCGCCTAATTCTGCGAACGGCCCACTTCCGGAAATGAGCTTCTCTATGTCATCGGTTCCCCCGATGTTTCTTGTATTACCACTACCTGGTCTATCTAATGCAATCTTCCATTTTGGTTGTACAAAGAAGATGAAATTTTCAATTACAGATTTAATTTTGTCAAGCTGGGATATAGAATAAACAGTCTTTTCAGACTCAAGTCCTTGTGTCTGCTCATATAATATACCTACCACCATATGGCACTTATATTCGCCGTATGGATGATCCATACTCATTCTTTCAGAGCGATTTCTAAAGTAGCCCCAATAAGAGCCGAGAGTGAGACCATTTGCCCTCCTCCCTTCGTAATAACTGGACTTAAAATCCACCGCAAAAAGATTTTCTTCATTATCTTTAAAAGTCAAATCAGGATAATAATTTTGTTTGGAAGGCAACTCCAGCACTAATCCATTCTTTTTAGCAAATAATTCTAACTTTGGAATAAGAAGAATTTCAATTATCTTAGAAACTACCTTCGTATCGTTGGTGATAGTATAAATATTTTTGTCTACATCAATAAAGCCCTTGACAATCCATTCATTATCGGCTGTCTCAAGGAATGTTTTGTAAGAGGCAATTTCAGCACTCAGAAGGCTATTGAATATTTCGGCAGTCATTATTTATAAGTTTATTTGTTTGAAACGATTAATTCTCGGACATTCACATTGATAATGTTGGATATCTCTGTCAAAGTGATCAAATCCGGTTGAGAGGTGTTAGTACACCATTTGGAAACAGTAGCCGGATCCTTGCCAAGTTGTTCGGCAAGCCACTTTCCCGTATGTCCCGTTTCCGCTAATACAGCCTTTATTCGGTTAAGCTTTCGTATCTCTTCTTTTGTTGTCATTATTCCATTAATTGAACTTGAACGCAAATTTACACATTTTTGCTCACACCTACAAATTATTCGGATATGCTTTAAAGCATAAAAGGTGCTTAGCCATAACGTTAATCATAGCTAAGCATCTTCTGAAATTTTAATGTATTAAAGACTTATGTCCGAATGGGGCGTAATGGCATCAGGCGAGGAAGCGATCGACGTCGGCTTGGGTGTACCAGTATTTGTCGCCATGGCGGGAGTAGCCGAGGAGGCCGTTGTCGCGGAGTCGTTTCAGATAGCGGTCTTTGACGCCGAGAAGAGACATCAGGGCTTTGTTGTCGTAGATGCGCGGTGCAGCGATGGCGGAAATACAGTCTTCCTGGCTTTTTAGCAGATACAGAATTTGGTGCAGTGTTTCAATAATCGATGTTTCATTATCGGCCATACGAATTAACATTGTTTGTCATGGCATTCTTGCCAATGATGGAATAAGCAAGTTAACGAAGCAGGCTTCTTGGCGACACGGCTGTGTATCCAAATGTACTTATGTACTTACACATATAGACAAATAAACAAGTCTGTATATATGTAATAATATACACAGCCGACTATGTATTTACACAGCAAATCGGACGTTTGCATCGCTGTTTTTATGCTTTCTTATATCAGTTTGCTTATATTAGCTTGCTCATTCTCACGGCAAAATTAATGGGTACTGGCATAGTCATCCAAATATAGAGTAGGTCTCGTACTTGGTTGCCTCGCATTGCCTCAAACGTCCACGATACTAATACCTTCCTATCAGATAACTCTCTGACAACAGGAATAGAGCATCCACATGGATGGGCAAGATATGTTGAGAGGCCCTCGAATTATAATCGGTGCCTATCAACCCTTGCACAAATATCAAGATTTCCTCCAGAGTCGGAAATCCATATCAACGCCGTTGTGACACTTTGATTTGCATATCAGGTAGTCAGTTTGTCAGGAACAAACTGATAATTCAGTTTCTCGACTTCGGCGGTGAGGGTCTGCGGAAGAAGACGGGCGTAGACCTTTTCAGTGATATCGGTGGAACTGTGGCCGAGGAGACGGCTTACAACGGTCATGGTCAGGCCATCGTTGATGGCGAGAACCGCAAAGGTGTGTCTTGCGGTGTGGAATGACAGCGGAAATGGAAAATCCAGTTTCTCGCCGACAACGTGCAGTGTCTGATTGATGCACTTTGTGGCTGTGTTACGGGCGCGATAGAGCGCATCTGCATCGTTGAGGCTCAGATCGTCTGTCACAAGGTCGAAGACATATTTCTTTCGTCGTCCCATAGCCTGCCATTTATAAAGAATGAGCAATGCCGGGTCGGTCAGCGGTATCTTGTGCCGCTTGCTTGTCTTGATTAGCACTTTGCTCAACTCCTTTTTCTCAAAGTCTATATGACTCCACTACAGGGTCATTACATCTACAATGCGTAGACCACAGGCGTGGAATGCAAAGAGAAACATCTCGATATATTCTTTTCGGCGCGGTTCTGTGTCATTGTTGTAGAACCCGACAAGCTGCGCAAGCTGCTCCTTGCTGAGGCTATGGCCGTCAAACTCCTTTTCGCCCTCAGATTCAAGCGTCGCCTTCTCCTGTATACGCATATCCTGAAGCATGGCGTTTATTTCAAGGTCTATCAACCCCATCTTGCACGCCGCCTCGCATCCCTTAAGAATAGGTGTCAGAGAATGGTTAATCGTTGCATCGGAATTGTTCTTGAAATCCCGTCGCCATTTGATATACTTGTCAATCAGTTCCGGCGTAACCTCCCCTATATATAGTCCGTCCGACTTGTGAGTGCCGTTTCCGGTTGCTCGCAGGAACTGCTGGAAGATATTCATCGCGCTCTGGCCGTTCTTGTAACGGCTGTAGCCAATCTTGTTACGGTTATACTCCGAGGCAAGCCGCTTCAACACAAATTCCACAAAATCCTCGCCTTTGTCTCTCCGTGTCATCTTGTCATCGAGAAAAGCGGAAATGACTTCCTCGTTGACCTGACCGGGAAATTTCAGATGATACTCATTCAGTCCGGCATCGACCTTATTGACTTTCGCCAACAGAAGATTATTGAAGCGCACGCTGTCAGGCACAGAGGCGCGTATCTCGCCACGTCCGTTGTTGCCGTTAGGATTCCAGTCGGCTATAGTGACTGATATATTCATACTGCGGAGCAAGGCTCTTCCACCGAAGATATATTCAATCTCTATCGGATAAGCTTTAGCTTTGTCATAGTTCTTCGGATACCGAAGACGGAAATGTCCCAGAGGGAACGGTCTCTTTTGTCTGCCCATAAATTCATGTTTTAATACTCATCAAGATAGGAATATGGTGCGAATTTACTAATTTATAGGCAAGTTAACAAATTTCGGACGAGCTAAGTGTCTGAAAATAGATAAGTTTATTTTGCGGTAAAAGGATATAAAAAGCGATTGACAAGTTTATCTTATCGCTTGCCAATCGCTTGCTTATTAGTTATTTATGTCTTAAAATCGGGCAGATTTTATATCAATACTCCTCCTCGTTGAAGAAGAAGTCTTCTTTGGAGGGGTAGTCGGGCCAGATGTCTTCGATTGTTTCGTAGGTTTCGCCTTCGTCTTCAAGTTCCTGGAGGTTTTCAATCACTTCCATAGGGGCCCCGGAGCGCATGGCGTAGTCAATGAGTTCTTCGCGGGTTGCAGGCCAGGGTGCGTCCTCGAGTTTTGAGGCAAGTTCAAGTGTCCAGTACATAGTGTCTATTTCTGTTTTATCAGTTTTCTTTGTTTTGGGGCGCAAATATAATTATTTTTATTGTTTTTGCCAAAACTTTTCTTCAATTCCGGCATTTTTGTTGCAGAATCGTGAAAACACGAAGAGCCAATCGCTTAGTCTGTTAATGAATACCAACGGTTCCGGTTCAAGTCCGACGGTGTCCGAAACGGCAACCATAAGCCTTTCGGCGCGACGGCATACCGTGCGTGCAATGTTAGCCTTTGCGGCCAATGGCGACCCTCCGGGAAGAACAAACCGGGTCAATGGCGAAAGGCTCGAATCCATCGCGTCAATGTCAGCCTCCAGTGCGGCTATATTCTCCGGAATGATTCCGGCCGACGGGGTTCCTGCCAGATGCCCGCCGATGTCAAACAGACGGCTCTGAACCTCGGTCATCAGCCGACGTTGGACGTCAGGACATTCCTGTTCGGCAATCAGCAAACCCAACCATGAGTTAAGTTCATCAACGGTGCCGTATGCCTCGATTCTGGGGCTGGCCTTAGAGATGCGCTCACCGCCGACAATCGATGTCAGGCCTCGGTCTCCGGTGCGTGTATATACTTTCATAACATTTCAAGTTTATCTGTAATAATCTCCGTAACGGTATGTTTCAGTGCGGCCCGGTCTTCCCAGGTGCGGGTGCGGAGTTTGCCCTCAATCAGCAAGCGGGCGCCCTTGCGAATATATTTTTCGGCAAACTCAGCCTGAGCGCCAAGCAGGACCACGCGATGCCATTCGGTCACACGCACAGGGTCTCCCCCGGCCGGATTGGCATAAGTTTCCGTAGTGGCCAGCGGCAAACTGGCAATTGCCCTCTGTTCCTCATAGCGCAACTGAGGGTCGCGCCCGACGTTTCCAATCAATATTACTTTCTGATAAGACATTATTCCGTATTTTTTCCGCGAATATAATGAATTTTCAGAAAACTGACTCCATAGAGGGCATTTTTTCTAAGACTCAATATGCCTCATCATTACCTCTATAATGATCCGACAGGTAATTTCATCATGATTACCTTAATAGTAACAACGCATTTCCCCGAATAGTTTTTATGCACAAAAATGCTGAATTTATTCTTGATTGTTTCTTCAACTGAATCATATTTTTTCGTAACTTTGCAATCGATATGGTATTGAAATCGCTGTCGATTGACAATTTTAAGAATATTCGCCATGCGCGGCTTGAGTTTTCGCCAAAGGTCAACGGACTTTTGGGGAATAACGGTATGGGCAAGTCGAATCTGCTCGATGCGATTTTCTCTCTGAGTTTCGGGCGCAGTTTCTGCGGCGTGCAGGACAAGATGTTGCTTACGCGCGGCGAGCCGTTTACTCTTGTAAGAGGGGCTTACGAGCGCCGCGGCCTTGACGAAGACCTGACCCTTGGGTTGACCGAGGGACGGCGCAAGAGCCTGAAACGAAAAGGAAAAGAATATCAGAAGCTGAGTGACCACATCGGGTCGTTTCCGCTCGTGTTGGTCTCGCCGGCCGACGTTGACCTGGTACGCGAAAGCGCCGAGGAGCGCCGCCGGTGGATGGACATGGTCATCTCGCAAAGCGATACGCGCTATCTCGACGCCCTTATCCGTTACGGGCGCGGGCTTGAGCAGCGCAACCGGCTGCTCAAAGACGGCGTTGTTGACCATTCGCTCTTCGACGCCGTTGAATCAATGATGGAGCCGGCTGCCGACTATATATTTAATGCGCGCAAGCAATGGGTTGAGCGACTGATGCCGATTTTCAGCCGCCACTACGCGCTGATTTCCGGCGAGCAGGAGGAGCCGGGTCTGCGCTACGTTTCGCGTCTGGAAGAAGCCTCGCTCGGGCAACTGATGGACGAGGCCAGACGCCATGACGAAATTGTCAAACACACCTCCGTAGGCCCTCATCGCGACGACATCGAACTGACTCTTAACGGCATGGAAATGCGCCGCACCGGCTCGCAGGGCCAATGCAAGACATTCGTAATTGCCCTGCGCCTGGCTCAGTATGAGTTTCTGCGCGAGGCAACCGGAATGAAACCGCTGTTACTCCTCGACGATATTTTCGACAAACTGGATGCCGATCGCGTGACGCGCATCGTGCAACTGGTTGATGAGGCCGGCTTCGGACAGATTTTCATTACTGACACAAACCGTTCCCATCTTGACGAAATCATGGGGCGCACCGGAGGCGATTATCGCCTATGGGAGGTTGAAAACGGAGAGTTCAAACCCTTGCATCATGAAGAAGACTGAAGCGCAACAGATTGGAGACATCATCCATGAGGTGTTTGTCCGCTCCGGCATGGAAGATAACGAAGCGCGCCAGAAAGCCTGCATGATGTGGAGCGACATTGTCGGCCCGACGGTCAACCGCCACACTACACGCCGCTATGTCACAGCCGAGGGGATCATGCACGTTTTCCTTAACTCGGCGTCGCTTAAGAGTGACCTCTCGTTCATGCGCGGCCGACTGATTGAACAGCTAAACAGGTACGCCGGCCAACCTGACACGATTAAAGACTTGATTATACACTGATTTTACTACGTTAATTTTATATGCAAACCACTGAACAACCAGCCTACTCTTTCCGGCTACATACTAACGTACAGATCCGCTTTACAGACATTGACATGCTCGGACATCTCAATAACTCCGTCTACACCCAGTTCATGGACCTCGGCAAAGTGGATTATTTCACGACAATCAACGGCGGCCCGATTGAATGGGACAGCATTAACCTTGTCATTGCCAACATCAATGTCAATTTCCTTAAGCAGACAACCCTCTATGAGCCGATCGAAGTTGTCACCCGTTGTGAACACATCGGAACAAAATCACTGGTCCTTCACCAGCAGATTGTCAACAAAAAGACGGGCGAAGTGAAAGCCGACGGCCGCGCCACAATGGTCAGCATTGACCTCAAGACCAAAACGACCACTCCGATAACGGACGACTGGCGCCGCAAGATTTCCGAATTCGAAGGCCGAGAATTCTAAACAACATGGACAGCATCATTTCTCTTAATTGGCAGGGGCTTCTGATTGGCGCCTCGACTTTTCTGATTATCGGACTGTTCCATCCTCTTGTGATAAAGGGAGAATACTACTTCGGTCTAAAAGTAAACCTGGCCTTTGCCCTCTTAGGCATTGCCTCGTCAATCGGAGCGCTTATTGTTTCAAGCATGTTCTGGTCTGCGATTCTCGCAGTCATAGCCTTTTCCTCCTTCTGGAGCATCAAAGAAGTCTATGAGCAGCAGGAACGCGTGCGCAAAGGTTGGTTTCCCGCCAATCCGCGCCGCATTAAGCGATAGAATCGGCGGTCGAAGGCTGGCCAACCATCCAGACAACATCGCCGGCCTCGAACCGCAGCGAGGGCGTCAGGTCAATGAAATCACGGCCACGCTTAATAGCAACAACGAGCAGATGGTTCCGGCCACGCAGATTGGCCTGAGCGAGAGTTTTCCCAATCAGAGGCGAACTTTCGGTCAGTTGAGTGTGGACAAACCCGACGTCCTCGCCATTTCCGCAGTCGTGACATTCCTCGGCTCCCGCCTCAACCAGAGGCATCACCTTGATAATGTTCTCTTCCGTGCCGATTATGCCGACCACGTCGCCCGGGAACAGCCGCTCGTCCGGACCCGGAACCGGAATGACGCGTCCGCCGCGCATGATCGAAGATATATTGATTCCGTACTTGCTGCCGACGTTGCTGATGCAGAGTCGGTCGCCAATAAACGGACAGTCATAGCCAACAGTGCCGAAGGCCATGTGCATATTGCTGACAAGGTTGTTATTTGCACCCGTACGCCGCAGTTCGCGCTCGTTAAGATTGTTAAGGAACTTACTCTCAATCCGGTTCAGACGATGACGCACATTGCGCGAGGCATAAATCGCCCACAGGATAAAGCCTGACACTCCGAACAACACACCGGCCCCGAGGCCGAAATGCACGCCGATTACATAAACGATAAATCCAACGCAAATCAGCAACCGGAAAACGCTCATGCACACCAGCGGAACGTCGAAACGCGCATTTGCACTGACAAGACGCTCGCGTTCCCACTTTTTCGACGCCGGAAACGTCAGCGCCAGCAGGAAAGGCGACATGGCCGCAAGAGTCAGCAGGCTGCAAAGCAGACGGCCCCAGAACCCGGGCATGAAAACGCCGACAACCGGATGGACATACTGGCGGAAAATCAGGGCGATTGCAACAAGAACCACTCCATAAAGCACAATACGCCAGACATAGCGCTGAAGCACAGAGATCCAGAGCGAACGCACCTCAGAGGTGTTTGACGCGCTCTCCGAGTAACGGTCAACCAGATAGCGGAAACGCTTAGGCAAATGACGCTCGACGGTCCGATAGACCGGGTCGGACATCTTTATAAAGATTGGGGTCATGAACGTAGTGATTACAGAAACCGCCACGACTATCGGATAAATCGTCGAATCCAGAACACCAAGGCTCATGCCGAGCGTCGCAATGATGAACGAGAACTCGCCGATTTGCGTCAGCGTGAAGCCGCACTGAATCGCAACCTCCAGCGTCTGGCCGGACAGCAGCATGCCCGTTATGCCTAAAAGATTCTTTCCGACTATGACAACCGCGGAAATCAACAGAATCGGCTGCCAGTATTCAATGATTACCTGCGGATTGACCATCATTCCGACGGAAATGAAGAACACCGTGCCGAAAAGATTCTTCACCGGCGAAACAACATGCTCGATTCGCTCAGCAAAATTCGTCCCGGCCAGAATGGACCCCATTACGAAGGCCCCGAGCGCGAGCGAGAATCCACACTCTACCGCACATACGGCCATGCCGAGACAGAGCGCCATAGAAACTACGAGCAATGTCTCATCATTCAGATAGCGGCGCACTGCGTTCAGCAGCGACGGCAACAGATATGTCCCGACAAGGAACCAAAGAATCAGGAAGAAGCCGAGTTTGGCAATCGAGAAGAGCATTTCGCCGCCTTCTACCTTGCCAACCGCCACCGACGACAGAATCACCATCATCAGCACAGCAAACAGATCCTCGACAATTAGCACTCCGAAAACCTGCGAGGCAAAACGCTTATGGCGCATACCGAGGTCCGTCAGAGCCTTGATAATGATCGTTGTTGACGACATCGAAATCATGCCGCCCAGGAAAATAGAATTGATGTTTGAAAAACCAAGCAGATGGCCAATACAGAAACCCGCACACATCATGCCTATAATGCTGACCAGACAGGTCACTACGGCCGAACTGCCACAACTGAGCAGCTTTTTGAAACTGAATTCCAATCCAAGCGAAAACAGCAGCACGACAATGCCGATTTCTGCCCAGAAATCAATATTATCCGCATGGGCCAGCGAAGGCAACGGCTCGAAATTCGGCGACGCCAGAAAACCGGCGACAATATATCCGAGAACAACGGGCTGCTTAATCCATTTGAAAAGCAGCGAAACAATGGCTCCAAGGACCAGAATATAGGCCAGGTCCAGAATGAGAGACTCAATCATGTCAGGACAGTTGGTTGCTAAGGGTTATAGATTCAGTCGGACCAATTGCCGAAAGCTCCTCGAAAAGTTTAATATGGTTGGTTGTTTCCTTCAGCAGGACAACCAGATTCATACGCGTCACACGCGACGTATAGTCATAGTCGACATACGTCTGCACAAGCATGGCCCCGTGCGAACGAAGAACTGCTTCGTAGGCCGACATATCCGTGCATATTTCTCCAACTTTAAGGCGGATAATGCGCGACTCCGACCCTACGTAATGCTTGTGTTCAATGCTTTCAAGCTTTACAAGGATGAAAAGTATCAGCAAAGTTGCGAAAATCGAAATAACATACATCCCCACTCCGACCGCCAGGCCGATTATCGACGCCATCCAGATTCCGGCGGCAGTCGTCAGACCGCGGACCGAGCCTTTCATCTGAATAATTGCGCCCGCGCCGAGAAAACCGACACCCGTAATGACCTGGGCAGCAATTCGACCCGGATCGCCATTCTTCAGCCCGATGTACTCCTGACAGACGTAGATGCTGACAAGCATCGCAAGGGTTGACCCGAGCGCAATCAGCGAGAACGTGCGCAACCCTGCCGGCTGGCCCTTGCGCTTGCGCTCAAAACCGATGCTCGCGCCAAGGACCATGCTCAGACAGAGTTTGAACAAAGCCTGCGACAGGGAAACCTCCGCCGCAGACAATTGTTGAAAGATTATTTCAATATTTTCTATCACTTCTTCATTTCAAAATTGCGGGATGCGAGACGATAGTTATCGGCAAACAGTTCAACACGATAGCTGCCGGGGTTCAGAGTTGCGTTGACATCCCAGTAGATTTTCACGCCTGCGATTTCCTGCCCCTCATACTCAATGACCTTTTGGGCCGAGGCCTCGAGATTAGCCCCCTCAAACGTAAAGTGAATTCCATTGCCGCTGAGAAGGTTGCCTTCGGGCGAGGTGATTCGCAGATAGATTGTCTTCTTACCGACCGGAGTCGAATTGTTCTGCGGAACGGTAAATGTCACCATCAGCTGCTTCGCCTTCGTAATGTTCTTCTCCGTCTTGCCGTTACCCTTCAGGGCGGTCAGGCTGACAGAACTAACGTTCAGCTTCTCGGCAAGCACCATACGCTCTGAAAGCGCCTTATTTTCCTTGGCGGTTGACTGCACCTGGGTTGTCAGCTGCGTGTTCTGCCGCTCAAGGGTCTGATTCTGCCGGCGCAGTTCCTCGTTCTGCTGGTTGAGTTCGTTAATCTGCTCGACATAGTGACGCATAATCTTCTTCAGAGAGGCAATCTCGGCCTGCAACTGGGCGATGCGCTCCTGCGAGAGCTTGTCGCGACGCTTCAATTCCTGGCGAAGCTCTTCAACCTTGTTCTTCGCAGCCTCATATTCCGCTCTGATTGAGTCGTTGTTGAAGAGAATCATCTGACCCTCATGCTGCTCGAAACTGGCCGAAAGTTCATCATACTCGTTGGTCAGCTGTAACTGTTCGTTCATAAGCTGCAACTCGGCAATCTGCTGCGTAGCCTCCTGTGTTGCCTGATTCTGGCGCACAAGGAGCCAGACCAGACAACCGAGGATTACGCCTACGACAAGAATCGCAACGGCTATTATCCGCTTAGGTTTCGTTTCCATAACGCGCGCGTCTTACTTAGCAACGGGACATCCGGCGCACTTTGCCTGAATCTCGGTAAAGAAGTCGTTGCCCTTGTCATCAACGAGGATAAACGCAGGGAAGTCCTCCACCTCGATTTTCCAGATAGCCTCCATGCCGAGTTCGGGATACTCGAGCAGTTCAACCTTCTTGATTGAGTTTGCCGCCAGAATGGCCGCAGGGCCGCCGATCGAGCCAAGATAGAATCCGCCATGTTTCTGACATGCGTCAGTCACCTGCTTCGAGCGGTTGCCCTTCGCAATCATAATCATTGAGCCGCCGGCGTCCTGGAACTGGTCGACATATGAGTCCATTCGGCCGGCCGTGGTCGGGCCGAACGATCCGCTTGCCATTCCCTTCGGGGTCTTTGCCGGACCGGCATAATATATCGGATGCTTTTTCAGATATTCAGGCATCGGCTCGCCCTTGTCCAGGCGCTCCTTAATCTTGGCGTGGGCAATGTCACGGCCAACGATAATCGTGCCGTTGAGGCTAAGACGGGTGCTGACGGGATACTTTGACAGTTCCTTGAGAACCTCTTCCATCGGACGGTTGAGATCAATCTTCACAACTTCGCCCTCGCCTGCATTGCGAAGCTCTGCCGGAATCAGTTCGCCGGGATTTGCGTCAAGTTTTTCAATCCAAAGGCCTTCGCGGTTAATCTTGGCCTTGATGTTGCGGTCAGCCGAGCAGCTGACACCCATGCCGATGGGGCAGGATGCACCGTGACGCGGCAAACGAATCACGCGGATGTCGTGAGCAAAGTATTTACCTCCGAACTGCGCGCCCAGACCAATTTGCTCCGAAGCCTTTTTGAGTTCCTTTTCAAGTTCGATATCGCGGAAGGCATGGCCCAGTTCGTTGCCCTTAGTGGGCAGATTGTCAAGATACTTGACCGAAGCCTTCTTGACCACTTCAAGATTCTTCTCGGCCGATGTGCCACCGATAACGAATGCGATATGATAAGGAGGACACGCGGCAGTGCCGAGGGTCTTCATTTTCTCAACGAGGAACGGAACGAGCTTCTGCGGGGTGATGATGGCCTTGGTTTCCTGATAGAGATATGTTTTGTTGGCCGAGCCGCCACCCTTGGCAACGAACAGGAATTCATATTCGTCTCCTTCTCCGGCGTGAATGTCAATCTGAGCGGGCAGGTTGCAGCCGGTATTCACCTCGTCATACATTGTCAGAGGGGCATTCTGGCTGTAACGCAGGTTGTTCTCTGTATATGTCTGGTAGACGCCGAGCGAGATTTTCTCCTCGTCGTTGCAGCCGGTCCAAACTTGCTGGCCTTTGTGGGCGTGGCAGATTGCCGTACCGGTATCCTGACAGAAAGGAAGCTGACCTTTGGCGGCGATTTCAGCGTTGCGGAGCATGGTCAGAGCAACAAACTTGTCATTTTCGCTGGCCTCGGGGTCATGCAGAATCTTTGCAACCATCTCATTGTGTTCACGACGCAGCATAAAGGCATTGTCGTGAGTTGCCTGGCGGGTCAGGACGGTCAGCGCTTCGGGGTCAACCACAAGCATTTCATGTCCGTTCCAGTTTTCAACCTTCACATAGTCAGAGGTCAGAAGATAATACTCAGTTGTGTCGGGGCCGAGGGGAAACATCGGCTGATATTTGAATGGCTTGTTCATAGTGAGTGAATTTTGATTTCTTAGCGCAAAAATACTCAAAATTTCCGAAACCAACAAAAATATTATACTCTCAGGCGCCCGAGGCTAATATCAGGGCTTTTCGGCTTTAGTCGCTGTTGGCGCCGCCGCTCGCTTCTCGTCATCATGCGCGAAACTATTGGCGCCGCGGCAGTGTCTGCATGATTCACTTCTTCCGCCAAATCCTCCGAAATTTCAACAACATCTCCCCCGGACGGCACACTCTCGGGGGCCGGCTTGCGGCTACCCTCTCGCGAAATATTCCCATCCCGGTCAATTTCAAAGAGATTGAAGTCATTAAGGACTGAGCGAACCATGTCAAGATCGGCATGGAGTTCATAGGCGATGCGACGGATATCATCCACGGAGCGGAACGATCTGCGCTCGCCAAGATACTCGACTAACATGACATAGATGCCATAGCCGGCTGCGCCGTGAGCAATAAGTAAATCAATAATACGGGGATCCTTGCGTGATGCGATTTTTTTCATAGCCAATGAGGTTTTAAAAAGTATTAAGTTATGTTTTTTCGTTGGCAAAATTACAACAATTCTTTTAAGTACGCAAATTTTATTGCAATATTTTATAAATTATTAGTCGAATTTCCTCCTTTTCAAAAATTATATTCTTGAGAATAAATCTTTTTTTAAGATTTTCCGTCATAATAACAAACCAATGATAAAAATAACAATATGAATCATCAACAACTACTCGATACACTCCGCCAAGAAAAAGAAAGGCTTTTTCAATATGCGAGCTATCGACTGCCGACAACACAAGATGCGGAAGATGCCCTGCAGGATCTTTATATTTCAATGACCGACAAACAAAGAGAAATCTCTTTAGACAATCCAAAGCCTTACATTTATAGAGCGTTATCGAATATTTGTGTTGATAGATTACGCAAAATGCGCTATTTCGAATCACTTGAAAGCAACACTTCTATTACAGAACCTGAAAATTTTGATGAAGAATTCAAAATAATCAATTCCTTGATTTCTCTGCTTCCGAAAGAGCAGTCTGAAATCATCAGACTTCACCTCCATTGCGCAATGACGTTTGCCGAAGTTGCGGAGATTACGGCATTGCCGGTAGCCACCGTGAAATCAAGATTCCGTTACGGCATTGCCCACCTGAGAGACGAACTTAAACGACTGGACATTTTATAACCGATTTTATTATGGAAAAACAAGATTTTGAAAAAGTAACAGACTTACTGACGCCTAAATTTCGTAAAACCAGCGACTTTGACTTCAGAAAACGCGCAAAAAGCAATCGTCGGCTCTGGTGGAGAATCAGCAGTGCCGCAGCTATACTCGCTGTGATACTGACAACGACACTCAGCAACAGAAATACTGTACGCGCTGAAGAAATAGTTAAACAGTCTATCGAAAACATAAATGCTGAAAATTCTTACAGAGTGGAATTTTATGTAATAGGACGATTGGACTCTATTAAAAACCATCTGGACCTGAGCCGGGGGGGAGAGGAAATAAACGGCACTCTATACGTACTGAACGATAACGGGACTGAGATTGACATAGTTGAGGTTGACGGTTTCACTGAAATATATGACGGAAAATCCTATAAATTATTAAAGAATGATTCGATTATCGTCAGTCAACCCCGCTCAAACTCACTAAAACTACTTGATTTGTTCAAACTTGATTCCATAAACAAGGAATTCTCAAAGTTCATCATAACAACGAACGGAGATTCCGTAAAGATAGCCCACCGAAAAAACGAAGTAACAATGCATGGTGTTTTCTCAAAAAAAACGAATCAAATAATCGAAGCATATGTAACCGGTCATGGCGGAAAAAAAACACTTGGCACCAGACATATTGAATATGGCGCAAAAATCCCCGAAAAATACTTCGAATAAGACTCATAGAACTCATCAAAAACGGGGCTTGCCTGACGCTCTTTTGTCAGGCATGCCCCGTAAGAGTTGTATGACCCCGGTCATTAGCAGTTCATAATTATGCCTTCACGGGATAATTATAGACAGTCAGTCCGAACTGAGAGGCTCCGGCTATGACATGTTCCATCACCTCGCTCTGAATAGCTTCATAATCAGGCCATACGGTAGTATTGGTGAAACAATAGAGCTGCATCGGTATGCCGGCGGCCTCCTGAGCCATCAGGCGCACCATAATCAGCGAATTGCCCTCGCCTGAATGGTCAAGATGCGGATTCTTATTAAGATAGTCCAGACACCATTTGC
Source organism: uncultured Porphyromonadaceae bacterium (assembly GCA_947175545.1). GTDB lineage: Bacteria > Bacteroidota > Bacteroidia > Bacteroidales > Muribaculaceae > UBA3263. The sequence goes on from CAMWNI010000013.1 coordinate 23,197, forward strand.
GAAACTCCGTAAGGTTAGTCGTGTCAGGGGTTTTCTCGTCTGCAACAATTGTCGTCGCATCAATGAGGATATTGCGCGAAATCAGTCTGATGCCCGATTGGCTCATGCCTCGCCAGTTCTTGAACGCATTGGCTATCAAAGAATAAGGCGGCAGATAAATCATCGTATTATCAAAGTTCTGAACCTTCACGACTGAAATGTTGACGTCAACGACAACTCCGTCGGCCGGCGTATCAGGCACTGTAATCCAGTCACCCACGCGAACCATATCGTTATTGCTGAGCTGAATTCCTGCAACGAAACCGAGAATCGTGTCCTTGAAGACGAACATCATCGCCGCGACAATCGCACCGAGTCCGGTCAGAAGCATTGCCGGCGATTTGTCAATCAATATGCTTACTGATATGATGGCAACTACGCCCCAGGTTATACCGAGACCGAGGTCATAGATTCCTCTCATCGGCAGTTTACGGGTGTTGGCGCTTTTGTCATATCTCACCCACATGAACTTCAGTACGGCACAAACGCCATAGCCGAAGCAGGCCACAAACCAAATCAGGACCACTCGGTTTATCCACGTGTGCCAGACTGCATTATTATCGAACGCAAACGGGAGAAACCCGAGCAACACAAGGGGAGGAATCACGCGACTGCACTTTGTCATTGTCCGCTGGCGGAGCAGATCATTGCCCCACTCGCTGTTCTTCCGGCGCACTATATGACGAAGAATCCAAACAACAATTGTCTGCAACAACCACCCCACTCCAACAGCGATTATAAGAATCACCGCGAAGTAGATAATTTCTTCAATCATACGGGAATTTGTGATTCCAACCCGGCCGAGAGTCGAGTCAATGGCGCCGACAAGCCATTTGGCAATTGCGTGTTGGGGTATCATAGTCATAGTGTAAAACGTGTTTTTTATACTATAACAAACCGCCGCCGCGAAAAGATTTCGCGACGGCGGGATTTTCTGTCGGATTTCAGTTAATCAGAAACGCATCAGAATTTAACAACGCGGGCGTTATTGCCTGACTTTCTGATAACAATCTGACCGGCACGGGGCGCGCCGATTGCGCGGCCCTGAAGGTCAAAGAAAGAAACCTTACCGGCCGAAATCTCCGAGTCGGCATCAATAGCCTCGACTTCGCGGATTGAGGTTTCATCGCCAAAGGCAGCAATCTGCGAATTTAGCGTTGTACGGCCGTAGACATAGTTTGTCTGCACACCGATGTTCTTAATCTCCGAGCCGAACACCTTAACGGTCATCTTATTGTCTGCAAACGACATGTTTTCGACGTTGGTCACCCCGAAAATAACGTCGGTTGCATTTCGGGTCAGGCCGGGATAATTATCGGTAGTGAACTTATAAGGCTCCGAACTTCCGTTAACGTAGATGCTGAAGTGGAAGTAAGTGGTCTCATTCGAGCCAACCTTGGTTCCATTCGGAATCAGGATGTCCTGCTTGCCGTCATAAGTTGTCGGGCAGGTGAAGGTCACGTCGGCTGACGCTCCGTCGGCAGCGACAACCACATCGGAGATTACCGGAGTGTCGACCCCGACAAAGTTTATCTTGCCTCCTGCGGTCGAGTAAGCAGAGCTGCCCGAGTTGACCGGCGCGCCGGCCTTGTCGAACAGAACGCCAACAACACGGAGTTTCTCAATGTTCTGAATCGGATTGGTGAAGAATTTCTCGATGTTGCGAACTGCATTGAGGTCAAAATCTTCAACGTAAGTAACTTCCTCATACTGCTTGATTTCAGCCGGAATGCCCTGAGCGACACCGTAAGGATTCGGGAACGACAGAACAACGTCATTAAACTTCAGGCCGGTAACGGCAGCCTTCTGGCCGACGAAGAGTTCATCAAGCAGGGGAACACCGGTCGGCGCCGAGTTATAGTAGTAGTTGCTCTGTTCCCAGGACGGATCTTCCAGACCGTCGGCAACGAGACATGCGCCGATACGGAAGTCTGCACCCTTCTGGTTTTCGAGGAAGCGGACCTTAGTGGTCGAGCGCAAAATGGTTTTCTCTTCGTTTGCCCATGAAAGTTCAACCTGAACGTTTGAGTTTGCAATCTTCGCGGCTTCCTTGGGCCAGCTTGAGGTCAGATTGCCCGGATCAAAGACCGTGCCGCGGTTAATAGTGGCGCTGGGATAACCCGAGATGCCGACGGGATAAGAACTCATGACGGCCATCGGGTCGCTGTTATGGTAAGCCAGACCGACGAAGGTTTCAGGGAAATCAATGTCGAGCTGCTCCATGGCGGCATATCCGCGCGGACACCATCCGCACCAGAGTCCAGTGAACTCTTCGACGAGGGGACGGTTAACGGGAACAAAAGGAGCGACGGACACTTCGGCTGTCGACTTGTTGGCAGAACATTCAACTCCGTTTGCCTTTTTCAGCGTCACTTCCAGGTTGTAGGTGCCGCTCTGCTCGGGAACGTCAATTGAAATGGTTGAGTTGACAAATGAGCCAAACGAAGCCTCGACGGCAGGCGACAGTTCCTTGACAGCAGTGCCGCTCTTGTCACCGATTGAATAGGTATATTCAACGGATTTCAGTTCATTGGTGCCGTAATTAGAGAATTTAACCATGATTTCGCTCTTTTCGCCGCCAACAAGCGCATACTTCGAGTTGAGCGAAATTCCTGCGGCATCAGCGGCAAATTCGCCATCGAGAGTAACGGACATGGCACTCACCGCACCAAGGTCAACAGACTTGGACGTCCAGTTCAGCACCGAGCGGGTTGCATAGATGTAGAGGCCGTCGGCATCAGTACCGGCAACTACTGCGATAGGCTTGCAGCCGACCGAAGCAGACACTTCTTCAACCGGAATCGTATAGCCGACGTAAACGCCTTCTTCAGTAATCGTATACGGTTCAGAGAAGGTGCATGACAACTGGCCGTTCTTCAGCGTTGCGGCTTCGGTGCATATGTTTGCCACATTGGCCTTGTTTTCACGCTTCAGTTCGGTTGTCAGGAATGCGGTGCATTCGCCAAGGGTCGTGGCTTCCAGATTGACGCTGACGGGAACAGACATCGAAGTAACCTTACAGCCTACCAGTCCTGGCTCTTTAATGCGAATTGCAACGTTGACCACCTCCTTTTTGTCATAACCGAAGCGCGATGCGACATCGCCTGCACGGTTATAGGTGAAATCAACAATTGAGGCATTGGCGGCAAATGTTGCCGCTAACGCAACCATGATTGCGGAAATTTTCTTCATTGATTCTATTTAACTGTTGAAACTTACTTATTTGATAATCTTCTTGGTTTTTACTTCGCCGGAGGCGGTCACGGTGCGCTGAATCAGCAATCCGCATCCCGCGCCGCTGACCTTACGGCCGCTCAGGTCGAAATACTCGGTTGAAACCTCGGCAGCTTCCGCGTCGCTGATTCCGCCTTCTTCCTCCTCTGAAGCAACGGCATAGGCGATTTCTGACCGGAATTCGTTGTCGCCGTCCTTATAGATTGCCTGAACGCCGAGCGACTCAAACCCTTCGGGATAGATAACCACACCCTGAAGGCCCATTTCGGGGAAGAATTCGATGTCACTCCCGTTTGCGAATTTATACGGAAGGAAATCAACAGCCTCCGTCAGACCATCATATTCATCCGGTTCAAAGGTATAAGGCTCACCGTCAATGTAGAGACACCAGTAGAATTTATCTTCATCCAAAATCACTTTACCATCGGCAGAGATATTCGGAATATAGAAATAGAGCTGGGCATAATACTGGCTATCGGCCGGATAGTACGTATCAATAACGGGCTTCGAAACCAGAATATCCGCGTCCGGATCCGGCTTCGTAAGCGAACATTCGACCATTGAAGTCAGAGCTCCAACCATATCCAGGCCGGGAGCGAAACAGATCGGCGTCGAACCCAGGTTCAGCTCTGAAAGGTTTGAATTGACTGTAAACTCAAACGGACCGGAGATCTGGGTAAGCGCATCGTAGGTGCCATAGTCCGGATCATCAATTGTCTCGACTTTTGCAGCATAGGCGTTAACACAGCAGTGGAAATTGTCGTCGATGCCAAGGAACTGACCGCCTTCGAAAACAACCGTTCCATCCTTCAGTTCACCCTTCACGACTCCGTCAGGCAGGTCGCGATAAAGGCCGGAGACGTAAAAGTCCGTTCCGTCAACCGCAACGTTGACCTTTCTCGCCTGGGTTCCGCTGACAAGGTTATACTCCTCAATAGTTACGCCTTCGGGAAAACCCTGAGGCTCAGCCTTCAGCGGAGTGCATGACATCAGCACGTCGCCAATACCGCAGCGATACCATGCGCCATCCATATAAACCGCATCGGTCATATAACAGTTGGAGTATTCCGACATCAGTTCGAGACTGCCGTCCTCGCCAACATAATATTTGATTACCTGCTCTTCGGCCAGTTTCAGCGAAACATTATCGCCCGACAGGGACATATTATACAGAATAGCATAATCCTCTTCATCTGCCAATGCGTAATAACCGAGAGCTTGCGGAAATTCGAACGTTGCAATTCCGTTCTCAACAGTACCGACCAGATAAGACAGCGGATAGGAAGCAAGCGAGATAATCGGACCGACGTAGATTTTATCGTCCAGGGTTGCAACCTCAGCGACAAATCCGTCAATCTTCTGCATTATCGTGTAAGTCGGGTCGATTGTGATGTAGCAGGCTCCGCTTTTGGCCATAGTGGTTGAAACGGCTCCTTCAGGAAGAGAGGTGACCGGGTTGAAGTCACCGGGCGCAAGTTCCGTGATTTCAGGCATAGGAGCCTTTACGCGATGCGGGCCGCCATTAACAGCCGAAAAAGCAGGAGCCATTGACCCGACGAGGGTCAGTGCTGCAACTGCAACCTGTCTGAAAGTATTCATCTTCAATTATTATTTTAGGGTTTTACTTAAAAATTCTTATGTGCGATTCGTTTACGCCCGGGTTACTTAACGACAACCTTGCGCACCTGTCCATTGGAACGCATGATGACGATTCCCTTGGCCGACTCGCTGACCTTGCGGCCGCTCAGATCAAACATCTCGACGCGGTCCGATGCGGCGTTGATATCGTTAATCGAGTCTTCCGGATCTTCAGGTTCCTCCTTCTTAACATCTACTGTAACGATTTCGCTGCGATAAGTCCGGTCTCCGTCAATGTAGACACCCTGGACCCCGATAGATTCAAAGCCTTCAGATCTGATAATGACACCCTGCATGCCGTTACTGAATGCAAAACCATAGTCCGGCGTCACTTCCGTGTCATCATAACCGTAAGGGATCTCGTCGGCAGCCTTCGGAAGGCTCGGGAATTCATCAGGTTCGAATGCGTAGAGGTCTCCGTCAAAGTAGATGCTGAAATAGAGTTTCGACGGATCAAGCAGATTGATGTCGCCATAAACATACGAGAGGCTGAACCAGAGTTCCGACGTATATTCACCGTCTGACATGGTGAACTCGACATTATAGGGGGCGGGAACCTCAATCGGCGCATCCGTGGGCTTGCCGATACGGAAGTTTTCAAGCCAGCCAAGATGGTGGATTTCGCCGGTCGGAGTGGTCGTGAACGCTACGTCCTGGACCTTGTTGATGATGTTCTTTTCAGCATCATAGGCCATAGTGATATTTCCGGGCAGACGGTCGAGTCTGCGAACAATGCCGTAGCCGGGAAGGTTAACCAGTTCAATGTTGACGGGAGCGGCATAAACCAGGCCGCCATAATTATCCAGACCAATAATCTGAGATGAATCAAAAACAAAATTGCTGCCAAGAATCTGGCCTACCATCACTGCGTTGGGGGCCTTTTCACACAGGCCGCGCAGATAAACGTGGTCCGTACCGAAACCGACCTCGACGCGACGGTTGCTCAGTTCGCTGATATAGTTCCAGGTCTGCATTTCAACATCCTCGGGAATCTCCGGGGTCAAATCTGACTGCGGAACGATTGTTTCAATGATGTCACCACCTTTCCAGTATTGCCACTGGTCATTGTCAACGTAACCGAGACCGAGGTAAAGACCCTTATTTCCGGGTTCGGCAACAAACGAACCGTCTTCCATAATTTTGAATTTCAGTTCCTGAGTCGCTGCGGGGGTGAATACATCCTGCTTGGTCATGCCGGCCGGAAGCGGCATAAAACCCTCAGTAATGTCAACCGTAGTGCTGTAAAGAAGCGCATAATCGTCAAAATAACCAACCGGAGATGACGTATCGTTCTTGCGGTCGAAAGCCTGCGGGAAAGAGAAAGTGACAATGCCTTCCTCAACAGTGCCGACAAGGTATACGCTCTCTTCCATATACTCCATCATCGGCATGACGTAGACCTGATTAAGGACAAATGCAATTTCACATGAACGGCGTTCAATCGGGTCCGTTGCGATAAACACCGAGCCGAACGAATCTTCAACGGTCGAACTCAAGCCGTTCTTACCGTAATTCAGCGCCACGGCTCCTTCGGGCAGAGAAGTAACCGGAGAGAACCCGTCGGGGACAGCAGGCACCACCGCCATTGAACTTGCGGTCATCGCCAGGGCCGCCACTGCTGAAGTGTAGAATCTCTTCATAGATTTCAATTGTTGGAAATTAAATGTTAATGGGCTTAGATATTGTTAAATTCAATTGCAAAAATATAAATTTGTGTTAAATATCATGTCATTATGTTGACAAAATCGCCAATGTTTCGCCCTTTTTACCAACAAATTGCTCAATTTCGTAAATTTTTGTAATTTTGCGCGCTTATGAAAGAACGGATTAACATGCTTGAACGGGACGGAATGACCCGCAAACTGGTAATGTTCGCACTGCCGATAATGGCCAGCGGCATTGTCCAGCAATCATTCAACGCGATTGATGTCGCGGTTGTCGGCCGGTTCGTCGGCTCGTCGGCCGTTGCAGCTGTCGGCACTAACGGCCCTGTAATCAGTCTTATCATTAACCTGTTTATCGGTATCGCAATCGGTTCGAACGTTATCATTGCAAACTATATTGGCCAGCGCGACGACCGCGGAGTCCAACGCGCCGTACAAACGTCGGCGATGCTCGCAGTTTTGAGCGGGATTCTGCTGCTGACCATCGGACTGTTCGTTGCCGGCCCGGTTCTCGGCGCGCTCTCCACCCCTGACGACATCATTGACGACGCAACGAACTATCTACGCATCTTCGCTCTCGGATTTCCGGCCATGATGGTCTACAACTTCGTAAGTGCAATTTTGCGCAGTGTCGGCGACACGCGTCGCCCATTCTATTGGCTCTGCGCCGGCGGGGCGCTGAATATAGGCCTCAACCTCATTTTCGTGATTTTTCTCGGAATGGGAGTCGAAGGTGTCGCAATCGCAACCGTTGCCGCAAATTATCTCAGCGCAACCGGCGTCACATTCATCCTGATTTACGAAAAATCGCCCCTGCATCTCGACCTCCGGAACATACGGCTTCACTATCCCGAACTGCGAAAAATTCTCAGAATCGGCCTCCCGGCCGGACTGCAAGGCATGGTCTTTGCACTCAGTAATACGTTCATTCAAAGCGGCGTCAATTCCTTCGGGCGCGAGGCCATGGCCGGTTCGGCAGCGGCCATCAACTTTGAGCTTTACTGCTACTTTGTGATTTCCTCGTTCGCTCAGGCTGCGACCGCCTTCATCTCTCAGAACTTCGGCGCCGGATTCCGCGGAAATGTGCGCTCCGTTTTCCGACGCTGCATGGGGTTGAGCATCATTTGCTGCCTGCTGTTGAATGTCTTTTTCTGCATTTTCCGCGTTGAATCGCTCCTTCTGTTTATCAACGGTCATGAAGCGATTGAGTTTGGCGCAATCCGCATGCAGTACGTGCTGCTTTTTCAATTCATTGCCTGTTCCTATGAGATTGCCGGGGCGTCAATGCGCGCCCTTGGCTATTCAATGACCCCGACGATAATCGTCATTCTCGGCACATGCCTGCTCCGTGTCCTATGGGTTAGCGCCGGCCCTTATGCCGTCTTCCGCGATCTGCTGTTGGTCTATCCCCTGAGCTGGGTAATTACCGGTTCGGCCGTACTGATTGCCTACTTCATTGTTGCCCGCAAACTAAAAATTGCGTAAATTTGCGACTGAAAAAAGGATGAAACGCGCAATAATCATAGCCGCAGCCGTCTCGTTGGTCATCTTTGTCCGAGCGTTTGACCCGGTCGGAGGTCCGGTCCCCTACCCCCGGTGTCCGGTCAAATGGCTCACGGGGCTGGATTGTCCCGGCTGTGGCAGCGCACGCGCCCTCCACTCTCTCCTTCACGGTGAATTCCGTCAGGCCTGGGCCTACAATCCATGGATGCCGGTCGTTGCCGTGATGTCGCTGATTGCGTTCGTCGGAGCTTCGCGTCCCGGACGTCTGCGTAGTTTTATCCATTCGCCGCTGACCCTTGGCACGTTCATTGCTCTAAGCCTCGGTTGGATGGTCTTTCGCAACATTTTTGGACTTTAAATCTCCTCCTGTCATATGCATCATATGCAACGAATCGACAACGAAACAGTGCGCCGCATTCTCGACACCGCCGACATAGTTGAAGTGGTCGGTGACTTTGTCAAACTGAAACGCAGCGGAGCCAACTACATTGGCCTCTGCCCCTTTCATAATGAGCGCACTCCGTCTTTCTCCGTCAGCAAGGCCCGCGGCATCTGTAAGTGTTTCAGTTGCGGCAAGGGAGGCTCGGCCGTCGGCTTCATCATGGAACTTGAGAAGTTGAGCTATGTCGAGGCGCTCAGATGGCTTGCGAAAAAGTATAACATCGAAATCAAGGAACGCGAACTGACCGCCGACGAACTGGCCGCAGCCAGCGAGCGTGAAAGTATGCTTGCGCTGAACGAATTTGCGCTTGACTTCTTTGAACACTCCCTGACCGAGACCGACGAAGGGCGGAATATCGGGCTTTCCTACTTCCGCGAGCGCGGAATCTCTGACGCGTCAATCAAGAAATTCCGTCTCGGTTACGCGCCGGAAAAGCGCGACGCTCTCTCCTCTGCGGCCATGGCCAAAGGTTATAGCGGCGAAATGCTGAAAGCAACCGGACTCTGTTCCCTGACAGAGCGCGGGACCTACTATGACCGTTTTCGCGGAAGGGTTATCTATCCCGTGTTCGCACTCAGCGGCAAGGTGCTTGCTTTTGGCGGCCGAACTCTAAAAAGCTCAAAAGATGTTGCGAAATACGTCAATTCACCCGAAAGCATCATCTACCACAAATCAAACGAACTCTACGGACTGTATCAGGCCCGTCGCGCAATCGTTTCGGCCGACAAGTGCATTCTTGTGGAGGGCTATATGGATGTGATCTCAATGAGTCAGCGTGGGATTGAGAACGTTGTTGCATCAAGCGGAACCTCGCTGACCGAGGGCCAGATTGCACTGATTCATCGTTTCACTTCGAACGTCACCGTTATCTATGACTCTGATCCGGCCGGAATCAAGGCCTCGATTCGAGGAATTGACATGCTGTTGGCGCAGGGAATGAATATCAAGGTCATGTTGCTTCCGCAGGGTGATGACCCTGACTCGTTCGCCAAATCCCACACGCTGGAAGAAATTCAGAGTTACATGGCCGAGCATGAGACCGACTTTATCCGCTTCAAGGCGCGCATAATGCTCAGCACAACCAACTCTGACGACCCCGTTGCGCGTGCCGGCATCATCTCCTCCATGGCCAAGTCGATTTCGGTTATTCCCGATCCGGTTCTGCGCAGCGAATACGTTAAAGAGTGCGCGCGCCAGCTCTCGACATCGGAAGAGGTCGTTGCACTTCAGGTTTCACGTTTTCGCAACGAAGGCCTTGATCGCGAAGCCGGCAAAGCGCGTACGGAAGAAGTGACGCAAAGCGTTCCCGACCCGACGATTCAGGTTCGCACAACCCGCAATGCCGACAAATCAGCCTTCCTGCGTCCGGGCGAGAGCGAAATTCTGCGTCTGCTGGTCCGATACGGAATGATGACCATCGCCGAGAGCCAGGACGCGGAAGGAAATCTGACTGAAATTTCCGTGCTTGACTATGTACGCTCAGAATTGGAACCGGACAACATAACGTTTACCAATCCGGACCTTGACGCACTATATGGAGCCATACTTGACCTTCAGCCCCAATGGGAGGCCGAACTGCCAGGACTGCAAACCAGGGCCGAGGCCGCCGGGCGCGACTTCTCAGAAGCGGAACTCGGGGTTCTGCGTTCTCAGGCGCTGTCAATGTCCGAAATGACTAAACGGGGTAACGACATAGCCGCGCGCGCCGAAGAGGTAAAATCCGGTTTCGTTTCCGACGCGGCCGAGCAGTTTATTGCCCGCAGGCTCGCCGCCAGCCCTGACGACACGGTCCGCGCCATGGCTACGTCTATGATTAGCGAGAAATATGTTCTCAGCAAAATTTACACGAAAAACAACCAGAAAATCGAAACCGAGCGAGATTTGCTGAGCATCCGGGTTCCGCGCGCGGTCTATGGACTGAAAATTGCACGGCTGCAATGGGACGAGAAGGAACTCAGACTCATGCTTGCCGAAAAGGCCGGTTCGCCGGAAAGCGTTGAAATCCTTGCATCGTTACAGGAGATGCGCCGAATCATCGCAGAAATTGCAAAATATCTCGGCGAACGCATAATCCTTCCCCGCTGATACGCAAAAAAAGAGAGAGACTGTCTGACCCGAGGGTCAGACAGTCTCCCGTATGAGAAAAAGGAGCCGGACTATAAGCCGGGTTATGTCAGCACCGGAACGGTTATCGGCAAGCCGAACCGCCGGGCCGGTCCGTCATTTATCTGAGCGGCGTGTTGCCACGAATCGCGCTTTAGCAGTCTACCCCCCGGCAGCGGGCGAGCAACCCTTAATTGCCGGTATACTTGACCTTGCAACCCATAATGCGTGCGGCGCCTCATGTCACCATGCGGCCCGGTAAGCTCTTACCTTACCTTTTCACCCTTACCGGACCCCGAAAGGTCCGGCGGTTATTTTCTGTCACGCTAATCTGCCGTTATGAATTCCGACAGGTTTCCGTTAAAAACTATGGCGCTCTGCGTTGCCCGGACTTTCCTCACACAGCCTCTGAGGGCTGCGCGCGACGAACCGTCCGGCTCCTTGTTTTTTCTTAATAGTTGCGGGCAAAAATCACGCGGCGGTGCGAGGGTTTGCCGGTCAGCATGTCAACGCCCTCTTCCTCCGGAGCGTCCAGGGGGATGCAGCGGATAGTGGCCTTGGTCTCCGCCTTGATACGCTCTTCGGTTTCAGGAGTTCCGTCCCAGTGGGCAAGAATGAAACCACCTTTTTCAATGGCTTCCTTGAATTCCTCCCAGGTGTCAACCTTGACGGTCATTTCCTCGCGCTTTTTAAGCGCCTTGCGATAGATATTGTCCTGAATTTCCTCGAGGAGCTGCGGAATACGCTCAACAATGGTGTCGAGTTTGTCAATTTCCTTTGCGAGGGTGTCACGACGCATAACTTCAACAGTGCCGTTCTCCAGGTCACGCGCACCGATTGCAAGTCGCACAGGCACACCTTTCAACTCATAATCGGCAAACTTGAAGCCGGGGCGACGGTTATCGGCGTCGTCATACTTGACGCTGATTCCCTTGGCGCGCAAAGCGTCGACAATCGGCATCACCTTTTCGCTGACGGCAGCGCGCTGCTCGTCATTCTTGTAGATAGGCACGATGACGACCTGAATCGGTGCGAGATGCGGAGGAAGCACCAGGCCGTTGTCGTCGCTGTGAGTCATAATGAGCGCACCCATCAGGCGGGTTGATACGCCCCATGAGGTTGCCCAGACATATTCGGGCTTGTTTTCTTTGTTGACGAATGTCACATCGAACGCCTTAGCGAAGTTCTGGCCGAGGAAGTGGCTGGTTCCGCTCTGAAGGGCCTTGCCGTCCTGCATCATTGCCTCGATTGTGTAGGTTTCAATGGCTCCGGCAAAACGTTCGTTGGCCGACTTCACGCCTTTGACAACGGGTACGGCCATATACTTTTCGGCAAATTCGCCATATACGTTCAACATGCGGATTGCCTCTTCCTGAGCTTCCTCCGATGTCGCATGGGCAGTGTGGCCTTCCTGCCACAGGAATTCAGCCGTGCGCAGGAACATGCGCGTACGCATTTCCCAACGCATCACGTTGGCCCATTGATTGACAAGGATAGGCAGGTCGCGATATGAGTTAATCCAGTTCTTATATGTGTTCCAGATGATGGTTTCCGAAGTCGGACGGATAATCAGTTCCTCTTCAAGACGGGCATCGGGGTCAACAACAACGCCGGCACCGTTCGGATCGTTCATCAGACGATGGTGAGTGACAACCGCACATTCCTTGGCGAAACCTTCAACGTGTTCCGCCTCACGGCTGAGGAATGACTTTGGAATCAGCAACGGGAAATAGGCGTTCTGATGTCCGGTTTCCTTAAACATCTTGTCAAGCTGCTGCTGCATCTTTTCCCAGATTGCGTATCCGTAAGGTTTGATAACCATGCAGCCGCGTACTGCGCTCTGTTCCGCCAGGTCAGCCTTGACGACCAGATCGTTATACCACTGCGAGTAATTCTCGCTGCGTTTTGTAAGGTGTTGGAGTTCTACTGCCATAATAGTGTTTCTATTTTATTTATGAGCGCAAAGTTACGAATTTTTCCGCGTACTTGCAAAACCTCATTGCTCACCGAAATCATCGGCCGGAGCGTCAGTGTCCGAGACATCCGTTCCGGAGGCGGCGTCTTCGTCAGGCAGCGCACCGATGACCGCCTCTTCAGTCGCGTCGACTGACGCGTTGGCCGCAGCACGGAAGTACTGTTCAAAACTGCCTCCGGAGCCAATCAGCTGGTCGAAATTATGGGCGCTTATTATAATAGGCGTCACATCCTCCGGCAGCGTCATTATTTCCGACCGGCCGAGCAAGGTCCGGTAGTGTTCAACGTCGCGGACTCCGTCAAAGGTCTTTATCAGCAGCATGCCGAGTTCACCGAACGTCAGTTGCTCGAGGTCATAGTCCCGAACGACAAACGAGTTGAAGTTATGGCGCGCCACGTTGTAGAGCAACTCGTTGGCATTTACCTTATCCGTTGGGTAGACAAGCACCAGATATTGCGGATCCGAGTCGTCGAACACAAATTCGGCTTCTGCGGTTTCGGTCTCGCCCTCCTCGCCGTCGGCTCTGAGCGCCCCAAGGCGGATGTCCCAGAGCATTGACCGGTTATTGACCGCCCCTTCGTGGAGCTTCCGGCCTTGCGCCATTCCCTTGAGGAATGATGACGCCATCGGAGTCAGGTCCGTGTCCGGGTAACGCTCAAGGAGTTCTCGCAGGGTCGAATTGAATTCGTCAGGTTTCGACTCGGTTACGTAGGCGAGCGCATGCAGGAACATGAATTTCGGCATTGCGTCGCTGACCGGATACTTTTTCATCATTTCCTGATAGGCCTGATGGACAACTTCGTTATTATTCGAAAGATAGGCTTCATAGGCGCGCTCATACATTGTTCTTTGGGCGGCAGGCATTTCGCGCAGGCGCCGGATATAGTCCGGATCAAGCAGCGCAATGCCATATTTACTATCAGGGAAGTCACTGATAATCAACTGGCGCCAATGTTCTGCCTCAGCCGTTTGTCCGAGGCGCATCAGCATTATATAAAGGTTATAATAGACGTCGAGGCGGTAAATATTGTCCGGATAATCCTCGAGCAGACGGTTCCACTCCTTTCGCGCGGCGCCGAAATCCTCAAGTTTGTCCTTAAGAATGGACCCCAGTGTGTACAGACTCTCCTGAATGACCTCATGGGCAGTCTGCTTGTCCTCGTCGGTTTTCGGAATCTGGGCAAGATAGTATTCCGGATAGTGAGGGTCAGCAGCGCGCTCGGCGGCCTCCTTGTCGACAAAATCCTGCGTGTTGTCAGAGTCGCCGGTCTGTTCGCCTCCTTCTGTCTCGTCAGCCGACCCGTCAGCCCCGGCAGCATCGAAATCATTGAACGAGAATGACGATTTGTTGCGACGGCGCCAGTCATCTTCGAGTTTGCGCGAACCCCATCGGCGCTGGAACTCCGTTCGTCCGGATGCAACGGTCGCCGTGTTGTAGAAGTACCATGAATCGTCAGTTGACCCCATCTGGAACTGGGTCGGAGCATTGGCGCCGCCATTCACCTTGTTGGCACTGCTGGCCGCGTCATGTTCGGCACGCAGCATTTCCTCGGCCATCTCTTCCTCCTGTTTTTTCAGTTCATCAATAATTTTATTGATTATTCTGAGTTGTTCCTCTTCCGGCTTTTCACTTAAGCGAAGCAACGAGTCCTGAAGGGTTACGTTATGAGAGTAAATGGCCATTTCGTCAAGAACGTCGGAGCGGCGCTTCAGCAGCGCATAGTCCGGATAACTCTCCGGAAGTTGGGGAACGGCCTTGCTCAACGGAGGCTGTGCAAGGTCATATTTTCCCTGGGCATAATAGATCTGACCGAGGGTAGCATCGTTGATTGCGCGCTCAATGCCGTTGCGTTCCGACTTTTCCGAAGCGAGGATATAGTTCTCTATGGCGCGGACAGTGTCGCCCCGACTCAGGTAGAGGTTGCCGATCGCATAGTAAATCTGGTCAAGATATTTCTTGTTGCGTTCAAATCCGGCCATGCGTTTCAGCGACTTGACTTCCGGTTCGATATCCTTGCCGGAATAGACTTCGCTTTGCGCAATGCGGGCATTGAGTTGCGTGCGATAAGTCGTTCCGCCGCCTCCGGCCGCCGCCTTGAACGCTTTATATGCCTCCTCGCGCCGGCCTTCACGGGACAGACACTGTCCAAGGAGGTAACGCAAGCGGGTTTTCTGGGCCCCCTTGGCTGAATCAATGGCCCGCTGAAGGGCGGGAGTAGCGGCAGCATAGTCTTTGCGACGCACTGCAATGTCCGCTTCGACAAAGTCATAGAGATTCCGGAGGGTCGGTGAGGTCAGCCGATCCGGCTTAATGCGTTTCAATATGGCCTCGGCTTCGTTTATCCAGTCGAACGCGACATAGCTGCGCGCCTGCCAGAGCTGAGCCTCCGTGACGGTCTGCGGAAGCCATGAAAAATGGCGTGAGATATAGTAGAACGTAGCTGCTGCGCCTGAGAAGTCGCCGTTAAGATACTGAGACCGTCCCATCATCATCCATGCGTTATGGAGAAACGGGTTGAATTCTTCGCGTTTGAGCCATTTTTTGTACTCCTCGGTTGCTTTTCCGCTCTTTCGCTTAGGTCTTTTTTTGATTGAACGGAGCTGAATCGCCTTCTGGGCCTTCTCGATTGAGCGCGTAAAGTCGCCCGACGGCTGCGGGGCCTTCGGGTTGCTCTTGGCCTCGGCCGGATGAGGGTAAAGCAGGGTCGTGTAATCGTCGTCATAGCCTTTCTCCATCTCTTTCAGCGTCTCCTTAAAATGCTCGTCGCCATTGAAATAGATGTTATACCGGGTAATGAACGCCTGATATTTACGCGTAGCCGCCGTGTTCTTCCTGGCGGAACACGACCCTAACAGACCGACCAGCAGAATCGGCACTAAAAAGCGTAAAATCTTATGCATAATCAATTGAAAAACGCACCATGAGTCGCATTTATTGTAAAATCATAATTTTTTCGTAACTTTGCGCGATATGAAACTGACCGGAATTTTCAGCCTTGCCGTCCTGGCGGCCCTGACAGCCTGTTCTTCTTCGACCCCCGGGCCGGAGGAGTTAGTCATTATACACACGAATGACACTCACAGTATGATTGATCCCGAAGCGGCCACCGACCTTGGCGGAGTTGCACGCCGCAAGGTTTTGATTGACAGCATTCGAGCCGAACACCCCGAAGCCATACTCATTGACGCGGGAGACATTGTGCAAGGCACGCTCTATTTCCACCTATACAAGGGCGAAGTCGAGCAGAAAATGCTCAATGAACTCGGCTATGACATCCAGATTCTCGGCAATCATGAATTTGACAACGGTGTCGAAGGCCTGAAAAACATGCTTTCCGGAGCAAAAACTCACTTGCTCGCCTCAAATTATGAGTTTTCCGACTCACTGCTGAACTCTCTGTTCACGCCTTATTATATTAAGGAAACCGGAGGAAAGAAAATTGGCTTCCTCGCCGTTAACCTCAATCCGCAAGGAATGGTGGCCGAAGGAAACTATGACGGGGTGTCGTTCCTGCCCTGGCTCGAATCGGCCCAGAAAACGATTGACCACCTCCGCAATGAAGAGAAAGTCGACTATGTAGTGGCAGTCACTCATATCGGCTACACCGGATCGGACGAGAACCCAGACCTGTTCGGTGACCGTCAGCTGGCCGAGCAGACCTCAGGCATCAATCTGATTATCGGAGGTCACAGCCATACGCTCCTTGACCCCGCCGAGCGGGTTATGGATGCCAAGGGCAATCCCGTGATCATAACCCAGGCCGGTAAATTCGGCCGCTATCTCGGCGAGGCAAAAATCAATCTTAAGACAGGCGACGTCAGCGACAAGCTGATTCCGGTTGACTCACGTCTGGACTCGCGACGCGACGGCGAACTGATGAAGAAACTTGAGCCGTACAGGGCTGGAATCGACTCGCTCTATGCCCGCGAGATTGCTCGCGTTGAAACATCCGGCCCGATCGGAAGCTCCTCGCCCGAACTGCAAAAGTTTGCCGGCAACTTTGTCCGTGACCGTGGCTCGCGCCTGATTGGCGGCGTGCAGGGTGCAATCTCCAACAAGGGAGGCCTGCGCGTAATCTGGGCGCCCGGCCCGCTGACCGAAGGTCAGGCCATTGACATGATGCCGTTCAATAATCGCATCGTTGTCATTGACATTGCCGGCTCCGACCTCATTGAGGCCTTCGGCATAATGGACGCGCGCGGCGGCGACATCGCCTCGGGCATCACGTCGGCCTCACAAGTCGACCCAAACAAGACCTACCGCATCGCGACCATCGACTATCTGGCAAACGGCGGAGACTACATGACGCCGCTGACCCGCGGCAAGGTCGTTGCCGTTTCTCCGAAAATCGCTTATGACGACCTCCTCGACTATTTAAAAGAAAATCCAATTATCAAGTAAAAGAATGTCTACAAACACTATTGACGACAAGCGCAAGGTCACAACCATCCGCCTGGCGCAGATGAAGGCAAACGGCGAGAAAATCGCAATGCTGACTGCCTACGACTATTCTATGGCCAAACTGATCGACGAGGCCGGGATGGACGTCATTCTTGTCGGCGACTCCGCCGCAAACGTGATGGCAGGCTATTCAAGCACCCTGCCGATGACACTCGACGCTATGATTTATCATGCCTCATGCGTTGTCCGCGCCGTTAAGCGCAGTCTGGTTGTCTGCGACCTGCCTTTCGGAACGTACCAGTGTGATTCTCAGCGCGCTCTTGACAGCGCAATCCGCGTTCTGAAGGAAAGCGGAGCCGAAGCCGTCAAACTTGAAGGCGGAGAAGAGATTATTGACAGCATCAAGCGCATTGTCAACGCCGGCATCCCCGTTATGGGCCACCTCGGGCTGACTCCCCAGTCAATCAATCAATTCGGAACCTATAACGTCCGCGCGAAGTCTGAGGCCGAGGCCGCAAAACTTAAGGCCGATGCACTCATGCTTCAGGAAGCGGGCTGCTTCGCCATAGTTCTTGAAAAGATTCCCGCATCACTGGCAACCGAGGTTTCACAGATGCTTACCATTCCGACCATAGGCATCGGCGCCGGCTCAGGAACAGACGGCCAGGTCCTTGTCATGCAGGACATGCTCGGAATCAACCAGGGGTTCTCGCCCAAATTCCTCCGCCGCTATGCTGAAACCGGCGAAATCATCAAGGATGCCGTCGGAAACTACATTTCCGACGTCAAATCCGTCTCTTTCCCCAACGAATCTGAACAATATTAACAAGAAAAATCCCCCCGAAATGGCAAAAGTAGTAATCATCGGCTGTGGAGGTGTCGGCACTGTGGCTGCCCATAAGTGCGCTCAACACCCCGAAGTCTTCGGCCCGGAAATCTGTATCGCATCGCGTACCCAAAGCAAATGTGACGCCGTTGCCGACGCAATTCGCCGTTCTGTTCCCCAGGCTCCGAAAATCGTAACTGACCGCGTTGACGCCGACTCGGTCGAGGAACTCGTCGCTCTTCTCAACCGCCACAAGCCTGAACTTGTGATTAACCTCGCTCTCCCTTACCAGGACCTCACGATTATGGAGGCATGCCTGCAGTGCGGTGTGAATTATCTTGACACGGCCAACTATGAACCCAAGGATGTTGCTCATTTTGAGTACTCCTGGCAGTGGGCCTACCGTGAACGCTTCGAAAAGGCCGGCCTGACTGCAATTCTCGGATGCGGATTCGACCCGGGAGTCAGCGGAGTCTTCACCGCCTACGCCGCCAAGCATCACTTCAGCAAAATGGAGTATCTTGACATCGTTGACTGCAACGCCGGCGACCACGGCAAAGCCTTTGCAACAAACTTCAACCCTGAAATCAACATCCGCGAAATTACTCAGAACGGCCGCTACTGGCAGGACGGTCAGTGGGTTACCACCAAACCGCTGGAAATCCACGGCTCGCTGACATATCCCCGCATCGGCGCGCGCGATTCTTATCTTCTCTATCACGAAGAACTCGAAAGCCTCGTGCAGAACTTCCCGACCATCAAGCGCGCACGCTTCTGGATGACCTTCGGACAGGAATATCTCACTCATCTGCGCGTAATTCAGAACATAGGCATGGCCCGCATTGACGAAGTTGACTATAATGGCACGAAAATCGTTCCCTTGCAGTTCCTCAAGGCCGTTCTGCCCAATCCGCAGGACCTCGGCGAGAACTATCACGGCGAAACCTCAATCGGCTGTCGGATTTCCGGCCTTGACAAGGACGGAAAACCCCTGACCTACTACATCTTCAACAACTGTAGCCATGAAGCCGCCTATCGCGAAACCGGCATGCAAGCCGTCAGCTACACGACCGGCGTTCCCGCCATGGTCGGAGCAATGATGTTCCTGACCGGCAAGTGGAATCTCAAGGGCGTGCGCAATGTCGAGGAGTTCGATCCGGATCCCTTCCTCGAGCAGCTTGCTATTAATGGCCTGCCCTGGGAGGAAGTCATCAACGGTGATCTTGAAGTCGACAAGATCGGTTAAAACTTTGTCCGTTTGAGAGCATTATAATCGCAACGAACCTTAAACAAAACTCATAATTCCTCATTTCCCTAAAAAACACTCCCCCCCATGAACAAACCTTACGTTCTCGGAATCGACATCGGCGGAACCAACACCGTCTTCGGACTTGTCGATGCCCGCGGCACCGTTATCGCATCCGGCGCAATCAAAACTGCTCAGCACCCCGAATTCGAAGAATACATCAACGAAATCTACACTGAAGCGAGCAAAATGATCAAGGCGGCCAACGCCGAAGATAAAGTCGGCGGAATTGGCGTCGGCGCTCCAAACGCCAATTTCTACACCGGCACCATTGACAATGCCGCCAACCTCATATGGCATGGCTCGCTGCCCCTGGCCGAAAGCCTCCGCTGCAAATTCGGCATTCCCGTTGCCGTTACCAACGACGCCAATGCCGCCGCCATCGGTGAAATGACTTACGGCGCAGCTCGCGGCATGAAGGACTTTATCATGATTACCCTCGGAACCGGTGTCGGCTCAGGCATCGTTGCCAACGGACAGATGATTTATGGTGCCGACGGCCTTGCGGGCGAACTCGGCCACGTAATCTCCCGCCGCGGCGGCCGTCCCTGCGGCTGCGGCCGTAACGGCTGTCTCGAAACCTACTGCTCCGCAACCGGCGTTGTCCGCTCGGCTCTGGAATTCCTTGACGCGTCTCCGGCCGTACCTTCCCTGCTCCGCAACATCCCCTCAGGTGATTTGACCTCCAAGGATGTCTACGACGCAGCCGTTGCCGGCGACCCCATCGCCCTGAGCGTATTTGAATTCACCGGACGCGTTCTCGGCGAAGCGCTTGCCGACTTCGCCACCTTCTCGTCGCCTGAAGCCTTCATTATCTTCGGCGGACTTGCCAAGGCCGGCGAACTCCTCTTTAAACCGATGCGCGAAGCCTATTGTGCAAACTGCCTCAAATTCCAGCGTGACATCAAGATTATCCCTTCGGAACTAAAAGAGGCCGATGCTGCCGTTCTCGGCGCCTCAGCCCTCGGATGGGAAGCTCAGCGTCTGCAGAACGAGGCTGACAAAAACGCCGGTATAGCCCTCGTCTGATGGCAAAGAGAAGATCCGATAACTTAGATCCATCCATGGAGCCTGACGACCTCGACATCCGTTCCGAGGCCGTCAGGCGTCCTCGTTCCGACTCGGACCGCGTTGTTGAAAAAGCTCTGCGTCCAACCGGATTCGACTCTTTCAACGGCCAGGAGCGCATTGTTGAAAACCTGAAAGTTTTCGTCGCGGCCGCGCGCATGCGCCATGAAGCCCTTGACCACACCCTCCTCTACGGACCTCCCGGACTCGGCAAGACCACCCTCGCCGCAATCATAGCCAACGAACTCGGCGTCGGCTTTAAGGTTACGTCCGGCCCCGTCCTGGACAAGCCCGGCGACCTTGCCGGCATTCTGACCTCGCTCGAAGAGAACGACGTTCTTTTCATTGACGAAATTCACCGTCTGAGTCCCGTCGTCGAAGAGTATCTCTATTCGGCGATGGAAGACTACAAAATCGACATCATGATTGACAAGGGGCCGGGCGCCCGCTCCGTGCAGCTGACCCTCAGCCCCTTCACGCTCATCGGGGCAACAACCCGCTCCGGTTTGCTGACGTCGCCCCTGCGCGCCCGATTCGGCGTACCCTTCCACCTTGAACATTACGACCATCCGACCCTCGAACGCATCATTCTGCGCTCGGCCTCGCTGCTTGACATACATTGCTCGGCCGAAGCTGCCCACGAGATTGCAATGCGCTCACGCGGCACTCCCCGAATTGCCAACTCGCTGCTGCGCCGCGTCCGCGACTTTGCCATGGTCAAAGGTTCCGGAGCTGTCGACGCCCCGATTGCCCGCTACGCCCTCGAAGCGCTCAACATTGACCGCTTTGGTCTTGACGAAATCGACAATAAGATTCTGCGTACCATCATTGACAAATTCAACGGTGGCCCCGTCGGCGTAACAACCATAGCCACTGCCATCGGCGAAGACCCCGGAACCGTCGAAGATGTTTTTGAGCCATACCTCATTCAGGAAGGCTTCATCAAGCGCACTCCCCGCGGGCGCGAAGTGACTCTCCTCGCCTACCAGCACCTTGGCAAAACCCCGCCCCCGTCCCCCGAACCCTCGCTCTTCTAATCCAATAAAACAACAAGCGGAAGGACCGTATCTCCTTTCGCTTGTTTTCTTTTTTTTGCGAATGCAGGCAAACCGAACAGTGTTGAAAATCGTTATAAAAGGGAAACACGCATTATCCCGCGTTCAGACTCTTTTGTTTATGAAATTCTCACGCATTCTGTTCATCATATTAACCCTGGCCGCCGGCCCGAAACTCCGGGCCCAGAGTCCCGCAATGCCTGACACAATTCTCAACCCCGTCGTATCGCCCGTTTCCGCCGCCTATAACACAATCTATGCCTATCCGGAACAGAATACCGCCCTCGGCTTCTCTTGCCCCGAATGGAAAAGGGTCTGGGTCAACGCCGGAGTCCTGACGGGCGCCTATGTCGCAGCCCTCGCCGTACTCGAAATGCTGCCCGAAGACGCGACAACCTGGAACCGCGCCGCCCTCCAGCGGGTCCCCCTCGGCAGGCGCTGGGTCAACCATGTCATCAAGGAAGGCCCCGAATGGGATCACGACAATCCGATATTCAACTTCATACTCCACCCCTACTCCGGCGCAGCCTATTTCATGGCCGCCCGCTCGAACGGTCTGACCTTCTGGGGATCATTGCTCTTCTCAACCGGAATCAGCACCATCTGCTGGGAATTCGGAATCGAGGCATTCATGGAGCGTCCGTCGTGGCAGGATATCTTCATCACCCCCCTTGTCGGCGCCGTCATAGGCGAAGGATTCTTCCGGGTTAAACGCTATCTGGTTGCAAACGACTATCGCCTGTGGGGGTCGCCGGTTATCGGCAATATCGTTGCCTTTCTCGTCGACCCCGTCAACGAGGTCGTAGGACTGATCGGAGGCAATCCGGCCCGAAAACTCGCACGCGCCAACAGCCTTCGCCTCCAATCAATGCCCGGCCCCATCTCCCTAAACGGACAGACGGCTTACGGTCTGAATCTGACATTAACATTTTAAGCAACAAAAAAAATCTAAAAAGTTTTGTCAATTAAAAGATTATGCCTATATTTGCCCATGGCATACGCCGTGAAATTCACGTTTAATTAGAAAACAATTCATCTTAATTACCTAACATTCAATTTATTCCATTCCATGAAGAAATTTACTCTTCTTGCTCTTGCTGCTATGGCAGCAGGCACTCAGATGGGCTATGCAGATGAACTCCCCGGAGGCATCATCACCTCCACCAAGGAGAATCCCGTCTACTACACCATCAAAAACATGCGCGCTGACCGCCTTAGCTACATCAACGGCGAGGTTTACAACGCTGACCATGACGAAGTTCTCATGACCGACGAAGCTCTCGTTGGCCAGGGAGTAAACCTCCCCGAGTACCTCCCCAACGAGGACGAAACCCCCGAAATCTGGGAGTTCCCCTACATGGGTCTCGCTCAGTGCGAAAATAAGTTCTGGACCGCCTTCTCCGCTATGGATGAGGTTATGAGTCCGCAGACCATCTACTGGTGGTTTGAAAAAGCAAAAACCGGCAACTCCGTTTACATCCACAACGCAGTTATTGACGGCGCTCTGAAGAACAAAGCTGAAAACGTTCTCGGCCGCCCCTCAATGTCATTCTCTGAAACCGCAAAGCAGGCTTACTATGTACTGCCCCTGAGCGAAGAACAGATTGCAGACCTCGGTCTTGAAGACGATCCCTTCGGCCACGACGCTTTCGCCCTCTCAAAGTCAAACTCTCTGACCGACAAGAACGGCGAACTGACCGCCAGCACTCAGAGCTCATGTCTTGACATGAACAACTACATCACCTTCAACTGGACTTCAGATCTTCAGAAAGTTGACGAAAACGGCGATCCCGTCTTCAACACTGTCAACAAAACTGACGCTGACGGCAACGTAATCATCGACCCCGAAACCGGTGAACCCGAAACCGAAGAAGTTCCCGTTTATGTTAAGTATGGCTTCGCCGGTGTCGACCTGACCTGGAACCCCCTCCGTCAGAACGGCAAGAACGAAAACCACACTTACAACAACGGTTCACTCTTCCAGGTGCAGAAAGTTGACGACGTTGAAGCTGTCAACAAAGCTATCGAAGAGTATAAGCAGATTGTTGTTGATGCTTACCGCGCTCAGGTAGTTGACCTGCTCGAAAACGGCAAGCAGAGCGTTCTTTCTCGCATCGAATGTCTCCGCAACCTTCCCGTTATCTACAACGACACCGAAAAGCTTGACGCTATCATCGCAAGCATCAACAACCTCACCGTTGACCCCTCCGGCGTTAACACCCAGGCTGACGTTGATATGTGGGAAGACCGCATTGAACAGGACATGGAAGCCCAGTACCTCCGCGCAATGGCTCTCGCCGGCAACGGAACCGTTATTCGCCTGCAGCAGATGTTCGCTCTTCGCGACTGGGCTGACTACGACGGTGCTGACGAAGAAGAAAACCTCGGCAACGCTTACCTCTCTTCTAACGGTGCAGGTTGGGCTAAGTACGACGGCAGCATGGAAGAAATCGGCTACCCCGCTCTCACCTGCCTTGTTGACGCAGACGAAACCTGCGACTGGACCCTCGAATGGGTTGCCGGCCAGGGCTACCGTCTGAAGAACGGCGAAAACTACGTCCGCGTTCGCGGCGACTGGGAAGGTCTCGCTGACTACTTCTATGACGCTCTCGGCGTAACTCCCGAAGACTTCGACGAAGAAGACAACCTCTTCAACCACATCGACACCAACCAGATGACCTGGGCAACCACCACTGATGCCAACGAAGCTGCTGTGTTCACCTTCACTGCCAACGCTACTGAAATCCAGAACGTTACCCTCTCTGACTCTGAACAGGAAGTATTCGACAGCTACGGCGAAGAACTCGGCTACGAGGATGAAGACGCTCTCTTCGTTACCACCAACATCGCTCACCTCGAAGCTCCCGACGCAAACGGTGACCTCAGCTACCTCTGCCGCGACACCGCTGCTCAGAACTACATCGTAGGTTCTTGGAACGCCGGCAACCGCTACTTCGCTAACCCCAACTGCTGGAAGATTGAAAAAGTTAAGGAGGGCGAAGAAATCGAAGACGGCATCGAAGAAATCACTGTTAACGCAAAGGCACAGGGCATCTACGACCTCCAGGGCCGCAAGGTTGCCAAAGCCTCTAAGGGTCTCTACATCATCAACGGTGTCAAGACTCTCGTAAAATAAGCAAACCCGCCTTTAACACAAAAAAGAGCGACGCCAACCGGCGCCGCTCTTTTTCTTTTCTTAACAAACAATACCTGTAACGAGATATTGTCAAATTCAAGTATAAAAACAGGTCTGGACTCTTCGTGGAGCGCGCCGGGAGGGACGACGGCAGCCGCCTGCGCTGCGGATTAAGGACCGATTTATTAACGTTTGGGAAGGGGGGAATAAAAGCACGTCTGACAATAACGCGCGAGCCTGTAACATTGACTTAGTTGAAAGTGAACCGATTTCGACCCCACCCCCTGCGCTTTTTCTTTAGAATCAGGTCAACCACAGATCAATTATTCAACGCCCGCGGGAGCGGCCATTTCAGCGCGATGCAATCACCGCCGTCAGGGCGCCGATTGCAGCAATTAAAGCGGCGACAGGAAGCAAATCAGCAAAATGAAAAACAACCGGATAAGCCGTCACGGAGAGCATTGACGGATCGGCCGCGAGTTTGACCCAACCGAAAAATTGCTGTCCAAGGCTCAAAATACTCCCAAAAAACATGCCTAAAAGTCCGCCGGCAGCCGTTATCAGCATACCGCAACGAATATAGATGCCTCGGATGTGACGTTTGTCAAGCCCCAACGCCGATAAGGTCTGTGCATTTTCCTGCTTCTCTATAATAAGCAGCGAAAGTGATGAAACGATATTAAACGACGCAATAATCAAGATAAAACCAAGCAGAAGAAACGTCATCCACTTCTCCATATTGACAATTCGGAATGAACTGCTCTGCTGCTCCATGCGAGTCATCACCCGCCCTAATTGCGGCGTAACGACGCGCTTCGACGCCTCCAGAGCCGCAGCCTCGTTGCTCCTCGAAGCGGGAAAAATCTGAATCGAAGTCGCCTCGGCCGAATATTGCAGCAAGCGTCTGACAAGCCCTATCGGCGCAAACACGGCGTCACGGTCATATTCCGGCTGATTCAAAGCGAAAGCCGCGCTGACAGCGACCGAATCCGTGCGGAACGCCGCCATTGGATTGGCCGGATTGATTCGACCCACTCTGCGGGGAACATAAATTCCCATCAACTGCTCCGATCCGACCGGCGACTGCAACACATTGGCAACTCCGACGCTTACAACTGCCGACTCAACGCCTGGATAAAACTCGGCCCATGGAGCGCCGGCAAGCGAAATGGAGTCAAACGTCGAGTAGAGCCGGTGTGGAATTCCAAACAGCCGGATTGCCGTCTGCCTCTCGCCCATAACCGCAAGCGCACGTTCGCAGACAACAGGCAACGCCGACTCTACCTGCGGCAGCGCTTCCAGTTCCCGACAGAGAGAATCGGCATTGGCAAACGTCTTGCCCGTTGACGGAACCGCGAGCAATGGCGGGTCGAAAACGCTAAGGCGAGACTCAATTAGCGCATGAAATCCATTGAAAACACTCATGACCACTACCAGAGCGGCAGTGGCCACGGCAATCCCCGCCATTGACACCATTGAAATGATGTTAACGGCGGAGTGTGACTTTCGCGCAAACAAATATCTGAGCGCGATTCTTAAAGATACCGGGGTCTTCAGGTGTTCAGAAGTTTGTCGATGTTCTCCAGATAGTCAATGGAGTCATCAAGATAGAATTGCAGTTCCGGACAGCGTCGCAGTTGGAAGCGAACCTTCTGGGCCAGCTCATAGCGGACGGTCTTAGCCTGTGAGTTGATGTTTTCAATGACTCCGAGAGCCTGCTCCGATGGGAACACTGACAGATAAGCCTTGGCCACACTCAAATCAGGCGAGACTTTTACAGAACTTACGCTCACCATCACATTGCCCAATTTGGCCGTTTCACGGCGAAAAATCTCACTCAGTTCCTTCTGGATAAGTCGCGATATTTTTGCTTGACGTGTTGATTCCATAATAATAAAAATCTAATAATTAAAAATTAAACCATAAACTGTTAGCGTCACGGTCAATGACTTTAAACGATAACAACATGAACGGTCATTTTGTCAAATTAATTTTTAATTTTTAATTTTTCATTCTTTTCAGTCTCCCATCGTACGCAGCAGTTCATCATTGGTCTGCGTGCGCTCCATGCGGTCCTGAATGAACTCCATTGCCTCAAGCGACGTGCGGTCACTCAGGAAGCGACGCAGAATCCACATTCGGTTAATGGTCTCCTTCGGCAACAGAAGGTCGTCACGCCGGGTCGACGAGGCCATGATGTCAACGGCCGGAAAGACGCGCTTGTTCGAAAGTTTACGATCGAGCTGAAGCTCCATATTGCCCGTTCCCTTAAACTCTTCGAAGATAACCTCGTCCATCTTGCTCGAGGTTTCGGTCAGAGCCGTTGCAATAATCGTCAGCGAACCGCCGTTTTCAATGTTACGCGCTGCGCCGAAGAAACGCTTGGGGCGCTGAAGGGCATTGGCGTCCACACCGCCCGAAAGGATTTTACCCGAACCGGGCGCCACTGTATTATAAGCGCGCGCGAGGCGAGTGATTGAGTCCAAGAGAATAACGACATCATGTCCGCTCTCGACCATGCGCTTTGCCTTTTCAAGAACAATGCCTGCGATTTTGACGTGACGGTCAGCCGGTTCGTCAAATGTTGAGGCAATGACCTCTGCGTTGACCGTGCGAATCATGTCAGTCACTTCCTCGGGACGCTCGTCAATCAGCAGAATCATGATGTAAGTCTCGGGGTGGTTCTCGGCAATAGCGTTAGCGATGTCCTTAAGCAGAATGGTCTTACCGGTTTTCGGCGGAGCAACAATCAGTGCGCGCTGGCCTTTCCCTATGGGGGCAAACATGTCAACGACGCGGGTTGACAGATTTGTTGTCAGCGGCGAACCACAAAGGCGGAATTTCTCGTCAGGGAAAAGCGGAGTCAGATGTTCGAAGTTCTGGCGGTCACGCAGGAAGTGCGGGTCGCGGCCATTGACCGCAATCACTTCCGTCAGCGGATAATACTTCTCTCCCTCATGGGGCGGACGGACAGTCGCTTCGACAACGTCGCCGGTTTTAAGTCCCCACTGCTTGATTTGCTGTTGGGAAATCAGCACATCGTCCGGCGACGGCATATAATTATAGTCGCCGGAACGCAGGAATCCATGCCCCTGAGGTTCAATTTCAAGAACGCCACGCGCAGTGATAATGCCGTCGAATTTCGACGCGAAGTCCTGACGCTGGTTCATCTGGCGACGCTCTTCAAACTTCTGCTGTCGGTTTTTCCGACTCTGCTGTTGGTTGGGTTGAGATTGTGCGGGCATTCCCGGTTCGGCAAGCACGACGGGCTGCGCGGCAGCGGCTTCTGCGGCTTCCTGGCGCTCGCGCTCGGAGCGGGGTTTGAACTGCTTGCCCTGATGGCGTGTCGCGGGGAAGAACTCGCTCAACGAGGAGTCCGGGCGCGGACGGAAGTCGCGTTTGGGCTGGGATTGTTCGGCTGCCGGCTCGTCAGCGCGGGAGCCGTCGGCAGGCACATCGGCAGGCAACTGCTCCTGAGCTTCAGCGGGCTTCGAGGTTTCCTGATCGGCAACCGACGCCTCAGCCTGAACTTTCGTGCTTTTGCGTCCGCGCTTTTTCGGAGCGGAAGCCGTCGGTTCCTCAGCCGCAGTCTGAGTTGTCTGCGGAGTTGCAGGCTGCTCAACAACGGCAGGTTCAGCGGCGAGCTGCTCCTGAGCGGCCGGTGCGGAGGCCTTTTCGGCCTTCGGCTTGCGTCCGCGTTTCTTAGGTTCTGCCTTTGCGGCGACTTCGGTAGGCTTCTCAGCTACGGAGTTATTTTCTTCAGGCGCAACCGAAGCTTCAGCCGGCTGCTCCTTGGCGGCCTTCGGCTTGCGTCCGCGGCGCTTTGGTTCGGCCGGCTTCGCATTGGCGGCGGCAGCCACGGCCGATTCGTCGATAATTGCGTAAATAAGGGCTTCGCCTTCAAGCGAATCGGTCACTTTGATACCCAGACCGGTGGCAATTTCTTTGAGCCGTTCAGGACTCATACTTTTAAGTTCGTTAAACTTGTAGGTTTCCATATAAAATAAAAAGGAAAAACGAGAGAGGAAAGGAGAGACAAAAAATGGGAGAATTAAAAAAGTTGCTTAAATAGATAAACGATAGTTGCAACAATAAAAAGCGAACAAAAAATAACAGGAGAAGAATTTTGGTCTGCAAAGTTACTAAAATAGTTTATAAATAACAAATAAACGCCTTAAAAAGTTGTCAGGAAACGCCGCATGCATAAATCTAAGATCCCGTTCCCATTCTCTGATTTTACTTGAACGAGCCGTATAATTCTTGCCGATTTTAATCTTATTCGATTGAGATATTGGATTTTTTTCGTAAATTTGCAGTTGCAGACCGCATTGCGGAAGCCCGGTCATGGGTTACGCGGGTGGGGCCAGCAGACATAATGAAAAGCGTTTACTTGACGCTCTTTCTTGGCTTGTTGAAACCTGGAAAACTTCAATCTCAGTCAGGAATGAGACAACGGTAGATGCCTTGTGGATATGTATATTCTGCCAAAGGCCGACGCACAAGCGTCGACTCTTGGTGCGTTTACACATATACAGCGTGAGGCTTCTGCGTTGTCCGTTCTACTGAGATGGGCAATTCCAGGGCCTCAACAAGCGGAACGGGCAACAAGTACGGCCCTCACGCTTTTTTTTAAACCAATCAAACGCCAAAGAGGAGGGTCCGGCGGCACAAAATTCTCTATGGGAAAACTTAAATTTTTTATGCTCGTCATGACAATAGGCTTTGTCGGCGGCATGCTCAGCGGTTGCGGCTCAAAGGTGGATTATTCTGACCCACGCGATGTGGCCGAAAAGGCAATGGAATACTACTACGCCGGCGACTACGAATCGATGAAGACGCTTATCAACCCGGCTAATGAGTATCGTTTAAAGGATATGGACCGGACAGCCAAAATCGCAGCCGAACAACGCGAAAAACATCCAGAGAAAGCAACCCCTAAGAAAGGGGAATTTTCATTTAAAAGTGCGACGGAAGAATTTACCGGCAAAGAAATCACTGCGACGTCCAAGGGAGCCGTAGTATCGTTTCACTCCGAGACCTGGCCCCGCCAAGTGGTTCTTGAAAAAGCCGACGGCAAATGGTACTTTGAACGATTTAAATAAGTAGAATATGCAACTGATCAAAACCGCACTGACAATGTTTGCAGCAGCTGCAGGCATTCTCTCACAATCGTGTACGGCAGACACCCGAGTCCCGGCTTACGCCAACATCGGATATGAAGGAGCGCAACTCTATGCTGACGCCTCAGGAAAGCAAACCCAAGAAAACAGGCTGGCCTACGGCGAAATCATTGAATTTGACGCCAACGACAAGAGCCGGTTCGTTAAAGTACGCAACATCGCAACCGGAGTTGAAGGATATGTCGATACCATTAACTTCAACAAGGCCAACTATCCGCTCGAAGCGCCATATATCTTCGATGACGAGCAAAGCGAGTGCAGCCTGCTCAGCATTGAAACAACTGACAACGCAGAACGCATCTCCGGTTGGACTTTCTGGAAAAGCGGAGATGCAGTGGCCGCCTTCAACAGCGTAACATCCGTTTACGACACCGGCCGCATGTTCACTCAAGAGAACTACTACATCGGTGAGGCTCATCCCGGTTACATCATCCTTACCCAAAGAGTTGAATACGGCGAGGAAACCGGCGAAAAACTCGAAACACCGATCGTTATATACGAAGATATCGCTTCACGCGCAGGAATCTTCGAAGGAGGAGCATGCTTCACTCCCGGAGGACAGCCCGGCGGCTTCGACACCGACGATTGGGAATAACCGACTAAAAGAATCAACCACACATTAAATAATCAACAAACATGAAACACCTACTGATCGCCGCCGTCGGAGTCATCTTCGGACTTATGGCGAATGCCCAGGTAAACCTTGCCGGCGTGTATGAAGGGGAGATGAACGACAACGTCACCCGCAAACGCATGTATGCCAACCTTGACTTCCTCAACGGAGTGCCTGACTTTACGCAGATTTTCAAAGAAAAGAACGCCTCAATGAAGATTCTTCCATCCGATTTCATGAATGCCAAGAAATTGAAGAAGAATTTCGCCGGACAGACCGCTCCTGGATTTATCCGCTACAACAGCAAGACTATTTTCTCGTCAACGGAAGAACTCAAACTGACCAATCCAAGACTCGAAGACGGCGTTTTGGCTGTTGACTGGGTAAACAACGAAGGAAATAAAGGCAAATGCTTCATCATTGTCAAACCTGACAATTCTATCCAATTCCTCGGACTTACGACCATGGACACGGATTTTGGCCCGGATAATCTTGTCTTGACTCAGGTGGAAAACAAATTGCCACAGGACATGCAACCCTACGTAACCGCACCGGAACTATCCGGCCATATCAACAAACGATATTGCCGTGAAATTCTCTGGCGGTTACATATTGACAGCCGTAAAGGAATGAGCGGAGTGAAGCCGTCCATAAGCCTTGACCAAGTGCGACGCATCGGCAACAACATTCTCGTGCCGATACAATTCCACAACAAAGCCTCAAAGGAAGCCCGGCCCCACTTCGGCTCTCATAATCCGTTTGAGACGAACGAACTCGCCTCTATAAACGGCACTGCGTTCCGAGTGTCAAGTTCAGACCAAAATCTGGAAAAGAGCATCGGACCCAATGAAACTGCAATGCAACGCTTCGAGATTGTCAGCGTGCCTTTGGACGCTCAGAAAATTGACAACATGAAGATTCAGGGACGAGCGCAATACACCCACTCAACAGAGAAGAACCCCTACGGCGACTTTGAATACGTATTTACCGATATCGTTCTGCCTGAGTTACACCCGTCTAACCGTCAAGGCACGTTCATCACAGACAGTGACATTCAGGTCAACTTTGACGGAGTCGCTGCCGAAGGCAAAGACCTCGTGGTAAACTTCACACTGTTCAACCATAGCGCTCGAGAGAAACAGATTGACATCAATGACAATGGCACTGCAAGGACTCAGGACGGCGAGGAATTTTCATGCACCGTAAAACTCCCCGCGACTCTTATGGCCAACGATTTGATCAAAGGAAAGATGATTATCCCCGGAGCAGCCTCCATAAACATCAGAATGGCACGCATCCCGATAACAATCACCGAACGCAACCTGAAGTACAAAGCGATGCTTCAATTCTGACAAGACATTATCGGCCGTGATGCAGCATAATATGCACCACGGCCGATAAATCAACACGCAATCCCCAGCCCCCAAAAAGACATAGAACAGTGGTGGCCGGCGGAGCGTTCAGTGGGATGGAAGGAGAAATTATAGGCCAGTCTCTGAATGAAAATTGCGTGATATACCGAATCATGCTCTGGGGAGACAACAACAATATCTAATGGAGAGCAAACGACTCGCGTCTGATTGAGAAAAAAGCCCCGCTATAAAAAGAGAGATAATCGGTTCGATTAAAGAATACTGACGAAAAACAGTCAATAGCAATCATATAAAAATGAAAGATAAATCTAAATATTGAAAAGAAGGTTTTATTGCTGATATAATTGAAAGTAAGATATTTCTATTTATTGCAAAGTGAGCCATTAATCTTAACCCGTGCAAGCATTACGCGGAATTATAGAGAGAATGGATGACACATTGTGTCATAAACAATATAAATTTGGCACTGAATTTAACTCATTTGAAAAATTTTTCGTAACTTTGCCGCGTATTACACGCTCTCGATAGCAGAGAGCAGCTGCATAGTTAATAAGAGTTTTTGATTTCCATGTTTGCAAGTGTTGATACAAAGGTTGTTACGGCAGTATCTTCGGGTGTTGGCGGCGCCGTAGGCGTTGCCTATTGTAATTGGTATGTGGCAATTGTAAACAATAATTCATAGTAAGAAGCCAAGTCAAGACTGGAGCCTCTTCATTATGAAACGAATTTGGCCCAACAGACAATTACACGAGTCTTGAAAAACGAAAAAAAAGCAAAGATCAATGAATATCGCAGTCGCAGGGACCGGATATGTCGGTCTGAGTATAGCCACTCTGCTTGCGCAGCACAATAAGGTGACAGCCGTTGATGTCATCCCCGAAAAAGTAGAGAAGATCAACCGACATATCTCGCCCATTCAGGACGAGTATATTGAGAAGTATCTCGCTGAAAAAGAACTAAATCTGACCGCTACGCTTAACGGTAGGGAGGCTTACCGCGAGGCCGATTTCGTGGTCATAGCCGCTCCGACCAACTATGACCCAGTAAAGAATTATTTTGATACGCACTGCATAGAGGATGTAATAGAACTCGTACTCGAAGTAAACCCAGATGCAGTGATGGTGATAAAATCCACCATCCCCGTGGGCTATTGCCGCAGTCTTTATGTGAAATATGCGGCCAAGGGAGTCAGCCGGTTCAATCTTCTGTTCTCGCCGGAGTTTCTCAGAGAAAGCAAGGCGCTGTATGACAATCTCTACCCTTCGCGAATCATTGTGGGCTATCCGAAGATTATCGACAATCCGGAGTTTGCAGAGGAAAACGATGCGATCAGAACGATTGCCGATGTCGAATTTCTTGAATCAAAAGCCCATGACTTTGCATCGCTGCTGCTGAAGGGTGCTATAAAACAGGAAATTCCCACGCTTTTCATGGGGATGAAGGAGGCCGAGGCCGTGAAGCTCTTCGCCAATACCTATCTCGCTCTCCGTGTCAGCTATTTCAACGAGCTTGACACATATGCCGAGGCTAAAGGCCTTGATTCTCAGGCCATCATAGAGGGCATAGGCCTTGATCCGCGCATTGGTACACACTACAATAATCCGTCATTCGGTTATGGTGGCTACTGCCTGCCGAAAGACACCAAGCAGCTGCTGGCCAACTATGCCGACGTTCCCCAACAGATGATGTCAGCTATTGTCGAAAGCAATCGCACGCGCAAAGACTTCATTGCAGATCAAGTTCTGAGAATGGCGGGGTGGTATGATTATTCCTCGGCCAACCACTTTGGATCTGCCAGTGAACGTACAGTGACAATTGGTGTCTATCGTCTGACGATGAAATCAAATTCTGACAACTTCCGCCAGTCGTCTATCCAGGGCGTGATGAAACGCATCAAGGCCAAAGGTGCGGAGGTCATCATCTATGAGCCTACCCTTGAAGACGGTTCAACATTCTTCGGAAGCCGGGTTGTCAACGATCTTTCCGAATTCAAGCGCCTCAGCAACGCCATTATAGCAAACCGCTATGATACATGTCTGGATGATGTTCAAGGGAAGGTTTATACGAGGGATATTTTTAAGAGGGATTAATCCATATAAACAATTCTTAAACACGTTTTTATGGTCCCCCATATGCAAAATCATACACTTTTTTTAATGAGTCAAAGTTTCACCAAGGTTCGAGATTCTAATTTTGAATTACTGAGAATCGTTGCGATACTAATGGTTCTCATACTTCATGCTGACTTTTTTTCGCTTGAGGGTCCTTCAGTGTCTGACATCATGTCTGATTTGCCAGGGTCTTCAATGAGAATTTTAATTCAGGCTTTGACCATATCGGCTGTTGACATCTTTGTGATGATATCCGGCTACTATGGCATCCGACACTCTAAACGCGGCATCTTTAACTTTCTGTTTCAAACATTCTTCTACCTTATCATAGTATATGTTGTTTGTATAGCCTGCGGATTGTCAAAATTAAACATAACCGGAATAAAGGAATTGTTCATGCTGACATCATCCAATTGGTTTCTCAAATCATATATTTTGTTATATATAATTGCGCCAGTACTAAACGCATTTGTCTCAAATGCCAATAAACGGCAATTCAAATTTATACTGATAGCGTACTACGCATTTATTTTGATATGGGGATGGCTATTCCCGGCATCTACCGATTATATCGCCGGAGGCTATTCACCAGTATTTTTTGTATGGCTGTATCTGCTTGCAAGATATATACGGCTTTATTCCTTCCGTCTCAACCAATTGACATTTGCAACTGCTACTATATTTTACATCGCCACAGCCCTCTTTGTATTATTAGCATGTATATCAACCTGTTACATAGGAAGAAATGCTGTATATGGCTATATTCTGCTGCAGTATATATCACCCACAACTGTGGCAGCTGCAATGTTACTGATCATAGCCACTTCCAAGGTACATATTTCAAGCAAACTGATCAATAGACTTGCCGCCAGTAGCTTTGCTGTTTATTTAGTATATGTAAACCCAAATCTTCTAACTCCCTACCGCAATTTATTCTGCGACCTTTACCACACCTATTCCGATCTTATGTACTGGCTAATCGTGCTTGGCTTGGTTGCAATCATGTATGTTGCGATAGCGGTGATTGATACAGTCCGAATCTATTTATGGAAACGCATTGAACTGACCGGTTTGAATAATGAGAATAGATAAAAGCCTCTCGATAAAGCTCACCGAAGTGAATGTGGTCATGACAATCCTGATTGTATGGCTTCATGTCGCGCCAATTTTTAACCTTCCACAATGGGTACAACAAATTGCGATCATTGCTGTGCCATGTTTTTGGACAATCTCTGCGTTTCTCTATTTCGCAAGTTTCGACTTCTCCTCTCCTTGGAAGAGCTATAAGTCAAAACTGTCAACCCGTGTCCGCACCATCTTAGTCCCATTCATAGTGTTCAATATATTCGGACTACTGTTCAGCGTGGCTTTGCTTCAAATCCATCCAGTCGATTATCATCCATTGGACGGAGTAAATGCGGGCAATTGTCTACAAGCACTGTATCATAGTAAATGGAACGGCGCCTTATGGTATTTGCGAGCTTTGTTTGAGTTTGCGCTTATTGCTCCATTAATCGGCTATATCATACGGGCGACCAAATGGTCAATTCTTCTTGTAGTGCCGATATATCTGCTATGTCAATATGCTTCCTATTCAAGTTTTATCTACTGGATGGTAAATATATTCACAGGTGCTTATATCGCAATCTGGCATGAACAGCTCTCGGCTCATTACGCACAACGCAAAGCGCTATATATCAGCGCGTTAGCGGTTGCATTAGGGGGGGGGTGACAGCCGCCTGGTATTCAGGCATTTGCGATGACTATATGATACGGGTTCTCACTGCGCCTACTGTAATATTCCTGATAATGAATATTCATCTAATACCTTCTGCCGTGGCACTCGCTCTTGCTCCTTACACAATGTTAATTTATTGTCTTCATGGCAGTATTATGCGCATCACAAGCAAAATCCCATCAATTTTCGGTGTAAGCTCCGAGTTTACTGCTTTTGTGCTTGCGGTGGCATTAACGATAATTGCGATTGTAATCCTCCAGATATTTCTGAAAAAAAGTCCCAAAATATGGAAATTGATTATGGGGGGCAGATAGTTAAATATTTATGAGCGAATTCAAACAACATTTCAGACATGGCCTCCTTTGGACTGCTCTCGACAAGTATTCGGGACAAATAATCAGTATCGGCATATCAATGGTGCTGGCCCGATTGCTGACTCCTTATGACTACGGCATCGTAGCCACTGCTTCGGTGATCATCAATTTTCTCTCCATCTTTACAAGCATCGGCATTGGCCCAGCCGTGATACAGAAAAAAGATCTGAGCGACGAGGACATCAATCACATCTTCACATTTACAGTAATCATCGGCATAGTTTGTGGCGGTATTTGTTTCGGATGTTCGTGGCTGGTAGCTGACTATTACAAGAACCCGATAATTATTCCAGTGTTGCAGATACTTGCCATAGGAGTTGTATTGAGTGCAATCAACATGGTACCGGCAGCGCTTATGTCCAAGCATCTAAGGTTTAGGGAGATGGCTACGCGCAGCCTTGCTTTCCAGATTGTTTTTGGTATACTCGGCATCGTAGCCGCCTTCTATGAAGCCGGTGTCTACGCCCTGATAGTGCCGCCTATATTATCATCCATATGCACCTTCCTCTATAACAACCATTTCTACCCAGTAAAACTCCGATTACATTTTTCGTTGGCTCCAATTAAGAAAATATTCTCATTTTCATCTTATCTGTTCTTGTTTGAACTCTTTAACTATTTCTCAAGAAACATTGACAAAATCATCATCGGCCGATATATCTCCGAAAACGCACTTGGATATTATGAGAAGTCGTATCGTCTCATGCAGTTGCCACTCCAAAACATTACCGCTGTAATCTATCCCGTATTGCAGCCTGTACTGTCAAACTTGCAGGATAATCCTAAAGAAATCGGAAACAAGTTCACCAGCATAATATCAACGATCAGTTTGGTGGGATTTCCTCTAAGCGTAATCTTGTACTTCTGCGCCCCAGAAATCATTACCGTTATGTTCGGCTCCCAGTGGACTTCCGCTATTCCACCATTCAAAATTCTTGCAATATCTGTTCCTTTTATACTCATTAACAATCCGACCGGGCCGGTATTTATGGCATGTAATGCCTCGAAAAGGCTCTTCTATACAGGTGTCGTCAACACTTGCATAACCATCTCAGGCTTCGTGATAGCCTCAAGCATTGACAGAACTATCGAGATGATTGCATGGGGCTGGACCATTACAAGTATTATAAATGTACTGAATTCTTACACTCAATTATATGGTCGCATAATGAAAATGTCTCCCGTTTGTGTGTTCCGCCATTTCATACATCCTATGATTTGCGCCGCACTTCTTATTGCGGCATATATCGGTTACGGCTACATTGCTGTAAGGATACCGGACTTCTTTGATTTATGCTTGAAAGTTGTTTTAGGCCTTATTTTGGGATTGACTTTCTATCATCTTGTCGGAGATATTAACCTCCGGAAGATGACCCGCGCACTATGGAACAAGCTCCGGCACAAACAGTAAACTAAAATAACAACTTACAATACAATATGAAAAGTATACGCAATTTGTACATAAAATATATCATAGGTGGAGCTAAACTCGGCGCCGACACTGCCAACAAGGCACAGCTCTTTGAGCAGAAGTCCGAAATGCTTAGGTATTTTACCCTTCACTCAACCAAATCAGGAATAAGTGATCAAAGGCTGTGTGATCATGAAGTGATCGTGACACTCACAACTTTCGGTCGCCGTTTGTATGACGTCTATCTCACAATTGAATCAATTATGCAGGGAAGCTTATGTCCCAACCGCATAATTCTTTGGATTGCCGAGGATATGCGGGGCAAAGTACTCCCCGTGACATTGCAAAAACAAATGGAGCGTGGTCTTGAAATTAAATATACCACTGACATCCGTTCTTACAAAAAACTCGTCCCAACGCTTGTAGAATATCCAGATGCCGTCTGTGTCACCATCGACGATGACATTATCTATAACTTCGACTTGCTTGAAAATCTCATCAATGCCTATAATGAATACCCCAGTTGCATCCATGCATGCAGAGTACACCACATCAAAGTTGACAACAACGGCTATCCGGTAAAGTACAATGACTGGAAGTGGGGAGCGGGTGCTGAATACGCAACTAAATACAATTTTGCCACCGGAGCAGGCGGCGTCCTTTATCCGCCTCACAGCCTTAATCTGAACGTGACTGACTCTGACGCCTTCACACGGCTTGCTCCGATGGCCGATGATGTGTGGTTCTACGCGATGGCCTTGCTGAACGGATATAGGGTAAAGAAATGTTTTACCCGAAACAGTTCGGGCGAAGATTATATACAGAACGATAGCGTGCAGGCAGTATCGCTTAACTCCACTAATGTAGCCCAGTGCAAGAACGATGAGCAGATTAGAGCTGTGTTTCAGGCCTACGGCATATACGATATTCTAAAATCAGATCTTAAATAATGACAGCGGTATATATTCTGATAAGCAACGGTAACGACTTATTTTATGAGCAGTTGCTGGTGTCGCTTTACTCGCTAAGAATGCACAATCCGGAGCTGAATGTGGTGGTCTTAGTCGACGAAATGACGGAGCGGACATTACATAGCAAACGATCAAAAGTCAGGGAACTGGCAAATGAAATAAAAGTTGTGGATGTACCTGAAGAGTACAATCCCAAAGAACGGTCACGGTATATAAAAACCACTTTCCGTAACTACCTCTCAGGGGACCTGCTTTTTATCGACACAGATACCGTCATCACAGACAATCTCAGAGATGTTGAAAACACCAACGCGGACATGGCATGTGTGCTGGACTACCATGCAACTTTGGACCAACAGTTAGATGGGGACAAAATCAGGAAAAATGTACAGTCAATATTCAATGAGAATATATCGGATGAAAATGTTTATTTCAATTCCGGAGTGATATGGCTCAAGGATACGCCTGCAGTAAGGGGCTTGTTTGACCAATGGAATCGCTATTGGAAAATAGCCGCCTTCGAGGCAGGAAAATGTTTTGACCAGCCCGCACTGATGATAGCCAACAGAAAGTGCGGACACATAATCGGCGAGCTTGACGGAACATATAACTGCCAAATTCTAACCAGCATACGATATCTTCACAAAGCCAAAATCATACATTTTTTCAACAACGTATGGCAGGGCAAAGAGCAACTGTCACCTTTCTTAGGACATGAGCTATATGAGGAGATTAAACGGACAGGAGAAATATCACCTGAAACAAAAGAGTTGATCGCGAACAGCAAATCATCTTTTTATGCTCCGACTTATTTTACTTGTAAAGAACAAGTGGAATTTATGAATGACATTGTAGGCGCAACCTGCTTTTCGTCATATCTCCAGCAAAATCTCTCCTATCGTGCCATACGATTGTTCTGCCAACTCAGGTATAATCTTGCCAAAATTCTATCGCGAAAATAATGCGACACGCTTATTGTATCATAGCACACTCTGATCCTCAACAATTGTGGCGTCTCATTGATTTACTGGACGATGAGCGCAACGACATCTACATCCACATCGACAAAAAGACTGATACTCAAGCATTTACCCCCCCCCACTACATCGCAAATATCTAAGCAAGATAGAGTTTATCAGTAAAAGGGTAAAAGTATATTGGGGACATTACTCGCAGATCGTATGCGAACTCAATCTGCTTGAATCGGTTCTTGCTTCTGAAACGGAATACAGCTACATTCATCTGATATCGGGAGTTGACATGCCTCTCAAATCCCAAAATGATATTCATGACTTTTGCGACAAGCATATGGGCGTTGAGTTCATACAGTTCGACAACTCAGACTTCAATCTCCGCGATCTGAAAGAGAAAACTGAATACCCCTATTATTGGGGGCGACATCTGCGACTTGACGGATTATATTCGAAGACAGTAGGTCGCATCATGTTCCATATTTCCCGAATGATAGTCAAAGGACTTAGACTTAGATCACACTATGATATTGAGCTACACAAAGGCCCCCAGTGGTTCAGCATCACGAAAGGACTGGCTCATTGGCTTGTAAATAACAGAAAAGACATCCTGAAAACGTTCAAGCATGTCTGGTGTCCCGATGAAATGATGGTGCAGACTTTCGTTTTGATCTCGCCTTTCGCCAGCAACATCTCGTCACGAGGAAATCTTAGGAAAATAGACTGGGAACGTGGCGCGCCATATACTTGGCAAGACGAAGATTTTGACGAACTAATAAACTCGGATGCAATGTTTGCCCGAAAATTTGCAATGCAACAAACCCCCGAATTAATAAACAAACTGACAAAATATCTCAGACAATGCCATTAATCAGCTTTGTCATCCCGGTTTATAATGTCGCGCCATATGTGCGCGAGTGCTTGAAGTCGGTTATCGAACAAGATTTTAGAGACTTTGAGGTATGTGTCGTCGATGACGGAAGTACTGACGGAAGCAGCGCCATATGCGATGAATATGCCGCGACTTACCCCGGACTGTTCAAGCTCAGACATCAACCCAACCAGGGTGTGTCGGTAGCTCGGAACAATGCCTTGGATATGGCCACCGGCCAATATATCTGGTTCGTTGACGCTGACGATTACATCCTGCCAGGTTCCATTTGCTATATTTCCGAAATCCTCCGGAAGTCAGGATGCGACACCTTATTCTTTGGAAATGAACCTTTTGTCGCAGATACAGCCACAGAATACGAGATAATCAATGACCGCAATGATTTTCTGTATAGGCACACCTGTTTCTGCAACCCGTTGATGATCTTCAGCCGTGAGATTATTGCTAAAAATGACATTCAGTTTCCGGTAGGTATCCGTATGGGTGAGGATCTCGAATTTCAATACACTTACCTGATTCATTCCCGCAAACTTGCAACGACCCCGTCCAGCTTCTATCATATCCGTGAGCGTGAGGGTTCGGCAAGCCGCAGTGCTTCGTCTGCAACAGCCAACTATGCCGGAGCCAAACACCTGCTTGACATTATGGTTGGCACTCTCAATCCTGCGATAGTCAGAGACAATTTATGGCTTGAGCAACGTTTGTCCGAACGCCTCAAAGCTCTGCTACAATCCGCTTTAAAGGCCAAAGCAACAACAGCCACTGACCTCACTATAACATTTAGACACTACCTTAAAGAATTAAGGCAACTTGGATTCTGCAATATCGGCAACGGTTCCATTGGAATTGCAAGAATAAACGTAAAGCTCTATTATACAATCTATCGAATAATCTA
>CAMWNI010000014.1 GCA_947175545.1 uncultured Porphyromonadaceae bacterium
AGCATGTCGCCTACTTTGCGATCCCATTCCTTTGACGTAAATGATCCCATTCCGCTTGCGGGATAGAAGGTTAGTTCTCCGAAGTAGATTTTGCCGTCCAGGTTATAAAGGTCCACCCTAATGAATTTAAAGGGTTGAGACAGGGTTTGAGCAATTTCGAGCATCTTATCGAAGTTCGGGGGCGGCAGGATCTGTTTTTCCGGAACAGGAGGCAGGTTTGCTTCGCCAAAAGGCAGCAGACTCCAATCCGGGGCGAAATAATTTGCCCGGTGAGAAGAGAAACGGTCAAAGTCTACTTTGAAAAACTTTACCTGACCATTAAAGCAAAAGAATTTGTAGTCGTTGATTTCTGCTCCGGCGGGATGTTCCAGCAACTGCTCGGCAATTATTCGGCGAGGTATGTTTTTGTAGGGCCATTCCCGATATCCGCTATAAATATCAGCCATCATTGCTTTGTTTAGTTTTGCAATAATAGCATCGCGGTCCAGTCTGGATTTATCCGTGCAGATAACGACTCCGTTGCTGCCTCCACCGTGAGTGGTTTTAAGTACGAATTTGTCGGGTAGGGCGGTGAGGTCTATTTCTTCGGGTGAGTTCCATACGCCGAGAGTTGGTATGATGTGTTCTTCGCCAATTTTGTTGGCGACATATTTTTTGACCTCTGATTTGTCGACCAGTGAAGTATATTCCGGTTTTCGGTCATATAGCTTAAGCCATTGAATTTTTTCCTGAAACGTTTTCGGATTTTTCAGGTGTAGGAAATCCCCGGTTTCAAAGTAAAAACGTAGCTTGAGATATGTTTTATCAGGAAGCCATTTCATACTTTTTACAAAATATAATGCGATGTATCGGGGGTTTTTAATATAAAAAGAAATGGGTCTCATAAAAAGCTATGTAAAGTATATTGGTTATGGACAATAAACCGTATTACACTTTTTTAAGAAAGTGTTGGACTTTATCAAGATGAGATTCGCACAAAACGTGATTTTTGAGCCTGAGTAGATATTTATGACTCAGAAATTTGGGCAGTAACCCTTTGTTCCGTAATGCAATCAAATATCTGTTTGTCAGAATATCTAAATTGGAATAGGTCGTTTTATCCCAAGAATCATAATAGGCACGTTCTCTATTCTGTAACAGTTCGGTTGATGAAATAATTTTATTAAGATCCTCTAAGTCACTCGAAAATGCATCTTCAGATAAAAAATGAACAGCAGGATTATTGTCATAACACTGTTCATAAGGGTGAATTTTGAACTTAATCTTACTTCCTGGCATGAACTCAAGTCCAACCATATATCCTTTATACCATGAATCATTCACCTTCCTTCCGGCAGGAAAACAGAGATTGCCTAACCCATAAAAAATAAGGCCTTCATTATACTGTTCATATCCAGAGAAGCAATGTTGGTGGTGGTTGATTACTACATCTGCTCCTGAATCTATGAAAAAGCGATATAGTTTTTGCATGCGGGTTGAAGGCAGATTATAGTGTTCATGTCCTCCATGGACGATGACAATAAGGTAGTCAACGTTGGGTTTAAGTTTCCGGATTGCGTAAAATTGACTTATTGGGTCAAGTGGATTTGCTCCTGCGTCAGTTTCTGTTGCAATTGAAAATTCGTGTTCGCAGCAATTGATAAGTCCGATACGGCAGTTATTTGCCTCTAAAATAAGCGGATTCTGCGCTTGCGAGAGTCTCTGCCCGACACCGATGGTAAGAATCCCATTTTGTTCGCAAATTGCTTTTGTTCGCAAAAGAGCTTCATGTCCATAAT
This sequence comes from uncultured Porphyromonadaceae bacterium, assembly GCA_947175545.1. Lineage (GTDB taxonomy): Bacteria > Bacteroidota > Bacteroidia > Bacteroidales > Muribaculaceae > UBA3263. The sequence continues at coordinate 1,779 of CAMWNI010000014.1, forward strand.
CAAGGATATGATTATTTGCTAATGTAACAACGTTTACTCCGGCATATTCTAATGCTTTTACCGTTGACGGCGAGCATTTAAGATTCGGGCCATATTTTTCAATCGGAGCATCGCATGTGTCAGCAAAAGGACTTTCCAGGTTTATGATTGTTGTATCGTATTCTTTGGACAAATTTTGAAGTTCAGAAAAAAAGGAGAAGTCATTTTTTTCAATCAGTTCAGTAATGTTTAATTTGGGAGCAACATCTCCTCCGACTAATATTTTCATAATTCGGGGCTTATCGTCTGATGAACTTTTTGAGGTTGGACATGATATATCGTTCCTGAGGGAAACACATTATAATACCGATATACACAGCAATCGCTATAACGATGTATATCAGTGTAATGATTAATGATGTTGATTGCGGAAGCAAAGTAACCGATAACGCCATAATCATTGATGCAAATAACTCAGGGCATATGTTGCTACACATTTTCAATGGATTGACCCGTACAAATAATAAGAGTGTGATTAAGTTGGCAATGACTAATTCTAACCGTACCAATGCTCTTATTGTGCATAAAAAATCAAATCCATATCCAACTGCGAACCAAACTGCGGGGATTAGAACGGCAATATGTGATAATTGAACCCAAACAGAAAGTTTTGGTTTCCCGATTGAACGGTATATTTCCGAACTATAGTGGGAGAGTACGATTGTAATAGCACTTGTCAAAGCCCAAATGCCCATAAAATAGGATGCTTCGTGCCATTGTGACCCTAACATAATGTCTACTACTGCATCTCTGAAGATGAACAGTCCGACGCCAAGAGGGATTACGAGCAGGCCAACAGCTTTCTGGAACCGCAGAAATACTTTCATGAACTCTTCGCGGTTATTCTGTAGACGGGATAATGATGAGAACAGCACGGGGGTTGTTGCGGCGGTTATCAGTCCTGTGAATTGGGCAACAGTTGTCATGGATGTACGATAGATGCCCAGATAGTATTCGTTTAACAATCTTCCAACAATGAAGATGTCAATATAACTTGTCAGCCATATTGTAACGGCTTCAAGCATTGACCAGCTTGTGAATGAGAACATTTCCTTGAACAGCCTGAAGCTGTAATCAAGTTTAGGCTTCCAGCTGGACTTTACGGTCAGGATAATCGCATTTGACAGGTTCAGACCGATCATGCCTATTATCAGCGCCCAGTAGCTTCGCATTATAAATGCAAGCGGGATTGTTATAACGATAGGAATCGCTACGCCTATTATGCGTACAATAAAGAGCGTTTTGAAGTCGAAATGGCGCCTGTAAAGTGCCATTTGGATGCTGCTGAAGGCTGCTAAGGGTATGCAGCAGCAGGAAATCGCGATGACATGACCGTAGCCCTTATTGCCGACTAATTCTGCAATCTGGTCTGAGAATATCAGAATGAATCCCCATATAATGAGTGACATGATGAGGTTTGACCAGAAGGCTACATTCGTTGACCGGTGAAGATCCTCTTTCGACGAAAATTCGTGTTGAACAATGTATTTCTGGAAGCCGGCGTCTGTGAAGATTTCGGCAAAGCTGATGACCATGGTGACTGTGACCAGCACGCCGAAGGCTTCCGGCGTAAGCACGCGGGCAAGCACCATTGTTGATATCGGCGCAACAAGCTTGGCGGCAATCTCGGTGACCGACGACCACTTGGTCGCCTTGATGATTTTGGAATTCAGTTCTGATTTCTCACTCATGTTTCGGTGATTGTCAATCAATCGTTTCAAGGAAGCACTCTTCAATGCTGACCTCCCATTTGATTTCGTAATCCTCGTTGAGCCGGATTGTGAAGATGCGGAGGTCTCCGTTGGTTGATTTTCGCTTGTGTTTGTAAATCGTTCCCTTGTAGCCTTTGAAGACGCCGCCGGTTACGATGACTTTTCGTTCCGGCACCAGTTCAGGATTCGTCAGGCATTCAACGTTGAGAGTCTTGTCGTTGATTCCGATGACTCTTTGAAAGAGTTCCATTTCCGAGTTCGGGATGCTTGCATAGGGCGCATCTGCTTTGTTTGCCGTTTTGAAACACCAGGCTAATTCGCCGACTGAATGAACAATGAGGCGGACTTTGTCCGGTCTTGTTCTGAAGAAAAGAATGTGAGGAATGAATGGTTCATCGTAGGAACGCAGCTTTCCGCCATTTTTCTCGAAAACTTTGCGCGTCGGGAAGAAGAAGTGTGTTGACTTCAGCAGGGCCGGCATTGTATTCTCAAGTTTTTCCTTGATTATTTCAGGCGTATTGCAGTTGCGCATGAATAATGCAAACCATCTGGGCGTTGTCGGGTCTATGTAGTCGGCCACTCGTTGCAGGATGTCAATTCGTTCCATGTCGGACACTTCCACCGGGTTGACAATGTCAAGCCATTTCATGGAGTAGGGGAGTGGCTGAATGATTCCTCTGATTTTCTCTGCCGGGATGCCAATGTTTATTGCTGCGCTTATCCAGCTTGTCCTGATTAGTTCGTCTTCGCCGATGCCGTTCAGTTTACAGCCGTAGTTATTCAGCAGTTCTGTCAGCGATTCGGACAGTTGTCTGACTTGCTGCATTGGCCGATTGTGCCGATTCACATTGAATACGTATGATTTGCGGGCTGTTGGAATCTGGCTGAAAATTTCCTGAATCTGTACAATGTCATCAATTGGGTCGTTGAGTTTCAGGCTTATGATTGACGACAGGTCTGGATTGCAAGAGTAAAACTGATATAACAGGATTTTATTCAGTTCCGGCTGATCACAGGAATTTTGGCGCGCTATTTTTTTTAATGCTTTGATGCCTTCATGCGTTTTGTCGAATCTGGACGAGTCAATATCGCTGATTTTTTTTCTCAGAATATCGAAAAAACAACAGTCTGTCGACGAATCGGCAGTATATTCTTCGTAAAGGCTTTTAAGCCGACCAAGGTATCTCCTGACTGTAAGGGCGGTATTCCCTTTGTAGACCAACATGAAGGCCCAGTTACGGATGTTTCGCTCGTCTTCTTCAGGCGAACTGCCTGCGGCAACTCTTGGCGTTTTAAGAAAGGAACTGATTACTCGTCGCCCAATCGTGTCATTTGGAGGTAAATCATGTCGCGCAGATTCGACGCTGCCGTAGAAGCTGCTTGCGGTATTTTCTTTTGAATCAGGCAAATGATTGCGCATTTGGACGCGAACATTTTGTGTTCGCAATGATAAATTTCGCTTCCCCCCATTGACCGGAATTATTTTCTGCCGTGGCGGTTGCAATTAATGCATTTGTGATGTATGTGGCCGAGATTGGTAACAAAAATTTAATTACAATTGATTCCTGCATCAAAATCGTGTCAACTGTTTCAATTGCAAAATTAACTAATAGTTCTGAATAATCAAAATAATTATCAACCTTTCTTCGCTTCCCAGCGGCCAAGTCCCCACCGTTACATTTATGATTTTCGCCCATAATCATATAATCCTATGCCCTCGCGAGGTGTCGCGAGGGCATAGGATCAACGTCATCTACATGAATGACAAGGCCGGTCGTGGCCTGATCAAGTAGTTTCTTAGTCCTTGGTGAGATTCCATCTTGCAAGATTAAACTTGAATTGAAGTACCCCATTTTTAATCGAATATGTCACTGTTTTGTCGTATTCAATATGTGGGCGACTTCCTTGGTCACACCATAATCCCTTGATGTGTAGTTTCTTTTTGAAAACAGTGTACTCTCCACTGAAGTAGTAGGAACACAACAACGGATTGTGATACCACCAGATTTCGCAAGTGCCGTCTTCATAGAATTTCGCGCACATTGGATCGTTTGACGGCTTTTGTGCATCAGAGTAGCCATGCCATGTGCCGACAATGGAGGATGTTGAATTGGGATCGTCGGGTTCGTTCTCGTCTCCACAGGAGACGAAGCCGGCGCTCAAAACTCCAATGAGCATAGCGCAGATGAATTTCAAGAATTTTTTCATGTTTAATTAATTTAAATATTATGATTGTATTGTCTCTTTCATGTAGTTAAAATTTTGCGAGTCTGCATGCTATTCCGAGTTCAAGATTCCATGCGGTCTTGGTGTGATGGTGGTCTTTGCCAAGGTCTTTTATGTCGCCCCAACCTATGCCGGCACCAGTGAAAACGCCAATACGTTTCCACCGACCAATCCAATAGTTGAACCCCAAAAATGTGGATGCTCGTTATGCTAAGAGCTTTCCAATAAATAATACGGTGTCTAAGAAAAAACGCTATTTGGAAATACGTGAATTTTCAGGAGTGTAAATTCCATCTAAATCAGGTTAATCAATTCTGGTAATTTCCGGATTGAGTGTTTTTATTGTTCGGGGTAATTTTTTCACAACTTCGGCGTAACTGTGTCGAATCAATGATTTTATAAAATCATCGTTCAGTGAGCCTTTAAGACTGACCTCGTTCCAATATTTCTTGTTCCAATGCCAAGCCGGTGAGATTTCATTGTATCTGTCTCTCAAGTCAAGAGCATAGTCAGGGTTGGCTTTCAAAACGAAATAATCTTCTCGTACAAATCCGTAGCAGGCGAAGATTTTATCGCAGACTCTGAACAGTAGATAATCCCCGCCCAGGCCTGTGTCTTCAGTCGCCAATGGCAGCGACAGGCAATAGTTGCGTATTGATTCAATATTCATGGCGAGGGGAAATATGTTTGATGAACTTTGCCGGATTTCCGGCTACAATCGTGTCTGCCGGAACATTTTTTGTTACGACGCTGGCCGCCCCGATAATGGCGTTGTCTCCGATTGTGACACCCGGCAGAATCGTTGCCCCGGCTCCAATCCAGGCATTTTTGCCGATGTGGACGGGCTTGCATGTTATGACATGGCGTTCGAATAAATCATGATTGTTGGAAATGAGCTGTACGTTAGCGGCAATCATTGTGTCATCTTCAATAGTAATACCACCGGCCGACATCATCAGACAGCCGGGCATAATGACGACATTCTTGCCAATATTGACCATGTGGGGTCTGATTGCTGTCAATGGCGCAGAGACTCTGCTGCCTTCTCCCATTGAGGGGAAAATCTGGTGCATAAGTTCGTCATATTCTGCCGTGCCGGGCATTGTGTGATTGAACTCAAATATGAGCTGAGCCTGTTTTGTGGCAAGAGATAATTCGTCAGGGGTCTGCTTTGTTACGTCGATTCTAATTTCCTCCATATTATTGATATGACTATGTTTTTATGTGTTCAGTTTTTCCGTTTCCGGGTATATTTTGTCTTGACAATGTCGTATGCTCTTTTGACAAGTGCGTATATATCGCGGTCTGCGATGTCTCCGTCAAGTTCAAGCCGAACCCAATAGCGCAGATTTTGATTCAATGGATTGTTTACCGATGAATAGGCCATGCGAAGCATCTCAACCTCCTCGGGCGTGGATTTAACCGAGACAGATGAGAAGTCATCCATATCCACTAAGCAGAACATGTGGTCACGTACATAGAAAACAAGAATAGTGTCGTAGCGGCGGGCAAACTTCCCAAAAGGAGTTTTTTCCGTCACGCCATCCATTGAAAGGCAGTAGTTGCGAAAATCCTCAATATTCATGGCGGTTGATTTGTCAAATTTTCATAACAAGCGGGGAGGGTCACCCTGAAAATAGGCGCCGTTTCCCGGTCGGGAGATAAATGATTTCAATGCAAATTTATAAAAAAGTCTTGATGTTTTTTGGGCATCAGTGTAAAAAATATCATTTTTTTTCGTAGATTTGCAATACACAATAGGACTCGCTGACAATTATCAAAACAATTGATCTGACAAAACGTAATGAATAAAAGAATCATAGTTACTGCAATTACAGCATGTAGCACATTCGCATTGTTGTTTGCCCATGAACATCCTGTTAAGCTGGTTGGGGCATGGAGAGGTCCGAACGACCTGATAGTAAACATGTGTGATGACAATCAGATGCAACCGTATGTGTGTTATTGCGGAATTTTTCGCGCTTATGGTTGGTCCGATTTTTCGACTGTTGTTGCCGGAGACTCACTGATAATGAAATCTACTGGCGCAGAAAGTCCGTTTGAAGGTCGCTTCAAGATTGAGTCAGATGACAGATTGGTCGGCTCTTTGACGATGGGTTACCCGGATGCGGCTTGGTATTATAATGGCTGCGCCGAACTGATAAGGCAAAAGCCGGAAATGCCTGACAATCTTAATGCGGACCTCGAAGGGACTATCCTTCCGTCGGATTATGGGAGGCTTTCCGTTAACCGTGAGGCCGCGCGTGAGGTCTTGTCAACCCTTTCTCCTGACTCATATGGCTATGCTGAACGCGAAGACGTCTGGCAATTGCTTGACGCGAAGACTTATCCTGTTACGCCTGACGAGATGATGGGCTTCAAGCGAGTCCGTTCCATCCAGATTGCTGCCAATGACGGGATTTTCTCTTATCCTTATTTCAACTGTCGTTTTCGCAAGGTCGACGGTAAAGTGTTTTTTGAGAAAACGTCAGGCAGCCAGCGTAAATCCGGCTACGTGTATCAGAACACGCCCGAATCGCTCGTATTTCTTGGCGGATGGAGTGTAAACAACGAACCGCAGACGTCATATGGGAGCGAAAATTCCGTTGCCGGAATGGTTTACAAGATAGGCCCCGGCAGAGCCATAATGATTTTCTCATCTGAAGATAACCGAGTAGAAATATATGAATTCATAAAATAATCAAAATCCTTTCATTGATTAATGGTCATTAACAAGTAGAAAAGATAATATTGGTATGAAAAAAATGGTTTTAGCAGGAGCGCTTCTTTTGACCTCCTCGTTTGCTCAGGCAGAGCAGCTTGTCATTGGCGCAACCGGAAATGGCTATGTGACAAGCCGGCATGATGGCGCACAGATTTCAAGAGACGGCATTTCCCGTTGGACTAATCCGGAAACCGTTATCAGTCTTTACTTTTATCTACATCAGCCGACAACGGCTGACCTTTCGCTCTATGCCAAGGGGCATTCCGAGATTAAAGTTACTTACGGAAAGACGAGTTTTAATGTCAGTCTGAATTCTGATGACTATACTGTTGTTCCCGTAGGCCGGATTAATGTGAAGCACCCGGGATATGTCAGAATTGACCTTCAAGGAATCTCCAGGAGAGGGGATGTGTTCGGCGATGTCAAAGATCTGATTGTTGACAACGTTACCGGCGAAAGCAATTATGTGAAGGATTTCTCTGACTATTGGGGGCGTCGGGGTCCTTCAGTCCACATGGCCTATAAACTGCCCGAAGGCGATACCGAGTGGTTCTACAATGAGGTTACCGTGCCGAAGGAGGGCGAAACCATGCATAGTTATTACATGGCGGCCGGATTTGGTGAGGGCTATTTCGGCATGCAATATAATTCTCCAACCGAACGCCGCATATTGTTCTCAGTTTGGAGTCCGTTTGACACGCAAGACCCCAGGGCGATCCCCGAAGACCAGAGAATCCAGTTGTTACGGAGAGGCAAAGACGTCCATATCGGCGAGTTCGGTAACGAAGGGTCGGGCGGACAAAGCTATCTGAAATATCCCTGGAAGGCCGGTCAGACCTATAAGTTTTTGATGCAGGTCCATCCGGACGGAAACGGAAACACAATTTATACGGCATATTTCTACGCCACAGATGAAAAAGAATGGCGATTAATTGCGAGCTTCTTACGTCCACAGACGAATACGTGGTACACGCATGCCCATAGCTTTCTTGAAAACTTCAATCCGGAGCAGGGCTATTTGTCGCGCCAGGTTTATTTTGGCAATCAGTGGGCGCGAAGCAAGGATGGCAAGTGGACGCGCGTTACTGACGGGACGTTCACTCACGACGCTACAGCGAGAGCCGGAGTCCGTCTTGATTATCAGGGCGGCAATGCGAAAAATAATCGGTTTTATTTGAAAATGGGAGGATTTTTTGACGAATCTGTTCCGATGGGAACAAAATTTCATTGCAAACCGACCGGGAAAGCACCGGAAATTAACTGGGATGCGTTACAGCAGTTATAAAATAAAGAATGTTCGGCCAACGTATAAAAACGGCCGAACATTCTTTTTTTACATCCGAACTATTGGAAAACCGGAATATCGTCAGGGTGGAAGGTTATTGAAGCCGACGAGGGTGAAGTAGCGGTGAAATAACCGAGACAGCGCGGTCCGGAAAACAGGGCTGGTCCGTTACTGTCGTTTTGGAGTGCTTCAAGATAATCGTGCATGGAACGAGAGATACGCTCGATGGTCATTGTAATGATGTCTCCGTCAAAGAGAACGGTATCGTCATCCTCCTCTGTTGTGTCTCGTCGGGTAGTAATGGTAAAGAATGTCCCGATGCCGTTAACTGCGCTGCGGTCGTCCAGCTCTTTCCACATGTATATTTCCCCGTTGCGGTAGAGTTTGATCCAGTAGCAGTCGCCATTGACCGACGGGTTGTCAAGAAACTGGCCCTGAAGCACGGCAACCTGGTCGTAAGGCATGTTAATCCAATTGAACCGGATATCAATAATTTCCGTCGGTGGATACATTGTCGTTTCGGCTTGAAAGATTTCGCCGTTTCGTTCAACGCTAAGACGATAAACATGGCCCTCAATGCCGGGAGTCGGGTCTGTGAAGTAGCCGTCGGCATCAGCCATTAGATAATACTGCACCCCGTCGGTAATGTCTGTCAGTGTAACGATTGCGTCAGTCAGGAGCGAGCGGTTCATTGGCTCGTCCATTGGTGTGGTCCGCGTTATTCCGGCCCGGATTCCGTCAGGGGTAAGCTCGGCTTCAATAACCGTCAGAGGCACAATCTCATGATATGTCAGGTCGAAGTCTCTCTGGCATGCTGCCGAAATGATAGCGATGACTGTTAAAACAGCAGTCTTGATATATTTTCTCATGATGCGTATCAGAATTTGAGAGTATATGAAACGGAGGGGACGAGGCCATACATTGCCTGGATGACGGCTTGCGTACCGGATGGTTTTGACGGGTCGTCGCGGAAAAAGACAATATATGGATTATAGCGGCAATAAGTGTTGTAGATTCCGAATGCCCATTCATAGGAGAATCTCTGACCAATGTGGGTATACGTTGCTGAGATATCAAGCCGATGGGTCGGCGGCGCCTTATATGTGTTGCGTGCTGAATAGTAGTAGCAGGTTTCGCCGGCTATCTCATATTTGACATCCGGGGCCGTCAGCGGTTGTCCGGAAAGGAAAATCCATGAGCCGGAAAGGTTCCAGCGGTCAGAAATCTGATAAATGGCAGTAAGCGAGATGTCGTGACGGCGATTATTCGAAGCGTTATACCATTCTCCGTTGTTTATGCCCGGAATTTTGGTTTCAGTTTGTGATATCGTGTAGGCAATCCACCCCGTCAGTCTTCCGGTGTTTTTCCGCAACATGAATTCTGCTCCATAGCTGCGGCCCTTGCCTCCAAGAATAATGTTTTCAAGCGCTATATCGGAGAACGAACTCTTGCCGTCGCAATAGTCATATACGTTCGCAATGTCGCGATAATAAAGTTCGGCCGACCAGTCGAGTGTGCCGCTCTCTGTCATGCCACAATAGCCGATGGCATATTGCAGAGCGCGCTCTGGTTTAACGTGTGCGGACGTGAGTGCATAGCGGTCAAAGGGGAAAGACGTTGTGGTTGACCGGATTGCGTGAAGATTCTGAGACGAGGACCCTATGCCGGCCTTAAGATTGTGGAGGCGCGAAATATTATACTTAAGGTTTATGCGCGGTTCAACGTCAATATACGTTCGACTGTCAAACTGGTTCTGAAAATCATAAATCGAGCTGAAATCATGGAATCGGCTTTGGGACAGGACCGACGAGACATTAAGACGTATTCCTGCCGTTATGTCAAACCACTCTGATAAGGTGCCGGTATAGTCCGCCCAGGCGGAATTGCCCCATAACGACCGGATTTCGCGTTCGCGGGCCGAATTGAGAATCCATTCTGCCGACTTTACCTGAAGCAGTTCGGAGCGCAGCCCAAATTCAACGGAGTGCTTTTCCGCAATCTGCCATCTTATTTTTTCGTTGAGCGAATAATTATGGATATATGTCCACATTGTCTGGTTTAAATCCATGATGTCCATGTCCATTTTAGGCTCAAAGTAAGTAAGAGCTGCAGTTGTCGTAAACGAGACTTTGTCTGATGCGCGCGCAATCCAGTTGACAGAGGAGCCGAGATTGCCCCAGTATAGTCCCATCAGGTCGCTGACTGCCATATTGTCATGGCTGATAAAAAATGAACCGTCAATGACGTGACGAGTCGAAGGCTGATACTGAATCCGGGCAGAAATATCATAGAAATTCATTACTGTGCTTCGATATTTCGGTATGAGCTTAAGAAAGGCATCGACATATGAGCGGCGTGCCGCAACGGCGAATGACATCTTATCTTTTATAATCGGTCCTTCCGCCTTCAGTTTTGCAGCGAGAATGCCAATGGTTGCCGAGCCATGGAACTGCTCCATGTCTCCCGGCGAGAGCGATGTTTCGAGAACGGATGAAGTCGCTCCTCCATACATTGCAGGAATTGGACCTTTATAGAGTGTCGCGCTCCCGATGGCATCATCGTTGAAGGTGGAGAAGATTCCCATGACGTGCGACGGATTGTAGAGCGAAATACCGTCCAGCAGCACAAGATTCTGCGACGCATTGCCGCCGCGCACCTCGAAGCCTCCTCCTCCGTCACCCTCGTTGCGCACTCCGGGCAGGAGTGCCAGAGATTTGATTATGTCATTTTCTCCGCCAAATGATGGAAGAAGAGACATTTTTGTCAGTTCGAGCCGCTCGGCGCCGATTCGTTTGCTTTCTATGCGCTGACGTGCCGAACTGCCGGTAACGATAATCTCATGAAGTTCATGAACGGATGATACGGTATCGGCCGGCGTTTGAGCGTTTGTGGCAATAACATTCGACACAATAGCCGGCCATATCAGAAGGATTGCTTTCATTCGTGGTTTTTGTAAAATTGCCGCAAAGTTACGCATTATTCGTTTAGCAAACAAAAAAGGGGTTGTGGATGTTTTATTTGCAAAAGAATGTTTCAGCTATGAAAAAGACAAAGACTCCTGTAATTTATCTTGTGCTTGGCTCACTGTTTGTCTGTGGGCTGAATTCTTGTGGCCTTAAAAAAGAAAAAATCACACCGGCCTCGCCCGTGAGGGTTGAGGTAATGGCTGTCAGGTCCTCGGACGTAAGCGACACACGCACCTATTCCGGCACTGTCGAATCAGGCAACGGTTCAGAGCTAAGCTTCTCTGTGGCCGGCACTATAAAGAATATATACGTGGCGCCGGGTAAGACTGTGACAAAAGGTCAACTGCTTGCTGAACTTAACGACGAAAGCCTCGTCAATGCCGCCAATATCGCCCAGGCAACCCTTGAGGAAGTTCGCGACGCATATGCCAGACTGCAGAAACTCCACGACGCAGACGCGCTGCCCGATATCAAGTGGACCGAGATGCAGTCCAAGCTCAAGCAGGCTGAAAACGCAGCCGACATCGCAAACCGTGCGGTGAAGGATGCACGGATATACGCTCCCGTCAGTGGGGTGATTGCCGAAAAAAACGCTGACGCCGGCCAGACGGTCATTCCTGCAATGCCGGTTCTGAAAATTGTCGCATTGGGCGACGTTAAAGTTTCTATTTCTGTTCCGGAAAATGAAATTTCGGCAATGAAACCCGGACGCAATGCATCAATTTCGATTGATGCTCTTGGAGGCGAAATCCGTGATGGTGTTCTGACGGAGCAAGGCGTTGTTGCAAATCCGCTGTCACGCGCCTACGATGTTAAGTTCAGAGTTGATAATGCCGACGGTGAGTTACTTCCGGGCATGCTCTGCTCAGTAAAGTTGACACCGGTTGTCGATTCCGCGGTCAATTCGCGCGGCGCTATTGTGTTGCCTCCTCAGGCCGTTCTGTTGAGCGCAGATAATCGTAATTTCGTATGGCTTGCCAATAGCGGAAAGGCCAGGATGCGTTATATTGAGCAGGGCGGTATCACGGCTGACGGCATTATTGTCAGCTCCGGCATTAATCCCGGCGACAGCGTAATTACAGCCGGTATGCAAAAAATAAGCAATGGAACGGAAATCGTTATTTCTGAGAAATAATCTAAAACTTCGTACACATTATGGCAACTGATCACACGACTCCTACCCCTGACAGCCAAGCTCCAAGACCCCTGCAAAAACCGGCTGGGATTGTGGTCGCAGGATTGAAATACAGACGCATAGTCATTTTGCTTTCAGTAGTGCTGATTTTATTCGGCATCTATGCTCTTGTCAAAATGGATAAGAACGAATTCCCGGACTTTACAATCCGTGAGGGCGTTGTTGCTGCCGTCTATCCCGGGGCGACTCCAGAGCAGATAGCTCAGGAGGTTCTGAAACCGTTGGAGGATTACGTATTTTCCTACAAAGAGGTCAACAAACAGAAAACTTACAGTAACTGTACGGACGGTATGGTTATGATTTTCGTTGAACTGGACGACAACATTCAGGATGCAACTCCATTCTGGAATGAATTCAAACTGGGCATGGATGCCGTAAAGTTGAAGTTGCCGGCCGGAGTTCTGGCAGTGGAGACAATTTCGAACTTCGGAGATACTTCCGCACTGTTAATTACCATGCAGAGCGAGCAAAAGACCTATCGCGAGCTGGAGCAGTACATGGATCGGTTACGTGACCGACTGCGCACAATCGAAAGCGTCGGAACAATGGATGTCTACGGAAAGCAGAACGAGCAGATTGCCGTTACGTTTAATCCGGAAAAACTGACCCATTACGCGTTGAACGAAAAGACCCTTGGCGCGTTGCTCCTGGCCAAAGGTTTCCAGACTACGGGCGGTTCGCTCCGTAGCGACACCTATACGCAGCCAATTCATGTCGAACGCTCGATTAATTCCGTCAATGACCTTCAGCAGATGATTATCATGTCGCTGCCTGACGGTTCAGTCGTCCGTCTGGGAGATGTCGCAACCGTCAAAAAGGAATATGCGGAACCGACATCTTACATTACAAATAACGGAACGAAGTGTATTCTCCTCTCAGTGCAGATGAAGGATGGCTACAATATTGTTGAGATGGGACGCGAAGTCAATCGCCAGCTTGATGCATTCAACGCCGAGATTCCGTCTGATGTTACCCTGTTTAAGATTACAGACCAACCGACGGTTGTCAATTCGTCGGTCAATGATTTTTTGCAAGAACTCGTAATTGCTATTGTTGCCGTTGTTATCGTAATCATGTTTTTGCTGCCGTTGAAGGTGGCTTTGATTGCTGCAAGCACAATCCCTATCGCAATATTTATATCGCTCGGTTTGTTCTATATGTTCGGCATTGAGTTGAACACGGTGACTTTAGCGTGTTTGATTCTTTCGTTGGGCATGATTGTTGATAACTCGGTCGTTATCATTGATGATTATGTTGAGCTGATTTCAGATGGAATGGACCATAGGTCGGCTACTTTGCGGTCCGGTACGGAATTCCTAAAGGCTATTTTTTCGGCAACTCTCGCAATTTCGATTACGTTCTTCCCGTTCCTTCTGACAATGACGGGGATGTTCCGTGACTTCTTGACGGATTTTCCTTGGGCGTTGACCATTATCCTGATGATTTCGCTGATAGTTGCCGAACTGCTTGTGCCTTTCTTACAATATCAGCTGATTAAAGAGCCGATTTATAAGCAGGAGCAGGAAGCGATTGCCTCGGGTAAGAAAAAATTCTCATTCTTCGTCTCTCTTCAGAAAGTTTACAATAAGCTGATTGCGGTTTGCTTTAACCACCCGACCGCAACCTTGGTAATTTCGGTTGTCGTGACCCTGGGGGGGATTGCATTGTTTGTGACCCGTCCGTTCAAACTGATGCCGATTGCCGAGCGTAACCAGTTTGCCGTTGAGATTTTCCTGCCGACCGGAACGTCGGTCAGCCGGACTTCAGAAGTGGCGGATTCGCTTGAACGAATCCTGGCCAAGGATGAGCGGGTTGTCTCAATCGCTTCGTTCCATGGTTGTGCCTCTCCGCGCTTCCAGGCAACGTATGCTCCGCAGGTCGGCGGACCGAATTTCGCGCAATTCATTGTGAACACCAAAAGCGACGACGCGACGATTGATGTCCTCAATGAATACACGAACGCTTACGAGAGCTATTTCTCTGATGCGATTGTGCGTTTCAAGCAGTTAAGTTATTCAAATGCAGCTTATCCGATTGAAATTCGCATTGCCGGAGATGATTTTGCGCAGTTGCAGCAGGTCAGCGACTCAATCATGGCCAAAATGCGAACAATTGATGGCCTTCGCTGTGTCCGTTCGTCGCTTGACAATCCGCTGGTTGCCGCTCATGTGGTTCCCAATGAGACTCAGACGTCTCGCCTTGGCCTTAACAATCTCGGCATTGAGGCAACGCTGGCAATGCGCTATAGCAGCGGTGTCCCGATAGCCACGGTCTGGGAAGGCGATTATGGGATTCCGGTTATGCTGAAAACCGGTACTTCAGAGCGCTCTGATGCCGATGACCTCAGAAACGAGCCGATGCCGATTGCCCTTGGCGCGTCTTCTGCTCCTCTGCGTCAATTCGCACAAGTTGAACCACAGTGGAACCACGGTCAGCTGTCGCATCGCAGTGGCCGCCCGACGATTTCAATTATGGCCGAGGTCCAGCGGAATGTAAATGTCATTGACCGTACGGAGGCCGTAATGGATGCCATTCATTCAATGGATATCCCTGATGGCGTCACGATTAGCCGCGGAGGTGACTGGGATAATTCAATGACGATTCTTCCACAGATAATGGAAGCGCTTGCAATCGCAGTCGTGATTATTTTCTTCATTATTCTGTTTCATTACGCTCAGATTAACACTGCGGTGCTGATGGTTCTGTCTCTTCTGCTTTGTATTCCCGGTGCGGGCATAGGCATGCTGATTCAGGGGACGGACATTTCGCTGACGTGTGTTCTCGGCATTGTGTCGCTGATGGGCATCCTTGTCCGAAATGCAATTGTTCTGCTTGACTATGCCGAAGAACTCCGGAACCAGGGCGCGACTCTGAAGGAGGCTGTTTTCCAGGCATCACAGCGTCGAATGCGTCCGATTTTCCTCACCTCGGCCGCCGCCACGATGGGCGTTGTGCCGATGGTTATCGGCGGGTCTGCCTTGTGGCAACCTATGGGGGTTGTGATTTTCTATGGCACTCCGATTACGATGATTTTCATTCTGACGACGATTCCTGTCGCATACTGGAAAATGAAAGCACGCCAGAAGGGGGCAAATTCGCCGCTTGACGAACCGCTGGAAACTCACATGATCTGAAAAACTGCAAATCAAAAAGATTTCTGAATATGAAAAAGATATTTATTACAATATTGACTTTGGCGGCGGCGATGGGTGTCTTTGCGCAGGAAAATGAATCACTTCGTGATACCATCCTGACGCTCCAGCAATGTATAGATATGGCTGTTGCAAACAATGCGGCGTTGAAGCGTGCCGACAATACTGCTTCGGCTGCGACTCAGACGCGCAAGGAGGCTTTCACGAAGTATTTTCCGGAGATTTCAGCAACCGGCTTCGGTTTTCGGTCGCATAACTATATATTCCAGTATAATGCCCTTGACATGCTCAACATTGAATTGGTTAAACATGGTGTCCTTGCCGGCATCCAGGCGCTCCAGCCAATCTTCATGGGGGGGCAGATTGTCAACGGCAATCAACTTGCGAAGGTAGGCGAGGCCGCCGCTGAACTGCAACGCGCTCAGACTGAACGCGAGGTCAGACTGACAGCCGAGCAATATTACTGGAAGCTGGCAACACTCCAGGATACAAAAAAGACGCTTGAAGCGGTGATTGCCACACTGGACACTCTCGACCGTCAGATTCAGGTTGCAGTAGATGCCGGAGTGGCAATGCGTAATGACCTGCTGAAAGTCCGGCTTAAACGGAATGGCTATAAGGCCGACATGGTGGATCTTGATAACGGTATTCAGCTTTGCCGTATGGTCCTTTCGCAGTACATTGGAGAGGATTTCGAGCAACCTATCAATATTTCTGCCCCCGTGCCGGAGACGGTCCCTGCTTATCCTATTGATTTGCATGTCAACCCGGCGGTTGTCCTTGACAATACGATTGACTATCAGCTTTTGGAGGCTAATGTAAAGGCCAAGAAACTTGAAAAGCGCATGGAGTTAGGTAAGAATCTGCCTCAGATTCTCGGTGGCGTCGGGTGGTATTACCATAATGTGCTTGAGCAGGGCCACAATTTTGGCGCGTTGCAACTGGTTGTCAACATTCCTATTTCAGCCTGGTGGGGCGGTTCGCACGCGATTAAACGTAAAAATCTGGAGCTTGAAAATGCAAAACTTGAGCTTGAAGATTTTGGTCAGATGCTTGAAATCGACATGCAGAACAAATGGGACGAACTGACGGCTGCACATCGAAAGATGGAACTGGCGGCCGAGGCTATCGGCCAGGCCGAAGAGAATCTGCGTCTCAACCGGGTTTACTACGAAGCCGGTACGTCGACCATCACCGATTTGCTTGAGGCAGAAGCCTTGGCTCGCCAGGCCCACGACCAATTCTCTACGGTCTACGGCGATTTCCAGACCTCTCGTGCCGCTTATCTCAACGCAACCGCGCGTTGAGCGTGTCGCGGAGTGCCGTGTCAGATTTGCGGAGAATCCAGGGCTGGAACTGGTTGAGGGAGACGGGAACCGAGTAGTTGAGGTTGGGGTAGTCAACCGCAAGTTCGCGGGCAACGGATTCGTTTACAACTGCATAATTAACGTTCTCAAGTCCTCTTGCAAGTTCTATGAGCAGTTTTTCGGAAGTCACAGGGCGCTCACTGATAAATATGGGCGCTCCGATTTCTTTCGACAAGTTTTCAATTCGAGCGGCCATCGGTGAGTTTTCAGCTACACATACGGTATCTCCGCCAAGCTGTACAACCGAGGTAATCTGAGGCTCTTTGCCGGAATCGACTCTCTGAACAAGAACCTGGCGGTCAACATAGACCGGAGTGGTGAAAATATATTCAGAGGTGCTGTCTGCAATCATCGGCAAATCGGCGATGACCAGGTCATATCGTCCGTCGTTAAGCCCGTTAAGTCCCTCGGCCGGATTGGTGATGGGGTAGAGGCGATAAGGCAGATCAAGGAGGTTTAGCCTCTCAAAATCAATGCCTCCAAGGGTGTCTCCTTCCATGTAAAATGACCCGGGAGCATATTGTATGGCCACTCTGATTGTGTCGCCGGTTGCGGAGTCTTGTGAGTTGACGTCGAAGTGCTGACATCTTTTTAACGAGAACATCAGACCGAGGGAGAGTGCAAGGAGAAGAGCGTAAAGGAGCAGGCGGCTCTGTGGTTTTCTTTCGTTAGAGTTTTTCATGGTCATGAGAGAGTGTGGGGATTAATTTGCAAAGTCAATGCTAAGGCCGAACATGAATCGCCGCGGATTCAGCGGATAGTGAGCTGCGGAGAAGTAGTTCGAACCGCCGAACAGTCCTTGGTTGAAGTGGGATACGAGCAGGTAGAAACGGACTTTGCTGAGTTTCATATTAAGGTAGGCGTCCATCATAGGATAGTTGCCTACGTAGATTTCATCCTGATTGTGGAAGGTCATGGTTGCCGGCTGATAAGCCATGGCCCGATAACGGGTCATGTAATTACAGTCCACTCCGAACTGCACGCGCAGTGTTGCGATGCGGAAAAGCAGGAACATATTGGAGTAGATGCTGAACGTAGGCATTGCAAGCACTTCAGAATTGCTTGATGTTTGATAGGTCAGCGAATTTTGCCAGTTGAATATGCCAAACTTCAGATCCTGGCGTAAAGATGCGGAGAAGACCTGAATGTTGCCGCTATGCTGAATCGGACGCGAATCATTGCCGAAATAGATAAGGTTCTGTATGGTTTCCATCCCGGCAGAAAGATTCGTATTTGTCTGCGGGATATCAATTTCTCCCCCAAATCGGAGGCGACGTGTCTTTCCGAACTCATTTTTCCAAATGAAATGGTTGCTTACGTACTCGTCTACAAAAAAGGACGGGTTTAGGTTGTCGAATTCGGCGTAGGCCCGAATGGAAGCTGTGTCACGTCGGATTGGAACTCGGAACTGAGCCTCGCCGCTGACTTCAACTTCGCCAATATTCTGTCCGGCAATGCCAATTCGTGCATCGGCATTGTATCGCAGTAATGCACCTTGTTCCTTGCTGAGTTTCCCGCCGATGTAGAGAGATTGTTCCTTGGTGATTCGTCTGATGCCCAGTTCGCGATAGTCACATAGCTGACGGTAGCGGTTAAATTCATGCTGGGCGTATGCTGTCAGTCCGAATTTCGCCCATTTGTTAAACCCTTCGAGCAGAGAGAGGCCAACCGTGTTTCTGACAGTCAGAGAGCGGGCATCGTCGTGAGTTTTCGAAGTGTCGAAAAATGTGTTGTCCCAGAATGTTAGGTCCTGGGCGTTCCGGGTTCGGAACTGGTGGCGATGTTCGTTAAAGTCAAAAGTCCAGAAAACCTGGCTTACAGGGACGAAAGTACGCGTTGAATCTTCAGGATTCTCGCGGTAGAAACCGAACCGATAGCGATTATTCATCCAGAATTCGCGCCCGTTGACCTGAGAGTGCGCATTGGCAAGATTGACCGGGATATTTTTCGGCGTAATCTTTGAGTTCCCGCCTTGAATTTCTGCCGGATCAGTGATGTACATGTCATCTTGGATTCCACCGTTTTCCTTGTTGAGTGAGTAGTACTGGTTAAACAAGGCGATGACTTGATAGTGATCTCCGTAATAGGAACCATTGACACCGAAATTGAAATGTTTATCGGCCTGGTTTTCATAGCTGCCTTTTGAGTAGATATATTCGGTCCATGCACCAATCTGGGCCTGACGGTTGATGTTGCCGTTAAATACGGCTTTCAATCTGTCCTGAGCTTGCTCTGTGCCATATCCGGTGTTGTAGGTCAGCAGAGTCATTGGCACACGGTTGTTATAGAAAGGCGTGGACTCTACGGTCGGGATGTAAGGAGCCAGAGCGTCATTGAAGAAAAACGGTCCGGGACGCGATCTGTTGAAATAGTGCATGGATATGCCTTCTGCTCCATAATTGCCGGTGATGGCAGACGCATAGCCATATTGTAACGACGGAATTGCCACTTCTTGACAATAATTTTCAAACACGGTGTCAACCTCACGCATTGTCTTGTCTCCAAGAAACTCGCTGATGTTCCAACTGGTTATGCGTGTAATTGCTTCAGCCCACTGTGCTGACTGGCCTGTTGATTCGGTTTTTTCCGACTTTTTAGCGTTGGAAGAGGCCGGAGATGATGCAATACGGTTTTGGCCGGACATTGCTAACGATGTCGGCAAAAACAGAGCAAAAACGAGTAATATGCGAAAAAACTGCTTCATTCGTGGACGCAAAGTTACGAAAAATTCATTAACTTTGCGCTATGAAAATAGAACATTATGATGCAAAGATGAAGATGCGTGACGCCATTGCGGACACTCCGGTGCTTCTGATGGCGTTGAGCCGTTTCAACATTCCGCTTGGTTTCGGTGACGATTCGATTGACGAGGTCTGTTGTAATGCCGGGGTAGATACAGATACGTTTATTGCTGTTGCGTCGCTCATTGCCGGACGTAAATTGCCAATGAAAACGGTCTCGCTTCCAACTCTTATGGCGTATCTGAGAAGCGCCCACTCGTATTTTATTGATTACCATTTGCCGCAGATACGGCGCAAACTTATTGATGCCATAAACTATACCTCGGGAGAGGCTGTCGCCCTTGTCATTCTGCGTTTCTTTGATGATTATGTCAACGAGGTTAAGCTTCACATGGAGCATGAGAATACCGGAGTGTTCACTTACGTTGACCGTCTTCTCGGTGGGAAACGCGATCCGGAGTATTCAATAGACCGCTTTCTCAGTACTCACGCCCCGATTGCAGCAAAACTGCACGAACTGAAGGATATTTTTATCTGCCACTATCACGGTCAAGGGGCAGACATCAACCGGCTTAACTCTGTTCTGTTCGATATTATTAACTGCGAGACGGACCTGATGAGCCATTGTGAGGTCGAAAACCGTATTTTTGTGCCTGCGGTAAGGGAACTGGAACGTACGGTCGGCCAGGGTGTTGAAGCGGATGCTGAGCCGGAAGGAGAAAAAGATCCGGAGGTGCATAACCTGACTGAGCGTGAAAAGGAAATTGTCAGGAACATTGCGCGCGGCATGTCGAACAAGGAAATAGCCGAACAACTGTTTGTTTCGGTCCATACCGTTGCCACTCATCGTCGCAACATCTGTGCAAAGCTGGATATCCATTCAGCTGCCGGACTGACGGTTTTTGCAATCATTCATGGACTGGTCGATATGACTGAAGTGCATTAAAATTAAGCCGAACCGGCGGAAAAATCAAAAAAATTGCGTAAATTTGAAGCCGATTTTTTAGAAACCATGGAAAGAAAAGGCAAACTTTACTTCAGATACGGCACGATGGGTTCTGCAAAAACAGCCCTGCTGCTGACAACCGCTTACAATTTTGAGGAGCGCGGAATGCGTTACATCTGCATGAAGCCGGTAATTGATACGCGTGACAACAAGAACGTTATTCGATCCCGAATTGGCATTGAACGTGAGTGTCAGTGGATTATGGCCGATACAGACCTCTATCTCGCAGCCGTTGATCTCTGCGAGAAAGCCGGTTGTCTGATTGAGTGGTTTCTGATTGACGAGGCGCAGTTCCTGACCTCCGAGCAGGTCGATCAGCTTGCGAGGCTGGTCGATGATTATGGAATCAACGTTTTGTGCTACGGGCTGCGGACGGATTTCCGTACGCGTCTGTTCGAAGGGTCGCGTCGTCTCTTTGAAATCGCCGATACGATTGATGAAATCAAAAGCACATGTACCTGCGGACGCAAGACGATTGTCAACGCACGCATTGGTGCCAATGGCGATTTCGTGCAGGAAGGCGCTCAGGTTGAAATCGGCGGCGACGATAAATATATTGCAATCTGTCGTAACTGTTGGCGTAACAAGCGTATCGAGCAGGCTGCGAGAAACACCTTGCCGTTTGACGTATGATTCGGCGGCTACTTATATATATAGCGTTTGTTTTTGCAGTAACGGCTTCTGCTGTTGCTTCTGACCTGGCGTTTGATAACGAAGAACTAAGCTTTCGCGTAACATACAAGTGGGGGCTGATTCATAAGGTTGCAGGCTCGGCGGGGATTAAACTGACGCGCGAGGCAGACGGATATCATGCGATGTTGACGGCGCGGACACAGCCGTGGGCTGACCGTATCTTCATGGTACGTGATACCCTCAGCGGCATAATGAGATTGGGCGATATGTCTCCGTTGCTTTATGACAAATCGACCCATGAGGACAGACAGTATCGCCACGATATTATCCACTACTCATATCATGGCAACCGCGCTATTGCAAACGTTGAGCGATTCAAGCGAGACCGCAAAGGAAAAATCGAAACGGCCGATACGACCATGTCGGCCCTGTTGCCGGCCGTTGACATGCTGAGTGTCTACTATTTTGTCCGGCGACTTCCGTTTGAAAACATGAAGCCACGCACTGTCAGTCGCGCCAATATCTTTTCCGGCAAGAAAATAGAAAAGCTGTCGATCACCTACGACGGTGACGAGCGCATTGAACTGAATGGCAAGAAATATGACTGCTATCGGATTCATTTCATGTTCAGTTCGGAGCGGATAAAGAATTCCTCCAAACCGATGAAAGCGTGGATTGTCAAGACTGGCAGTCGGATTCCGATTAAGCTTGAAGGCGAGTTGCCAATCGGCAAAATCCAGATTCTATATAATGAACCAACGAAATAATCATTCACACTTCAACTGATAATAATGAACAAAATTTTTTCCGCAGCTGCACTGCTGATTGCATTCGGTGCTTCGGCTCAGACCGAATTGACTGATTCTGTCGCAACCGACTCTATTCAGGGGTTCGTATTCACTGACGTTATTTCCCTACCGACGACTTCCGTCAAGGACCAGAATAAGTCCGGTACCTGCTGGTGTTTCTCAGGCACCTCGGCAATCGAGGAGGAGGTGCTTCGTCAGGGAGGCGATTCGCTTGACCTCAGCGAGATGTACACTGTCCGTCAGTGCTATCTTGATAAGGCAAAGCGCTTTGTTCGCCTTGGAGGTGTTGGCAACTTCTCTCAGGGTGGTTCGATTGTTGACGTCGCATACGTCATGGAACGTTACGGAGCCATTCCCGAGAGTGTTTACTCTGGTCTGAACTATGGCGAGGACGCTCACGACCACTCCGAACTTGAAAAGGCTCTGACATCCTACATCAAAGCTGTTGCCGGTAGCCGCAAAATGAGTACGGCATGGCTGAAGGGCTTCGAGGGGATTCTCGATGCCTATTTCGGTCCGGTTCCCGAAACTTTTGAGGTCAATGGCAAGACATACACTCCGAAGACTTATGCCGAAAGCCTTGGCGTCAAGTTCAATGATTTCGTTCCGTTCACGTCGTTCACTCATCAGCCTATGTACTCTGCCTTCCCGCTGGAAGTTTGTGACAACTGGCTCTGGGAGGACTACTACAATGTTCCCCTTGACGACTTCAAGCGCATTATTGACGAGGCTCTTAAAAATGGGTATACAATTAACTGGGCTGCCGACGTATCGGAAAAAGGCTTCAAATGGAATGACGGATATGCGGTCTTGCCTGAAAAGAAGACTGAGGCAGACATGCAGGGTACGGAACTGAGCCGTTGGGTTGCGCTTAGCGATGCTGACAAGGAAAAAGAGGCATATAAATTTACCGGTCCGAAGGACTTGAAGGAAGTGACTGTAACTCCCGAGGTGCGTCAGCAGATGTTTGATAACCACGAGACAACGGATGATCACGGAATGGTCATTGTCGGAACCGCTACCGACCAACTCGGAAACCGTTTCTATAAGGTTAAGAATTCATGGAACACAAACCAGAAGTATAATGGTTACTTCTATGTTTCAGAACCGTATCTGCTGGCAAAAACCCTTAGTTTTTCGGTCAACAAGAATGCAGTGCCTAAAGATATTCGCAAAAAACTCAATCTTATATAATAATACGGATGCGTAAATCGCTGTATTTATTGGCTCTGGGGGCATTCGCCCTCGGAGCCTGTCATACTACTGAGGCCAATTATAGGGCTGCTTATGATGTCGCTAAGGCGCGCGCTGCACAGCGTGCGGCTGACGCTGATGATGTCGACCCCGAGATTCAAGCGAAGCTTGACGCTGTCAAGCGTGGGCGACAGAGTGTTTATATTGTCGGGAAAGACACTCTGACTGTGACTACACGTTTTTTGTCGCGTGTGGATTCCGTTGACGCTGTACTTCCGGAGTTTTCGGTTGCCGTTAATGGTTTCGAACAGAAGTTCAATGCTATGGCAATGATGAGGCGCTTGCGCGATAACGGCTTCCCCGGCGCATACGTCGCCCGCAACTCAGACCAGGTTTTCTACGTTATAGCCGCCGGAACCGACACGGTTGGCCGGGTGCCGATGCTGATAAATAATGCCACAGAGGGAACTGCCGGACTTGGGCTTGCCGCCGGTTATCCAATTGTGCTTCGTAATCCGAACCGTCGCAAATAGTCATTGGTCTGGTCATGATTTGGCGTTATTGTTGGTAAATTTTAGAACCGCACGACGAATATTCGGATTTTTTGTCTAAATTTGTGCAATTTAATCACTGAATACAATCCTTATGTTTATCAATAAAACGTTAGGGGCAGTAGGTCAATATTGCCTTTTTATTAAAAGTGTGTTGACTGTGCCTGACAAATGGAAGGTGTTTTTCCGCCGTACCGGAGCGGAAATCTGTAAGTTGGGAATCGACTCGATTCCGCTGGTAGTAGTCATCTCGCTGTTTATCGGTGCGGTCATCACAATCCAGATGCAGATTAATATCGAATCCCCGATAATTCCGGCCTATGCGGTTGGCCTTGCAACGCGTGACATTGTGTTGCTTGAGTTCTCGTCGTCAATTCTCTGTCTGATTCTTGCCGGTAAGGTCGGCTCGAGCATCGCGTCTGAAATCGGGACAATGAGGGTGACGGAGCAGATTGACGCGCTTGATATTATGGGGGTGAATTCCGCTAATTATCTTGTCCTGCCGAAGTTAATCGGGTTCCTTGTCTATATTCCGATTCTCTGTGTGCTTTCGATGTTCACGTCAATGATTGGCGGATGGGTAATCGCTCAGTTTACGGATATTATCTCCGTTAGCCGCTATGTATATGGCCTCCAGGCATTTTTTAATGAATGGTATGTATGGTATGGCCTGATAAAGTGTCTTGTATTCTCAATAATTATAACGACGGTGGCCTCGTTTGAGGGATACTATGTTGATGGCGGGTCAATCGAGGTTGGCAAAGCAAGTACCCGTGCCGTTGTCAACTCCTCGATTCTGATTCTGCTTTTTGACGTCATACTGACTAAACTGCTGCTGCAATGATTGAAGTAAAGAATGTTATCAAGTCGTTTGATGGCAAGACGGTGTTGCATGATGTTTCATGCAAGTTTGACACGGGAAAGACCAATCTTATTATCGGTCAGTCCGGCTCCGGTAAGACTGTGCTGATGAAATCAATTGTGGGCCTTGTGCGTCCTGACTCAGGCCATATTCTTTTTGACGGTCGTGACCGCCTGACGATGTCGACAAAGCAGATTAAGGAGTTACGAAAGGAAATCGGCATGTTGTTTCAGGGTTCGGCACTATTTGATAGTGAGACGGTCATGTCGAATGTCATGTTTCCGCTCGTCATGTTTTCAGACATGTCGCAGGCTGAGATGGTCGACCGTGCTAATTTCTGTCTTGAGCGTGTCAACCTGAAAGGCCAGGGCCATAAATATCCGTCGGAGCTTTCCGGAGGTATGCAGAAGCGAGTTGCGATTGCGCGCGCAATCGCCCTTAATCCGAAATATCTTTTCTGCGATGAACCTAATTCCGGCCTTGACCCTAAGACTTCAATCCTGATTGACGAATTGCTAAGCGACATCACGCATGAGTATAACATCACTACCATTATTAACACTCATGATATGAATTCAGTCCTTGGCATTGGAGAAAACATTGTTTTTCTTAACAAGGGGCATGTTGACTGGGTTGGCAATAAGGACCAGATTTACCGTTCTGAAAACGAAAGCCTGATTGATTTTGTTTTTGCAACAGACCTTTTCCGCAAGGTAAGAGATTATCTTGTTGACCGTTCTAAATAGAAATTTTTGAAAAAAGAAAAGATTTAGTTGGAAAATTAAATTTTTTAGTTTAACTTTGCGGCGTAAAACTAATTTATGTCGCAAAGTTTATGAATAACTATATCCAACTGACCGAACGTGAAGAAGAATTGATGCGCCTTTTTTGGCAGCATGGACCTATGTTTGTCCGCGAGTTGCACGCATTGCTTCCTGAACCGCGCCCACATGTAAATACCATTGCAACTTTTGTCCGCATTCTGGAGCAGAAAGGGATGTTGGCACACGAATCTTTTGGCCACAACCATCGGTTCTATCCTGTTGTCAGTGCTGCCGAACATTCGCGGTCAGCTCTTCGCAGTGTGGTAGACCGCTATTTCGATAATTCTTTGCGTGGTGCAATAAGCGCGCTGATTTCAGAGGAACGGCTGACCGACGAAGAGGTACGCGAACTGATTGAAATGGTCCAACGTCCAAACGATAAAGATTAGGTGCCATGTTTCTTTCTTCTTTGTTAATTTATTCGCTGTGTTGCAGCGTTGGACTTCTGCTGATGTATGGTGCAATCCGTTTTAGCCGGGTTGGAATGATGCGTTATGGGCGTGTTGCGATTCTTGCCAGTGTGTTGTCGGTTGCGGTTATTGCGGCCTTACCGTTGGTTTTCGGATGGCAGTTGCGTCCGGTTATATTGGTGGAGATGCCAATGGCACTCATACCCGTTACGATGCCGGCAGATGCACTTTCTGCTGACGTTATGCAATATCCTGAGAGGACTGTTAACGGACTTATATTGTTTAGGGCGATTTACCTTGTCGGCGTTATAATTGCATTTGTCCGTATGGCAGTGACTACCGGACGTATTGTCTTTGTAATTTTACGTTCTGAACGGCGTTCCGGAGTCTTATTGTCTTTAAATAAGAATATTGTCCCCTTTACGTGGGGAGGCATGATCGTAATGAGTCGATCTGACTATGAGGCGGATAATGGTATGCTTCTGGCGCATGAGTCGGCTCATAAGATCGCTCACCACTGGATTGACCTCTTGATGTTGAATCTGCTTGGCTGTCTGACGTGGTATTGTCCGGCCGCGTGTCTCATCAGGCGCGAGTTGCAGTTAAACCATGAGTTTACGGCCGATCGCGCTGTGCTGGCCGCAGGCTTTGACGCCAAAGAATATCAGATGTTACTTATTTCGAAAGCATCCGGACGGAGGTTCGCGAACTCTGTTGCCGACTGCATAAATAATCATTCACTTAAATCACGCATAATTATGATGCAGAAAAAATCACCAATTCGCCACGGTCTGCTCCGCAGCATGGCGTTCGTACCGGCAGGTTTGATTGTTCTAACTCTTGCCTCCTCTCAGGAAATCGCATCGAAGATCGGTTCAACAATGCCGTCTATCAGGTATGTTGCGAATGAGACTCCGGCTCCAGTTCCGACTCACGTAGATGACGAAAAAATCGAGATAGAAGTTTCGAATACGGCTTCGGTCAAAGTTGTTGAGCGAGCAAACGTTATTGACACAGCCAAAGTCGCGGCAACACCTGTCCCTGTTGCGGATACTAAATTAAAGAATGTTGACGATGATAAGGTTAGGACTGAAAATCAGACCGAGGGCAAGGAAAAGACTTTTGGTCCAGTTGAGAAAGCTCCTGGTTTCCCGGGCGGTGAAGTTTCAATGTATTCCTACTTGTCAAAAAACCTACGTTATCCCGAAGAATGTGCCAAGAGAGGAATCCAAGGTCGTGTTGTGGTTCAGTTTGTGGTTAAGAAGGACGGTTCAATCGGAGCGGTAAAGATTGTCAGAGGTGCAGATCCGCAACTCGACGGAGAAGCAGTCAGGCTTATCCGCTCCTTCCCGAAATTTGAGCCTGGAAAGATGAATGGCGAGCCGGTCAACGTGTGGTATACTATACCGGTCATGTTTAAATTATCTGATGATGCGCTCGACGTTAAGGACAATCGCGCCGAAGAAGTCAAATAATGTATTTGTATTAAAACAGAAAAAGCCGGGCATATGTGTGGCCCGGCTTTTTCTGTTTTAATAGATTCGGTTAGTCAATAAATGCGGCGCAAAGGTCAAGCGCCCCGCGTGCTTTGACATAAGCCGCGATTGCAGCCTTGATTTGAGCTTCGGTGGGCGAGGTGTGCAGGGCATTAACTGTTACGAGCAGTTCGTCAGCAGCCGTTTGGGCTGCAGTTACGGAGGGAGTTACAACTTCGTCGGCATATTGAGTCACGATTGCACGTTGTTCTGCCTCTTTGCCTGTCATTGTGCGGAAAAGCGGTTTCAGCTCGTTGCGCAATGTCCGTTCAAGGGTCAGGCATGCCGCTGATGCGGCTTTTGCTTCGGTTGAACCGGCATTTTGGCGAAGGGGTTTCGGAATTGCTTGAATCTTCATGGTTGCATCTGAAAGCTGAGACGATAGTTTTTGGGCCAGAGCGGAATTCTCCAGGGCAGTAACGGCCATGATTGATGATTCATTTACACTACCGTCAAGCGATCCGAAGAGAACATTGCGGATTGAGGCTATATTGGCGAGACAGTCATCGCCGGTTGTGAAAATTGCGAGCGGCGATGGAATGTTTTCGGTTGCTATTTCGTTTGCTTCTTCCGCGCATTCATCAATGATTTCACTGATGCTCCGGGATGGCGCTTGAGTTTTGAGTTTGATGGATTCTTCAGTTATCCAGTCGCTGAGTTGCTCGGCTGCGTCCTCTCTGAGTTCAGCGGCTGCTTTTTTCGCAATCGCAGCCCATTTTTTCGGGTTTTTAATCGTCAGGGAAATATTGCCGTTTTCATCTTTTATGACGATTGAATTATCCGGGGTGTCATCCTTGTCGGAGCAGGCAGTCAGACCTCCACCGATGCCTGCGGCAATGAGTGCGAGGCCTAAAAATCGGGTAAGCTTCATTTTTTTATTAGTTTTTTAGAAAAAAAGGGTTGTATCCATAAAACGCTCAAGGTGTGAAGATGGTTTAATTTAGGGCCTTTTTCATAAAAAAACTTGCCAAAACCAGGATAAATACTTACATTTGCACATTATCAATCGGCAATTCGTTATCATTATGGCCTTAATTATTCCTGAGCGTTACAAGCTTAAACTCCTTCCGGAGACAACGGAAGTTGCAATCAAACAGATAAAAGATTCCTTCCAGATGTCTTTGTCAGAGGCTCTGAATCTGCGCCGCGTAACGGCTCCGCTGTTTGTCTTGTCCGGCACCGGCATTAATGATGACCTGAACGGCATTGAACCCCCGGTTTGCTTCAATGTGCCTGCAATTGATGACGCTCGGGCCGAGGTTGTCCATTCGCTTGCAAAGTGGAAAAGAATGAAGCTTGGCGATTATGACATAGCTCCCGGCTACGGGATCTATACGGACATGAACGCGATTCGCACAACCGAGGAACTTGATAATATACATTCGCTATATGTTGACCAGTGGGATTGGGAGCAGACAATACGCCCGAACCAGCGTACGGTCGAGTATCTTTATAACACGGTGAGAAAGATTTATGCAGCGATAAAGCGGACCGAAACCGACGTTTATCGCACGTATCCTCACATAACGCCTTTCCTGCCTGATGAAATCACGTTCATAACGGCACAGGAACTTCTTCATCGTTATCCGTCTTTGGGAGCAAAGGAGCGCGAGCGCGAAATCGCGCGTGAGTTTGGCGCAGTGTTTATTCGCGGCATTGGTGGAAAACTCTCAGACGGTCGCAAACATGACAGCCGTGCGGCTGACTATGACGACTGGACTACCGGTGGTGGTCTGAACGGTGATATCATTGTTTGGAATCCGGTGCTGAACATTCCGTTTGAACTGTCGTCGATGGGCATAAGAGTCAATGCCGAAGCTCTTCGCCTACAGCTTACACTTGAAGGCAAAGGGCATTATTCCGAACGTGAATTCCATAAGAGATTGTTGAACGGAAAACTGCCCCAAAGTATTGGTGGCGGCATCGGTCAAAGCCGTCTCTGCATGCTTTTGCTTCAGAAGGCCCATATTGGAGAGGTGCAGGTCAGTCTTTGGCCTCAAGAGCAGATTAAACGCTGCATGGCCGCCGGAATTCAACTGCTTTAAGAATTAAATTTGGATATCTGTCCCGGATTAGTTAAGCCGGCATTTTCAGACCCCGTTCCCCAGCGTTAATAAATATTGGGGAACGGGGTCTTAGTATAATTCTCGATGCTCAAAATGGCGCGTCTTCACTCGGCGACGGAGTAATGTCCGCAGTGCCGCCTCCCGGTTTTGTCGGAGTCGCAAACGGGTCGGCGTCACCAAGATCAGCGTTGAGAGCTGACGCAGCGGTCGACTGCGAGAATTCAGACGCGTTTTCTTTCCAGTTTTCGAAGCGTGCATATTTGGCGCGAAAGCGAAGGTTAACATCGCCAACCGCACCTGAACGATGTTTGGCTATGATGAACTCGGCCAGGCCGCGCTTGTCAACTGCTTCATCATAGGCCGCTCCGTGAAGATAATACTCCGGGCGGTGGATAAAGCAGACAATGTCAGCATCCTGTTCGATGGCACCCGATTCGCGAAGGTCGCTAAGTTGCGGACGCTTGTCTTCCGAGCGCGATTCAACCGAACGGTTGAGCTGGGAAAGGGCCACAATCGGAATGTTCAACTCTTTAGCAAGTTCCTTAAGCGAGCGGGAAATCATTGAAACCTCCTGTTCGCGTGAGCCGAAGCGCATGCCCGAGGCGTTCATCAACTGGAGATAGTCAATCACAATAAACTGCACGCCTTTCTCACGCACAAGTCGGCGCGCTTTGGTTCTCAATTCAAGGATGCTCAGACCGGGTGAATCATCAATGAAAATCGGAGCGGAGTAGAGGTT
Organism: uncultured Porphyromonadaceae bacterium; assembly: GCA_947175545.1. Classification (GTDB taxonomy): domain Bacteria; phylum Bacteroidota; class Bacteroidia; order Bacteroidales; family Muribaculaceae; genus UBA3263. The sequence continues at coordinate 31,816 of CAMWNI010000014.1, forward strand.
CTTGATACGCGTCATCAGCTGTTGCCATTCCAACTCGCTCAGACGTCCGGATTTGATTTTCTCACCCTCGATTTCGCAGACGTTCTGAATCAGACGGTTGACAAGCTGGAGTTTCGACATTTCAAGAGAGAAAATCGCTACGTGAGTGCCGAAATTCACAGCCATGTTCTTACACATTGACAGCACCATTGCGGTCTTACCCATTGCCGGACGGGCGGCAATGATTATGAGGTCCGAATTTTGCCATCCGGAGGTCATCTTGTCCAGTTCCGTATAGCCGGAACTCAGGCCGCTCAGGCCTGTTTCGCGGTTTGCAGCCGTCTGGATACTCTCGATTGCCTGCGCAATGACTGGGTCAATCTGTACAACTTCTTTTTTGACATTGCGTTGACTTAATTCAAAGAGCCGGCCTTCGGCCTGCTGGAGAACGTCATCTACGTCAAGGCTTGCGTCGTAAGCATTGTTGGTGACCGATGAGGCGAATGAAATCAGCTCGCGGGCCAGGTACTGCTGAGCAAGGATTCGCGCATGCCATTCAATATTGGCTGCTGAGGCTACTCGCGATGTCAGTTCGGCAATAAACGGAACACCGCCGACTTCATCCAGGGTGTTAGTTTGTCTAAGTTGGTCCGTTACGGTCAGCATGTCAATCGGTAGCTGGGCCGCGCCGAGTGCCTGAACCGCTTCGTAGATTTTCTGATGGGCCGGTTCGTAGAACGATTCGGGGCGTAGCAGGTCGCACACTGCCGGAAATGCGTCTTTTTCAAGCATGAGTGCGCCGAGAACGGCCTCTTCAACATCCTTGTCATGAGGCGGTACGCGTCCGCCAACCTCCTGTGAGGCGACGTGGGTCGGTTTGTTGCGATTGAACTGTCGATTATTGTCGAACGGGGGCATATTGTGATTTAATTAGTGTTTGATTGTCGTTATAAAGTTTTTTCTCAAGGATTTCGCGTGGAGAAAACCCGGTTTTATCAACGAAGGCGCGCACAAGTCTGACGGCTGTGAAAAGAGCCGCCTGGCCGGGCGCGTTGGCGTTAATCAGATTTGTGTTGGCTGCCGGTGAAAGCAGACGCTCGGCAACAGTCGGGTCGGTCGAGTAGAGTAGGTCACGGTCAATCATTGTCAGCCAGATGTTTCCTTCATTTTCTTCACACCATTTTATCTCATCCGGCGTAAGTCCGAGGAGAGTGGCGTCTGGCGCACGCATACGCTCGTTAGCCGTTTCAAGAAGTGCGCCTTGATAAATCAGACGGTTGAGCAGGGTGGGTGACGGGCCGAATTCAGTCGGATAGAGGGCTGCAATCCGGGCCTGCATTACATCGGTTGGCAGTCGTTCAATTGATTTACGATGTCGCACGAAACTTGGGAAAATGCCCCGATAGCCTTCGTAGTCCGCTCCGAGATAATGGTTGAGTCCAATGAAGATGTCACCCCCGGGAGTTGTTATGACGCTCTGGCGATAAGGAATAATCACGCCATAGAGCCTTACGCCACTGTTTTCGCCAAGAGCCTGGCCAAGCACGCGCTCAACCGAGTCGAGCGGCGGAAGCAGCCGGGCAATGTCAGGTGCGAATGCCGAGTCAGCCCGTTCCGTGTCGCCTATAATCAGACGAAGTTCAGCGCGTGTGGCCGAATCCGGATTCTCAATTCTATGAGGCTTCGATTGTGGCTTGCCGACGCAACCAAGGAGCATGACGAAGGCGAAAAAAAGTGGATGAAATGGCAGATTTTTTGGCATTTTTGGCAATTTCAGTTGTTTTAGAGTGCAAATATAGCGATTCAACCGCCAAAAATTACTAATTTTGCCAAAACTTTTTTCAACAAGTTATGATTTGTATGCCCCGGAGGGTACGATTCCTATATATAATAATGTGTGTTGTCGCGACTATGTCGGCCGCGGCAAAGGATTTTACTGTCGTTCTGGATCCGGGTCATGGTGGCCGCGACTATGGAGCGGTCGGTGCGCTGACTAATGAGAAGACTATTAATCTTGATGTTGGCCTTGAACTGCGCAAACTGTTGAATCAACATGATGGACTGAAGGTTGTCATGACGCGTGAGGATGACCGCTTTATTGAACTTCGCGAGCGCGCTGCTATTGCCAATAGAAATCATGGAGACCTGTTCGTTAGTATTCATGTCAATTCCGTAGACAAAAAGAACCGTAACCGTCAGAATGTACGAGGGGCATCGGTCTATGCGCTTGGCCTTCATCGGTCGGCGTCAAACTTCGAAGTGGCCAAGCGTGAAAACTCCGTTATTGAACTTGAGGCAGACCATTCGGCCAGTTATCAAGGTTTTAATCCGAACTCAACGGAGAGCTATATAATTTTTGAACTGAGCCAGAATAAACACCTGGATCAGAGCATCAGTTTTGCGGAGATGGCACAGGGTGAACTCGTTTCGACCGCCGGACGTGCTGACCGCGGTGTGCTTCAGGCCGGATTCTGGGTGCTTCATGCGTCGGCCATGCCTGCTGTGCTTGTTGAACTCGACTTTATATGTAATCCGACTGTCGAGAAGTATCTCCATTCCCAGAAGGGTAAAAAAGAGATGGCCAGGGCGCTTGCCAATGCCATTTGTCAATATGCCGGTCTCGGTGGCAATAAGTCGTCGGCATCTGCCGGCGATGATAACCATGACGCCACCGAGTCAGAAAGTGATGATTCGGAGGCTTCGGAGACCTCTGCTGCTGAGGCGGACTGTCCGGACTCGCTGACCTATCGTGTACAGTTCATCGCGTCGGACCGCCAGTTGCCATCAACCTCATTTAAGGGAGTAGAGCGTGTTGAGTATTACCGCCATGGCGGCATGTATAAGTACACATCCGGTGGCGATTTCCGCACTGAGGCGGAGGCAGAACAGCATGCAAAAAAAGTCAGGGCGAAATTTCCCGAAGCATTTATCATCAAATGGCAGAATGGAGCCAGAGTTTTATGACCCGGATTCAAGACTATAAATAAAACTATTATAATTATGAAATCAAAGAAACTTGTCTATATTGGCATTTCCGCAATTGTCGCCCTTATTATTCTGATTGTCGGCGTGAATTTTCTTAAGGGAATAAATCTGTTTCATACGTCGAACTATTATTTTGTCAGCTATGAATCTGTTACTGGGCTGAACATCTCTGCTCCGGTTACGGCCAACGGATTTAAGGTCGGTCAGGTCCGCGAAATGAAATATGAGTATGACAATCCCGGCCATATCAAGGTTGAACTTGCGTTAGATCCTGCTTTAAAGATCCCTGAAGGCACGGTTGCGGTCCTCGGCGCGGATCTTCTCGGCACTGCGACTATTGCGCTTGAAATGCCAAAGTCGACTCAGTATGCAAAAGTCGGTTCAAATCTGGAGGGCCGGCAGTCTGGTGGTCTTATGGATAATGTTCAGGCTGATTTGATGCCCGGACTGGTTGCTGTCCTTCCTAAAGTGGACTCATTGCTTCAGGCGTTGACGGCTGTAGTTACCGACCCGTCGCTTCATGCTGCGCTTGATCGTCTTGATAATATTTCGGCTGATTTGAACGTGCTTTCGTCCAACTTGGCAGCCGCCGCCAAGCCCCTTCCCGGAGTAGTCAATCAGGCGTCAGTCACCATGAATAATCTGACAGATATGTCGGAGCGGCTTGATTCTCTCTCTGCCACTGTCAACCGTCTGCCGCTTGAACAAACAATGGCTAATGTAGAGAGTGTCTCGGCCAATCTCAAGGAACTTACGGCGCAGCTTCAGTCGAAGGACTCTTCGCTTGGCATGCTTGTTAATGATCCGGGGCTGTACAATAATCTGAATGCAACGGTCGCATCGCTTGATTCTTTAATTGTTGACGTGAAGCGCCAACCTAAAAGGTATTTGAAATTCAGCGTTTTCTAACAATAGACTAAGTCTAAATAATGGGGCGATTGGTGAAACAATCGCCCCATTACTTACAAATGCCGATTATTATAAGGAATTTACGTGTTAAAAGTTAGATAATAGGTTTAATTTGTTTCACGATTATTTTTGTGTTAACTTGCTTTGAATCAGATTGTTGGGTCTTTTAAAGGTGTTAATTGCGTAAGTTGCTGATATTCAGGGATGTTAACGATATTTACAAAAACCAAATTTTTTTCGTGTTGTTTTTTTTCTTTTTTTGCGCGTAATTTGCACTTGATATAAACCACCATTAACAGTATAATCGTCTTATCCCGTATTAACCACCAATGGAATTATCCATTAATGAGCAGTGGGAGAAATGTCTGCGCAAGTTTCAGGACAATCTCCCTCCCGAACAGTTCAACAGCTGGTTCCGTCCGATTACTTTTCTGAAGTATGAAGACGATACCCTGCATTTGGGTGTGCCGTCTGAGTTTTTCAAGGAGTATCTTGAAACGAATTATCTGCGTCTGCTTACGCTGACCCTACGTAATGTCTATGGGCCGGCGATTAAACTGTTCTATCATTTTCAGGTGGTCAAGGATCAGCCCGATTCTTCGGTGGTTATGTCCGGTTCGAATCCTTCGGCAGCCGTAACTGCGCGCGGAAATGCCGCTAATCCTTTTGTGAAATCATCGGCTGCCGATGAACTTGACTCGCAGCTGAATCCACGATATAATTTCGAGAACTACTGTCAGGGAGAGTGTAACCGCCTTGCTGCCACAATTGGGCAGGCAATATGCAAGGACCCGCGCACGCAAACATATAATCCTTTATTCGTGTTTGGCCCTCCCGGAGTTGGTAAGACCCATCTGGCTCAGGCAATCGGTATCGGCATCAAAGAGTGCATGCCATCGCGTCGCGTTCTGTACGTAACCGCCCGCCTGTTTGAGAGCCAGTATACAGCAGCTAACGCGCGCGGTAAAATCAACGACTTTATTGCATTCTATCAGGGCATAGACACTCTGATTATTGACGATATTCAGGACTTCATTGGTAAGCCAGGCACTCAGCGTACGTTCTTCCATATCTTTAATCACTTGCATCTGAATGCCAAACAGTTGATTCTGACCTCAGATGTGCGTCCGTCTGAGATGGACAACATGGAGGAGCGTCTGCTTTCACGTTTCAAATGGGGCATGACTTGCGAACTCTTCCGTCCGGACTATGACATGCGCGTGAAGGTTCTGACCCGTAAATCAGAGCAGGATGGACTTGACCTGCCTGCGGATGTGATTGAATTTATTGCTGAAAATTGCACTTCGTCGTTTCGCGAGCTTGAGGGCATAGTCGTTTCTCTGATGACGCACGCTACTGTTGAAAATAGACCGATTGACGTAGAACTGGCGCGCTATGTTCTAAAGAATGCGGTTAAGATTCGCCGTCATTCCGTCAATTTTGAAATGATTGCCGAGCAGGTCAGCAGCTATTATAAAATTGAATCGGACGCGCTGTTTACCAAAAGCCGTCGTCGTGAAATAAATGATGCGCGTCAGATGGTCATGTATATCACGAAAAAACTGACCTCACTGCCGCTGACTTCGATTGGTGCGCGACTGAGCCGCACGCACGCAACCGTGCTTCATGCTGTTCATAACATAGAGAATCGACTCGCTACTGAGCCGCAACTCCGTGCCGATTTGACTGCGATAGAGTCAGCTCTTGCACCACGCTAATGAATCCGCAGGTCATAGCAATCGAGGAGTTTGATTATCCTCTCCCCGACGAGCGCATTGCACGCCATCCGCTGGAAGAACGAGATTGCTGTAAGCTTCTTGTCTGTCGCCCTGACGGCACGATGGAAGACCGCATTTTCCGCGAGCTGCCGTCGCTGTTGCCGGAAGGGTCAATGCTTGTATATAATAATACGCGTGTAATCAACGCGCGGATGCGTTTTGCGAAAGAGTCTGGCGCGCTGATTGAGATTTTTTGTCTTGAGCCGGTTGCCCCGTCGGACTATGCGGTAAATTTTGCTTCCGGGGGTAATGTTGGCGTTGAATGGCTCTGCTTTGTGGGCAACAGCAAACGTTGGAAGCAGGGAGAGCTTCGCGGAATCGTTACGTTGCCGTCAGGTGCTGAGATTATTCTGAGTGCTGAGCGCGTAGAGCGTCGCGGAAATGCCTCGGTTGTCCGGTTCAGCTGGACCGCTGATGCTGTTTCTTTTGCCGAGGTAATTGCCGCGGCCGGGGAATTGCCCATCCCGCCGTATCTCAACCGCCCGACTGAGCAGACCGACATTAAGGACTATCAGACCGTTTTTTCGGCTGTAGACGGATCTGTTGCGGCTCCGACCGCCGGATTGCATTTTACGCCGGAATTGCTTGAGCGGATTGACCGCGCCGGATTTGAACGTCGCGCCCTTACGCTTCACGTCGGCGCAGGAACGTTCCAACCGGTTAAGTCTGACCTTATCGGTGATCATCCGATGCACTCTGAGTTTATTTCTGTTTCGCGCGCGCTGATTGAGGAGCTTGCGTCTCGCAATGGTCGGCCTGTCATTGCAGTCGGAACTACTTCAGTCCGCACTCTTGAGAGTTTGTATCATCTCGGCTGTCGTGCGGCTGCGGGACTTTCGGTTGACGAGCTACCGCAGTGGTATCCGTATGATTCGGCTCATCCGAGGCTATCTGTACAAGAGGCCCTTGAGGCTCTGCTCGGTGCATTTTCCGGCCAGCAGTTCATTGCTTCGACCCGTGTCATTATTGCTCCTGGCTATGACTATAAGGTTGTGGATGGCATTGTCACTAACTTTCACCAGCCACGTTCGACCCTGCTTCTGCTCGTCAGTGCTTTCTTGGGTGATGAGCATTGGCGCGATGTTTATGCTCATGCGCTTGCCACTCCTGACTATCGTTTCTTGAGCTACGGCGACGCCTGCCTGCTTCTGCGCCATTGAACTTCGAGGCCGGAGAGTGTGTTATTATTGAAAAAACACGCTCTCTCAAACTATGCCTGACCACAATATATTGTCTGATTTTCTTGCAACGCTCGGAGTTGAACATACTTTGAGCTATTCTGCCGCGAGTTTGCAAAAAATGCCGTTTCAGAGTCTTTTCGGGTTCTCGAAACTGCTTGAAAAGTATGGAATTGAGTCAGAGGGCATCAGAATCAGTGACAAGTCGGAATTCACAAAGCTGCCTGTGCCGTTTCTGGCGCAGACCCGGCAAGGTTTTCTGATTGTTACGGATACCCGAAACGGTATGATTTCGTATCTTAGCGCCGGAGTCCCGGAGAAATGCGATGCGGATGCATTTACCAATGCCTGGACCGGGATGGCTTTTCTTGCTTATCCGACCGAAGTATCAATTGAACCGGACTATATGGCACATTTGATTGCTGAGAAGGGCAATCGGATAAAACGGTTGTTACTCCCTCTATTGGCGATTACTCTTTTTGTCTGGATTTTTATTGCAAACGGATTGTGGAGACATGCAAGCGCCTGGTTTCTGACTGGATTTAATCTTCTCGGACTTTATCTTACCTATCTTTTGGTTCAAAAGTCGGCCGGTTTTGCAAGCAAGCATGCCGATGCAGTTTGTGGAGTGTTACAAAAAAAAGGGTGTGACATGATTCTGGAGTCATCGGCTGCCAGGTTTTTCGGACTTTTTGGTTGGGCAGAGGTCGGATTCACATATTTCAGTGTTTCCTTGTTGACATTGCTGTTCTTTCCGCAGTTTACCCACTGGTTAGCGCTTTGTAACCTGTGCTGCCTGCCGTTTACGTTGTGGAGCATCTGGTATCAGAAATACCGTGCGCGTCACTGGTGTACGCTTTGTGTCGGCGTACAGGCGACGCTCTGGTGTCTGTTTTTCAGCTATCTCGGCGGTGGGTGGATTTCAGGCCTGTTGCCGTTGCGCGCGCCACTCTTTTTCCTTGCTTTAACTTATGTGACGGTACTTCTTGCCTTGAACCGTCTGATGTCATTAATTGAAAACCCTGATATGGATGAAACAGATAGTTAAACCCGCACTGACGTCAGCAACACTGCTGACGCCGTGCGAACTCAATTCAATTCATTTTCTCAACCCGTCAGTTCCAATCCGTTTGTCTTGCTCAGGCCATGAGCAGGACGCTGAGTGACGGAATCTGGCTTGGATGGGTCTGCGCATCTTCATCGGCCGTCCAGCCTTTGCCTTTTATCCATGCGGTATGACACCCGATAGATTCCGCCGGAATAATATCCTTTTTGAGGCTGTCGCCAACAACGAGGACCTGGTCAGCCGGCAGTCCGAGTGCGTCAACGCCAAGCTGAAAAATCGCAGGGTCCGGTTTCCGTACACCAACAACAGCGCTCTCGATTATTTTGGGGAAGTAGCGAAGCAAATCGAAGTCGGCCAGTACGGCCGCGACGTTACCATAGAAATTGCTGACAAGTACCAGCGGATAGTCTTTCGATAGAGAGTCAAGTACCGGGCGGGCTTCTTCGACACAATGGCGTGCCGCATCGTAACAATAGCCTGCGATTGATTCGACGGTCGTTTCGTTTTCGATGCCGAGAACGCTCAATTCAATTCTGACCTTTTTGCGAAGCAGTTCAAGGAAATTATCAGTTGGCGCAATAATCGGATTTTTGGCAAGTTCGCGTTCTGCGTGAACGTAAGCCTCGCGAAAATCTTCTTTGCTTACCTCAACTCCGGCGTGTTGCCAACCTTCCCAAAGCACTTCGCTCCAGTGAACTCCGCGACTGTCAATTGTGCCGCCATAGTCAAAAATAACTCCTTTTATACCTTTAAGCCAGTTCATTGGTCATTCTTTTACAGATTGATTCATGACGACATACCATGTAAACCAGTATGCCGTTAAAAATTGTGAGTTCCGCGGCGAAATAGAGCCAGGGCATTCCAAGGAAAAGAGAGATAAAAAGAGTGATGGAACGCCAGTTGAATGATAGAATGTTCGTATATTTCATTAGCGGCAGGCTCAATGGGCGGAATTGAGAGCGAAAGGCCTGTGGCAGATTGCCGTCGGGATACTTCTTGCTAAGAGCGGTACGCATGCATTGCATGGCCGGTGTGCGTTTCTCCTGATTCATAGTATAACCAAGATAGACCCGCTGAACAAGCAGAGACAGCCACCCGGCACCTTCCTTGCGGCTCTGCTCGAGTTTTTGGCGAAGCAAATCGGAGTTTTCAAGTTCGCTCTTACCATTGACACACAACAAGTGCATTTGTCGGTAATAATCAGCCATCGCGGCCTGAATGGAATGGCAGAGGCCGGCGCCGACAGCCAGAGTCCAGATAAGCCACGGACGTTCTGCAAACCAGGCGGATGTTGCATTGACGCGTAAACAGATGCATACGTAGATCGAAATGAACCAAAAATCACCGGCCATTCCGTCAAGAATGCGTCCAAGACGCGAATATTGCCTGGTCATGCGGGCAAGTTGACCGTCAGCCGAGTCAAATGCGTCGGCTATAATCAAGAGCAACATTCCGCAGACATTCACAAGAATATCGGCGGGATAAAAACAGATTCCGGCGGCTATTCCGATGAAAATGGAAGCAATGGTGATTGCATTCGGCGAAATGTGCATTTCGCGGGCTAAACATGCAAAAAAATAGCCGAGCCGACGGTAGAAATATATATCAATATGTTCTTCCGTGTCCGGACTCTTCAGTGTCGATTCAAATTCTTCTTTGCTATACTTCATAAAATAGATTCAATGGATTGGATAATTGCTTGGGCGCCATCCTCGCGGCATGGTGAGAAACTGGGCCAGTCATTAAAGTCAATCAGGCGGATGGTGCCATTGTCGGCAACAACTGCATCTCCGCCGTAGATTCTCACACCGAGAGTGCGGGCTGCGGCAGAGCAGACGCGCCGAAGGTCGCTGACGTCGAAACGTAATCCTTTGGATTTTCCGTTTACTTCCTCATAGCCGAACTTGGAGTGGCCGCGGTCAAATGGATAGAACCAGCAGAAGAAATCGGAGTCCTCGACGGCATAGAATTTGACCAGGTCGCCTTCAAGGTGTTTGCTTATGACTGCACGGCCGATGCCGCGGTGGCTGTAATCGTTGAGCGCACGCTCGACATCCTCAGGATTATTGCAGAAAACAACGTCGTCTTTCTGCATTGTCTGACAATCGCCACGCTTTACCCAGCATTTGTGGTAATCGCCTTGCAGTAAAGATTCGCGCACAGAATCAGTTGGATTGACTATCAGGGAATCAGGGTGGGGGACTCCGGCGTCAAGCAGCATGCGGGTTAAGGTTTCGCGATTGCAGTTCGCAATACCGTCGGGCGAGTTGACAACGATGACTCCTGATTGTTCCATGGTTCGCAGGCACTCAAGCGAACGCCGGTCGCGACACATATTGACAATAAGTCCGACTCCCTGAGGTATGCGCCCCTCGATAAGGTCTCCTTCAGTTATGGTCGTTACATCATGGCCACGGTCACGCAGACCGTCAGCAACAGCCGCAAGAATCTTTGCGTCGTTGTCAACCAGATTCGGCGAGAAATTCTCGCCACGTGAAACGGCAAGTACGTTCATCGAATAAGACTCTTGGCGGTTTCAATATCACTCAGATGGTCAACATCAATCACTTTGCCGAACGGGAATGCCTTTAACATCAAACCGTCGGCAACCAGTGCGCGCTGATAGTTTCTCATACGGCTGACGCCTTCGTCCAGACAACGGCTGAGAACGTCAATCGCGCTTGGGGTCAACCCATAAATGCCGGCGGAGATATATTTCGCTCCGGGATAAGTTGCATCCTTGAATGCCATTATGGTCATGTCGGCCGGATCAACTTCAACATAGAGAGGCTTTTCGTCATCAATGAATGCGGTTACACCCATCATTCCGTCGATGTTGTCGCTTTTCGCAAATTCATTGATGTAGGCGCGAAACTCGTCCGGACGGAAAATCGTGTCAACGGTTGTCAGCACAAATTTGTTTGCATCGGCCGGGAATATGCGGCTGACCTCATAGAAAGAGTGCATTGACGAGGGGGTTGATTTGACAACCAGACGGAACGGAACCGGCAATGAAAGCGATTCAAGATACTCGCGTACCGCAGTCATCTGCTCGTTGACTATGACAGATAGTGACTCGGCATCGCACTCAATCATAATGTCAATCAGACGTTTTATCATCGGGCGCCCGTCAAGATCAACCAACGGCTTCGGAATATTCAGACCTTCACCGGCAAGACGCGAGCCTTCGCCCGCTGCAATTATGGCATAATGCATAGATTTCTTTGCAGGATTATATTAATTATAGCGCAAATTTACGAAAAAATCCGAAATAAGGGTAGGAGTGTATTTAAAAATGGTTGTTTTTATTGTGCATTATTCTGTAACTTTGCAACATGAATCCGAATAGATAAATCTTTAATACGTTAATCAAGTGTATGGAATTGGAGAAAATATCCTCACCGGCTGATATCAGAAAACTGGATATTAAGGATCTGAACAATCTTTGCGATGAATTGCGCAAGGTTTTCCTTGTCAAGATTTCCGCTCGAGGCGGACATGTAGGGCCGAATCTCGGACTGGTTGAGGCAACCGTTGCGTTACATTATGTTTTTGATACTCCGCAGGATAAGATTGTTTTTGACGTATCACATCAGACGTACATCCATAAAATGCTGACGGGACGCATTAATGCCTTCCTCTATCCTGAGGCTTATGATGACGTGACCGGATATACGAACCCGAGCGAGTCTGAGTATGATCTGTTTACAATTGGTCATACATCAACAGCCGTCAGCCTTGCCGGCGGCATTGCCAAGGGGCGAGACCTGAGCGGAGAAAAGTATAACGTTGTCGCATTGGTCGGCGATGGTTCGCTTAGCGGCGGTGAGGCCTTTGAGGGTCTCGACGAGGGCGCTACGCTTGGCAGTAACTTCATTGTAATTGTCAACGACAACGAAATGTCAATTGCAGAAAACCATGGCGGACTCTATGGAAATCTGGCCCGACTGCGAGAGACTAATGGAATGGCTGACGATAATTATTTTACCGCACTTGGGTATGATTACTTTTATGTTGAAGAGGGTAATGACGTTGCTGCTCTTGTCGAAACTTTCCGAAAGGTAAAGAATTCGGTCCGTCCGGTTGTTGTTCATATCCATACGGATAAGGGACACGGTTATGCTCCGGCCGAAGAGCATAAGGAACAATTCCATTACACCGGACCGTTCGACCTGACTACCGGAAAGTCTACCCCGGATTCCGGGAGCGAGAATTATGCTGACATTTTCGCAAATGAAATGCTTGCCCAGATGAAGGCGAATCCTAAAGTGTGTGTGCTTACCGCAGGCACCCCCGGAGTACTCGGTTTCGGTCCCGAGCGACGCAAGGAGGCCGGTCGTCAGTTTATTGACGTCGGCATTGCAGAACAGGAGGCCGCCGCGATGGCTTCCGGCATTGCCAAGGCCGGTGCGCGTCCGTGTTTCGGCGTTGTCAGCTCATTCCTTCAGCGAGCCTACGACCAGTTCTCGCAGGACATAGCCATAAACGGCATGCCGGTTGTGGTCAATATCTTCTATGGCTCACTCTTTGGAATGACTGATGTCACTCATCTCGGCTGGTTTGACATCGCTCTTATGTCAAACATTCCCGGATGGGTATTTTTAGCGCCAACCTCAGTAGAGGAATATGTCGCCATGCTTCGATGGGCAATGGCCCAGACAGATTATCCGGTAGCTATTCGTATCCCGGGAGGTGCTATCCGCCACGAATCCGGTCCGGTTGATACGGACTATTCCGCTCTTAACCGTTATAAGATTACCCGTCGTGGCAGCGGTGTCGCTATTATTGGCTCTGGTACGTTCTATGAACTGGCGGAGCAGACGGCCGACTTGCTGGCCGCGCGGGGCATTAATGCGACGGTGATTAATCCTCGTTATCTGTCCGGAGTAGATTCTGAAATGCTTGAAACTCTTAAGAATGACCACCAGACTGTCATCACACTTGAAGACGGAGTGCTTGACGGCGGATTCGGCGAAAAAATTGCCCGTTTCTACGGCTCGTCGAATATGAAGGTACATTGCTATGGTATTGAAAAGAAATTCCTTGACCGTTATAGACCAAAGGAGTTGCTTAAGGCATGTGGACTGACCGCTGAGAGCATTGCAGCCTCTCTTTGATTAGCAAAAAGACTCTTTTATCCTCATTTCCTGCATGTGAGTTGCGGGAAATGAGGATTTTTGTTAACTTTGCGAAATAAATCTGATTTGAAATGGAAGAAACTAAGATAAAAGTGGGAATTACCCACGGCGATATAAACGGAGTTGGATATGAGGTGATTCTTAAGGCGTTTGAAGATTCTCAGATATTCGACCTTTGTACCCCGGTTGTTTACGGCTCGCTGAAACTTGCGTCACATTATCGCAAGTTGCTTAACCTGGCTTCGCTTCCTTACCAGCGTGTCGATTCGGGCGCGCAGGCGAAGGAGGGAATGTTAAATTTTATTAACGTAATTGGCGAGGAGGTTTCTGCCGAACACGGCAAGCCGACTGAGGTTGCCGGTGCTGCGGCGCTTGCGGCTCTCGAACGAGCAACCGAGGAGTTGAAGTCAGGGGCGATTGACTGTCTCGTCACGGCTCCAATCAATAAATCGAACATCCAAGGCCCGGATTTCCGTTTTGCCGGCCATACGGAGTATCTTCAGGACCGACTGGGAGGCGACAATGACCGTGCGCTTATGATAATGGCCGATAACAGGGGGCTGCGTGTTGCGCTCGTGACCACTCATTTGCCATTGAAGGATGTTGCGTCGGCTCTTACCGTTGAGTCAATCGCTACGAAGATTCAGGATTTCCACACCTCGCTCATGCGCGACTTTGGAATACATGCGCCGCGCATTGCCGTGCTTTCTCTTAATCCTCACAACGGTGACGACGGCCTGCTCGGAGATGAAGAGAAAGACATGATTGTTCCTGCAATAGAGGAAATGCGCAAAAACCGGATTCAGGTTTATGGTCCGTATCCTGCCGACGGATTTTTCGGCGCCAATCATCAGTCGAAGTTCGACGGTGTCCTTGCAATGTATCATGACCAGGGTCTGACTCCTTTTAAGGCACTGAGCGGTTCAGAAGGCGTAAACTTCACCGCCGGATTACCTTATGTGCGGACTTCGCCAGATCATGGAACGGCCTTTGACATTGCCGGCAAAGGTGAGGCTGACGCTCAGTCGATGCGTTCCGCAATCTATATGGCTATTGATGCGTTGCGCAGTCGCCGAAACCATAGCGAAGCATTTGCCAATCCGCTTCGAAAACTATATCAGGACCGTCCGAGCCGTGACTAATTCATCAATAGCCGCAGTTTTCCGCTCACCGGCTTATTCGCCGAACCACATTGCAAACGATGCTGCGATTCTGAATGCCGTCTGCACTTATCTGCGACGTCGCGGACGAACCGTTAAGGCCTATACTGAGAACGAACTGCAGCAAGGTTTAGTGAAGGAACCGGTTGTGATTTCAATGTGTCGGGGGAGAACTTCGATTGCGTTGCTTCAGGAAATGGAGGACGCAGGGAGGTTAGTTGTCAATTCCGCATATGGAATCGAGAACTGCAAGCGGGAATTACTTGGTCGGCGGTTGGCGGCGGCTGGTATCGGTTATCCGGAGAATATTGTGACGCGTACCGACCGTAATATAGTTCCTGAACTGACTGCAATGGGAATAGAGCGTTGCTGGGTCAAACGTGCCGACTCACATTCGCAGCATAAGGAGGACATCACCTTCGCATCATCGGCCACCGAGGCGCAGGAGATTGTCCATGAATATTTTATGCGCGGAATCATGACTGCGGTTATAGAAAGGCATATTGAGGGTATTCCCGTTAAGTTCTACGGCGTTGCCGGCACTGGTTTTTTCTATTGTTATCACCGGGATGATCGAGAATCCGCCAAAGGAATTGATTCAGAAGCTCTGTCGTCACTCTGTTTGCGTGCAGCAGAGGTTCTGAACCTTAAAATTTACGGTGGTGATGCAATTATTGATGCAGAATCCGGCGAGACTGTGATTATTAACATTAATGACTGGCCGAGTTTTGCGCCATGCCGACAAGAGGCTGTCAAGCCCATTGCCGGACTCATTTTAAGTCTTATAAAAAAGAAATGACAGACAATAGCGAACTCCAATCTATCCGCCCGGAGGTTCTGACAACCGACGATGTGTTGGAGATGGTTCCGCGTTTGCAGGGCCATCGTAAACTCGTAAATCGTTTGATGCGCTGGCTGAAGCTTGACCAGATTAATGAAGTACACAGGGTCGCATACAATACTCCGGGACCAAGGTGCGCTACCAGACTTTTGTCAGAGGCCTTGAATATTAAAGTTGAGGTCTCGGGTGCGGAAGTCCTTGACCGACTTCCGGAAGGGGCTTTCATTACCGTAAGCAATCACCCGCTCGGGGCGCTTGATGGGATTGCTCTGGTTTCCCTAATCGGAGAGCGTAGACCTGATTTCAAGGTGATGGTCAATATGATTTTGAACAGAGTAGGGGGAATGGCTCCCAATTTCATCGCGGTTGATCCTATGGCTCAGAAAGACCCTGCGAAGCGTGCGGTCAGCATCAACGGAATCAGGCAGTGTATCGCGCAGATCCGAGGTGGTCACCCGCTGGGTTTTTTCCCGGCAGGAGCAATGAGTAAAACGACGTGGCGAAGGGGGAATATTCAGGATCGCCCGTGGCAGGATTCGGTTCTACAGCTTATATATAAGTCGAAGGTCCCTGTTATTCCGGTCTATTTCGGCGACAGAAATTCGCGACTATGTAACATCATGGGGCATATCTGTTGGCCTGTGCGTTCAATCATGCTTCCGCGTGAGGTGATAAGGAAGAAAAATTCAACGCTCCATGTTGTAGTCGGTGAGCCGATAACGGTTGACCAACAAGAGTCGTATCGTGAAAGCCCTGAGAGTCTCGGAGCTTTTCTCCGAGAGCGGACCTATGCGTTAAAAAACGCTTTACGGAAGTAATTTTGAGGTTAATTTTTTTTGAAAATTTGTCACATATAATATATTTGACTATATTTGCGCAGTAATACATAACTATTACTCCGTAACATTAAAAAAAAGAAAAATCATAATTAATCAATTCACACTTCAATTTTTATGAGAAAGTTTCTAATGGGACTTTTGGCTGCAATGGCCATTATCCCGGCCGCTAAAGCTCAGCAATTGCCGACGCTTCCGGTCGATACTGCGGTAGTAAGGGGCGTCCTTCCGAATGGATTGACCTATTATATTCGCCATAACGAATATCCTAAAGGTCAGGCAGATTTTCATATTGCCCAAAAAGTAGGTTCAGTGCTTGAGGAAGATAATCAGCGCGGTCTGGCTCACTTTCTGGAGCATATGTGTTTTAACGGCACCAAGAATTTCCCCGGTAATTCTCTGATTTCTTATCTGGAGAGTATCGGAGTTAAGTTCGGTTCTCACCTTAATGCCTATACCGGCACTGACGAGACCGTTTATAAAATTACGAACGTGCCGACAGCCCGTACGGAGGTTACAGACTCTGTTTTGCTGATTCTTCACGACTGGGCCAACGAGCTGCTGCTTGAGCCGGAGGAAATCGACAAAGAACGCGGTGTGATACATGAGGAATGGCGAAGTTCTAACGTCGGCCAGATGCGAATCCTCGAACAGCTTCTTCCGAAGATTTATCCCGGATCGCGTTACGGCGAGCGCCTGCCAATAGGCACTATGGAGGTTGTTGACAATTTCCCTTACCAGGCTCTTCGTGATTATTACGAGGCATGGTATCGTCCCGACCAGCAGGGCATCATTGTTTGCGGCGACATCGATCCCATCCGTACGGAGAAGGTAATCAAAGAGATGTTCTCGGACATTGAGATGCCGGAGAATGCACCGACCCGAGTTTCGTATCCCGTTCCGGACACTCCCGGAACAATCTATGCAATCGGCTCAGACAAGGAACAGACTAACTCTATTGTTTATCTAATCTTTAAACATGAGGTTGTGCCTGCCGAGTTGAGAAATACCGGTTACTATCTGACTCTGGATTATGTAACCGATATGATTGATATGATGCTTTCATCGCGCTTTAAAGATATGATGAGTAATCCGTCGACTCCTTTCGCGCTGGCTCAGCCTATGATTGAAAATTATATTCTCAGCAACACCGAGGATATGTTTGCTGTGATTGCCGCTGCGAAGGATAACGACATCGTTCCGACAATCGAGAGTGTCTATCGCGAAGTTTTACGCGCTGCTCGTGGCGGATTCACCGTTACTGAATATGAGCGCGCACGTGCCGAATGGGTCGCATCGCTTGAGAAACACTTTAATAACCGCAATAATCTTGAAAACAGCGAGCTTACGAACGGCATGATTCGTCATTTTATTGACGGAGTTCCGATGATGAGCATTGCTGACTATCACGATATCATGAGTCAGGTTGCTCCGATGATTGATGTCAAGATGATTAATCAGGCATTTGCCGAAATGATTACTGATGATAATCGTGTGGTTCTCTGTATGCTGCCTGAATCGGCTGAAATCCCGACCGAATCTCAGCTTGCAGATGTGATGAAAGCCGTCGATGCTGAGGATATCGAAGTGTTTACTGACAATGTACGCGAGGATCCGCTGATTCCTTCTCTTCCTGCTCCCGGTTCAATCCTTGGCTCACGTCCATCCGATGAGTTTGAAGGAACCGAAGTTCTGACCCTTAGCAATGGCGCTAAGGTTTATCTGAAGCAGACTTCGTTCAAAAATGATGAAATCGTGATGGTCGCTTCAGCTCCGGGCGGCATCTCGCGCCAGTTTGGCAAGGCTTTGCCTGCTGATGTACGCACTCTTGAACTTTTTGAAGGTGTTTATGGCGTTGGAGCTTACTCGAATGCCGAGCTTGAAAAATACTTTGCGGGCAAGAAGGTTGTCATGAACCCTTCGTTCACTATTTCACACAGTACCCTGTCCGGCGCAACCACTCCGAAGGATTTGTCTTCGCTGATGGAACTGGTATACGCTTACTTTACCTCGGTTACATATCCGGAGGATGAGTTTGCTGCCACACAGAGCCTTTACTACGGTCTGATTCAGAATCAGGAGGCGAACCCCCGATATGTATTCAGTTGTGATGCCGCTAAGAGTTTCTACTCGTCTCCTTATCTTCAGCCAATGTCTGCTGAGGACGTAAAGAATGCTACCCGCGGTGGGATTGAGTCGCTTGTGCGTTCGCAGTTGAACAATGCCGCCAACTGGTCGTTTGTGTTTGTGGGCAACTTCGACCCCGAACAGATTAAGCAGCTGTGCGAACAGTATATTGCCACTCTCCCGGCTGATCCGAGCCAGCCCCTGGAATTTTTCGTAGGTGACCCGGCTCTGGGTGTTATTCCCGGAAGCGGAGTTGACACGTATACGACCAAGATGGAGACTCCGCAGACGTGGTGCTATGTCAAGGAGTCGGCCAATGTGCCTTACAACTCTGTGAACGCAAAGTTGGTTTCAATCGTTGGTCAGATCCTGTCGGCTCGCCTGCTGAAGAGTGTACGCGAGGAAATGGGTGCTGTATATTCTATCGGTGCTTTCTCCGAAATTGAGCCTCAGACCGGCCTGAACGCTTCGGTCAACGTTCCGTTCCCGATGAACCCGGAACAGAAGGATGCCGTACTTGCTGCGATTGCAAAGGAGTTTGAAAGTATGGCCGATAACATCACCGAAGAAGAACTTGCCAAGGTGAAAGAATTTTTGGTAAAGTCATATATTGAACGTGGCGCTCAGAATGAGCCGTGGGCTAACTATATTGACAACTGGACCCTTACCGGAGCAAATAATTTCTCACATGCAGTTGAAGAAGTTAACGCCATTACAACTGCTGATGTGCAGAATTTGGTGAAGCATATGAACGAACAGGGGAACTACCGTGTTGTTATTTTGGATCCCCAAAATGATTGAAAGAAATGAATAAAACTCCCCTATTGACGATTGCGGCCATATCGGTCGCTGCAACTCTTACCGGATGCTCCCTGCTGAAAAAGCAGGAAGCATCCACTGTTAAATCTCAGGATGCGATGCCGTTATTCCCGGTCACTGTCTATTCTGATGCGTCAATTGACGGGCATTGGTTTATCCGTACCGTAGGAAATATCAAGGTGAGCGGCTATGACGATGAATGGCCTTTCATTGAATTTGTGCCGGCCGAAGCTCGGTTTTATGGAAACAATGGCTGCAATATAATCAATGGCTCATATCAGATTGGCAGCGCCCAGACTCTTGAGTTGAGCAATGTGGCGGCTACGATGCGCATGTGTCCGTCAGACTCGCTTGAGTTCCCGATTGCGCGCGCATTGGATGCCGTCAAGTCCTATTCGGTTACGACCGGAAAGGATGGCTCGACCATTCTGAATTTGCATAACGACAAAAATCTAACAGTCATGACCTTGTTCAAGAGTGATATTGACTTCCTCAACGGAGCGTGGAAGGTGGCTGAGATTAAAGGGAAGGCAGTTGATAATCCAGACTGTCGTCTTATTTTCGACGTACCGGAGCGTCGCGTAAGCGGAGACACGGGATGCAATATCCTGAACGGACAGTTGACCCGTGAGGCTTCGGTCAGCGGATCGCTCGGATTCAGCCATCTGGCAACGACGCGCCGCATGTGTCCTGATCTGTCGACGGAGCAGGCTCTGTTAATAGCCCTTGAAGAAGTAACTGCCGCCCGACATTCATCGGGTAAGACCGTGGACCTTCTTGACAATTCCGGCAATGTATTGATTCATCTGACGCCTCTTTCAAAATCGGAACTCTAATCTGATTGCCTTTTATAGAAGAAAACGCTACGGCCCTCTTGTTTTTCGGGGTCGTAGCGTTTTTCTTAATCAGATTCTTTTATGCTTTCTTTTTTCGGTAACCGCACTTGTGGCATACGCCGTCAGCGTCGAGTGCTATGCCGCACAGAGGGCAGCGGTCAATGTCGTTGTGAGTGTCAAATTCCATAGAGGCTGCGTTCTCGCCACTGGTGAATGTTATCTTTGCAATGTTTAGTTTGTCTTTGAGCAGGTCATAGACAATTTTAATCATGCCCTCGACAGTCAGTGTCTCTTTTGTCACGACCAGTCGGGCATCAGGATAGGCTGTTGCAAGCTCGGTTTTGAAAGCTTCACCTTTCAGCGTGTTCTGAGGATGGCCGTTCAATATGCCTTGCTTTTCATATACGCCGATTATGGCCGGGAGCAGAGGATCATCTTCGCGAAGAACGAGAGAATGGTCGAAGTTTTGCAGCAGGTTCCATGCTGTTTTGCGGACTTCATTACATGGGAATACCATATTTACACCTTCATTTATGGTGTCTTCCACTTCGATGGTCATGGTTCCGGTGTGTCCGTGAAGGTACTGTGCCTCGCCCTTGAATCCGTAAAAACGGTGGGCATACTGAAGCTCAAAAGTTGTTATACTTCTCATAGTGTGTGTTATTATTATAGGTTAAAATTGTGGGTCTTGTTCTGTTAGACTAACATGTTGACGACCATGAAAGTTCATTTTAGGCGAACAGATAATATAAACAATTGATTGTTTTGGGGTGTTACTGAATGTGGAAAACATTCACCGATTACATTTAATGAAATGGGCAAACTATTAGACAGACGTAAGGTGGCAAGCCGTTTCGGAAATTTACCGGGTTGCGGGCGCATTGAATACTGCGTGATGAGCAGCGACATATTGGGCGTTGAAAAGAACTTCTCGGTTTATCTGCCTGACGGCTACGGAGACAGCTCTCGCCGTTATCCGGTACTCTATTTGTTACATCCGGCGGGAGGGACGCATGAAGCATGGATCAAAGTCGGCAATCTTTCTCAGATTGCCGACGATGCGATTCGTTCGGGAATGGCTCTTCCAATGATTATAGTTATGCCGGATGCAAGCGGCTCCGATGAGTTTAATCTTGGAAAACGATTAGGTTTTTTCTCAGTAGCGGGATGGGATTATGAAGCGTACTTTCATGAAGAACTGATTCCATTGATTGAATCAACTTATCAGACGTTGACCGACAAGGCCCATCGGGTCATTGCGGGTGCTTCAATGGCCGGAGAGGCAGCTGTTGCTTACGCACAGAAACGTCCGGAAGTTTATGGTGCAGCTTGCGCCCTGTGCGGAATAGTCGGCCATCCGGAGCAAAGTCAGTTGACTAAGACTGACGGGGACTATGCCCGATCTCTGATCGATAATGACCCGACAAAATTTCTTGAGCAGGCCACACCTGAATGTGTCGAACGGTTAAAAAGCGTCCGATGGTACGCGGATTGCGGCGATAACGACTTTTTCTATGAAGGAAATGTTGAATTTTTCCTTGCAATGAAGCGAAAGTCAATCCCGATTGCTTTCAGGATGAGGAGTGGAGTCCATGGATGGTATTATTGGATTTCCGGACTGGCGCCGATTCTGCAGTTTCTGTCGATTGGCTTCGCAAACAATCCGGAGGGGGCAAAATCAACAATCTGATATTATTTGGCCTGCGCATTGAGAATGAACTTTGCTGCGGGATGATTTGTTGAATTCAATGAGTATAGACTCATTGTTTTTAACTAAAGTTTTAATATCTAATAACTTCACTTTTATGAATTACTTATCGAGTGAGAAACTGGTCATTATCGGTGCAGCCGGAATGATTGGCAGCAATATGGCTCAGACGGCCATTATGAAAGGCTTGACGCCCAATATCTGTCTGTACGATCCTTACGGACCCGGACTGGAGGGAGTCGCCGAAGAGTTGAAACACTGTGGTTTTGAAGGGTTAAACCTCACTTACACAACAGATATCGCAGAGGCGCTTCATGGCGCAAAGTTTATTGTTAATTCCGGAGGTGCTGCGCGTAAGGCCGGCATGACCCGTGAAGACCTTTTGAAGGGAAATGCCGAAATCGCCGAGGAATTCGGTAAGAATGTGAAGAAATATTGCCCGGATGTGAAACATATTGTAGTAATCTTTAATCCGGCCGATATCACAGGTCTCATTACATTGCTTTACAGCGGCCTCAAGCCCGCTCAGGTGTCAACTCTTGCCGCCCTTGACAGCACCCGCCTGCGCAATGAGCTTTCAAAGCAGCTCAACGTTAATCCTGACAATATTGTCAATTGCCGAACATACGGCGGACATGGTGAGCAGATGGCCGTCTTCGCCTCAACCGCAACGGTCAATAACCGGCCTCTGGCTGACATCCTCGGAACTGATGCTCTTCCGCAGGAGGCCTGGGAGGAACTTAAGCAGCGTGTTGTTCAAGGCGGCAAGCGAATCATCGAACTACGCGGACGCAGCTCATTCCAGAGTCCTGCTTTTCTCTCAATTGAGATGATCGAGGCTGCTATGGGCGGCGCTCCGTTCCGCTGGCCGGTCGGCACGTATGTTAATAATGAACGGTTCAAACATATCATGATGGCGATGGAGACCCGGGTTGACAAAGACGGAGTGACGGTGCTTCCTGTCAGCGGTACTCCCGAAGAGGAGAAAGAGCTGGATCAGAGTTATAAGCATCTTTGTGCGCTACGCGACGAGGTGATTGCTCTCGGCATCATGCCTCCTGTCTCTGAGTGGAGTAAGATTAATCCGAATCTTTAAGATAATCGCTTAGACAAGGCGGTCAGACCAATGCTATGTTCAGGCATTGATCTGACCGTCATCCTTATTCCCGCGAGTCTGCTAATAACCCTCAGGACGTAGTCTCTCTATTGGCAACCGATCATAATATAGATAAAATGAAGGTTACTGCGCCAAAAATGCGAAAAAATTATTAACTTTGCAATCAAAGGCATAAGTTATAATAATATATGAAGAGATTAGTGTCGCTTGATGTTATGCGCGGACTCACTGTCGCGTTGATGATATTGGTCAATACGGCCTTGTGGGGAACTCCGGTCTATGGTCAGCTCCAACATTCGCTCTGGAACGGCATGACGGCTGCTGACCTTGTGTTTCCGATGTTCATGTTTATTATGGGCGTGAGCGTCAGTTTCTCGCTCAAACGGTTTGATTATTCGCCCGGAAAGGCTGTCGTAGGCAAGATTGTGAAGCGTACGGCCCTTATATATATTATAGGAGTAGTGCTTGACCTTGTCGAGAAAGGAATCTCGGGTGCGATTGACGGATTAGACTTCAGCACGCTGCGTTTTACGGGTGTGTTGCCGCGACTGGCGTTCAGCTATGGCATTGCGTCGCTGATGGCTCTCTGTTTCAGCCGTCGGGCTTTGTGGCGTTTAGTTGTCGTGTCGCTTACCGTATATGCGGCCGTATTGCTGGCCTTCAATGGGTTTGAGCCTACGGTTGAGAATATCGTATCACGGGTCGACGTAGCGGTGTTTGGCGAAGGACATATCTATCACGACTGGGTGCCGGGCGGACGTATACCCCTTGATCCCGAGGGCCTGCTCGGGCTTTTACCGTCAGTTGCCCACGTTCTGATCGGTTATTTATGCGGTAGACTTCTGCTTGAACGTTCGGGCATGAATCTGACTCCGCTGTTGCTCGTCGGAGCTATGCTGACTATTCTTGGACTCGGGCTTGACTGCATTGTGCCAATCAACAAAAAGGTATGGTCGCCGACCTTCGTACTGATTTCATGCGGCCTTGGCATTCTGTTGCTCGGATTGCTCATATATGCCGTCGACTTCAAGAAAATAGGGGTTCACAGGCTTAACCGCGCGTGGATGCAGCCTGCTGAGGTATTTGGCGCCAATCCGCTGTTTTTGTATATTCTGAGTTCTATCCTCGGCTGCGTTATGTGGCGCATAGATGTGGGCGGTATGGTATTGCCTCACTATCTCTATGTCAACATTCTTGAGCCGATGTTTGGTTCGGAATCGGCGCTGCCATCGCTGATTTATGCCGTTGGCATCACCGCTGTTTGTTATCTTGTGGGGCTTCCGCTATACCTCAGGAAGATTTACATCAAGATTTAGCCCCGGCTTTAACAAATATCGCGGGAATGATCACTGCCTCTATTGGTGGCGATATTTTGCGCGTGAATTTATGTTTTTCAGCATAGTAGGCTCAAAATCTCAGGAATTATTACTA
>CAMWNI010000015.1 GCA_947175545.1 uncultured Porphyromonadaceae bacterium
TTTTTGATCGCAACGACCTTGAAGAATATTTATTCAACAATACCAAATTCGATACTCCCAGTACGACTCGTCATGAATTTGGCGAAGTTTATAAGATAAAGGATAGTTATTTCATTAAACTCAATCTACAAATCCGTTTCATAAAATAAACTTAGCCATGAGGATACTTCATATTTCAGACTACCATATTTCAGGAAATGATGTCGAACAGGATAAAAATATTCTTATCACTGAAAATTTAATTAAGAAGGTTACACAAATTCATAGTGAAAAGAATATCGATTTAATTATCTTCACTGGTGATGCCATACTAAAAGGCGGAAAGGAATTTAAGAATATCCAAGAGGCATTCGATGCCTTTCAGGTATATTTTGTTGAACCTTTGTTATAAGCTCTAAATTTAGGAAAAAATCGGTTTTTCTTGTGTCCTGGAAATCATGATATTCAACGTGATTTAGATTCCAAAATGACGGAAAAGGGAACCGCAGATTCTTTGACATCAACGGATGTAATTAATGACTTTCTTGAAGACGAAAGAGAGGCCGTAAGAAGTATGCAACGCATCATTCCGTTTAAAACTTTTGAGAGAGGTTTCATGGATGGCGTACATACCCCTTCCTTCCATAAATTGACTAATTTACATTCTGTATATAAGACGATTGTCAATGATATTAAAGTTGGTATTTGTTGTCTTAATACAGCATGGAGGTGTTATGATTCCAATAATGATCAAGGAAGAATTGTACTTGGTACAAAGCAAATCATCGATAGTTTGCCGATGCTTCATGATTGCGATGTTAAAATTGCACTTTCTCATCACCACTATAGTTGGATGCGTGGTTTTGAAGTGAATGACATAGCAAAACTTATTGTTTCTAATTTTAATATTTACTTTTGCGGTCATACTCATAGTCCAAGTGAAGAATTGACAATCAAGCCGTTTGGAAGGACATTTACTTTAGTGGCACCAGGGATTCTTTCACATAATATTGTAGCACAAGATAAATACCAGAATGGATTCTCTATTGTTGATTACGATATAGAATCTCATAAGTTCTGCCATTGTAAATATGTATCTGATTTATCTGGAGATTTCAAAGATGGAGGGATATGGGAAGAGGATATTCCTTGTGGTCAAGAAGAGAAAGACCGCATGGAGATGCAAAATATAGTTTTGGACTTGAAGGACGAAGTTGATATTTTAAATAAACATCTGTTGACTTATCAAAATCAAACTGATGCTCCTAAAAGTTTATCTGAGATTTTTGTAATGCCAACGATTACTAAAGTCCAAGAGAATAATCGCGAAACGGCCGATGCTGATTTTCAATATGTAAAAATTGATTCACTACATTCGCTTATTAATGCTTCTGAAAATTTTGTTATTTTCGGAGAGAAAGAATCTGGCAAAACCATACTTCTGGACAAGATATTACTGGATATTCTAAATGACTGGGGGAATACTATTATTCCAATCCATTGCAACTTTGATGATATTTCAGGGGATATCCTAAAAATTGTACGTACATATTGGGGTAAGAGTAAGTCTGAAGCTGAAAGGATGCTAAATAAATGGAGATATATTCTCCTAATTGACAATATATCATTTGACTACGAGAGTTATGAAACTCTAAATACCCTAAAAGAGTTTTTGGATAAACATCCAAACATACGATTTATTGGAACTTCTCGTGATAATCAGTCGAATGAAATGGTTATAAATACGGATCAGTTATCAATGTTGAATTTCACGCGATTGAGATTGCGTCCTTTTAGGACGAAGCAAATGCGCGAACTAGCATTAAAATGGTTCCCTAACAACCAAGCCGTATCTGATAAGGTCGATTTGTTAGTAAAAACCTTCTCTGCATTAAATCTTCCTTGTACTCCATTTGCCGTTTCGATGTTTCTTTACATCTTTGAAAAACAAGGTGAGACAAAACCTCGTAATAATGCTATGTTAATCGAAACTTATCTCTCGGATTTGTTTAAAACTCTTGATCCCAAGGGATCGCCATCGGACATTTTCGATTATAAAAATAGGCTACGACTGATGGCTCATATTGCTAAAGAAATGCTTGAAAGCCAAGAGAGTATGTATAGAATAAGTTATTCCTCATTTGTAAGGGTAATCGAGGAGTATCTAAAAGCTATGCGTGTTGATAATATCTTTCCACCAACTAAGATAGCGCAAGAATACATCAACTTAGGAGTTTTCCTAAAAGATCCAGACGACAAGGTTCACTTTAGATTTCTATGTTTCTTTGAGTTTAGCTTGGCATATGCCATGAGCGAATTTCCAGACTTCAAAGACTTCGTACTCAGTGAAGGCACTTTTCTTCAGTATGTTAATGAGATTATCTATTATACGGGGCTAAATAGAGCTGAAACTGAAATTCTTGAGAAGATCATTTCAAGAATGGATTCTGCTTTTGAAGAACTGAATGGCATGGTTTATGCCATTGGTAGAAATATTGATGATACGTTTAATACAAATCAAAGTATCCTGAGTAGAATAAGTTCAGAAGATTTATTGGCATCCTTACCAGCAAAACAAACTGAAGAAGATGAAAACCGACAAGGTGATTTAAAGATTGAGAGAAGCCATGAACAGCGCCCAGAAGTCATAGAGCGCAAGGAATCCCAAGGACATCTTAACGATTTAGCCGATCTATTACGATTGGCTATGAATGTCCTTAAAAATTCAGAAGAAGTCCAAAAGCCTGGAGTAAAGTTAAGTTCTTACGTGAAAATATTGCGTAATTCTATTTCCTACGCTCTTTTAGTATTTGCAATCGCCAATCGGCAGGTTCAAAGAAAAGATATTTCTGAAGAACATCTTCAGGAACTCAACATTATTATTAGATTTCTACCATATCTTCACCAGCAATACCTGTCCAATAATCTGGCCTCACTTAAACTCACCGAGATTATAAAGGATAAAATAGATGAAGATATATTATCTATAAAAGATAAACGAATATCGGAATTTGAACAATATTTATCTGTGTTTCTATATTCCGACTTTAAAGGCTTAAGACACAAGGATATCCTCAAAGATTTTCTCAATCGTATTAATAGAGCTTATATTACGGATATTAGCTTGCTTAATTTAGTGAATTATTATTATAAATCAAAGTCACTGGAAGATGATACTTTCTTCATTGAAAGATTGACTGATATGTACGTGCGTGCAAATCCCAATTCCAAACGAACGAAAAGCCAGATTCTTCAAGATTTTAAACAAAAAAAGCAAGTGATACTACGAGAACGAACAAAACTATCATAATGTAAACTTACGTCACGCTTCCAAATCTAATGTTTTTATACCACATTTGGAAGCGCGACAGCTGCATAAGATACAAAAGTCGCAGATACCCAACGTTGTTGACACCTCGAATCGCGGATTACACGAGAGTGTCAAATCGCATATTTTTTACACACATTTGGCGCTGTCGTGGATAATTGTAATCAGCTTGGTTTGGTTCGGGCTATATATACGCCCGATGAACTAAACCTAACTATATATGAGCTGATGAAAAGAAAATCATAATCTTGGGGGTACAAGTCAGACATCAAGTTCTTTAGAATACGTCTTCTTTTGCGCCGTTGACGATTGCATCTATCTCATCGGCAATTTCATCTGACGAGAGCTTGATGTAGTCCATGAAGGTCTTTTGCGTTTTGTGTCCGCTGACGTGCATCATCTGGACGATGGTAAATTTGTGGGAGAGGTACATATTGGTAATGCCACTGCGCCGGGCTGTATGGGTGGTGACACAATCATAGCGCGGCATCATCACGTCTCCTTTGTCGTTACGTTCTGCTGCCAGTTCTCCGGATTTCTCCCTCTCTTTCTGTTTCATGGTGAGCTTTGTCGGAACCTTGACAGCAAGTGTCGGCACGCTTTCGGAGAGGTCTTTAAGTATCTCCTTGATATAGCGGTTAAGAATCTGGTCAACCACCGAAGGAAGCCGATAGCTGTATTTCTCACAGATGGCTTTGAGGTTGGGATTCATTATCGGTATTTTTACCTCGTTGCGGGTCTTCTGCTGAACAAGACGGATAATCGGAGTGCCTTTCGCTGTTGTCGTAAAGTCCTCCGGCTGGATATTGTTGTAGTCGCTTACGCGCTGACAGGTATAGCAACCAACGAGGAAAATATCTCTCACTTGGTCTTTCAATCCGGTGAGTTCCATTTCTGCCAATGCCTGCAACTCCGTTTCGGTAAGATAGATTTCAGCAGCCTTGTCACTTTCTTCCACTTTACGCTTGGAGAAGCAGCTTAATGCACGGTCGTTGTTGTGCAGTCCATCCTCGTATGCGTAGCCGACCATAGCGCGAAATGATACGAGGTACTTGTTGACCGAGCTACCCATATAGTCGAGCTTCTGAAGGTGGTCGAGAAATTTCGTCACCAACGAGCGGTCAACATCTGCCCACGTCAGTTTGTGGCGCGGGTCGAATACGTTAAACAGTTTTCGGAAACTACTCCATGCCTTACAGCTACCCGCAGTGTATCGGTTGTTACCATTGAGACGTTTGCCGGATTTTATTTCCTCAACAAAGCGGTCAAGGAAATTCCAGATGTTAGCCCGTTCGGCTTCCGCGGCAATGCGAGCCTTCTCCGCTTCTTCCCGTAGTTGTCGTTCTTCTTTTTCCTTTGCGATAACTTCCGCCTCTTGTTGACGGCGTACTATCTCGGATTTCTCAGGATCCGCGATAGCCATTATTTCCTGTTTAACCTTTTCGCGGTCAAATTCCGGAGCTTCCATTTCTCGTTTGAGCATGACCTCGATGCGACCGAGTTTGTCATGCAGCTTGGGATACTCCTTGCGATGACGGGCTAATGCGTCCTCGCTCGAAACAGCCACTTTCCATTCCGGCACAGACACACGGAGCCGCGTTGTGAACTGAACATCAATCTTGCGTATGGGGTCTTGTACCCTCACGAAGAGGGTTGCTTTATCCTTGTTCTCGTCCTTTTTGAGGAAGTAGAATCTGGAGAGAGTCTTTGCCATAATTCAAATTCGTTTAATTGTCTGATATACAGGATTGGGTTGTGGTTCAAATTCAAACCGAACCAATCCGATTGCAAATATAGTAAACTTCTCAAAAGTTACCTATAAAGTTACCTATAATTCTTGAATATTAACGCCTGAAAACAAATTCAGTTCAGTTTAATTGCGTTGATACATAATATTATAGCATTTAGCGTCATTCACCACGATTCATTATAATTCATTAAAAAATGGTGCTGGTGGCACCACCAAAGACCGCCAATTCTAAATGAGTTAGCGGTCTTTTATTCAACTATACCCCTCCGAGTCACCACAAAAGGGGTCAGCTGCAAAAGTTGGTTGAAATGTTAAAAACTACCCGAGTGTAGAGTTATTTTTAGGCGCATAGCTTGGATAGTCTGAAGAGAGAGAAGGGAATGTCGGTAACGCCTCGGAATTGACTACGGAAAGCCTTGACCTTTGCGTTGAATGATTCTGCTCTGGCCAGCAGTTGTTTACGGGTGTCTCCGTTGTCATACCGGAATGGAACATATGCAGTCCCGGCCTTGCGACAGCGTGCAATCTCTTCGTTTTCCACATCCCTGGCCATCCACCTTAGACTTATGCGCAGCTCATCAATGGCGTCGTAGTAGAGTTTATGCACGTGGAAGCGGTCGTTGGTAACAGTCGCTTTTGGAAACGAACGCCTGGCAATGAGCATCATTGACGACGACAAGTCGAGCGTTATCTCCCTGACTATTTTGCGCCTGACCGGAGGGATTTTCTCCAGTACGGCAATGACAGTCTCTGCTTTGGTCCCCCGTCATGTCGCGACCAGAAATAGGACATCTATCTCTACCCCGACAATGCCTGAGGGACTGTTGGTATACATATTATTCACACACCATGCATACTATACGAGAAGTGGCTACGGTTATCAATCTCTTATAGCACACTAATCTAACTAAGCGACACCACACTCTCATGACCATCTCCCAGATAATGGAATTATGTAAAACCCTTTACGTCTATAATGAATTTAGAATTATGATGTAAAACAATGCCCTCCCGAACTCGCAAAGTATTTTAGGGCATATTTTAAATTTCAATATTTAATAATTTGCCTCTTGTACACCTAACGGTTTAAAAACCTTAATACCTGTCTTATAATCCGTATTCTTTCCTTCTCCAGATTTTGTTGTGATGACTAATGCGCCTCCACCATAAGCAGCAGAACGACTTAAAAATAAAGCGGATTGAGGTGGAACATAGTCGATAGACTTTATACTCGCAAAAGGATAACTACCCGAAAGTTCACTGATAGTTGATAACGATGATACGTAATGTTGTTTGGCAATATCTGTTGGCAATAGACCACCTGTCATTTTCTTTGAAACTCTCTCTATAGTAGCTTCTTGCGCATTCATCTGTTTTGGTTTCTTTTCATCAATTATATCTTGAAGACTTATTCCTCCGTTACTATCTATAAATGACGGATGCCAATGAACTCCATCAATCCATATCTCAACATCCGCATTGCCAGACCCCATAATCGAGTTTCGACCTCGACTACTGAGTATTTTACCATTCTGTATGTAAATACCAGGAAACATCCTAATTGCCTCTTCATAAGTCGTTATATGACGTTCTTCCATCACTCGTTCATCTACGCATTTTATTCCCATTGCAGCAAACATAATGCTTTTAGAATCATCATAAGGTTTTGCAACTACTTTAACTTCTTGAAGCATTATAGTATTAAAACATGTAGTAGAAATATCAAAGTATTCTGGATTATTTATATGTTCCGGATATACAGGCAACGGATCTATTGACTGAAACTCATCATCTAACATTATAATGTTAGGAAGGATTTCACCAGATGGACTTTTTGCCATACAAGCGAATGCAGCCTCTTCAGGCCATTCTAAGCCATCAATAATAAAAAAACCATTAGCATCTGTCGTTGCTTCGTAGGCTGACCCAATTGAAGGAGAAATAATATTCACAATAGCACCTTTAATTGGCTTGTTACGCCATTCAGTCTTAACGTAACCGGACAACATTCCTCCAATTTCAACTGGATATTCCCAATTTATCCCATTAATATTGTATCTGTCAGACGTCAAACATAAAGCCACAGCATCCAAAGAATGCCGTTGCTGCGCATTTTTAGAAAACTGGTTAATACTGTCTAATCGGATTCCAACATCTTGTCCTATTGATTCTGCAGATAATTCTTCTATACGATTAAGGACATATCTTTGGCTCACCACATAGTTATTTTGCGAAATCAGTTTAAAACAAAGTAATCCATGGGGCAAATTATTTCGTTTAATCTTAAATGACGATGTCAAAACATTCTCAAAGAAAATCCTTTGGCCGTTATTCTCAATTGATAAAAAATAATTAGAAGGCAAATCGCCAAGAATCTCAACAATAAGATTTTCTTTTTGAGAAGATGCAATAGCAATTTTCATACCTTCTTTTTTTATTTCTGGCAATGAAAAAGTATCGTCTCCAAACAAAACCGAATAACTCATGTTAACTTCAGGCATAAACCTAAAGACTCCATAACCCCTATTGTTTGTAGTCACATCAAGGATTTTATTGCCTTTTGAGTCCACTAAGAAACCATTAATTGAAATTCCACGTCCATGCTTATCAAAAGCTTTTAGACCAATAGAATTTATATGATTAGGCAATATACATCCACCTTCTGGACAAATACTAACATTTATTTCGTCTTCCATAATAGGTAATGAAATAAATTTTGAAAAATTATCAAATGTCACTTTTACGACATCTAAATTCTTATTGTATTTCCACTTAATTTTATTGTTATTATTAGTCGTACTCAAAACCTCGCCATTTCCAAATATCTCAATTTTAGCACAGTTTTCAGCTTTCTTAGAACTCCGATTGATCAATTGAACACTAAAAACTCCATTTTCAAAAACACGCTCCATATAATATTTATTGGATAAAGGACTTACAATTTTTACCTGTGTTTTATAAAAAAATTTCGATGGAAAATTTTGCATAAATAAAGTATATGCTGATATTGTGTAAACACCTTCAGCATGAGTAGAAGAAAGAGGAAGATAACCTTGAAAATAGCCATCTCTGATTATTAACTTTTTCCTGCATTCCACAGTCCCTATAGGACTAATCAACTCTATATATACATAACGACTGTAATTTGATAACAAGGATCCTGTTGTGGCGTCTATTAAACACCCTTTGAGTTGAATCGTATCTCCAGCCAAAAAAGTATCTGTATCCAAATCTACAAAAACTTTTTCGTATATTAGTTTTTCATACCCATCAGCTGATGCACTGAAGGACAAAGATAATAATATTAACACCATGTAAGATATTTTAAAATATGCCAATATTCCACCAAACAATGCGGAAATTACTTGCCATAAAATAATGATTTTAAGTCGACAATGTGTCATGACATAATCTAAATAAGATTTTATAAGCTCATTATTCATAGTTACCCCAATTAATCTATTCTTCATAAGATAATAATTACTATATTTTCGAAAAAGGGAATTCATATCATTTTATTTATTTTAAATACAAAATAAATAAAATGATATAGAATATCCAAATTTCTGAAAAAAGGCACAAGCCTATAAACTATTAGTCGACTTTCAACTTGGGAGGAAAAGTCATGTAAAGGACTCTTTAGCATCACTGCTCTCAAATGCGTCTCATTTTGATTCCATTTTTACTGAAATGCAAGCCAATCTTACGCAACAAATCGACCTACAGAATAGTGAGATATTGCACTTAATCAGCAGATTCAAACCGCACAGAAAGCAACAGAGAATATAAGGACAAGTCTGAAGCAATCAATTGAAAATCAGTCGCAAGTAGTCTATATGCTAAACAAACAGATTCTGGCCGGGCGCATTGCCGCGCATGATTTGTTCGTATCAAAGTTCGCCTGGATTGAAGAATTTGGAAATATGTTCATCGATGCTGAATTAACTCCACAATCTTCAAACCGTGCGCTGAAGGTTATAAAGAAAAAATTAGATAGCGTCAAAACAAAAAAATTCATCTCAGACCTTAAAGAGATTATCAATAAATACTATGATAACCTCATTGAACGTTTAGTCCGGGAATGTCCCTCCATTTCTGAATCTGAATTGACTATATTCGCACTGTTGTATGCAAATCTGTCGCAAAAGAATCATTAGTTTCATTCTCAACATTCAACCACAATCAGTCTATAACGCCAAATCGTCAATCAAGCGAAAACTCGAGCATAGCAACCACTCATTATTAAAAGAAACCAACTGCATCTATTCGTAATATACTGATTCTATGTAATTTACCTTCCTCCCGCCGCAACATAACGCACTGATTTACAGTTATTTGCATGGAATAGTGAATTGTTAATTCTTATATTGCTGATTTATTGATTCTTAAACGCTCAAAATAGTAGATTTTATTGAGGCCAGGAAAACGAATGTTTCCGGATTCTTTTCGTAACTTTGGACCATAAAATTTGTACATTATGAAATTATCAAACTATTCATCATGTTTGTCTGTGTCTTTACAGCATCCGCATTGGCCGAGTTCCCAAGTCCTACTACACCACAAGAGTCTAAGTCAAAAGAAGTTCATTTGGTCTTGTGTATCCGGATTTTTATGCGTAACTTCGCACCATATTTCTTTACCTATTTCAACCCTGACCTCGCACCTGTAAACAAACGGATTATCAAAACCTATAAGACGGAAGGCGAACAAGCGACCTGGGAGTTGCTAACCGACTGGTATATAAACAGTCACCCAAAGAGCATCCCTTTGCCAATACTCCCTCGCAGGAGATTACCGCCGAAACCGCCAAGGAGATAGTAGATGAACTTCTCCGCCACGACAGATGGACCGCAAAAGCGGGAATATCAGTGACCCCCACAATCCTTATTGACGGCAAGCCTCTCCCCGCCGGCTACACCGTTGAAGACCTTATTTACCTATACACCTGACCAAAAACGAGGCCCAAAAGCCTCACTAATTCACTCAATATTTAACCATTTAAACCCAAAAGAATCATGAGCAAACTTCGGGCCAAGATGCGTGTACAAAAAAGTGCAACGAAGTTTGCGATTCGATGTCATCATGTGCAAGAGTAACCAAAGCATTATTCTGTTAAGTTCTCGTATCCATGGTGTTGCAAACCGTAATAACTTGAAATGCCTCAGGTATGGCAGGTCAATGTTGTGGATGGTTAGCAACACTATCAATTACTGTGTTGGAAAATGAATGGATTGATACCATTGGTTCTGATGTCCATAGCATCTATTGTTTCGCCGATGAGTTATCGGTTACGCGTAGGTGCGGTGGTTCGTGACGGCTACACGGGATTAGACATACCGTATGCCAAGGTGTCGGTTATGGATTCGTCCGGACTGGTCGTGTGTGATTCGCTTCCACGAATAGAGAATCCATATAGAGATGAGCCTGACCGATACCTGTATACTTCAACTTTAACAGTCGATTCTGTCAGAAATAGTTATATTCTCAGGGTTAGTGCGGATGGTTACGGTTCGCGGACTTTAGATGCGACAAGTTATTGGCTTAACGACTCTACGGCCGGAGTGTATGTTGAAGAGATAGAAATGTTTCTGTCGAAAAGAACTAAAACACTTGAAGAGGTAACAGTTACGGCATCTAAGGTGAAGATGGTAATGAATGGCGATACTTTGGTTTATGATGCAACGGCCTTTTGCTTGTCGGAAGGTTCAATGCTGGAAGAACTGATACGCGCACTCCCGGGAGCGAATTTGAGCGAATCAGGACAAATAACTGTCAATGGCAAATTTGTCCGTGAACTGCTGGTTAACGGGCGCAACTTTTTCAAGGGAGATCCAACAGTCGCCTTGGCGAATTTGCCGGCCTATACTGTGAGTAAAATCAAAGTCTATGACAAAAAAGAGATTCCTGCGGATGTGTTTGAAGAGCATATCGTAATGGACGTAGCCTTAAAGCGGGAATATGCCCACGGATTGATTTCCAATTATGAATTTGGTGGGGGCTCGGCTCTTCGGGGAGGTTGGAATTCCCGATGGCTCGGGCGCATTTTTGCGATGTATTACTCTCCAATCAGTTCTTTGGCGGTGTATGCCAATGCCAACAATCTCAATGCCGAGAATCGCCCCGGATATCAAGGACGGTGGATTGAAAATATCACGACGTCGGGCCTGAAAACGGCCAAAAGTGCCGGCATAAACCACTCTCGGACTTGGAAAGAACAAAGATCTGAAATCAATAACAGCCTGACTGTTACTCGCCGTAACAGTCATAATGAGGTGTCAACCTATCATGAAGCGTATCTTGAAGACAGCAGTATTTACAACAATAGCCATTTAAAGTCAGAAACAAGAGAGACTGCCTTAGAGTTTTACAACGACTTCAAGCAAAATTTTGACAAGGGGTACTATAACACCGGCCTTAGTGCATGCTATGAGCATAATACAGCCGATGATAATATTGAGGTATCCGAATCTGACAATAATACCTCGAAGATATATTTACGCCAAAAAAAATCAACAGTAAAAGGTGACAAATATGGCGCTTATCTTTGGATGCATACTTATCTAAATTTAGGCCAAAAGATTCCGGCCAGTTTCCGTATTTGGGATCTTAGACTCAATGGCAGTTGCCGTGGTTCTTCTCGGTTAAATAACATTACGGACTTTATAGTTTATCCGGATAAAGTGTCGGATAATATTTCACGAATTTATCGAGAATCCCTCCCCGTAAATTCTCACAACATTAAATTTGAAGCATTTTCCATTCGCACTTCATTCAACATTACAAAGCGCAGCGAATGTTACTACAATATAGGCTACAAGCTGGGATACACCTCTCAATCCGGCAGACGCGAAATGGACTATATGGCCGAAACGCCTAACTCCAACGACCTTTGGTTAAGGGATTTGGCAAATAGCTACTTCACAACAGAATCCGGGATTTCGAATAAAATTGATTTTTTGGGCGGCATAGACGGACCTGTTAAATTACAGTTACATCTGACGGAAAATATCTTGACACGCCAAATTAAAGATAGGCGCGTAACCACTTTATTTGTTGATAAAACGAACCTTCTTCTGTCTGGCTACTTAATTGCTTCGTTAGGCGAGGGAGAATGGAGCGAGGGCTCAAACTATAAACTTTCTCTAAATTATTCAGAAGAGGCGCCCCAAATGCTCCACTTGCTTCCGATTGTTGACACCTCCGATCCGATGTTGCGCTTTTGCGGTAATCCAGACCTCAGAAAGTCAATACTCTCATCGGCCGAATTTGTGTTCAATAATAATCAATCGCTGCATAACCGCCAAATCGTAGTTTCGTCCAAATATTCGCGTACAGACCGGTCGATCACATCGGCCAGATTCTACAACCGACAGAATGGAATAACAATGATTATGCCCTACAATATTGACGGAAACTTTTTTGCCAACATTCATGGCTCATATTCTCAATATTTAGATAAAAGCGAACGGGTCTACCTTTCAAACTCTCTTAAAGGCGAGTTATTGCGTTCTGCGGACTATTCAACTGATTCGGACGTGCCTAATGTTCTGAAGGTAAATAACTGGCAAATTAGTAACAACTTTGAACTTAAATGGACGCCGGGGAACGCAACCATCTCTGGCAAAGTCGACTTTAACTGGAATAGACTTGTAAGTCTTGACCGGGTTTTTGCGCCATTTTATTTTATGCACGTAAACTATGGTATATTAGCCTCGATGCCATTGCATTGGGGTGTTGAAATACAAACCGAACTGATGGTCTATTGTCGCCGTGGCTACGAAGAGACAACAATGAACACGACCGACTGGGTATGGAACCTCCAACTGAGCAAGACTTTCGGTTCCGCCAAGCAATGGACCGTCAAAGCCATCGGCTTTGACCTGCTCCACCAACTCCCGACCATTCGCCAGGTGGTCAACGCCCAAGGGCGAACCGAGACCCGCTATAACTCCCAGCCATCCTACGCACTGCTGACCCTCTCCTACCGCCTTGACATAAAACCCACGCGAAAATAATGCAAAATTTCCCTCATTATTATCAATTTATCTAACGTGTGGCATTACTCACGGGCAACCATTCAGTAGCAATCGCTCATTACCAATGAGGGCAACTCAGCCATTGTTGAAGTAACTGACTCCGGCAAAGGAATTGAGCGAAAGAACTTCAAAACCATCTTCAACCCCGGATTCACAACCAAAAAACGCGGCTGGGGACTCGGACTGACCCTCGCCAAGCGCATTATTGAAATTGAGCTTTCCACTAACAAGGGCATTAATTATGTCTTAGAATTGCTCTAAAAAACGCATAAAAACAGCCTGAAGAAAATTTAATTTTCATCACTATTATGAATCAATAAGTTAGGAGCCATTTTGAAGAAAAAAATATTTACCATTTTTTTTGCCTATCTCATTTTTTCTACCTAAATTCGCAGCATCAGTTCAACCTCTTTAATATGTTATGCAGCAGCCCATTGTTGAAATAATCCTTTCGGAATTGAAAGTGCCATTCACTCCACTCTACCTCCGGCAAGTAGAGCGGGAGATGCCTTACGGCGCCTCGCTATGGGCCATCGGGCAGATCCTGAACCGCTATAATGTTGACCATACGTCGCTGCGCGTTTCTAATAAGGAGCAGATTGGGCGGATTCCATGTCCGTTTGTTGCCCAGGCCTCGGGCGACTGCGTGGTAGTCACCTCGGTAACCGACAATGAGGTTAAATATCGGACCACATCCGGTGCATTTTCGGCGCCGCTCGATACATTTAAGCAGGCCTGGACCGGCGCAGTAATGATAGTTAAGGCATCGGAAGCCTCTTCTGAACCTAACCTGAAAGACCACCGCCGGGAAGAGCGTAGCAATCGGTTGCAGAGAGTCTTGTCATATCTCGGGGTTATTGTCTTGCTTGTGGGCGCAGCGGTCGCCGGCAGACTCCCGGCATTGAGCATATCTCTCGGCCTTGTTTACATTTTAGGAACATGGCTCTCAGTTTTGCTCCTCAAGAAGCAACTGAATATCAACAGCACCGCTGCCGACAAGATTTGCAGCCTGTTGAACTCAGCCGGTTGCACTGACGCGCACAAATCCGCAGGCCCGGGGCCTCTACTGTTCGGAATATTTGACCTGAGCATTGCCGGCATAGCGTTTTTCGGCGTAAATTTAGTGGCAACGCTCCTTAGTCCGCAGGGATTGGGAGGAGCGGTAAGTATCGCCGTGGCCCTTGCGCTACCTTTGACGCTCTGGAGCGTTGCTTACCAAGGGTTTAAGCGTAAGTCGTGGTGTGCGCTTTGCCTCTTGGTCATGGGTTGCGTATGGGTTGCGTTCGCAATCATGATTGTCGGGGGCATATATCGGGATGTTACACTGACTCTTCCACTCCTTGGCGCCCTCACGGCAGTAGGCGCGGCTTACTGGCTGATCATGAGCGCGATGCGTTATCTGAGTGATTATTACAAGAATGCGGAGCAGGATAAAAAGGAGAATACATCACTGCGCCAAATAAAGTTTGACAGTCATATCTGGGACTCACTGCTGCGTGACTCCGCGGAGACATATCCCGTTGAGGGAGAGGAGGCTTCAAGCATCTTCTTCGGCAATCCTGACTCGGAATTGCCGCTAATAACCATCGTCGGCAATCCGTTCTGCAATCCGTGCGGAAGGATGCACTCGCGGCTTGAGCCGCTGATTGACGCCGGGTTCAGAATTCAATATTTCTTTACCTACTTCAACCCCGACCTCGCGCCCGTAAACAAACGAATTGTCGAAACCTACAAGACTAAAGGCGAACAAGCGACCTGGGAGTTGCTAACCGACTGGTACACAAACGGTCACTCCAAAGAGCATCCCTTTGCCAATCCTCCTGAGCAGGAAATCCCCGCGGAAACCGCCAAGGAGATAGTAGATGAACTCATCCGTCACGACAAATGGACCGCCAAAGCGGGAATATCAGTGACCCCCACAATCCTTATTGACGGCAAGCCACTCCCCGCCGGCTACACCGTTGAAGACCTTATTTACCTATACACCTGACCAAAAACGAGGCCCAAAAGCCTCACTAATTCACTCAATATTTAACCATTTAAACCCAAAAGAATCATGAGCAAACTCATCATTCCCGCTGCCGAACTCATCGGCACCCCTCTGACCCAGGAGGAACTCAAAGGCATCCTCGCCGGTGCAACCACTTACACTTGCCGTTGTAAACTAACTGTCAGAGGCAACCAGACGTCTTATGACATCAACGGCATAGTAACCGAAGCTGATTGTCGCAAGGGATGCGCGTCTGACTGCGCTAAAACCGACGGATGCACCAACTCTAGTATAGAGTTCAATGTGAAAGATAATTAATCTTCCCTGATTGAGAGTGTTGCAGTCCCTCTTTTGGTACTCTGCGACACTCTTATTGCTTAAACTATTTTATGAGCCACTCAAGTCGTTTAATACTAAAATATTGCTTGATGATAAGCTGCTTGCTTGTATGTTTTACGGCAGCGGCCCAAATTAACTATAAAGTTAATGTTTGCGATTCTATCACCGGGTTACCTATTGACCCGGCAAATGTTAGTTTATTTGTCTTTAAAGAAAACACTAATGAAAGCGCAATTATTTCGAAGGGAATAATGTATACGAGCGACGGCTATCAAAGCATTGCCTATCGCACTTTTACTCTTCCTCATCGTGATGACGTTTATGATATGACGATTGATGCGGAAGGTTATATTCCGCGCTCAATGAAATTGAGAGCAAGCACCAAGAACACTGAGGTGGATTTAGGGAAAATCAAGCTTGAACGCCTACCGAAGCAACTTGATGAGATATCAGTGGTCGCAACAAAAATCAAGGTGTTTTTTGATGGAGATACAGTAATATATAATGCCGACGCATTTATTCTGCCTGAAGGTTCAATGCTTGACGCTTTAGTCAAGCAACTGCCCGGAGTGGAGCTCAAATCCGACGGTCAGATTCTTCACAATGGTAAAAAGATCGAGAGTCTGCTCTTGAATGGCCGCAAACTCTTTGATAATGACCCCACTATTATGCTCAACAATTTGGCGGCATATACCGTCAAGAATATCAAAGTATATGAACAAGACTCGGAGGCGGCATCCCTGCTTGGATATTCCGATGACAAAGAGTATGTGATGGACGTAACCCTCAAAAAACAGTACATGGGTGCGACCTCAGTTCTGGCCGAGGGAGGATACGGGACTGAAAAACGTTATCTTGGCCGACTATTCGCAACCACATTCACCTCAACCTCAGCCGTGGCGGCATATTTCAACGCAAACAATCTTTCAACTCAGAGCCTGCCCTGGAGCAAGTCAGATATTTGGGATACAAGTAGGATTTCTCGAACCGGAGTATCCTCTTACATTGGGGGAGGTATGAATTATTCACTTAGCAGCTCAAAGCGCCAGGAATCATTGCGAGGACACATCGAAGCTACGCGCACAACTACGGACTCTCGCAACGGAAGCCAAGGAGTACTTTTCCTGCCGGAGGGCGACAATATTTCAAACTCAGCATCAAAGAATTGGACCCGCGCGCTGAAATTCAACACCGCACATCACTATATGCGCCAAATCGGCAATTGGCAACTCACTGTCAACGCAAGGTTTGATTACGGCAACGCCAAATCCAAATCTGACAGAGAGGCCGAAGTAAGCCGCGCGAATGACAATAGCTTAGTGAACCGTTCGCTTCATACCGCATCCTCTTCATCACATAATATTAAAGGGAATCTTAATATGGATGCTCGGGTGCGCCTGCCCGACATTAAAGAAACAAAGCAGAATATGTCGATATGGGTCAGCGGCGACTACACCCGCTCTCATGGCAAATATGATTCATTCTATTTGATTGACTATGGCATGAATCCGGACAGGACACAGTCGGAACAAGCCCGCCGGCAGGCATATCCCTCTTATATCGTAAATTACTGCGGTAGTTTGAAGTACAATCTCCGCTTCCCCCGGAATTACTCACTTTCCATAGGCGTCAACCACGACCATGCCCGGGATCGTAACACCGACTTCCGTTTCTTATTACCCGCATATGCACTTGACCCGACCAATAGTTCCAAAACTCTGAGAAATGATGGCTCAACTCTCATTTTTTTGAACTCAGGAGCGCGCTGGGGCTACCCATCAATGGCCGAAGGCGGCAAAGGACAACTGGACTTAAAAATAACTCCGTCAATTACATTTTTAAACAGGACTTACGAGTTTATGCGCCCCGAAGCAGACGCCATTAATCCGACCCGCAACGAAACATTTTGGTCATTGTCAGACTTTTCGCTTGACTACAAACTGACTCCCCGCGGGCGTAACAATCTATTGATATCACTGAAAGCGTCATCCGTGGTCAGGCCGCTTGATATGGCTTATTTGATTGACGTAGTAACGGATGCCGACCCTCTGAATATCCATCGCGGCAATCCCCATCTTCGTAATTCCCGCCATAACACTCTCGAACTCAAACCTTCCTTTGAATTGATTACTCCGGCTTATAACATCATGAACTATCTGACAATCAAGTATGTCACGATTGACGATGACATAGTAAACGGCTGGATATACAACCCTGAGACCGGAGTGAGACGCCATAGCCCGTATAACGTTAACGGCACGCGCCACTTTTCCGTAGGCCTTTTCAGCTGGCTATACGGTAACACGTGGAGCATCAGGTGGAAAAACGAATATGCAAACAAACGCAATGCGGATATGGTTGGCTCCACAACTACCGATTTCGACAATTATCGTCTCTCTCAGGAGTTTGTTTATAACAACAGTTACGATGGTTCATTACAAGGGACATATAACCCATGGAAATGGCTTGAACTCTCACCGGAAGTGACATCGAAGGTGTCTCACTATAAAAGCAAAGCCGAAGACTTCATCCCGTTTACAGCCGTAGATATGACCTACAAGATGAGCCTTCAGTTCAAAATGCCTCATAACATATCTCTGACAACCGACCTTGCGCTGAACACCCGTCGGGGATATGCCGATTCCCATCTCAACACCGACGAATGGATACTCAATGCCGGCGCGCAATGGCACTGGCAGCGTCCCGGCCTGCGATTCATATTGGATGGCTACGACCTGCTCCACCAGATTTCACGCATAAGCTATGTAATCAACGCTCAGGGGCGCACTGAAAGTTGGGACAATACCATTCCCCGCTACGTCATGCTCCGCATCATATATCAATTCAACGCCTCCAAATAACCAATCATCCTGAAAAAAATGACAGAAAAACTACAAGTATATGCTGTGAACCTTGCGGCTCGGACTGAGCGCAGGGAGTCGATTATCGGCGAGTTTGAGGGGCGCGATGAGTTTGAACTGCATATTGTGCCGGCAATCGAGCATCGCAACGGACCATACGGCCTGTGGCAGACTTTCTACGGCATTGTTGAGGAACAGGAGCGTCAGGGTAGTGAATTTTTCATCTTCTGCGAGGATGACCATATCTTTACCGAGGCATACAGTAAGGATACGTTATTGCATTATATCCGGCTTGCGCAGAGTCTTGACGCCGACCTGCTGTCGGGTGGAATGTCCGTTTGTCGCAATCCCGTTGAGGTTGCGCCGGGACTCTTCTGGGTCAACTGGTTTAACGGGATGCAGTTTACGGTGATTTTCCGCCGCTGCTACCATAAGATTCTTGCCGCAAAGACCACTGAGGGTTATGCCGTTGATATTCAACTTTCCTATTTGGCGAAACGAAAATATGTTATGGCGCCATATATCAGCATTCAGCGTGAGTTTGGCTATTCCGACGCTACCAGTATCAACGAGGAGGAAGGGCGAGTAACCCGTTTTTTTCAGAAGAATGAAAGCCTTCTCGCTCAGCTGCATAAGGTTCGCAATCACTACTCAGCCATCTCGCCCGATACCCTGCACGCCATTATGTCGGCCGACGTAAGCCGTGCTTTCATACCCACTTACGTCATTAACCTTCCGGAGCGAACAGACCGACTTGAGCATATCCGTAATGAATTTAAGGGTCGTCCGGAATTTGACCTGCATATTATCGAGGCATCGCGCCACGAAATCGGCGCCATCGGCCTTTGGGAGAGTATCTGCCGAATCATTACCGAGGCCAAGGAGAACGATGAGGACTTCGTGCTGATATGTGAAGACGACCATTTCT
Source organism: uncultured Porphyromonadaceae bacterium (assembly GCA_947175545.1). GTDB lineage: Bacteria > Bacteroidota > Bacteroidia > Bacteroidales > Muribaculaceae > UBA3263. The sequence goes on from CAMWNI010000015.1 coordinate 19,212, forward strand.
TTACGGAAGCATACAATCGCGAACACTTTCTGCGGCAGATAATGCTCGCCGGAGCAATGGGTGCGCAGATGCTTTCGGGCGGTATCGGTGACTTCTCTAACCTCGTCCCCCTGCCGGGTGGCGTGGCGTGGATTGACCGATTCTGGTGTACACAGTTCATCGTCATATTCCGCAACGCCTACGACCTGATACTCAGCACTCCGTTCAGCCTGCGCGACGTGGCCGACGAAAAACTTTCCGCCCTGCTGACGGCCAAGATGGTTACCGTTCCATTCATCTCCGAGCAAACCGACTTCGGCTATTCGGACATCACGGAGTCAAACAACCATGACTCCATGATTCGCCGCCACTTTGACAATATCCGCGCCAAGTTGCGCCATTATCCCATGGCGTTCAAGACTGCCGCGGAGCAACCCAACCCGGTGAGCATTGCCGACTATCTTGCCGCCGACGGTCCGAAAGCGCTACAATTGGGCTGCGGAATGAATCAGTTGCCCGGATGGCTCAACACCGACGTTGAGCCGGACTATGGAGTGACGTTTCTTGACGTGACCCAACCGATTCCGGCCCCAGACAACTCGTTTGACTTCATCTTTGCCGAACATCTCATTGAAAATTTCGGACCTAAAAGGCTCAAGAAAGTTTTAAGTGAATGTTTCCGTATCCTTACACCCGGAGGCACACTGCGCCTGACCTTCTATTGCGCTGACGCTCTGCGAAAAATGCCTGATTCAAAACAAATCAATGCTTTCATCTCCAGACTCAGCAAGGCCTACCTCCACCTCAGTGGCGAAATCAGCGCGCTTCTCACTGAAATGGGATTCGACCATATAAACCTCACTTCTCCGAACGAAAGCACCCATCAGGAACTGCAAAACGCCAATAAACATAATCCCTACCTCCCCAAAGAGCAATACCTCAAAGAATCAACAACAATCGAGGCCCGAAAGCTTCACTAATCAACTAAATATTAACCATTTAAACTCAAAAGGATTATGAGTAAACTCATCATTCCTGCTGCCGAACACATCGGCACCCCTCTGACCCCGGAGGAACTCAAAGGCATCCTCGCCGGACGTGACTATTTCAAGAGATGTCAGTGTAGCCTAAACTATGGAGGCGATGAGTGGTTTCCATTCCAGCCCGATGCCAAGAACATCAACAGTCTTGAAGAATGTGGCGCATCGTGCAAAGAGACTTGCATAGACAAAAAATGTGCGAGCGTTACCTACTACTTCACAGAAGGCTATAACTAATATAGCCGAACTTACTCATCAACCATTAATCAATCTTAATATAAACTAATTATCGAAACCTACATAATGGGCAGATTACTCATATTTCTAATTGTGTTTTTTCTTGGACTTTCAGTTGCGGCATATGCTAAGGAGCAACCTGACTCGCTGATTAATGTCAGCGGAGCCGTCCTTGACGCCGTGACTGAAGTTCCTTTACGTAATGCGAGGGTCATAATCAAGGATTCTTTAGGTGTTGTTCTGATTGACTCCCTTGGCTATGAAGTTGGTGAAAGTTATCGAACATCTTATGAAATTGTTCGATATACGGGGAGAGTACCCATTCGTGGTAAATATTTAGTATCAATCTCTGCAAAGGGTTATCAGCCGGAGGAATTTGATGTGCGGCCAACAAAGGTTATCAGCAACTGGGGGTCGGGAACCTACTTAGACCTCGGTAAAACCTATATGAGATATCCACAGAAGGAACGACGCCTCAAAGAAGTAACCGTCACGGCCACAAAGGTTAAGATGGTGATGAAAGGCGACACTTTGGAATATGACGCCACGGCCTTTCAACTTCCGGAGGGTTCGATGCTTGACAATCTGATTCGTGAACTTCCGGGAGCGCAATTAGATGATAACGGGCGGATTACGGTCAACGGACAGTTTGTAGATCAACTGTTGGTCAACGGTCGCAAGTTCTTTCAGGGCGACCCACAAGTTGCCTTGCGCAATCTCCCGGCTTTTACGGTCAAAAACGTGCAGGTCTATCGCCGCGAGCCGGAGGAGTTTCGCGGGAGCAACATTGAGCGCGATAAGAGTAATGACCCCTTGGTCATGGACGTAAACCTCAAAAAGGAATATCTGGGCGGATGGTTGGCCAATGCTGAAATCGGTGGCGGCACGTCGCTGAAAAACGCGTGGGATACCCGCTGGATGGGCCGACTGTTTGCAATGCGCTATACCAGACTTAATTATCTTGCGCTTCATGCCTCGGCCAATAATCTCAACGACCCGGAAAAAGCCGGCTCAAAAGGTCAATGGTATAAACCGCAGGTTTCCGCCGGCGAGACCACGACCAAACGAGCCGGAATAGAGTTTAACACGGACTGGGCCGACCAAAGCTATAACGGCATAAATACGACATTCAATATCGTTCGCCAAACGAGTCTGACCGGTCAAACGGCCATAAGCGAGCAATTTATGGAAGGAGGGAACACGTTTAGCCGTTCAAATAATTCCGCTCGCCGCAGTTCATGGAGTATTGACTGGGGAGGGGAAATCTCACGCCGCTTTGACAAAATCGGGCGCATTTGGTTCCGCACGGACATCAACTTCGATAAAGGTACAGGCCGACGCACCTCCTCCTCGGCCGAAAGCAACTCTATGCTCCCGGAGAACTTCACCGCCCCCGGTTCAATAGACTTTGCTCAAGATATGCTCTATTATCGCAGTCAGCGCCTGCTCAGCCGCGATCAAAAATTTGGCGTCAAGAGCCGCTTGCTCTTCAACTTATACTGCTTGCCCTCCAAATATGGTAGCGCCGGCATTGAAATCAAAGGTGCTCACAATAATTCGAGAGTGTCTTCCGAAAGTTCAGACCTCATTATTTATCCCAATGCTCTGAATCGCGACATCAACCTCCTGCAACATGATTTGGCCCCGTCAAGAGACTATAATTTCTCCATATCTCCATCATGGGACAGATATAGGATTGCTCTTTCAGAAACGAAATTCCTCAATTTACGATTGGGCTATAAATATGAGCAAAAATACAATCTCGGCCGACGCTCTCTTGAAGAAATGAATCTCCAAGAGTCGGATTCAGACGCGCCCTCTATGTCAGAATCCGGAAGTTGGTTTCTTGATGAAGCAAATAGTTATCACACCACCCGCCGGGAATGGAACAACGAAATTAATGCCTATATCGCCTATAGTTTTGGCGGGAAATATGGCCTCTCGTTCTCAGGAGCCTCCACATATTCAATTCGTCGACTAACCGACTTCCGCATGCAAACCATGCGTGAAGTTGCGCGCAATGATTGGAAAAACTCCGCCAGAATCAAATTCGACTATGGCGATTACTGGACTCCCGGGCTTGGCTGGGGCTTTGACGGAATTTTCAATCAGGAGTTGCCTGATATGCTGAAGATGCTTGATGTCCGCGACTCGTCAAATCCGCTGGTCACCAATCTCGGCAACCCCAACCTCAAGCGCGAGAAGACTTATACAGTATCAGCTTACATCCGTCATAAAAAAAACACAGGATTAAAGACTCAGTTTGATTTATCGGCGGAATGGAGTAAGGTTGACGACGCATTGGCAATGGCGCGCACCTATAATCGCGAAACCGGCGTTACGACTTGGCAACCCGCCAATATCAACGGAAACTGGACGGCAAACATTAAACTTGAAACGTTCTCTTTCCTGACCCGAAACAATAATCTCGAATTTAACAATTCATTTATACCGCGATTTAGACATAACGTTGATTATTCATCAGACTCAGATATTCCTGTGGCCGTAGCCGTCAACAGTTGGACAATCCGTGATGATTTCCGCCTGAGTTATAACTTTTCGGCAGATTTCAAATTGAACTCTAAGGTCAACGTCAGCTGGACTCAGATGAAGAGCCTCGACGGACTTTTCCTGCCATTTGACTATCTGGACATTAATTATGGCATCGGCGGACGCGCAAAAATCCCGGGAGAAGTCTACATTGACACCGACCTGATGGCCTACTGCCGCCGCGGTTATGGCGACGCGACTATGAACCGCACGGACTGGGTCTGGAACCTTGAAATCAGTAAGTCCTTCGGCAGCGCAAAGCAATGGACCGTCAAGGCCATCGGCTTCGACCTGCTTCAACAGCTCCCAACCGTACAACGTACCCTCAACGCCCAGGGCCGCTCCGAAATCCGCCTCAATTCCCAGCCCGCCTACGCCCTGCTGACCCTCGCTTACCGCCTCGACGTCAAACCCAAGCGAAAATAATGCGAAAGTTTCCTCATTATCATCAACTTAACATGATGGACTGCGGTCCGGCTTGTCTGCGGATGGTTGCGCAGTATTACGGGCGGCATTACTCGCTGGAGACCCTGCAAAAGAGGTCGTTCATTACCCGCGAGGGTGTCTCAATGCTCGGATTGAGCGATGCCGCCGAAAGCATCGGTATGCGCTCAACGGGTATCCGCACATCGGTTGAGCGACTGACCAAAGCGGCGCCGACGCCTTGTATTCTCCATTGGAATTCCAAACACTTTGTGGTTCTCTGCAAGGTTTTTAAGCGCCGCGGGAAGACTATTTACCGCATAGCCGACCCGGCTTCGCAGATTGTTGACTATGACGCCAAGGAGTTTGCAAAATGCTGGGTAAGTTCCGGCAACTCCAATGGCGAAAAATTAGGCACGGTTCTCCTGCTTGAGCCGTCGCCTCAGTTCTACGAATCGCCCGGCGAAAATCGCGACACTACCTGGCGAGGACTGGCTCACTTCGGCCGCTATCTGCTGCCCTACAAGCGGCAGTTCGTCCAGTTGGGCTTGGCTTTACTCATCGGCAGCGTCTTGCAGTTGATTTTCCCGTTCCTGACTCAGGCGCTTGTCGATGTGGGCATCGGCGGCCGCCACGTCGGGTTCGTAACGATGATATTGATGGCTCAACTCTTCCTGTTCATCTCGCAGTTGATGGTCGGGTTCCTGCGAAGTTGGATTACTCTACATGTGAACGCCCGAATTGATATTGCGCTGATTTCCGACTTCCTGATAAAGTTGATGAGGTTGCCGTTGCGCTTCTTCGACTCGAAGATGACCGGAGACCTGATGCAGCGAATCGGCGACCATGCCCGCATCAAGTCGCTGCTAATGAATAACTCGCTCAACATCATCTTCTCGGCCTTCAACTTCTTGATATTCGCCGCTATCTTGGGCTACTATTATATGCCTATCCTGCTGATTTTCCTCGGCGGCAACGCTCTCTATGTCCTATGGATATGGGGCTTTATGAAATACCGTCGCGAACTTGACATCCGACGCTTCAACCTCTCGGCAAGCGAGCAAAGTTCCGTAATCCAGTTGATTCAGGGCATGCAGGAAATCAAACTCAACAACAGCGAGCGCCAGAAACGCTGGGAGTGGGAGCGGATTCAGGTAAAACTCTTCAGAGTCGGGTTGCGCGGCCTTGCAATCGGTCAGATTCAGCAAGTGGGCAGCGCTTTCTTCACGCAAAGCACCAACATACTGATAACCTTCATCGCCGCCAAGGCCGTAATTGACGGGCAGATGACCCTCGGCATGATGATGTCAATGACCTACATTATCGGTCAACTGTCGGCACCCATCGGCGACCTAATTGGCCTAACTCAAGCCGTTCAGGACGCGAAAATCAGCCTTGAGCGCCTCAACGAAATCCACAAACAGCCTGACGAGGAGCAAGACATTGACTCAAAGCAGACCGATGTGCCTACAGACAAACCAATTACCCTTTCAGACGTCAAATTCAGTTATAGTGGGGCCGAGCGGGACTACGCACTCGACGGAGTAAGCCTTACCATTGAGCCGAACAAAGTGACCGCCATAGTCGGCGCAAGCGGAAGCGGCAAGACCACAATCGTAAAACTTCTCCAAGGCTTCTACGAACCGATGCACGGCTCTATCAAAATCGGTCCGACTCCGCTCAATATGCTTAATCCTCATAAGTGGCGTGAGGTCTCCGGCTCGGTCATGCAGGAGGGTTTCATATTCTCTGACACCATTGCCCGAAATATCGCCGTCTCGACCGACGAAATAGACGCCAAGCGCCTGGCCCACGCCGTCCGGGTGGCCAACATCGAGGACTTTATCCTTTCCCTACCGATGGGGTATAACACAAAAATCGGTATGGAAGGCAACGGAATCAGTTCCGGTCAGAAACAGAGAATACTGATTGCTCGCGCAGTCTACAAAAATCCGCAATTCATCTTCTTTGACGAAGCAACAAACTCACTCGACGCCAACAACGAAAGCATCATCATGCAGAACCTAAAAACCTTCTATAAGGGCAAAACCGTAGTAATCGTTGCCCATCGCCTCAGTACCGTTGTTGACGCAGACAAAATCATTGTCATGGATCACGGAAAGGTGGTCGAGGAAGGGACGCACTCCGAACTCCTCTCCCGCCAAGGATCATATTATACACTCGTTAAAAACCAAATTGAACTCGGACTGTCATGAGCGAACCAAACTTGAAAGGCCTTGACCTGCATAGCGAAGAAGTACAGGAACTGATGGGCGCAGTCCCCTCGTGGATTCATCGATGGGGAATAACCCTTATTGCCCTGATACTGATCGGTGCGTTATCCCTGTGTGCGACCATCCGGCTTCCCGAACGCTATGAAATAGAGCTTACCCCCCTCGCCACAGACGGAAGCACGATAATCTCAATGCCCGATGGAGTGAAAATCAAGCGGATATACGTCACCAACAACACATCTGTCAAGGCGAACGATACGCTGATTGCTTACACCGACGACACATTCGCGACCACTCCTATAGCCGGAAGCGTTACTTACATAGGTCCTGTCCACGAAGATACGCCGATTCCAGCTGGTACCGAACTACTCAAAGTGGTCAACGAAAGCCCGGCCGACTCGACAATCTACTACGCATATATCCCGCAAAACATCGCATCTAAAATAAGCCGCGGCCAACAAATACCCCTCCCCGAAATAGGCACCGGAATCGTCAAGACCATCTCCTACAGCCCCAACTCCCAAGAAAACTATTACATTGAAATATCATCAAATAACTCTAATCATTTCCATAACCACATCAAAACTGACCTAACTATCTCCTCCCAAACTATCCTGCAAAAACTACTTACGACAATCCGCCATAAAACAAAAATAATAAACTAACATTGGTTATATATTATGAAGTGAATTATAACAGAGTGATAGCGAATGTAAATGTAATTTGTACATTATTTTCAACTAAAACTATTACTCCAATAAATGGAATCTTGTCACATTTTTTGCTATTATTAAGACATGAGGCAATGTAAATATCCGGTTGTTAAAATATCTGCAAATATAGTCAACTTTGCGGCATGAAACAATGGCAAGTATTAAAAACGATCTTTCCGGAGATTATCACGGAGAATTTTGTGATACGGAGGATGGAAGCATTTTCACTTACGACTATGAGCTTGCGGAGGAAGGCAGTCGGCTAACCCCGGAGTTCGTAGCTTTTTTAAAAGAGGAGGATTGAGTCTACGCCGGAAAGTATCCGTTCGATAGCGGCGCACTATGGCGTTAACGGAGCCAATCTGTCGCGGCCATACGTGGGACCAAAGCAGAGACAGTCATTGCCGTACTGGAGAGGTAGTTTTTAACATTTCAACCATCTTTTGCAACTGACCCCGGTTTTGCAGCTGACCGATTTTTGATTGCATAAAAAAGAGCGAGACAACGTTGCTGTCTCGCTCTTTGTGACTCCTACAGGATTCAAACCTGTAACCTTCTGATCCGTAGTCAGATGCTCTATTCAGTTGAGCTAAGGAGCCATCGTCCTTGTCGTTTTTGACACTGCAAAGTTACGACGACTTTTTGACATGACCAAATATTTTTGCATTTTTTTTTGATATTTTTTCACCCGACACAGTTAAGTCGCTATTATTCAAGATAATATTATTTTCAAAAAAAATCACATGAATTATCCGCCCTTGCACATATTAATAAAAGTGCGTATTTTTGCACCAAGACAATAATTAATAGTAACCTCAAATAATAAACCATGACAGCATCTTTACTCACTAAGCGCTGCCTGATTGCAGGGACAATATTTTGCACCCTCCCGACATTGGCAGAAGACGCTGCCCCGTCATTGGCGCTGACTTTCAATCGTACCGGAACTGATGCCGCTTCTGTCATTGTCAACACTACTGGCATTGATGGAGTAACCGCAAGTTTGACCTCCGTATCTCCCACTCCCCTTGCCGCCTTCGGCTCGACGGCATTGTGTCCGCAAGTCAACGGCAACACATCGCCTACAATCGTTTATGAATTCTCAATTGCCGGCCTCCCCTCTGATTTCACTTTTAATCAGGTCAATCTGAAAACACACGCGTTTAACGCCTCAGGGGCCAACCAGCAATCGTCGGACGGCAAGAAACGCCACTACAATCTTTCAATTGATGTGAATTCCGTTGCCGTTGCTTCCATGACCGACATGGACATAGCAGCAAACAATGTAAACGGACTTAAGAACTGGGAAATCAGCTCAACCTCCTCCGTGACATCAACCGATCCTCTGACGCTCAAAATGACCGTCACCAAAGGAACTGAAAATCTTGGATGCTTCTTCGGCATTGAGGAAATCTCGCTTTGCTCAAGGCCCGAGAGCGGCGCGGAACCCATTGACCCTATCGATCCAATTGACCCCTCAGGCGCTAAAGTCTACACAATATCGTGGCAGACCGGAAACTCTCTTTACATGACACCGACTACCGGAGGTGGAATCCAGGTCAGCTCTTATTCGCCAAACAAAATGCAATTCTGGGAATTAATCCCGACAGAAAACGAAAATTGTTTCTATATCCGCAATACAGGTTCGGGGCAGTACATTGGCTCATGCAACATGGAGCCAAATGCAGCAAGTAAAGTGCAGATGAGCAATACTCCCATCGAATATTATGTTGGCCAAACATCAGGGACCGACGCGCTTATTGCCGGATGCTACTGGCTTTCGTCAACCGACTGCCCGAATCATTCAAACGAAAACAACAATGCCCGCGCACTCAACAAGGACGGAGCCTCATCAAACGTAATCACCTGGACAAACGGCACCGGGAAAGTGGGGTCATATTGGACATTGACCGAAACCGGCAATCTCTACGAACCTCAGCCGTTCGTGCCGTCTGCCGAAGTTGGCAATCCGCAGGGCATCTATCACCTGATTGACGCCGAAGGTCGCAGCTTCACTGCCGAAGGCACATGGGAAAAAGTAGCAGAAACCGAATCGCACCGCTGGTACTTCGTTGGACGCAACAATGCCTCCGGAGGATATCAGATTGTTGCCGCAAAGGGTCATTCTCCCATAAACGAAGGCCAATCCTACACGATTGCATCGGCCCCTGGCGGTCAATTATATAAGTTCCTTAACGGCGAAACCACTCTTGAACTTGACGGGGTGTCTGAATTTGCAATCACTCCAGCACGTTCAGAATTTGCACTGAAGAATCGAATTTACAACATGCCTTGTGGCTCTATGGGCAATCTGTTCATCACCAAAGTCAGCATTGGCGAAGAGTTCCACTACCCGATGGCGGTTGTTTCCGGATCAAGCGTAACCTATCCCGCCGCATCCAAACCCGGCAACAAATACGTAATTCTTTCAAAGGATGCTGCAATGGTCATGAAGAATGCAGAAAATCCGCTGACAATCAACCTGAACTCCACTCCTGCAACCAATGTAACCATCACACTCTTCATTGACTGGGATCAAGACGGCGTTTTTGAATATGCCCAACCACTCTCCGCAGCTCAGACCATCACGACAGACATCAACGTTCCTGACGATGCCCCGACCGGAATCACTCGCGCACGCATCCGCCTCACTGACAACGGCCTCAATGGCGCCGAAGATGAAGTCCACGGCGAGGTGCTTGACCTGCGTCTCAACGTAACGTCGTATCTTTCGGAACTTTGCGTACCCACGGTCAGCGTCAATGACCCGACTCGCGGCGAAGCCTCATGGTCCGATGACATTGCAACCGCCAGTCCTAAAGGCAACGCCCTTTTCCTCTACTGGAAAGATGGTGTCCGCGTGGCCTCAACCTCAGCAGCATATGAAGTCAGACCCTCATCCACTGACCGTCACCTGACAGCGATTTTCTCTCCGAACACCAAACTCGACGAGGAGGAATCAGCGCTTGCCGCAATCGAACTGAAAACAGGCAGAATCATTGTAAACGGCTCGACTCTGAACGTCGCGGTTGACTCTGAAGTAAAGCGAATTCTGGTGTATGCACTCAATGGCAACCTCGTTGCCTCAAACGCAGGTGTCAACTCCCTGACCGTCAACCTCCCTTCAGGAATCTATATCGCCAAAGCAATCACCGCTGCCGGCACAATCACTTCGAAAATTCAACTTTAAGCACATCCATATGACACAAAAGATATTTTTCAGCACTCTCGCTGCGCTGACCGCCGCAGCCTCAGCTCAGGCGCAGGAATCTCAGCCTCAGCAGCGTCCGAATATTATTTACGTAATGTGTGACGACATGGGCTATGGAGACCTTGCGTGCTACGGACAGCAATTCATCGCAACCCCTAACATTGACAAACTTGCCCAACAGGGCATGATGTTCACCCAGGCCTATTGTGGCTCGCCGGTATCAGCTCCCTCGCGCGCAACTTTCATGACCGGCCAGCACTCCGGCCATACTCATGTCCGCGGCAACAAGGAATATTGGAATGCCGGCAACCTCAAACAAAATGCTTACGGCTCCAACCCGGACTATACCGTAGTCGGCCAGGAACCATATGACAAAGACCACGTGATTATCCCTGAAATTTTCAAGGACAACGGCTATACAACCGGCATGTTCGGCAAATGGGCCGGTGGCTACGAAGGTTCCCACTCAACCCCCGAGAAGCGTGGTATTGATGAGTATTACGGCTATCTCTGCCAATTCCAGGCCCACCTCTATTATCCGAACTTCCTCCATGAGTACAGTTCATCAGCCGGTGACACGGAAACCCACCGCGTCACCCTTGAACAAAACATCCAGCATCCATATTATGGTGACGGCTATGAAAACCGCGCCCAATATTCAGCCGACCTCATCCACGAAAAGGCAATGGCCTGGATTGACAAACAGACTGCCGACCAACCCTTCCTTGGAATATTCACCTATACCCTCCCCCACGCCGAACTGATTCAACCGAATGATGAAATTCTCCAGGCATATCGCGACAAATTCTGCGAATGTGAAGAAAAAGTATTCGGTGGACAGCAGGGCAACCGCTATAACGCCACTGAAATTGCCCACGCCCAGTTTGCAGCCATGATTACCCGCCTGGATTACATGGTCGGCGACATAATGAACAAACTCGAAGAAAAAGGCATGGCTGATAACACGGTCCTGATCTTCACCTCCGATAACGGTCCTCACGAAGAGGGCGGCGCCGACCAGTCATTCTTCAACCGCGACGGCCTGCTGAAAGGGCTGAAACGTTCAACTCATGAAGGTGGCATCCGTGTTCCTTTCATTGTTCGTTGGCCGGCGAAAATCAAGGCCGGACAGAAATCGGACCAAATGTTTGCATTCTACGACCTAATGGCAACATTCTGCGACATCGCAGGCATTGAAAACTACGTTGAACGCTATCAGAAAAACGACAAGGACTACTTCGACGGGATTTCAATTTACCCGACTCTTACCGGCGAGGGCGAACAACAGCAGCATGACGCCCTCTACTGGGAATTCCACGAAACGAACATGCTCGGCGTCCGCAAAGATAACTGGAAGCTCGTCGTTCAGAACGGTAATTGTCGCCTTTACGACCTGGCAACCGATATTCATGAGGATAATGACATCGCATCCCAATACCCTGAAGTTGTCAAGGAACTCAAGCAGATTATCAAGCGTGAACATGTCAACCATCCCAACGGATATTTTAACGTAACCATTCCAAACTGATTATTCATGGAGCAATTGCTCTCCCTATTCCCCAAACTGACTGAGGAGCAGCGCCAGCAATTTGAGGCGCTGCTCCCTCTCTACACAGAAAAGAACGCTGCCGTCAATGTAGTTTCCCGCAAAGACATTGACAATCTTTACACGAACCATGTTCTCCACTCTCTCGCGATTGCCCGGTTTATCACGCCCAAACCTTCAACCCGGTTCATTGACCTTGGTTGTGGCGGCGGATTCCCCGGCATTCCGCTTGCAATCCTTTGGAAGGACTGTCAGTTCCATCTAATTGACCGTATTGGAAAGAAAGTGCGAGTTGCCTCAGAAATTGCAGAAGCAATCGGACTGAAGAACTGCACCTTCCAGCACGGCGATTCAGGCGAATGCCGACGGAAATTCGACTTTGTCATTTCGCGTGCCGTGATGTCGCTGCCGGACCTTGTAAAGGCATCAGCCCATCTCATTGACCGCAAAAGTTCGAATCGATTACCCAACGGCCTTATATGTCTCAAAGGAGGCGACCTGACCGATGAAATCCGCGCTACACGTCGCGACGTTCTTGACGTCCCCTTATCGGATTACTATCCCGATATGGATTACTATTCAACGAAGTATCTTCTCTACTGTCCACTATGAAATCTGTCCTGCTGACGATTTTGCTCCTGGTTGCCGCCAATATCTTCATGACATTCGCCTGGTATGGGCATCTGAGACTTCAGTCAACCGGAGTCAGTTCAAACTGGCCCTTGATACTGATAATCCTTCTTTCATGGGGCATCGCATTCATTGAATATTGTCTTCAGATACCAGCCAACCGCATTGGTTTCGATGGCAACGGCGGTCCGTTTTCACTAATTCAACTAAAGGTTATGCAAGAGGTGATTACTCTTGTGATTTTCATATTTTTCACTCTGGTTTTCTTCAAGGACACGAACTTTCGCTGGAATCATCTTGTTTCATTTCTGCTCCTTGTTGGAGCTGTCTATTTTGCGTTCAAAAAATAAACTTGCAGAGAAAATAACCATGTTGAAAATAAAACGTATCGAATTCAATCCTTTTCAAGTCAACACTTACGTTGTCTACGACCCTGTTTCACATGAAGCGATGATTGTTGATCCGGGAATGTTGCTTCCGGAAGAGACATCGCTCCTTGCATCTTTTATTGACTCCAATGGGCTGAACGTAACCCGTATTGTCAACACTCACCTCCATCTCGACCATATTTTCGGGAATCAGGCGGCCGCCGACCTGTTCAATACCGTACCTTATGCCAACGTAGCGGACTTTCCGCTCGGACATGACCTTGAATCTCAAGCCCGCAGCTTCGGGATTCCAACATCGCTAATCAGACAGCCTGAAAAATTCCAACAGTTGACCGAAGGCGAAACATTTCACATCGGCTCCGATGAGATACACGCTATTTCCATTCCCGGACATTCACCCGGCGGGTTAGCACTATATTGTCCCGCAGGCGAATGGGTAATCACCGGTGACTCTCTGTTCCGGTCATCAATCGGCCGCACAGACCTGCCCGGAGGCAATCATCAGCAACTCGTCACTGCAGTACGTTCAAAACTGCTCAGCCTACCGCCGCAAACCATAGTTTATCCGGGCCATGGCCCGTCAACAACGATTGCGGCAGAGCAGACCAATCCTTATCTCTAAAATTTGCAAAACTGATACATAATGGTTAACTTTGTGGGTGAATTTCGGTTCACCCGCTTTTTTTTTCCTTATTTCATCCATTCTTTTTCTACAAGTATCAAATTTATGACCTTCAAGAAATCAATGCTTAAAGCCGCGGTGCTGTTTGCCGGTACCTCCCTTTGCGCAATTCCGGCTTTGGCCGACGTAAATACCAAGCCGTTTACCGTTCCGGAAATTTCATCATGGAAAGGCGGCGAAGGCCATTTTATACCAACGCCATCAACCCGCATTGTAACAAACGGCAAAGATCAGCAGGCTAACCGCATTGCCCTCATGCTTGGCCAGGATTATACAACTCTGACCGGCACAAGTATTCCTGTCGAATTAGGAACGAAATCAAAAAAAGGAGACATCACACTCCAGATTAAAAAGGACGCGAAGGCCAATGCTGAATCATATAGCATCGCGGTTACACCCAACGGAGTAACCGTTACCGCTCCGACCGAACAAGGCCTCTATTGGGCAACACGCACTCTGCTCCAGATGAGCGAGCTTTCCGAAGACCTCTCGCTCCCCGTTGGCCGGATTGCAGACCAGCCTGAATTTGCCATACGCGGCTTCATGATTGACTGCGGACGTAAGTATATTCCAATGGAATATCTCTATGCACTTGTTGACGCTATGGCATATTACAAGATGAATACCCTCCATGTTCATCTCAACGACAACGGATTCAAATATTATTTCGATGACGATTGGGACAAGACCCAGGCCGCATTCCGCATGGAAAGCAACAACTTCCCGGAGTTGACCGCACGCGACGGATCTTACACCAAAGACGAATTCCGCAAATTTATTGAGGATGCGTCACAGAAAGGCGTTGAAATCATCCCGGAAATCGACTTTCCCGCCCACTCACTCTCCTTTACCCGCCTGAAACCGGAAATTGCAAGCACCGGACGCAACGGCCGTGACCACCTCGACATCAACAAGCCTGAAACTCATGAATTCCTTGAGACCCTGCTCGAAGAATACATTGGCGGCGAGAATCCGGTTTTTGCAGGCCCCCGTTTCCATATCGGTACGGATGAATACCAGGGTGACTCGTTAACCATGGAACAGTTCCGTGGCTTCACTGACCGCTACATCAAATTCACCGAGAAGCATGGCAAGAAACCCGCCATCTGGGGTTCGCTCACTCACGCCAAGGGTCAGACTCCAGTTAAGTCCGAAGGAGTTCTCATGTACGGGTGGAGCAATGGCTACGCCAACCCGCGCGACATGATTAAGCAGGGCTACCGTATGGTTTCTATCCCTGACGGCTATGTCTACATCGTGCCTAACGCAGGTTACTATTACGACTATCTCAACAATCCGTTCCTATACGAAAAATGGACGCCGGCCAACATCGGCGGCACCGTATTCACCGGCGACACCATCAAACAAATCGAGGGCGGCATGTTTGCCGTATGGAATGACCATCCTAATAACGGAATCACGGTCAAGGACATACATCACCGTGTCATGCACTCTCTCCCAACAATGGCAGCCAAAACCTGGAGCGCTGACAAAGTAACCGTGCCTTTCGCTGAATTCGACTCACTGAGCCACAAGTTATCTGAAGCTCCCGGTCTGAACTATCTTGCGCGCTACGGTCAGGAACCGACAGTAGTTTTTGAACAGGCGGTTGTTACCCCCGGTTCATCCATGCCAATTGCCGAAATCGGTTACCCTTACACGATTGAATTCGACATTGAAGGCGCCGAGGAAGCCAAGGGAACCAAGCTTTTCGAGAGTCCCTATGCCATTTTCTGGCTTTCCGACCCAATCAGCGGAAACTTGGCTTTCAGCCGTGAGGATCACCTCAACACCTTCCGCCAGGACGTGCGCCCGGGCGAGAAACTGCATGTAAAGATTACCGGCACCAACAAGAACACCACACTCTATGTTAACGACAAACTTGTTGACGACATGAACGTACGCTGGGTCTCTTATAACGGCGGCAAAAACAAAATGGCGCAGGTTCGCACCCTTTTCTTCCCTCTGCAGAATGCCGGAAACTTCAACTCGAAAATAACCAATCTGAAAGTTTCAAATTTCTGAATTGAATAAAAAAGCTCTATACGCCACTCTTGGCTGTAAACTTAATTTCGCAGAAACCGGAAGCATTGCGCAACTGATGGCAGATAAAGGCATCAAGCGCATTGTTCCGGGCGAAAAGCCTGACTTCTGTGTGGTCAACACATGCTCGGTAACCGCCGAAGCTGACCGCAAGTGCCGACGGCTGATTCGCTCGCTCCACACTCGGTTTCCTGAGGCAAAAATCATCGTAACGGGCTGCTACTCTCAGTTGCAGCCCGTTGAAGTTGCCTCCATTCCCGGAGTCACAATGGTTGCCGGAATCAATGACAAGATGCGTATTGCCGACTATTGCGCCGGTATTGCTGACATTGACCCCGTTGTACCCTCAAACACTCTGCGGGAGTTCATGCCGTCATGCTCGCGCGGCGACCGTACACGCTACTTTCTAAAAGTTCAGGACGGATGCAACTACTTCTGCTCCTACTGCACCATTCCCGCGGCGCGCGGACGCTCCCGTTCAGGCACCATTGACCAACTTGTCGCACAAGCCGAGCAGGTTGCAGCCGAAGGAGGCAAGGAAATTGTTCTGACCGGAGTCAACATCGGCGATTTCGGTCATGGAACAGACCGTAGTTTTTCTGATTTGGTCGAAGCCCTCAACCGCGTTGAAGGCATTGAGCGCTTCCGAATCAGTTCAATTGAGCCGAACCTGCTGACAGACCGCATCATTGACATTGTGGCTGCCGGGCCGCGCTTCATGCCTCATTTCCACATCCCGCTCCAAGCCGGTTCTGACTCAGTACTGAAACTGATGCGTCGACGCTACGATACGCATCTGTTTGCCGAAAAAATAGCCCGCGTGCGCCAGGCCATACCTCATGCATTCATCGGAGTGGATCTGATTGTCGGTTCACGCGGTGAAACACCCGAATTATTCGCAGAAAGTCTTGAATTTGTGCATTCTCTGCCAATTTCGCGACTTCACGTTTTCCCTTACTCTGAACGCCCCGGCACTCGCGCACTGACCGACATAAACATGGCAGTTACGCCAGAAGAGAAGCATCGCCGCCTTGAACTGATGCTCGCCGAGAGCCAGCGCCATCAGACGGAATTCAGCCGCCCTTTTGAAGGCACAATACGTCCGGTTCTGATTGAACACGTCAGCCACGGCAAAACCGCCGGATTTACGGATAACTATCTGCGAGTCGAACTTCCCGAACCCCGACCGGACCTCGCAAACCTGGTTGTCAATGTCCGCCTTGACAAGTTAACGCCCGAGGGCGATAAATTTACAGGAACAATCATCGAATGAAACCGATTTCTGTCGTAATCCTAAACTGGAACGGAATTAATCTGTTAAAGGAATTTCTTCCGCGTGTACTCGAAGCCACAGACCTTGAAATCAGCGAAGTGATCGTTGCCGACAACGGTTCGACCGATGATTCGGCTGACTATGTGCATTGGCTTGGTCTCCCGCTGATTCGCCTCGAAAAAAACTTCGGCTTTGCCGAGGGCTATAATCTGGCGCTTGAGCAAGTGCAGTCACCCTATACGGTTTTATTAAACTCAGACGTGGCTCCGCGCAAGGGTTGGGACTCCGCGCTGCTTCGCTTCATGGAATCACATCCGGAGTGCGGTGCCTGCCAACCGAAAATACTGAGCTGGCACAACCCGTCGAAATTTGAATATGCCGGGGCTTGCGGCGGATTTCTTGACCGCAATGGCTATCCATATTGCCGCGGACGCATTTTCGGCACTGTGGAGACTGATTCAGGACAATATCAGGACCCAATTGAAATAGACTGGGCCACGGGCGCGGCCCTGATGGTCAGGACAGACCTTTACCGTAAAGTCGGCGGTCTTGACTCATCATTTTTCGCCCACATGGAGGAAATTGATCTATGCTGGCGTATCCGCCTGGACGGCCACTCGGTCTGTGTATGTCCTCAAGCCGAGGTCATGCATCTCGGTGGCGGTTCGCTCCCAATGGGTAACCCGCGCAAAACCTACCTTAATTTCCGCAATAATCTTCTTCTCCTCCACAAGAATCTGCCGGAAGCCGAACGGAGTAAAATCCTTTTCCGGCGAAGACTGCTTGACACAATCGCATGGTTGAAATCAGTCGTCACCTTAAACTTTGCTGATGCCAAAGCAATACTGAAGGCCCATAACGACTATCGTGCCATGGCACCGGACGTCATTCCGTCCGGTGCATCCGAAAATCTTATCGCCAAACGTCCGAACATCCTCACGTCATACTACCTCCGACGTCAAACCCGATTCTCTCACCTGAAATGAAGTTGTGTTTACGTTCGGTAAGCATGTAGCGAGGGAAGACAGTTGACGCCGGCATACGTCATCACGATTGAGCAAAATGCGAAGATGAGATAAAGACACAGAAGACGCGAATGGCGCTGCAATCCAAGCGACGGATGAAGCGGAATGGCGTAGAGCAACATGGTCACCAACGCCCAGGTCTCCTTCGGGTCCCAAGCCCAATAACGCCCCCAGGAAACGTTTGCCCACATTGCGCCGACAATGATTCCGAGACCAAGCAGATACACCCCGACGGGGAGTAATTGCATAACCGTCTGCAAATAACGTTGGCGAAATAGACCTGCAATTGCCAACGGCAATGTCATTCCAAGCAGGGCATATGAAACCATAACTAATGAAACATGGATTGAAAGCCACGGCGAGTCAAGTACCGGCATCAAAGGTGTCATCACCGGATTCTTGACGGCAAGCCATGAGAGCAAGCCCGCAAATCCAGCCATCATAAGACCGAGCGCGCCCGTAAATGAATTGCGACGAGCAAGCACCCATGCACAACCGCATAGACAGACGGATGTGAAAAACATTATTTCTCCCGTTCCGGCAACCGGAAAATAACCGGCAATCCACCATCTCCAGCAGAAAATCACGGTCCCGACAACAAACAATAAGGCAGAAAACAATTGCGAACGGCGCATAAAAATCGCAAGAACAGCCAAGGTCAGCGCAAGCATGAAAAAACACCTGACCGGCTGAATCCTGACGTACAAGACTTCGGAGCGCACCGACGCTTCGGAGCGAAGCGCATCCTGCGGAGCCGGCGAAAACAACTCGCCTCGCCACAATTCAGACAGCAAGGCTACTTTCTCGTCAAGTTGCAGCAATTCGGCATCATGCTCGCCCTCGCCTCCTTCATATCTGAGCTGAGGCAGATAAGCCCCGTTCTCGTCATAAAGCGACGCAACGGAAACATAACCGTCTTTCGTTTTTATAAACTCCGCCGAGGCCCACTGCTGAGGATGCTCCATGAGCGAGATTACGAAATCTGTAGGCCCCATTCCGGCTACGCTCTGCTGGCCCGTCAGCTTAAAAGTCAACTCAGAAGCGACCGTTGCAAACGGAACAATCCTTCCACGGAACTCGACCTGACGTTCAGCCGGCTCCGCTGCCGACGCACTCAGCGAAAAAGCAAGCAATGCAAACGGAATCATCAGCCTGCGACGCCTAACCATCGATAGTCCGCTCAATGCAAACAACAGAAATCCAAGATAACACACTCCGGTCCCCCAGGGGTCATACGCAATGGTCAAAATCGAGCCTCCGGAGCCATCAAACGACTGCTGATAGATTCTCCACCCTTCGTGGCGCCCAATGCGGTTCATTGAAATATCAACCTCGCGATCATCAACCTTCACCCTCGAGCAAAAATCGCGCGGAAAGCTCATTCCCGGATAATAGTCCGTTTTAAACTCCAGCAGGGTCAGAGAAAACGGCAACTTCCGCATCTGACCATCAGAATCAATAAAATCACTTACGGCAACCTCCGGACGAAGATGAACCGAGCCTCGAACCGATGTAAGCGCAGTCAACAAACCGCCGCAAATCATCAGCAATAGAGACAGATGAAGAAGCTTACGCGCACGCACTCGTACAATACAATACAGGAGCATCACGGCTGCGACACCCCAAAACACGAACCACCACCATTTACTATAAATCTCGGAAGGGAAAAAAGAAGTGGCGCCGACAAAAAGCGACGCCACTACAGCAAAAATCAACTTAATATTCGGCATATTCGGGGTTCGAAGCACGACGGACTGCAATACATTCAGTTTCAATAAGCCATGCAGGACGGCAAACCGGCGCCAACACAATGACGCGCGGAATCCCGGGTAATAACTCATTGAACATTTCATTGACAATATCATAGTCAGCTATATCGCGAAGATAAACCAACAGGTGCATTATGTCACCCTTGTCACATCCGGCTTCGGCCAACAGCACCTCAATATTTTCAATCATGCGTGCCGTCTGGCGTGCAACATCTCCGGGCCATACAACTTGCCCCTTATTGTCAATGCTTGCCGTACCGGAGACATAGACATGTCGGCGGTCATAATAATCAACAGCTGTTGCGCGCTCGAAAGCTACACCATATTCAATTGTCGGGTTCAAATGTGATGCACCCTTTATGTAGGTCATCTGTCCCGGTCGAAGCGTCATGTCTGCAATTGCATTAAATGCGACCACAGACCCGTCAACAGGCGAACCGCCAATGCCGGTTGAAGCAATGAAATGTTCGTTCAGACCCTCGCGCGCAAAAACTTCATTACGTCCGCGAACGACCCCGGCATAATTCCGGTCAACGTCATGAACCATAAACCAAGTGCGCATACAGTTTTCGGCAAGGGACCCGCCACGCGATGCCATTGCTCCGGCCAGACGCTCAAGACAACCGACTGTTTCCTCGCGTGAGTTCTCTCCCTCACAGTCCAAATCGCCCAAAATGATACGCCCGCGCGAGTCTTCCCAAACGCCGTCGTCAGCGCGCTGGAAGTCAGCATCCTGCTCCATCACGACCCACAAAGCAACCTTCGAGCCATTAAGCGGAGGCTGTTGAATCCGTGAAACGGGACATTTCTCCTCAGACGGAAGCAATGACGCCTGATTTGCCGCATCGCTCAGGAAATAGCGTTTGAAAACTGTTGTCATCCCGAAGTACTTCTCCAAATGACGCTCGGCCGTCAGGACTGCGTCAAGCTGGTCGGCAAACATCAGTCCCTGATTAGGAGAAATGATGCAATGCACTTCCTTCCGACCATATTCAAAAAGGGCCGTCTGAGCCTCCGCTCCGCTATATGTGAATGTTTTATACTTGACTTGATGTTCCATCACTTTAAAAAACGATTTACTAAGGACCATTATTGCGCTTTTATCCAATTTTTGATTAAATCGAGCTTTTCGGAAGCCGTAATCTCGACTGAATGGTCATAACTCCACGCGGCAGAGCCGTTTCCGGAGAGAATCTGATATAGTACACTCTCCTCCGGCACCCCTTGTGCCACCCTCAGACGGCCAGGCTCTTTAACCGACGGCTGACCGACGAGTTCCTGAAATGCACGACCTTCCGTCAGATTCAAATTACCGGCAGCAAAGTTAGCTCCGCCGTGACAGTTTATGCAGGTTGTGTTAAAAATCTCGCTCTGAATGGCGGCCTCAGGCGACAAATCAGCTCCACGACAGATCAAACTCAACTCGTCAGAACCAACTCTGACCGATTGAAAAACCGCAACTCGACGACGCAGGCGATCAACCACACATAACTCTATCGTCTGCGCTTCCGGTGGAATGCCGGAGAGCGTCACATCACAACAGCCTGCGTCGTCAAGTTCGAGATTTTTACTTATCAAGGCATACTCACTGCCGGGAATGAAACCGGCAACGGCAAGCGAATAACCCGAAAACCAGCGGTCAACCCCAAGCGCATTGACAATCTCAACGTGTGCGGACAATCCGGAACGGTCATCAGGAAGGTAGTCGCCATAGATGCGGCCTTCGTCACATCCGGTCAGCGCCAATGCAGCAATCAAAATCCACTTTTTCATCACTTCAGAATGAGTATTGGGCCATCACGACGGCATTCCAGGTTGCCAGACCGAGATTATCCTCGTCGCGGTCCATCTGGCGCGAATGGCCTGTACGACCGGTGAACTGCGCCATACCCTGAAGCTTCAGATTAATTTTCGGAAAGAACCAGTTGGCACCGACAGCGGGCATATTAAGCAATCCGCCTTTGGAAGTTGAATTACGCTCGAAAAGGTCATAACGGGCAACAACCTGAACCGTCGGCGACACGAAATATCCGGCCTGGGCATATCCTCCAAAGTAATTGAACGTGCGGTCAATCTTCTGTCGGCGAGTGAATCCGACATGCATCCAGTATGCCTCAGCTCCGAAATACCATCGTTTATGCACCCAGCTCCATTCAAGACCGACACGCAAGTCATTGGTACTTTCATTTTCGCTCTCGACATTAAGCGAGCCTGACAGGCCAAGAAGCATCCGGTTGAGATTCAGCCTGCGCGGATCGCCTTGAGTCGCAGGCATCGCGCCGTAAGGCTGCCATGTCAGGCGTCCGGCGTAAAGCAGCGAAGGGATGTGCCAGTCATCGCTGAATGTCTTATTGGCAAGATTGACTGAAGCACCGGTTCCGTTAAAAATGCCGGCCTGATAGCCGAACTGTCCACCAACAAGGCCATGAAGTTCAACACCGAGGTCAAACCCGGTTCCGATGTGAGGCGTCACTGCGTTCAGCGAATAAGGCATGATAACCTGGGCCGTCAGCGACGTAGGCAGCGTAGGGAACAAGGTCTCTCCCAGTGTGGTCAGATAGGCATGAGAGAAAGGCGTCTTGAACTTACCGATTTTAACGCCTATCTCCTGGCGCGGACAAATGTCAGCCCATGCCTGTTGGAGAATGGCCCCTCCGGAAGCAGCGGCGTTGATTGACAGATTGAAGTTCACAATGCCGAATGCCTTGCCCGTGAAACCGAGTACGGCATACGGAATAGCAAAACCGCTGTTGGCTACGTTGTCCTGATTATAAGCAGGATCAAGTCCGGCATCGTCATACCAGTTGAAATTCGCCGAAGTCTGCACGAGCATATAAGGTTTGAAAACAAAGTCTCCATTTTTCGACGAAAAGATAAAACCGCGCTCATCGGCGATGGAAACAACTCCGTTTTCTGAATCATACTGCGCCGATGCAGCGAGCGTGCATCCGAGCGCCAAAGCAAGTAGTATTTTTTTCATAATGATTGGAGAAAGCGGACAAGAGCCTGACGCTTGTCCGATGTCATATTCTTAAATTTGTTTTTCGAGGCTTCGCCTTCGCCTCCATGCCACATGATTGCCTCGACAAAGTTACGTGCGCGTCCGTCATGAAGGAAATAAGTGTGTCCGTTGACCCTTTCTTGCAGACCAATGCCCCAGAGGGGAGTGGTTCGCCATTCATTTCCGGCGGCAAGGCCTGACGGATAATTATCATTCAGACCTTCGCCCATGTCATGAAGAAGGAAATCGCTGTAAGGATGGATTGTCTGATTGCCGAGCCAGGGAAGCTGAGTGCCAGCAAGAAGAACAGACCCGCGGGGACGGGTGTGAAGGGTCGTGACGTGACAGAGATGACATCCGGCTTCATAAAAAGCGGCCTCGCCCTTTCTAACCTGAGGATCATTGATATCGCGCCGCGCCGGAACACTTAGACTCTGCATATAAAGATCCACATTTTCCATATCCTCGGTTGAAATATCGAGCTGATCGTACGTCAGGCCCATCATCGAACCTTGCGACATCTGAATCTGCCCCTCGCAGATTTCTTCCGGATAACGGCTGTTTGTCACGCCCATATCGCTTGAAAAACCGAGTTCGACCGTCAGATCGGCATGCTGCGCTTTATTACCCGACAGCCCGAGCTGGCGCACTCCGCGCTCGGTAATATAGTTGCATCGGCCTGAGATTCCCCACTCGGGATAGTTGCTCTGAGCCGCCAACTGCTCAATTTCATTCGGGTCAAGAGCCATCATCTGCCCCATACCGACATGGCGCAACGGCACCCTGACTGTACAGAAAAGATCTTCCGGAGCAATTTCGTCAGCATACCAGTCCGTAATCGTATATTCCGGACGCGCAAGTTCATAAGGCTCGCCGTCTGGAAACGAGAACTGCTCAAAGTGCCAGTCAACTTTTAGTTTACCCTCAGCCTGCACTCCGTAGATTGACTGGTCATGAAGCACACGGCCGTAATCGCGGAACTGTGCGCCGTTCTTACGGGTAATATAGACCAACATGGCTGAGAAGCCATAGTCGCCGGAGCCTTCCCAGGTTCCGGGACGCGTGCGGCCGGCATTGCGGTGACAACTGCCGCAGGAATAGCCTGCATATACCGGGCCAAGACCGCCGCCATCAGAGTTTGCCGAGGTTCTGACATCGTCATAAAGTCTGTCACCGCGAACAAATCTGGTCAGGTATTCTCCACTGACCCACGAAGCCTCAGCATCGTAAGCGACGGAGGAATTCAGGAAATTAGTCGAAGTTCCCGCTGACAGGGCGTAACCCTCGGGAATCTCGACTGAAAGAGCATCCAGGCCGTCGTCATTACAGCCTGCCAGCAGTAATGACGACGACAAAAGGATGAGAATTGCGATTGACTTTACGTTCATTTTTTATTTAATGGTTCTGGCTTTACCGTCCTTGAAAAGGAGGAACTCAAGAGTGTGGAATCCACGTACGCTCTGAACGGCCTCGATTCGGTCGTCATCATCACCGTCGGTCCAGTTAAGGTCATCATAGTTGCCTGAGGTCAGAATCTGAACAATAGCATCCTGGTCCAGAGGCCAACTATCCATGTTCGGATCAAGACCGAGCGCATCGACAGGACCAAAGAGGAATGCTTCGGATTTTTCCCATGGTTCGCGAGCTTCGAGCCACGCTGTGCAAGCATCGGCGAAAGCCTTGTCGGAAGGAGTGTTCTTGAAGTCAACAACAGACTGATGGAGAGCCGCATTGCGGGTTTTCAGTTCGGAGTAGGTCGGCAGTACAACCTCGTCAACGAAGTTGCGGGCAACAGCTCGCAGTTCGCTCTCGGTCAGCTTACGGGCTGCGCTCTTGAGTTCTCCGGAAAGGATTTCTTCGAGGTCAGCACATGCGGTCATGGCTGCGCGGGTTTCTGACGAATTGATATTCGATCTGAAAGGCTGGGGAATTGCAAGAATTGCATGCTCGGCGGCCTTGATTGCGGCAAGCACGTCAGCATTGACCTCGGGATCTACAAGAGCAGAAAGAGACGCAGGAGCGACCGAACCGTCAAGCGATCCGCAGTACGAATTGCGGATTGAGAGGATATTGTTGGCATAGTCCTCGCGTGAGTGCCAGGAATACCATGACTCAACGGCATAAAGAGCGCGCTTTGTGTCCCCACTCATGTAAAGGTTAAAAGGGTCACCGATTTTCGCCGTTCCGACTTCATTGGCAATATCGGCGCAACCATCAATCATCTGCTCGACGCAATCCATCGGCGCCAGTGACATGAACTGCTCCGAGTAGCCATCGGCAGTCCATGCGTCATAGAGGGTAGCTGCGTCGTTTCGAAGCAGAGCGCTCACCTGAGACATATAGTTGCCCCACGCGGCCGCATTGTCCGCAGTATAGTCAATGTCAGCGCTGTTGCCTGCTTTCTTTTCGGGTTCTGACTCGTTGCAGGCACTCAGCATTACGGCACCGGCAAGAAGGATGTGATGAATTTTCATTGCTTTGTTTTGCGATTCGTTAATTTATTTATTAATTCAATTTATTTCTTTACAAACCAGCCGACGTAAGCAACTCCAAGTTGGAATTCATTCTCGCTGTTGTACTTTCCGCCTCCAATCTGACGCGAAACCCAGGCCCCCTTGACAACCAGATTAGGTAAAGCGAACCAGTTCAGACCAACCTGCCATTGGTTGACTTCCAGACGAGCGTCCATTATCTGTTTGCCCTCGCCACGGAACTGCGGGTTATAATATTCATAGCGGGCATAGGGAGTGAACTTCTTCAGATTGACACCGGCTTCTATGCCGGCGCCGAAGGCATTTTTCGCAACTGGAGCCAATCGGCTGTAAGGTGACTTATTGGAGAGCATGCGGTTTGCATCGCTCAGTCCGGCAGAGTTGCCGACATATCCATAAGTGATGTTGGCACGCGCCGTTACCCATTTGCATCGATATTGTGCATCCCAGGTCCCGATTGCAACCGGAATACGACCGACTGCCGAATAGAAATGATCCTTGTCGGAGTTGCGTCCGGTGTCATGGCAATAGTATGCGGAAACGCCTGTGCGGAAGCCCTTGACTCCACTATAGTCCAATCGGGCAACATAGCCCGGCGACGTAAAGTTGTCCGTTTCGAAATATCCGGCTTTGCCGCCGATAATCCATTCATTACGGTCGAATCCGTTCGCATTAAGTCCGGCAACAATCATTGCGCGATAGTCGAACCCCTTGCCGAACGAACCAAAAAATTCAATGCCGGTTTCGTGCCATGTTGATGGCATCAGCGCTGTTTCGGCCTGCGGGCGTGTCGGTCCGAAGAAATTAATCGGTTCATGATGGGCGTTTGTCAGACCGACAGGAACAATCAGATGGCCGGCACGAACATTGAAGCCGCGATGGATCAGGCGGGTTATGTGAAATTGTTCCAGAGCAACCTCCCCACCCTTTTCTATTTCGGTTTCGTATTCTCCGTTTTCGCTATTTTCAAGCTCAACGGCTGAACCAACGCCTCCGGCTTCGAATTCAATTTCCGCTCCAAGAACCCACTTTGAGTTAAATTTATAGTCAAAAGCGACAACAAAACGCGGAATAGAAACCGCAGCGCGATAGCCGCGCGCCGAACCGTCAGACGTCCCGGCAAAACGATTAGTGCCATAGTCCATGAACTGTGCAAGCATTTCGCCATAACCGCCAAAGCGGAATTTGCGGTAGCCGGCCGTATCGGCCTGCGCAATAGCCGCCATAGCAGTTGCGGCTAACATTAATGTGATAATCTGTCTTTTCATTTTCTTGGTTTTGACAGTGCAAAGTTAGCGCGACTTCGAAAAATGGGAAATACTCGATTTTGAGTAATTGTCTGCGGTATTAAGAGGCCCACCTAATTAAAAAAGAGTATTCGCATTTCAGAAAAAAATTGTAACTTTGCAGTGCGATTCAGAAAGAGTCGCCTTTATTATGCACAATAGAATCAACGTTCGGCCCCGCGTCAGAAACTGGGGCTTCCTTGAGAACTGGAAGAGTACCGCGCCGGTTAAAAGTATGTAGAGAAAACATAGCTTTTAACACGATTCTTATCCCCTTTTTTTACATTTTACACCCTTAAACAGATGAACAATCTTCGATTGCTCACAGGGCTATTCGCATTTGCCCTGCTGAGTACCGGAGTGTGGGCTGACGCTCAGACGGTTATTTCCCTTGAGGATATTTTCAAAACCGCCGAGAGCCAAAGCGCACAACTCCGTCCCGCACTTACAGCCATCGAGGAAGCCCGGCGCGAGGTTTCTGTTTCACGCAGCAAACGCCTTCCAGACATAAGCGCATCGCTTTCTGTCAGCTATATCTCCGATGGCTTTACAACAAAACGTGATTTCTCCGACTATCAGGCAGCCCCGATTCCGCACCTTGGGACTGGGTTTGGAGTTAACATAAACCAGCCGCTCTACACCGGCGGCGCTATTACAAGCAGCATTAAGCTTGCCGAGCTGAAAACCTCAGCCGCCCGCTTCGCGGCCGACTTTCAGCGCGACAATATCCGATTTCAACTTACCGGATTCTATCTTGACCTCTACAAGTATTCCAATCTCCGGACTGTCATTGACGGAAATCTCATAACGGCAAGGAAGCTCTTGTCGGAAATGAACGCACGTTATGCTCAGGGTACGGCTCTACGCAACGACATCACGCGCTATGAGCTGCTAATTGCAAATCTCGAACTGGAGCAAACGCGGATTGCAAACATGCTTGAGATTCTGAACAATAACCTCATCAGCATTGCCGGACTGCCGGATGGCACAACCGTTATTCCGGAGTCTACAATACTTGCAAAAGCGCTTCCTCTCGAAAACGAGCAATGGTGGCTGCAAGAGGCCGAATCGAATTCTCCTCGTCTGAAGTTAGCTCGTTCGGTGGTCAACATCAGCCGCCAAGCCGAGAAACTGACCAAGGCTGAGCGTCTGCCTTCCTTCGGTCTTCATGCCGGATGGACAATGGACGGACCTATTCTGGTCGAGATACCTCCGATTGACAGGAATCTGAGCTACTGGTATGTCGGTCTTGGAGTCAGTTATAATATCTCATCACTATTCAAAACGAACAAGGCTCT
Source organism: uncultured Porphyromonadaceae bacterium (assembly GCA_947175545.1). Taxonomy (GTDB): domain Bacteria; phylum Bacteroidota; class Bacteroidia; order Bacteroidales; family Muribaculaceae; genus UBA3263. The sequence goes on from CAMWNI010000015.1 coordinate 47,033, forward strand.
TGCCCGCAACCGGGCAACCACACAGCGTGCAATTGAAGAACTTGACGCCAAGGCTCAGGAACTCTCACTCGCAGTCCGTGCTGACAATCTTCACTATCTTGAGGCATACGAGGAACTGCGAACACAGGAAAAGTCAGTTGAACTGGCCAACCGCAACTATCGGACAACCTCGACACGCTACTTGGCTGACATGGCGCTCATAACCGATATGCTCGACGCGGCAAACTCCAAACTTGACGCCGAACAGCAACTTGTCAACGCTCGCATCAACATTATCTATTACTATTATAAACTCCTTTTTACTTCCGGAAAAATATGAACCACCGTAATAAAAAAATACTATCTTACATTCTTTCGTTTGTCATTATCATAGTAGCCGCCTTATGGGTAGCATCCAGTTTTATCCACTTGGGGAACGTCGAATTCACCGATAATGCTCAGGTAAAAATGCAGATTGTGCCTATTAATAGCCGCGTTCAAGGTTATATCAAGGAAATTCGTTTCAACGAGTATCAACCGGTCAAAAAAGGTGACACTCTTGTCATAATAGACGATTCTGACCTTAGACTGAATCTTGCGCAAGCTCGCGCCGATTTTCAGAACGCGCTTGCCGGACGCTCCGTCGCAGACCGGGCTGTTGTCTCAGCGTCGGCCAACGTTGATGTAAGCGCCGCCTCCGTCACCGAAGCGAAGGTGCTGATGGAAATGGCTGCAACCGACCTTGCCCGCTATGAGAAACTGCTTGCACAGGACGCTGTTACCCGTCAACAATATGAAAGCATAAAGACTGACTATGAAGCGAAAAAGGCACGCTATCAGATGCTTGCGCGGCAGCAGTCTGCGGCATCAACGGTTGTCGATATTAACCGCAGAAGGCTGTCACAGTCTGAGGCCGGGCTTGAGTTGGCACGCGCACTTGTCGAAACTGCGGAGTTGAACCTGAGCTATTGTGTCATCACGGCACCATGCTGCGGATACGCTTCGCGAAAGCAGATTCAGACAGGGCAACTTGTGCAACCCGGACAGACCCTGCTTGATGTCGTTGACGCGACCGACGTTTGGGTTGCCGCCAATTATAAGGAGACCCAACTGCAAAATATTGAGCCGGGCAACGCTGTTGAAATTGAGGTTGACGCGATTCCCGGTGTGACGTTCTGCGGCGAAGTGGAGTCAATCTCCTCTGCCACGGGCGCGTCTCTCTCTATCATGCCACAGGACAATTCGGCGGGAAACTTTGTCAAGGTTCGCCAACGAGTGCCGGTGCGCATACGCTTCACAACCGACAATCAGCCCGATCAGATGGCAAAACTACGTGCTGGAATGAATGTTGAATGTTGCGTGAAGTACACTGACAATGGCCGATAACCATCATTTGCCGCAAGGTCCGTTCAACATTCCGGATGTACCAGACTTTATTCCTCGTCGGCTAAAGCCATGGATTTTCATCTTTTTTGTTCTGATAATCCAGTTCTCAGGCGGAATCTACCTCGCGGCAGCGTCCGACATGGTCGGAACAACCGGACTGATGCAGGAAGACATTCTGATGGCCGGCTATGCCTCTCTGATTGGCCTTGCAATCAATTTTGCGGTCATGTTCCGCATAAAGTTTCGCTTCTCGAACCGCACTCAACTGCTCATTTGCGGCTCCGTCCTGATTGCGGCGAATATTATTTGCGCGCATACAACATCCGTTCCCCTGCTTGTCGGGACGTGCTTCATTGCCGGATGGTTCAGAATGCAGGCGACTTTTGCTTGCAATTCAACGATTCAATTATGGCTGACCCCGGTTCGAGACATGGCCGTTTTCTTCTGCTATGTCTATCTGGTTGTTGACAGCGTCATCCAGCTCAGCGGAATCGTAACGATTTATTCCGCGTTTAATCTTGAATGGGAAAGCATGCACTGGATAATGACCGGATTACTGGCAGTGATGATGCTGATTATTTTGGTCCTTGTCCGACCGGTACGCGGTCCAATGTTCATTCCGCTGCTCGGAATTGACTGGCTTGGCGCTCTGCTTTGGGCCGGCGTCATGATGTGCTTCACGTTCGTCTGTGTGTATGGAAATTTCTACGACTGGTGGGATGCGGTCGAGATTCGCAGCGCTGTGCTGCTGGGGCTGGCCTGCCTTGGGCTGAACCTTTGGCGAGCAACTTTTCTTCACCATCCTTACATTTCGTTTCAGGCACTCAAAAACCGTAATGTCATCCGTGCAACATCTGTTTATCTCGTGTTTTTCACTTTGTTAGGCACAGAGCATGTTTTTGAACACTCGTATGCTTCTACAATTCTCGGATTCGACGAAACAAACCTGATTGATCTGAATTGGTACGTGTTTGTCGGCATAATAAGCGGATGTGCGTTCACTTATCTGACGTTTGCATTGCGAAAATGGCGCTACAAGACAATGACTCTTATAGGATTCACTTTTGCTGCGGGATATCTTGCATGGTTTTACTTCATGATTGACTATGGTGTGGAGAAGGACGCGCTCTTTGTCCCTCTGTTCATGCGTGGATTCGGATCGGTAATTATCTCAATTGTGTTTCTAACCTCGATTGTGCAGAGCGGACTGCCATTTACGGTATTCCCGCAGGCATTGGTTATCAATGGATTCACGGGGGCGGTCATGGGAGCAACTCTCGGGCCGGCGGTTATCGGCGAGTTCTTGCGTCGCATTATGGCTAAAAACGTCAGCCTGCTCTCCACTGAAGTATATGATCCGGGATTAATCGGCCAAATACAAATGCACGCCCTTGTCGTTTCAATGAAAGAAATTTACGGCTGGCTGCTTATTACAGCAATCGTTTCACTGCTGATAATCGGACTCAGTTACGCCCCGGTGCGTCCATGGGCTATTTTCCCGAAATGGCGCACAATTCGTAAAATTGTACGCACCGAAGCACGGAATTGAGAAAATATCCGTAAATTTGTATCCGAAACACAATCTAAACTTCAAACCAATGTTAAGACTAAACTGCTTTATCCAGACCTCGGCGGAGAATCGCGCCGAAGTCCTTGAGGCCGCCAAACGTCTCACTGCCGAATCGCTTAAACAAGATGGATGTATCGCATACGATATCTTCGAAAGTGCGACCCGTCCGGACGTGTTAATGATTTGCGAGACATGGTCCGGCCAGGCCGCGTTGAACGCTCATAGTGCCTCGCAGGTTTTCGTTGACGAGGTTGGCAAAATGCAAAGCCTCGGTTCTCTGAAACTCGAAACATTCGAGTTCTAAACTTCACCGGTCTGAGTCCAAACAAACGCAATTAGGAATCAGACCGGCTCTTTTTTCAATATTTTGCATGTAAATTTGCTTGCATAACGGATTTATTCTATATTTGTGCCAGTCTTATTGTTTTTCCTTAATCTTTACAAATAATGAAACTTAGACCAAAATTAGAATTTATCCGATTTACGTTGAATTGTGGTGACGGGGTGTTTAAAACCTTTCGCGATTTCGCTATTGAAGTTCTGAATGTCAAGAAAACAACTACTGACGCTCAAATAATGAATCGTCTGCTTGATTATTTTACCGGAACACTGGCAACTGAAAAGGCAAAAGACAACAGCATTAAAAAACAACTCAAGCTTATTCGCTCGAAAACTAACAAGTATCACGCGCATATTCCGAAAGCAAGCGTGAAGGATAACGTAATTTCAGGGGTAATCAGCGGCGGTCGCTTCGGACGTCACGGACTTATGAGCGATTCAAAAGTCGACGTTGAAGACGCAAAGACAATTGACAAGAACAACACAATCTTGAGATACTACTATTTTTTTCTATACGTCCCGCTTGACCATAACGAAGGTTTTCTTTGTATCCACTCCAACAGTAAGGAAGAAACTGTCACGGAACTGATGAGAACGTTTGTCAGCAAGCTATTCAGCGGCCTGAATGGCTATCGGCGCCCTCTGACCCATCCCTTCTGTCCGAAATCGGTCCGCGAGGAGTTCAAGCAGGAAGCAATTCTTAGCGAACTGGTATTTCGAGACACCATATTAGACAACATTTTCCACTCTGACGGCCTGCAGGGCAAAGATGAACCTTTTGAAATTGAAATTAAGATTCGACCAAAAGGAGAATCACGCGCCGGCGTAACCAAAGTCATGCTGCAAAGAGTCTTGACGCGCCTGCGCATCACAAGACCGAATGGCTCCGACAGTCTATCAGACTTTAAAACGAAAAAAGCGACTGTAAAAAATCTGAATTCGTCGTCAAATCGCTCGTTTGACATTAATAAAGAATCAATTGACAGCATCGTACCGGTCGTATATCTCGATGACAAGATTCAACATTTCAACGATGATGACACTCCTGACTTCACAGAACTGGACACATTTTGTTACAAACTGTTCAGAGAGCAAATCATACCTGAACTCCGACCCGATTTAGTCTAAAATTAACAAATTTACGTCATACACCATGCAACAGGCTAACAAAAGCAAGAAGAATCCCCGTTTCATCTCATTTGTGTTCCGATGCGCACGACAGGCCGAAACTCAAGACATAAACAACAACCGCAAAGGATTCTTTGGAAGAAATATGCGACCCATCCTCGGCGTAATAAGTTCACTTATAGTCGTCACTACCCTTCGAACCGGATTTCAGCCCGTATTTCTTGAACTTGCAGCAACTGTGCTTTCCATCTTCATCGGCCTATTCATAACTGCGCTGGTCTTCGCAATAGATAAGTTTAGCAACGACAGTCAAACAACGGTTTCTGAAGACTACCGTATGGACATAAGCGAACAAGAACGCTCCCGAAATTTTGAAATTTCGATTGAAGAAGTGCATTCTCGCAACTCAATTGACAAAATATTCACAAATCAGAGCATAAACTATATGCGTCAGTTCAACACTCTCGTTGGAAAAAACGTACTTCTATGCGTGTTCACTCTCGCTCTTGTCTGCCTCAATCTATTATATCTTGACATCTTCTCCACAAACCCGTTTAACTACCACCTCATTAAACCCTCCTCTGTCGAGGCAATTATAACATTCCTCGGCCTCACCCTCCTGATAATACTGCGAGCCTCCATCACCTACATGTTCGTTTCCTTCTTTTACGACACCGTGCGCATTGTCAGTTCCTTAGTCAACTACATGTCCGCAGATATCGATCGCCGCTAACGAAAGCAGTCCCACGCGAAGAAAAAATCTTGACATCTCCTCCTGCCCTCCGAAAAATCCAATGACCCAAGAAAAAGACAGCAAAGGTGAAGTCAATATGTAAAATGGGCGATATCATACCGCGAAAGTATGGTATCGCCCCTATGTCGAAAAAGCGGAGATTTATTAAATTTTAATTCTGTCTGAATGTAATAGGAAGTAACTGACCTTCCTTGTCTCCCCGTTCAATGTGCGTTATATGTAGCACTGATTGAGTCACCTCTAATTAAGAGTTGACCCGGGATGCGGTTTTGCTCTTTCTCTTTCATCATACGATTATAATTCTCCAAAACGGGAATTAAGAATCGTTTGGATTTGGTGGTAATGAGAATTACACCACCCAATCGTGGACTGAAAATTTTCCTTAATGCATCGTCTTTAACGACTTCCATTTTCTCTATGTCTTCTGGCGGAAGCTCGTTAAGTGTTTGTGCATCTACTTCCATTCCGTCAACTATGATTACCGGCATATTGATTGAATCGCAAACATTAATACTGCAGCATCTTTCGACATTACAAGAATCCAATTTAGCCTCCTTGGCATTGGCGCCGATAGCTTCTTCACAAGACGCAAAGACGCTAATGGAAACTAACGAAAAACAAGCAACCATAATGGCGCGTGCTAGAGTATTCAGTTTATGTTTCATACCAATTTATACTTATTGTGTACGCAAAGCTACAAAAAAAATCCGAACCGACCAAAACATTGGCTCACAGTCCACAATCACAGGCCAAACAATAAATCTCTGACTGCCTGTCACATTTCCGATGCGCCCACCCCAGGGGGCCAACGCGACGCAGGAATAAAAAAAGAAGGCTCGAGACCCTGTGTCAGGTCTCAAGCCTTCTGTCGAAGGGGCGGTTACCTACTCTCCCGCTTTCGCAGTACCATCGGCGTGGCAAGGTTTAACTTCTCTGTTCGGAATGGGTAGAGGTGGATCCCTTGCGCTATCACCACCTTAATAAGGTGAGAGAACACTTCCGGAACGCTTTTTCTCGTTTCTTTCGAGGCTTTAGTTTGTTTTTTCAAGAAAGGGTTCGGGCGATTAGTATCGCTCGGCTGGGGACCTTGCAGCCCATGCACCTGCGACCTATCTACGTCATCGTCTCTGACGACCCTATGTGGAGATCTTATCTTGAGGGAGGCTTCGTGCTTAGATGCTTTCAGCACTTATC
>CAMWNI010000016.1 GCA_947175545.1 uncultured Porphyromonadaceae bacterium
TAGCACGTCGGATTCTGGTTCCGCCTGTGAGGGTTCGAATCCTTCCAAGGCAACAAAAGAGAATTGAGGTATTCAACCCTCGATTCTCTTTTTCTATAATTGAGTGAAGTATAACTACTTAATGCAATTTCGACCCTCGAAAAAGTTTGTAGGATAAACCCACTTCACACGGTGATTTCAGAGCATGTGCAGAGAAAATGTGCATAGAAATCATAATCGAAAAGTTTGGACCGTAAATCTCATCAAAGATGTCCAGAATTTCGTTAAAATTTGCTAACAAAGACGGTCGGTTTTGTCTTTGCGCCCATGTCAAAGGAACAGGGGTTCGACACTACAAGACGGTGGAAGGGTTAAAAAATCCTAATTTCGCCAAATGGAATCCAGATGCTCAGATGTTCATATCAAGAGTACAGACTGACCTTGAAAACAACATCATTCTCCAAGACCTTCTCAGCCAAATCGAGCAACTGCTTGATGAATATGACTTTAACTCTGGCAAAGAGTTATTCGCCATGTTTGACAGTCTTCGTAAAGAGAAAGCTGAAGCTGCAATCCTGAAGGAAAAACAAGAGATTACACTTGGAGAATTCATTAAAGAAGTTATCGAGGAACTTCGGCATCCGGTGAAAAGAAAGCCATCATCAAATTTCCAGCCCTACACCACACTCTTACACAAGCTGGAGAGGGAAGGAACAATCATCAAAACTACAATTTCCAAGGTCAACCGCCACTCTTTTGTGCAGTTCTCAGAATGGATTCTCAGGCAGAAAGGTTTGAAAGGATCCGGAAATTAGTCCTCCGCTTTGGCTATTTTGTCAGTGTTGGTTTGACGTTTTGAAAATAAATTTTCGATTAATTTCATGATATGTGGTTCGATAAACTTTCCGCGAAACCAGTCAATCCCCGAGCAGACAATAAATATGATTAAGACGGATACGATGGCGTATCCTACTGTAAACAACAATGAATCACCAAAGTTCCCCATGCAATCTACCGTTTCTTTCCATAGCCATTGGCGCATAGTGTCGGAGTTGGCATGGATAAGGAGTACCCCGAAAGTTGTGGCGCCTACCGCATTGATAAAGCGTGAATGCGGAATTTTTAAATCTTTGAAGTACATGAATGAACTTATAGCGATAGCCAATGCAAGTATTTTATTGGAATCCGATATGAAAAAATAAGGATTAAAGGCATGAATATAATTTAACTTATACCCATAAGTCATAGCGATTACAGTAAGACTGCCTGCCAGTACCAGTAAAATGGTCGCATATCCCCACATTTTATGTGTTATCCCGGAAAATCCGTTGTAATACCTTATGTAAGCAGCTATTAAGTATATTAAGGAGAACCATGTTACATAATTGAATTGTAAATGGTATGCCGGGAATGTCGGCAATACTGTATAGATTAAAAGTAGAACTATAAGCAGTGTCGCATGTTGTCTCTTGTCGAGATGTTGTATCAGGATATTAATGAATGGAATCAAAAGGTAGAATATCAGAAAACAGCTTGTAAAGCCTGATGCGATACTTTTAATCGGGAATAATTTCAGTATTGCCGTTATCGGATGAAATTGCTCATGTCCTGTTATGCAGAATATTCCGTAGATAATTATTGCATAAAATATAATTTGGGCATATAATTTCAGGAATTTTTGCCATGTGAAACTCGACTTACACATAAACCACCCGGTAATCATAATAAAGCAGTTGATACCGGTCTTTCCCCAGGCTCCGAATAACACCATACCGACTGTCGTTGCGGTTAGTGGTGCATCCGTCAGAATGCCGAGTAATCCGGAATTGACAACGTAATGATGCGCCACAATAAGCAGCATTACAATAATTCTGTAAAGTTCAAGATTAGAGTTTCGGTCCTTTTTGATATATTGCTGAGATACAGCGTTTTGTAAATGGGGGGGGTAGGCATAATGTATTTATATTATAATGTTTTGTATATGGGAAAATTGAAAATCATGTAATGAAACATTTGATTTTTTTTATCAATTATATATGCGAATGTGTCTAAAAGTCAGCGAAATTAAGAAGCCAACTTTTTCTCTTAAAGGAAATAATAATTCCAAAAAGATTGGGACAAAGTTAACCAAATCCGCCCTATCCTGCAAGCGCATTTTATAAAATTGATTCCACAATAGCCGAGATCACTGATAAAATATTATAATGGGATTTATGGTCAGAGTATTACTGTTGCCTTATTAGTATTTAAGCAATGGCTCAGATTTTGGTTTGGTTCGGGCTTTATATATGCCCGGATAAACCTAAACCTATATACCTGGAGGCTGGGCAAAAGAAAATGAGACGAGGATAGTTGAAGTTGAAGTTCGGAGATGGCGAGGCGGATGCAACGCTGGAATGTTAATGTCGTTTCTCTTTTTCCCGGCTCTCGGCGTTAAGAATATATAAAAACACCCAACTTCGACCGTTTTGGGCGGAATTGAGGCAGGCTAACCTCAACATGATCAATCTTATAAAGAGAAAAGCAGTCTTGCCCGGTGTACAGGGTAAAACTGCTTTTCATCAGAGGCGGAGAGGACGAGATTCGAACTCGTGGAAAGGATTGCTCCCTTCGTCGGTTTAGCAAACCGGTGGTTTCAGCCACTCACCCACCTCTCCGTGGTTTTTGGTTGATTTCGGGTGCAAAGTTAGCAGGAATTTTTGAAGTATGCAAATTTTTTGTTACAAATTTGCTGAAAAAATCTTGAAAAGGAATCTTGAGACTGCGTGAGTTGACGAAAGGGGTTGCGGGTTAGGGATTTTTTTTGTAATTTTGTAGGCATAATTATGGATAAAATTCAACCGGCGTTATATCTTTTTCCGGTCGGGCTGAGTGAAGTCAGCCTGTCGGAGGTTCTTCCGCAGCATAATCTGGATTTGCTGCGGGGCATCAGGCATTTCGTGGTTGAGAACCTGCGCTCAGCCCGTCGGTTTCTGCGTGGGGCCATACATGACTTTCCAATTGACGAGTGCGAGTTTACGGAGTTGAACGAGCATACGTCGCCGGAATTGGTCGGCCCGATGCTGGAGCCACTCCGTTGCGGAATGCCGATGGGGGTGATTTCCGAGGCCGGTTGTCCGGCTGTTGCCGATCCGGGCGCCGATTTGGTTGCTGTGGCTCAGCGGGAATCCCTGGCGGTTGTTCCGCTTGTCGGGCCGTCAAGCATCTTGTTGGCGTTGATGGCGAGCGGATTCAACGGCCAGCGTTTTGCTTTTGAGGGTTATCTGCCGATTGACGAGGGCGAGCGCCGCAAACGCCTTCGTGAAATGACGCGCCGAATCGAGTCTGAACGTCAGACCCAGATTTTTATTGAGACGCCATATCGTAACAACCGCCTGATTAAAGAGCTTGCTGATGCGCTGCCGTCGAGGCTTTCGCTCTGTGTCGCGTCTGACATTACGGGGCCGCGACAGTCAATCAGGACACTTCCGCTTGAAAAGTGGCGTCGCGAGAAGTATGACTACAACAAAGTGCCGACAATTTTTCTGCTGTATTCGCTATGACAACCTGCGGCAAAAATCAATTGACCCATCCGGATTCGGGCCATCCCGAATTGTTCTCGCCTGAAGAATTGGGCGAGCGTCCGGTCGTTGCCGCAACCAAGTGCGGCATGACCGAGCTTTCCGGACGCGACGAGGCAATCCGCTTTATGAGCTTCGGAAGTGGCAGCAGCGGGAACTGTTCCTATGTCGGCGACGTCCGGAGCGGCTTTTTGATTGATGCCGGAGTCGAGGGCGCAGTTGTTGAAAACAGCCTGCGGGCCGTCGGGATTCCGATGACGGCAGTCAAGGGCATACTCCTGACGCACGACCACGGAGATCATGTGCGCTATGTTTACTCCCTGCTGCGTAACCATCGCCATCTGCTTGTCTATTGCACGCCACGGGTGCTGAACGGCATGTTGCGCCGCCATTCACTCAGTCGGCGCGTCAAGGACTATCATCGGGCCATTTACAAGGAGTTTGAGTTTACAATCGGTAATTTCACGATTACACCGTTTGAAGTCATTCATGACGGTTCGGACAATTGTGGCTTCCACATTCGTCACGGACAGACAACCATGGCTGTGGCCACTGACCTCGGTTGTGTTTCCGAACGCGTTGACCATTACTTTACCGGAGTCAATTTCATGATGCTCGAGAGCAACTATGACCGCGAGATGCTGCTGACGGGAGGCTATCCTGACTATCTGAAGGCGCGTATTGAAAAAGAAAGCGGACATCTTGACAATGCGGCCAGCGCCCGGTTGGTCGCTGATAAGTGGCATTCCGGACTGACGTATGTCTTTCTCTGCCACTTGAGCAATGATAACAACACGCCGCAGCAGGCGTTGAAGACCCATGCGGAGATTATCCGCGAGGCACATCCGGAGCTGACAATTGGCGACGGTTCGCAGGAAAACCTGACCGACCTGCAAATGATTGCCCTTCCGCGATTCGCCCCGACTCCGCTTTATATTTTAAGAAGAAAACCATAACAGACCTGAGCTTTTATGAAGATACTTGTCACCGGCGCTAACGGCCAACTCGGCATTGCGTTGAGAAAAATCATTCAGGAAAGCAAGATTGCTGACTCAACAATTTTCGCCTCGCGAGAGGTCCTGGACATTACTGACGCCGACACCCTCGCCCGGTTTATTGCTGACAATGATATAACCCATATTGTCAACTGCGCGGCCTTTACTGCCGTAGACCGAGCCGAAGAAGATAAGGCGGCATGCACTGCAATTAACTCTGACGGCGTCAAGAAACTGGCTATGGCTGCCGACAATTACGGAGCCAAGATAATCCACATTTCAACCGATTTCGTTTTCGACGGGCTGACACATCGCGCCTACTCCGAGAGCGACAAGGTTAACCCTATCAGCCATTACGGCACGTCGAAACGTGCCGGCGAGACCGCACTGCTCGCCCTTGCGCCGGACAGTATAATTATTCGTACCTCATGGCTCTACTCTCCGGACTCCAACAAGAATTTCCCCGCAAAGATTCTGGAAGCCGCCCGCACTGAAAAGCATCTGAAGATTGTCGACGACCAGATTGGCTCGCCGACTAACGCCGATGACCTTGCAAGGGCAATTGTCCGTATTCTGACAACCCCTCAGTGGTTTCCCGGAATCTACCACTATTGCAACTCCGGAGTCTGCTCTCGGTTTGATTACGCAAAAGTGATTCTCCGCCTTGCCGGACTTGACTCGACGGTCAATGTTGAGCCAATCAGCACCGCCGGTAACTTTTCCGTGACTCCCGGAGCCGCCCGTCCTCCGTTTTCCGCCCTCAATACATCAAAAATTAGACTTACATATGGAGTCGAGACTCCTCACTGGATTGACTCCCTGAGCAAAGCACTGAAGAAATAAATGTCTACTCTTACCGACGAAATCTCCCGCCGGCGAACTTTCGCCATTATTTCTCACCCTGACGCGGGTAAGACAACACTGACCGAGAAACTGCTCCTTTATGGCGGTGCAATTCATATTGCCGGCGCCGTCAAGAGCAATAAAATCAAGAAAACCGCCACTTCCGACTGGATGGAAATTGAGAAACAGCGCGGCATTTCTGTTGCAACCTCGGTTATGGGTTTCAATTATGGTGACTATAAAATCAACATTCTTGACACTCCGGGTCACCAGGATTTTGCTGAAGACACATACCGCACGTTGACGGCTGTCGATTCCGTAATCATCGTTGTCGATGTCGCCAAGGGCGTAGAGCAGCAGACACGCCGCCTGATGGAGGTTTGCCGCATGCGCAACACTCCGGTTATTATTTTTGTCAACAAACTTGACCGCGAGGGCCGTGACCCGTTCGAGATCCTCGACGAACTGGAGGCTGAACTGAAGATTTCGGTCCGCCCCCTGTCCTGGCCAATCAATATCGGCGCCAAGTTCAAGGGAGTATATAATATCTATGAACATTCCCTTGATTTGTTCACCCCGAACAAGCAGAAGGTTTCCGAACGTGTCGAAATTGATGACGTTAACGATCCTGCAATTGATGCGGCGGTCGGCGAGGCTGATGCTGCAAAACTGCGCGATGACCTTGAACTGATTGAAGGAGTCTATCCGGAATTCAATGTCGAGGAGTATCGTGAGGGACTTGTAGCCCCCGTGTTTTTCGGCTCTGCATTAAACACTTTTGGCGTCAAAGAGCTGCTTGACTGTTTCGTAAAAATCGCGCCGTCGCCCAAACCGACTCAGGCCGAAGAGCGCACGGTTAATCCCGAGGACGAGGGTTTCAGCGGTTTTGTGTTCAAGATTCATGCGAATATGGACCCGAACCATCGGTCTTGCATCGCTTTCGTGAAAATCTGTTCCGGAAAATTTGAGCGCAACGCCCCTTATAAGCATGTACGCTCGGGAAAGACCCTGCGCTTTGCCGCGCCGACAGCGTTCATGGCCCAGAAAAAAAGTATTGTCGACGAGGCATATCCCGGTGACATTGTCGGCATTCCCGACACCGGCACATTTAAAATTGGTGATACGCTGACGTCCGGGGAGGAGCTTCACTTCAAGGGGCTGCCCTCGTTCTCGCCCGAGCTGTTTAAATATATTGAAAACGAGGACCCGATGAAGTCCAAACAACTTGAAAAGGGGATTCAGCAACTCATGGACGAGGGTGTCGCGCAGTTGTTTGTCAATCAGTTCAACGGCCGCAAAATCATTGGAACCGTCGGCCAGCTCCAGTTTGAGGTCATTCAGTATCGTCTGTTGCACGAGTATGGCGCACAGTGTCGTTGGGAACCGATTTCGCTCCATAAGGCTTGCTGGATTGAAAGCGACAACCCCGAAGCGCTTGCTGCGTTCAAGAAGCGCAAACATCAGTTCATGGCAGTTGACCGCCAGGGACGTGACGTGTTCCTGGCTGACTCCGGCTATGTCCTTACAATGGCGCGCCAGGATTTCCCCGAAATTAACTTCCACTTCTCAAGCGAATTTTAATGGCAAAAAAACGAGTTTGCGTTACCGGCGCGACCGGAACCATGGGACTTGCGACCCTTCGCGAGTTCATGAACCGCACCGATCGGTTCGATATCACGGTGTTTGCCCGTCCGGGCAAGGTTAATGAGCGCAAGCTCGCTCCATTTTTGTCCAATCCGGGCTTCTCGGTTGTCTGGGGTGATCTGACGCGGCTTGACGATGTCAGGCAAGCGGTCAGGGGAGCGGATTTCGTTCTTCATATCGGAGGAATGGTATCGCCTTCGGCGGACTATTATCCGGAAAAAACACTGCTGGTCAACGTAGCTGCCGCTGAAAACGTTGCCCGCGCCGTTCTTGAGGGAGATAAGGCCGACAGTTGCGGCGTTGTTTACATCGGCTCTGTGGCTCAAAGCGGCGACCGCCGTCCGCCTCATCATTGGGGCCGCACCGGCGATCCCCTGGCGGCATCCGAGGGTGATGCTTACGCGCTTTCGAAGATTCGTGCAGAAATTGCAATTGTTGACTCCGGACTGAAAAAGTGGGCATGTCTGCGCCAAACGGGAATTCTTTATCCCGGACTGCTGTTCAAGGGTTCGGATCCCATTACGTTCCATGTTCCGCTGCGAGGAATGCTTGAATGGGCCACGGATGAGGATTCCGGACGTCTTATGGCCAACATTTGTGAAGACTCCACTCCTGATGAGTTCTGGAATGGATTCTATAATATCGGGTCAGGAAAGTCTTATCGACTGACAAACTATGAGTTTGAAAAACTTCTGCTGAAGGCGCTCGGATGTCCGCCGCCCCATAAGTCGTTTCGCGTCGACTGGTTTGCAATTCATAATTTCCATGGACAATGGTGGCAGGATTCAGACCGCCTTGAAGAACTCGTCCCGTTCCGCAGCGGCGAAAGCTGTGACGATTATTTCCGTCGGCTTGCCGCGATGGTTCCCTGGTATTTCAAACTTGCACCGCTCGCGCCGGCCGCTCTTGTACGCATGGGCATGAAGTGGGTTGCAGGACGCAACGACCTCGGTCCGCTCCATTGGCGCAAGAATCATAATGAGCGACGAATCCGGATTCATTTCGGTTCGCTTGACGAATGGGATGCAATCCCTTCGTGGGAAAATCAGCTTCCTGAACTGGAACAATATCCGGCCGGAGAGCCTCGTGAACGTCGCGATCCGCCAGTTGATCATGCGTTTGACCATGGCTATGACGAATCGAAGTCACGCTCAGAGTGGAATCTGGATGACATGCGCAGCAAGGCGGCGCATGAGGGTGGCGAATGTCTGTCCGAGTCAATGACTGCTGGCGATTTACACACTCCGTTGCGTTGGCGCTGTGTCTGCCGCCATGAGTTCAAGGCATCGCCGGCTGCCGTGTTGCTCGGTGGCCACTGGTGTCCCGACTGTCTTACCGCCCGGATTATGGGTTCGCAAACTCAAAATTAATCGCCTTGGTCCGATCCTCGGCGGCAAGAACCGTTCCGATGAACCGGATTGTCTCTTTTACGTCCGGATCAGAGTCAAGGTCATGCAGCTTCTCAATCAACCCATTCAGGTTGTCGCCCCATAGAGTAAACGCAATATCATTTAACTGATAGTAGTTTTCGTCGGCGTCTACTCCATGAGGTTTATAGTAAAGACGCTTATGCAGACAGGCAATATTCTTTTCCCAATATTGGCGATATAGTCGTTTGGAATGTTCGCTGTGAATTGAAATCTCCCGGCGTTTTCCGTTCGACCAATCATTTTGATGTTTGACAGTCGCCCAATAGTAGTGAGAAATCGTTTCGAATGTCAAATTATCCTCAAGTGCATAGCCAAATAGCTGTTCAGCAACCGTGTATTCCATTTCTTCATCGAAAAACGGCGTGTAATATTTAGAGGGCGTTCCATGTAGAATCACTTGGAATATTCTCAGAGAGAATTCCGAAACCCGATTCTCGATGACTGCTTCGTGCAGCCATCGGTTGATTTCATCTTTATGTCTACGGAAGTCATAGAGTTCCTTTATGAAATCCATTCCGTTGATCATGAAGCCCGGCAGTAGCCGTCCGGCAGCAAAAACCGTGCGGATGTATTTTTGAACATTCTCAAGGCCGGTAACTTTGTAGTTTTCAATGTGAATTGCGAAACTTATGGCTTTAATCGCGAATTTCGGTGATGAAATTGTCGTAATAATCTGCTCTGTTGGCAGACTCATGATTTCGTTGAAATCAATGTCACTGATTTCAGAGTCTTGGAGCGCGTTGAAGAAATATCGCTCGATATAGATCCGGTTACTGAACGCCTTATCCGTTCCGCCTCCGTAGTCCGGAATGAGCCGCGACAAGATATTCTTTATCTGTGTCTGTTGTAGCTCGGACAGAGATTTGAAGTTTTCAGTTTCAAACAGATCTTTTTTGTGTTGATCGAATAGGGAGGCGATGAAGTCGTCCTTGCCCGTTTTGTTCTCTTCCTTCGGATTGTAAAGTTTTATATGATTACGGTCCGATTCGGTAAATGTCTGCCAGTTATTTCTGAAGAACTCAAAGAATGACGGTGAAGTCAGCTTAATCAGTTCCAAATCAGCCAGGTTGGTAATCAGAACCTCGTTGCGCAGACGGCGATAGCTGATTTCAATAGCGCTGACCCATCGGCGCACCATGCGTATGTTGCTGATGCCATTTGACAATGGGTCCATGTTTCGGCCGAAAATGCTGGCTCTTTCACTGAAAAGGTAGTCACGCATCTGTTTGTTTTCCTCCGGTGACAGGAACGATGCATACTCGAGAACCAGATTGCGCAGTTCATCTTTGTCATAAGCCGGCAACCAGTATTCAATCTGGAAAAATTTCTCCAGATAACGGTCTGTAATGGCCGATGACTCATGTGCAAGAACTTTCGTGATATATTCTTTGTCGAAAGCGCAGATAAACTTAATATTCGGGAATCCGGCGCTCCCTCTGACAATTTTCAGCACTTCTAAAATCTCCGCGCGTTCAAGACGGTCAATGTCGTCAATGACAACTACATAGGTCTTTCCGGATTTCGACAACTCTTCATGGACTTGGCGATAAAGCTGTTGCATATCCCTTTCATTTTCCTGCCGCCATGTGTTGATTAACGAGTCGTAGGCCGACTGATTTACGGTTGTCAGGACAGCAATATATTGTCTGAGATATTTAGACAGCGTGACGTCGAACGGATTTGTTGCTATAATCAGCTGTTCGAAAAATACCCTTGTGATATCCGCTCCCCGCGCATAGCTCCAGGGTGAAAAATCAAGCAAGACATGTCTGGAATCCCCTTGAAGAGCAAATTGTTCTTTGATAAGGTTGATAAACGAACTTTTTCCGTTGCCCCACGGGCTTACAACGGCTATGGCAACAGACCCGTCGCTGACATCGACGTTGCGAATCTGTTTAGCCAATTGTTCGGCAAATACCGTTCGTTTAAGCCTGTCTGCTTTCCATGTTGAAATCGGCAGGTCAAGGAGTGATGGTTCCTCGTTGGTTTCCGTCGGCCGCTTTCTATGAATCCGAAACAGGGACAGCGGACGCAGCAGCAGAGCGCACGCGCAGCATAGTGCCGCCAGATTGAAATATGCGATGTTTATGCCAAACAGGGTGCAATGCAGAAAAATCCACTCGTCGTTTGTCAGACAGTCAGCCCAGATATAAAGTACTGACAGGACCAACGTCAATGAGAATGCAGAAAAATGTCCCTTTCGAATGACAAAATAACGAACTTCGCTCCAAATGATGATTCCGCATAACAATAGACACGAAATTCCTATAGTCCGTGAGTCGGTAGGCTTAAAGGATTGGACGAACGCATTGCCGGCAATCAAATCGTACACATACCTTCCCCATCCGGTGTATAAAATCACGATACAGAGGAATGAAATTAACAGATTTACCGCTGAAGGCAGCCATGAAGGTTTTCGATTACTGAAAATGGAAATCACTTGATCGCGTTTAATTAAGTTGTCAGTCATAAAGCAAAACACAAAAAACAAGAACACAAATTTAAACAAATTTCGAGAATAATCGCTAAATATGCTGACTGGAATAACGTAAATGTCGAATTTACACTGAGTAGACCATGAAAAGATGTGTGAATGGTGTGGCAACTGGGACCGAAAGCGTTGCAGAAGAGGCTTAAGGCGCTAAGATCAAGGGGCTTAAACTCGGGCTGTGCGAGTCAGACTCATGATTCCGGCTGTGATTGCGGCGACACACGCGCAGTAAAGACAGATGCGTTCCGAAGCCCCGTCATCGGTTATGGCAAAAATCAGCGTCACAAGCGTTGCCCCGAGCGTCTGGCCAACAAGTCGCGCGGTGCTTTGCATACCTCCTGCTCCTCCGGTGCGTTTGATTGGAGTCGCGTTGACCATGACAACGTTGTTAGGGGTCTGGAAAAGGCCGAAGCCGATGCCGCAAACAGTCATGCGCCATGCAATTGCGCTTGCGGAAGCCTCGGCCGGAGTCAACGTCACAAGCAGAACAATGCCGAGAGTATAGATTGCCATACCTGTCGCGGCAGTGATGCTTGGATTATGTCGCTCGACAAAACGTGCCGCAAGCGGCGAAACAATCATCGTTGCAAGCGGCATCGGTGTCATCAACATTCCGGCCATGATTTCTGACAGTCCAAAACGGTTAAGAAAGAGGAATGGCAAAGTAATCATGGTCAGATTCTGTGCGATAAACGAACAGACGGAGGTGCAGATGCTCAGCGAAAAAAGCCTGATTCTGAGAAGGTCTACCGGCAGAAGAGGCACATCGCGTCCAAGCTGACGGCGGATATAAAATACTCCGATTGTCACTCCGATTGCAAGCAGAATGAGATTCAGCGTCAGGGCGCCCTTGCGATTGAAGTTGCCCAATGCTAAAAAGATAAGACCAAAAACGATAATGTTTTCAATTGCGCTGACGAAGTCGAAGCGCGGGTGAACCTCCCCGGGCGGATTATGTGGCAGCAGTTTTTTCCCGACAAAAAACGCGACGATTCCAAATGGAATGTTGATCATGAACAGCCAATGCCAGGACGCAACCGAAAGGATAATGCCGGCAATAGTCGGCCCGGTAGCTGTTGCGATTGCAATGATCATTGCGTTTAAAGCCAGTCCGCGGCCAATAACCTCTTTCGGATAAATCAAGCGCGTAAGAGCGATGTTCACGCTCATGACGCACGCCGCACCAACTCCCTGAAGTGCGCGCGACAGCAAAATCATCAAGAATGAGCCTGACAGAGC
The DNA here is from genome assembly GCA_947175545.1 of uncultured Porphyromonadaceae bacterium. Lineage (GTDB taxonomy): Bacteria > Bacteroidota > Bacteroidia > Bacteroidales > Muribaculaceae > UBA3263. Next base: position 12,182 of record CAMWNI010000016.1, read on the forward strand.
GCAAAGCCCTGACGAAACAGTGAAAAGCACCACTCCGACAAGGAAAATACGCCGATAGCTGTAAAGATCACCAATGGAAGATAACGGCAGGAGTAACATCGTGATTACAAGCTGATAAACCGTAACAATCCAGATTGTCATCGAATCGGAAATATTCATTTCCGTTGCCATGACCGGAAGTGATACGTTCACCAGCGTCACATCCAGCACCGTCATAATCAGCACCATCAGCACTGCACTAACCGCCGCATACTTTCTGATTGATAAACCGCCTTCAGATCGTTGACTCATATCTGTTTGATAAACTAAAAAAACGTGCAAAAGTTTCGCAAAGTTACGAAAAAAATTCATATCTGAGTTTATTCCGCATCGCTACATAAATTGATGTTTCGTCACGTTCTGTAAGCGCCAAAGTATTGACAGTAAGGTTATGGCCTGTGTGATGTATGCGAAAGGACGCGATTATAAATCCGGGAAGGTTGGAGCGTTCACATTGAACACTCCGTTGGCTATTGACATGGCCACAATCCCTGCCGATTGCATAAAAGATGTTTTTCCTTGGGTAAACCTAAATGTTGGAATGCTACGCTTTGGTGCAACAATAGCCGACAATTCCGCCGGATATGTTGTCAGGGTAAAATCAATCATATTGAAGTGGATTTTCCCGAACCGCAATAGTGATTTTAACCCAAGGTTACATTCGTAATCGCTTGCAAGAGGGTTTAATTCGGTATTAACGGTGATGTGTGGGATAACGACTTCGTTCCCCCCAATGCCAACCCGCACATTCGGCAGGCGGTAACATTCCAAAATCCTGACTCCCCCGATACCGGCCATACGGACCGTATCCGGCTGCGCGTTCGCAAGAACATAATCCTTGTTGTCATTAAAAAAATCGCCGTTCAATGACCCGAACGATGCATCACCTGTATCTATGCAAATCTGCATTCGCTGATTGTGTATTTTCCCATTTGTTATCAGATTCATTTGAGGCGAAAAATACATATTGGCGGTGGCTCCACTTCTTGACGGAGCAATGGAAGGTACGGTTATCTGACGTTTAGCGAAATCAATAGTAAGGTCATTCAGGCGAAGCATAAGGTCGCTGCCTAACACAATGCTGAAACAATCAATGTACTGGTTTGCTTCTTCATTATCCAGAGTGAGGTCAACAATAAGAAACGGAACATCCCGGATTACAATATTTCCGACTTTTAATTCTTTCGCTATTGCTAATTGCCCGTTGCGGCGACCGATACCTAACACTGAATTTCCGGCGTTAATCGGAATGAGGTCATACTGGCGGGCCAACGAATCAGAAATTATATTGACCCCTGCGCCGGTGTCGAAAGATATTGTGGCACTTTTGCCATTGATGCTGCTACCGTCAAGTTGCATTAAAAATGCTTCTTTTTCTGGATTCCCAACTTGAACAATGTCGAAAGGGATGCAGCCTTCAGAATCAGAGAATGAAATATCATAGGGATTATATGCCGACAATGCAGTATACTGGTCGATATAGCGTTGCATACCCGATATTGCCGCACTGTCAAGATATTGCTTTGTGGCATCAAGAACAGATGTGACCACCTCTGCCGCTTTTGCATTGTTTCCCACCTTGCTCAAGTCCATTGACAGCATGACGGAAGAGTTGAGCAGATTGCCTAAATCGAGATTCGCAGAGTGATTATTCAGTAATTCGCCGAATGCCGGGATTGAAATATCAGGTCGGTTCAGGCGATTACCGATAAGCGCACGCGAATAGACTTCAAGAAAAGGCATTATGGAGTCCTTGGGCGCTGCATTGTAAATGGAATCCAATGCAATCCAATCGCCGGTATTCATGGCCTTGGCAAGACGTTCGTCTATTGATTGTGCGCCACAGTTCAAACCAAAGATAGCGATTATTACGGAGAGAAATATATTTCGCATAGCAGTTACAAGTTTTAGCGCAAAATTAACGATAAATCTCGAATATTCCTAATTTTAGACAATAACTATAAATCTGTAATCTTCACAAAAGTTTTTACTGGCAATTTAGTTTCCCTGGCCTGGGGTTTGACTTCTCAGAGACGGCAAATCCGTCTCAATCACAACATCAAAACCACTCCAATGTAGTGGAGGCTGTCTAACATCCAGCGTTAGACAGCCTCCTACTTATTTTTTAAGGATTATTCAATTAGAATATTTTCGAATCAAGACTTTGTTTCCGTTAATAATGTAAAGATTGTTATCGAGTTTGTGTTCGATGTCGCCCCAACGCACATTATTATATATGGGATAACCGCTAAGACTGCATACTGTTACTATAGAGTCTATATCAATATGTGTTGACGTAATGGAACTCATTGTAGAATATGTTCCATGAATGTCAACATCGTGAGCCGGCATCAATTCCGGGATATCATCACGCCAACCATCAAACTTCATCCCTTCAGGGACTTCAGGATCCTCTACTATGACCAAGGCTCCGAATTCAATTAATTCAGAGTGATAGATTTCGTTATTAAGATATAGAGTAAGCCAATATGAGTTGATTGAGAACGAGCCGCTGACGGTCACATCATGTGCCGGCATCGTTTCGGGAAGTCCTTCCCAGCCTGAAAAGGAGTGACCCTCTTTTTCGGGGATTTCAGCGACAATAGTTGCACCGTACTCGACAGCCACTTCATTCCAGTTTTCACCGTCCAATACATAAGTGAGTTTATATGAATTGACGTTATAGGATCCAAGAATCTCAATGTCATGAGCGGGCATTGTTTCGGGGACGTTCTGCCAACCGGCAAAAGTATGACCCTCCTTGGCCGGAGCCTCGGGAGAGACAACCGGCTGACCGAATACCACGATTTTGGTTTCAATCACATCTTCACCGATTTTGAATACGGCATTGTAGGAGTTGATTGAGAATGTGCCGCTGACGGTCACATCGTGTGCCGGCATCGTCTCGGGAAGTCCTTCCCAGCCTGAGAAGGAGTGACCCTCTTTTTCGGGGATTTCAGCGACAATAGTTGCACCGTACTCGACAGCCACTTCATTCCAGTTTTCACCGTCCAATACATAAGTGAGTTTATATGAATTGACGTTATAGGATCCAAGAATCTCAATGTCATGAGCGGGCATTGTTTCGGGGACGTTCTGCCAACCGGCAAAAGTATGACCCTCCTTGGCCGGAGCCTCAGGAGAGACAACAGGCTGACCGAATACCACAGACTTTGTCTCAATCACATCTTCACCGATTTTGAATACGGCATTGTAGGAGTTGATTGAGAACGAGCCGCTGACGGTCACATCGTGTGCCGGCATCGTTTCGGGAAGTCCTTCCCAGCCTGAGAAGGAGTGACCCTCTTTTTCGGGGATTTCAGCGACAATAGTTGCACCGTACTCGACAGCCACTTCATTCCAGTTTTCACCGTCCAATACATAAGTGAGTTTATATGAATTGACGTTATAGGATCCAAGAATCTCAATGTCATGAGCGGGCATTGTTTCGGGGACGTTCTGCCAACCGGCAAAAGTATGACCCTCCTTGGCCGGAGCCTCAGGAGAGACAACAGGCTGACCGAATACCACAGACTTTGTCTCAATCACATCTTCACCGATTTTGAATACGGCATTGTAGGAGTTGATTGAGAACGAGCCGCTGACGGTCACATCGTGTGCCGGCATCGTTTCGGGAAGTCCTTCCCAGCCTGAGAAGGAGTGACCCTCCTTTTCGGGGATTGATTCTGCAAGAATCGCAGTACCGTAATTTATCTCATACTCCTTGTACAGGTTGCCATCAACATTATATATCAGTTTATAAGTGTTGACGCCAAACTCCGCTGCAAGAATGATATCTGCATCAACGGTTATCGTACGAGGATTATCGGTATTACCATCTGACCACCGGTCAAAATGATAGCCTTCGGACGGAGTTGCCGTAATTGTCAACTCTGTCCCCTCAGCTACTCGTCCGCTTTCTTGGTTAATTGAGCCTCCGGAGCCGGCAGAAAAAGTGACATCAAAGTGACGTATGATTTTTACAATATATGGGTCAGATGGATAACCCAAACGTCCATTCGATTCAAAAGAGAAAGAAACTCCGTCAATGGGTTGAATTTCCTCGGTCACCTTATTGTAGTATTTGAACGTCATATTCTCTCCTGATTCCTGATTGCTACGAGTGCGGAGATAGAGACATTCTTCACCATTGCCTAACGGCAATACTTCGGCTATTCCACGACATTGATCGCCACAGAATACGGCTACGTCATATTGCGAATAGTCCATCCTGACGGTCGCAAAACTGACGTCCAGATAAAGACTCATGTCATATCGGTAATCGCTCGGATTGACCGTCCACGGGGTCGAGGCCCAAGCCCCGACTCCGTTTAGGACAATCATTAAGAGAGCAATTATCGAATGTCTGAATTTGATAATTGAATTCTTCATTTACTTGTTTGAGTTTTATTCTTAACGTACTGCGATTTTGTGATATGTATATTCACCGTTGCTGTTGACTATAACCACATAAACGCCGTTTGTCAAGGTTGAAATTCTGATTCCTGATTCCGAAACGTGGGTTTCGTGAATGAGCTTCTGACCATTAGTATCGTAGATTTCAACAAGGCGGATTTGGTCGGATGAAACACCCTTGATGCGAAGCATATCACCGTCAACAGAAACCTTTATGTTGCCGTTATACTTCACATCAGCAATGCCACTCCGGTTGTTGATTGTAATTGCGTACGGATTGAAGATGTCGCCGACAATAGTCTCGCTGAATTTCAACGAAGCATTGTTATCGAAGCGTGTTTTACCGTCCGCATCGGTCACATGGAATGTAATCCGGTCATTGACGTTACCATAAACGTTCATCATGACAAGACCTTTGACCACACGACCGATACCGCGACATTCACTTCCGCAGAATGCTGCCACCTGATAATCCTCATTGTCCAGAGTAGAGCCATCGGCATTGTTGATGATCGCAACCACAGGCATAATCGTTCCGTACTTGTGAATATCAAGTACAAGCGGAGAATTAGCCGAGATTCCCGGAGCATACTTGGCATAAGCAGTCGATACGATTGAGGTGTTATAAACAACCTTCTTAGCCGACTGGCTCTGATACATATAGCCCATACCGGGAGACATGGTTTCGAGCGAACCAATCCAATTCTCGCCATCGAACTGTGCGAAACCATTCTGACCAACTACGACATCGAGTGTCTCAGCGTTGGTGGTTGCGAACGCTTCGTCAACCGACATTGTCTGACTCACTGGATAGCCGAGCCAGTTCCAACCGGAATTGAGAGCAATCGGAGTGGCGGGGTTCCATGCAATGTCGCTCAGGCGCTGACGGGCAGTGGCCGCTGTTGTCTCGACCTTGTAGCTCTCAGATGCCACGAGTTCGGTGAGAGTTCCAATCATACCAAGTTGCGGGTCTCGGATTACTTCCTGAGTCTGGCTCATCATACGGGAGATTCCCTCATCAGCGGCGAGGTCGGCAGGGGCAATTGCACTTTCGAAATTGTGCGACATCCAAGTCCAGCCTTCGGGCATCTGGAAGTCCATATCCGAACGTTTCAATGTGTAGTTGAACTCTACTGTTTCTGAAATGTCGTCATCACCGTTTCCGACACTTGTCATCGCAAGAATCCTTGTGTCATCGTTGATAACGATAGGCACGGTGTACTTACGGCGGGTTCCGTTTTCATCGCAGGGACACGATCCGTCAGTGGTGAAATAGATAGTGGCGTTCTTCGATTCAGAAGTCAGTTCCACCTTGGTACCACGATAAACGGCAGTGCCGCTTGCACGTGACGACTTCGGAGCTTCAGCAGTAATAATCTCAGTTACTACATCAACAGCACATTCGCCGGTAGCGGTTACGTCATCAATCGTGAATGTCAGCTGAGCGCGTCCGGGAAGGTCGCCCTTCACGGTTACTACAGCCTTACCATCCTCATCAAGAGTTGCCTCGGTTATATCAATCGAAGCAATGAGGTCAGAGGAATTAGCGATATGGAGTGTGCGACCTACCGCAGCTTCATAAGGCATTGCATATACAGTCACTTCCTTTTCTCCACCGTACAGCACTTTCACGTCGTCGGCATACACAATCTGAACCTCTTTCTCTACGTCAAGAACCTGACTGAAAGTCTCGGTCATAGGTATTCCGGCGTAAGAAAGTACATTGCGGCTTACGGTTACACGGATTTCACCGGTTGTCGCACTCAGTTTCTCTTCCGGCACAAAACGTACACGTGAAGCATAGCGTGTGGCATCCGCATCATCTTCGCTTGCGTATTCATCTGCGAGAGCAGAGTCAATAAGGCGGATTTCGCCGTTGAGTTTCTCGCCATTGGCAGTTACATAGATATTGTCGGTTGTGAGAGTTGACAAATCCATGAACTTGTCGAACTGGACCTCGACACCTTCCTCATATGCGCGAGCCTCGGTTACCTCGGGCTGCTTGTTCTGAACAATGCCGATGTTGACTTCAAGTTGAGGCGGAGGCACAGGCAACCATTCGCTATAGGCGGTAACATATCCATCCTTCTCGAATTTCACCTGCCACAGACCTTGGGGAACGTCCCATTGATACATACCATGTTCATCTGTAAAGAGTGGGTTCTTCTGGGCATATTCTTCGGCATCCCAAAGAACGATTTCCTCGTACGGGTCACCATACATATCCTCTTTAGTCTCCTTATAATAGATAGAGGCCTGAACACCCTCTATACGATTAGTCGGAACTGCTTCATATACATAGCCTGAAGGGTCAATTGACACCTCAGAATCTTTATTGGGGAATTCCTTTTTAGGTTTGTCTGTTTTCTCTTTCTCCTTTTCTTTCTTCTTGCAATCAGAATAAGATTTTTTTATTTTATTATTGAGATCGATATATTTCTGCGAAATTTCTGAATTTTTTGATGGCCCCCAAGTGTTAAATTTATCTCCTATACTTGTGAAATCAGTAAACTCTGGGTTTACAATTGTCTCAACTGTGTTTGAAAGAGCCGTAAACCAACTTTCGGCGCAGAATCTAAGAGCATTACCTAATGCTTCACGCCTTTGTGTATTACTATTCTTAATGGGAATATGATATTTCCAATAAGTGGCATTTTTAGAATTTTTCATAAATTTACCAGCCGTGGAAAGTCCCTCAAACGCTTTACCAATTCCTTTGGTTGCTAATCCAATGGTAAGATCATAACCTAAAGACCACAACACTCTTTCTTTGTATAAATTGAGATATGAGAAATAATCGTTTTGAAAATTATCAGCTTCGGATTCGATCTGCTCCCTTAGTTTTATAAAATTCAACATTTGCTCAGATGTCAATCTATAATCTCCATTTGAACACTTAACATATAACGACTTTGAAATGACATCTCGCCATTGCAAATCCGCATCAATGTAATTATCTAACATATCACACCATGTAGAAAATACAGGAACTTGACAATACTTGCTTATTCCGGCTAAATCGAGGATAAAGCCTCCAACGTCACCTACTAAGCCATAATTATTCATTGCCGCCTTAAATCCTTGCTTAAACTCTGAACGAAGTAATTTCAATGCAGCATGGAGGGTTTTCCCATTTACGCTAGGAGCGCGCATTGCTTTTGTCTGAGAAGAAATCTCTGTATTTACGGTTAATTCCATTGCATATTCCTCGCCAGTATCAATTATGCTTACAAAGATACCTTCTTCAGTCAAAGATTCATGATAACAATAATACCCGTTATCAGTCTTACAAAATGTATACTGTGTTTCAGAAAGTTTCTGCTTTGCATCTTGATAATCAACTACACGGATATCAACAAATAGACTTTCTTCTTCATCAATTGGATTGATAATAAACGATAATCTGTTATCTTCATCAATGATGAAATTTGGCTCCGTAGTTACAGTTTCTATTTTATCACGTAGCATTTCGGCTCCACAAGCCAAATCGTCAAGTTGAACCATTTCCGCTTTAGAAATGTCAATTGTTTCATCCGGTAACGTTATGTAGTCTACCAGAACATTGACAGGAACATCGCTTGAACTTCCTTCATCTCCAAAGTGAGCTGTAGAAATCCATATATCTGCATTTCTATCATATATAGCAGGCAAAGTATAGTAATTATTTTCTAATGTTTTAACTACCAGATTAACGTCCATTACTTTATCTATGGATTCAGGAGAAAACTTCGTGACAAATGTAAATTGGTTATTGCTTGGCTCAAAAGTATAGTAACCGGGATCTGTTGGATTCTCAAAATCAAATTTAATTGATGTTGGAGAAACCATAGAGACACTTAAAACCTTTGTATTATTAGGATTATATGTGACAGTAGCATATGAACTACTTATTGAGACATTCTCTTGAGTCGTTATATTGGCACAGATAGGATATGCAATATAAGGAAGCGGGTCATTGAGTTCACATTGCACTTTATATTCACCTTTTCCATTTGCGACCCCGCTTCCAATACTGGTATCACCATTGTAAATTGAAACTTTAGCGAATGCAGGAGCGTCTCCTCTTACCACAAAATTGTATTGGGAAACAGTCACTGGAGCTATAATGGCTAAATCAGAAACAGACGCAATTGCAGAACCTATCGGTTGATAAATGACATTACCAGCATATTCAAAAGAAACAGCAGCTGTAATATTATGTATACCTCCATACTTAGGTATAACGCAGAAGCGGGTTTGGCTCTGGTAATTGTTGCCAAGTTGGACTGTCAAACGGTTGTTGTCGAGAGTATATGGCAACAAATTTGGACCTTGGATTACCGACTGTTCTACAAAGTCACAGGCTTCAGGGAGGTCAACGATAAGGGCGACATTGCTGATGTCGTTCTTGTATACACCCTTGAAGTCGATGGCTGAGCGAAGTGTCAGATAATTGCCGGTGGTGATGCTGCTCTTGTTTGATGAGAAACTTGTTGAGGAATTTGTGTAGTAGAACAAGCTTTCATCAAACGCGGGTACTTCCGAGATTTTAACCTCAGCGAGTTTGCCGGTCTCGACCTTAACAGTATTCTTTACATAGTCCTTGCCTTCGGTTAGACCGATTTCGGCAAAGTTTGTCAGGCGAAGTATTGAATTCATCAGGTCTGACTGACCCATTGAAACGAGGGTATAGTCGCCGTCTTCCAACTCGGTGAATGTTGCTTTGGCCTCGGAATAGGTCATCTTTTTGAGCAATTCGCCCTTGCCGGAATAGAGCATAGCTATAACCGCAGGGTTGTCTGTCATCTCAAACGACGCATAGATTCCACCTTTGCCGACAATATCGAAGGTAACTTCGGCACGTTGATTGTCACCAACGGTTATGGTTTCAACAATTGGGTTGAATGCGCCGGTCTTGGATGTTGCTGTCAGTTGAAGTTCATCGCCCACGTTGATATTCTCATCAAGCACGGCGAGAATCGGGTACTGGAGCGAAACCTCTTTATGCGCGCGGTTTTGAGTGACGTTAAAGACACTGATGGCCACATTCTGATAGTCGGAGTAGTAATCCTGCACTTCTGCAGAACCGGCGGCATGATATGTGAACCCGTATGAAACACGTGCGCCAACAATAGATTTCATCGTAGTCTTGCCCAAGTCAAGTGTATTGACATCTGCTGCAAACGCACCGATTGTATCGTTTACGTTTACACACTCAGTCGCAGCGTAAGTCAGACGGGTTTCAGGTGCGTCAAGGACAGATAAATTCCACTGACCTTTGCGGTCGGTCTTTGCAGTGTAGGTCTTGGAATATTTGCCATTAAGTGTTTGGTTAACAGAAACTGATGCGCCCGACAAAGCCGAGCCATCTCCATCAACAACAGAACCTGAAAGTTCTACATGGCGGAATGGTACGAGGCTGATTGTGCAAGTATTATTGTCAGTTCCGACGGTAAACTCTACATCATCAGGATTCGCATAAACCACGCCGAGTTTATTGTCAAGAGTAACACGGCATATGAGTTGCTGTCCGTCAGGAATCTCGCCAAGCGAAACTGCCTTGCGGAGATAAGTTGTAGTTCCGTCGGCAAGCGGTTTAAGCCATTCAACGGCTACCTGAGAGGTAACGTCTGAGCCATCAGATGCTAAGACCTTTGCAAAGACAGTGTGCAGCGATTTGAGATTATCGAAAGTAACCTCGATGTCTTGATCCGGGATAACAACATTCTCGATGCGACCGATTTCAAGACCTGCCTGAGAGAACAGATATATGTTATACTGCTCATCTTTTTGCAAGCCATTGAACGTATAGAGCATACGGTCGGAGATCACATACTTCTGACGAACACCGGAATTGATGTTTACAATTTCAAGTGAATTATGCTTATAGCGACCGTCAGAGGCATCTGCCGGCAGATTAACTTGAAGCACATGGGCGTCATTTGTAATAGGCAAGATAGTGAAGTCTTTCCAGTAATCTGCATTTGAGTAAAGTTCAATCGCAGAAGCCGGCACATACACCGTACAGTTTGCCTTGTTGGTAAATCCGCTGAATGTATATGAATTACAAGTTGGTGGTTCTTGTGCATAAACAGTAAGTGAAGCCAGATTTTCACAATAACGGAATACATAGTTGCCAAAACTTGAAATTGTCGATGGCAGAACTATACTTGATGCACCAACCGAGGCGAATGTATATCCGGGTAAGACGGATACACCGCCGGTTCTGGATATATCAATTGTTCCGGCATTACTGAGGTTGCTAAGATTGCCTAAATCATTTGAGGTAAGCTCACCCTTAACAATCAGACTGCTGATGTTCGGGAAATTATCATATCCGACTAAGTTACGTAACGCATCATATAGATATCCGGGAGTAAAGTCATCTATGATTACTTGACCGGTTGTCGGATTATAGTAATTTGCACCGGGATTTGACGGAGAAGATGGATTATAACTAAAATAAGCGACAATGTCGAGTGCTTTTTCGCCCATTGTTACACTAATGGGCGATGTTGTCGACTGCAGGTTTTCGCCATTTATTGCCCATCCGGTCAAATGCCATCCGGTATTTGGATAAGCATAAATCTGACGTGAAGCATTTTCCTCCATGTCAAATGCCCCTGAAGGACTCAATGATGCTACCCCTGAGGGGATGGCGCGAACAACGACAGGATGCTTGACTTTCTGTTCCTCCGGACTTGGATTGCCGGGAGATGCAGGATTGTATGAATAATTTGCTACAATTGTAACATCATATTCAGGCATCACATAATAGAAAGACGTTGATCTGGATACTTCCTCGCCTTCTATTGTCCAATTCAGGAATTCAAACCCTGTATTATTATATGTGTAAACACGGGTTTGAACACCTGCTTTCAGTTCATACGAATTTGCATATGCTTCACCTGCGCCTGAGGGATTTGTAACAACAGTAAGTTTATACGTCTTTTCTTGAGTTTCGCCTGTTCCGGTCCCCGGATTACCGGGAGACTCTGGATCGTAGCCTTCTCCGATTCCATGACGGGTACAAGTATATGTTGATGTTACAATCCGGCTCGTATTGCCGTTAGCATCAGCGGCAACAGCTTTGAATGTTGTGGTGGCGGATATAACTATGGGACCATTGTATTTATACTGTTCATCTACGGTCGGTGCATATCCGTCCGTACGGTAGTACACGTCACAGCCATCTTCAGCAAGAATCTCAACCGAAATAGGAGTCGTGAATGAACAACTCTCAGGCCGAAAAACAGGAGATGCGACTACATTTACATTAGAATTAGACAGGAAATCAGATGGAGTATTGCCTTCACTATAAATATCGAACCCGATTATATTTAGTTCTCCGGATTCAATATAAAAGACAATATTGTCTTGGTCGTACTTGGAATCAGGCTTCCAATAAATGATATTGTTGGCATAGTCAGCCACAATTTGTGTATCACTATAATATAAGGAACCGGTTTCAAAGTCGGCAAAAACTGCACGAACCGATGCATTGTTAGTTTTTGTCGGATCCAAGTGAATCTTGATTGCTTCCAATACCGGAGAATCATTGTAGCTTCTAAAGTAGAAGTATGTATTAGTGGAATAATTTAATACAGTTTGATTCTCTTCGTAAATTATATTATCCGGTGATTGCCATGACCATACATAATTATCATCTATGTAGATGCCGTAATACTCTGAGTAGGAATCTTCGCTTACAGCATTGCACATCACAGTCCCGGCGATGCCGCTGCCTGAACGGGCAGCGGCCTTTCGGACTGTTGATTTCTTTAAGGGCGTAATCTTATTGGAACTTACGTCCAGGCGCCCTATCTGCTTACCCAGAGATGAAACCGCTCCGGCCTCGAATTGGCTCATCCCCGCAAGGAGGATGGCCAATACAAGACAACAAAGAGATCTCGGGAAGCCCGATTTTATTATATTATTCATTTGTCGTATTCAATTTTATTTCAGAATTGCTTTGCGAGTTTCCTTACCATTTGAAATAAGGTAAAGTCCTGCGTTCGGTACATTGATGTCAGAAAGACGACCATTGTAAACCACAACGCCATTGATAGCTGTTACCGTCACATTTGTATCTTCGCCAAAATCTGCCACAATTGAGTCGATACCCGACTGACCATTGCGTGCAAGCATGAATTGAACTGTAAAGCGAGTGCTATTTTCAGTAGTTGACGAAGTGAAGCGGTAGGATTCTTTTGTTAGATCAATAGTGATGCCGGTTTCGTTATCGGTAAGCATAACGCTCCATTCATTGCTAAATTTGCCATTTAGAGCCAATGTATATACGGTTTCTTTTGCAGAACGAATACCGAGGGTTGCAATACCATCATTTACCGGACGCTCGTTAATGCTGTATGTTACATCAGCATTAACATATATTTGTGCGTGTTCATCACTGCTGGCAAAGAATTTTGATGCGTCGCGGCCAATTTCGTATTCTGTCTTCGCATCAGCATTAAGAACAATACGTGCGCGGTCTTCATAGTTTTCTCCTGAAAGGACAAAGTTAAAAACATTGCGGTCTTCAGCCGACACTGATTCGCGAGAACGTGCAGCCGCTTTATATAAAGCCTTGCCCTCATTTGAATGCAGACGTCCGGTTTCTTTAAAGGTCATTTCGGCGGCATCGAGAGGACACTGCACAAAGAAGGCCTCATAGGGAGAAAGCACCAGATCATCATCAACCGGAGAATATGCAACATATGAACTTCCATTCCATACTGTAATCGGAGCTGTAAACTCTTCATTCAGATAATGCATGTCAAAATAGCAAGGATAAGGATTGCCAATCAGATTCCAAGAACGATTATGGGCAAACTCAGCAGGGTATTCTGTCAAGGGTACAATAATGTCGGTCGGTCGGAATAGATTGTTTTTGGTAAGAGAGTTGCCGGAAGTAAATGACAATGTCGGGTTGATACTATATCCATTACTGTCATAGCCAACTGAATAAGCGGAAACAATGTATCCCTTGCCGGCTTCAAGTGTATCATCATTAGTTAAGTTAACCCAGGTTGAGGACGTTTCTCCAGCGGCGCGAGCGGAAGAGTCATATCTACGAATTACCCAATAGGTATTGTCGCTTGGTATAATATCCGACACTTTCACATCGTATGGCAACGAAATAAAATGCCACTCTCCGCTGCCATTGTAATTATAGAAAGTAAGGTTATGTGTAACATTGTCTGCGCGCATCTTATCTGCATAGTTTATCAATGTTGGCATGTATTGATAACTATTGCGTGATCTTCTTGAAAGTTGCCCGGAAACTGTCAACTGCCCGGCAGAAAGAGTTCCTTCGCCGGTTGCTGTGAGTTGTCCAATGTAATATTGTGTATTATAATTCCGGTCGCGAGATGTACCTCCATATTGTAAATCAATAGTTGGATTATTAGCTACAACTGCATTATCTTCCTCTTCAAGATTTATGGTCAATGGACGATCCACAAGTATATAATCAATCTGGTCGTCAATCGAACGCATCAAATAGAAATTGCTCCAATATTCAGTATTACGATAGAAATCCTTGGAGAACGGAGGCACATATAGATATGTGCGGGACATATCCATATCGTTTCCAATGAATGATGATTCAGCGGTTGGGGGTACAACTGCGTAGCATTTGAAAGTCTTGATGCCGGAATTATCAAAGGCTCTTGAACCAATATATTTTACAGTGGGAGGGATTGTCACTTCCTCTAATGAAGTACATCCGTTAAATGCGTCTGAGTCAATAGTAGAAAGTCCTGTTTCCATTGATACAGAGCGTAATGAAGAGCATCCGGAGAAAGCACCAGAACCAATAGCCGTAATTGACGAAGGGATTTCAACGCTTATAAGATTATTGCAGTTTGCAAATACCGAATAATCAATAGACGTTAGGCTGCCGGGAAGGGAAATACTCTCAATTGCAGTGTTTTCGAAACTCTCGGAATTAAGGGTTAGGAGATCATTTCCAAAGGTTACTTCTTTGAGGGAGATGCAATTGGCAAAAGAGGATCCTTCCACAGTAACTGCTGATGTAAGGTCAATTGATTCCAGCAAAGAACAACCGCGAAAAGCACCACTGCCAATAAAAACGACAGTAGATAGATCTATGTTATTCAACTTTGAGCAGTTGCTGAAAGCATTATTGCCAATGGATTGTACACCGGTCAGATTTATATATGACAATGAGCGGCATCCATAGAATACGGATGAACCGATTGTAGTAATTCCGTTAAGGTCAAAAGATTGAAGTGCTGAACATTCATAGAATGCAGAGTTACCGATGCTTTTCAAGGTTGACGGGAGTTTGACCTCAACTAAAGAAGATCGATTATACAAAAACTGGTCCGGAAGGCTTGATATAGTAGTTTCACTGAGATCAAGTTTCATCAAAGTGGTGAGATTCTTGATTGCACTTAGGTCAATATCATTGATGTTGCCAACGACCTTTACATACTGGGCAGCTCCCCAATTGTAGTCGTTTTGAGTAAGATAAGTTTCGGCGAACTCTCCATTCTTTTCTACGTTCACAGTTATCCATTCATAGTCCCAGCCATAAGGTAGAATTGTAGAATCCGAGAACCCGTAATTGTTCACATAACTTGCAAGATCTGTTCGGCCGCACACGTATATCTGAGATACTTGAAAACGTCCGGAAACTTCAGGTGCTGTTCCGAGCATATATATTGCATCAAGATAGCGATCGAAGTTATAATTCATGTAAACATAGTTTACAGTAGAGGGTATTGTCAGTGTTTTGATATTTGAGTTAAACCCGTTTCTTAAGTTGGAATACCCATTTATGCGTGTTACGGGGTATGTATTGTCTCCAACTTTGATGTAGTCTGGTATAGTTACGGCATTTTCAGAAGAATTGATTGCTACAAGGGTTATATAGTCAACTCTATTCTCTTCGCCGGACTCTTCATCATACACCCATTCATAAGCCAGTTCAAACCCCATGTAGGTTCCTTCAGATGTTTGAGCGACATAGTCCGCATTGCTGAAATAGCTGAAACTTAACCCGGATTCCGAGTAAAGTTGAGCGTCAACCGTTCCGATTGAAACGCCGTAGTTGGGGACTTCCTCGTCAGAGGATGTGGCAGATGGTGTTGCTACAGCAGCACTCATCAAACGGCCTTCGCTGTTAGCGGCAAAGGCGAGCGTGCAGCAGACCACTGTCAAGAACACGCTAAACGTAAGTAACGTTTTTTTCATTGTGATGATTTTGATTAGTTTATTATTGTTGATTATTTTGTGCTACATTATCTCTTTGAAAGAGATTTGGATTTAATCTATTTGATTGATTACCTGATGCTTATTCAACAGTAAATTCGTTTTCCCTAAACAAGTGTAACAGTCACACTTCGTCAGAGGCATTTTTCAACGTCGTTTTTTATTAAGTTTATAAACTGAAATGTCTGATATTAAGAATTATTTTTGTATCTTTGCGCTGTCATAAGCCTCTCTTTCAAAGAGATTTGGATAATTGTTAAACAAAAAGGCATAATGGATCGGCTCCAACTTTATAGGAGAAGAAATTATATAAGAATTTATACACTTTTGTTGTCATTTTAGCCTCTCATTTGTCAAGTTTTTATTATTTAGGGAGTTGGATGGGTTATAAACAATTGAAGCCTCAATCTCCAATGGCGGAAACTGAGGCTTATGCTAAAGGCTTTTCTTTGCATTAGGCAAAGCGCTAAAGCGATGAGAGAATTAGGGAGTTGGCACGGTCAACGACGGAGGTGTCGAGACTGGCGAGGTAGATTTGAGTGGTGGCTTCCGAATCGTGGCCCATGCCCTCGCTGATAACGCTTAGGGGGATGCCCTTGGCTTTGGCGGCTGAGGCCCAACTGTGGCGGGCAACGTAGAGGGTCAGCGGGATTGTAACGCCTACTTTCCCTGCTATCTTTTTCAGGTTGTGGTTGATGTTGTAGCCTGCGTTTCGGTAGGTGCATCGTTCGTTGGTACCGGGATTTTTGATTATTGGCAGCAGGTAATCAGTGCTGTTTTCGGGGTACTTGTCAAGAATCATCTGCATTTCCTTGGTCCATTCTATGATTAGCTGCTGACCTGTCTTGCGACGGCGATAAGAGACATAGCCGTTTTTGAGGTCTGATTTTCTTAGAAATGCCATATCAATGAAACTCATTCCTCTGAGATAGAAGCTCATCAGAAACATATCGCGGGCAAAGTCCAGCGATGGAGTCAGGAACAGGTCCAACGCCTTGATTTTCTTTATCAATACCAGAGGCAATGCACGCTTCACAGTCTTGTCAACACCGGTATAGACGTGACGAAACGGATTGCGGTTCTCGATGACGTCATCTTCGACCGCCCGGTTATAGACCGCCCGGAGTATTCGTGTATAGAATGATATGGTGTTGGGTGCGACTCCCCGCGTATGAAGCCATGCCTCATACGCCTCCATTATCTCCGAGGTGAGACTGTCAAGCATTATATCTTCACTCATTCTGAACTTTTTGAAACTGTTGAGTGTGGACTTGTAGGTCTCGGAAGTCCTGACCTTGCCGTTCTGTTTTAGCTTGGCAATTATACTCTCCATAAAGTTGAACAGGGAGTATTCATGAGCATAGCGGTTGAACTCGTCGATTACATCATCGGCAGTATAAATCAGACCGTTTGCATGCAGTTTGCGAATAATCTTCGTTAACCGCTCCACATCCCAGCGGATGCGCTCGCGGATTGAGAGAATGAACGATTTGCGTTCACTTTTATGGGTGGTGGTCACCATTGAACGCGACTCGTCCCACTCCGATGGGAACACTTTGTAATCGGAAAGGAGCTGTCGCACCTTCCTTTCGTGGATAATCTGATAATAGATTGTCCCCTCAATGTCAGCTACAGTCGAGGGTCGGAACTTTACTTTTATCGAAGCCATTTGTTTTTTGGATGTTTTGATGTGTCTATATCTCATCAATGTCGCAACCCTCCGAACAGACCGGCATATATGATTTCGCTTTGGCCGTTCAGGAGCATAACAATGCTGAAATCTCGCTACTTGCAGGAAAGCGGGATTCTGACAAAATCGCGCAAAAAGTTGACGAAAACATATTTACTGTACCTTTGCCATACACGTCGGTTGAAGAAGGCCTCAGGCGTGTTTTTCAACACATCGACGATAGCACGGCGCAGTAAGATAACACGACATGCGGATGGCCTCAATATTTTATAAGGCCCCGTTCTATGGCATTAACAAATATTGGGGAACGGGGTCTTGGTCACACGTAAGTGTCGTAGTCTGACCACTTCTGTAAGAAAATTATGAAGCATGCGATCTCCACTCTCTGTCATGATACTTTCAGGATGAAACTGGAATCCGAAGAGTGGCAGCTCGCGGTGACGCAGTGCCATGACCAGACCCTCCTCGTCACGTGCCGTTATGAAAAGGGTGGCGGGAAAATTGTCGTCTGACACCACCCAGGAGTGATAGCGCCCTACATGGGTGGGCAGTCCGGCGCAGAAGCCTGTCAACGGATCGGAGGAATCAATATCAACGAGGCGTGTCACATGGCCGTGCTTCGGATTCTCCATATGTAGCAGCGTGCCGCCGAAATGTAGCGCGATTGCCTGACATCCGAGACATATTCCAAGCACCGGCATGCGGAGACATTCCGAGTGGCGGATAACTTCCATCAGCTGTCCTGCTTCGTGCGGGAGTCCGGGGCCGGGAGATAGAATCACGGCGTCAAATGCCTTGAGGTCTCCGCAGTCTATTTCGTCGTTTCTGACGATATGCCAGCGGATTTCCCAGCCGTATTTAAGCATGCTCTTCTCAAGCAGGCCGATAATATTGTAGACGAAAGAGTCGTGATTATCTATTATCAGAAGATTCATAAAAACATTTTAAACAAGAACTGTTGTTTTATGGATTGTAAAATTAATGAAGAATTTTCGGACATGCAATCTTATTTGTAATTTTGCGTCATGAAATGTCAATTGTCTATCATTTCTTTTACAGAATTAAAGAAGCGGATGAATGATCTGGGGCGTAGCCGCACCCCTTTCGTATGGGGTGTGGACTATGATCTCCGACGTGGATTTGTTGTTGACAATCCGCATTCTCCGGACTGCGGGATATTATGGGAGGTGCGTGGCCGTGGTAACTGCCCTGGCAGTCCGCAGCATGCTGAGGAGATTCCGCATATGCGTGTGGTTGCGTACCCGGAGAGATTTGTCTACGGCAGGATGTTTGACACTGTGATGGCCGGCCTGCGACGCGGTGATTCTTTTCTTGCCAACCTTACGGCCCGCACAGAGGTTGAGTGTCAGTGTGGCCTGGATACGATATTCCGGAATGCCCATGCTCCTTACAAGCTGCTACTGCCCGATGAGTTTGTCTGTTTCTCTCCAGAGCCGTTTGTTCGGATTTCAGCGAACAGGATATCCACATACCCGATGAAGGGGACTGCCGATGCGTCATTGCCGGATGCCGAATCTTCTCTAATGGAGAATTACAAGGAAAAGTGCGAGCATTATACAATTGTAGACCTTATGCGTAACGATTTGAATTCTGTATCGCGAAATGTGACAGTCGAGCGGTTCAGATATCTGGAGCGAATTGCGACATCGAGGGGAGTGATTTTTCAGACAAGTTCGGAGGTGACCGGCGTGCTTCCGGAGAGCAAAGAGTATGATTTCGGCGATATCATCCTGCCGATGTTACCTGCCGGGAGCATCACCGGAGCGCCAAAGGAGGCTACCGTCACTCTGATTGGCCGCGCGGAATGCTCTCCTCGCGGATGGTATACGGGTGTGTTCGGTTATTTTGATGGCAAAGAGATGGAAAGCGCCGTCATGATTCGTTGCATTCAGCGCGGAGATGACGGGCGGATCTACTTCCACAGCGGAGGCGGCATTACAGTCAACAGTAATTGTGAAGAGGAATATGAAGAACTGATTGCCAAAGTATATCTGACAAGATGAACGATACAAGACCGGGTTTTATAGAAACGATAAGATGGAGCGAGGGAAGATATCATCTTCTTGACCTGCATTCGCGCCGTGTGGCAGAGACGCTTGAGGAAATGGGCTGGCCGCAGGTAGGAAATATACGGGACTGGCTGCCCGACGTGCCGGATTGGCTGCGGAATATGACAGTCAAATGTCGTGTGCTGTATGGTTGCGGAGGTCCGGAGAGAGTGGAATTCGAGCCGTACACTGTCAGACGAGTCTGTTCCCTGCGCATGGTGGAGGGCGACAACCTGGACTATCATCTGAAATTTGCCGACCGCAGTCATCTGATGGCTCTGCGGAATCGTAGCATGGGGGCCGACGAGGTAATTGTCGTAAAGAACGGTTTTGTAACTGACACATCATATTCCAATCTCATTTTTCGAACAACCGATAGCTTTCTGACGCCTGCGCAGCCTTTGTTGCGGGGTGTCATGCTCCGGCATCTTCTGGATCAAGGAAAAGTATCGTCGGTCGCTCTCAGGCCGGAAGATATATTGCCGGAAAATCGTTACGGAATAACCGAGGCATTTCTGATAAACGCCATGCTGCCTCCAGGTTCTGCCAATGGTGTGTCTGTCACTGACATAAAACCGATCCAATCTTGACCATTAGCTAATTTTTGCAAGTGCCACTTGCAAAATGGGAGGTCGGGATAAGTGAAGGCAAATCTGCATTGACCTCTACTCTAATATCAGATTAAGTGCCATTGGGGAAACACCCATGGCCCTGACTTTGAGAGGACATGCAAAATTCTTTGACAATCGGGAAGACATCTTTAACCGTTACATCATCAAGACCGGGCAGGAAATCTCTCCGAGCTACAACGCAAACCGTTATTTCCGCAACTATCCTACTCACAATGAAACATATCTCGCCTCAGCTGACTTTTCAAGGCACATGAATCCCGGCATCATACATCTCATTTATGAATACAGCCGCTATGACGAGATAAAAACTTCCGAGGCATTCATGCTCCATCAAATTCCCGGATATACTGATTTCGGCACTTTGCCGTCGGTTTCGGAATATATGCCTACGTTCTCGCCGGAGGATAGTTACAGGAGCGACATTGATAATAATACCCACAAGATTACAGCTTCCTACCGCGCTCAGCATCGCATCGGCGGGCGCTTCTTCAACATCACGGCCGCCGTGCCGTTGTTTATATACGCCCGACGTCTGCACTACGTCGGCCGGGGAGTGGACTGCATACGCCGACAGACCGACATTTTACCTGACGCAAGTCTGAGTCTGAAATACCATGCCGGCGATTCAAAGTCTTTCCAATGGTCCGTCGAGCCAAAAGTCAGATTCAACCAGAGGCCGGTGAACATGATGTATCTGATAGAGGCGACCAATAATACGGATCCACTCAATGTCTATCTCGGCAATCCCGACCTCAAAAATTTCAGCGAACTTAGCTCGTCGCTGACGTTCTCTGCTTCAAAACGTCAGATCAAGCATCAGATTGACGCTTCATTCACCAAGCAGTATAATTCGCTGGGACAGAGCTATACCTTCAATGCTGACAGCGGCGTCAGGACTTACCGCATGCAGAATGTCAACGGCAATTATAGCCTGAGCGGACACTATTTTTTCTTTACGACTTTCGGGCCTATGAGCCGATTCCACATCACCAACAGAACCTCTGCCGGCTATAGCCGCAGCGTGGACTTTTCCGGTGTGAGAATTATCAATCGCGGGCCGGACGGCAATCCGCCATCAGGTTCTGCGACAGCCCCTCCGACACTGTCTCCGCCGTTAAGATCGGTCTACACTAATGCTCTGACCGAAGAGCTTAAATTGGACTGGCTGATTGGCAAACAGCGTATATCGGCTCATGTCAATACCAGATATGACAAGTACACTTCAACCGACAGATTCTTCACGGCGCTTGACACATGGACATGCACGGCCGGAGCGTCAGCAATCATCAATCTCCCATACGGATGGGGATTATCAACGGATTTCAACATGTTTATGCGCAGAGGATATGCCGATTCGCGTCTGAACACAACAGACCTCGTCTGGAACGCGCGCGTGACGAAATCAATATTAAGCGGATCCGTCATGTTTATTCTTGACGCTTACGACCTTCTGCGTCAGCTAAGCAACATCAGCTATACGGTTAACGCTCAGGCCCGCACCGAAACCGTCACAAATGTTATCCCATCATACCTACTGCTGCATCTCCGTTGGAACTTCAATAAACAGCCCAAACGAAACTAATCTTATTTAGTCCAGTTCCATGTGTGCATATATTCTTTCAGTTCAGTTGAGGTCATGCTTAGTACTTTATAATATTCCTTTTTTGTAGATAGCACCATTTCAGGAACAGTGTCTCCACTATTGATATATGTTCCGGTGAATATAACGACCCTTGAAACGGAACAGGCTGCTGATCCCAATAAACCGTATGGGCCTTGGATTTGTTATCAAGTCATATGAACGGACTTGCATTAGGAATAATATTGCCCTTTCTGGGTACTACCCTCGGAGCTGCATGCGTCTTTCTGATGAAAAAAGAAATTCCGCATCTCCTTCAGAAACTGCTGAACGGATTCGCCGCCGGCGTAATGGTCGCTGCAGCAGTCTGGTCACTGCTGATTCCCTCAATCGAAATGACCGGCCAGGAGGGCTTTCCAAGCGTCATGCCGGCAATTGTCGGCTTCCCCGCCGGCATCGGCTTTGTGTTATTGCTTGACATCATCATTCCCCACCAGCACATTGACAGCCCGCTGAGCGAAGGTCCGCGCGTTCGCCTTTCGCGCACAACAAAGCTGGTATTCGCCGTCACACTTCATAACGTCCCTGAAGGGATGGCCGTCGGCGTGGCCCTTGCCGCCGCCCTCGAACACAACGCCTACATGTCAATGGCCGGCGCCGTAGCTCTCTCCATTGGAATCGCAATTCAGAACTTCCCGGAAGGAGCAATCGTTTCAATGCCTCTGCGCAACGCCGGCAACTCACGCCGCCGAGCCTTTGTCATGGGTTCTCTGAGCGGCATAGTCGAACCGCTCGGCACCGTCGTCACCATCCTGCTGGCCTCAATTATCCTGCCGGTCCTCCCTTACCTGCTTGCCTTTGCCGCCGGAGCCATGCTCTACGTAGTTGTAGAAGAACTAATACCCGAAACCCAGGAAGGCCGACACTCCAACATGGGAACCGTCGGCTTTGCCCTCGGGTTTGCCCTAATGATGGCTCTTGATGTCATACTTGGCTGACATCCGCCCCTGCGTTAACAAATATCGGGGAACAGGGGGGCTAACATTTTCGCATTTACTTCTGGTTGCCTTCTAATAAAGTTTTAATTATCTGATTAATTTTCTCCAAGTCTTGTGGTAAGTACGTTGGCCTACAATATTGTGCATTAATCGTACGATCACGTTCCTCATTCTGATTTTCTGTCAAATTATCGTTTGGCCGGACAACGACATTACGAGACGAATGGCTTATTGTTCTGCAAATTGAATCTACTACAGATTCAATGGTTTTACATAGAGTAGGATCAACATTTAAACAATTACGATTTTCTTCCGATACCGGAGTTGCAGTGTCTTTGTCTGATTTAGGTTTAGCTTCTCCATTATTCGTACTTTCAATATTTGTATCACAAAATTTCTTTTTGCAATAGCATTTTATGCCCTTGCAAATGAGGATGATGACTGTAACTAATGAAACATTGGTCAGTATCCAGATAGAAACCAAACATTCATTTAAAAGGATGTTGTTTTTAACCAAATGTATCAATAAATACATCCCTGAACATGTTAGATAGCCTAACACAAGAACAATCGCAAATACTATACATGCTATGATGAAGTTACGATTAAAACCATGGTTGTTCGTCTTTTTTTCCATATTCGTTATATTCTGTTATTTTGTTTCTACATAATTAAAAATCTCCAGCAAATGACTTTGTGACAGCGAGTAGCTGTTCACACTCTCAATTCTCTTAGTGATGTAATCTGCATTTATCAAAAACATCTCACAGGCAAAATTCATATAGTTGGAGTCATTGTGCAAATCGTCTTCCAGAAAGAACAACGTAGTCATCATTTCCTTGTAACTTTTACCGGCATAATGCATTTCTAATGAACGATTATAGAAATCGATTGCATTACTGGTAAGATATGTACTCGTGAGATAATAGTTAGTGTTTGGACAGACTTTCTCGTAAATTGTACTTACTCTTGAGTCTTCTTTTTGTGTATAATTTTGCCAGGCTTTGAGGTGTTTCAAAAAATCGCCACATGCTTTTAACGGACTTGCAATATCTGCCTTGTAGATATAATTTCTCTCTTTCATGTTGCTAATGAACCACTCCTTATCGTCGGATTCGGTAAATTCGAACATTTCTCGCCAACAAATCAATATATGGTTCCAATAAAATGTTTTTTCATATATTTCACCAATGAACGCATTATTATACAGGGTAGTACTATATAAGGGCGAGATTAATTCAGTAATCCTATGTAAACAAAACAAACTATCCTTTAAGAGATAATCCAATATACAGAATTTTTTCTCGGATTCAGAGTCAACATCATCTACAATATGCCATTTTAAGGACTCTAACACTGAATCAATTTTTGAGTTATTAAAATACGTGCTAATATATTCCAAAGATTTAACCAGATTATGTTTCTCCGTGACTAATGACTGATATAATTCAGGCATGATGATTGATAAGATAGCCTCATTGACCAATACTTTAAAATAGAGGTTCTGAATGTTTTGAGTTAACGTTGCAACCAGTTTATCTCGACATAACTGTCGGGAATTGAGTACTTGCTTTAAAACTTGGGTTCGAATTGAGTTGTCAGCCTTCAGGCATAGTCCAAAATATTTATAAATGACTACTTCGATTTCGGGATATGAACTTAAATATTGAAGAGAGATTTGATCTATATGTTTTTTAGATAACTCATGCTTAATAGTATCAATTTCTGCACAGTTTATACTGTCATAATGCCAGTATGTACAATAAATCGCTTTTTTCGTAAGTCTCTCGCAAAAATCAATCGCATCATTAGACAAACTCTTATTATTAGTTAAATAATATGCTGATATCGCATCGAGAATTTGGATATAGATATTATAAGCCGATTTATGGTCAGTCAACAGATCATAAGTCCTTGCAGCAGATAAATAGTACAACAACGATTTTTCAAACGTATTCAAATGACTTACATCTAACCGCTTTTTTATACGGGTCTCACTATCATCTGTAAAGAATGAATAATGTGTTACTTGTCTGAAAAAAGAATCCAATGACTCAGCATTATTGACTCCGGAACATCCGTAATAAGTATTGCCAATCCCAACTAACGCATTAGCCATGGTCATCATAAAAACATTCCCTTTCCCCATAATAGCGGGGTGTTTCTTCTCATCATAGAGAATGTTAAAGAATTCTACGGTTCGATCACTATCAGGTAACTCATCAGGAAATAGCGATTTTAGTTCTTGCCAGCATTTTTCAATGCTAATTTTGTATTGTTTACAAGCAAAACATGGTAAGACATTCGCATTCTTGGTTAAAGCTATATTCTTACATCTTGTTGAATTAATATCGTTTAGCTTAATATATGAAAGATTCTTGGCAATATTACCTAAATCACTATTAATAACATGTCCTTTAAAATATAATATATCTCCAAGCTTAGTAAAAAAATCAATAATTGTAACAGACCGAATTTCATTCTCTGTTACAGTATTATAAATTTGTTCGAATTCCTTATATATCAATATCAAATCGTTTTCTCGGATTCCTCCCAAATCCATTTTTTCAAGAACAGATAGTTTTGCTAACAAAGCCAAGTAAACTATTCGGATATTGACAAAAAACGAAGATTTGCTTCTAAGTATTGATAATACACTTACTCCATTGCCCAAGAATTCAGCCCTATTTACTTCGGTTAATATTTGTTCTACCAAATGTTCATAAGTAACATAAGCGGTATCAAATGTCTTCCTTTTCTCATAGGCTAATCCTAACTTTAGAGATACTCGAACCAAAAACAGAAGATTGTCTGCTGAATGATTGACCTGATCCTTTCCAACCTGCCTGAAGATCGCGTTTCTTGCTTCATTAAATTCAAAAATTGCCTGTTCATAATTCTCCTCCAGCATGTATATATCTCCAAGCATATGACGCAAACTGGCAACTGCAAGAGATTCATAGTTTTTGCCTGTATAATGCTTTAATTGCTGATTGTAGAGTTTTTTGATTGACAATAGTTCATCATGCGAAAAATTAAAAAGATAAGAGGTCTCTTCCGCAGTTTTGGAGAAAAACGTAATCTCTTCTGACAGTCTGAGAGGGAACTTAAACTTATATAAATTAGCAACTGCCTCATCAATGTGTGTCTGATTCAAAAATTGCAAAATGCCACCAATAAAATCCCTGAGTTCCGGCGTTTTATTAATGTCGAGTAGTTCGGGTAAATACTCCAAGTTTCTTAACGAGAATCCTGATTTATGGAATTTATATAGGTTTGAAATCATGAAAGATGTAGACACCAGTAATTAGTCATTATAAATACTGGACTTCGCTATGAGGTTCTTGATCATAGGATAGATTATATAATTTATAAACTCTATCTTCTGAATATTCCGCACATCAAAATATAAGAACCATTCGCAATTCTTCCAGTCATCAGAAATGCCCAAGGTAATATCTTCAAGGTCCTGACTTCTCTCAGGCTCACTTTTTTTATTGATCTTTTCTTCTACTCGCGCCTTGCTCCTTATATATTTCTCTAAATATATGGCAAGCTTTTTCGGTGAACCATTACTCATATAGAATAAATATGTGAGAAAATGTCGCAAAAAAATAATCCTCCGTTCTAACACATGTTTATATCTCAATTTTTGAACATTATCCCATCTTTTGATATAATAATTTGATAAATCAAGTAAGTCTTTTCGATTATCAGATTGTTGCTCTTTGTTTAATAGTGCGTGACAAAGATATTCTTCAATCATAGAGTCCGCCCCCTTGCTATTTCCTGCAGTGCGAAAGAAACTGCTTACATTGATCTGTCCATTAAATATACTATGAAGATTAAACTCTCGATTGGAAATGTCAGCAAGATATGCTTCATACATATCATAACCGGTAATAAATATGAATTTTGCCTCAGAACTTGAAATAAAATATTTCATATTGGCAAGTAGAGTTGCCAAAGCCTTTTGTCGGCTTCGATAAGTTGAATTGCCATTTACAACATTTGTGGAATTATACTCTGGAACTACTTGCTTCTCGTTATCTTCAGGTGAAACTTTGTCTAATTCATCTATAACAAAGATAAATCGTAATTTTGCGCCGGGCAACCGTTTTATTAATCCTAAAATATATACCAATTTATCTTGAATCTCTGGAGTATTCGCTATCGGATAAACATTCTTTTTCCCAAAGAAACTTCTAAATCCAATTCCTGGAGTTCTGTTATCACCTTTAGCTATAACATTAAATTCATTATCGTTGCTTAGTGTAGTTTCACATCCAATTCGTTCTTCAAGATGTTGCAATTCTCGTTTAATCTGCCACACTGTAATAAACCATCGGCTGTTCGTAAGTCTCCATAGTTTATAACAAATTCTATTTGCGTTGGCCAGCATCAGCAGAAAGACACCACATAGCACTCCGACTCCGATACACAGGAGTTTATTTCCCGCAACAGACGTTGACATCTTATGAAAAAACGGCAATAAACCGGTGGTTATTATATTAGAAAAAATTACACACAGACAAATGGCCAAAACAACAAAAAAAACAATCAATAGCAAAACATTAAGCCGGCTCCTGAAACTTTCTTTAATGCATGTTTTCTTCTCAAACTCTGCGGAGAGTAATTTACATATTATATAAAGAAGCTCCTTACTTGTTAATAAATCATTACCAACATTAATTGAGAGAGGAACATAGTCATACTTATCTTTATCTTTCTTTGATTGTTTAATGATATTTTGGATGGCCTTATGAACAAATGAACTCTTGCCCATTCCCCGAAATCCAGTAATTAGATAAGCCCCGGAATACTTTTTCCCTTTTACATTATCATCCTTAAGATCATCCTTAAGCCAGGATTGAAGTTTATCTAAAATACTTTTTCTTCCAATAAATTCATCCAAACCATCATATTCTTTATACGAGCTATCGTACTCTATACTGTCATTGTTCGTATGATGGAATTCTTTAAAGCCCAACAGCGGAATTACGATTTCATGCATTTTGGAATCGTATCTGCAATCATACTTGTGCATATCAGTAATATAATCTAAGGTTTAAATAATCAATTTAGCAGACAATAAAAACAAAGGCTTGTTGTGTTGTAATTAACGCCCTCTGATATTTTTGCGAATTTAGTAATTATTTTTTGAATTTTGCA
The DNA here is from genome assembly GCA_947175545.1 of uncultured Porphyromonadaceae bacterium. Taxonomy (GTDB): domain Bacteria; phylum Bacteroidota; class Bacteroidia; order Bacteroidales; family Muribaculaceae; genus UBA3263. Next base: position 39,994 of record CAMWNI010000016.1, read on the forward strand.
AGTCTCTTTAACAGAAGAATGGGAAGTTTGCAAACATTTCCAGAAATATATACAATATTACGCACACGTCCATAAGTAATCCAAGTGAATATACCACTGATGAAGATATATTTATTGCGTTAGGAACACTCGCCAGCTTCCTTCTTTCTCGCCGCGCTCAACATATTTTTTTGAGATGAGTTTGTCAAGCAATTTTTGGATGGCGGTAATGCTGATGCCTGTTTCGCCTTTCATGTCTGCAAGTGTCTTTGTTTCAGTTGAGTGAATAGAATAGGGGTGATGTATAATAATGCAACTGTGCCGAAAATCATGCCGCCGATTACGCCGATAGCGAGTGATTTGGAACCGTTGGAGCCTACGCCGGTTGCGAAAATCATTGGTAGCAGTCCGAGTATCATTGTGGCTGATGTCATTATGATCGGTCGCAGACGGTGGCGGGCGGCCAATAGTGCCGATGTTTTTATGTCGTTGCCTTGACGATGTGCCTCGACTGCGTATTCGGTAATAAGGATTGCAGTCTTGGCAAGCAGGCCTATCAGCATGATTACGCCGGTCTGCATGTAGATGTTGTTCTCAAGTCCGAACGTCCACGCTAACAGAAAACTTCCGGCAAGACCGAATGGTACGGACAATATGACGGCGAACGGTATCAGCAGACTCTCGTAAAGAGCCGCGAGGATAAGATATATGAACGCCACGCAGATTACGAATATCCATGTCGAGCTGTTACCCGCTTCGGCTTCCTCTCGTGTCATAGCACCGAACTCATATCCGTAGCCCGACGGCAGTGTCTCGCTTGCCACTTCCTCAATCGCCTTTATCGCTTGACCGGAACTGTAACCATCGGCAGGTGCGCCGTTGATTGCGATAGACTGGAACAGGTTGAAATGCGTCAGCGATTCCGCTCCATATACCCTTGAAAGTGTTATGTAATTGGATATCGGTGACATTTCACCGGACGAATTGCGTACAAAGATATTACGAAGTGATTCTTCGTTGATTCTACCCTCGGCAGGAGCCTGAAGCATGACGCGGTACAACTTCGAGAAGCGGTTGATATTTGAAGAATACGACCCTCCGACGTATGCCCCCAAAGTGCGTAGTAGCTCGACGGGCGACACTCCGTTTCGCTTGCACATGGCGGCATCGACCTCAACCCGATACTGCGGATAGTTGGAATTGAACGATGTCTGCGCCCTCGCTATCTCCGGTCGCTTCGTAAGCTCGGATATGAAATTCTGAGCAATGTTTTCCAACTCCTTGACGGATTTGTCGGAATAATCCTGTATGTGTACCTCGAAGCCGTTGGTCACGCCGTAACCGGCAATGATAGGCTGTGCGAACGACATTATTCGTGCATCTTTTATATCGGCGAGGCGTCGATATATTTCCGCAATGACCGATTTGTTGTCGTCATGCCTCCCTTTTCGTTGTTCCCAAGGTTTCAGGCGAATTATGAATGTGCCGTTTGACGCGCCCTGACCTCCGAGCATTCCCATTCCGATGGATTTTGAATATATCTGAAACTGCGGTATGTCGGCTATCTTTGATTCCACTTCAGCCATTATCTGCTCCGTCCGCGCTCGCGATGTGCCGGGAGCAGCCTGAATATCCACCACTACTGTGCCTGTGTCTTCGTCAGGCACAAGCCCTGTCTTTGTAGTGTGAAGCAACAGGACGAATGCGGCAATTGAAGTTACAATAAGACCTGCCACAATCCATTTATGCCGAAAAAATATAGAAAGCGAAGAAGTATATTTATCTCCCATCACATTAAATGCGGCATTGAATGCTTTTGTGAAACGTGCGGTCTTGTCGACAGGTTTCATGATCAGGACACACAGTGCAGGGCTGAGGGTAAGTGCGTTAAATGTAGAAATCAATACCGCCACAGCCATTGTCAGTCCGAACTGACGGTAAAATATGCCTGTCGCGCCCTCTATGAAGCATACAGGAATAAACACCGCCATGAATACCAGCGAAGTTGTGACAAGCGGCCGTGTGATACCTTTCATTCCTTTTACTGTTGCCTGATACGGTGACCGTTCTCCTCCGTCAAACTGCGACTCCACGGCCTCGACAATCACGATGGCATCATCAACCACCGTGCCGATTACGAGTACCAGAGCAAACAATGTCAGCATATTCAACGAAAACCCTGCAAAATAAAGAAATGCCAGAGTGCCGACAAGAGAAACTATGATAGCTATTCCCGGAATCAGCGATGACTTGAAATTCTGAAGGAAAAGCATTACCACAAGTATCACAAGCACAATGGCTTCAATCAGCGTATGCAATACATTGGAGATTGACGCGTCCATAAAACTTTTGACACTCATCAGGTCGACCAGTACAAGACCGTCAGGCAAATCCTCCGAGGCGGCTTTGATTACCTCGTCAATCTTTTCGACAAGTTCATTGGCATTGCTGCCCGGCATCTGGGCTATCATGCAGTTTGTGCCGGGATGGCCGGACAGTTCATTTTTCACGGAATAACTCAGTTGTCCGAGTTCTATGTCGGCAAGCTCTCCAAGACGCAATATCCCTCCGTCGGGAGTGGATTTCACGACCAATTGCCGGAACTCATCCTCAGTCTCATATCTGCCACGGTATTTCAGCGCATATTGGAAAGTGTTTTCACCATCCGCTCCGAGTGTGCCTGTCGGTATCTCTATATTCTGCTCGGCAAGCACCGCTTCTATATCGGCAGGCACAAGTCCATGCACCGCCATTTTGTCGGGATTCAGCCATATCCGCAAAGAATAGTCCGATCCGAAAAGAGTAATATCACCCACTCCCGGCACTCGCGCCAGCCGAGGCTCGATATTTATCTTGAAGTAGTTGAATATGAACTTCTGGTCATATCGGTCATCAGGACTATATAGTGCCACGATTTTGGCGGTGCTGTTCTGGCTTTTGCGGACATTGATCCCTGATTGCACTACTTCGGCAGGCAATAATCCCTGAGCCTGTGCGATGCGGTTCTGCACGTTCACGGCTGCCATATCAGGATCTGTACCCTGTCGGAAATATATGGTTACTGTTGCCTGACCATTGTTATTTGCCGAGGATGTCATGTAGTTGATACCTTCCACTCCGTTTATCGCCTCTTCAAGCGGAGCGATGACAGAGCGTTGGAGAGTCTCGGCATTTGCTCCTGTATATGTTGCGGAAACCCGCACGGTAGGTGGTGCGATTTCCGGGAACTGTTCCATAGGAAGGCGTGAAAGTCCTATTACGCCAAGTAACACTATAAACACCGACAGGACACAGGACAACACCGGTCGGTCGATAAAAGTCTTGATATTCATTGCTGTAAAAGAGTTTTTACAGCAAAATTATATCTTAATAGTCTTCCTTACGCCTGTAATCGGCTTATCACGAAAAATGGTTGTGCGAAAGCGAAATCTGTCATTCAGTCAGCCATGACTTGAACTCACTTACACGGTTTTTGGCAACATAAATTTCTTCGGGTGTGGCAACAGAGAGTCTGACGCGTAGGCGATTGTCAAACCATACAGTAATGTCAGCTACCGCATCACGCGATATTATGAACTGCTTGTTGGCCCTGATAAATTTCGCAGGATTCAGGTCAGCCATTATAGCATCAAGCGGTCGGTTATAGCGTATTGACTTACCATCATTTGTTATAATGTCAGTCTTGCGCTCAGTGCAATATACACAGGCGATGCTGTCAACTGAAATGGGGATAATCTTGTCTCTTTCGCTGACAAGAAGCCGTGACA
>CAMWNI010000017.1 GCA_947175545.1 uncultured Porphyromonadaceae bacterium
GTGGAGAATGAGAAATTCCTATCTCAAAGTTTTGCACTTCGATTTGGAATCTTCATCTCCGTAGGGGTGATTTCGGCGCCTTCACCGCCTTCGGTCAGTGTAAAATCAGTGATTTCAAACAGACCATTAAATATTGTTACCTTACCGTTGATGGCTGAAATCGGGGTGCCGACTTCATAAGATGTTATGGTGGAGTTAAAGAAGGCCAGGACGTTGCTCGTGCCGTCAGTGAGGAGGAGATATTTGTCTTTCTGATAAAGTACGGCGAAATTGCCAACAGCGGTGAATTCTTCGCCATCCTGACCTTTGGTGACGAGGTCTTTCAGTGTGTGATAAGGTGCCGAGGTGACGTTGAGGGTATATTTGGCCGAGCCGGGGTTGAATGTGTCATTGCCGTCGAAATTAGCGGAGATGATGGTCTTGCCTGCAATTCCGGTCAGCGTAACGTCGCCGGTGAGAGCGTTGACAGTTGCAACGTCGTTGTTGCTTGAAACATAGTAAACGGGGAGTTCATTCGGATTGGTGAGTGTCGGTTTTTCAAACGTCTGGTCAGCCGCAACAGTGAACTCGGTCGTCTCATAGGCAAGTCCACAGGGAGCCTTGTTGGGGTCTTCCGCATCGTAGTTAACGGTAATACTTGAGATATAGCATCTTTTTGTCGCTTTAATGGTTATAGTTTCAAGGACGCTTCCGTCAAGATTAAATGTATAATCAACAGATTCTGCAGAGAGAGTTACGTCTGTACTTCCGTTTACGTTTAATTTGGAAGCATCCGAACTATATTTTTTTGCATTGACTACGATTGATGTCGCTGCTACCTTTCCCGTCTCCGAGAGCGTTATTATAAAAGTTCCGTTTTTGCTGGAACTACTCATTTTAAGACCGCCTTTCGATGGAGCATAGCAATTGGTTGAAGTTTGATTTGAGATATAATCGCTTCCGGATGCGTATGCAGTCTTTGCAGTGAAATTATTTGGATCGGAGTTTGCGGTTGCAAACTGGATAGTATAACTATCCGCATAAGCTATGAGTCCGAAGACCATACATAGTAGTGAGAGTAGTAGTTTTTTCATTGTGTTTTTGAGATTTGATTGTTTTGTGTGATTGTTTTGGTCTGAAATTGTGTGGCTAAGTTTTGGATTGTCAGGCGATTCTTGGATGGGTATATATAAGGATAGGCAAACCGCTACAACTGACGGTCTGCCTCCGGAAGGAGAAAGAAAATACATATATCGCCATAAACAGTACCTAAGTTTTTGGCAAAGGTAAGGGTATATGCGTCTATTTCCTAATTATTAACAAATTTTAACTATTTGCGTCCTGTTGTGACGGCGATGCGTCTTGTGAAGGAACGGAATCTTGTGAAGGAACGGTGTGTTCGTTATCGGTTCTTCGTTTTTTGTGTGTGAATCTTTTTGCGGTCATGCGGGGAATGGCGCCAAGGAGGCAGAGGGCCACTTGGGCGCAGAGGAAAATGACGGAGTAGAGGCTGAAGCGCTTGGGGCCGGTTGGCGTTTCGTAGTCGCTGAGGGAGGTGACCTCGGGATTGACGCTCTGGAGGGTGCGCTTCCAGCGGATTTGGCCTCGGTGGGTCATTACAAGGGCTGTTTTCCCGCGGGCGATGGTTTTGAGGGTGCGGCCGTCGGCAGCGTAGATTGGGTAATCGGCCATGGAGAGGTCGCGCCATTCGGCAATTTCTTCAGGGGTGGCGTCGGTCAGGGCAATGAGCGATGTGCGGGCGGCAAGTTCATTTGCATTATAGCTGATTCCAACTCCGGCGGCTTTGAGGTCGGGAATCAGCAGGAACAGTTGTTCCGGTTCAGCGCCGACGATTTCGTCGGTCAGTTCAGCGCCGGTTTCAGGGTCGAGAATAATGAAAATGCGCTCGGAGTCAGCTGAAGCAGAGGCGTGTTCCTTGACTTCGATAAACTCAAGACCGGAGTCGTCGTCAGGGAGGTCATAGGCGCTGAATTCGAGTAGGGCGCCGTCGGCGATGCGGCGGTAGACGTAGGTCTGGGCGAGGTCATCGGAGGCGTTGTCGGTCAGGTAAGAGCCGACGGGGTATGGGCGGAAATCAAGCAGGGGTTGTTCGTCGTAGCCAACCATGCCGATGAAGGCGCAATAGGCGGCGGCAACGACAATCTGGACCCATTGAATCCAGGGAGCGAAGAGGCAGCCGGCGCGACGGTTGCGCAGCAACAAGAAGACGCAGAGGGCAGAGAGGCCTACGTTTTTCCAGAAAGTTGCGGAGTTGGAGATTATCAGCCAGTCGCCGAAACATCCGCAGTCGTCAACGGGAGAGGCAATCCGGATGTAGGCGCTCAGGGGGAGCATAATGGCCATGATTGCAGAGGCGCAGAAGGCTGAGGTCCGGCGCATGGATCCGGTTGCGAGAGTGAAGCCGGTCAGGAATTCGGCCAAGGCAAGTGCCGCGGCGGCAAGCAAGACAAGACCCTCGGGGAAGGTGTCGGTCATTCCCCAGGCCGCAAAGTAGTCGTTGAATTTATTGATTGATCCGTGGAGGTCAATCATCTTGGTCATGCCGGAGACAACGAAAGTGCCTCCGACAACCAGTCGGGCAAGCCAGACGGCAACTCGGGTCAGCATTTTCCTCCGGTCAGTTGGATGATGCCGAAGATTGAGTAGTTGACCATGTCCATATAGTTGGCGTCGATGCCTTCACTGACAAGGGTTTGTCCGGCAAGGTCTTCAATCTGCTTTGTACGCAGGATTTTCATCAGAATAAGGTCAACGTAAGAGCTGACGCGCATGTCGCGCCATGCTTCGCCGTAGTCATGGTTTTTGGCGAGCATAAGAGCGCGGATTCGGGCGGCATGGCGGTCATAGAGTTCGAGAGCGCGGGCCGAGTCGATATCGGGGGTGACGGTAAGGCCGAGTTCAAGCTGAATAAGGCCGATGATGCCGTAATTGACAATGCCGATGAATTCGGAGAGGGAACCCTCGCCGACGGCCGAGCGGGAGTCGCCCCCCAGGAGTTGGAGTTCGCGTATGCGCTTGGCCTTGATGAAAATCTGGTCGGTCAGCGAAGAGGGGCGAAGCACTCGCCATGCGGGCGCATAGTCATGGAGTTTGCGTTCAAAGAGGTTGCGGCAGCGGTCAAGGGCCGCGTCGAATTGCTGTTCAGTAGTCATAGTCCAACTGGAGGTCATCAATTGTTAAAACAGAGCCGGCGCCGCCAACGAAGTAGTCGCCATATTTCGAAGCCGAGCAGACAACGAGGATGTAACGCGGCGTGCGCGAGGTTGATCGATAGGTCAGTTCGATGCTCAGGGGAGTCCATTGGTCAATGGTTTCGCCGAAAGAGGCCGCACCGTAGGCAATCACGTGAGGGTCAGCGGGATTGAAGAGCTGACGGTTCTTGGGGTTGGTTCGGATTTCAAGGGGTTCGGCCCAGTCGGTCAGGGCAATGTAAACCTGACACGTGTCCGGCCGGCCTTTCCAGTCGGCAAAGTCAGGGTCGGAGCCGACACTGGAGATCTCGGCGCAGTTATACTTGAACCAGGCGTTCAGGCGCGTCGGGCGGCGCGAGAATTCGCGTCCGAAGTTAAGAATTCCGTTTGTGCCGTCCGTGCGGATATAGACGCCCGTGAAGATGTTGCCGGCAGCGATTTTGCCGAGCGCGCCAATGCCCTTGAACTCGGTTTTCAGTTCGGCGGCAAGTCCGGTTCCGCTCTGAGTGTCAGGGGTCGGGATGGAGTTTGAGGGTCCAAGGGTTGTCGCGCCCTTGTTGCCGGTGTCCCAGAAGGGAGAGGAACCTTCGGCCCAGGGATTATAGACCTTTCCGTCGAGCCACCAGTTGTCCATCGAGCCATTGGGGAGCTGAGGTTCGTCGGCAGTTGTGAATTCGACCGGGGCCGTCAGGTCAAGGCCGGAGAAGGCGCGGGCCTCATAGGTTGTCATTGGGCTGAGATGAATCAGGCGGGCGCTGAAACTGCCGCCATTGGCGGTCAGCCATTCGTCAGGGACGCGAATCCATTCTTCGTCGCCTTTCTGGCGATATTCAAATCCGTTTTCCTTGCCGGCTTCGGCCTCGGCATAGAGCCAGGCCACGCGCGACCATGCGTCGGCGGCGGTCAGGGTAACTGCTGCGTCAATTGCTTCGACATAGACGGTCCATGTCAGGTCGCGCCCATAGTCGCTGAGAGTGAACTCGACGGGGAGGGTGAAGTCCAGCGTTCGTCCAACGGGGTCGGGGGTCAGGATTGACGCCGTTGAGCCGAGTTTGGCTTCGGTTACTTTCAGCTGCGTGAGGTCGCAGCCGCGCGGAACGTAGATGACTACGCGCCGGCCGGGGACGTCAATGACCGACTGCCCGATCTGGCCCTCGATTTTGAAAGCGCGCGTGATTTCCTGGCGGGCGGTTATCGTCCAGACGTATTCCTGATAGAGTTCGAGCGACACGCGCAGAGGTCGAATCAGGTTCAGCGTCGAGCCGAGTTCATCCGGGTTGGCCAGTCTGGCGCCGGCGGGGGCAAGATTGAAACTGAGCAGTTCTACGTTCTGAAGGTCGGTCTCCTCGTCGAATTCGAGGGTGATTGAACGGTTAAGGGTGTCAATTTCGGCCGGGCGTGCCAGGCCGTTGACAAGGAATTCCGTGAAGTTCGGCTGGATTCGCGGATAGGGAAGGTCATTATGGATGCAGCCGCAGAGGAACGTCAGCACCAGTGCCGCAATCATGGCGCAGAGGGGCGCGATATGTCGTCGATTAGATGTGAACACCCAGTCCAAAGTTAATGTTGAAAATGTTGAATCGGAAGTTGGCACCCGAACTGAGGCGGGAACCCTCGTCAAGCCCGTTGGTTGACTGATGTTCGGTGCGTAGTTTGACGCCGAAAACGCCAAAACTGAGGTTGAAGCTGACGTTTTCCATGATAAAGACGCATACACCGGGACTGAAGTTGAGGCTGACCTCGTTGATTCGGGTGCGCGTCAGCTTGGGTTCGTCGTTGTAGAGGCGTGAAAAATGGCTGTTGCCGGTTGTGAAGTTCAGGTCGGCCTCGTTGAAGACGGCAAAACGCTTGTTACGGCTCAGCCCGACGTAGGAGCGATAACTGATTGCGACGGCATAACTTTCTGATTTATACCGGACGTCACGGAGGGTGAAACTGAGGTCGTCGCCCATGTCGAGGCCGAGAGAGCCGAGTTTGCCGTCGGCGTGCGAGTAGATAACCTTCATGCCGACGCTCTGGTTATGGTTGAAAAACCAGCTGACCGAGGGCTTGATGGCATATGTCTTGCCATTGAAGTTGACGTTTGTCAGCGCGGCGAGGATTTCGATATCGTCTGTGTTCAGTTCGCCGTAGCTCGCGCTCAGTCCGAAGGCCCATTGGCCTTTGGGGATAAAGAGATAGTTGAAGAGGCCGCGGTCATGGCGTCCGAGGTTGCGGGTTTGAAGCTTGAGCGGCACGGTGTCTGTTCCGTTGACTATAATCAGGTCGGGGTCCAGAATCGGCTTGGCGGGGTTAAACACGTCAGGATTGTCGGCCACAAGGCGGAAAATGCCGTCGCCGATGCGAGAGTATGCCGCCGGGGAGAGCGCCATTGCGGTCAGCAGAACCAAGAGTATGTTGAAAAGTCGATTTTTCATCATAAATAGAACATACAGCCAAAGGTGATGCTGAAAAGGTTGATTTTGAAGTTGGCGCTGTTGCGGTTGATGTTGGCGAAGTAAATCTGGTCCGTAATCGCTCGGATGTTGTTGTAGTTGAAGCCGAGAACGCCGACATTGACCTCGATTGCGGAGTAGTTGTTGAGCATCATGATTACGCCCGGAGTCACACCCACTTTCAGGCTGAAGTTTTTCTGATAGGTGCCGCTCAGGGTCTGGCCGGTGCCGGTAGCGAGTTTGCTCTGGCCTCCGCTGAGCTGCAGTTGAATTTCATTGAAAAGGGCAAAGCGGCGGTTCTGACCCAGGGAGATATAGTTGCGGAACAAGGCCGTGCCGCCGTAGCTGTGGCTCAGCGAAAAGAGATGGTTGATGTCATAACCTAAATCAGAGGCGAGGACGAGCGATGCCCGGTCGACTTTCGCCAGGGTGCGCGAGTAGGAGAAACGGCCGCCGGCCGCCAGATTGTTCTGGAAGGCATATAGAAGAGTGGGCGACACTTTGAACGTGTAGCCGTTGCCTTTCAGGTTTTCGAGAATGAAAAATGAGTAGTTGTCGAGTCTTTCGGCCGAATAACTGACGGAAACGCCGGTAATCCATTCGCCTTTCGGGACAAATACAATTGGCTTGTCAATCCCACGTTCAAAAGGCACCTGAGCATTCACAGGCGCTACGACGGCGGTAATCCACAGTAGGACTGCCGCAAGAATGCGACCGGGGAAACGTGAGTCCATTATTGTCGGGGTGACAGGATTCGAACCTGCGACCTCCTGCTCCCAAAGCAGGCGCGCTACCGGGCTGCGCAACACCCCGTTTCCGCTGCAAAGTTACGTATTTTTCTTGAATTTCCCAAAAAAAAGTAATCAATCGCAGCTTACCAGCCGCCGCGTGCGCCACCGCCGGCCGTGAAGCCGCCGCCGAACGAACCGCCGCCAAACGGGCCTCCGGAGTCGCCATTGCTGCCGCCGATAGCCCCGGGGAGGATTATGATTTTAGGGGCCTCGGCCTCACGGGGAATCGTGTGGTTTTCGTGGCCTTCGTGGCCGCAGTTGACGCAACGCGAGGTAATCTGGCGCAGGCCTTCGTTGGAGGTTGTCGGTTTGATGAGGATTCGGTCGCTGATCACACGGTATGTGCGGGCGTGGCAGACGGGACATTCCTTATAGGCCGAAGAGCGCTGGAGGTAAGGAATAATTTCGGTTTCGCCGTCGTTGGGGCATACCCAGACGTCATAGTCAATGGAGCCGATCTGTTCTTCAAGATCTTGGGCGCGGGAGAGGAAGTCGTTGTCGTGTTGCTCGTCGATAAGTTGCATAGGGGTTCCGCATCGGGTACACGGGTGCGGGCCGCGACGCATGCGCTTGCGCAGGACCATTGTCGGAATCAGTGCGATCAGAGGCATTCCAAGTCCGATGAACGACAGAAACAGTATCGCCGGGTAAATTTTATTCAACGCCTGATACTTTGCATAGCGGTCTTTCCCGCGCGAATTGAGCAGGGCCACGGCCAGCATGAGAAGCGATGCGAGGGCCATTATGGCGCAGCAGGCAATGTAGAAGGAGAAAAGATTGTCGCCCAAGTCATCATCGCTGTCGGAGGCGTCGTTTGCGTATCGGCTCATGATTTCCTGACGCGCGGCGGGGTCAAGGAGAATGGAGTTTACGCTGTTGACGCCGGCAAGGACTCCGCCGTCAAAGTCGCCGTTGCGGAAGCGCGGCGCTATTTCTTTGCGGATAATTGAACCGAGAAGTCCGTCGGGCAGCAGTCCTTCCATGCCTCCGCCGGTGCGGAACACCATTTCGCGGTCGTTCTTGGAAATCAGGAGCAGCAGTCCGTTGTTGGTGTCTTTCTTGCCAAGACCCCAGGCGCGAAACAGGTTGGTTGCGAATTCGTCAATGTCTTCGTCAAGTTCATCAACCGCAACGACGACAAATTCTGCTGATGTCTGTCCATGGACCCGGCGCAGGGCGGCATTGATTCGGGCTTCACCGTCGGCCGAAAGAATTCCATCGGGGTTGGAGACAAAGCGGGTGCTGTCGGCAAGGTGGACGTTCGGAATTTCCTTGACCGAGTAGGTTGTCGCGCCAAGACCGAGCGAGACAATCACGCTTATAATATATAATAAAAGTTGTCGTTTCATTCTCATGGAGTTTAAACAGCCGGCAGAGACATTCCGTTCAGTCGGCGATAAAGATCGAGGGCATATACGTCGGTCATGGAGGCGACATGGTCAACCGCAGCCTGGATTTTAGTGAACAGGTCAGGGGCGTTGACGTTATATTGCTGCGGAACCTTGCTCAGAAGCAGGCGGGAATAGTTCAGTTCGGGGAAGCGAACGGCATTAATCAGTTTTTCGAGCAGGAAGGTCACAATCTGGTTGCCGGCAAGTTCGATGTCAACAACTTCCGGTGTCCGGTAAATCTTGTCCCACGATGTACGGGTGCAGGCCTCATAGCCGGCGCGTGCGTCGGGGCGTATGCGGTCAAGGAGCGACCCCTTGAACTTCCCGTTAAGAATTTCCTGCTCATGGTGGACAAATGTTTCGGCGCAACATTCAACAAGGAGACCGATGACGCATGAACGCATGTAGCCGACGCGCTCGTTGGGGTCGGCGATGTTTTCCATGATTTCGAGCATGTGATTGCGCCGGGATGCGTCGAAAAATCCAAGCAGCAGGCCTGTGACCTCTTCGTGGCTGAGGATTTTCAGTTTGTGGGCATCCTCAATGTCCATGACTTCATAGCAGATGTCGTCAGCCGCCTCGACGAGATAGACAAGGGGGTGGCGCGCGTAGCTGACGCCCGGACCCGGCAGCCGCGGAATGCCGAGTTCTTCGGCAATGCGGGCGTAGCTTTCCAATTCGGTGCAGAAAAAGCCGAACTTATTCGCTTTGGGGCTGACGCGGCTTTCGTAAGGATACTTGACGATGGATGCAAGCATTGAATATGTCATTGCAAAGCCTCCGGGGCGTCGGCCCTGGAACTGATGCGTCAGCTGGCGGAAGGAGTTGGCGTTGCCCTCAAAATTAATTAGGTCGCTCCATTGGGCATCGGTCAGTTGTGCGCGCAGGTCGGCGCCGGCGCCCTCGCTGAAAAAAGTAGAGATGGCCTTTTCTCCGCTGTGGCCAAACGGCGGATTGCCGAGGTCGTGGGCGAGACAGGCGGCAGCGACAATATCAGGAATGTCATGCAGTTTCATGACCCATGTTTCAGCCGCATACTTCGGCATGAGTGCGGTCACGACCTCGCGCGCCATAGAGCGGCCAACGCACGCAACCTCCATGCTGTGCGTCAGTCGGTTGTGGACAAAGATGCTTCCGGGTAGCGGAAAAACCTGCGTCTTGTTCTGAAGGCGACGGAACGGAGATGAGAAAACCAGCCGGTCATAGTCGCGCTGGAAGTCCGAGCGGGTTTCGCCCCGCCGGTTGTGATAATGTTCAAGCCCGAATCGCTTATCGGAAATCAGTCGGTCCCAATCCATTTCTAAAAGGTGATATGTGAGGTCGTCAGAGTTGATTTTAGGGAATAAGCCTGTGGCGTAGGCTGAGTTTCTCGCCGGAGTATACGCCCAATACCGTAACGATACATCCGGCAATGCCCCAGGCTCCAACCATTTCATGAAGCAGCAACGCCGAAAATATCAGAGTCACCATCGGTTGGAAGTAAAGATAATTGCCTGCCTTGACCGCGCCGATTTTGCCAATTACCCAAGCCCAGATAACGTAGGCGAGTGACGAGGAGAATAACGACAGAATCAGCAGGTTTGTCCATACCTTGGTTTCCATAAAGGTAGACCAGGATATTGTCGACGGCTCGAGGAGCATGAACGGCAAGGCGGTTATGAGGCCGTAGAAAAACGTTTTGCGCGTAATTGTGATTGCTGAATAAAAAGGATTCAGCTTGCGTAGAATAAGCGCATAGACACTCCAGCAGATTGCAGCCATCAGTGAGAGTGAATCGCCAAGAATGCCGCTAATTGCTTCTTCCTCTGCCTGAGACGAGGAAGAAACGTCAGTGCCGCTTAAAACCACCATTGCAACGCCTGCCATTGCGATGAAAGAGCCGAAAACCAACCCGCGGTTGGGGCGTTCGTCACGATACATAAGCCCGACCAGCAGCGCGTTAATCAGAGGAGATATGGAGGTAATTAGCGAGACATTGGTCGTTGACGTATAAATCAACGCCGTGTTTTCTGCCAAAAAATAAATCGAACCGCCACAAAGGCCACAGAGCAAAAAGAGAAGTTCATGGCGTATGTTGAGCGCAAAGAGGTGTTTATAGCTGAAGCCGAGAAGCAGGACATAGGCGATTATGCAGCGGTAAAGAAACACTTCAACGGGTGTGAATCCACAATCCATCAGCACTCGGGTGTTGATGAATGAAAGGCCCCATGCCGTCACGGCGAGGATTGCCGCCAAGTGAACCCAAAAGGAACCTCCGGGCTTTTTAACATTACGGTCAGAAAAACTACCTGATGTCATAAAAACTATGTTAAAACAATGCAAACTTACGTAATTTTTTTGGATTATGCGATATTTGAAGTAACTTTGTGGGAAATTTATTTGTAAAATTATTATCTATTATGAAGAAAATGACCAAAATTCTTGGTGTGGGACTTATGTGTGGCACCATGCTTCTCAGCAGTTGCGGAATGAACAACACCGGCAAGGGTGCGCTTATTGGCGGCGCCGGTGCGGGCGCTCTCGGTGCGGGAGTCGGAGCCTTGATCGGTGGCGGTAAAGGTGCGGGCATCGGTGCTGCGGTCGGCGCAGCGGTTGGTGCAGGCGCAGGCGCTCTGATTGGCCGCAAGATGGACAAGCAGGCCGAAGAACTCCGCAAGATTGAAAACGCAAAAGTTGAAGAAGCTACTGACGCAAACGGCCTGAAGGCAATTCGCGTTACCTTTGACGGCGGTATTCTTTTCCCCACTAACGGTACGACTCTGTCTGCCGCAGCCCGTACGGATCTGAGCGAGTTTGCGCTCACTCTCGAGAACAATCCTGAAACCAACGTTCAGGTTTTCGGTTTCACTGACAATACCGGCTCTATGGCTGCTAACCAGAAGGTCAGCGACGGTCGTGCCGACGCAGTGCGTACATATCTTGAAAAGTGTGGTATCGCCGGAAAGCGCATCACCGCCGAGGGCCGTCCGATGACCGACTATGTGGCTACCAACAGCACTGCCGAAGGTCGCGCCCAGAATCGCCGCGTTGAAATCTTCATCTCAGCCAACGAAACAATGATTCGCCAGGCCGAGGCTGAAGCTGCTAAGTAAGGATACTGACTTAATTTAGTCTTATTGAACTGCGAGGCTGCCTGACTTTGATGGTTAGGCGGCCTCAACTTTGTAATGGATATGGTTTAGTGACGTTAAAATATGAACTATACGTTACATCGCAAAACGCGAATGTCCAATCATAATTCAGATAACAATCAATACGGTGAAGTCATTAACAGAATATGCCTCTGACGAGCAGTGTATCCTTGAAGCGGATGCAAGGAGTTGTTCTTGCGGAAAAGCGTTAAGGAGCAGTTACGCAGTTAGAAAGGCCCGTTTTTTTTGCATTAGTGGGATTTTATTTGTAACTTTGCCGATGCAAACCGATTCGCAGAGGCCCGGTTAAGGGCCGAGCGGGCGGGTTTGTTTACATATAGATGGCGTTTATCAAACGCTCTTTCTTGACACCTTGAAACCTGGAAGCTTTCGTCACTGCCAAGAATGAGACAGCGATAGATGTCTTATGCGGATATGACTATCCGGACCTCCTGATTTTTTCCGTGAAAGGAAGAAATGCGGGATGGTCGGCGCGTTATATCATATTTAGCGTGAGGCCTCTGCACTGTCCGTTCGGCAGTGAAGGTCATCTTCCAGGACCTCAAGGTGTGGAGCGGACAGCAAAAGTGCGGCTTCACGCCTTTGTTTTGTTTATTAGATTTTCGCAACAAAAAAGAGACCGCACGAACCCGGGCGGTCTCAGATAAAGGATTTTTTTATGTTAGATAAAAATGGAAGGATGTTGCGGGGAGTGAGGAGGCTTCATCAGTCATGAATGTGACTGTCGGAGCCTTTTTATTTTTTTATGCGTACGGTCGCAAATGTGTAGAGGCCGAGTGCAATTGTCAATAGGGTAGAGAAGGCAACGTTGATTGTTGCGAACGTCAGGGCGGTTGCAGGCTCCATTCCGTAGATTCCGCAGAGGCTTATCATGACTGACGCTTGCCAGGGTCCGATGCCTCCGTTGGAGGGGATGGCCATAGCCAGCGAGCCGAACACGAATGTCAGCATTGCGCATAGCAGACCTTGGTCGGCAATGAGGGCGGCCGTCGGCGGGTAGGCATAGAGCGAGAAAAGCATTCCCGCCCCATAGCCGGCCCAGATGCATGCCGTCAGCAGTAGCCACTGCCCCCGGCCGCTGCGCATCGTGAAGAGGACCATGAAACCGTGCCACATGTTGGTCCCGAAGGTGCGGATTGTGACAAACGGCTTGTAAGGCGCGTAGACGCACATGACGCAGAGGATGAACAGCAGAAACAGGATAAAAATGACCCAGGGGGAGGATGCTATTGCCGTTAAGCGGGCAATCAGGTCAGATTCGGCGGCAAAACTTGCCATTGCCGGTGTTGCTATGACAAAGGTTGTCAGGGTCAGCAGAAGAATGCAGAGGGAGTCCGCCAGTCTGTCTGCAATCATTGAGCCGAATACGACGCTGAAAGAGCTGCGCGTTACACGAGAAATGTAAGTGCAGCGCCAGATCTCGCCAAGGCGGGGGAAGATAAGATTTACGGCATATGTGCCGAAAATTGAACGGGACATGTCGCCGAATCCCGGGTGAAGCCCCATCGCATTTAGCTGGAGCCTCCAGCGCTGGGCGCGGGCAAACATGGCGAGCATGTTGCATAGCATGAAGGCTCCGATTAGAAAGAAATTGGTTGTCGAAAGGCCTTCGGCAACCTCATGCCAGTCAACGTCGCGATAGAGAAATACGCAAAGTCCCACCGTTATAATCGGCGGGACTACGTATTGCAGGATTGTGCGGACGTTAATCTTCGGAGTCATTGACCATGGTGCCGACAACGCGGAGGTTATTGGAGCGTATAAAGTCAATTATCGTGTCGCGGTTTTCAGACGGGGTTACGTCGGCTTCAATGCGTTTCAGAGCATTGAAAACCGAGGTACCGCTTTGGTAGAGATGGCGGTAAGCCTTGGCGATGTCGTCGATTTCGTCGTCAGTATAGCCGTGTTTCTTCATGATCCAGGCATTGACGCCGAAGAATGAGGCCGGGTTGTGAGCGATGATGACAAACGGAGGCACATTGTTGCCGATTCGGCATCCTCCCTTGACAACAACCCAGCAGCCAACCTGGCTGCGCTCATGGAGAATCACGTTTGACGAGAGAATCGAGCAGGAGCCGACCTTGACGTCGCCGGCAAGAGTGGCGCCGTTGCCGATAACCACTTTGTCTTCAATTACCGTGTCATGGCCGATATGAGACTTGGCCATAATGAAGCAGAACGAGCCGATTTTGGTTCCGCGGGCGGGGTCAATGCCTCGGTTGATGATGACGTTTTCACGAATTACGGTTTCGTCACCCACGGTGCAAGTGGTCTTTTCTCCTTTCCAGCGGAAGTCCTGAGGGTCTGCTCCGACGATGGCTCCCTGATAGATTTTGCAGTTCTTACCTATGGTAGTTCCGGCAATGACGCTGGCATATGGCTTGATTTCGGTATTGTCGCCAATGACGGTGTCTGCATCAACGTATGCAAACGGATGAATTGTGACGTTCTCGCCGATTTTGGCAGAGGGGTCAACGTAGGCCAATGGGCTAATCATATAAATTAGGAATTAAAGATGCAAGATACATAATTTAGTTGGCTCCTCCACCAAGACTCTGGTAGAGATTGATGACAGCTTGCGAACGGGCGAGACCACAGTTGATGAATCCCATCTGGACTCCGAGCAGATTCTGCTGGGCGGTCAGGACTTCAAGATAAGTGGTATTATAGTTCGTGGCGCTGTTGATGAAGAGCGTCTGGGTGATTTCAACAGCCTGAGTCATGCAGTCAACCTGTTTGCGCAGCAGGGCCTCCTTGGCGGTGACGTTGGAGTAGGCTGTCAGTGCATTGCTGACTTCGCCGGAAGCCTTCATTATGGTATACTCAAAGGTGTTCATTGTCTGCTCCTGCTGGGCTTTGGTTGCCTTGAGGCGGGCAATGTTCTGTCCGCGTGCAAATAGGGGCGCCGTAAGCTGTCCGGCCAGATTGACAAACCATTTTCCGGGGTTGAAAATCATGTTGCCGAGCGAGTTCGTGAAGCCGCCGTTGGCCGTGATGGAGAGCGAGGGATAGAATGCGGCGCGAGCTGAGTTGGTCGTGTAATATGCAATTGCCAGCTGGCGTTCCTGGGCGCGTACGTCGGGACGGTTTGCAAGGGCAACCATCGGGACTCCGGCATTGAAGTCGGCGGGAAGTTCCAGAGACTGACCGGGCTTGATGGACCAGGACTGTGGCATAGTACCGATAAGGAGCGACAGAGTGGTGTTCGCTTCTTCAAGACTCGTTTCGAGGTCGCGGATTGACGCCAGGATGCTGTAATATTGTGCAGTGCTTTGAACGACGGCCGCTTCGGTCGTGTTTCCGGCTTCCTTTACGGCCTTCATCGTTTCAACGCTTTCGGCCCATGACTCAGCGGTTGCGCGCTGAAGGTTAAGCTGTTCGGTGAGGGTCGACACTGCATAGTAGCAGTTGGCCACACCGCCGATAATCTGCGAGCGCACGGCCTGTTCATAGTCTTTGCTCATCTGGTAAGCGGCCTCGGCCGAACGCTTTGAGTTCAGTATTTTGCCAAATACGTCAATTTCCCAGCTGACCGACAAGGGGATGCTGTAGGTCCAGTTTTTGTTGCTCCAGTCGCCGCCGGGCAGTGAGGTCGCCGCGTTCGCCCCCTGAGGCGCAAGCGCTACGGAGGGCAGATAGCTCAAGCGGGCGCCAAGCATGTTTGCGTGGGCAACGTCAATGTTCAGCTTGGCATTCTTCAGGTCTGTGTTGTTTTCCAGCGCCTGGTTGATGAGGTCCTGAAGGGCAGGGTCTGTGAAAACCTGCTGCCAGGGCAGTGAACCGAGTGAGGTTGAATCAACCTCGGCGGCTTTTGCCTCGACATACTCGCGGGTAAGAGCGGTGTCGTCAGGCATGTCGAATTTCTTGTAGATGTGGCAGCCGGTTGCAGTGGCGGCGAACGCCACTGCAAGCACTCCGGATGCTATTTTATTTGAAATTGTCATTGTTGGTCTTTTATGAGGAAAATCGAAGATTTAACGTGAATACTGTTCGATTTCGGCGCCGATGCCGGCATTGTTGGTGTCTTTCCACTTCAGAGGAGAAATCTTTTCCTGAATCTTCTGGAAGATCACGAACAGGGCGGGAACGAAAATCAGCTGGAGAATCACACCAATCAGCATACCGCCGATTGAGCCGGTGCCGAGGGAGCGGTTACCGGTTGCGCCTACGCCTGTTGAGAACATCAGCGGGAGCAGGCCGACGATAAGTGCAATTGCGGTCATCAGGATTGCGCGCAGACGGGCGCTTGCGCCTTGGATTGCTGCGTTGATGATGCTCATGCCGGTTCGGCGGCGTTCAAGCGCGAATTCTACAATAAGAATTGCGTTTTTGGCCAATAGGCCGATCAGCATAATCAGTGCAATCTGGAAGTAGATGCTGTTTGTGACACCGAAAATCTTGGCGAAGATGAACGAACCCATCAGACCGAACGGAATCGAGAGGATAACGGCAAACGGAACGATGTAACTTTCATACTGGGCCGAGAGAAGCAGGTAGACGAACAGCAGACATAGGCCGAAGATGATAGCGGTCTGGTTCGAACCCTGTTTTGCTTCCTGTCGCGTCAGACCGGAGTAGTCATAGCCGAAGCCGGGAGGGAGGGTCTGCTGCGCAACCTGGGCAATCGCCTCAAGGGCCTGGCCGGAGGAGAACCCGTTGGCTGGCGTACCGGTCACGGAGATTGACGTGAACATGTTGAAGCGGTTCAGAAGGTCAGGAGCGTAGATGCGTTCAAGGGTTACGAAGTTGCTGACTGAAGCCATTTCGCCGGTCATTGCGTTGCGGACCTTGATGCTCTCAAGGGTTTCGGGGCTGACACGCGCTTCAGGGGTTGCCTGAACCATTACGCGGTAGATTTTACCAAAACGGTTGAAGTTTGAAACATACATACCGCCATAGTAGCCCTGAAGGGCCGAGAGAATCTGCGAGGGGCTGAGGCCGGCTTGCTTGACCTTTGCGGCGTCAATGTCTACTTTATACTGCGGGAAGGTCGGGTTGAAGGTCGTGTAGGCCTGGGCGATTTCCGGACGTTGGTTAAGTTCGGCAAGGAAGTTTTGAACAATTGCGTAGAACTCGTTGATGTCGCCGCCGGTGCGGTCCTGCATATTGATTTCGAAGCCGTTGGTCGTGCCGAATCCGGAAATCATCGGGGGCGCGAAGGCAACGACGCGGCCGTCCTTGACAATCTGAGATGTCATTGCATAGATTCGGCCGAGAATAGCGTTTGCGCTTTCGTCCTTGCCACGCAGGCTCCAGTTTTTAAGCTTGATAATGAATGTGCCGTAGGTTGATCCCTGGCCGGCGATGAACGAGTAGCCGACAATCTGCTGGGCATACTCGATTGCGGGAATCTGAGAGAGGACCATCTGGACCTTATCCATGGTTTCGATGGTGCGCTCCTGTGAGGTACCCGGAGGCATGTCAACCATACAGAAGAGCGTGCCGGTGTCTTCGGCGGGAACGAGTTCCGTAGGGGTTGTAGACATGAACCAGACGAGCAGGCCGATGCTGATAATTACGGCGCCGAATGACGTTACTTTGTGGCGCATCCAGAACTGAGACGCTTTGCGATAGCCATTGCTGAAGCGCTCGAAGGTGCGCTCGAATGCGTCCTTGAACTTGCGTGAGAACAGGCCGATGAGGGCAAATACGGCAACGATGCAAGCAATCAGACTCTCCGCTACGTTGTCGAAGTCATACCAGCCGAGAACCATGAAGATCACGGCTACAACCAACAGTATGGTGGTTACCCATGCAGGGAAGACGAACTTGCTGCCGGTCTTTTTGGCTGAGTCGGCAATGTTTTCCTTCATGCGTGCGCCGACGGTTGCGTTGGTTTCGTCTTCCTCTCCTTTATGGGGCTTGAGGAACACGGCGCAGAGTGCCGGCGAGAGGGTGAGGGCGTTGATTGCCGAGAAGCCGATGGCGATTGCCATTGTCAGACCGAACTGACGGTAGAACACACCGGCGGTGCCGCTCATGAACGACACGGGGATGAACACGAGCATCATGACAAGGGTAATCGAGATGATCGCGCCGCCGATTTCGGCCATTGCGTCGATGGCTGCCTTGCGTGCCGACTTATATCCGACGTCGAGTTTCGCATGGACAGCCTCGACGACGACTATGGCGTCGTCGACCACAACCGCGATTGCAAGCACCAGTGCTGAGAGTGTGATGAGGTTAATCGAGAAACCGATAATGTTCATCAGGAAGAATGTACCGATAAGTGCAACGGGGATGGCGATTGCGGGAATGATGGTCGAGCGGATGTCCTGAAGGAAAAGGTAGGTCACGAGGAACACCAGGATAAACGCTTCGATAAGGGTCTGAACAACGTGATGGATTGATGCGTAAAGGAAGTCATTGTTGTTCATTGGGATTGCAAAGTCAAGTCCGACGGGGAGGTCGGCCTTCATCTTGTCGACTTCGGCAAGACAGTCGTTGATAATCTGGGTTGCGTTCGAGCCGGCAGTCTGGAACACCATGGCGAACGATGACGAGTAACCGTTCAGCATGTTGCGGAAGCCGTAAGTCACGCGGCCCATTTCAACGTCGGCCACATCCTTCAGGTAGAGGACATCACCGTTTGAGGATGCGCGCACAACGATATCTTCGAACTCTTCAGGAGTGGCAAGGCGGCCTTTGTAGCGCATTGTGTACTCGAACGCCTGGTTGCCCTGCGCACCGAAGCTGCCGGGAGCAGCTTCGACGTTCTGTTCGGCGATGGCTGCGGAGATATCAGACGGAACTAAGCCATATTGCGCCATGACGTCGGGCTTGAGCCAGATTCGCATGGAGTAGTCGGCAGCCATACACATTACGTCACCCACGCCGGACACACGCTGGAGCTGCGGGACGACGTTAATCTTCATGTAGTTGTCAAGAAACTCCTGAGTATAGACTCCGGTAGTGTCGAACAGGGCGATGCCGACGAGCATCGAGCTTTGGCGCTTCTGAGTGGTTACGCCGACCTGCACAACTTCGGCAGGCAGAAGATTCGTTGCCTTGGCAACGCGGTTCTGGACGTCAACGGCCGCCATGTTCGGGTCAAAGCCCTGTTCAAAGCTGACGGTAATGGTTGCCGAGCCGTTGGAGGTTGCGCTTGACTCCATGTAGGTCATGCCCTCGGCGCCGTTGATTGATTCTTCGAGAGGGGCGATTACGGAGTTCAACACGGCTTGGGCGTTAGCGCCGGGATACTGTGTGGAAACCGAAATCGTGGGCGGAGCAATGTCCGGAAACTGTGTGATAGGGAGCGAAACGAGTCCGATCAAGCCTAACAGCACAATGAAGATAGAAATAACCGTCGAGAGTACCGGGCGGTTAATAAAATTGTCTAATTTCATTTATTTTTCGGTGAAAATAAAAAAACGGTTGGCTTGAAATTTATTTTGTTTCTTCCTGGGCGGGAGCTGCGGGCTGCTGGCCGGCAACGTTGATAGTGATGCCGTTGCGAGCCTTGGTGCCGATGCCTTCGGTTACGATGCGGTCGCCGACTGCAAGACCTGCGGTAACCACATAGTTTTTCCCGTCCTGCAGGGGTGCGATCTGGATTGTTTGCTGGTGGAGAACGTTATCCTTGTCAACGGTCATGACATACTTGTTGCCCTGGATTTCGCCGGTGGCGGTCTGCGGAATGACAATTACGTTAGTAAACTTCTCCGGGATGATGACTGAACCTGTCGAGCCGGAGCGCAGCACGCCGTTGGTGTTGTCAAAGAGTGCGCGGACGGTCGATGCGCCGGTCGATGCGTCAATGATACCGCTGACAGTGGCAATCTTGCCCTTCTGCGGGTAGATTGAGCCGTTGGCAAGCTTGAGTTCGACGGCGGGCATTGAGGCGATTGCTGCATTGAGGTTCTTGGCTCCACTTTCGGTCAGGTCAAGAATCTGACGCTCGGTCAACGAGAAATAGGCATAGACCTGCGAGTTGTCGCTGACAGTGGTCAGGGCCTGGCCCGAGGGTGACGCGAGGGCGCCGACGCGCAACGGAATTGAGCCGACCACGCCCGATGAAGGTGCGGTTACCTGCGTGTAGCTCAGGTTCTTTTTGGCGTTGACGAGTCCGGCCTGGGCCTGGGCGAGCTGTGCCTTTGCCTGGGCAAGCTGGTTTTCGCTAATCTGCATTGCGTGTTCGCTGATGATGTTCTTTGCACGGAGCGCACGGTTGCTTTCAACCGAGATTTCAGCGGTGTGAACGGCCGACTGGGCTACGTTGACAGCGGCCTGGGCCTGCTCGACGGCAGCCTGATAGGGAACCTGGTCAATTGTGAACAGAAGCTGTCCTTTGCTGACATGGGCGCCTTCGTCGACGTGAACAGCAACGATATTACCGCTGACCATCGGGCGTACGTCAATGTCGGTTTTGCCCTTGATTGTTGCGGGATACTGGTTTTCCAGGTCAATGTCTGACGGTTCGATAGTCATAACGGCCAGGGTCGGAGCCTGGTTCATCATCGCTGCCATCTGAGCTGCCTGGTCGTTCTTCCCACAGCTGCTGAGCGCGGACAGAGCCGCCAAAGTAATGGCAGCCACGGCGGTTACTTGGAAATTTCTCTTCATAAGTTGTTCTAATGGTTGTATCTTTTTCCCTTAAAAATGTAAGTTACATCAGTAAAAATTGCCTGCAAAATTAAACAATTCCCATCACATAACGAAACGTAAATAAGCCTTTTTCGCCACAAAAAGTCTCCGTGTTCCGTTTTTGACCACCAAAACCATCCTTGGGAATAATCCAAAGGGAGGGAATCAGAGTGGGAGATCTTTGGCAAGTACCGTCAGGGAGGGGGAGATAATGTAGGCGCTGGGAAGGGCGGGGAAGATGTAGAGATCGTCGGCGTCAATGGTGCCGAGGTCACGCGCAACAGTCCAGTCTTCAGGGAAGAGAGAGACTATTTCGTTGAATTGTGCGGAGTCCGCTTCCGGACATACGGCAAGCACGGCCATTCCTTCGGCCGCACTGCGCGCGTTTGGAATCAGCGCCTTGCAGACGTTACATTCCGAGTCGAAGAAGTAGACCAGGGTTTGGCCCTTGGCCTTGACAAACCGGCTCAGGGAGCTGTGGTGACCTTTCGAGTCAATGAACTCAAAGTCAGCCGCGGTAGTGCCGACGCGGTTTTTCAATACCTGCGGCTTCAGCAGTTCAGTGCGTTCCCAGTCGGGCGCGGCTTCAAGGAACATTATGAAAGTCTCTTCGTTTCTCAGCGGAGAGTTCGGGTCATAAAGATATCGTTCGGCCAGGGGCATCACATAGTCGCGTCCTCCTTTCCGAATCATTTCGCTGACGCCGCGACGAACCGAGTCTGCTTCGGACGCCATTGTGGCTATTGCGGCAAAGTTGGCCATTGCCTGTTCCAGCAATGGCGAGATGGAGTCCGTTTGCTCTGCGGGAAATTGGGCGTCGTCCCAGAAACGCGCGCAGATAATCGACGCGCGTTCGTGAGGCTCGGTTATTCCCGACGGCACTGACGGGAGCGGATAGCTCTCCGTCGGTGCGTTGACTTGGTTATTTTTTGCGCAGCTTGCGCTGATTAGCAGAAGTAACGGGAGTGTCAGGTTTAGATGGCGCATTTTCAATAGCTGAAGAATATGAGCGTACACAACGGATTCGGGGTACTTTATTATTGCCTGAGTTGTTCAATTCGGATTGAGCAATCAGTGAAAATTGAGCATTGCTGCTGTCAAAGTCAAAAGCGTGGTAAAAACCTATGGACGGATTGCCGCTCTCTTGTCGTCGGGTCAGTCCTAATTCTTTAAAACTGAATTCGGTGCGACTTACAAGATAGGAGAACTGTCCTCCGGTGAATGTATTCCACGATCCAAGGTTATTTAGCTTCCATGCCCATTCAATCATTGTGAGTTCCGTGATAGTCGGCATTCGCCAGCCAATGCCGAGCTGAGTCTCACAGACCGATGCATCGCCGCCTTGACTTTTCAGGTTGTTGATTGTGCCTTCAATCAGTCGTTTGTCATAACGGTCGTTGTTGCCGCCGGTGAATGTCAATAGTGTGTCGGCCCATTCGAATGAGTAAGCCGGAAAGTTATTTTCCGTAAAGGTTGTTACGGTGCCGGGAATTTCGGTCAGACGGGCAACGTTATTTACCGACTGAGTGTTCAGATAGGGCATGGAAATTTTGCCGCGTTTATGGTTGGCATAACGATTGGTCGACTGGCCGGTTTCCGGATCGGTCATAGGTTCATAAAGCTCAAACTCATAGACCGGCTGATATTGGGCTTCCGGAGTAATCTCAATATTCCATGGAATACCATCGGACTTGACATCGTCACATCCGAGGGTTCGGATACAGCGGACATAATACTGGCTGTCCTTATTCCATGCGGCTGTTCCGTCCGCTAACCCCATCGGGCTGACGGAAAGGCCCTCTTCGGCCCATACTTTTTTGTCGTGAGTCGAGGTCAGATAGTGGCGGGGATTATACTTCTTTGCCACGAGGTCAATATTTCCGTTAAGACGTTCGTGCTGAATGTTGTAGATCTGAACATCGTCAGACAGACTGCCGTAACCAATGTAGAGAGTCTGCATCTGCTCAAGCGCCGGAATGTACCATTTGAATTCCTCGCGGTCAATAAGTCCGTTGCCGTTCTCGTCGCGGTTGCGCTGAAGGCATGCTGACAATAGGTTGACCTCATTAGAATTGATATTTCTTCCCTGATTGGTCGGAGGAATGAAATAACCGGTTTGATTATCAATCAGATTCTCCCATCGCCAGCAACCGTTTACGGATTCTGTTCCTGAGCCTCCACTGTTGACGCGCCAGCAGTTCTGACGCCCATATATTGATGTTGGGGTATAGGATCCATTCTGGATACGCGGCAGGGCCTGACAGGTTGTGCGCGGGAAGTAAGGCTGGTTTTCCGCAAAGAGGTCTTCTTCGATGCATTCTGTTGCCCAGCCGCGTTCAAGTCCGGCCTCGTCGACATTATAGACGGTCTGCATGCAGCGCTGCACGAATGTCGTGCCGGAGGTTGTGTATGAGCTGTTATGGTCTTTTGAGAATTTGGTGGTGCCGAGCATCGTGAATCGGCGGGAATGTCCGTCGCGGAGCAGGTCTGTCCATTTCACCGGGTTTTCGGGGTTTCCGGGGTCGGAATTGTAGACGTATTCACTAAAGTAGACCGTATATGTTTTCTCGGTTGAGAGGTCGTCAGGATCGTGGGCATACGCGTAGAGATCGGCCATGAATTCCTTGACCGTCATGGTCGCTTTTTCGGCGCCGGAGCCTCGGGCAACTGTGTAGGGGATATAGCGGCGGTTTTCTTCTGAGGGATCGTGGGCATAGAATTCAACCCAGTCCATATAGGGGAGTGCGTTCTCCGGGTCTTCATCAAGCACATTCCCCTCTGCGTCACAATAGAGATAAGAGCGACGTGTCACGCGGAACACCGGCACGGTAACCGTCATTTTGAAGTTTCCGCCCTCAATTGCGTCAATAACGTTTTGTTTTTTTACGGAAATAACGCGTTGCTCATAGTGAGAGTCCAGAATTACCTGGCTTTCGTTTGTCGTGATTACATGACCTTCGCCGTCAGGACGTTTTTCGTCGTCCTTATTGACTTCAACCGTAATGCTGTTGACTCCTGTGACGTTTATGCGGTAAGTGTAGTTGTAGTTGCGGTAGGTGTTGAAATCCTTGAAGTTCGTGTCGGAGTCGTGGCCGAGGAATATTGTATAAGTTACATCTGCTGTTACGTTTTTCACCTCAGCTTCGTTTGAACTTTCGTCCGTGACCAGCGACGCGCCGTTATATGAGCCGCGAAGAATTACGTAAGTCGCACCCTGAGGCGCGTTCAGATACGTTTTTTCGGTGGGTAGCGTCGCAACACCGGCCGAACTGTCCCAGGCTGCTCTGTCGCCGTAAGTAAGGATGTCGTCCGTGCCGTTTCCCGGGTGATTGTCAGCCATGAAGAAGTTGAAGCCGAAAATTTCATCATTTTCTCCGGCCGTAGTATTATTGTCGTCGGTAACGACTTCAGTCCCGGAATCAAAACGGGTCATTACAATCGAATTTACCGGATTTGGTGTCAAGGGGGTTGAATCGTCGCCATATCCGCGACAGAAAAGCGGTGTGCTGCCAGGCAGGTTGATGACCTGCCAGCTTTCCAGGTCAAAGCTGCCTTCCGGAATGAGTATTTCGCCGGTCTGCGGGTCGGTAACGGCCGGATGGCCATTGCCGGTAATCAGAAACTTGATTCTCGACTGTAGCGGAGTGAGCCAGATGGTTCCTGCAAGAGGCTCGGTTGAAATGTCGACATAACCGTGATGGTCGCCATCGCCGTTGCCGGTCGCTATCTCGCAAGGGGTATTCAGATGGTTGGCGTTGTGGTTGTTGTCATCGTCACAGTAGTAACCGCTCATAACTGTCAGCGGTTCCTCAAAGTCAGGCTGCTTTGAGTTGGGGTCTATTGTCGACACAATGATTTCGTGCAACTGCGAGGAGTTTTCAATCTGGCTCAGACGGTTAAGAATCATCGCTGAACCCTTGCGGTTGCAGTTGGCAACGGCCACGATTCGAGAAGGTCCGGTCGTTGTGTGGATATGTTCAATGCGTCCTCGGCCGATTTGCGTGCGCTTGATCACGGCCGACCCTGTTGTGCTGTAAGTCGGGTCACACGTGATTTCGTTTTTCGAACTGATCTGTTGAAAAAAGTATTTTGTTTTCAGTGCCTCGGTTTCCGCATCGAAAATGAAGAGATAGAGGTCATAAACGATGCGTTCGGTTTCTGACTGGGTCGTTGCGCGTGACCCGGCCACGAAAGCCGATTTACCGTTTGGGATATCAATGCCGAGGCTCAGTTCAACCGGCAATCCCGGTTCAGCTTTCCCTTTAACCTTATTATATAAGTAGTCGTCAACGCACGCACTGAAGGTCAGCAGGACTGTCAGTGCGGTCAGGATATATATGGTCGTTTGGCGTAGTTTCATTTGTTAGGAGATTGGATTGTGGGGGTGTTGTAGCGCTTGTGCAATCAGTCAAAATCCGGGACCTCAACTGTTTTGTTGCCGGATTCGGAAACCTGATATTTCAGTGATGTCTCGTCAACAAAGTCTGTTATCGTAAACCGATAAATGTGATTGCGGATGAGCTTCCAGTTGTTGAAGTCGGTTCCATTCGGATACTTCTGTTGTGTTTCGTCATAGGGGATGGACGGGAACAGAGTGCCGGTTATGGTCTGAGCCTGTGCGCCGGGCGGCTGATAGTTAATCGTGACGGTGAGTCGGAGGGCATCAAGATTTGGAGTCATGGACGCCCCTGAAGCCTCGGGGAGGTAAATGTAGCAGCAGCGTTCGTCGTTGGCGGTTGCCTGGAAGTAGAGGTGTTCGCTCGTCGGAGATGTCCATCGGTCCCGGGCCTGTTCATAGAAGGAGTCTTCGAAACTGAGATCCTTAGTCTGCCTCATTCCCGGTTTCAGCCATTTTGCCTTTTGAGGGGCCATGTGGCCGCGGTTGTTGATCTGGCGTCCATTGACATAAGAAAGCCGGGGTTTTTTGTCCGCAGGGAACGTCATATATTCCGTGCGGGGATACGTGTCTTTGTCGGCGAGTTGCACTTCGATTTTGCAGACGGAGCGGATAAGGTCGATTTCGCCGATGGACGGGAAGCCGGCATGCTCGTCGGAAAAGGAGTAGTTGCCGAAGGTCCAGCGGATAAATCCGAACATCGGTATGGCGCCCCGGTAGTAGTTTTCGCCGGCAACGGGTGTGCCGGGACCGGTCAGGGTCGAGAGGCTGAAGTTGCCGTCGTCCAGCATTGATCCGATTGGCGTCCCTTCATAATTGACAATCACTGAGGCTATGTACTCTTTCCCCTTTTCCATTCCAAGACCGGAGACGTCGAAGTAGATATAGTAAAGGCCTTCCTTGTCAGAGATGGACTGAATCATCACCTTCTTGTCGTTGCGGCCGGAGTAAAGGTCCTGAATCGTGTTGCCGTCCGCGTCATAGACTGCAACATGGATTAACTGCGGGTTGATATGGTTTTCGAACAGATTGCCGGTTTCGGCGTTGTAAAAGTCGCCCCAGGTCGGTCCTTCATCGCCTTCGGCGCGCGAGGCGGCTCCGGAGGTGCGGACAATCATGGTTATATAGTCATGTCCGTCCGTGCCTTCGTTGCCATTTATCGGCTCGTCCTTGCCGTCACAAGCGCTCAGGACGCCCAACGCCAGTACTGCGGCGACGCATGCGGATGCGTGTCGGCAGACTTTGGTCAGTCGTTCAAACCGTTTCGTAACGTTTAGAACTTTCATTGTGGCTTTATAATTGTATGTTGTTTGCTATTCGTTTGTTTCTGATTGAGGTGAGATTCCGGAGGTTATCCAAGGTCCTGGCGGTTGTAGATGACTCTCCAGTCCAGCACGATGATTGAAACCGAAATCCATTGTTGATTCTCGTCGAGAATGAACGTCATTGAGAATTCGTCCTGACGGTCAAGATACTCCTCCGCGTCCATCGAACCGAAGGCATGACTGCGAATCATCAGGGCATAGTCCTGAATCGGAATCGAGAAGAGAACTTTGCCTGTGTCGCGCTTGCGCACGGTCAGCGTTGTGCGGTTGTCCGGGTGCAGACGGCTGGTTGTCAGTTCGGCAAGCACTACGTCGATGCGGCCGTTGCCGTCGGCGCGGTTTTTCGGGTCGGTGATATAGTCGGTTGAGCCTTCGGTGGTGTTCCAGGGGTGGTACATGACGTGGCCCTGTTCCCGGTCCGGGTGCATTGTGTTGTCGTGGTTGAGGTGAGCGTTGCGGTCAGTAATTTCAAAAATGAAATCATCGGCCTTTAGCTCGCTTGACGCATTCTGCTGCTGGAGCATGATGCGGATGGTGTTGGTGTCCTTTGTCAGGTTGATTTTGTGGCGCGCGGGCGCTGAGGGAGAAGAGTAGGGAAGAGTCAGGTGGACCAGCGAGTGATAGAGATGTTCGAGACGCTTGGCGCTGTGGCCGAGGGTCGACGGCGCGTCCGGAGAGTCCGGATGCGAATCGTCAGTATTGAGCAGGCAGGTGAAATCCGTCAGTTTGCTCCGGCCGATTTCGGCGTCGGCAATGGTGAAATGGGAGTCATAGTCGCCGCCCCAGACGAGGAAGTCATATTCGCCGGGCTGCATGCGGACTTCGAGCGTTTTGCCGTCCGGTCCCATTTCTGACTGACTGGCTCGCCGAGCGTAGACCAGGGTTCCTGACCGGTCGAAGCCAAGAAGCGTTATTGATTTCACTTCGGCAGTGAACGCGTCGGCGAATTTCAGGTTGCGGTCATATGAAAACTCGAACACGTTGACGGAATCCACACAGTCACTGTCGTCATTGATGAGTCCACATGAGGTGAAGCCCAGTGCGACGATAGCGGCAAAAAGTGCAAGTTTGATTTTCATCATCAATCGGTTAAAAACGGGATAATGTCTTGTTTGTTTGTTGTTTTCAGAGAAGAGGCTGTTGGCGGGAGAGATCATTTCGCGTTGAAAAAAGTGGCAAAAAGAGAGAAAATGGGTTGAGAAGAGCGCAGGTTTAGCCAAGTTTGGAGGGGGAAGAGAGGAGAGAGGATCCGGTTCTGAATCCTCTCTCCCGCTCTTGAAAGGGGAATTACTGGAGGTTGATATTGTTGTTGACAACGCGCCAGTTAAGAATGTGCAGTTTAGCGGCTACGTAGGTGTCAGACTTTTCGGGGTTTTCTACGCGAGTAGTGATGTTAGTGTTCGGGACAGAAGTGCCGAGACCGAAAAAGTCCTGGATATCGTAGGTGTAAGCGGTGTTGCGGATAACGCCATACATGGTGGTGCCGGGTTGGCGTGCGGGGTTAGTGGTCTCCCTAGTGTTAGTGATATCGTTGGAGATGTTCACGATATAGTAACCCATGCCGTTGGTCCAGCATTGAGCAGCGGGAACAGACATAAGGTTGGCTTGGGAGTTGTGGAGATTCTCAGTTATGTTCTTGTTGAACTCCTTCGAGTCGCTGGTGGAGTAGAACTTAACCATGTAGTTGTTGTTTTCTTGGACACGTGCATAGGCAACACCTTGGTTGTTTGCCAAACCACGGGAAAGTACGTTGCAGAGCGCTTCGGGGGTGTAGTACATACCGCCCCAGTACATGAAGGTGCTGGGTTCAACGTCAGCGGGTACGGTTTCGGAGGCGTTTTCGTCTACTAAGTAGAACTTCACGCCAACAAGAACCTTGGTTGCGTAGCAGCGTGCAAAGTTCACGTTGCCGCGAAGGGCGCTAACGCCTGAAGTTCCGTTGCCGACAAGGAAGGGGTCAGCAGTGTTGCCGAGAGTGTAGATGGTTTCGCCGGCTTGGTGGTCAAGATCAGCGGGGGTAAAGTCCTGAACTGAACGGACAGAACTGGTAGAGGCCCAGAAAGAGCGAACACCAACGTTGAAGTCAGACGCTTTTGCGAAGTACGTTGATTCCTGTCGGCCTTGGAGGAGGTGCTTGATGCCGAACGTCTGGGTTGCAACTGTGTTGATGTCCCAGCCGGTCGGAACTGCGAGGACTTTCTTTGCGTCGCTCAGAACTACTTCGCCATCTTTGAGTTCGTTAATCTGGATTTTGAGATAGTCGGTCGCATTTTCCTTAACGAATTTGCAGGTGGGCAGAGTTGAAACGGAAACCTTTGCAGCAAGGCGTTCAATGTAGATGTCCACAGGATTCTTAAGTGCGTTTTCAGCTTTGTCTGCAAGGTTGTTATTTGTAATATCAGACCAGCAGATAACGTTGGTGCCGTCCCACCAGGTAGAGCTGGTCATGATGAAGTTTTCCTTTTTCTTTGTCTCATCATTTTCTGACCATACTGTCTCATGCAGGGGTGCATTGCTATTTGAGCCGGTATTATGGTCAAGAAGTTGAGCGATGGTTTTGTCAGCATACTTGGTTCTGATGGTTTCGTCGTCGACGTTGGCAACGCAGATTACGCGGGCGGGAATCTGACCTTCGTAACTGCCTGTACCGTTACCGAGAATCAGAACTGCTTGAGTCTCGGATTGACTGTTTGCGCCTTTATTGTCAACCAAATCAGGGGTGATTTTAACGGGTTTAACCCAGTTGGTTGCCACTTGATCATTCTCCTGAACATCGCCGTTGATGTTGGTGCCGGTCATTGCGAAGGGCTGGCCGTTCATGTCGAAGAAAAGGAAGTGGAGCTGATCAATTTTGTTTTCGTTTTCAGAGCCTTCTGCATAACCCAGGGAGCCGATTGCGCGGCTGCCGGTGGTTTCGGCGTTTTTGATAGAGATGCCGATGTATTTACCGGCAACGGATCCGTTGTTTGCTCCTGAGCCGGCGGATACTTGAGGCTCGTTGTCACAGGCAGTCATGGCAAGTGCCATCAGAGCTGCGCCGAGGATGGGTAATTTTTTCATTGTGTTTAGGTTTAATTGATAATAAATGATTTGTGTTTAATTGACTTGTTTGAGTGCGGGAATCTGTTCAAGCAGCGACTCGGCCTTGTCATAGCCGGCCTCTTTTGCCTTATTGAGGAAGAATTCCGCGCGGGTGTAGTCCTTAAGGGCCATTGCGAGCAGGCCGCGGGTATAGACCGCAGCGGGTGACTGGCCGGCATGCTTGAGGAAACTGTCGGCCGCCGCATAATCGCCGCGCTTGATTGCTATGGAAGCCGCGTTGAGGTTTGCCGCCTCGTTTTTCGGGTCATAATAGGCTGCCATGGTGAGGATTTCAGCGTAGCGCGGGTCTTCGGGGTCAAGGGTCTTGGCGGCCAGGAAGAATTCGGATGCGGTCAGCTTCGAAGGATTCTTTTCGATGACGGCGAATACTTCCTCGGGCGAGGTGAATGAGCGCACGGTGTATTCAATTCGATAGTCCGTATGGCGTAGCGTTGGATAGATTTCCTGAAGCAGGCGCTGATAGGCTTCGGGGTAGTCCGTGCGGAGTTTGCGGTCGCGGGCATCAGGTTCAAGACTTGAATCGTTGATGATTTCGAGAAGGCCGCCACGATACGGAATCGTGAGGTCTGCTTCGACGGCTGCGCGCAGGCCCTCCCAGTCTTCCGGCTCATAGGCCGTCAGGATGAATCCCGGCTGGAAATTATAGCGTTGTTCAACCCAGCGGCGAAGTGCTTCCGTACGGCCTTCGGCCAGACGGCGGTTGTTGGCATACGAGCCTTCAGGCGATGCGAAACCTTTGACGGCGATTGACGTGATTGTGATGTCGGGATCATCTTTGACGGCGTCAATTGAGTCGGTAATGGCCTTGAGTTCAGCGCTGTTTGAGCGGAAGTCGGTCAGCAATTCGGTGCGGTTGACGGGAAATTCGACGTTTGCGCGTCCGGAGGCTGCGCGAACTTTCTCAACGGCTTCAACCGGCACTTCGAACACGATGGCTCCGGCGGGGTCAAACTCAGGCATGAACCATTCCGTGCCTTCAATCAGGCGGGTCGACTTCAGGCAGTCGGCACAGCCGTAGGTGTCGATGCGCAGGGCCGGACGTGCGCCGTTGAGCGCGGGCGTGAATTCAAGCGGGGTTGACGTGAACACGTAGTTTCCCGGATGGTTTTCAGTGTTGAAACAGGTTGCAGGCAGTGTTTCGCGGAGGCGCTCGGCGTGGATGCGGCGTTTGCGGCCGTAGACGCCAATTGAGGGGAACTTGATTGAGTCGCCGGACTGGGCGATAATCATCGGGGTCAGCAGTGCAGAGGAGTTGGACTTCAGGCCGAGGGCGTTGAGGTCAATGTCCATTGTGGCGGTCATGCGGCCGCCGTTAACCGTGAGGTGCGAAGAGTTTACGGGCGCTTCCTGGGCGGAGATGCCGGAAGCGGCAATCAGCATGAGTGTGGCTGAGAGTATCGTTTTGCTGTTCATTGTTCAATCAGAAAACATAGACCAGCGACAAAGCTGCCTTGGTCGGTCCAACGTAGTTGCGGTTATGGTTTGATTCGACTTCGCGTCCGCAGTCTTTGCATTCGAAGCGGTCATAGCGGGTAAAGACGTAGCCGACGGCAATTTCGGCTTCGAGGTTCCAGTGGCGTCCGAGAACCCACTGATAGCCGTAGCCGACGCCGACTCCGGCAAACCAGCCCTGATAGCGGTTGGCGGCAAGGTCTGACGACTTGATGCCCCAGAGACCGCCGTCGGTCCATGAGCCGATGTTGTATTGTCCGCCGACAAGATGGGCGGCAAGGAAATGGCCGTCCAGGGCCTGACAGAACCAATAGCGGGCTTCAGGCTGAACAAGCCAGTGTTTCCAGCGCGCGCCGTCGCGCATGTTCCATGCGTTGAGGTTGGCGCTGAGATCAACGCTCCATTTCGGGGCAACGGCCTGCTCAAATCCGAGATTGACTGTTGCCGTTGCATCGTAGAGAAGGTTTGTTTTTAGTGCGGTTTCGCGACCGTTCAGTCCTTGTGAGGCAAGGAGGCTAACGGAGATACTCGCAAATATGATTCGCAACGTTCGCATCTGCTAAAGCGGATAAGATGGTTTAGATTTAAATTAATAGAATTAATAGATCTGTACTTATGTGGAAAAATCATAGAATGGAATATAATTAGCTCCATTCGGGCGACAAAGATATAGATAATTTCTCTCTTAAATAAAGTTTAGAATGTTAAATAATGTTAACGGGGGGGGGGTATTTTTCTTGTTTTTTTCACGAAAAAACAGCGTTCCCGACACTCGGGAACGCTGCGGATAAAGGGGTTGTTTATATAGGTAATTGTAAGAAGAGAGGAGTTATTTCCTTTCAACTTTTTTTGCGGGTTCAAGCTTTGCTGCCTTTACCTGACGGGGAGCGCGGTCGCCCATTCTTTTCATGTCTTTTTTGATGCCGTTGTCAGTACGTGTCGCAAGGTTTTCAAGATACTGGACATACTGTTCGTGAGTCAGGACTGCCTTTACTTTCTCAAGGTATTCCTTGCGGGCATTCCGGCGGGCTTCTTTCTTGGCTTCCTTCTTGGCCTGCCGGTCTTTGGCGGCGGCCTGGCACTTGCCGGCCTGCTCCTGTCGGATGGCCTTGAGCTGTTCCTTCTGGGCGTCGGTCAGGTTAAGTCCTTCGAATGCACATGCGCGCTTGGCGGGGACGGGTTTGTCACACTTTTGGCCTGCTTTTGCGCAACACTGTTCGGATGTCACACACTCTTTGTTATCGCAGGCCTTTTTGTCGGTCTGGGCCATTGCCACTGAAACGGTCATGGCAACGAACGCCATTGCAATCATTAATTTCTTCATACGCTTTTTTTGTTTGTTTTTCTGTTTACGAAACTAAGACGCTTGACCGGGGCAATAGTTTAACGTGTTAACATCTTTTAACGTCGACGCAGCGCAACGACGTTTTCAATGTGGGCCGTGTGGGGGAACATGTCAACGGGACGCACAGCTGTGATTTCATACTTGGCGTCGAGCAGCTGAAGGTCGCGCGCCTGAGTGGCCGGATTGCAGCTGACGTAGACAATGCGCTCAGGCTCGGCGCGCAGAATCACGTCAATGACGTCCTGGTGCATGCCGGCGCGCGGCGGGTCGACAATCATTACGTCCGGGCGCCCGTGGCTCCCGATAAACTCGTCGTTGAGAACATCCTTCATGTCGCCGGCATAGAAGAGGGTGTTCGTGATTCCGTTGACCTCGGAGTTGACCTTGGCGTCTTCGATTGCTTCAGGGACATACTCAATGCCGATAACACGGCGGGCGCGCCGGGCCACGAAGTTGGCAATCGTGCCGGTGCCGGTATAGAGGTCATAGACCAGTTCGTCGCCCTTCAGGTCGGCAAGTTCGCGCGCCACGGAGTAGAGCCGCAGGGCCTGGGCGGAGTTGGTCTGATAGAACGATTTCGGACCGACACGGAACTTCAGGCCCTCCATCTCCTCGACAATATAGGGCGCGCCGCTGAAGGTGTGTACCTCCAGGTCTCCGAATGTGTCGTTGGCTTTGAGATTGATTACGTAGAGGAGCGACGTTATGCGGTTGCCGAACTTGTCGGCAATCGCCTGCATGACCTTCCGGATGTTTTCGGGATTATCTTCGCCGAAACTCATCAGGGCCATGACCTCGCCTGTGGAGGCCGTGCGGATCATCAGTGTGCGCAGCAGGCCCTGATTGGCGCGCAGGTCATAGAAACTCAGGTCGTTTTCCTTGCCGAACTCCTTGACAAAGTTGCGCAGTTCGTTGCCGATGCCGGCGTCCTGAAGGTGACAGTAGTCAATAGGCAGGACCTTGTCAAACGCGCCGGGTATGTGGAATCCCGCAGCGCGGCGGTCGTCGAACACTTCGCCTGACTGCATCTGCTCGGGCGTCAGCCAGAGTTTGTTCGAGAAGGTATACTCCATTTTGTTGCGATAGTCCCAGATTGACTCCGAGCCGAGCGCCGGAGCAACTTCCGGGTGGGGAACCTTGGCTATGCGGTCCAGGCAGTCAACAACCTGCCGGCGCTTATATTCCAGCTGCTTCTCGTAAGGCAGATGCTGCCAACGGCAGCCCCCGCACAGACCAAAGTGTGCGCAACGCGGCTCCAGGCGGATTGGAGACGCCTTTTCGAGCCGTTCAATACGCCCTTCGGCATAAGAATGTTTCTTGCGTGTCAGCCTTACCGTCGCTACGTCGCCGGGCGCACCGTAAGGGATAAACACGACCATGTTGTCAACTCGTGCAATCGCATTGCCCTCGGCGGCAACCGACTCTATCTCAACGCCCTCAAGAACGGGCAATTCCTTTTTCTTTCTCATATTTTCGGGTAAGTTCTGCTACAAAGTTAATGCAAATGTAGATTCCGGGCAAATTTATTTTAAATTCATAATTATATTCCGTATATTTGCACCATATAATAGATTAATCATAATTTCTTAAATCAGTATCACTTCAATCACTCCAATGCGTAAAATTTTGTTGAGTGTCGCAATGTGTGTGTCGGCGGCGGCTTTTGCTGCGGTGCCGGCTCCATTGGGCGGCTTTAATTACGGCGGCGCGGCGGCTCCGACCGGAACTGAGTGGGAAGATTGCCAGAATCTCTCGCTTAACAAGGAACAGCCTCATGCTTGGTTCTTCAACTTTGCAACGGTAGACCAGGCAAAGAAGGTCTTGCCGGAAAATTCACCCTACTATGAAAGCCTTGACGGCACCTGGAAGTTCAATTGGGTAAACCACCCTGACAAACGTCCGGCTGACTTCTACAAGACCGACTTCGATGTGGCCGGATGGGATGATATCGCCGTGCCGGGATGCTGGAATGTTCAGGGTATTCAGAAGGATGGATCGCTCAAGTATGGCAAGCCCATATACGTGAATCAGCTTGTGCCGTTCGTGACTCGACGTGTGCCTGACGATTGGCGCGGCGGCGTGATGCGTACCCCTCCGGAAGATTACACCACTTTCGTTGACCGCAACGAAGTTGGCTCTTATCGTCGGAACTTCACCGTTCCGGCCGACTGGAAAGGCCGCGAAGTCTTCATCAACTTCGACGGCGTCGATT
This sequence comes from uncultured Porphyromonadaceae bacterium, assembly GCA_947175545.1. GTDB lineage: Bacteria > Bacteroidota > Bacteroidia > Bacteroidales > Muribaculaceae > UBA3263. The sequence continues at coordinate 33,379 of CAMWNI010000017.1, forward strand.
CGTTTTTCTATCTTTGGATTAACGGTCAGTATGTCGGCTTCAGCAAGAACTCGCGCAACACTGCCTCATTCAACATCACCAAGTATATCAATCCGAAGGGAGAAAACACCGTAGCCGTTGAGGTTTATCGTTACTCCGACGCAGGAATGCTCGAGGCTCAGGATATGTTCCGCCTTCCCGGCATTATCCGCTCCACCTATCTGACGTCGGTGCCGAACCTGGAAATCAACGATTTGGTGGTGCGCACAACCATTCCGGCCGATGCCAATCCGATGGGTCCCGTAACCGCTGAAGTGACGGTTGATGCACTTGTGCGCAACCTGGGCAAAAAGGCGTTCAAAGGCGCCAACATTGACCTTCAGGTTTATCCCGTCGAGCTTTACTCGGACAAAGCTGCCGATAATCCGGTCAAGAATGTCAAGGGTGAGCCGGTTGTCAACGTCAAGGCCGGCTCCGTACGCGAGGTCAATATCCGTTTCCCGCTCGAAAACGCCCGTCTTTGGAGCGCAGAAACGCCTAATCGCTATGTTCTTGTGGCCCGCCTGCTCGACAAGAAGGGCAAGACAATCGAGACGGTCAGCACATACTTTGGTGTTCGCCACGTTGAAATTCGCGACACCAAGGCCGAAGATGACGAGTTCGGACTTGCCGGCCGATACTTCTACGTCAACAATCGTCCCGTCAAGCTCAAAGGCGTGAACCGCCACGAAAACAACCTCAACACCGGTCACACCCTGACCCGTGAGCAGATGGAACAGGAAGTGATGCTGATGAAGCAGGGTAACATCAACCATGTGCGCAACTCGCACTATAACGACGACCCTTACTGGTATGTGGCTTGCGACAAATATGGCATCTATCTTGAAGACGAGGCTAACCTCGAAAGCCATGAGTATCATTATGGAGACGCGTCGTTGAGCCATGTTCCCGAATGGGAGAATGCCCACGTTGCCCGCAATATGGAAATGGTCCGCGCCCATGTCAACCATCCCTCAATCGTTATCTGGAGTCTTGGCAACGAAGCCGGTCCCGGCAAAAACTTCGTGACGGCCTATAATGCAATCAAGGCGTTCGATTCGTCACGCCCCGTGCAGTACGAACGTAACAACGCAATCGTCGATATGGGTTCTAACCAATATCCCTCGATTCCTTGGGTGAGAGATGCCGTTACCGGCAAGATGGGTGGACTGAAATATCCGTTCCATATCAGCGAGTATGCTCATTCCATGGGTAATGCCCTCGGCAACTTTGTCGACTACTGGGATGCAATGGAGTCCACAAACTTCTTCTGCGGCGGTGCAATCTGGGACTGGGTTGACCAGGCTCTCTGGAACTATACGCCTGACGGAACCAAATATATGGCCTATGGCGGCGACTTCGGCGATAAGCCCAACGATGGCATGTTCTGCATGAACGGCATCCTGTTCCCCGACTTTTCGCCGAAACCCCAGTATCATGAAGTTAAGCGCGTTCATCAGTATGTCGGCGTCAAGAGTCTCGACCCCGCTGCCGGAACTGTTGAAGTGTTCAACAAGAACTACTTTACCACTCTCGACGATTTGCAGCCCGTATGGTCGCTGACCCGCAACGGCGTTGAAGTCGCATCCGGCAAGGATGTGATGCGGCCCCGCATGTCTGTCGGCCCGCGTGAAAGCCAGGTCTGGTCCATTCCTTACGACTATGCAAGCCTTGACGACGAAGGCGAGTATTTCGTGACCATTCAGTTCCTCCTCAACGAGGATAAGCCCTGGGCAAAGGCCGGATATGTTCAGGCCGAGGTTCAGCTCCCCGTAAAATCGCCCAAGGCGTTTGCTCCGATTGCAGCCACGGGTAACGCTCCGAAACTGACTGTCGGTGAGGATGTTGACAATGTTGCCGGCGACGGCTTCGAAGTTGCATTCGACAACGAAACCGGTACCATCCAGTATCTTGCCTATGGCAATCAGGAAATCATCACGCCCGGAAACGGTCCTGTACTCAACGCTTTGCGCGCCCCGATTGACAATGATGCATGGGATCGTGGTGCATGGTGGACAAACGGCCTGAATGACCTCCGCCACAAGGTCCTCAACCATAAATCACATGTGCGTGGAGATGGTGCGGTTGTGTTGGCGTACACGGTTGAATCGCAGTCTCCGAACGCCTTTAAGATTGTTGGCGGTGGCGAAAGCGGAGTCTACACCATTACCAAAGACCGCAAGTTAGGTCCGGACGACTTCAAATTCACCACAGAGCAAATCTGGACCGTTTATCCCGACGGCTCAATCGAATTGCAGTCAGCCATCGCAGCAAGCAAACCGACGCTGATGCTCCCTCGCCTGGGCTATGCAATGACTCTTCCCTCAAATTTGAGTAACTACACTTACTATGGCCGTGGTCCCGTCAATAACTACAATGACCGCAAGACCTCGCAGAACATAGGGCTTTATAAGTCAACCGTTGCTGACCAGTTTGTGCCGTTCCCCAAACCTCAGGACATGGGTAACCGCGAGGAACTCCGTTGGAATGCACTGACTGATGCCAATGGCAATGGCGTGCAGTTCGTTGCTGTTGACGGCACGATGAGTGCGTCGGCTCTTCCTTGGACAGACAATGAAATGACTCTTGCCGCCCATCCTTACCAGTTGCCGGTGTCAAAGGGAACCTTCCTCCATATTGACAAGAAGGTGACCGGTCTCGGCGGTGCTTCATGCGGACAGGGAATAGCACTGCCTGAGGATCGCACCTATGGTCGCCCGCAGACCTTTGGATTTATTATTCGTCCTGTGGTGGCCGGTGTGGACTTGCAGAAGCAGGCTTCGGTGAGTGCTAATGGCGATTGCCCGCTGTCAATTTCACGTGACCAGCTCGGCAATGTGACCATCATGTCTGCTAATCCTGATGCCAAAATTGTGTATAATGTTACCCCCAACGGCATGAAAGTGGCTCGTGGACGTAACGGAAACACCCGCAACGTGGATTATACCGAGCCGATTAACATGCGCGACGGCGGTAAGATCGTTGCCTGGGATGCAACCAATCCCGAGCAAGTGTTTGTTGTGAATTATCCTGCCATTGAAGATGTCCCTGTTGAGGTTATCAATGCTTCCTCGGCCGAACCCGGCGAAGGTGCATCAAGACTGACTGACGGCGACGAGTCTACCATCTGGCACACCACTTATGGCGTGACCGTAGCTCTCTATCCTCACTGGGTAGACTTTGACTGCGGAGAAGAGAAGAACATCAAGGGCTTCACTTATCTGCCCCGTCGCAGCGGTGAAAATGGCGACATCAAGGACTGGCGCGTTGAAGTCAGCAACGACAACGAAAACTGGACTCCGGTAACTTCCGGTTCTTTCGAACGCAACAAAGACCTCAAGCGCGTTGAGTTTGCTCCCGTCAAGGCTCGCTACTTCCGCTTTGTCGCTCTTAGCAGCCAGAACGGTGCTGACTACGCCTCCGGCGCCGAATTCTCAGTATTGGCGGATTAAACATAATTTAGTCGAAGAAGACAGCTGCGATGTCCGTAAGGGCAACACAGCTGTCTTCTTTAAATCATCATCATTTTCATGAAATCCATTTGTCCACACAAACATGCATTCAAAGACCTGTGGTTGGGCCTGCGTTATTTGAGGTTTAAACCGAATTCCGGGAAGCCGCGAATCGGCTTGATGCGCGTTGACGGACGTTTCTACCATGGCGGACTGAATGACCGTTTCAAGGGGGCTGTCTCCTGGTGGAATTATTGTCAAAAAAATGGTCTTGACTTTCGGTCGCTGTATAATCATCCTTTTGACCTGACCGAATATGTCGTGCCGAACGAATATGACTGGCGAATCGACGAGAAAGATATTCCTGACGGAATTTTCGAAACGCGGATTTTCTATGGTCGTGGTGAAAAGGGTTTCAGACTTGACCGCCTTAAAACCGGGAAGAGTATATGGTACTACGGAAATATTGACCTTGGGAAATATTTGAGTTGTGTGCCATACACCGCTGATTGGGGCGAAGTCTTCCGTAAGCTTTTTCGGCCGTCTGACCTTGTGGGAAGCCATCTTGCACGGTTGCGTGAGGAAATAGGCGGACTGTATGTGGCTGCAGTCTATCGTTTTCAGAACCTTCTCGGTGATTTCCCGGAATATCACTATGAGGAGTTAGCAGCCGATGCTGACGCCGTGGTCCGGTTTATGGCCCGCGCGTTGGAGGAGCTTGAAAAGGTCCATGATGAAAATCCCGGATTGCGTGTGCTTGTCACCTCCGACAGCTCTAAGTTCCTTTCCGAGGCAGCAAAACGTGACTATGTGTTTGTGATTCCCGGCAAGGTGGAACACATGGATTCATCCGGACGCGACATTGACCATACGCAACTGAAATCATTTCTTGATTATTTTATGATTGCAGAGTCTCAAAAAGTCTACTCAATAGTTATTGGCAAAATGTATCGGAGTGAATTTCCCGAATATGCCGCCAAGATTTATAATCGCCCCTTCATCCGCCGTCGGTTTGATGACTGAGCATTGGCTTAGACTGCAGTTTACAGTTCAGCGAGCGAGGGATCAAAAAAGAGCTGCACCCTAAAGGCGCAGCCCCTCGTCAGTAGGGATATCTTTACTCTAAAGATTCATCTTTGTAATCTTACCCATTCTCAAATAAACAAGAGAACAAGCCCAATGAAAGTGACGATGTCAACAACATTGATTGAAATTTTTAGATTCATATGAAATTCAATCATAATCCTTTAAAAATTAAAAGATTAAAAACTATATATCTTCAAAGCTAAAAATAATCTACAGTCCGGCTTAAGGCTTCCCGGCTGCCATATTTAGACCTATAAGACGCCGGCTTCTTGAGTCACACTAAATGTTGCAATAATCCAGCCGGTTTTGGTATCTATTAACTTAAACGTATAAAATAACATATTCTGCGATTGGTTTTTAGGAATTTTCACTGACACATAATTGTAGCCTGTCCCTCCGGATGTCGGATTCATAACAACATTATCTGTCGGATTGTGATCACTCGGTTCGATTATCCATTGACAATCAGAAATGAACCGTACATTAATAGAGCCTCCCTTTGCCGAAATGGTAAATTTGTTACTGCCAATAATCTCAATTGTGGCAAGTTCAGGCTCATTATTGTTTTCTTCCTCGCAAGAGGAAAGAGAAATGCTGAAAAGAGAAATGAACAATACAATCAGCCAATTAAATTTTTTCATAAAAATCTTATGTTAGTTTATGTTGAAGAATTGTTTTAGCGCTGAACCATCTTCGAGGTTGACCCGTCAGAATACCGCACAATCACAATGCCGTGATAATCCTTAGACACCGTCTTACCGGTCAAGTCATATCGCCCAACCTCCATAGGCGCATCAACTTTCGATTCCTCAATTCCAACAAGGCCTTCTACGCCCTTGAGATTCCAAAAGTTCTTCCAAACAGGAGCCTGCTGATACTTTTCCAACGCTTGAATTGGCACTTCAACCTCTGCATTGATGAATTGAATATTTGAAACATCGCAAGGGATTATTGGTGGCTCCAGACACTTTGAAATTAGTTTTTCAAAAGTACCATCTATTGTAATTGTTGCCCATTGTCTATATTTTGAACCGTCACTAATGTTAAATTCAGGTCTATTCGTATTGTATTCTTGACTGAATATCAATACTTTGGGCCGAAGAGACTGCTTTTCAATACAGTCACTTGAATAAGTTACACTCCAAATTAAGTTATTAATCTCTAAAGTATCAATTTTACATTTATCTACACTCTCTATGAAATCCAAATCTTTATATTGTCTATTAACTATATTGTAGCATGTGATACATATATTTCCGGTATTTAAGTATTTCATATTACATTTTGGTAATACATAAAAGGAGTCATGACTATGACCTGCTGATTCATTGATGACAGAATTAATCATACATAATTTAGGGAGCTTCAACTTTTCGAGAGAAGTGCATTCATGGAAGGCACCCCCCTCAATACTAACTGGATTATCGTTATCTTCAAATTGGATAGAATGAAGATTCTTACAACCCTCAAATGAAAGAACCCCGATACTTGTTATATTCTTTGGAAAAGTAACTGAAGTTAAACCGCTGCAGTTCTGGAATGCACTACCTTTAATTGTGGTTAGATTCTCAGGAAAAGAAACCGAAGATAAACTACTACAGTAATTGAATGCACCATGATTAATTGTGGTCAGATTCTCAGGAAAAGTAACCGAAGTCAAACGGGTACAACACTCAAAAGCATCATAACCAAGGTAGGTCAGGCTTTCTGGCAATGTAACGGAAGTCAAACCGGTACAAT
>CAMWNI010000018.1 GCA_947175545.1 uncultured Porphyromonadaceae bacterium
CGTTCTGCTGCTGGTTGTAGCGCGGACGGGGCTGATAGGGTCGCTGCTGATAGCCCCCCTGCTGCTGATTGTAGCGCGGACGAGGCTGATAAGGACGTGAGTTCTGTTGCTCGCCTTCCTGCTCGCCCTCGGCGCGCGGAGTGCGATTGAAGTCGCTACCGTAGTTTACCTTCTCAAAACGTGAGTCGGAGGTGGTTCCGGAGATTGTAGTAGCCCCGATGCGGGGGCGTTTAGGCTTTCTGGGTTCGCCTGTCTGGTTAGATTCCATGATGTTAATGGAGTTAACGAGTTAAATAACAATTTCGGGGGGCATCACGCTCCCCTTATTTCAAGGTTATGATTACCGTGCAAAGTTAATCAAAACTTTTCAATAACCAACAACATAAACACAAAAAAATTCCTAAAAGTTCACCCTTCTGTCTTCAAAAGACCTCATCGTCCTCGTCGTCATCATCGTAGTCGTCAAATCCGAAATCGTCCGTCCATAGGTCCGACGTGAACTGCTCGAGTTCGCGTCCCTCTTTCTTGGTTGGACGCCCCAGGCCTTTTCTGCGGTCGACAAAGCCTGAAATCTTGACCATTTCAAGGATATCCATTTCGCTCTTGGGAGTGATGTTTTCCATATACTCCGGCACGAGTTTGGCTCCGAGACGGTTCTGGACAAGTTGCAACACACGGAACGAATACGTGACCGGCGATTTGCGTACTTTCACCACATCTCCGGGTTTCAACATCCGTGACGGTTTGACGAGTACGTCATTGACTTCGACGCGGCCTTTCTTGACGGCGTCTGTGGCTATTGACCGCGTTTTGAACACGCGGACCGCCCATAACCATTTGTCTACTCTGCAATCCATCTCCTACTTATTGTTGTAGTTACACATTGCAGTCTGCAGGCCGGCCAGAACGAACGTTTTGATTGCATCAATCGCAACGTCAATTCGGGCGGGGAGCGCCACGGTCTGTTCAGGCGTGAATCGGCCCAGAACATAGTCAACCTGATGGCCACGGGCATAGTCTGAACCAATACCGAAGCGCAGACGGGGATAAGCCTGAGAGCCAAGCATCGCGGCGATATTCTTCAGGCCGTTATGGCCGGCATCAGAGCCGGAGCCTTTAAGCCTGATTGCACCGAACGGCAATGCGAGATCATCAACAAGAACCAAAATATGGTCCATGGGGATTTTTTCGCGTTGCGACCAGTAACGCACGGCTTCGCCCGAGAGGTTCATATAAGTCGACGGCTTCAGCAGAACAAGCTGTTTGTTCTTCAGTCGGCAATGGGCAACATCGCCGTAACGCTCGGTTGAGAAAGAGATATTGGACGCCCCTGCAAGAGCGTCCAATATCATAAAGCCGATGTTGTGGCGCGTATGGCGATATTCGTCGCCGATATTTCCGAGCCCAACAATCAAATATTTCATAGGCGGTTACTCTGAATTACTTGCCGGCAGCAGCAGCGGCAGCAGCGCCACGAGCAGCACGGGTCAGAGCCACGGTGCAGACAACGGCATTCTTGGCGTTGATGAGTTCAAGGCCTTCGAAGTGGAGGTCGCCCACCTGAATAGTCTTGCCGAGGCCGAGGCTGTCAACGTTGACGATGAGCTTTTCAGGAACGTCGGTGTAAATGGCGCGAACGCGGAGTTTCTTCATGTTGAGCTGGAGTTTACCACCGGCCTTAACACCTTCAGCATGGCCTTCGAGCTTAACAGGAACTTCGATAACAACGGGCTTCTTGTCGTTTACTTCGAGGAAGTCGATGTGAAGAACGTTGTCCTTTACGGGGTGGAACTGGATGTCCTTCAGGACAGCGTGACGCTTTTCGCCGTTTACTTCGAGGTCAATAGCGTAGATTTCGGGGGTATAGATAAGCTTGCGTACTGCGTCGTTGGTAACAACAATGTCAGTAGTGATCAGACCCTTGCCGTCTTCGATTTCAACGAGTTTCTCGCCGGGCTTGAGGGCGCCGGTGTAAGGGAGTGTCACGATTTCGCCGCCGTTGATGACTGCGGGGATTTTACCTTCGGCACGGAGGGCCTTGGTAGCTTTTTTGCCGAGGTCCAGACGGGGTTCGGCGGTCAGTTCAAAAGTTTTCATTTTGTTTTTAAGTTTGTGTTACTCAAAATTAAACATTACGTTAAATTTCCCATCACACGAGTGGAAAACCGGGCGCAAAGTTACGAAAAACATCCCATTTCAGCAAATCTTTGTTCGAAAATATTTTCATTCTGCCTCAGGGACTTTCGGAGCAGCAACTATTTCGGCAGGGTTTTCAATCAAAACGGGCGTGCGGCCGAGCAGGTTAAAAAGGTCCCGGTTTGAAATGGCAATGAAGCCACATGCGTCGCCGTCAGTAATGACGATGCGGTCACGCCCGGCCACGTCACGATCCATCACAAAGGTGACTTCAGCCGCTTCTTCTCTGAGCAGACCGAAGGGCGTAGCGGCACCGTGAGGCGTGCCAAGAATTTTCTGCATCGTCGCTTCATCGGCAAACGAAACACGCGGAATTTGCAACGAAGCGCCGAATTCTTTAGTTATGAAAGGCTTGCGGGCGTGGGTTACGTAAAGCCAGAACTTGTTCTTCTGGCGGTTTGTCAGCAGAATTGTCTTGACGGTTTCGATGCCGAATGCCCTGTCAATGTTCAGACAGTCGTCCATCGAAATTCCCGGATCGCTCTCAATTCTCGAAAATGGCGTTCCGGTTGCTTCCAGACGCTCATAAATCAGTTGCTGAGTTTCAGACTTGAACGCATCGGGCGCTCCGGTTTTGATTTCACTAGTGTAAAATGACATGTTCTTCTTTTATATACTGTATCAGTTGGAGACTTTTGGCTTGCAAAATTACACAAAAACGCCATTTTTTGCAAAAAGACTTGACAATGGCTAAAAAATATTGCATCTTTGCAAACATATTACCAATCACTCTACAAAAAAACACGCACCTATGAGAAAACTCGCATCGCGCAAAGATTCACGCATTATTGACCTGCTTATTGAGTATGGCCCTGAGGGCTACGGCACATATGCCCTGCTTGTTGAGTATCTGAAGGAACGCAGGTCTTTTCGCTCAATCAATGACATCAGGCGAATCGCTTTTGAAATTCACGCCAATGAGGAGATTCTTCGCGCCGTAATTGAAGACTTCGGCCTGTTCGAAATAGTTGACGGCACGATAATCAATAAAGCCGTTGAGCGAAAAATGACGGCAACCGAGCCGGAAAATTCCGATCAGCCGGCATTGCCCGCCGACTGCGGCCGTCCGGACTCCATGCCCGAAGAAATCCCGAAACCAACCGTCGCGATAACCGAAACTGAGCCGCGAACCTCATCCGCCAAACGGCGCGCACGCCGCAAACGGCTCAGGGATCATTTAAAGGTCGGTTAGCGTTATTTTTGAATGAATCTTACGTCTATTCTAATTAAAATTCGTAAATTTGCAGGGTTTTTACAACGAAAGAGTCTTGCTTCAGCGCATTATATATATATTAATCATGTTGACTCTCAGTCAGTTCAGTTTACGAGCCGAGCTGACAGATTCCGTGTCTGCGCCCGTCACGACTGACTCCATAGCGCCCGTAATCAAGAAAAAAATCGTGCGCGAGAAGGCCGACCTTGAAAATCAAGTTAACTTTACGTCATCAGACTCAATGATTGTCATTGGCCGGAACCATACGTTCATGTATGGCAACAGTAAGGTGACTTACGGAGACCTGGCGCTCACGGCCGAAAATATTGACATGGACCTGCAAACGAGCAACGTAAACGCCATCGGGCGTACGGATTCGCTCGGAGTCATGACCGGAACCCCCAACTTCTCGCAAGGAAGCGAAAGCTATGATTCAGAGTCAATGAGTTATAACTTCAAAACTGAGCGAGGCTACATCTCTAACGTAATTACCCAGCAAGGCGAAGGCTTCTTGACCGGAGGTCAGGCCAAACGAATTGAGAATGGAGAATTCTACATCAAAGACGGCCGCTACACGACCTGTGACGATCACGAGCATCCTCACTTCCACTTGCAGATTACAAAAGGCAAGGTCAAGCCGGGAAGCAACATCGTGACCGGTCCGGCCTACATGGTCCTGGCGGGATTGCCGCTGCCGATTGCGGTTCCATTCGGCTATTTCCCGTTCACCAAAAAGTACTCCTCGGGCGTCATATTTCCGACAGTTGGCGATGACTACCGGCGTGGATTCTATCTTAACAACGGCGGCTATTACTTCGCAATCAACGACAACATTGACCTCGCGCTGACCGGCCAGATTTATACGAAAGGGACCTGGGGCGTGAACGCCCGGTCATCCTATGTCAAACGCTACAAATTTGCCGGCAATGTGGCCATCAGCTATCTCTACACCGTCGATGGAGAGAAAGGCTCGCCCGATTACAGCAAGGCAACCAACTTTCAGGTTATCTGGAACCACCAGCAAGACTCCAAGTTCAACCCGAACATGACCTTCTCGGCATCTGTCAACTTTGCGACCAGCGGCTACTCGCGCAAGGATGTCAGCTCATATTACAGCAATAACTTCACGGAAAACACGAAGAGTTCGACAGTCAATGTCACTTACCGTTTTCCAAACTCAAAATGGTCGGCATCCGCATCAATGAACATCACTCAGCGTTCATCGGACGAGATGCTCAATGTATCGTTTCCGAACCTGACCGTCACCATGACGCAGACGGCTCCGTTCAAGCGCAAACGTCCCGTGGGCGCTGAACGATGGTATGAGAAAATCAAACTCTCCTATTCCGGCCAGTTCCAGAACTCACTGACGGCGAAACAGGACGAATTTTTCCATAAATCATTGATTAAAGACTGGAAAAACGGCATGCGCCATTCGGTTCCGATTTCGGCCACATTCCAGTTGTTTAAGTATATCAACATCACGCCGAGTCTTCAGCTGACTGACCGCATGTATACTCAGAAAGTGCGCCGGCAATGGGACCCGAACGCAGCCGCAGAAGTCACCGACACAACTTACAGTTTTTACAACGTCTTTGACTTCACCGCTTCGGTAGGCCTCTCGACCAAAGTATACGGATTTTGGCAACCGCTTGGCATTTTCGGGAAGAAAGTCAAAATGATTCGTCACGTCCTGACCCCGACAATCAGCCTTTCAGGCGCTCCGGATTTCGGATCCGCCTTCTGGGGCTATTACGGGTCATATGATTACACGGACGAGCATGGCGAGACGAAGCGCAAACAGTATTCTTACTTCCCTAACACGGCGTTTGGTGTTCCCGGCACCGGGCGTCAGGGCGTTCTTAACATCAGCCTGGCCAACAACCTTGAAATGAAGGTCAAGACTGACAACGACTCGACCGGCGAGCGAAAAATCTCGCTGATTGAGAATTTCACAATTGGCCAGAGCTACAATTTCGCCGCCGACTCACTCAACTGGTCAAATCTCAACACGTCAATCCTGCTCAGACTGACCAAGGGTTTCAATCTGAATCTTTCTGCCGTCTGGGATGTTTACACTTACAAGTTGAACCAGTATGGCACACCATACCGCAGCAACACCCTTCGCCTGACCTCCGGCAAGGGATGGGGCCGCCTCTCTTCAACCGGCACCAGCTTCAGCTACAACTTCAATAACGACACATTCAAAAAACTCTTTGGCCGCCGCAAAAAGAACGAAGAGCAGACAGCCGACAATCCGGACGATAAGTCCAAGGAAAAAAACAAATCGAAGAAAAAAGGCAGCAGTGCCGGCGAATTTGACCCGGACGGCTATCTACACTGGTCGTTTCCCTGGAATCTGTCGGTCAGCTACTCTGTGAACTACGGTTACGGCACCTTCAACAAAAAAAAGATGGAGTACAACGGAAAATGGACTCAGAATCTGAGCTTCAGCGGAAGCATCAATCCGACTCCAAACTGGAACTTCAGCTTTTCGGCTTCTTACAACTTCGACCTGAAGAAGATTGCCTACATGAACTGTAACATCAGCCGAGACCTCCACTGCTTCACGATGACCGCGAGCTTTGTGCCTCTTGGCCCATACAAGAGCTATAATTTCCATATCGCCGTGAAATCGTCGCTACTGTCCGACCTGAAATACGACAAACGCTCTCCTTACAGCAACGGGATTGACTGGTATTGAAGCTCTCCATCGGACCCTACTCCATTCTCAAGCACTGACACCACAACAAACTCAGAGAGGCAGCCTTTGGCCACCTCTCTTTTTCTTTAAGCGCCGGTCACTATCAGACAGTCTGTCCCTGATTGCGCGGATTATTGTTAAGGTCTTTGGTATATTGCTCCTGGAGTCGAGAATCTACTTTTCCGGGATTGACAGCGTCAATGCCTGCTCCGGGATATGTCTGCTGGTTTTGTGTCTTTTTGCTTGTCATGGGTCTTGAATTTCGAATAAAGGGTTATACTTTACACTTATAACACCCGGTCAAGACCGAAAGTTCACCTCAGGCCCAGTCCATACGGGCAAAATGCCTGGCCGACCGACACTCCGTCAGGGTGCGGTCAATGATGATATGGCGATTAGCCATTTCGGCAATAGTCGTGATTTCGTGGCTGACCAGCAGTATTGTCGTAGTTGCTGAAAGATCCTTGACAATCCCGTAGATACGCTGCTCAAAACGCTTGTCGACATAGCTCAATGGTTCGTCAAGAACCAGCAGTTCAGGGCGAGAAATGATTGCACGGGCAAGCAGCACGCGTTGCTGCTGACCGCCGCTCAGTGCGCCAAAAGCCTTTTCAGCATGCTCCGTCAGGTCAACGAGGCGTAACATTTCAGCGACTCTGCACTGAAGCTCAGAGCGGTCTACGCCTTCAACGCCGAGCAGGCCGGAAGCAACAGCCTCGCGGACGGAGATTGGAAATCGGGAGTCGACGCGCGACTTCTGAGGCAAATAGCCAATCCTCATCCTCTTCTGATTAAATATCACCGAGCCTGATGTCGGCTTCAGAAGACCGAGAATAATGCGCATCAAAGTCGTTTTACCGCCTCCATTCGGACCCGTAACCGCAAAAAAATCGCCCCGACGGACCGAAAAGTCAATGTTTTCGAGGACTTTCTTGCCGTTGCGCTCCATGTTGACATGGTCAACGCGGAGCAACTCGGGTTTCAGGTCACTCAGTTCCGGCAATGCTTCGGGCGGTATGGAGCATTTCAACATCCCAGTCATAGTTCATCGGGTCAATGACGGCTGTGCGTACGTCACTTGCAATGGCGCGCGCCTGCGTCGGATCAAAATCTTTCTGCACAAGAAAGACCTCCGCCCCGGTGGATTTCATGTGTCGGAGCAGGTCTTGGGTCTCGCGGACAGAGTGTTCCTTGCCTTCAGCCCCGAGCGAGAGCTGAGTCAAGCCGTAATCGCGGGCAAAGTAGCTCAACGACGGATGCCAGACCATGAATGAGCTGCCGCGCAACGGAGAGAGGATTGAATCGCATGCAACGTCAACGGAATCAATATGGCGCGCAAGGGAAATGAAGTTCTCAGTGTAGACAGCGGAATTTTCCGAGTCAATTTCGCACAACACGCGGAGCATGTTCTCGGCCATGATGCGCACATTGCGTGCCGAACTCCAGACGTGAGGGTCTGCGCCATGGTCATGGCTGCCGTGAGTTGCATGGATCAGTGAAACCGAATCAGACGTACAGACAATGCGTAGATTCGGATTATTGGCTACTACTTTTTTCAAATTGGCCGATTCGAAACCGAGATTGCCAACGGTCAGATAAACGCGGCTGCGCTCAAGCGACGCCAGATGGCTGAACGCCGGCTCGTAGCTCTCCGGATTGCCGCCGCGCCCCAGCAGCGAGCGCACTTCCATCCGGTCGCCTACCAGGCGGTCCAAAATCCAACGCTGAGGCTCAATGCTGACCGTAACAACCGGCTTGTCGGTCACTGCAGCTTTGTTGCGGCAACCGACAAGTCCGATTAGAAGTAACAATAACGGTATGAACCGACGAATCATCAGTTCTCCTCAAATTCAATCAGGTTCGCCTCAAGTCCGACAACCTGGCCGGCTTCGACAAAGACGCGCTTGATGACGGCGGGATGCTCGGCCTCAACCTCGTTTTCCATCTTCATTGCCTCATAGACAAGCAGAAGGTCGCCGGTCTTGACTTCGTCGCCGGGTTTGACGTTGACAGACACAATCGTGCCGCCCATCGGGGCCTGAAGTACCTCGCCGGTGATAGGCTCCGGTTTCGGTTTGGCAGCCTCCTCGGCCAGACGTCTTGCTTCCTCTTCGGCGGCAATAGCAGCCTGGGCGGCCTGATATTCCTCGGCACGGCGTTTTTTCAGGAATCCATTGGCCACGTTGGGCAGCAGAGCCAGCAGCAGTTCCTCCTCGGGATTCACAGCAAGTTTCACGCCGCCGAATTCGTCAAGAGTGGGATTCTGCGGTTCCTTATACTTCGACGTATCGTAAGCCTTCTCCTCAGGCGAACCGGTAATTTTTTCACGGAAAGCGGGGTCGACAGGCACGGGGGTATGACCATATTCACCCTTTACGAGCGAAGTAAACTGCATTGACGGAGTTGAATAGTCAGGCTTACCGTTTTTGCGGTCAAGGGCCAGCGAAACGGCCTGCGAACCGACAATCTGTGAGGTCGGCGTCACCAAAGGAATCAGACCGGCGTCGCGGCGCACCTTCGGAATCAGACGCATGGCGTCGTCAAGAAGGTCGCTTGCGCCAAGCTGCTTGAGCTGTGCGACCATGTTGGAATACATACCTCCGGGGACCTCAGCGTTTCTGACCAGTTCGTTAGGCTTCGGGAATCCGAAATATGCCTCAATCTGATGGCAAAGGTCAAGCAACTGCGCCTCATTGCCGGCTTTAGCCGCCGCAATGGCCCGGTCGAACAGAGCGTCGATTTCGGCGGGCATATCGTCGGGGTCAAGCGGATTGAAGGCGCGGGGGAAGTTGTCCTTCTGAAGGTCGAAAGCAGCCAGGCTCTTGCGCACGTCGAAGAGAGCCTCGCGAATCTTGCCAACAACCTCCATGTTTGCTTCGACTTCGACACCCAGCTTCTTTGCAAAGACATAAATAAGCTCAATTGCCGGGGCTGCAGAGCCGCCGCCGAAGTACCAGATGTTAGTGTCCAGAATGTCCACTCCGTTCAGAATGGCCATCAATGACGAAGCCAGGCCATAGCCGGGAGTGCAATGCGTGTGGAAGTCAACGGGAACGCTGACATTCGCTTTCAGCGCCGAAATAATCGAAGCCGCACGACTCGGATTAACCAATCCGGCCATATCCTTAAGGGTGATGATTTTTGCGCCGAGGGCTTCCATCTGTTTGGCCTTGTCAACGAAATATTCATCAGTGAAGATTTTCTTGGGCTTGGATCCAAAAAGCTTGGCAAAGAAGGACTTCTGTTCATCGTCCTTGGGATCGACCGTGTAGCAGACAGCGCCGTCGGCAATTCCGCCGAGGTCGTTAATCATTTTAATTGAATCGCGGACGTTGTCAATATCGTTGAGCGCATCGAAAATACGCATTACATTCAGTCCGTTTTTAATTGCCTCCTTGTAGAATCCTTCCAGAACGCTGTTAGGATAAGGCACGTAGCCAAACAGATTGCGTCCGCGGCTGAGGGCCGACAGGAGCGACTTACCCTTCATCGCGTCAGAAACAGTACGCAGACGGTTCCAGGGGCTTTCGTCGAGATAACGCATCACGGAGTCAGGAACAGCACCGCCCCACACTTCCATGATATAGAAGCCGGCTTCCTCATAGAGCGGCAGGAGTTTGTCAATTTCAGCCTGCGGCATGCGAGTTGCGAACAGCGACTGCTGACCGTCACGAAGTGTCAAATCTCTTATTTTCAGTTTACGATTCATCATCTTATAGTTTTCATTTTGGTTATTTATCTGCAAAGATAGCTCAAAAAAATTAAATATGAAAACTAACGAATAAAAAAATATACGCGCAGCAAACCTCTCATTCCGTTTTATAGGCGGGAGAGGCGTGTGAAGTCCTGAGAGGCGAAACCGGCTTCTTCGAGGGTCTCGGCGCGGTTAAGGTCGTTGAGGAAGATCGGGTCGGTAACTTCGGCATAGTCGGCTGAGGTGAGGTCTTTGGTCACGTCGGCTTTATCGGTCCGGAGTCCGGCAAGCGACAGCAGGGTCGGGGCGAAGCTTGCCGATGAACTTACTTTCATTTTTTCGTTAGCTTTGGCGGCCAGCCACAGTTCGGGATGTTCGCGCCGCAGTCCGGAAGTCATGTGAATCAGGAACGGGACGTGGAGCTGCTGGAACGTAGGGGTCGGCGACGCATGGAGGAAGCGATGGCGGGCATCGTCGTAGATATCTTCGCCATGATCAGAGGTGAAAACCAGGCCGCCGAGACAGCCAATGGAATCCAGGCGCACCATCAGTTCATAAAGGAGGCGGTCCGTCTGGCGAATTGAATTGTCATAAGCATTAATCAATCGACCGCGGTTTACGATAGTGGCGTCCTGATAACGGTCAGGGAGAAAGTAAGCCTGTTCGCGCGAATAGCGGTCACAATAGTTGAAATGCGAACCGTAGAGATGCAACACAATTAATTGCTTTCCCTTCCCGGCCGCAAGAATGGAGTCGACAAGCGGAAGCGCGTCAATATCGTAAACAGAATGGTTGACAGTTCCGGGTTCCGGTTCACGCAAAAATATGGTCGAGTCTGCCTCGAAAGCAAAAAAGTCGATGTAGCTGTGGTTGCGCGCCTGCATTGATATGAAATCGGTTGCATAGCCGGCCTCCTTGAAAGCCGTAACAACAGATTTCGACCTATTGATGTTCTTTCCGAAGTCTTCGGCAGTCAGAGTCGAAAGCAGAAGCGGCACGGCCTTATGGGTTGTGTTGCTTTCGGAGAGTGTGCGTCCATAAGCCGCAACGGCCGTATCCGCCATTGAGCATAGATACGGGGTTGTATAGCGGTCATAGCCGAAGAGTTGCCAGTTGTCAGCGCGTGACGTTTCGCCGATAACGGCTATATAGACTTCGCGAATGCTATCGGGGCGCGTGGTTTCAGTTTCAAACGTGAATGATGCACTGTCTTCGTAGTAGTTGCCGGATTTATAGCTGCGCATGCAGGCCTCGACCATGTTGGAACAGACATTGACAGGATAGAAATCTTCATCTATCTTGTAGGAACGCTCCGATGCGAGAGTAGTTGCAAGCGCGAGGGTTCCGAGAGCCGCAATCAGGCAACCGGAAAGTGCCGACATGCGCCGCCGGGAGGAATTGACGCCCCAGCCTCGCCGCGTAATGGCAATCGCAGTGATCAGCAACGGCAAGAAAAGCACGAGAACGGTCAAAATTGCAGGCAGGAGGTTTCCGAGGAGTTCGAGCGCTTCGGAACTATTAGTGGTCAGCACATTAAGAAACATATCAACGCCGATAATCGACCCGTCGGCATAAAGGTACAGGAGGACAATCTGAAACGCAGCCAGCACCATCAGCGGGAGCATGCAGAGAGTCGTGACCCCCACTCTTCGCCAACAAGAAATCAGCGCCAGCATAACGCCCAGCGGCAGGAGAATCTGCGCAAGCGCAGCCGCCCAACTGTAATGGCCCATAATCGACAGCACCACGGACGGGATCGTCAGAATCATGGGGACCACCCACATCAGAACCGCCGGCAGCGTGCGTGAGTCGCGGTCAGTCTTTTTACTGTTTTGTCGATTGTTTTTATGCCTCATTCTATTAAAATGCTTCATTTATACTGAAAATTAAGCCGTTTTCGTTCTGGCCGAAGCCATAGTCCACACGGACGTTGACGCGGTGTTTGAACTCCCAACGCACACCGACGCCGGCGTTCCAGAGCAAATGTGAGTTAAAAAATCCATGAGGTTTGGCGAATACTTCGCCCACCCCGCCCCAGACAACAGCCCCAAAGCGCCCGAAAAGGTGCTGACGAAGTTCCAACGTCAAATCGGCGGCACATTTATCATTGTATCGTCCCTCCCAGTAGCCGCGCATCGTATAGCTGCCGCCAAGCTTTGACATCAGCCCCCAGGGTGTGTTTCCGTAGGTCAGACGCGTGTGGAAACATCCGGCAAGGACGCCTGTCTTCCAGAGCCGGCGATAGTATGAAACCGTAAGTTCCGTTGACGAAAAGGCATACTTGTTTCCGATAAACTTAGGCGCGAAAAGCTGGTCAAGACGGACATAGACGCCCTTGTACGCGTTGAAGACATTGTCACGCGAGTCAAACTCAACCGCCAGACCAATTGCATTCGTGAACGTACGGTGTTGCTGGTTGTTCCATAGCTGCGGCTTCTTTATGTCGCGCCCGTCAAGATAATCAAGCAAGACCCGCGGGCCAAGATATAAGCCGGGTTTCCAAATATTAATCAGGAAAGAAGCGTCAAGTTCGCCATGCCATCGCTTATACTCGGACATGTTCGAGTTTTTCGAAGCCATCTTGTAACCTATGCCCCAGAACTTGTCAGGCATGGACTCAAACGACAGGTCGTAGGCCATGCGATACTTCTTGCCGCTGAAAAATTGGGAACCGCGCACGCCAATCTTGTAGTACTTAGTGATTGAGAGGTCGCCATAGATGTTGACCTGTCCGGCGGGATTGACAGTATCATTCAGATTGCGGCGGTAAAGGCCGGCTGCAACAATGCCGATGCCGAGCTTGGTGTCACTACTGTAATATGGACCGCCGATAATACTGAAATCGAACTTTTTGGCCGGTTTTACGTCGTTTGACTCGGCGAAATACTTATATATTTTCTGGACCAGAGTCGGACGGCTGAACCGATCCTGACGTCGTCTGGTTTCGGTCAGCAAAGTATCCGGTACCGCCGGCGCCACAGGCTCGCCGTAAATATCAATGTTCGCACTCGCATTGCTTCCGGCCAATACATTTTGGGATCCGAACGCAGTCGCCATTACGAGCGCAATATTTTTCAAAGTCCGGGTCAATAACATAAACAGTTGAACAGAGTTAAGCGTAGTGATTAAAAAACATAACTGCAGAGGAAAACGACGCATGGCGCGCGTTTTTCGCTGCAGTTATTTAACGTCTTGAAGAACTATAAAGTTCAGTCGACAATCACTATAGCTTTAGGCGAGGAAGAGTGGAAGTTGTCAGCCTTATGCTGAGTGTATACCCTGTAGACTCCGGCCGGCAGTTCCGTGACCATTACCGGCATTGTCTGTGTCCTGACATCTTTAACCAAAGAGCCGTTCAGGCTTTCAACAATCACGCGGGTTTCAGAGCCGAGACTGTTTGTACAATCCACTTCAATCGTACCATTACCACGGTAGCCGGCAGTTATTTCTATTACCGGGGCATTATGAATCGAGAACTCGATTTCGCTATAATCTTCGCCGCCGGCTTCATCAAACACCGCCAGTTCGACCACATGGCGCCCGGCACTCATATCGCCGGTTTCGTAAACGAGCCGGTAAGTATCGTTGCCGATATATGTCAGCATGCGGGCAACCTCGGGATGACTTACTCCATCAATCACAAAGCGGATGGGCGAAAGGAAAAAACCGCGACCACTGAGTCCGTTCGGAGCATAAATCTCAGCCTCGATTGTAGTACCGCCTCCGACTGTCAGGTCAAAATCAGCGTCGGCGGCAGCAAACGAGCGGATTGAAATGTCGCCGCGCGAGGGGACAGGTTCACGCGCATTATCAACAACCGAGGTCAGATTCTTGACTGCGCCGAGCGCACGCGACCGGGAGTCGTCAGAATAGGCATAAGCCTGGATTCGCTGAGTGCCGGAGGCCGACGGCATCGGGGCATTGAACTCGACGCTGAACTTACCGCTTCTCACCGGAGCAGCAATCTGCTTCAAGACGGTGCAATCTTCGTTAATTTCGGCAATGTAGTCAGATGCGGGCGTACTTCCCTGTACAACCAGATTCTTTCTGACGCGTGGAACGTCGAAAACGTTAAGAATCACCGTGCCGTCAAACGACGGATTCACCGTTCCGTCAGAGTTCAGAATCTCACCGCTGACAGTATTGGCGGCTCCGCAGTAGAGTTTTTCGCTTCCGTCGTTAACATTAGTGATTGCCACCGAGCCGGTTGTCTTATAAATCGGCACGAGCGGATCACCGATATAAGTGTAACAAAGGTGATTAATCAGAGTGCGGCGATTTGTCGCGGCCGCAGTAACGGCCTTTGACTGCGCCCGGGCGAAGACATCACCCCAATAGTCCCCATTGACAGCCGAATCATATTCCTTGGCGAACTGCACACCGAACACAGTGTTTTCCTGCTGGAAGACTTCACGGGTCGCAGCGACGATGCCAATCATGCCGCCATGAGGATTCTTAATCCATGAGGTTGAGATATTGCTTGGGTTGACATCACAGCGGGCAATGTTGCATGAGCCAATCAGCGCAAACGGGTAACGTCCGGGCGAAGAATATGATTCACTTTCCAACATGCCAAGCAGATTGTCATTTCCAACAGAACCAATCGCATCCGGGCGACCATGGCCGAAATAGACGAAAAGATCGACACCATTCTGCAACGAAGACAGCATCACGTTACGACACATCGCATTGTTAGTTTTATTGAAGAAATTCGATGCGGGGCGAACGATTGTCAGTTCGTTGTCAAAACGGTCTGAAAGAATCCGGAGGCTCTTTTCCACATCCACATAGTGCATAGCCGCCGACGAATTGCCTTCGTAATCAGAGGCTCCAACAATGGTTCCGAGCGAAGGCACTACAGGCGGATTGGATATATATTCCTCGACCTTCTGCATGTAGGCGCGTATCTCGCTCGCATTTGACAGCGGGATGCGTCCGACCGAAATGCCCATCTCATTACCGTGAGTCTGATAGAACAAATGGCGCGTACTCCAGTTTCCGGCCGTCAACGGATTGCCGAAGCGACCAAAAAACGAGTCGGAGTAAAGGCTACGCACCTCGAACGTCGCATCTTCGTTACATTCGTTCTGGGCCGTCACCACACAAGGATTGCCGGGATGAATCTCCTTTGCGTTGTTGACCACCGGAGGACCTACGATTATCAGCGATTTGAGCTTCCCAGGCGTTTTTCCGTCCAGATATGCCAGGAAGCGGCGAACCGATTCGGGCGACACATTGCCTGATCCGAATTCGTTGAAAATCTGTTCCTGGTCAATAACGCGGACATCCAGGCCCTGAAGGCGCCGATGGACGTCGGCAACCTCCTCGGATACATCAGTCAACAGAGCCGACGTCAGAATAACGACATCAGGCGTTGACATGGAATGAAGGTTCTGGTTCGGCACTTCACCGACTATTTCAGGATGGAGCAGGTCCCGCTTCATGTCGAAGGCCACAACATAAGATGCGGCAAGACTTGACGGATATGAGTCAAACTCGCCAATCAGTGTTCCGTCACCGGTCTCAACCATCTGACACTCCTTGACTGCCGTCGTCGACGTGACGTCCCAGAAATGCCATTCGCTTCCGCCGGTAGCGTTCGAGACAGAAAAACGGTTGCCGTTTACGCAGTTGTTTACGTCAAAACACATCAAACGCTGCGATTCTTCGCTCAAATCATTGGTACGGGTGTAGAGTAAAATCCAATAGTCGAGAGCCGCACGGTTGAACCCAGTAAAAGCAGGATTGAGTTTAAAGTTCACAGTATGGACAGCGGGGGCAGACTGGACCGGAATCTGAAGCGACTGGAAACGACGGTAAAGTCCAAAAAGCTGGTGAGTACTTTCAGAGGTCACAACAGACATTGTCTCGCCGACGTCCTGCACTACATTGATGCCGCTTGAAAAAGATGCCTGCATTGGAGCGTTCCGGCCGCCCTTCGTATCCATGCCCTGATATATCAGACGTGCATCGGTTCGGGCCACTTTGCTCAGCGTGAACGGATAAGACAACGATGCGTTGGCCGACGGCAACGCATCGCCAAGAAACATGGCACCGCCCACTCCGTAATGGTTGATGTCCTTTTCATTATGAATTATCGAGACGTGAGTCGTCGCGGCCGCCGAACCATCATCCACAGGTGCAGGAATGGGGGTCAGCGTGGTCGTTCCATTGTCAACATCACTCAGAAAATAAGCGGCTCCGGTTGAGAATACATGGCGAAGATGCTCGACTGTCGAGGGCTTGGCGTATTCGTCAGCAATCTGATTCGGCGTCGCCTTGAATTTCTCATAACGCCATATTTCCGGTTCTAACTCAGTGTTAGACTTGGCATAGAATGCGACTTTGCCATTACTGCGAACAGTCGGGACCTGGATTACATCGGCCGGAATGAGGTTTGAGTTATGGGTAAGCAGCAAGGTAGGACTATAACCATACACCCTGACTCTTGACGGGTCATCAAATCCGAGAGCCAGCAGTTCGGCGTCGGTCAACTGATAGACCCCGTCAGCGTCAACACGAATCTTGACCCACTTACCGGATGCAAGCAACGAATTGGCCGGCTCTACATCGGCGGCAAACGTTGAGACCGACAGCAATGTAAGTCCCGCAAATGCCGAGAAGGCCATTATTTTCTTCATATTTGACTTCACTGTGAAATGTTCCTTTGGTTTATTGGTTGGTTTGTTGTTTTATAGTTATTTTATGTTGAATTCCAAAACGACGTGGCCGTCGGCGGACTCAATGTGTATTTTATCGTTAATCCGAATTGGGACTCCGATGTCAGCATTGTCCTCTTCGAGAATAATCACATCGCCCTGTTTTAGCGTTGCAAAGCGCGCAGCGGTTGCAATCACATCTCGTTCCCGCCCGGTCAATCCGGCCGGCCCAATCGGCATCCAGTCACCGATAATGACCGCGCCATCCATGAATTCCGCCGCCGGATTCGCGTCGGCTTCAGGAATCCATGCAAGCGAGCGGTCAGCAGCATAGCGATCTGCGAACTCCGGGCGTATTCCCTTGCCCAGGCGCGAAATTCTCAGCGCTGAAGCCGTATGCCATTTCCAGTCTGAGCCAAATTCAGGCAAAAACCAGGGCTGACGGTTGCGTCCGACAGCCGAATCGGCCAGCACACGGACTTTGCCGCCCGGTTGGAAAATCAGAGTTTTCATTCGCTGGCCTCCCGCAGTCTCTGCTGCTCCAGACGGTTATACATAAGTGCCAGATGCGAATAGATTGACGTGTCCTGCATGACCACTCCGGGACGTTTCTGGAGCCGGTGAGGCGTGAAATTCCACAGGGCTTTGATACCGGCGTCAACAGCGCGGTCAGCAACCTCTTGCGCCACATCGTGCGGCACGGCGATGATTCCGATTTCGGCGCCGATACGACGTATAATCTCGGCCATATCGTCAATATGATAGACATTGCCGCCAATTTTCCGCGAATCTGTTTCGAAACCGGCCACAATGTCAAGACCATAACGTCCCAGTCCGGTGTCGCTCATAAGTGCAGCTCCAAGCGAACCAACACCGAAAATCACAGCCTTATGCTGAAGCTGAAAGCCAAGAAAATCGGCCAAGGCGGCTTCAAGCTGCTCGACATCATAGCCTATGCGGGTTTTTCCCCTGACATTCAGGAAGCTCAAATCTTTTGCAATCTGCGATGCGTCAACGTTCAGCTGACGCGAAATCTGAGTACTCGAAACGCGTTCGACTCCAAGCGAACGTAAACGACTGACATAGGCGAAATACCATGGCAGGCGCTGTATGGTCGGCTCCGGAAGGAGTTCACGCATCGCCGCACTGATTTCCGTTTTCTGTTCTGCGCTCATCGACTTATTGGTTCTCTGATGTTTTTTGTATAATATAACGCGCAAAGTTACGAAATATTGAGCAAACTGCCAAAATTAGCCGGCATCTGCTTAAAAATTTGCGCGTATTCGTCAAATTTTGTAAATTTGCAGATAAATAAACCAACCGACAGAAAATGAAATTAAGATTTATATCCGCCATGACGGCTCTTTGCGGTGCAATGTCCGCAATGCCGTGTACGAGTCTGATAGCCTCAAAAGGTGTTGCAGCTGACGGCTCAGTAATGATTACATATGCGGCCGACTCCCATACGCTTTACGGCGACATGCCCTCTACGGCGGCCGCGGACCATCGCGCAGGAGCAATGCGCAAGGTCTACGACTGGGATTCGGGGAAATTCCTCTGTGAAATTCCGCAGCCGGCCCATACGTATTCCACAATCGGGCATATCAACGAGCATGGACTTGCCATGGCCGAAAGCACCTGGGGCGGCCGCGAGGAACTCTGGGACACGGACAACGGCGGCATTGATTATGGCTCGCTGATTTACATCACGCTCGAACGCGCCAAGACGGCCCGCGAGGCAATCAAAGTAATGACCGACCTGGTCAGTGAATACGGCTATGCATCCGAGGGCGAATCGTTCTCCATCGCGGATTCCGAGGAGGCCTGGATCATGGAACTCATTGGCAAGGGTCCCGGCCGGAAAGGTGCGGTATGGGTTGCCCGCCGGATTCCCGACGGCTACATATCAGGCCACGCCAACAATCCGCGCATCCATCAGTTTCCGCTCGACGACCCCGAGACTCTTTATGCGCCCGACGTAATTGATTTTGCACGCGAAAAGGGCTACTATGACGGCCCGGATTCGCTATTCAGTTTTTCAAAAGCATATCAGGTTTATGACCATGGGGCCGTGCGCGCATGCGACGCACGCGTCTGGAGCTTCTTCAACATGTTCGCGCCTGAAGCTGCGGCACCTTACTTGCCATGGGCAATGTATGGCGAAGGCGAGCCGATGCCCCTCTGGGTCAAGCCGGAGAAACCGATTGACGTACGCGCGATGCAATGGGCCATGCGCGACCATTTCGAAGGCACTCCGATGGACATGACTCAAGATATCGGCGCCGGCCCGTTTTACGTGCCTTACCGCTGGCGTCCGATGGACTTCGAGGTTGACTCCGTCAAGTATTTTCACGAGCGCGCAATCGCCACTCAGCAGACCGGATTCTCGTTTGTTGCCCAGTGCAGCAACCAGGTGCCGGAGAGCATGAAAGCTACACTCTGGTTCGGATGTGACGACGCGAACACGACGGTTTACTCACCGGTTTACAGTTCAATGACGAAAGTTCCCCGCTGTTTTGAGGTTGGCAACGGTGACCTTTATACGATTAGCCGCGACGCAGCCTTCTGGGCCCACAACCTTGTTGCCAATCAGGCCTATAACCGTTACAGTCAGATGATTCCCGACATTCGCCGCGTGCAGAATGAACGCGAGGACCTTGCCCACAAGACTCACGCCGAGATGCAGCAGCTTATCAAGGACAAACCATTTGACGAACAGCGCGCCATGCTCACCTGGGCGAGCCATAACCTTGCCGACGGGGCCACTCAGGCGTTCTTCGCTCTTAATGATTTCCTTACCGTTAAATTCCTTGACGGCAACATCAAGAAACAAAACGCGGACGGGACGTTCAAACGCACGGAGAGCAATTTACCGGAACAGCCTGAATATGGCGGCTACAATGACCTCTATTTCCGCTCAATCGTGAACGAAACCGGAGATAAGTTCAAAAAACGTTTCTAAAATACAATTATCTTTTTTTATTAAGTAAGTTTCAACGCCAATGCGTACTGATAAAGAACTTGAGGGCGTTACGCTCCTCGGCGCTAATAAGACCGTCTATCCGACAGACTATTCAGCGGAACTGCTTGAATGGTTCCCGAACAAGCATCCGGAGAAAGACTATCTTGTAACTCTTGATTGTCCGGAGTTTACCTCCTTGTGTCCCAAAACCGGCCAACCGGATTTCGGACATATCATTATCAACTATATTCCGGGAGAGAAGATGGTTGAGAGCAAAAGCCTGAAGCTCTATCTGTTTTCGTTTCGCAACCATGGTGATTTTCATGAAGACTGCATCAACATAATCATGAAGGACCTGATTGCTCTGATGTCGCCCCGTTATATAGAAGTCGTCGGACTGTTCACTCCGCGCGGAGGCATCTCAATCCGCCCCTTTGCCCAGTGGGCCGACGATGACCATCAGTCACTGCTCGGCCTGCGGCTGTCGGCACAGATGTCGTCGATGATTGACCGCACCTGATTATATTGTTAACGAACATAAGTAAAGAACATGGAAAAAGACGCTCTTATAGTGCTTTCAGGAGGCATGGACTCCGTTACGCTGCTTTACGACAAAAAGGACACAATTGCCCTGGCAGTAAACTTCATCTACGGTTCAAACCATAACATGCGCGAGCTGGCTTGCGCACGCAACCACTGCAAGGCCCTCGGCATTGAATTGCTTGAAATCCATCTTGACTTCATGGGCGAATACTTCCACTCTTCGCTACTTGAAGGGGGCGACGCAATTCCGGAAGGGAATTATGAGGATGACAACATGCGATCGACCGTGGTTCCTTTCCGCAACGGCATCATGCTTGCGACAGCCGCGGGACTTGCCGAGAGCCGCGGACTGCGCGCCGTCATGCTTGCAAACCATAGCGGCGACCACAGCATATATCCTGACTGCCGACCGGAATTCATTGACGCCATGGCCCACGCGATTGCCGCCGGCACATATGAGGCAATTGAACTCCGCGCACCTTACACGAATATGACCAAGGCGCAGATTGCAATGCGTGGGAAAGAACTTGGAGTTGACTATTCGACAACATACAGCTGTTACAAAGGCGGAGAAAACCACTGTGGGGTTTGCGGAACCTGCCGCGAGCGACGCGAATCGCTTGCCGAAGCCGGCATTGTTGACACGACAGTCTACATTGACGATTTTACCAAGGAATAAAAGAACGAAAGTGCGTATCTTCACAGACACGCACCTCCCTCATAACCAAAATTCAAGTATATAATTCTTATTGTCTAACAAAACGATGACTGAAAGGTTCACTTGAAAAAATCTTTCAGTAATGCAAATTTACAGGAATTATGTAAACTTACAAAAGAATTTTCGCTAAAAAGCGTTAATTCAGAATGTTAAAAACTTTATTAATTTAAATTAACATAAATAATGGAGTTTGCGGAAATCATTGTGCCGCTGCCGCTGAATGCCGTATTCACCTATGCAATTTCGGAAAAATTCCGGAAGGATGTCAGCATAGGCAGCCGGGTGCTTGTGCCGTTCGGACGCCGCAAATTCTATACGGGCATCGTTGAGTCGCTGACTCCAATTGCGCCTCAAGGAGTAGAAATCAGGCCGATAACACGACTTATAGACAAACCCGGCGACCCAATTCTGCGCAATCCGCAGTTGAGGTTCTGGCGCTGGCTTTCTGACTACTATATGTGTTCAATCGGCGAGGTTATGCGTGCGGCACTACCCTCGGCGCTGAAGCTTGAGTCCGAAACATTCATTGAACCGACAAGCGATGCTGACCGCGAAAACATTGAGGGCCTCACAGAGGACGAGGCTCTGATGTATGCGGTTTTGTGCAACGAAGGGAAGGTCTCGCTTGGCGACCTGTCGAAAAAGACAGGCCTGACAGCGGCACCGGACCGAGCCATCTCCGGACTGATTGGGCGCGGATTGGCAATGGTGAGCGAGAAGGTTGTCGAGCGTTACCGAACGCTGAAAAAAACTTACGTATCGCTTTCGCCCGACGCATCTTCGCAGGGATGGCGCACCTCGGCGTTTGCCCTGATCGGACGTTCGCCGAAGCAGGAAAAGCTCTTGCTGACGATGTTGCATTTCCATTCACTCGGCGAGCAAGAAGTTGAAAAATCGGTTTTGCTTGAAAAGGCAGACGTATCGCCCGCAATAGTAAAAGCCCTTGAGGCGAAGGGGATTCTCTCGGTAACGACCAAGGTGATCAACCGCTTCGCGCCACAGCAAGGAAACATTCCGGCCGCTCTCCCAACCCTGAGTCCGGCACAAACCGAGGCGCGCAACAAGCTGCTTGACCTATGGGAAACGGAAGGGAAACAGGTCAACCTGCTCAGGGGTGTGACCTCAAGCGGGAAAACCGAGATATATATCCATTTGATTGACCGCGTTCTGCGCGCCGGCCATCAGGTATTATTTCTTGTGCCGGAAATTGCCCTGACCACGCAGCTGACCGAGCGTCTGCAACGTGTTTTCGGGTCGAAGGTGCTTGTTTATCACAGTAAATTCACAGATAATGAGCGCGTTGACATCTGGAACAGGCTGCTTCATTCGCGTGAACCCATGGTAATTATAGGCGCACGCTCGTCAGTTTTTCTGCCGTTCAGCCATCTCGGCCTGATTGTCATTGACGAAGAGCATGAGCCGAGTTTCAAACAGTTTGATCCGGCTCCACGATATAACGGACGCGATTCAGCCATAATGCTGGCCGGAATGCACGGCGCAAAGGTTCTCCTCGGCAGCGCATCGCCGTCGGTCGAGACATATTATAAGGCGCAATCAGGACGCTACGGACTCGTGGAACTGACCGAACGCTTTGGCGGAGTCGAGTTGCCGACAATAGAGATTGTCGACATGAAGAAGGAATGGAAAAAGTTCCGTACAGACAAACCGCTTGCCGAAGACGTTGAACAGAAGATTTCAGCAGCTGTGAGTGCCGGCAACCAGGCTATTGTTTTCCACAACCGGCGCGGATTTGCTCCCCTGGCCCGCTGCAAGGCTTGCGCTCATGTTCCGAAATGTCTCAACTGCGACGTTTCGCTTACGTATCATCGTCGAGACGACAAACTCGTCTG
Organism: uncultured Porphyromonadaceae bacterium; assembly: GCA_947175545.1. GTDB lineage: Bacteria > Bacteroidota > Bacteroidia > Bacteroidales > Muribaculaceae > UBA3263. The sequence continues at coordinate 22,540 of CAMWNI010000018.1, forward strand.
CCACTATTGCGGAGCGCAATATCCGCTTCCCGCGCTATGCCCTGTCTGCAATGAACCGGCAATGGAGATTATCGGATACGGAACCGAGCGCATTGAGGATGAAGTCGGCAAGGAATTTCCAGAGGCGAGAATCCTGCGCATGGATCTCGACACAACCCGCAACAAAGACGGCTATCAGGAAATCATCAACGATTTTTCGCAACATAAGGCTGACATACTCGTTGGCACGCAGATGGTTACGAAAGGCCTTGATTTCAGCGACGTGAGCATCGTTGCCGTTCTCAATGCCGACATGCTGATCAACATTCCCGATTTCCGCTCGAGCGAGCGTGCGTTCAATATGCTGCTCCAGGTTGCGGGACGAGCCGGCAGGCGCGAAACGTCCGGCAAGGTAATTGTGCAAACTTCACAACCTGAACATCCCGTCATTGGTTTTCTGACAAACCATGACTACACGGGCTTCTATGTCCATGAACTTGCGGAACGGCGCGAACGATTCTATCCGCCGTTCTCACGCATGATATTTATTTATCTGAAACATCGCGAGGAACACAACGTAGACCTGATGGCAGAACGTTATGGTAACGAACTACGCGCTCTGCTTGGCGACAGAGTGAGCGGGCCGGAGAAGCCTGCGGTCGCGCGCGTGCAATCTTTATATATAAGACGCTTCATGCTCAAAATAGAGCCGGAGGCCTCTATGGCGAAGGTGCGGACCATTCTGCGCGACTTGTATGACCGCATGTTATCTGCTTATCCGGACCTACGAGGAGTCACGATTCACTACGACGTGGACCCGGCTTAGAGCAGCCTGCGAAAATCGTCAATCATCTGCTCCGGCTTACTTTCGGCAAGGCGACAGTCGGGGTGACTTCCGTAAGTCACCGCACACGTATGGCAGCCGGCACTATGGCCCATGTCAACGTCATAAGTCGTGTCACCGACAACAAGCGTATCGTCCGGCGACACACCGAAGCGCTCCATCAGCAGGTTAACCATGTCAGGCGCCGGCTTGACGTTGCAGACGGATTCAGGCGTAACATAATCTTCAATCAGGTCGGCGATGCCGAGAACATCCATCATAGGGACCAGAGACTCCGCTCCACGATTCGTTGCGATTGCGAGCCTGAATCCTTCCTTTTTAAGCGCGTCAAGAGTCTGGCGCACTCCCGGAAACAATGTAACAGACGGAATGTTGCTACGGAAAATTACTAAATAGGAGTCAATACATCGCTGAATCAGCGCAGAATCCGTAACCCCACACAGTTCGCGATACATATCGCGGAGATGAAGCCCGATACTGAGCCGAATCGCTTCATCGCTCTGACACTGCAACCCATTAGCGGAGGCAGAGGCCTTAAAGGTACGGACAATTGCTTCGGAGGTATCGGCAATAGTGCCGTCAAAGTCAAACACAATGAGTTTCATGAATGCAAAGTTACGATTTTTTTCGTTTTTTGCGTAAATTTGCACCAATGAGACCGACAATTGAATATGTCAAGACTCGTTTTGACGAGTTTAACCGCACGATTTTCGGCGGAAGGCTTCCGAAGGTGACAATCCGTCTTAGCCGTGCGCGGTCTTTTCTGGGTCAGTTAGCCTATAAGAAGGTTCGTGGCAGAGGCGGTCAGGTATGCTTCGACGGGTTCACGCTGAAAATCAGCGTGCTGATTGACCGCGATCAAGAGATTATTGACGACACTATTCTTCACGAGATGATTCACCTGGAGATTCTTTACGGCCAAAAACATGACACGTCGGCCCACGGGATAATTTTCCGCGAACGAATGGCTCAGATAAACCGCGAATATGGCCGACACATCTCCATCAGCCACAAAGCGACGGCAACGGAACAGGCGTCAGACACAAGGAGCCGCGTTCACGTTATTGGCAGAGTTACACTGCACGATGGCACACGTGGCATTCTCGTTCCGGCCCATACGCGCATCAATACATTCCGCGCCATGATGGCACGACATCCGCAAGTCGCATCAATCGAATGGATTACGACGACCGATCCTTCTTATAACCGCTATCCGCGAACTCTGACGCCTAAGTTATATAAGACCCCTTAATAATACCATGTTCCATAGCCGTAGGTTTCAGCCAAGGAATGGGCGACCTCATCGACGGCAAGATACTGGTTCGGGTCATCGGACAGGTTATCACGGCGCAGGAAATCCTTGAACAAATCCGGAGTTTCGTCAAGATTGACGCCGATATGCGTCCAGTCAGGGTCTTGACGCGCAAGCGAGGCCTGCTGCATGTTTTCAAGACGGCTTGCGGCATCGTCGCTGCTCCAGAATGTCAGGCTGACACGAGGGGAGGTGATTGAGTCAGCGCGGAAAACACCGGAAATGTGTTCTATTTCGCGCGGCGGCTTCATCGGAACGTTATGTTGCCGCGAAGCAAAAGTGTCATGGCTGGAGATTAGAAGAATCACCAACGCACCAAGAAATATTGAAAAAATTGCTCGATTCATGTTTTAAGAACACATGAACCGAGCATTTGGTTTTTTGAACGAATGGAGGTCAGCGCAATTCAACGCTTAGCTTGCCCAATGCGCGAGCAGCCTTTTCGCGAGCGGCCTCAACCGTCGAATCCGTTGCGAGGATTACGGCCATGCGTCGATGACCGCTGACTTCAGGCTTGCCGAACACTCGCATCGCAGTTCCGGATTCGGCAAGAACCGAGTCAAGGTTTCCAAGTATGATTTCCTTTGAATTGCCTTCAACAACAACGGCAGCAGACGCCGATGGACCGTAGAATCTGATTTCCGGGACGGGGAGTCCGAGAACGGCGCGCGCATGGAGAGCAAATTCACTGAGGTCCTGCGAAATCATGGTGACCATGCCGGTGTCATGCGGACGTGGAGACACTTCGGAGAAGATTACTTCGTCACCTTTAACAAACAGTTCGACTCCGAAAAGGCCATAACCGCCAAGAGCATCAGTCACTTTGCGAGCAATATCGCGAGCAGCTTCAAGAGCAGTGTCCGACATCGGCTGGGGTTGCCATGAGAAGCGATAGTCGCCATTCTCCTGATAATGTCCAACCGGTTCGCAAAAGGTTGTTCCTGACACGGAACGAACTGTCAGCAGGGTAATCTCATAGTCAAAGTCGACAAAACCCTCAACAATAACACGACCGGCGTCAGCTCTCGCGCCTTCGCGCGCTTCAGCCCAGGCGGAGTCGACCTGCCCGGGGGTGCGCACGGTTGACTGCCCGTGGCCGCTGCTGCTCATTACCGGCTTGACAACGCATGGCAGTCCGATTTCTTCGACGGCACGGTGAAATTCCTCAAGCGATGATGCAAAACGATATGGCGAGGTCTTCAACCCCAGCTCCTCAGCCGCAAGGCGACGGATGCCCTCACGATTCATTGTCAGCAGAGTGGCTGCGGCAGTCGGCGTTACGTTAAATCCTTCTTTTTCGAGTTCAACAAGCACGGGAGTGGCAATTGCCTCAACCTCCGGGATAATGTGGTCCGGACGCTCCTCAAGAATTGCCTGACGGAGGGCATCGCCGTCGGTCATGTCGAAGATACGCGAACGGTTGGCAACATGCATTGCCGGCGCATCGGCATACTTATCACAGGCAACGACTTCAACGCCGTAGCGCTGGAGTTCAATGGCGACTTCTTTGCCGAGTTCGCCGCTGCCAAGCAGCATCACCTTTGTTCCGGAAGGAGTAAACGGGGTTCCGAGTTTTGCCATAATATTGTTATCCTAATTTACTGATGTTATGAAGTTGCGGTTCATCGAGGATGCGGATTCGACGGCCATCGACCGTGATGAGGTGTTCGCTGACAAACGCTGACAATGTGCGAATTGCATTGGAGGTTGTCATGTTTGACAGATTGGCCAAATCTTCGCGGCTCATGTAGATTCGCAGGGTTGACATGTCATCCTCATAGCCATAATTTTCCGCCAGTACAATGAGAGCCTCGGCAAGGCGTCCACGGATATGCTTCTGGGTCAGATTGACAATTTTCGTGTCGGAACTGCCCAGATTTGTGGCCAATTCCTTAATGAAGAAACGCGCAACTGCATTGTTCTGATTGATTAGCTGCTCGACAACCGTGAGCGGCAGAGTGCCGATTGTGCATGATTCGAAGGCCGAAGCGGAACTGACGTAAGGTTCGCCCGCAAAGTAGGCCCGGTAACCGAAGTATTGAACCGGACGAATAAGACGGATAATCTGCGTGCGACCGCCAACTCCGTCTTTCCATTTCTTCACTTTTCCGGACACAAGACACCAGAGAAATTCCGGAGTGTCTTTTTCGGAATAAACCACCTCATTTTTTTTATAATGATGCAGGGTAAAGTTTTCTGTCACCAACCGCTTTTCGTCGGCCGATAAAACGGACCAAAGTTCGGATAAATCCTCGCTTATAACCTGTTCAAGAACTTCTCGTATCATTTTAATATTGTACCATAAACTACTTAGGACCGCAAAATTAAGAATTTTCTACGACATTAACAAGCGTTACGCGCCTTAATCCGTTCATTTCAGTTAAATATATATGACAATTAATCACAGAGGCAACCGCGTCTTCTTGCCGGCGCTTACGTAAGCTTGCATTTGCAAGATTGTTTTAGCCGGATTGCTCGGGAACAGAGTACGTTTTCCCAGCGCGACTGACTACGCGACGCCATATCTCCTGTTGATATTTATATTTGCATTTTTTAAAATTTTTCTTTATTTTTGCAAAAACTTTTTATTTTCAAACCTAAAATATTATCATGAAACCAGTTATTACTCTTATCACATTAGGCCTCGGCGTTTTTTCTGCCTTTGCATCACCATATGAGCTGAATTACCCAGACACACAACAAATTCCCACGTCCAAAGGACGCTCCACAGGCTCCATAACCTTAACCGGCAAAACGGGGTCACAGACATTGGCAGTAGATCAGAATGCCGACCATCTCTTGTATCATAAAGTATTTACTGCGCCATTCGTCGTGACTCCGGGCGAAACCGTTTCCGCATCTGTCGGGTATACCGGCAACTGGATGAATGCATACGTATATATTGACTATGACAACGACGGCGTATTCAATCCCGAGACTGAGGCTGTTACTTATAGCAATCTCAACGGTCAGAACTCTGCCGGAGAAACCAATGCCTCCTCCAACACAATGGCAATGCCGTCGTTTGTCATTCCCGAGGATATCAACACAGGCGTATACCGTATCCGATTCAAAGTCGACTGGAATTCAATTGATCCGGGAGGTAACACAACCTCGAACAATACGATTATCCAGAATGAAGGTTCAATTACGGACGCCATGCTGATGGTATGTAACGATAAGGAAGACGTAACCTTAATCGTCAATGGCGAAGACGGGCGTCTGGTTCAACCGGATAAACAAGCCCTTCCGAAAACAGTAGAGGCTTTGAATTCGATTATTTTCAAAGGACTGCCGGACATTGGGCAGCATCTTGAATCCGTCCGCGTAGAATATGGCTATCCTGAAGCAGAAGTCAAATTCGATAATATCAGCACTTTCACATACATGGTAGAAGGAGCCGAGGTTTTCCGCAACGAAGGTGTAATTCCCTCTTACGCAATTGTAGGTAACAACGTTATGGTCACTCCGGTCTTCGCGGATGGCGAATTTGTTGACCCCATCGAGAAAGACGGCTACCGCCTGGTATGGAACGATGAGTTCAACCTGCCCGACGGAACATCTGCGGATATGGTCAACAACTGGCAAACACCGAGCCGCATGGACGCCACCTGGCGCCGCTTTGTCACCGACCGTGATGACCTGCGCGAAATCCATAACGGACGAGTTGTGCTTGCCGCAAAGATCAACGATGGAGCCAATCCCGACATCACCTCCGAATGGATAACCGGCGCACTCGAAAGCGCCACCAAATTTAACTACACTTACGGCTATACAGAAGCTCGTCTCCATTGCCACTATGTTGCCGGCACATTCCCTGCTTACTGGATGATGCCCGAAGACCAAAGCGCAGGCTGGCCTCTTTGTGGAGAGATCGACATCTGGGAAGCTGCTGACGGTCCGAAACGCAGCTGGCACACCATCCACGGCCCGTGGAATCGCAACGGCGGCAGTATCTCAAGCGGCGCACTGCCAATTGACTACAGCAAACCTATTGTATATGGCCTTGAATGGACTCCGGATTACCTGGAATGGTTTATTGACGGCGAAAGCGTATATAAAGTTGAAAAAAGCCATGACCGCATCGGCGATGAAAGATGGGTATTTGACAAACCTTTCTTTATCCGTATCAACCAGAGCATAGGCGACGGAAGCTGGGCCGGAAAAGGCAACCCCCTGGTTGTTTATACAACCGAATTTGACTACGTTCGCGTATACCAGAAAGAAGGTCAGCAAAACGAAGGCGGGAAAACTTACAGCATTGACTACTTTGAACAAACCAACATTGAAAATATCGAATCCGTATCTGAAAACTCAGATGCCGTATCATATTTCGACCTTCAAGGTCGTGCCGTAAAGAATCCGAAGCTCGCAGGAGTATATATTGAACGCAACAACAAACAGACCAGAAAGTTCGTGAGCCGATAAACAACATATTGTCAGCTAAACAACAAAAAAACAGTCAGCGCCGACAAGTTAATCGGCGCTGACTGCTTTTTTACTTTAACCAAAAGAAGACCTGCAGTCGGGAGCAGGATATCAGAGAGGCAATATCATTTCAAATTGCTTGCTTGCCGGACTGACGCCCATTGCCGTCAGAAACGCACTAAGAGTCAGATTATCAGAGCTGACATTCAGAACCTTGATAAAATCCGTATGCATACGGCCAAGTGCGTCACGTAACAATCCAGATGCAATGCCCTTGCGCCTGTATTCGTTTTTGACAGCAATCTGGGTCAAATCTCCGGAAATCTTATCGAATACACAATAACCCGCCGGCTCTCCGTCAATGAATGCGCCAAGGCACGTCAGATTGTCCTTGCCGCGTTCGATGGATTCAACGTTGTTCTGCCACGACGGATAAAAATCACAATAGACCTGCATCCGCCTGATTGAATCCACATTGACCTCACAAACCTCACAATCCGCCATACTTGTCCTGACTGACAGTTGCTTATTGATGTTTTCAATAGACTGCCTGTAACAATCAAACTCTCTGGCTACCTCGAAATTCATTTTGCGATAAACTGAAATCGCTTTCTGATTGCTCTGCAAAACCTCCAGCAGGTATTGCCTGACACCGGCCTGCCGAAGAAACGGAATGGAATGTGTGAAGATTCGTCCGGCAAGCCCTTGTCCTCTATACTCTCTTACCGTTCCGGTTCCGGTATCATAAGCAGTAAAGACGCCATTGAACAAACCGGTGCCATTCAATGTAAATGCAACAATCTCACCATTGTCGAATGCCGCGAATGACAGTTGCGGATTATATCCTCGCCTGCAAAGCATTGATTGGACTTCTGGCTTATCAAAATGAATTTCATAATCTTCAAAAGCTCTTTCAAAGCCGCGAAACAGCGTTTCAAAATCACAACTCTCTAAATTCTTGAATTCCATTATATCTCTATTACTGATTATAGCAATCTGATTCTATTGCACAAAGTTAACAATTTTCTTTCAAACACCCTATATGACGTATAATTAACGACATGGCAAAATTCAGAAACATCTCAATAGCAATTTATCCGGAATTTTTGCTAACTTTGCGCTATGTTTTAACGTTAAGACTATAATGGAAAACAAGAATTCGACAGAAATGCTTCTGGATGTGCGCGGTTTGCGCGCATCAATTGATGGCAAAGAAATATTGAAAGGCATTAACCTTCAGGTGCGTCCGGGTGAGGTTCACGCAATCATGGGACCTAACGGTTCGGGCAAATCGACTTTCTCCGAGGTGCTTGCCGGCGCCCCGGCGTTTACGGTTATGGACGGCGAAGCCTGGCTTAACGGCGTTAACCTACTTGAACTAAGCCCGGAAAATCGCAGTCATGAGGGACTATTTCTCTCGTTTCAATATCCCGTTGAGATTCCGGGGGTTTCGATGGCCAATTTCATGAAAGCTGCAATCAATGCCAAAAGGAAATACTTTGGCCAGGAGCCGCTGACGGCAGCAGAGTTTCTCAAGTTGATGAAGGAAAAGCGCTCAGTTGTCGAACTTGACTCTAAACTCGCGTCACGTTCCGTCAACGAAGGATTCAGCGGAGGCGAAAAAAAACGCAATGAGATTTTCCAGATGGCAATGCTGGAGCCAAAACTGAGCATCCTGGACGAGACGGACTCAGGACTGGACATTGACGCGCTGCGCGTTGTTGCCGAGGGAGTCAACAAGTTACATACGCCCCAAAATGCGACTATTGTCATTACGCACTATCAGCGCCTGCTGGACTACATCAAGCCTGATTTCGTACACGTTCTTTATAAAGGCCGAATTGTGCGCACAGGCGGCCCAGAGCTTGCACTGGAACTCGAAGAACGGGGCTATGACTGGATTAAGAACGAAATTGACGCCCAAGAGCAATGAATCAATATCAGCAACTCTATGAAGAGAATCGCGACGTTCTCGGCGAAAGAGGCGATGAGCTGAAGGCATTTCTCGAATCAGCGGCGGAGATTGACAAGGTTTTCGCTCCCGAAACATATGCCGTCAACCTTCGCCGTCTGAAACTCCCGGTCGATGCCGCGAAATCCTTTAAATGTGCCGTTCCGGCAGTCAGCACGACACCGGCCCTGGTTGTCAATGACATCTTCCAGCCGTCAAAGCGACTTCCGGAGGGCGTGACTTTTATGTCGCTTCGCGCCGCAGCTGAATTGCATCCGGAGTGGATTCCGGCAAGTGTCCGCGACGATATCAAGTCGGCCGAATCAAGGCTTAACGATCTTCTCTGGACCGACGGCGCCCTGATTCGTATCGGACAGAATGTAAGACCGGAACGTCCGCTGCAACTTGTCAACATTTTGTCAGCGCCAATGGACCTGATGGTCTGCCGGCGAGTGATTATTGTTGTAGAATCCGGGGCTGACGCCAAACTGCTACTGTGTGACCACACTCAGGACAGCGAACATAACTATCTGGTTAATGAGTTAATCGAGGTTTCAGTTGCCGAGGGCGGCCGCCTCTCGCTGGACCGCGTTGAAGAGTCGTCGCCGCTGACTGTACGTCGGTCGGAAATGCACGTTCAGGTTGGAGCAAACGCCCGGTTCTGTTCAACCTCTTCCCTGCTGACATGTGGCGACTCGTCATCAAAAATCAATGTAAGCCTTGACGCATCGGGCGCCGAAGCAAGCGTAAACGGCATGGTGATTGCGTCCGGCACGCAGACCCCGGCATTTCATACCCGCATCAGACACAAGGCAGACCACACGTTATCGAACCAAGTGTTCAAATACGTTGCCGACGGACAAAGCAATTGCACCTTTGACGGCCTTATTATTGTTGACGAGTCGGCCAGATTTACAGAGGCATATCAGACCAACCATAACCTGCTCGCAAGCAACGACGCAAAGATGCACACCGAGCCGACCCTTGAAATATATTGCGACGAGGTGAAATGTTCTCACGGAGCAACGACCGGTCAACTTGACGACACGGCACTGTTCTATATGCGCTCACGCGGAATCCCCGAAGCAGAGGCCCGACGTATGCTCATGGAAGCATTCCTTTCTGACGTAATTGCAAACGTCGGAATCGACAGCCTTCGCGAACGCCTGCGCCATCTCGTTGAACGTCGCTTCTCGGCCCTTGCAGAAGGCAGCGACTCATGTGCCGACTGTTCGGCAATCAATGCTCTGAAACAAGAATAATGGATATTCTCGACTTCCGTAAAGACTTCCCCGCACTGGACCGTCAACTTTACAAGCGCCCGATGGTCTATCTTGACAACGTCGCGACCTCCCAGACGCCTCGTCAGGTCGTTGATGCGATAACCAGCGGCTATTATGACACAAAAGCCAACGTACATCGCGGCGTACACACCCTATCGCAAGAAGCGACCGCACTGCAGGAAAAGGCCCGCGAACGCGTCCGCTCGTGGATTAATGCCAAATCAACAAACGAAATCATCTTTACGCGTGGAACCACGGAAGCCATCAACCTTGTGGCCGCATCATTTGGCGAACGACTGACAGAAGGCGACGAAGTCATACTGACCGTCATGGAGCATCATGCCAACATCGTTCCTTGGCAACTCCTCCAGACCCGTCGCGGAATCCGCATCCGCGTTGTCCCGATAAATCCTGACGGATCATTACAAATGGACGCGTACCGCGCCCTGTTCAACGAACGCACCCGGCTGGCCTCATTTTGCCATATCAGCAACGTTCTCGGCACAGTCAACCCCATTGAAGAAATGACGGCCATCGCCCACTCTTTCGGCGTTCCCGTCCTAATAGACGGCGCACAGGCCGTTGCCCATACACGGCCGGATGTCCAAGCCATTGGTGCCGACTTTTATTGCTTCTCGTTTCATAAAATGTACGGCCCTACGGGCATCGGAGTGCTTTTCGGGCGCGAACAACTATTGGAAACCATGCCCCCATATCAGGGTGGCGGCGAAATGATTGGCCACGTATCATTCTCCGGCACCACATTTGCCGATCTTCCCTATAAATTTGAAGCCGGCACACCTGATTTCGTCGGCATCGGAGCCTCCGCCACTGCCATAGACTACATCGAGTCAATCGGCATTGATCGCATTGCCACTCACGAACACAGCCTTCTGGACCTATGCACCGAACGCCTGACCACCGAATTGCCTGAACTACAAATTTACGGTACAGCTCCAGGCAAAGCCCCCGTCATCTCCTTCCTTCTCCACCCTCACCACCACTACGACGTCGGCCTGCTACTTGACAAACAAGCCATCGAAGTACGCACCGGCCATCACTGCGCCCAACCGCTCATGCACGTCCTGGGCATCGAAGGCACCGTGCGCGTCGGCTTCGCACTCTACAACACACCCGAAGAAGTAGACCGCCTCATCACCGCGCTAAAAAAAATACGCGACATAATGTCTTAGTCCACAACCCCATACCCCACCCCGCCACAGCTAAATAACAAAAAAATCACAAAAAAACTTGCACAGTTCAAAAAAACTCCCTAACTTTGCAGTGCAAAAAACGAAAACAAGGTGCCATAGCTCAGTTGGTAGAGCAAAGGACTGAAAATCCTTGTGTCCCCGGTTCGATTCCTGGTGGCACCACAAAAGACCGCTAATTCTCAATGAGTTAGCGGTCTTTTATTCAACTATATCCCTCCGAGTCACCACAAAAGTCACCACGCCCACGCTAACGCACTGAAGTATTGTTTGTTATGCGTGCAGCGACAGGCTCATATCTTTTATCGTGGAGGTTTAATACGCTGATAATCAGTATGTATTTCAAATTCGTACATATTCATTCAGCATCATTCAACCCCACATCACCGTCTCGCAATCCTAAACTTTAACAGACTTTAACTATATTCGAGCCGTCAAAATGTGGTGACCTCAGCCAAATTTTCGCCGGGTCACCACGCTTAACAGTTAAAATCCCATAAATAATTCGTAACTTTGTGGTCGGGTTGACGCAAGTCTTCTCGCAACATTTTGGAAAAAAGAAGCGTTATGCTCATCTTGTAACTTGAAAACCTGAGAGCCTTTCAAATTTGATGCAAGAGATAGCATAGTGGTTCTCACGCATACGGCGTGGGCTGCTATCGTTATATCTGCATCATAGGCTTTCTCAGGGCCGTCAAGTTAGATTGACATAGAAGTCCGCGCTTCTGCATTTATAAACCAGCTCTATTGGACTACTGAGCAAAAATAATGATTACGATGGAAACTAAATTCTGTCAAAGCTGCGGAATGCCGCTCACGAATGAAGTATTCGGCACGAATGCCGACGGCACATCAAATGAGGATTACTGCATTTACTGCTACAAAGACGGCAAGTTCACGCAGGACATGACAATGGAGCAGATGATTGACTTCTGCGCTCAGTTCACCGATGAGATAAACAGAAACTCAGGTCAGAATCTCACTGTCGAACAGATGAAGGAGCAGATGCGACAGTTTTTCCCACATCTCAAACGCTGGAAAAATTGAACAGCCATGTTTATCGCAATACTTACATATAAAAAGCCGTTGAGCGAGGTTGACCGTCATCTTCAGGCGCATCGCGACTATCTTGCCAAACATTATGCCGCCGGCGATTTTATCGCCTCCGGTCCGCAGATACCCCGCGTTGGCGGTGTGATAATGATAAAGGCCGACAATCGTGCGGCTGTAGATTCCATTATCGCGCAAGACCCGTTTAATATCAATGACATTGCCGACTATCAGATTGTCGAGTTTACTCCGACAATGTTTCTAAATGATGATTTGAAAAATATCCTTTCATAAT
>CAMWNI010000019.1 GCA_947175545.1 uncultured Porphyromonadaceae bacterium
CTGACCGTTTTTGCCCTCTGAAAGAGGAAATTTAGAGTAATCCATATCTGTGTCAGAATCTGTGTCAAATTTTATATCAAGTCCTGAAATCCACTTTTCAAGCTCTGTTTTGGCAGTGTTTCCCGCAAAGCGTCGTCCGGGAATCCAGACAGCATCCGGAACGAGAGAATGCAGATTGCGGTCGCTGCTTCCAAGACCGCTGGAGTGCGATGTGCAGAAAGGCACAATCGTTTTCCCTTTGAAATCTCCGCTCTCAAGGAAGGTGCTGATTATACGCGGTGCTTCTCCCCACCATATCGGATAACCGAGGAAAACCACATCGTATCGGTCAAGACCGTCAGGCATACTTTTGATTGCCGGACGAGCCTTGGGATTGTTCTGCTCCCTGTTGGCGCGACAGTCGCTGTTATAGTCAAGATCGGCGGCGGTGTAAGGCACTTCCGCTTCGATTCTGAATGTGGATGCCCTCGTTATATCCGCTATACCCTCGGCAATACCTTCTGTGGTCCCCGTACATGAGAAATATGCTATCAGTAGGCTGCCATTTTTGCCGGTTTCAGTGCCGGGTGTCGGATCAGGAGCCGGATTTTCAGTTATGGGGTCATCATCCGTTGTAGCGCATGATGCACAAGCTGTCAGAGAAAGCATGGACATTATCATTGAAAGAATTTTGAGTTTCATATATTCATGTATTTATATGTCGTATATACTTTGCGGGTACTCCAGCGACGATTGTATTATCGGCGACATCATTTTTTACAATAGCCCCTGCGGCCACTATGGCATTTTCACCTACCGTGACACCGGGCAGTATTATCGCTCCGGCTCCGATCCATGCGTTACGGCGAATCACAACCGGGGATGTAATCAGTGAATGTCGTCTTTCAGGTTCTTCGGGATGTCCTTCGGTCGCGATTTTCACACCGGGGCCGACAAACACTCCGTCCTCCAGCGTTATGCCGCCCTGATCGAGAAAGGTGCAGCCGAAGTTTATAAAAACCTCTTTGCCTACCGTTGTCATTTTGCCGAGAGCGGTATAAAACGGCGGGAACATCCTCACCGTGCTGTCAAGCCGCTGCCCCCAGATGCGTTCCAGAATGGCGCGTATCTCATCGGGTGTATGGTAGCCGGTGTTCAACTCGGCGATAAGCCGACGGGTATTCTCAATCTCGTCACAGAGAAGTTCGGGCGCAGTCTCGGATATGCGCTCGCCGTTTCTCATACATTCAATAACAGGAGTCATTATTATTTGTCACTTTTACGTTTGTTTTCACAGTGCAAAATTAGCTTCAAAAAAGATGGTGGGAATAACCAATGTTACGCCTGAATGTACCTCGATTACGGAATTACGCATCTGCCTTAAATCGCTGATTCGCAAAATGTACCAATCTTACGGAATTATGTACCCCGATTACATATAGGTGACGTTTCTGCATTGCGCGACAACAGATTATAGCTATCTTTGCAGAAAAGAAATCTTATATGGAAATATACGAGGCAGACACTATTGAAAAATACAACCGCTATTTCGGTTTTGAGACGCGACATCCGCTTGTCGGCATAGTTCATTTTGACGATACTGTGGAGCAGCCGACCCATTGCATGCACTTCGGTTTTTATTCACTTTTTCTCAAAAAGACCACAGGGTGTAAGATAAACTATGGGAAGACATCGTATGATTTCGATGACGAAACGGTTGTCAGTTTCGCTCCCGGCCAGACAGTAGGCATACACCGTTTTGAGGAAGGCCCGGCACCGGAAGCGGTCGGACTGCTGTTTCATCCCGATTTTCTTCTGCGGACTCCCTTGGGTCAGAAAATCAAGCAATACACATTCTTTTCCTACGCCTCAAACGAAGCGTTGCATCTGTCGACGGAAGAACGCCTGATCTTGCAGGACTATATGGACAAGATAGCCCGTGAGCTGCAACATCCCATCGACAAGTTCTCCAAGTCTCTTATAATATCCAACATAGAGGTGATGCTCAATTACTGTATGCGCTTCTATGAACGTCAGTTTGTCACGCGTGAAGAACTGAACCATAACGTACTCGGCAAATTCGAACAGCTGATTGACGAATATCTTGACAGTGGACGCGGAGCAATTGACGGAATACCCACAGTAAAGTATTTCGCGGACAAGATATGCCTTTCATCCAACTATTTCGGCGACCTTGTAAAGCAAGAAACGGGTAAGACCGCACAGGAATATATACAGCTGAAAATGATAAACTACGCTAAAAACTCGCTGTTGAATCCGGCTCTGAGTACCAAACAGATTTCAGAACTGCTTGGTTTCCAGCACTCGCAGCACTTTATCCGCTTTTTCAAAAAACAAACCGGAAGCACTCCAAGAGAATACCGGCTACAGCTGAATTGAGCAAAATAAAGTTTTGCTCAATTCAGTTGTATTCCTCGTCGGTCACAGGTTCAAGCCAGATGTTTTCGGTGTTTTCGCCGGGTACGCTGAATGCGAGATGCGCAAACCACGAGTCTTTTGCCGCTCCATGCCAGTGTTTGACGTTGGCAGGAATATGGATTACAGTGCCAGGGAGTATTTCGACAGCAGGTTTGCCTTCTTCCTGATACCATCCGCGTCCCGCCACTCCGACAAGCATCTGACCGCCTCCGTTGTCTGCCTTATGGATATGCCAGTTGTTGCGGCATCCCGGCTCGAATGTCACATTGGCAAACGGAATCTGCGCGTCTGAAATCTGCGCAAGATAGCTGTTGCCGATGAAATACTTGGCGTATGCTGCATTAGGTTCGCCTATCGGGAATATCATCGAACGTGCGAACTCTGCTTTTGCATCATCACCCATGATGTCATCGTTCCATACCTCCTTTGCGAGACGGAATGCAGCCCATGCCTTGGGCCACCCGGCATAGAACGATACATGCGTCAGTATTTCGGCAATTTCGGTGCGGGTTATGCCGTTCTTTTTCGCCTCCTGAAGATGATAGGTCAGCGAACTGTCGGTAATTCCCTGCGAGATAAGCGATGTGATTGTCACAAGACTGCGGTCGCGCAATGAAAGAAGGTCATTGCGGCTCCATACCTCGCCGAACAGGATGTCATCGTTAAGTCGGGCGAACTCCGGAGCGAAATCTCCGAGTTGGTCGCGCCCTGCTGTTTGCGTCACCTTCGTGCCGCGAGCTGAAGGTTGAACTGTTTTCTGCTGTGCCATAATTAGATTTGATGTCATTGCCGATATTATCAGCAACATTATTGTTGTTTTCTTCATTTCGATATTATTGTTTTATTTCCGTTTATGATATATATCCCGGTTGATAATCCTGTTGTCGAGCGGACATCAGAAAGTAGCCTGACGCCGGATAGTGAGTATACTGTATATTTTTCATCTGGGTCAGTTGAAATATGATTGATCCCGGATGAGAGTCGGTCATAATCTATCTTCGTCAGCCAGTTGTCAAGCATCGAGCCGGCATTTGAAGTTTGGGAAGACTTTATCCATAGCGAAGGAGTCAGGAAATCGCCACCGGGTATCAGCCGCTTCGCGTCCGCTTCCACCCCGCTTATGCCACTGCTTGCACTTGAAACGATAAGTCCGATTTTCTTCCCGTCCATCTCCTTGCCGTAGTGAAGCAGAAACGTCTGTAACGGAGCTGCCATATTGCTCCACCAAAGCGGAACGCCGACAATTATGCAGTCATAGTCCGACAGATTCACATCTATGGGATCAATCGCAGGATATGAAGCCGCATCGTCAGGATTATTGCGTATGGCTGCTATCTGTGCGCTGCCGATGGCATAGTTGTTAGCTGCATAATCAAGCCCCTTTTCAGCCGGCTCGATTTCCAGAACGTCGGCATCTATTTGCGTGCGTAGAGCATCGACTATTCGCTCCACATTATTGGTATAACTGTAATATACTATCAGTGTTTTAGCATGCACGCTTGCCGCGACAAGAAATGCAAGAATTGTAACTATTATTGTTCTCATACTTTATTTGTTTAATTTGCAAAATTAGTAATCAGTATGGTTTCATGTGTACCTCAATCCACGGAAAACATACCATTATCAAGGAAATCAATAGCCTACCTGTTTCTGTTGCTCGGCATTGTATCGGTCTCCGACTACCGGAATAGCTGTTAACGTAGTTTCAAGTGTGCGCCACTCTTCGTCAGAGATGTTGAATGTGAGTGTATGGAGATTCTCGTCAAAATGAGAGTGTTTGGTGGTGCCGGGAATGGGAACAATCCACGGGGCTTTGTGCAACAGCCATCCAAGAGCTACCTGTGACGAGGTTGCATTTAGGTCCAATAAACACACCATCGCCTATTGTTATACCTCCTCTGCCGAATAATGTGCAGCATTGCTGAATGAAACAGCCTTTGCCGATTTTTACCGGCTTGCCATAGTCGATATACAACGGAGGCAATAGGGTAGTGCTTTCGTCAAGCGGCTTTCCGAGGATTATCTCCATAAGTTCATGAACCCGTTTCTGGTTACGGACACTGACTGTGGCAAGTTCCTGAGCAGTCTCCATTGTCGAGAATATGTCATCTATAAGAAGTTCATATCCCGGTTCTTCGGGCGACACAAGTTCGCCGCTGAGGTCTTTTGCAAATATGTCGTTCATATACGGTATGATTTTGTTTTCACACCGCAAAATTACAGCAAAAGCCACGCACCGGCTTTGTTGCGTGGCTCAATCTATTTTGCCCTGCGGCTCACTATGAAAAAGTCGGAGCCATACCGTATGCTTCCTTATATAGCTTTGAGAAATGTGACAGATTTTTAAAGCCGACGTCAAAACATATGAACACTTCCAGTTTTTCCATAATAAGAATCGGTCATAAGGGCGGTTGTGGATTCACACCTGCTTTTTCTTTTCGAGGAATTCGTCGATGCCACACAAGTGTTCCCGCACCTTTCCGCCTCCGAACTCATATACTTTCGTAACCAGGCCGGAGAGGAAGTCGCGGTCATGGCTGACAAGAATCAACGTGCCGTCGAAGTCGGCCAATGCCTGTTTGAGAATATCTTTTGTGCGCAGGTCAAGATGGTTTGTCGGTTCGTCAAGAATCAGCAGATTTATTGGCTCAAGCAGAAGTTTAATCATGCAGAGGCGCACTCTTTCGCCTCCGGACAGTACTTTGACTTTTTTCTGATTTTCTTCCCCTCCGAACATGAATGCGCCGAGCAGATCGCGAATTTTCAGACGGACGTCGCCGACGGCTATGTCATCGATTGTCTGGAACACGGTTAACTCCGGGTCGAGAAGTGACGCGCTGTTTTGTGCGAAGTAGCCGATTTTGACGTTATGACCAAGTGTCAGTGAACCTCCGTGGGTAATCTCTTTCATGATTGCCTTGACCATGGTTGATTTGCCCTCGCCGTTGCGTCCGGCAAAGGCAACCTTGTCGCCGCGCTCAATCATGAACGATGCGCCTTCAAACACCGGTTTGCCGTCATAGCCGGCAGTGACGCCGTCGGCAATGACCGGATAGCTGCCGCTTCGAGGACATGGCGGGAATTTCAGGCGCAGGGCAGATGTGTCTTCCTCTTCAACTTCGACAATTTCCAGCTTCTCAAGCCATTTTACTTTACTCTGAACCTGATAGGTCTTCGAATATGTTCCCTTGAAGCGCTCAATGAACTCCTTGGCTTCAGCAATCTGCTTCTGTTGGTCGTCGAATTGCTTCTGCTGTTGCGCACGTCGCTCTTTGCGGAGTTCGAGATAGTGTGAGTACTTGGCCTTATAGTCATAGATGCGGCCGAGGGTAACTTCGATTGTGCGCGTTGTAATTGTGTCAACAAAGCGTCGGTCGTGACTGATGACCACTACAGCCATTGGACTGTTGATGATGAATTCTTCAAGCCATCCGATAGATTCGATGTCAAGATGGTTCGTTGGTTCGTCAAGCAGCAGGACGTCGGGTTTCTGAAGCAGCAGTTTTGCCAGCTCGATGCGCATGCGCCATCCTCCTGAAAATTCCGAGGTCGGGCGGTCAAAATCCGTACGCTCGAAGCCCAGGCCGCGAAGAGCCTTCTCGACGTCCTCCTCAAAATGAGTCATGTCAATGGCATAGAATTTCTCGCTGAGCGTAGCAACCTCTTCAATAATGGCCATGTACGAGTCTGACTCATAATCGGTGCGTGTTTCCAGTTCATGATTCAGGTTATTAATCCGCTCCTCCATTTCGTGAAGATGGGAAAATGCTTTCGACGCTTCCTGGAAAACCGTTACGTTGTCGTTGGTCATCATGTGTTGCGGAAGGTAGCACACGGTGCAGTCCTTAGGAGCCGAAACCGAGCCGCGGCTAGGCGGACGCACTCCCGCCAGGATTTTAAGCAGGGTGCTTTTTCCTGCGCCGTTTTTGCCCATTAGAGCAATGCGGTCACCGGGATTAATGACAAACGAAACGTCCTTAAAAAGAGTGGTGCCTCCGAATTCAACAGTGAGGCCGTCAACAGATATCATGTTCTAACAGTTAGTTTTTATGCAAAGTTAAGCATTTTTCTACTTAAAAAGCCGTTTTGAAGCTATTATGTTTACATAATTTACTTCCAGACCGCAAAAATTGCCGAAATTTATTGGTGAAAAATTGGCAATTTATTTTGTTGGTAAAAATATAAGTCGTAACTTTGCAATATACCAACAAGAAGATGCCGTTATGCAAAGTGATTACAGGCAATACATTGCAATTGATTTGAAGTCGTTTTTTGCCTCTGTCGAGTGTGTCGAACGGGGGCTGGATCCGCTTGACGCTTGTCTTGTGGTCGCTGATGAGTCGCGTACTAACAAGACGATATGTCTGGCTGTCTCGGCCGCATTGAAAACATTCGGGCTGGGGGGACGACCTCGCCTTTTTGAAGTACTCAGGAAGGTGCGTGATGTCAACCGCGGGCGAGGTGCGTTGACTTCTAAATCTATTTTTCTTAGCGAACTGTCAGCTAATGAAAGACTTGCGGTTGATTATGTTATTGCACCGCCTCGGATGAGTCGCTATGTTGAATACAGCAACAAAATCAAGTCGATTTATCTCAGATACTTCGCGCCGGAAGATATGTATGCCTATTCCGTTGACGAAGTCTTTATCGATGCCACGCCTTATCTGCGCCTCTATGGTATGTCGGGCCGCGAGTTGGCCTCGGAGATTGTCAAAGAGGTATTATCCGCTACCGGAATAACGGCGACTGCCGGAGTTGGCACAAATATGTATCTGTGTAAAATTGCCATGGATATCGTTGCCAAAAAGATGGCGCCTGACGCCGGTAAAGTCAGAGTTGCCGAACTCGACGAATTGACTTATCGCCAACAACTCTGGGACCATCAGCCGCTGACCGACTTTTGGCGGCTTGGAGCAGGAACCGCACGTCGACTGGCTTCCCTCGGCATCTTCACGATGGGTCATATAGCGCGTTGCTCGGTCAATAATCCTCAGATGTTCTACCGCCAGTTCGGAGTCAACGCTGAATTCCTGATTGACCATGCCTGGGGCTATGAGTCTGTCAGCATGGCCGACGTGAAGAACTATGCCCCGGCGACTCATTCCCTTTCAAGCGGGCAGGTGCTTGCTGAACCATATCGGGCCGATCAGGCTCGAATCGTTGTCCGGGAGATGATTGAAAACATATCGCTCAAGTTGATTGACCGCCGGATAGTGACGGACCAGGTTACGCTGACTGTCAACTATGACCATCAGAACCTGCTTGACCCTAAAATCCGTGCGCAATATAGCGGCAAAATAACAGTTGACCATTACGGACGTGCCGTGCCGGCCCATGCACAAGGAACGGTGAATTTCCCTCAGCCGACCTCGGCAGGAAGCCTCTTGTCTGAAAAAGTCGTTGAACTCTTTGACCGTATTGTCAACCCCCTGATGCTTGTCCGGCGGCTGACCCTCTCGGTTAATCGCCTCATACCGGAGCGCGAAGTCAAGCCTGTTCAACTTGAACTCTTTGTTGACTATGAAGAACAACGTCGGCGCGCTGAGAGCGAGCGTCGCCGTCAGGAGGCAATCCTGCGGATCAAGAAGCGATTTGGAAAGAACGCTATACTGACCGGACTCAACTATGCCGAAGGAGCGACTCAGCGTCAGCGTAACGCTCAGATTGGAGGACACAAGGCATGAATCAAACAAAATATGCCGACATAATCAACCGTCCGCCGGTTCGTCCGCCGGCTCGTGACGCACAACCGCCATCGGCTCGTGCCGCTCAGTTTGCTCCCTTTGCGGCTCTCAAATCTTGAAAAACACGAAAAAAACGAAAGAATTTTGCGTGAATAAAAAAAAATTCGTAACTTTGAATAATAATTCTGAACTCACAAAGAAAGGTAAATAATTAATGAATAACTTTATGCAAAACGATTTTCGTGATTTTGCGACTAAACATTGCCGCATCAATCCTCTCGTTTTCGATCAGTACACGGCAAAGGCGTCGGCTGATATCTCTTCAAGCTACATCAGCCCGACCATCATGGAGGAGCGCTCGCTGAACGTCACTCAGATGGATGTGTTTTCCCGTTTGATGATGGATCGCATCATCTTCCTCGGTACTCAGGTTGATGATTATTCGGCTAATGTTATCCAGGCGCAGCTGCTCTATCTTGACAATAATGACCCCGGAAAGGACGTAAACCTCTATATTAATTCTCCCGGCGGCTCGGTTTATGCCGGCCTTGGAATTTACGACACAATGCAATATATCAATAGCGACGTGGCCACGATTTGCACTGGCATGGCCGCCTCGATGGCTGCAGTGTTGCTCGTTGCCGGCGAGAAGGGCAAGCGCTTTGCTCTGAAACATTCGCGCGTGATGATTCATCAGCCGATGGGCGGCGCGCAAGGTCAGGCAAGCGATATTGAAATTACCGCACGCGAAATTCTTAAACTGAAACATGAACTTTACTCAATTATCGCCGACCATTCCGGCCAGCCCCTTGAGAAGGTTGAGCGAGACAGTGACCGTGACTACTGGATGACCTCGCAGGAGGCCCTCGATTACGGAATGATTGACAAGGTTCTTGTTCGAACCAAGAAGTAACCGATTTGTAATGGCAAAAAAGAACTCGGGACATACTTGTAGTTTCTGTGGCGGGCCGATGAATCCGGACGCAGTCGTGGTTCCTTCTCCTCTCCAGCCTGGAGTGCTGATTTGCTCCGATTGTGTCGAGGGCATTAGTCAGCTTCTTACCGAAGTGACCGGCGAGAAAAAAACAGCAAATGCAGAAAAAGGGATCAAGCCGATGGACCAGGTGCCGACTCCCCGCCAGATTAACGAATATCTGAATCAGTATGTCATCGGTCAGGACAGCGCAAAGCGTTACCTGTCGGTTGCCGTATATAACCACTACAAGCGACTGGCCCAGAAAACGGTAAAGACAGACGATGATGTTGACATTGAAAAGAGCAACATTATTATTGTAGGTCCGACGGGAACGGGCAAGACCCTTCTCGCCAAGACGATTGCCCGCTTGCTGGACGTCCCGTTTACGATTGTGGACGCGACTGTGCTGACCGAGGCCGGCTACGTCGGCGAAGACATCGAAAGCCTGCTGACCCGCCTGCTTCAGGTTGCTGATTATGATGTGGCCAAGGCCGAGCGCGGCATTGTCTTTATTGACGAAATTGACAAGATTGCACGCAAAAGCGACAATCCATCAATTACGCGCGACGTATCCGGCGAGGGCGTTCAACAAGGATTGCTGAAACTGCTTGAA
This sequence comes from uncultured Porphyromonadaceae bacterium, assembly GCA_947175545.1. Lineage (GTDB taxonomy): Bacteria > Bacteroidota > Bacteroidia > Bacteroidales > Muribaculaceae > UBA3263. The sequence goes on from CAMWNI010000019.1 coordinate 9,692, forward strand.
GGCTCGATTGTAAACGTCCCGCCGCAAGGAGGACGCAAGCATCCCGAGCAGAAAATGATTCAGGTTGACACGAAGAATATACTCTTCATCTGTGGCGGAGCCTTTGATGGAATCGAACGCAAAATCGCTCACCGTCTCAATACTCACGTTGTTGGTTACGCAACAGACTCAACCAAGCAAAAAATCAAGCGAGACAATTATCTCCAGTACGTTGCCCCACAGGACTTGAAATCGTTTGGACTAATTCCGGAAATCATTGGCCGACTGCCAATTCTGACCCATCTTGACCCCCTTGACCGCGAAGCGCTTCTGAGAGTGCTGACCGAACCTAAAAACGCAATCATCAAGCAGTATCAGAAGATGTTTGCAATGGATGGAGTTGAACTGACGTTCACCCCTGACGCCTTGGACCTGATTGTTGACAAGGCGATTGAGTATAAGCTCGGCGCCCGCGGACTGCGTTCGATTGTTGAGTCGATTATGGTTGATTCAATGTTCAATATTCCCGGTTCTGGAGAAAAGGAACTATGTATAACTCGCGAGTATGCTCTTGAGCAGATTCGCAAAGCACATTTCGAGACTGATGCCGTGCAGTGACTTCAATGAAAAAGTCGTTGCCCGGTGTCGGGCCTCTTTTCTTATTCTGTAAAACAACAATAAATCACGTTTTTATCGCAGTTTATCCCAAATAACAGAAAGCAGATTTAAAAGTCAAAACTCTCTTACTCAACCATTTTTTAATTCTCACATTTCATCAATATGGCCAACCATACCGACCTTACCGCCGCCCTGAAACGTTATTTCGGTTTTGAAACTTTCAAGGGTAATCAGGAGCCGATCATGAAGGCGCTCCTTGACGGTTACGATGTATTCGTTCTTATGCCGACCGGGGGCGGAAAATCCCTCTGCTACCAGCTGCCTTCGCTGCTGATGGATGGTTGCGCCATCGTCGTTTCCCCGTTGATCGCTCTGATGAAGAATCAGGTCGATGCAATGCGCAATTTTAGCGAGGATGACGGTATTGCCCATTTTTTGAATTCAAGTCTGAATCGCGCGGCTGTCGATGCCGTGAAAGAAGATGTCATTTCCGGACGCACAAAGCTACTGTATGTCGCTCCTGAGTCGCTGACTAAGGAGGACAACATTGAGTTCCTGAAGTCTATACGGATTTCATTCTACGCAATTGACGAGGCTCATTGTATTTCCGAATGGGGCCATGATTTCCGTCCGGAATATCGTCGCATTCGCCCGATTATTAACGAAATCGGCGTCCGCCCTGTCATTGCTCTGACCGCTACTGCCACCCCTAAAGTCCAGCATGACATCCAGAAGAATCTTGGAATGACCTCCGCCTGCGTGTTCAAGTCTTCGTTCAACCGTGAAAACCTGTATTACGAAATCAGGTCGAAAACGGCGAATGTTGACAAGGATATTATAAAGTATATAAAGAATAACGAAGGCAAGAGCGGCATTATTTACTGCCTGGCACGAAAAAAAGTCGAAGAACTTGCCGAACTGCTTCGTGTCAACAACATTAAAGCGCTTGCCTATCACGCCGGAATGGACTCCGCAACCCGTTCGGCGAATCAGGATGCTTTCCTCCTTGAGGAAGTCGATGTCATTGTCGCGACGATTGCGTTCGGCATGGGCATTGACAAGCCTGACGTCAGGTTTGTGATTCACTATGACATGCCTAAGAGCCTCGAAGGTTACTATCAGGAAACCGGTCGGGCCGGACGTGACGGCGGTGAAGGTCAGTGCATCACCTTTTATTCGTCGAAAGACTTGCGGAAAATGGAGAAGTTCATGCAGGGCAAACCGGTTACCGAACAGGAAATCGGGAAGCAGTTGCTTGCCGAGACGGCTTCTTATGCGGAGTCGTCGGTTTGTCGACGCCAGACCCTTTTGCACTACTTCGGTGAGAATTATAGCGTTGAGAATTGTGGAAATTGCGATAATTGCACCCATCCAAAGAAAAAAGTGGAAGCTAAAGAAGAACTTTCTGCAATTATTGAAATTGTTGCTGCCTTGAAGGAAAAATTCAAGGCTGAACTGATTGTTGATGTCGCTCTCGGAAAGAAGACTGCCGACGTTAAAGCTTATGGACTTGAAGATTCGGAGCAATTCGGAATCCTTGACCATAGTAATGAACGTCTTCTAATGGCAGTTATCCGTCAGGCGGATATTGCCGGTTATTTAAGTCGTGACATTGAAAATTACGGACAACTTCGCGTGACTGACAAAGGCATGCAGTTCTTTAAGAAACCCGTATCGTTCAAAGTTGTTGAGGACAATGACTTTAACGACGAAGAAGAAGAGGAAGCTGCTGTCAAAGGAGGCTCGACCGGAGCTGTTGACCCTGAACTGTTCTCTATTCTGAAAGACCTCAGAAAGAAGATTGCCCGTCGTCACTCCCTGCCTCCTTATGTGATTTTTCAAGATCCGTCGCTTGAGCAGATGGCCACTACCTATCCGATTACTATGGAGGAACTTCAGAATATTACCGGTGTCGGTCAGGGAAAGGCAAAGCGCTATGGAGAGGAATTCATCAAGGTTATCCGCACCCACGTTGAGGAGAATGAAATTGAACGTCCCGAGGACTTGCGTGTGCGTACTGTTCCGAACAAAAGCAAGCAAAAAATCGCTATCATCCAAGGTATTGACCGCAAGATACCTCTCGACGAGCTGGCACACTCGCTTGACCTCGAATTTGAAGAGCTTATGAGCGAAATCGAGGCAATTGTATATTCCGGCACTAAAATCAACATTAATTATTACATCAACCAGGAGATTGATCCGGATATCGTTGTTGAAATCGCTGACTATTTCAAAAACGACAGCGAGAGCGGTGACATTGAAACGGCAATCACTGAGCTGGGCGATGATTATAGTGAGGCCGAAATCAGACTGGTACGAATTAAATTCCTGTCGGAAGAGGCTAACTGATTTTTATACGTATGGAAAACCTGATTATTGATTATTCTGACGCCGAAGTTCTCCGCAAGGAGCTGGTTGTTCTGAAACACGTTGACTTTCAGCTGAGAAAGGGCGAGTTTGTCTATTTTATCGGCAAGGTCGGAAGCGGCAAGTCATCGCTGCTGAAAACCATGTATGCCGAAGTCCCGGTTGCTGCTGGCCAGGCTCGTGCTTTTGACTTTGACCTTCCGCGGCTCAAGGCTAAGCGTGTCCACCTTCTGCGTCGGAAAATCGGTATCGTTTTCCAGGATTTTCAACTGCTGACCGACCGCTCGGTTCATGAAAACCTTCTTTTCGTTCTTAAGGCAACGGGCTGGAAGAATACAGTTGAAATTGAGGCCCGGATTGAAAAGGTACTTTCAATGGTAAATATGGCAAATAAGTCATATAAGATGCCTCATGAACTGTCCGGAGGCGAGCAGCAGCGCATTGCGATAGCCCGCGCTTTGTTGAATGAACCGGAGTTGATTCTTGCCGATGAACCGACCGGAAATCTTGACCCGGAAACAGGTACGCAAATTGTTGAGATGCTTCATCGGATTGCCTCCGAGCAAAATACGGCCGTTATCATGGCGACCCATAATCTTGCACTGACCGAGCAGTTCCCGGCCAAGGTCTATAGAATTGAGGAAAAACGTCTGACTTGTCTAAGCGACACTCCTAAATCAGAAGAAAACCATAATCAAGATACAAAAGAATGAATGTAATGAAATTTGGCGGAACTTCGGTTGGTTCCGCAGCAAGAATCAAGGAGGTTGCCAGGCTGGTCTCCTCGCGTGGAGGGAATATCATTGTCCTTTCCGCAATGTCAGGCACTACGAATACTCTTGTGGAAATCAGCGACTATCTTTATAAAAAAAACGTTGACGGAGCAAAAGAGATTATCAATCAGCTCGAACTGAAATATCAGCAGGTGATTGCCGAGCTATTCTCGACCGAAGAGGCCGCTGAGCAGGCCCGCCGTGAAATCAAGGAGATTTTTGCTTATATCCGCTCACTATCTAAAGATATCTTCACACTCTTCGAGGAGCGTGAGATTCTTGCCCAGGGCGAAATGATGAGTACTCGGTTGATGAATATCTATCTTCATGAACAGGGTGTAGGTTCCGTTCTGATTCCCGCGCTTGATTTCATGCGCACCGATAAGAATTCTGAACCTGACACTCAGTTTATCCGCACCCATTTGCTTGAACTGCTCGAAAAGAATCCCGACGCGCAGCTATACATCACTCAAGGCTACATCTGCCGCAATGCCTACGGTGAGGTTGACAATCTTCAACGGGGAGGTAGCGACTATACGGCGTCTCTTATCGGTGCGGCCGTCAATGCAGACGAGATTGAAATCTGGACTGACATTGACGGGATGCACAATAATGACCCCCGTTATGTCGAAGGAACGTCGCCTGTGGCCGAACTGCATTTTGAGGAGGCTGCCGAGCTTGCCTATTTCGGCGCTAAGATTCTTCATCCGACATGTGTGCTTCCTGCGAAACTTAACAATATTCCCGTTCGCCTGCTGAACACGATGCAGCCCGAAGCGCGCGGAACAGTCATTTATAATTGCTCTCCTACCCACACAATCAAGGCTGTCGCCGCAAAGGACAACATCACCGCAATCAAAATCAAGAGCGGCCGTATGTTGCTTGCCTATGGCTTCCTGCGCAAGGTGTTTGAAATCTTCGAAACATATCAGACTTCAATTGATATGATTGCAACCTCTGAGGTCGGAGTTTCTGTTACGATTGACAATACCCGCAACTTACATTTGATTCTTGACGACCTTAAGAAGTTTGGCACGGTTACCGTTGATCATGACATGGCGATCATCTGTGTTGTCGGCGACGTGGAATGGCACAACTGCGGATTTGAAACGCGTGTGCTTGACGCAATGACGAACATTCCGGTTCGCATGATTTCCTATGGCGGCAGCAATTACAATATTTCTCTTCTCGTGCGCCAGAGCGATAAGATTGCGGCCCTAAATTCGCTTCAGAAATCACTTTTTGGCGAAAGAAAATGAAAACTGATTTTCCTTTGAAGGAGTTCGGGGCTTGTCCGACTCCTTTCTATTTTTATGACATGAAGCTCCTTGACCTTACGCTGGATGCTATAATTAAGGAGAAGGGAGACTTCCATGTCCATTATGCACTGAAGGCAAATTCCAATCCGGAAATTGTCAGTCATATCGCTGCGCGTGGCTTCGGAGCTGACTGTGTCAGCGGAGGAGAAATCCAGCGTGCGCTTGACTGTGGTGTTCCGGCCAACAAAATCGTTTTTGCCGGAGTCGGTAAGACTGATGCGGAAATTAATCTTGCACTTCGTGTCGGTATTGGATGTTTCAATGTTGAATCAGCTGAGGAAATGCAGGTCATTTCCGCTTTGGCAGTGAAGGCCGGAACCGTTGCCCGCATTGCAATTCGTGTTAACCCGAACATTGACGCTCACACCCACGCGAATATTACGACGGGGCTTGCCGAGAATAAGTTCGGCATTAATTTTGAAATGCTCCCTGCGACAGTCAACCTTGCCCATTCTCTTCCGGGAGTGGAGTTGACCGGTCTGCACTTCCACATTGGCTCGCAGATTCTTGACAATGAACCTTTTGAGCGACTTTGTCATGTCATCAACCGATTGCAGACTCAGGTCCGAGTAAATCATATCAACGTCGGCGGCGGCCTTGGAATTGATTATGTCGCACCTGACGAACATCCGATTCCTGATTTTGGAAGTTATTTTGATGTTTTCCGCCGTAATCTGAATCTTATGCCCGGCCAGACGCTCCATTTTGAACTTGGCCGCAGCATTGTTGCTCAGTGTGGCTCGCTGATTTCGAGAGTGGTATACGTCAAGCATGGCACAGCTAAGAATTTCCTGATTTGCGATGCCGGCATGAGTGAGCTGATTCGTCCTGCTCTCTATCAGGCCCGCCACAAAATCGAAAACCTATCCGAACCGGCCGACGCTCCAATTGAAAAGTATGATGTTGTTGGTCCTGTCTGCGAATCATCTGATGTTTTCGGAACCGATGAACTTCTTCCTGTTTCCTGCCGTGGCGACCTGATTGCTTTCCGTTCTGCCGGCGCTTACGGAGAGACTATGGCCTCAAACTACAATTTGCGTCATCTTGAAACACCATTTTATTTGGAAAAATGAAAGCAAACGTCGCTAAATGGATTTATATCCTGATTATCGTCCTTATTCTGATTCCGATTTCTTATTTTTTTGCGTTTGCCGAACCGGTTTCGCCTGCCTATGCGTTGCTGCTTGGCCTGATTTTCGCGTTTACATTTGAAAGTCCTTTCCCGAAGTTCAACAAGAAGTGTTCAAAGTATTTGCTTCAGGCTTCTGTTGTCGGTTATGGCTTCTCGATGAATCTCCATGAGTCACTGAAGTCCGGCGCAGACGGCATGGCTTTTACTGTTGCGTCGGTTGTTGGCGTGATGGTGTTAGGTGTGATGCTCGGTTACTGGTTGCATATTGAACGCAAAACTGCTTATCTGATTTCGTCAGGTACGGCGATCTGCGGCGGCTCTGCCATTGCGGCTGTCGGACCTGTGCTGAAGGCAAATGACAATGAAATGGCGGTGTCGCTTGGCGTGATTTTCATTCTTAACGCATTGGCATTGTTCGTTTTCCCCCCGATTGGCCTTCTTGCCGGCATGACCGAGACTCAGTTTGGCACTTGGGCCGCAATTGCCATTCATGACACCTCGTCAGTTGTCGGCGCCGGCGATGCGTTTGGTCCGAAAGCTCTTGAGGTCGCTACGCTTATTAAATTGACGCGCGCTTTGTGGATAATTCCTCTGGCGTTTGTGACAATGTGGATTTTCCGCGATAAGACTGCAAAGATTTCCATCCCCTGGTTTATTTTCCTCTTTATTCTTGCAATGGTGATTAACACTTATGCCGGACTGCCCGTGGAATTCGGTCATACGATGGCTTTCTGGGCCAAGAAGGGCATGGTGGTGACGCTGTTTATGATTGGAGCATCTTTGTCTCTGAAGAGCATTAAAGCAGTTGGAGTGAAGCCTTTGGTGCTTGCCGTTCTGCTCTGGATTGCAATCGGTGTCAGCTCTTTCTTTGTGGTTATGAACACGATTGACTGATGGGAAGGACCCCGCTGTTGGTTCCGCTTACCGGCTTGGTTGCTGGGATTTTTGCGGCCGAGTTACTGGTGGGGTTGCCATTTTGGTCGGTTGTTATAGTACTGATTATTGGAGTGTCGGGCGCCTTTTGGCGCTCCGGCATTTTTTCGTATTTACTGGTGTTTTTCGCCTTGGGGTGGGGTGCCGATTACGTTAACAGACCGTCTGAACTTCCGGTTGTAGGTCTACATGATTTTGCAGCCGAAGTGTTGGAGACCAGGGAGACCGGCGGTAATGCGATGATCGGAATCGTGACGGTTGATTCTATTGATGGCTGCGGGTGTGTTCCGTTCAATGTGACGGCTGAAATCATCGGTCACCGAAATATAATTTATCCAGGGCAGCGCATTGGCTTCCACTCGCCAATGGAGCCGATAGAGCGCGTGCAGTCCGTTGAAGATGTGCAGGTTGGCAGCAGTGCGGAGCGCCGCAGGCAAGTTGTCGGCTTTGTTATGGTGCTTCCTGACTCGTTGGAATTCAGAGGCGAGGCCGACGGAGTCATGCCCGCAATGATGAGGCTTAACCGTGACCTTGCTTATCGTCTGAGCCGTGCGGATATCAGCGACGGGACTTTCGCTTTGCTGTCGGCGATGCTTCTTGGCGATAAGACCGGAATCATTGAAGAGGAACGTAACGCCTTTTCAGCGGCTGGGATTTCTCATTTGCTTGCACTGAGTGGAACGCATGTTGCCGTTCTGCTTGGTTTAATATCAATTTTGATGTTACCTTTCGCCATAAGTCGGCGGAAACTCCCCGGTCAATTGCTCTCAATTCTTCTTTTATGGACCTATGCAATGTTGACCGGAATGTCGCCGTCGGTTGTCCGTGCGGTCATCATGGCCTCTGTTTTTCTTTTCGGGCGCATAATTGAACGGACTTCCGTTCCGCTCAATTCGCTTTGTATGGCTGCAATGATTATTCTTTTTGTGAGTCCGACGGAACTGTTTATGCCCGGTTTTCAGATGAGTTTCGCAGCGGTTGGTGGAATCATTATTTTTTATCCGTTGCTGAACCGAATTGATCGCCGGCGTCATCCGTTTCTATACTTGTTGTGGTCCTATCCGGCTATGTCTTTGGCGGCAATGTCGCTTACTTCGCTGATATCGGCATGGTATTTTCATGTTTTCCCGCTTTATTTCTTATTGGCGAATATGGTTGCAGTGCCGTTGCTGCCGTTGATTCTCGGTCTGGGAGTTGTTTTGTTGATTGCTCCGCATTTGGATTTCGTTGCCGTTGCAGCCGACTTTTTTTGTGGACTGCTCGAAAGTGTGGCGCACGGAATCTCGAATCTGCCCGAGGCACTGGTCGGCGATATCTATCTACCTCTGTGGCTCACGCTGTTGACGGTTACGATGCTGGTTACATTTGGTGTCAGTCTGCATAAGCGTCATCTTTCGGCTGCAATTGCGTCAGTGATGCTGATTTGTGCGTCATGGAGCGCTAACTACCTTATGCCGCCGGTGTTTCCTGAAACGGAAACTTTTGTTGTTGACGGGACAGCCGTTACGCGCAACGGTAACGTAGTCACAGTCTTCGCGGATTTTCGCAATGAGGCGGAGCGAGATTATTTGTACGAGCGCTTTTCGCGTCGATTGCGTCATTATAGCGCCAGGCGAGGTGCAATCCTGCAGATTCAGTGTCCGAAGAACGTTGACCCGGATTAAAAACCAACAGTTGGGAGCTTTTTGCGGTGTCAATTTTTACTTTTCAGTTTTTTCTTATTAACTTTGCAGAAAATAATAAGATTATATGATGATTGAAACCGACCATTTGCAAAAACTGATTCAAGAGGGCATCGACTCCCTTTCGTTTCCAGCCGGACTCCCCGGCCTTTATGAGCCGATTTCCTATACGCTTGAGGCCGGCGGTAAGCGCCTGCGCCCATTGCTTGTGCTTGCGGCATGTAAGGCTTGCGGTGTTAATCCGGAGGAGGCCCTGAATCAGGCGCTTGGCATTGAAATGTTCCATAATTTCACCCTGTTGCATGACGACGTGATGGACCGTGCGGAAACCCGGCGAGGCCGTCCGACGGTTCACATCAAGTGGAACACGCCGACGGCTATCCTGAGCGGTGACACGATGCTGACGCTCGCGTCAGAGCTTATGAGCCGGTGTCCGGATGAGAAACTTCCGGGGCTGTTGCGCCTCTTTAACCGCACGGCAATTGAGATCTATGAGGGCCAGCAGATGGATATGGATTTTGAACGCCGTTCCGATGTCAGAGTCGAGGAATATATGGAGATGATTCGTTTGAAGACGGGGGTGTTGCTCGGATGTGCCGTTTCGGTCGGCGCCATAATGGCACACGCGTCGGACCAGACTGTTCGCGCGCTTTACGAGTTCGGAGTGAATCTCGGTCTTGCGTTTCAGCTTCGCGACGATTATCTTGACACGTTCGGCGACCCGGCCACGTTCGGGAAAAACGTTGGCGGAGATATTCTAAACGACAAAAAAACGTGGCTTCTGATTACGTCCCAGAGCGAAGCTCCGGATGAGATTTCTCAATGGCTCGGCGAGCGCTCCGAGGAAAAAATCAAGGGAGTGACGGATATTTACCGTCGGCTTGATCTTCCGGCACGTATCAACCGGCTGATTGACGAATATACTGTTGCCGCACTTGACTCTCTGGCCGATGCAGCGCTGCCGGCCCAGGCGTCAGAGTGGTTCACGTCTCTGACCTCCGGTCTGACAAATCGAATCAGCTGAAGTAATAGATTATACTGAAATCAAAAAATTAACTCTGAATATGAAAAAAATCATACTTACCGGCGATCGTCCGACCGGAAGACTTCATTTAGGACACTATGTTGGTTCGCTGCGTCGTCGCGTCGAATTGCAGAACTCCGGCGAGTTCGATGATATTTTTGTAATGATTGCTGACGCTCAAGCTCTGACAGATAATGCGGACAACCCTGAAAAGGTGCGTCAGAACGTAATCGAAGTTGCGTTAGACTACCTGTCGGTTGGTCTGGATCCGGAAAAAACAACTATTTTTATCCAGACTCAGGTTCCTGAACTCTGCGAACTCGCATTTTATTACATGAATCTTGTTTCGGTTTCGAGAGTGCAGCGCAATCCAACGGTAAAAACCGAAATTAAGATGCGCAATTTTGAGCAGTCGATTCCTGTTGGCTTCTTCTGCTATCCTGTCAGCCAGGCGTCTGACATCACTGCATTCAAGGCAACGACTGTACCCGTTGGTGAGGATCAGGCCCCGATGATTGAACTGACGCGAGAAATTGTTAACCGCTTCAACCACATCTACGGTCCGACGCTTGTCGAACCTGAAATCCTGCTTCCGTCTAATGCTGCCTGCATGCGTCTTCCCGGAACTGACGGAAAGGCGAAGATGAGTAAGAGTCTCGGCAACTGTATCTATCTTTCTGACTCATCGAAGGAGGTGAAAAAGAAGGTCAACAGCATGTATACTGACCCGGAACATTTGACAATCGACTCGCCCGGACATCTTGAGGGGAACTGCCCGTTTATTTATCTTGACGCTTTCAGTTGTGACGAACACTTTGAGCGATATCTTCCCGACTATAAGAACCTTCAGGAACTCAAGGATCACTATACACGTGGTGGAGTGGGCGACGGTACGGTCAAGAAGTTGCTGTATAACGTAATCGAAGAGGAGCTTGTTCCGATTCGTGAGCGTCGTAAGATGTATGAGCAGAATATTCCGCTTGTCTACGAAATTTTGCGCCAAGGTTCTGAAAAGGCGCGTGAAACAGCCGCCAAGACCCTTGATGAGGTTCGTAATGCAATGAAAATTAACTATTTTGGCGATGCAGCCCTGATTGAAGAGCAGGCTGCACGTTATCGCAGCGGAAAGTAAGACCCCATTCCACAAATATTGGGGAACGAGGTCTAAGAATATGATAAGGAAATGCCCCGGTGCAGAAATTTGTAGATTTGCACCGGGGCGTTTTTATGGGGTTATTTGTTGGTTGGGCAATTATTTGTAACGGGCCCAGCGGATCAGGTCACGCACGGTCGGCTTTTTGCCATACATGAAGATGCCGATTCGATAGATTTTCGCTGCAATCCAAATCATTAGGACAATTGTCAGATAGAGCAGAATCAATGACGCAGCAATCTGCCATATTGGTACATCGAACGGGATGCGTGCCATCATGACCATAGGTGATGTGAACGGGATGAGCGACATGACTAATGCAAAAGTGCTGTTCGGGTCAGCAATCACGGCCAGCGAAGAGAAAAGTCCTATAAAAATCGGTATGATTCCGATTGTCTGGAGCTGAGACGCATCCTGAATGTTATCGACCGATGCACCGATTGCGGCGAATATGGACGCATAAATCAGATATCCGCCGATAAGAAACAACATCAGCAGGCACATGATTTTCATGACAAAGCCGATATTAGTGAACATACCAAGGGCAAGTGCAAGGTCTGTATCCATAGTGGTGGATGCAAGGTCGGCCGATCCGGCATTGATTGCCTGAGCCTCAGCCATCATCTCGGCGGGAACAATGGCTGGAAGAAGCAGTGTGCTGATTCCAAACATGATGACTGCCCAGATAACAATCTGCGTCAGTGCAACCAACCCGACTCCGACAATCTTGCCAATCATCAGTGATTTGGGGTTAATTGAGCTGACAACAATTTCAAGAACACGGTTATTTTTTTCCTCGATAATCGAATTCATCACGAGAGACCCGTACATGAGCAGGAACATGTAGAGCAGGAAATTGAGCATTGTGCCGATTGCGGAGCTGATTGCTGCGCTTTGGCTTTCGCCTTCCTCGCCAGAGGAATCGGTTCGCAACGTCTGAAGCGTTACTGAGGTCTTCACTTCGTTAAGAATACGGTCAAGGTTTTCAATGTCGTAAGCTTTTAGCTTCTCGTTTTCGATGATTTTATTGATTTGACCGGTGATTTCAGACTCAATGCTGACTGAGGATGCATTCGGAGTCAGCAGTTTCAGCCCCGAGTTTCGCTTCAGGATGTTGCGTTCAATAATGAGGACGCCATAAATGGAATCGTTCGAGAGCATGTTTTCCTGTGAGGTCCATGCGTCAATGAACCGGACGTTATCGTTGGACTCCAGCGACGGCAGAATGATTCCGGAATCATCAACAACGGCGATGGTTTTTGTCTCACCCGTTGCAAACAGCATGATGGCAGTAGGGAGCAGGGCAAGAATAAGCATTAAGACAGGAACGAGAATCGTTGTGATGATGAAGCTCTTTTTTGAGACGCGTTCCATGTATTCGCGTCTGATTATGATAGAAGTGACGGACTGGCTCATTTTTCGTTAGCTTTATTGACGGCAGAGATGAAAATATCGTTCATTGTCGGCAAATTCTCATGTAAGCCGACGATGGTTGACTTGGCGTTGACTGCGGAAATCGCGTCGCGAAGCTCAACTCCTGGATTGAGTTTGACGCTGAGCAGTGAGCGCCCGGCCTCAGCTTCGGTGAAGGAGTGAGACTCTACCATAGGCATCAAGGCGGGAATCAGCGCGGTTGTGTCTCCTTCAATAAGGAAGTCATATCTTCCCTGAGCAAATTCGTGCTTTACATCCGAGACTTTTCCGGAAAGAATGTTATGACTTTTATTAATGAGTGTGAAACTGTCACAAATCTCTTCGACCGAACTCATGTTGTGGGTTGAAAATATAATTGTTGCTCCAAGGTCGCGCAGGCGTAGAATCTCATCTTTGAGGACCTGGGCGTTCAGCGGGTCGAAGCCTGAGAAGGGTTCGTCGAAGATCAGCAGTTTCGGCTCATGCAGAACTGTTACGATAAACTGTACTTTCTGGGCCATGCCTTTTGACAGCTCGGATACTTTTTTATTCCACCAGTCGGATATTCCAAGATGTTCAAACCATCCGCGCAGTCGCTTTTCGGCCTCTTGTTTTCCGAGTCCTTTAAGGCGAGCAAAGAACATTGCCTGATCGCCGACTTTCATTTTTTTGTACAGTCCACGCTCTTCCGGCAGGTAGCCAATCTGAGATGTGTCTGCCGCTGTCAGTTGGTGACCGTCGAATAATACGCATCCGGAATCAGGAGCCGTTATGTGCGTGATTATACGAATCAGGGTGGTTTTTCCTGCACCGTTGGGTCCGAGGAGTCCATAAATTGACCCGCGCGGGACCTCCAGGCTTACGGAGTCGAGGGCCTGATGGCCCGTGAATGTCTTACTGACATTCTTGACTTGCAATAACATAACGTTAAAAGGTTTGGTGGAGTAGGATATTTAAGTATAACTTATTAAAAACGGGCGCCATTCATGACACCCGTCTGGAAATCGTTTTATAAAAAGATTATTTGACAATCACCTTTTTCGACCACTGGGGTGACCGGACAATATAGCATCCTTTCGGAAGTTCAATTGTCTGGTTTTCACCGTTAATCGTAACAGATTTGACCTGCTGGCCGGTGATTGAGTATATTTCAAAGCGAGTCTGCCCGGAAGCCGACAATTCTACGCCACCCCGTACCGGAATGGCTTTCGCATCGTTGGCAACCGTTTCAATTCGCTCAGCAGCAAACACATAAGAGCCGGTTGCGGATGTAATAACAGCGCAAAGGACAACAAATGCTATGCGTAAAATTCTTTTCATAATATGCAAAGTTACAAAATACTCTGCAATTATGCAAATTTTAGCGTGCTATTTCTGATTTTCGCTCTATTGGCGCGTCTGCGAAAATCTTAGACTCCGTTCCACAATTTTGTCAATGCCTGGGAACGGGTCTAAAAGTTTTATAGAGGTATAGATTTCTGTTCAGACGGCTTCGAGCAGGCGGGTCTCGTCGGCGAGACGGCGCATGTTGCGTAGGGCGTAACGCATACGTCCGAGTGCTGTGTTGATGCTAACGCCGGTCTCTTCTGCGATTTCTTTAAACGACATGTCGCGGTAGATGCGCATCATCAGTACGCGACGCTGTTCCTCAGGCAGGGTGTGAATCATCTTGCGGAGATCCTTTGTTAGCTGAAGCTGCATCATAGAATCTTCAACAGATCCTTCGCAGAGGTCTTTGTTGTTGAGCAGGTCCTGCTCGGCTGAGTCATTGCTGACAGTATTTTCAGTTTTGTTACGACGAAAGTTGTCAATTATCAAATTGTGGGCAACACGGTTGAGCCATGCGCCGAATTTGCCGTTGTCTTCGTAACGGCCTTGACGTATAGTGGTGATAGCCTTTACAAACGTTTCCTGGAAAATGTCGTTTGCGAGGTCATTGTCCTTTACTGTGTGGCGAATATAGTCAAATACTCCCTTCTGATGGCGGTTAAGGAGGGTATCGAAGGCTGCGTTGTCGCCATTGGCATAAGCCGTCACCAACTCACGGTCGGTAAGCTTAGTCATGTTCTGCTGCATTTTACTTGTTGTCTCTTAAATTTTAATTAGGAGTAGCAGTAGGGCGATAGGCAAATAGTGGGTTTTAATGTGTTAGTGTTGTTGGTTTGTTAAATGCAAAGTTAAGTATATTTTTTGAGTTTTGCAAATTTGTTCAGCATAAAATTCAACTATTTTAAGTCAAACGGTGTTATAGTAGTAAAAAATTACTTAATAATTGAATCGTTTATTTATGAAAAAGACAATGATTGCCCTTGCAATGATGCTCGGAGTAGCAGGCGGGGCTGCCGCTCAGGAAGTGGCTATCAGTTATGGTGGTTACACTCAGATGGATGCTGTTGACAACCACAAAGGATTCTCAAAGACAAACAATGCCTGGGGTGCCGTCAATTTCAGTCTCTATCTCCCTGTTGCCAAGGGAGTGAAGGTCGGCCCCAGTTATACATATTCAAGTCAGTTTACGCCGAAGGCTTCTTATGAGATTCCCGGACTTGAGGGAACTTACGATCTGAAGAGCAAGGCGGCTTACCATGCCATTCTGCTCAATGTGAAAGTTGACTACTGGCACAACAGCATCGTTAATTTATACGGTCATGCCGGTGCGGGCATTGTGATTGCCCACATGATGCCAAAGTATCAGGACAGTTATAATAAGGGTTACTTTGCCGGTCAGATTTCACCCATTGGCGCTGAGGTTGCGATTACCCCTCATGCCTATATGTTTGGTGAACTCGGTTTCGGAGCTCAGGGTCTTGTTCAGGTTGGTTTTAAGTATGCGTTCTAAGCGATGAGGCTTAATCCGGAAGAAAAAAATGAATTGGCCGTATCGGATTTCGGGCTTCCTGACCGCAGGGAATATCCGATGCCCGATGCGGCTCATGTCCGGGCTGCGGAAGCGTATTTTCGCTATTGTCCGGAGAGCTTGAAGCATGAGCTTGCGCTCGCCATCCTTGAAAAGGCAAAAAAATTCGGAGTCAGAGTCGGGAGCCGGGAAGTTCTTGATTATGCCAAGGAGGCATAGACTTCGGAGATGTTTTGAAAAATTCTGTCGGCCTGCTCTGCGATGACTTCGCGGGGCAGCGTCGTATAAAGCCCCCATACTTCAGCGCCGGCGTTCTTGCCGGCCATGATACCTTGGAGTGAATCCTCTACGACAATGCAGTTTTCCGGTTTTTCCCCAATGGCTTTGGCCGCGAGGAGATAACCTTCGGGGTCGGGTTTGCCTCGAGAAACCATCGATCCGTCAATGATTACGTCAAAATAAGAGCGGAACGAGGGTAGAACCTTGTGAAACTGGTCCATTTTTTCAGTGTTTGAACTGGTTACGAGCGCGGTTTTGACATTTTTCGACTTCAGAAAGCGTAGGAAGTTTTCTGCATCAGGAAAGGGTTCGTAAGTCAGATTGCTGTCAAACTCGTAGATCTTCGCGAGAATCTTAGGACGGTCCTCTTCGCTGAAGTAGTTCATTATGCTTTTAAGGTTCGTCCCCTTAATTACGGTGGCAAAGTTGTCGATTCCGGTTGGAAATTCTTTTTCGGTTTCGGCCCAAAATCGGGTATAGAGTCCTTCGCTGTCAATCAGGACTCCGTCAAGGTCAAAGAGGAATGATTTCATTTTTCGTTGATTTCCCAGAGGTAGAGTTTGTCGGATAAACGTACTTTCTCCGGAACTTTGATTGAAAATAAATCGCCTTTGCAAACTTTGTTGGTTGGTCCTGCGTCAAGGTGCATTTCTTCGATGGTAAGAATCATTGAGCCGGTAGTCGGTCCAATGATTACGATTTCATCACCCTTGTTGATTTCGCCGGTCTCCATCAGGAACTCACCAACCCCCAGTTTAGAGAAGTAACGGGTACATTTCGCGCAGTATCGCTTGGTGCGTGTTGCTGACGATCCATACTTACGGCTCCATTCGCCAAGGCGCTGGCCAAGATAGTAGCCGTTCCAGAATCCACGGTTGAAGATTCGGTCAAGTCGGAAATTCCAATCCGCAACTTTTTCATCGGAGAAAGAGCCGTCGCAAACCGCCTGAAGAGCCTCGGAGTAACACTCAACCGCTTCGGCAACGTATTCCGGGCCACGGGCGCGCCCTTCAATTTTGAATACACGGACTCCAGCGTTAACCATGCGGTCAAGAAAATGAATTGTCTTCAAATCTTTCGGCGACATTATGTACTGATTGTCAATTTCGAGCTGTTCGCCTGATTCTTTGTCGGTCACCGTATAGCTCCGGCGGCAAATCTGAGTGCATGAACCGCGGTTGGCTGATGAGTTTTTCTCGTGCAAGCTCAAGTAGCATTTGCCGCTGACTGCCATGCAAAGCGCGCCGTGGCAGAACATTTCGATTTTTACAGGTTTGCCGTTCGGCCCGCAGATGTTTTCCTCATCAATCGCTTTGAAAATATCTGCGACCTGGTCAAGATTCAACTCGCGTGACAGCACCACGGTGTCGGCAAACTGAGAGTAGAATCTGACAGCCTCAATATTTGAGATATTGGCCTGGGTTGAAATGTGGACTTCGACACCGACGGACCGGGCATAGAGAATCGCGGCAATGTCTGACGCAATTATGGCAGAAATGCCTGCCGCATTGGCCGCATCGACAATGCTGTGCATTTTCTCCAGGTCGTCATTATATAATATGGTGTTAACAGTCAGATATGTGCGGACGCCGGCGGCGGAACATTCAGTCGCAATTTCCGCAAGGTTGTCAATTGTGAAGTTGACGGCGGCACGGGAGCGCATGTTTAGTCCCTGAATGCCGAAATAGACAGCATTGGCTCCGGAATGGATGGCAGCTCTGAGTGATTCCCATGAGCCGACCGGAGCCATGATTTCAAAATCACTCCGTTGCATCGTTGGTAGTTTTGCGTTGGGTGTGGCCAATAACGTTGATGTCGCCACTGAGGTTGTAGTTTTTCCCGTCGGCTCCTTTAGCGTGGATAACGTAGAAGTAAACACCGGGGCCGACGGTCTTGCCGCCGCGTTTGCCGTCCCATCCCTGAGAGGGTTCGGTCAGGTGTGCAAGTCGGCGGCCTTGTCGGTCAAATATATGACATTCAAATTCAATTATAGACTTATAGCTTACCTTCCATTCGTCATTGACGCCGGGCGAGGTGCCGGGCGAGAATGCGTTGGGACACTTCAGTTGCGATTCTCCAACGAAAACCTCATAAGTCTCACCTGAGGTTTCGCATGTGCCGTCATCGTTGGCAACGGTCATCCTGACATATACGGTTCCCTGTTCACGGAACGTATAGGTAAACTCCAGTTCCGGTGAACGCATGAATATCTGCTGGAAGTCAGCGTCCCGGGCCATTTCCCACTCATGGAAGATGGCTGCATCCGAAACAGCTCCCTCAAAGGTGATCTCGACGGGGCCGGAGCCACCAAGAGTCGATTCAACTTTGATTTCATTGTCGTTTTCGCGTGGGGTCTGTGTTGCGCGCGTTTCCATGGCGACCGACGTCGGGTCGTAGACAGGCGAAGTTACGGTCTCTGCTTGCCCCCATTGTTTGAGGAACCGATCGCCGACAAGCGTGAAGTCTGTTTGACACAAAGGAGCGGTGCAGTGAATAATCTCGTCTGAAAATCCGTTTATTATTTCAGTTTTCTCAATTTGAATATAAGCAAAGTTTTCTTTGTCGAATTCAAGTGTCGAATAAGTGAGTTCAAGGCCACGGTCAAGCCATTGTGGGAGTCCGGTGATTGAATAGTAAGGAATCCGTTCGCCTTCACCATCAACGTTGAGGAAAGAGGTTAAGCAGTCAGAGTCGGCAGGATTAAGATTAATGTCGCGCAGGGCAAAAGGGTAGGCCGAGTGATTAACAATCCAATAATAGTCTGTCTTGCCATCAATTGTGACCGCATAGCCTACGTTCCCTTCCGGCTTGCGGAGCAGAGATGTGTTTCCGTCGTTAACGGACTCGACATCCTCGGCATAGGCAGCGCCCATTGCACTGAAACGTTGCCATTTCGCGTCAACGTTTTCAACGCCAATGCCGACTCCATCGATATAGGGGAGGACGTAGATTTTCTTTAGCCCGGAAGTCACCGGCGCTTCAATCTCAATTGCGACGTTATTAAGGTTTTGAAAAATGAGTTGTGCGCTGACAATGTCAGATGTCAGAACCACACATATAAAAAGGAATAAATTTTTGATTAGCGACGGCATACCCATG
Organism: uncultured Porphyromonadaceae bacterium; assembly: GCA_947175545.1. GTDB lineage: Bacteria > Bacteroidota > Bacteroidia > Bacteroidales > Muribaculaceae > UBA3263. The sequence goes on from CAMWNI010000019.1 coordinate 28,320, forward strand.
CATCAGGATAGGCTGAGCGGAAACCGTCAATAGCCATTGCGGCAGCCATTGCGTCCTCTTGAGAGGTGCCGGCAGCGGCATAGACGCGGAACTTGTCGCCGCTCTGCAGAATTTGCAGACCGGAGGTCGATGACCGGTCAATAAATTTTTTAGCTTGTTCAAGGGTCGGCAGTGATGCAACTACGACAACATAGTTCTTGGGGAGTTCCGGTTGAGGTTTCACGGTGGAGAGAATGCCATCGGAGGGCGCTGCCGCCAAGTTCAGTTCCATGCCTTCCGGGGCGGGCAGGGGTTCAAACTTGGGTACTTCAGGGGCGGTAAATGCCGGGGCGGCAAGTGATGCATTCTGGGCCTGTTGAAGGTCAATCGGTGTTGACAAAGCAAATCCGACGATGAAAATCACAAAAGCGGCGGCCGCGGCACGTAGTCGACGCAGATGGAGCGGTACACGCACAATTGCAACTTTCTTCTCCGTTTCGGTCGTGGCCGGGCGGACAATCTCAATTGTTGGTTTCTCAATCGGACGCAGACAGGCAACTGAGGGTAACTCAATCTGCCATGATTTGTCTGCACGGAAGTCGATTCGTGAGTCAGAGTGGCGGTAAAGAGTGCCGACGTGTGAAATTGTCACTGAGCCTTCAGCTTTTAATCGACGCTGCATGAGCGCGGACTCTTCATTGAGGCGTTCGCGGGCTTGCTCAAAGCTGATTTTCATGCGGCGGCTGAGCGAAGATGCAATCAAGCCGTCATCATGGGTGATTGCCGGATTGAACGAAATCGTGCGAGCCGGGGGCATGAACCGACCGGAAACCGAGTCAAAAACGGCCGGCACACGATTTGCCACAAAAGCACCGACGCCAGGCATGATTACGCAATCATGTCGGCGTAGAAGTGTGGTAATATGTCGGTTAATCATTTCTGACATTTGGTTTGCAGGGTGGTTTAAGGCCCTATACCGGTGCAAAGATACGCAAAAAATCTCAGATTAAATCATAAAATGCTTTAAAAACTTTTCAACAGTAAAAACAATTTCGTGTTTAGGGTGTTAATGATGTAACATAACTTAAATTCAAATAGTAATATGAAATATCAGCAAGCAAAAATGCAGACCGGAGAGGTTTTAGTTGAGTTTTACGCCTCATGGTGTCCTCATTGCCGCAGAATGGAGCCGGTTGTCGAAGAGTTGAAGGAATTGTTGAACGGTCATGTGCCGTTTTATCAATATGACATTGATGAATATCCGGAAGACGCAGACGTGGCAGGCGTAGCAACTGTGCCGACTTTTATTCTTTACAGAAACGGACGCGAAGTTTGGAGAGAGTCAGGAGAAATACCCGGCGACAAGATTATGGCAGCCATTGAGCGCATGCTTCCTAAAGTATTAGAAGTAAAAGTATAAACATGGGTAAGATTCTTGTAGTTTCAGGACATCCGGACTATAAAAAATCTTTGGCAAATCGCGCCATTCTTGATGAATTTCACCGAATGGTTCCGGAGGCTGAAATTGTTTGCCTCGACGCGCTTTATCCGGATTTTAGTATTGATGTGGATACAGAACAGAAGCGTCTTGTCGAAGCTGAGACAATTGTTTTTGAGTTTCCATTGTGGTGGTATAGCGCTCCGTCCCTGATGCGTCGATATTTCGAAACGGTTCTTTCTTATGGATTCGCTTTCGGAGTCAACGGAACGGCATTGCAAGGGAAAAAGGTGGTCTTCTCCTTCACGGCCGGCGCTCCTGCCGAGGCATACACCAAGGATGGCTATCAGCATTATTATATTGAGGATTTCCTGCCACAGTTCCGCGCGCTTGCAAGTCTCTGTCATCTGACTCCAGGCGGAGAAGTGATTAGCCTTGGAATGACTCTGCATAATCAGGACGATAAAAAAGAGTCTGAAAGATTTTATGCAAAAGTCAAACTCCATGCTGAGCGACTGGCCCGGTGTGTAAGGTAATTGTAATAAAATAAGAGAGAACGGAAGCGGCGCGATTGCAGTTTCCGTTCTCTCTTATTGTGTTGGATGATCAGAGATTTGAGAGGAGCTTGGCGATTTGCGTGCGGACGTCGGATGCATTGGGGGCATTGTTGACCATGATTGCGATAACATGGGTCGGCGCTTTGCTCTGAGGATCGAGGCGATAGCCGCAGTAGCAGACAACTCCGGTCATTGAGCCGGATTTGAGTACGAAGTTTTCGCGTCCGGGTATATTTTTCATGAAAGAGCGGACTGTCCCGTCAACGCCAACGTGGGCAAACGAGTCTACGTAGTCACTATTGGTTGACATTGTGCGCAGGAGTTCGCCAAGCTGGCGAGCAGAAACTGCGTTGTGGCGGCTAAGTCCTGATCCGTCGGCAATGCGGGCATACTGGAGGTCGGCGATATTGGCAAGAATGTTTTTCTCTGCTGTTATTGCCGCCGAGCGTGGCTGGCCCGGAGCAAGAAGCCGGAGGGTGGCTTCGGCCATCTGGTTGTCGGAGCGAATCATCAGCGAGCGGCAGACTTCGCGCAGTTCGGGTGAAAGGTAGGTCAGGAGAACGACAGTGTCACCCTTGGACCGGAGGTTTTCGCCGCGGGAATGAAAAATAGAATCAAGCGATGAGGTCAGAACGGTCGGAGGGTCGGGCATAGACAATTTTAACGAGGCGCGTTGCTGCTTTTTGCCCAATTGGCCGGTGACGGTTACGGAAGTGCTGCCTGAGTTGCGCCAGGCGTTCAAACTCTTGGTTGATTTCTGCCATTTCACGTCCAGATCGGGGATAGACGGCGTTGGGGTGAGTGACGGAACCATCAGAGTAAAGACATTGTCGCTCCAGTTCAGGCGATAGAATCCGGCGCCGTCAACACCGGGTATGTCTTCAAGTTCCCATGACGGCACCGGACCCTGGTCTGGCCAGGCTGCTGCACGGATTACTTTTCCATCAATCTGGCGTATGCCATAACGGGCTGCTGACTCACTGACGAGACGAAGGAAATCCGGCTGTTCCTTGCGGAAGTATGTTGACCCAAGGGTCGGGTCACCTGAACCTTCGATGATGATATTCCCGTTTAGAGTGCCATTTTCGATTTTTCCGACGGCAAGAACCCGTGTTTCCCAGCGGTGGCTCCCTCCCAGGCAATTGAGTGCAGCGGCTACTGTTACGGACTTCATGACCGAGGCCGGGGTCATTAGTCGTTCAGGTTGGTAACTCACTGTTGGTGTGCGTCCGGCTTCAATCGGAGCAATGTATATGCCGACCGAAGCAGCGTCGCCACCCTTTAATGACAGGGGGCAGTTGCCGAAAGCAACTGCCACACCAATCATTAAACTAAACCCGGTTAAAAGAGTTCTTAATCTCATTTTCAAAGGAGAGAAACCGAGCGTTTTACGAATTCGCTAAGGTCTTTGCCTTTGAGCAGACCCGAACCAAGCAGCGCGAGGTCAATCAGCTGTCGCACAAGAGGCTGGCCAAAAGCATAGTCCGACGAAGTTTTGCGGATTTCTTCACGCTCTTTACCCATTAGTTGTTCATATTCTTTTGTTTTGGCACTCTGTTCGTCGGTTGGCTTATTGTCCTTAATCTGTTCGTGAAGGCCCTTGAGGGCGGCTTCAGCTCCGGAGAGAGCCGCGAACTGTTCGTTAACTTTTGCCCCGATCGCCTTTTCGGCGTCAGACTTGATACGTCCAATCAGCGGATGTTTTACGTTGACGACAAGAGTGTAGCTATCAGGCAACTCGCCATAGAAACTCATGCCGGGTTGCATTGCTGCCATTTCCTTCATTCGACGCATGTATTCATTCTGAGTGATGGTCACAGGGCTGTCAGAACCGGCAATTTCTTCAAACTGAACCATGAACTCAGCTTTTTCGACTGTCGGAATCTGCGATTTGAATACCGATGTGAGCATCTCAACCTCGGCAGGCAGCAGCTTGGCCGCTTTTTTGTCGCCCTTGTTTATCAGATTGTCAATGATGTCAGAGTCGACGCGGACAAAGCGCGAGCCTTCAAGTTTGCTTTCAAGCATACCGACGAAGTGGGAGTCAAGCTGGCCGTCCATAACCAGGACGTTGTAGCCCTTGGCAGCTGCTGCATTTATGTAGGTATACTGCGCAGTTGGGTCAGTCGTGTAAAGGTAGACAATCTGCTTCTCCGAGTCGGTCTGTTCAGGCTCAATCAGAGTCTTATATTCGTCCAAGGTATAGTACTTGCCGTCAGTGTCTTTTAGCAGGCAGAACTTCATTGCGGCATCACGGAATTTATCGTCGGTCAGCATGCCGTATTCAATGAAGATCTTAATGTCATCCCACTTTGTTTCAAAGTCCTGGCGGTCAGCTTTGAAAATATCTTCCAGACGTCCGGCAACCTTCTTGGTGATATAGCCGGAAATCTTTTTGACGGCGGAATCGCTCTGGAGATACGAACGGCTAACGTTAAGTGGTATGTCAGGAGAGTCAATAACGCCCTGAAGCAACATCATGAACTCAGGAACGACACCCTCAACCGAATCAGTTACGAAAACCTGATTGCAGTAAAGCTGGATGCGGTTCTTGGTCAGTTCAAAATTATTCTTAATTTTAGGGAAGAAGAGGATGCCCGTCAGCGTAAAAGGATAGTCCACGTTCAGATGAATCCAAAACAATGGGTCGTCCTGACCGGGATAGAGTTCATGATAGAAATTAATATAATCCTTATCGGTCAGCTCCGAAGGTTTCTTTGTCCACGTGGGTTCTGTTGAGTTGATTGTCTTTCCGTCGCTTTCGACCGGTACAGGCAGGAAACGGCAGTATTTCTGCAACAGCAGATTGATTCGGGACTGCTCCAGAAACTCTTTCGATTCATCGTCGATATAAAGAATGATCTCAGTACCGCGATTGGTTTTTTCGGTTGGCTCCATTGTGTATGCAGGCGAACCGTCACATTCCCATTTTACAGCCTGTGCGCCTTCCTTATAGCTCAGCGAACGGATTTCAACCTTCTTTGCAACCATAAAAGCCGAGTAGAAACCGAGGCCGAAATGGCCAATGATTCCATTTGCAGTATCCTTGAATTTGTTGACAAACTCTTCGGCGCCGGAAAATGCAATCTGATTGATATATTTGTCAACGTCATCAGCCGTCATGCCAATACCGTGGTCGCTGACCGTCAAAGTGCCTGCCTCCTTGTCGACCGAGACAGTCACCTTTAAGTCGCCGAGTTCGCCCTTGAATTCGCCAAACGATGACAGGGTTTTCAGTTTCTGAGAGGCATCAATTGCGTTGCTAACCAATTCACGGAGAAAAATTTCATGGTCAGAGTAAAGAAACTTCTTGATGACCGGAAAGATATTTTCGGTCGTGACTCCAATATTGCCGGAGCGCTTTTGCATATCTTGTTCCATATAATATATTAGGATTAAAAAACCATAAGACTCATAAAGCAAACAAAGTGCCATAGCGAAAAGTTAGTAGAAAAACTGCCAAAATGTCATAAAATGGAAAAAATCGCAAAAAAGCTTGTGTGTTTCAAAAAAACTTCTTAACTTTGCAGCGCTAAAACAAAGCAGACGGGGTATTAGCTCATCTGGCTAGAGCGCGACACTGGCAGTGTCGAGGTGAGCGGTTCGAGTCCGCTATACTCCACAACTTATGCTGACAATCAGCAACTTACAAGCACAACACCCAATTTCACACCCACTTCGGT
>CAMWNI010000020.1 GCA_947175545.1 uncultured Porphyromonadaceae bacterium
GAATCTACGGCCAGATGCCTTTTTATCCCCTTGATTTTCTTTCCTCCGTCAATTCCCTTTTCCGATTGGGCCAGCCCGCTACGTACGCTTTGGCTGTCTATGACGGCAACTGTCGGCTGCGACGATTTTCCTTGCGAATCTCTTGCCTTCGGAATCAATTCGCGAGTCAAACGGTCAAAAAATCCTATAGAAATCCACTTGCGGTAAAATTCATACACGGTACGCCATTTTGGAAAATCATTGGGCAAGAGTTTCCATTGACATCCTGTCTTAATAAGAAAAAATAAGGCATTGAGAATCTCAAATATGTCGGCCTTTGATTTTGTTTTGAAGATTTCAGGAAATTTCTCTAAAATAAAGTTACGCTGTCTAAGCGTCAAATCTGTAGTATATCGCAATCTACTCCTATAAGGTAACAAATGGTTAAAACCTTATAACTGATTCGTAGCCCAATTAATTGTGTGATGATACAAAAGTTACTTTATCATCGCATCTCTCTGGCGCTTTTTGCCTTGTTCCTCAGTCACGTAGCTAAGGCTACGCTCCTTCGTCACAAGACAAAAATCACTCAGAGATATGCGACCCCAGCGTTAACAAATATTGGGGAACGGGGTCTTAAATTTCAGCCACCCGGGCGTCAAGTGCGGCAATTGCGACAAGGTTCAGAATGTCACGCACGGGGGTGTCGACATTGACAAAGTGGACCGGACGTTTCAGGCCAATCTGAATCGGACCGACTGCGTCGCCGATACCCATTTCAAGCAGCAGGCGGTAAGCGGAGTTCGCGGCGCTCAGATTCGGAAAAATCAGGGTGTTGACGTCGCGGCCATTCAGGCGCGAGAAGGGATAGTTTGCATCGCGCAGCGTGCGATTCAGCGCATTCTGAATCTGCATCTCGCCGTCGATTGCAAGTTCCGGACACTCGCGCTGGATCCTCTCTACGACACGGGCAATCATCTCGCCCTCCTTCCCGCGGCTTGATCCGAAGTTCGAGAAACTGACCAGAGCCATGACCGGATCGTGGGCATAATATTCGACTGAATGGCGCGCCAGGCGAGTAATGTCATAGAGCGTATCCTCGTCCATCTCAGAGTTGATTGCAGTGTCGGCAAGGAAGAACGTTCCGCGTTTGGTGTTCACAATGTGCATGGCCGCGAAAGTCTTGTAAGGCTCGCGGACACCGATGACCTCCTTGGCAATCTCAATGTTCGGATGGCCGCTGGAGTGAGTTCCGGAGATAAACGCGTCGGCGTCGCCGCTCTCAACCATCATCATGCCGAAGTAGTTGCGGTCCATCATCCGTTCGAGAGCAACATCGCGCGTCATGCCCCGGCGCTGGAGTTTGCGCGTCAGAGCGTCGGCATAGCGTTCGCGCCGGCCCGCCTCGCGGTCGTGGCGCAGGTTGATGATTTCCAGGCCGTCAAGGCTGACGCCGAGGCGCTTGGCCCGCTTGGCTATCATCTCGTCATTGCCCAGCAGAATCGGGCGACAGATGCCCTCGTTGCGGGCAGCCTCGGCCGCGCGCAACATATTGTCCGTGTTCGCTTCGCCAAAAACAATGCGCTTGCCTCCGGCAGCCTTCGCTTCCTCATGGATGCGGCGCAACATTTTGTTGTCGATGCCCATCAGGTGGCGCAGGCGCTCTTCATAGTCCGCCCAGTCAGTAATCGGACGGCGGGCAACTCCGCTCTCGGCAGCCGCGCGAGCCACTGCGGGCGCCACCGTAGTCAGCAGGCGCGGGTCAAGCGGCTTCGGCAGAATGTAGTCGCGGCCGAATTCGAGTTTGCCAATGCCATAGGCGGCGTTGACAACCGTCGGAACCGGCTCCTTGGCCAGGCGCGCAATCGCGCGGACGGCGCCAAGTTTCATGGCCTCGTTGATTTCTGTCGCGCCGGAGTCAAGGGCGCCGCGGAAAATGTAAGGGAAGCCAAGAACGTTGTTGATCTGATTGGGATAGTCGGAACGTCCCGTTGCGAAAATCAGGTCGGGGCGCGTCTTGACGGCAACATCGTAAGCGATTTCCGGGTCGGGGTTGGCAAGGGCGAAGACAATGGGCCGCGGAGCCATTGATTGTACCATCTCGGGCGTGACGACGTCCTTGACGGAGAGTCCGAGAAAGACGTCGGCATCGGCCATGGCGTCCGCAAGGGTCGATATGTCGCGGCTTGTTGCAAATTCCCGCTTCTGCTCGGTCAGCCCGGCACGGTCAGAGCGGATAACGCCTTTGCTGTCACACATGACGACGTTTTCCGGCTTGACACCCAGCGCCACGTAGAGGCGCGTACAACTGACGGCCGCCGCACCCGCTCCGTTGACAACCAGGCGGATGTCTCCAATCTGCTTCTGCTGCAGTTCGAGGGCGTTGAGCAAGCCGGCGGCCGAGATGATCGCCGTGCCGTGCTGGTCGTCGTGCATGACCGGAATGTCACACTCGGCCTTAAGCCGGCGTTCGATTTCGAAACACTCGGGGGCTTTGATGTCCTCGAGGTTTATGCCGCCGAAGGTCGGAGCAATGGCTTTGACCACCTGGACGAATCGGTCAGGGTCCTTTTCGTTGACCTCTATGTCGAAGCAATCCAGCCCGGCAAATATCTTGAACAGCAGAGCCTTGCCTTCCATAACCGGCTTGCCCGCCTCGGGACCTATGTCACCAAGGCCAAGAACGGCCGTGCCGTTGGAAATTACGGCAACCAGGTTTCCTTTGTTCGTATATTCGTAAATATCAGACGGATGAGCCTCAATTTCCTTACACGGATAGGCAACACCGGGCGAATAGGCCAAAGCCAGGTCTGTTTGCGATGAGTAAGGTTTTGTCGGCTCAACCTCGATTTTGCCGGGGCGGGGATAGCGGTGATAGTTCAGAGCGTCTTCTTTGGTAATCTTAGCCATGATTCGGTCAGTCGGTCTTGAATTCTTAAATTCGGTATTTGAAATCAGAGTTTATCCTCTAAACAATCAGCGGCCCACATAGGTTGACGGGGTGATGGCCCGGAGTTCGGCCTTCACGGCGTCAGAGACCTCGAGAGTGTCAATGAAGTCGTTGACAATCTGCGGTGTGATAGCGGTGTTGACGCGGGTCAGAGCCTTCAGGGTTTCGTAAGGATTCGGATAGCCCTCGCGGCGCAGAATGGTCTGAATACCCTCGGCGACCACTGCATAGTTTGCGTCGAGGTCAGCCGCGATGGCGCTTTCGTTCAGAAGGAGTTTGCCCAGGCCCTTGGCGGTTGAGGCTATCGCAATCAGCGTATGTCCGAGAGGCACACCGACATTGCGCAGAACCGTCGAGTCGGTCAGGTCGCGCTGAAGGCGGCTGACGGGAAGTTTCTGTGCCAGATGGGCAAACAGCGCGTTGGCCATGCCGATGTTGCCTTCGGAGTTCTCGAAGTCAATCGGGTTGACCTTATGCGGCATTGCCGACGAGCCGACCTCGCCCGCCTTGATGCGCTGCTTGAAGTAGTTCATTGATATGTACATCCACATGTCGCGGTCAAGGTCCATCAGTATCGTGTTGACGCGACGCAGACCGTCGAAGAGCGCAGCCAGGTTGTCATAGTGCGAAATCTGAGTGGTCGGATACTCGCGGACAAGGCCGAGTTTCTCACGCAGGAAATTCTGGGCAAAAGCGTTCCAATCGACCTGAGGATAGGCAACGGAGTGAGCGTTGAAGTTACCGGTTGCGCCGCCGAACTTGCCGCTGACAGGGGTGGCTTTCAGCAGAGCCAGCTGAGTTTGCAGGCGGCTGACGTAGACCATGATTTCCTTGCCGAGGCGCGTCGGGCTGGCCGGCTGGCCGTGAGTATGGGCAAGCAGGGAGATGTCGCGCCACTCTGCGGCGAGATTTTCAAGCTGCTCGACCAGGGCGTCGATTGCCGGAGCGTAAACTTCTACAATTGCATCGCAGACGCTCATCGGCACGGCCGTGTTGTTGATGTCCTGGCTGGTCAGGCCAAAATGAATGAATTCCTTCCAGTTGTCCAGCTCCAGAGCGCTGAACTTCTCTTTGAGGAAATACTCGACCGCCTTCACGTCATGATTGGTCGTGCGCTCGATTTCTTTGATCCGGGCCGCATCCGCAACCGTAAAATTCTCATAGATTGCGCGCAGAAGCGGAAACACGGACGCAGGCACATCGGCCAGCTGCGGCAGGGGAATCTCGCAAAGCGCAATGAAATATTCAACCTCGACGCGGACACGATAGCGTATCAGGGCATACTCCGAGAAAAATTCGTCAAGGCGCTCGCACTTCGAGCGATAACGACCGTCAATAGGCGAAATGGCGGTAAGTTCAGTCAACTCCATATGTAAATAGTTTCAATTGGTTATTTTAAGAGTGCAAATTTACGGATTTTTTGTGACTTGCACCCCCACTCGCACCCAAAAAGATTAAAAAAACCGGAATCGGCACGCGCCAATCCCGGTCTATTCAATAAAATGTCAGAATCCTGATTATGTCACTTTCTTGCTTTCAGTTTTTCGAGCTGAGGCTCAAGCGCGGCCACGCCCAAATCAATCGCCTCTTCGAACGTGTCGGCAGTCTTGCTGACAACGACATCGGCGGCCTGAGGATACTTAATCGAAATGATTGCCTCCTTGTTCTTGGCCGACTCCGGCTTAACGACCTTCAGGTTGACTTCGGCAAGCAGAATCTCAGGATTCTTGCGGCCCAATTTCTCAAGTTTCTTCTGTACGAAGTTTTCCAGTGCTTCAGTTGCGTCAAAGCGAATCGCTTGAATTTTGATTTCCATAATTTCCTCCTTTTCTTTTTGCCCGGGGGTGAGCGAGTTGATAATTATTTTTTAGGTCCCTTAACGAGACATGAGTATAAATCTGAGTTGTGGCAAGCGAGGAATGACCGAGCAGCCTGCGCACGGCGTCCATGTCGGCCCCGCCATTGAGCATATCGGTTGCGAAGGTGTGGCGGAGGACGTGAGGCGACTTTTTCGACGCCGAGGTTCCCTCCAGCGCTCCATGAACCAGGTTGTAGACCGCCTTACGGTAAAGAGCCTTCCCGTTGCGCCGGGTAAAGAACTCTCCGTCCGGCCCCGCCCCTGAGGGACGCAAGGCGCGATAGTGCGTAATCATTTCGCTCAGCTCGCTGCCGAAAGGCAGCACTCTGTCCTTATTACGCTTACCGGTCACTTTTAGTTCGCTCGAATATAAATTTATGTCAGCGTCGCGCAGCCCGATCAGTTCCGAGCAGCGCAGCCCGCAGGTGTAGAACATCGTCATTATCAGCCGGTCACGCACCTGCTCGAAATCCTCAGGGTCAATTTCCGAATCAATAACCGCATTTAATTCGCGCGTGCGCACGAACGACGGCAGCGTCCGCTGAGGGCGCGATGTCTGCAACTCGGCCGCCGGATTCGACTGCATTCCGTGGCGACGGCAGAGATAGCGGAAAAATGACCGCAAGGCGGACACCTTGCGACGAATCGTGCGCGCGGAGCGCCCGGTGCGGCTTAGATAAGCGACCCATGCGCGCAGGTCGCTCCGGGTGACGCTCATCGGGTCAAGACGGTCCGGATTCCCATCAGTCGCCCAGTCGGCCCACTCGCGCAAGTCGACCGTATATGCCGAAACGGTGCAAGTCGACAGAGTCAACTCACACCGGATATATTCCAGAAAAGATTCAATCCATTTTGTTGTCATATCTCTTCGTCATCGGCATCTGCGGAACTGGAACTATCCACCCCGTGTCCGACCACGAAGTTAATCAAATCTTTTCAATTCGCCAAATAAATAAGGCGAAAAAGCGAAAAATTCAGCGCTTCGGCTTAATCCTCAACGGAACGCAGCTGCTGCACGTAAACCGCCTTCATCATTTTCTTGCGGTTGGCAACAGAGGGCTTTTCGAAAGCCTGACGGGCGCGGAGTTCGCGTACGATGCCGGTTTTTTCAAATTTGCGCTTAAATTTTTTGAGGGCCTTTTCAATGTTTTCGCCTTCTTTTACTTGTACAATAATCATCTGTTATTTAGTTATTTAATTAGTTGCTTTGAGGTTTTTTGTTCTTTTTAGCGTGGCAAAATTACGAAAAATCCATAAAACTGCAAAATTTTTTAACTTTTTTCCCGCTTTATGCATTCAATCGCATCATTTACAATCCGGTTATGGTCAAAACCTAACTGCGGAATGGCATCGAGTGGAAACCAGCGCGCGTCAGCCGCATCATCGCCCGCCGAAACCTCGCGCATATTAAAATCATTTTTTTCATCGCAAAGTTACGAAAAGAAATCCGCCCGCGCAAAATCTCACCCGATTCCTTGGATATTTTCAAGATTATCACTAATTTTGCGCCATGAGATTTACTATGACAAAGGACGCTCGCCGCGCATGCGAGATTATTTCCGGAATGGACTACCAGACATTGCAGTCCGTCTCGCTCGGCGGTTCGCGTGGTAAACCATCGACAGGCCAACCGGGGCGCCAGACAACCGACATAGTAGTGCCCCGCGGTTCGGTTTATCTGCAGCAGGGACGCATTTCCTCATTACAAAAAGCAAAAAACGCTATCAGCCGATTCAAATAAATTCAGGCAAACCCGATAATGAATCGACTACAATCTCTCTATAAGCGCTACCAGACCGAGTTGCGCCCGCTGATTATTGACTATGAATCGCGCGAAGAAGAATTCCTCGAATCAATACTCGACGACGTCCCGTTTATGTTTGACAATGCAGCCAGATATACTCAGGAGGGTACGCCCGAGTTGCTGAAAGAGGCTGAGACAAGCCTGGATGTGATGCTTCGGAATGTAAGGTCGGAGGTGTTGTATTCCTATCTGAAATCTGACAATAAATATCGTCGCAGATACGACGAAGATGTCAGAAACGCCATAAACGGAGGAGAATTCAGCCGCAAATACAACAAACTGAGAAATGACGCAGTAATGGCGACTGAGGCCGGCAATACAGCGGAAGCCATCAGAATTTTCAAACAGATTGAGCAACTGCGCAACCAACATCGACCCACCGCAATGTCAGTCGGTAATCTGCGCCAAGGTTTCATCGGTTTCATTGTTGAACTTATCGTATCGATCATAATCTCGATTGTTATCGGTATTGTGATTGCAAAAACATTATGAAACCGGTTACCCCTGCAGACGTTCAGAAACTATACCTGGAACTGACCGAAGGCTACACTCAGTTCCGACCGATTCTCGCCACACTGCAAGAGAAGAACGGAGGAGACCTGATTCCGGCAATCAAAAACGAAATCAGGGCGATTAACGACCATATTGCCCGATGCTATATCACGGACGCAACGCCCGACCAGCAATTCCACGAACTTGTCAAAGCCGACGGACATCTCAGGCGCGCCATATATGATACGTTCAAACAACTGAACATACTTTACCACGACTTTATCAGAGAGTACGACGACCGCCACTTCGGAAACCATTGGCATAAGATTGACAACGGAGCCTTTTGGGAACAATATGCCACACAGCGACTTGAAGTCGACAAATGGATTCACGAAGCAAAGCAGGCGGAATCGGAAAACAAGGACGAGACCCAGACATATTACACAAATGCATATATCGCCCAGTCTGAAGTATACAGATTAATCAGGCTTCACAAAAAGGAGTTGGAACTCACATGGTGCGATAAGCTGGAACGCTGGTTTCGGTCACACCGGGCGTGGGTTTTGTGGACGGTTTTCGGGACGTTGGTTTCAGCGATTGTCTGTAAAGCGGTTACAGGGTAACATGTCCGGCGGTTATGTTGTAAAACATGTCGGGAAAAGATGGCCGAGTGGATTTTTATGCGTAACTTGGGCCGCATAAAGTTTACCTCTAATACCATTATTCCCATGAAAGTATATCAGACCCCCGAGATTAAAAACATAGCCCTGCTTGGCAGCAAAGGCGCCGGTAAGACAACCCTTGCAGAATCGCTGCTCTTTGAGTGCGGAACGATCAAACGCCGCGGTTCGGTCGACGCAAACAATACCGTCAGCGACTATTTCCCCGTTGAAAAAGAATACGGTTACAGCGTATTCTCCACCATATTTTATACTGAGTTTAACGGCAAGAAACTAAACTTCATTGACTGTCCGGGCGCAGATGACTTTGTCGGCTCGGCAATTACGGCGCTTAACGTCACCGACACGGGTGTCATTGTGATTGACGCACAATATGGCGTCGAAGTCGGCACTCAAAATATTTTCCGCACAACCGCAGCGCTGAAAAAGCCGGTTATCTTCGCAATGAACCAACTTGATGGCGAAAAAGCCGACTATGACAACGTAATTGAACAGATGCGCGAGATTTTCGGCCCGAAAGTCGTGCAGATTCAATATCCTCTCCAGTGCGGACCGGGCTTCAACTCCATGATTGACGTCCTGCTGATGAAGAAATATGAATGGGGTCCCGAGGGCGGTGTCCCGACCATTTCGGAAATTCCCGCAGAAGAAATGGAGCGCGCCAAGGAGCTGCACCAGGCCCTCGTTGAAGCCGCAGCCGAAAACGACGAAGGCCTGATGGAGAAATTCTTCGACCAAGGCCACCTGACCGAAGACGAAATGCGCGAAGGCATCCGCAAGGGCCTCGTTGACCGCTCGATTTTCCCCGTGTTCTGCGTGTCGGCGCTCAAGGATATGGGCGTCCGCCGCATGATGGAGTTCCTCGGCAATGTCGTGCCGTTTGTCAACGACATGCCCGCGCCCGTCAACACTGAAGACGAGGACGTAAAGCCTGACAGCAACGGCCCGCTGAGCCTCTACGTGTTCAAGACTTCCGTTGAACCGCACATTGGCGAAGTCAGCTACTTCAAGGTAATGAGCGGCACGCTGACATCCGGCGCCGACCTCAGCAACCTCAGCCGCGGCGGCTCGAAAGAGCGCATTGCCCAGATTTACTGCGTCTGCGGCCAGATCCGCACCCAGGTTGACAAACTCTGCGCAGGCGACATCGGCGCCACCGTCAAGCTCAAGGACGTACGCACCGGCAACACTCTCGACGAAAAAGGATGCGAATGGCAATTTGACTTCATTCGCTATCCGGAACCGAAGTTCATCCGCGCCGTGCGCCCCGTCACCGAGAGCGACTCTGAAAAACTGATGGAAATCCTTACCCGCATGCACGAAGAAGACCCGACATGGGTTGTTGAGCAAAGCAAGGAACTCAAGCAGACGCTTCTTGGCGGGCAGGGCGAATTCCACCTCCGCACGCTCAAATGGCGCGTAGAGAACAACGACAAACTCCCAATCGTGTTCGAAGAACCGAAAATTCCTTATCGCGAAACCATTACCAAGGCCGCCCGCGCCGACTATCGCCACAAGAAGCAGAGCGGCGGCGCAGGCCAGTTCGGCGAGGTCCACCTGATTGTCGAGCCTTACTCCGAGGGCATGCCGGTGCCTGAAACCTATAAGTTCGGTTCGCAGGAATTCAAAATGAACGTGCGCGACACTCAGGAGATTCCCCTGCCGTGGGGCGGCAAACTGGTTGTCTGCAACAGCATTGTCGGCGGTGCCATTGACGCCCGTTTCATTCCCGCAATTGTCAAGGGCCTGATGGACCGCATGGAGCAAGGCCCGCTGACCGGCTCATACGCCCGCGACGTGCGCGTCATTATCTATGACGGCAAGATGCACCCCGTTGACTCAAATGAAATCTCGTTCCGCCTTGCCGGCCGCAATGCCTTCTCCGAAGCGTTCCGCAACGCCAACCCGAAAGTGCTTGAGCCTGTCTATGACGTTGACGTCATGGTTCCGGCCGACGTCATGGGCGACGTCATGAGCGACCTTCAGGGACGCCGCGCGATTATCATGGGTATGACCTCCGAAAACGGATTTGAGAAAATATCGGCCCGCGTGCCTCTCAAGGAGATGTCAAGTTACTCAACCGCCCTCAGTTCCATCACCGGCGGACGCTCTTCGTTCACCATGCGCTTCAACGGCTATGAACTCGTTCCGGCCGACATCCAGGAGAAACTGCTGACCGCCTACGCCGCAACACAGTCAGAGGATTAACCCTGACGCAACTATCGTCTATAAAACAACTGTTGTTTTTCATAACTTTATGTTTCACTAAACAAACTGAAAGAAAATGAAAAAATATCTTGCCGAAGGAATCGGCACAATGTTCCTTGTTCTCCTTGCCTGCGGCAGCGCAGTGCTTGCCGGTCCCTCGATCGGCGGCCTCGGAATCGGCCTCTGCTTCGGCCTCGTACTTGTTTGCCTCTGCTACTGCCTCGGCAACATCTCGGGCTGCCATGTTAATCCCGCCGTATCGTTCGCCATGCTCGTCAGCGGCAAAATGAGCGGCAAGGACTTCTGCGGCTATGTAGTCGCACAGCTCATCGGCGCGACAATCGGCGCCGGATTCCTCTACGCCCTCTTCACCATGGGCGAAGGATTCTCGTACGGAGGCATCACCGCCCAAAGCGGATCATATCTCGCCACCAACGTGCTTCAGCCCGGCGCCACACCGACAATGGCCCTGCTTGCCGAATTCCTGCTGACATTCTTCTTTGTCCTCGTGATTCTCGGCGCAACTGACGAAAACAAAGGCTTCGGCAAATTCGCAGGACTGGCCATCGGCCTCGCGCTCGGCCTGGTAAACATCGTCGGCATCCCCGTCGACAACTGCTCGGTCAACCCCGCGCGTTCCTTCGGACCCGCCGTGTTTGACTGCTCGGCCTGGGGCGACTTCTGGATTATGGTCATTGGCCCCCTTGCAGGCGCGCTCGTCGCCGCCCTCTGCTGGAAAGCGCTCAAAGACTAACTCCCTCATCCTCTCAGAAAAAAAATCAGCGGCCGTCCCTTGAAGGGAACGGCCGCTCTTGTTCAATAAAGACAAATCAGTTAGCGGAACGCGTGAAAGTGCGACGGGTTTTGGCGACTTTTGCCGTCATCATGTCGTCTGTGTTGAAATGAATGTCGTCAAACTCATGAACTTTCGAGATAACGTCATTCATGCCGCGCCGTATCTGTTCGCTGAAAGCTTTCATCACGGGCGCAGGAACCGTAGCAACGGAATCCGTATCAAAACTGGTGTAAACGTCTGCAATCGCAAACTGCAGGTCAGGATCCATCGTGACAGTGAGCGTTGACGGGTCGAAAGCAATCTTGAGTTCGTCGTCATCGTCGGCAAACCAGGTTCCGGAAACCGTTGCAAGAGCTGCAGCCGTAGCGCTGACCGGCGCGGTGCCTTCGGCGCTGACCTTAGAATTTATCGGCATAGTGACGGAGACCTGCGCGCTGAGGGTCACGACTCCGTCCGGACGCCTGTCCGACCGAGAGAACTCATAAACCGGTGTGTACGTTCCGTCACTGACAATCTGCTTGTCGAAACGCTCCGCAGTGCCACTCCACAATCCTTCGATTTTCGAAGCAAGGCGCGACGGACTCTCGCATGCCGTCGTGAAAAGAATCGTAGCCGCAATCGACAAAATACTTAAAGCAAATGATGTTTTCAATTTCATAGTTTACGTGTTATTTGTTTGTAAAGTTATAAATTATAAACATCTGCGCCGTGCAAAATGTTTTCAGCGTCAGGCAATAAACTGACGCAGAGGTCTGATTTTCTGAAAAACAAACGAAACGGCAACAGCCAGAAGCGTTGAAACGACCGCTCCGCAAACAATGCGCACGACAGGAGACAGGCCACTGACATTAAACCAGTCAAACGCAATATAGACAAACACGAAATGACACAGATAAACGCCGAAACTGAGCGACGCCAGGCGGGCCATCACCGGCGACGGCCCGGGATTCCACTTCTGAACCACAATGAATAACGGCACGGTCATCATCAAGACATTAATACCGCAAAACAGCCATACAATTTCCAGATAAGCGTAGTCGCCGGGGAACATCTCCTGAAACCAGACATATCCGCCCGCGGTCATCGCATAGCCGACAAGGAACGACGGCAGGCAGACGGCCCATGTTTTCGACCAGGACCAATTCAGCGGCCAGCGGCTGAGATAGTAAGCAAGGAGCAGATAGCCGGCAAAGCCGCTGACATAATAGAACGTGCCGTAGACATTCCAGTCGCAGACGCCGAAAAGGCCCATGTTGCCGTAATTGCCCTGATACCCCATCAGTGGCGCAAGCATGTTCAGGTAAGGCAGAAAAAGCGAGCCTGCCCATATTTTCAAAACAAGGCGAACATCGCGCTTGTCGGCCCGCTCGAGCCAGGCCGACAACATCGGCATGACCAGATATAGTCCGGCCAGCATGTAAAGATACCAGAGCGGAGTCGTATCGAAGTTGAAATTAAAAATCCAGGTGTAGAGTTTATTGAGCAGTCCGGCATTGTTGAAATCGGCGGCAACGATGCTCGGATTGGCCGTAGAAGCCCCGGCCGTCGAAAAATAGGCCCAGAAAGCCAAGGGGAGTGCCAGAGACCAGAATACCAACGGCTTAATCAGGCGGCCGATGCGTTTCCGATAAAACGCGCCAAGATCCGTTGACTTCACCGGCAAAAGCAACACTCCCGTCATCATGACGAACAGAGGCACGCACGGACGCGTCAGCGAACCGGCAAGGACGCCTGTCAGGAAGGTTGAGTAATCACGGTCAAACGACGCGACAAACGAATCACAATTGTGCGAAAAAACAACGAGAAAAGCAGCAAACACGCGCAGGAAGTCAATCCATCCGATTGTTTCGCGCTTTCGAAACGACATCTCAGTCACATTTTTCATGGGTTACTCTCAGTTTATTTTGCATTTTTCATTTTGCAGAGATCGGTCAGAAAACAATTGAGGCAGTCAGGCTTGCGCGCCTTGCAGACATAGCGGCCGTGGAGAATCAGCCAGTGGTGGGCCGTCGGGATGACTTCCGGCGGAATGTGGGCAACGAGTTCGCGCTCGGTCTGCAACGGCGACTTGCTGCCGACGGTCAGCCCCAGACGTTCGCTAACGCGGAAAACGTGAGTATCAACCGCCATAGCCGCCTTCCCCCAGACAACCGAGAGCATCACATTGGCGGTCTTGCGCCCTACTCCCGGCAGCGACAGCAGCGAGTCCATGTCGGAAGGGACTTCGCCGGCAAACTCGTCGACCAGACGGCGGGCCATGCCAATCAGTGACTTCGTCTTGTTGTTAGGATACGAAACCGAGCGTATCAGACCAAAAACCTGCTCTTCGGTAGCCCCGGCAAGCGCCTGAGGGGTCGGAAACGCCTCGAAAAGAGCGGGCGTAATCATGTTGACGCGCTTGTCCGTACACTGAGCAGACAGAATCACCGCGCAAAGCAGCTGAAACGGATTCTGATAATGCAACTCGGTTTCAGCAACCGGCATGGTCTGCTGAAACCGAGCAATAATTGCGTCGTAACGCTGTTGAAGAGTCATTGTTGTTCTGTTCTCTCTTATTGAGCGGCCGAGGTGAACTCACGGAGGAACCTTACGTCATTTTCAGAGAACATGCGCAGGTCCTTGACGCGATATTTCAGGTTCGTGATGCGCTCAATGCCCATTCCGAGGGCATAGCCGCTATATGTCTTTGAATCGATTCCGCAGGCTTCAAGCACGTTCGGGTCAACCATTCCGCATCCAAGAATCTCAACCCATCCGGTGTGTTTGCAGAATGCGCAACCCTTCCCGCCGCAGATGTTGCACGAAATGTCCATCTCTGCGCTCGGCTCGGTGAAGGGGAAGTAGCTCGGGCGAAGACGAATCTGAGTCTCGGGGCCAAACATCTCGCGGGCAAAGAAAAGCAGCGCCTGCTTGAGGTCGGCGAAACTTACGTTGCGGTCAACATAGAGCGCCTCAACCTGGTGGAAGAAGCAGTGGGCGCGGGCCGAAATCGCCTCGTTGCGATAAACACGGCCGGGACAGATAATGCGGATTGGCGGTTGGGCGTTTTCCATCACGCGGGTCTGCACGGACGAAGTGTGAGTGCGAAGCAACACATCGCCCTGTTCGGGGTCACGGCTGAGGAAGAAAGTATCCTGCATGTCACGCGCGGGATGGTCAGCGGCGAAGTTGAGCGACGAGAACACATGCCAGTCGTCCTCGATTTCAGGACCCTCGGCAATGCTGAATCCCATACGCGAGAAAATATCAATGATTTCCTGACGGACAATGTTCAGCGGATGGCGCGTGCCGACGGGCATCGGCGCCGGAGTGCGCGTAAGGTCCATCGCGGCGGCGGCAGCCGAGGCTGCTCCGGCGGCAACCTGTTCGCGCAAGGTGTTGATGCGCTCAGTGGCCCGGGTTTTCAGTTCATTGAGTTTCTGACCGAGTTCACGCTTCAGTTCAGGAGCAACAGTGCGGAAATCATTCATCAACCGGGAGA
The DNA here is from genome assembly GCA_947175545.1 of uncultured Porphyromonadaceae bacterium. Lineage (GTDB taxonomy): Bacteria > Bacteroidota > Bacteroidia > Bacteroidales > Muribaculaceae > UBA3263. Next base: position 14,249 of record CAMWNI010000020.1, read on the forward strand.
TTTCGCCTTTTTTGCTGAGATATTTAATGCGGAGTTCCTCAACCGCAGCCTCATTGTCGGCCTGCAGAGCAGCGATTTCCGCCTTGAGTGATTCGATTTTATCAAGCATAGTAATTCAATTTATTGCGCAAAATTAGCAAAAATCCTCAAAACCGCCAAACCCATTGGCCCGAAACAAAAAAATAAGCCTATTTATAATAATGAATGGCTTACTGTTCATAATCATCCATGCCGAGCCGCCATATACGTATATAAAGTATATCTGCCTGCAATTTCAGAGAGACTTTTCACCGGAATTTGATTTTTTTTGCGTACTTTTGCAGCCAGTTATGACTGAAGAAGAAAAATACAAGATACAGGAGAAAGCCGTTGAGCTGCTGCGCACGGTTTTCGACCCGGAGATTCCGGTCGACATCTATTCGCTCGGCCTCATTTACCGCATAGAGGTTTCCGACGAGGGCATCCTTCAGGTCGACATGACTCTGACGGCCCCCAGTTGTCCGGCCGCAGAGTTTCTTGTTGAAGACGCCCGCCTGAAGCTGGAAACAATCCGGGGGGTAAAATCGGTTGAAATAAACATCGTTTTTGAGCCGGAATGGACCCAGGACATGATGAGCGAGGAGGCGAAACTTGAATTGGGATTCCTTTGACCGCACGCACTCTGACATATTTCGTAAGTGACCTTCATCTGGGCGCGCGTTATTTCAGTGACGCACGCGAACATGAGAAGGCCGTCTGCCGCTGGTTGCGCGAAATCGAACCACACTGCCGCAGGCTCTATCTTCTGGGTGACGTTCTGGACTATTGGTTTGAATATCGCCACGTGGTTCCCCGCGGCTTCACGCGCTTCTTCGGCACCCTTGCCGAACTGGCTGACCGCGGAGTTGAAATCACCTGGATCACGGGCAATCATGACATCTGGATTTTTGACTATCTGCCCCGTGAAATCGGATTCCGCCTCGTTGACGGACCCCTCGAAGAGACAATTGACGGCAAGCGCTTTTTCCTTGCTCACGGCGACGGCATGGGGCCGATTCCCGCCGTCGAGCGCCTGATGAGGGCAACGTTCCGCTGCCGCCTGCTCCAGCGCATGTTCGCTGCGGTCCATCCGCGCTGGACCGTCGGCCTGGCCTACGGCTGGAGCGCGTCGAACCGCACAAAGCGCAAAATCGAAGCTCCGAGTCCAGCCCCGTTGCTGAAGTGGGTTGAACAAAACCGGCGCGACGAAGTGGACTTCTATCTGTTCGGCCACTACCATATGCTCTTCGATCAGCACATTGGCAACAGCCGCGTCATCATTCTCGGCGACTGGATTTCGAACAAGAGCTATGCGGTTTTTGACGGCAAAAACCTCCGGATTGAAAAAATCAGCCAATAAGCAACGCGCTGATTCACTGTCAACTAACAACCGACCGGCGGAAACATGTTTCATAACATATCGAAAAATTTGCCGCTAAACAAAAAAATGTTGACCTTTGCATCAACGAACTCATTCAATCTTTTTTACCTTAGATATTGTACCTATTGGAAATTCATCGGAGCGGAACTTAGGGATAAGTTCCGCTTTCTTTTTACGCCGTGCGAAAAACGCGACCAAGCCCCAGGCCACAGCGTTACCAAATAATGAGGAGCGGGGTCTGAAGTGCAAAAAAATAAAGAAAGATTTGCGAGAATGAGAAAAGTTTGATAAATTTGCGAGACTAATTGGACGCATTGTGTCCGGTCAGTTACCTTAAACCAACCCCGAAAACTAATAACTAACCAATAATTAATTACTTAAATCTCAGCATTTTTACTAAGATGGAAGCTAACAACTCCACAGCACCCGTAAAGGGTCACGCCCCCGTTAAGTCTAACGTGTCAGGCGTCAAGAACGCATTCCTGGTTATCATCGCATGTTTCGTTGTAGCCGTTTGCGCATTCCTGTTCTTCTTCGGAGCCCCCAGCCACTTCAGCGGCTATGAAGGCGATGTACCCGCATCAATGTGGTTCTATGATGGTGAGTATCATCCCGAAGACCTTATCGGTACAATCTTCAAGGGTGGCGTCATCGTGCCTATCCTTCAGACCCTGTTCCTTACCGTAATCGTTCTTTCCGTTGAGCGTTACATCGCTCTGAAGAGCGCCAAGGGTACCGGCAACATCACCAAGTTCGTTGCTGCCGTCAAGGAAAAACTGACCAAGAACGACATCAACGGCGCCCTCGACCTCTGCAAGAAGCAGAAAGGTTCAGTTGCCGCAGTTGTTAGCGCAGCCCTTATCCGCTACGAAGAAATGGACAAGAACACCGTTCTGACCAAGGAACAGAAGGTTCAGACCCTCCAGAAGGAAGTTGAAGAAGCAACCGCAATGGAAATGCCTACCCTTCAGCAGAACCTTCCGATTGTCGCAACCCTCACCACTCTCGGTACTCTCGTCGGTCTTCTCGGTACCGTTATCGGTATGATCAAGTCATTCCAGGCTCTGTCTGCATCAGGCGCACCTGACTCGACCGCACTGTCAACCGGTATTTCCGAGGCACTTGTGAACACCGCCTTCGGTATCGCAACCGGTGCATTCGCTGTAATTTCTTACAACTACTACACCAACAAGATTGACAACCTGACCTACGCAATTGACGAAATCGGTTACTCAATCGTCCAGACCTTCCAGGCAACCCACTAATCTTTCCCGTTACTTTACTTACACAAAGTTAACCAACACCTTATTAATAGAGTAATATGGGAAAGCCTAAAGTAAAAAGAAAGAGTACACTCATCGACATGACCGCGATGAGTGACGTGACCGTTCTTTTGTTGACTTTCTTCATGTTGACCTCGACCTTCCTTGCCAAAGAGCCGGCAACGGTAATCACCCCCAGCTCTGTCAGCGAAGTGAAGGTGCCTGACTCCAACCTCGTGACTATCCTGGTCAGCGGCGCACAGCCCAAGACCGACGGCAGTCTCGACCGCACAGTGGAAGGCAAGGTGTTTATCGGCATCACCGGCGACAAGGACTCTACCTACTCCACCGAGAAGGTTAGAAAAGACCTGCTGATTGAAGCCGCTAAACTCTACAACGAGCGTCACCCCGAAGCCAAAGTCGACTTCACGCCCTCACAGGTCTCGGCTTTCTCCAAACTGGGTATGTTCGGAATGCCCATGAAGGACCTCCCCGCCTTCCTCAGCCTTCCGACGACCGAACAGGACAAAATCATGAAGGAATTCAATCCCGCCAAGGTCGGAATTCCTATCAATGATAACCGAGACATGACGAAACTCAACGAGTTCCAGATCTGGATGGACGCAATGCAGCGCATTGCTCAGGACTATAAGAACAACGGATCGGTCGACGGCCGTGGTGATCCCCTGCCTCCGAACGACCACTTCTACAAAGCCCTCAAGCAGACCGGCGACGGCATCGCAGTCAAGGCCGACAAGGACACCCCCTATTCGACCATCCACTACGTCCTCGACAATCTTCAGACCCTGAAACTGAACAAGTTCAGCCTGATGACCGCACTTAAATCAGAAAACGACTAATCAAACATGGCACAGATAGAACAATCCGACAAGGGCGGCAAGAAAAAAGGCGCCCAGAAGAAGATGTCGATCCACGTGGACTTCACTCCCATGGTGGATATGAACATGCTGCTGATCACGTTCTTCATGCTCTGCACCACTATGATTAAGTCGCAGACCCTGCAGATCGCGCTCCCCTCCAACGAAAAACTGGAACAGAGCCAGCAGAACAAGACCAAGCAGTCAGAAGCCGTAACCCTCATCCTCGACACCGAACGCGACGCCGACGGCCACGTAGTGATGGAAACGGACCCCGAAACAGGCAACATCTACCCCAAGCACATTGTCTACTACTACGAAGGCAAACCTTTTGAAGGAACTTTCAAGGACAATGACGTTGACGGCGATAGCTTTATCGACGCCGACAAGCTCAAGCTCAAAGAGCAGCGTTTCCGTGGCAACACGGACGGAACCACAAACGGCATCCGATCGATTCTCCACGAGCGCAACAAGGAGGTAATGGCCCGCATTGACGATCTGAAAAAGGAATGGAAAGCCGGCACCCTCGGCAGCAAAAAAGAAGAAAACGACTCAATCTTCAAGGCTCGCGCCCGCGAGATTCGTAACGACTCCACTCTGACCCGCCCCGTTGTCATCATCAAGGCCGGTCCGGATGCCAGCTACGAAGCCGTTATCTCCGCGCTCGACGAGATGCAGCTCAACCAGATTTCCCGCTATCAGATTGACAACATCAACGCAACTGACTCCCTGCTGATTATGTCCTGGCTCAAAGCCCAGGGCAAAATCTAAGTCCCGAGATGAATAACCGAAATGTTTAACCGAAGAAAATTCTGAAAAGATATGGCTAAAGACGTAGATCTTTCATCAAAGGAATGGACCGACCTCATATTTGAAGGCAAGAACAAGGAATTCGGCGCTTACGAGCTTCGCAACCAGTCTGTTCGCCGCCACAACCTGGCAATGCTTTCAGTTGTTTTCGTCATCATCGCAGCGCTGCTCATCAGCCTCGGCGTTAGCCGCATGGAGCGAGTTGAAGAAACCATCACAGCTGAAGCCGAACAGTCAATGGTCAGCGTTGACACCTCGCAGGACGAGCCGGAACCTGAAGAGGAACCCGAAGAACGCTTCGAGGAACCCGAAGTTGAGGAAGTTCTCCCCGAAGAAGTCCTCAACACCGTAAAGGTTACCGAGCTTGCCATCGTTGACGACGATCAGGTTTCAAAGGAAGACGAAATCAAGACTCAGGAAGAACTGACCCAGACCGAAACCGCATTCGGCGCGTCGGACTTCGACCAGGGTACTGACGACGTCACCGTTGTTCGCGAAATCAAGAACGAAGTCGTTGTTGAAGAAAAGAAACCCGAACCTGAAAAAATCTTCACCGCAGTTGAAGAAAACCCGCAATTCCCCGGTGGCGAAAAAGCGATGTATGAGTATCTCAGCAAGAACATCCGCTACCCGGAAATGGCCCAACAGAACAACATTTCAGGCCGCGTAACCGTACAGTTCGTGGTTGAGAAAAACGGCGCCATCGGCGAAGTTAAAGTTGTTCGCGGTAAAGACCCGGATCTTGACAAGGAAGCAGTCCGCGTGGTTAAGTCCATGCCGAACTTCATTCCCGGTAAGATGAACGGTCAGGCTGTACGCGTTTGGTACACCCTGCCCATCACCTTCAAGCTCAAGTAATCCCCCCCACTGACTAATCTACTTTTCCCCGATTTGCATAAAAAAATGCAAGTCGGGGAATTTTTTTTCAAAAAAACTTGACAAAAGGCAAGAAATGTTGTAACTTTGCAAACATAAAACCAACACAAAACACACTTACACTATGAAAAAACTCGCATCACGCAAAGATCCCCGCGTCATTGACCTTCTTATTGCCTACGGCCCTATGGGCTACGGCATCTACGCCCTGCTCGTTGACTACCTCGGCGAGCGCAAGGCGCTGCGTTCCGCAAATGATATCAAGCGCATTGCATACGAGTTACACGCCGACGCCGAAACAGTACGCGCCATCCTCGAGGACTTCGGCCTCTTTGACTGTTCCGGCAACGAATTTCACAACCTGAAAACAAAGGCCCCAAAGCAACCCGGGAATCAACAGCAGACCGAAATGCCGACACAGGAAACACCCGTTGTAACTGACTCCACTGAATCGGGACCGGGACTATCAATTCCATCCTTCTCTGCGTCGAAAAAGAGACGCGAAAGGCGCAAACGACTGAGCCAGGCCAGGCAATGTCTTCAGATTCAACAAACAAAGCGACATGGCCCGGACTATGAAGCGACATTGACTCCGTGAGGACGTTACAGATTAGCCAAACTCCATTTTTTCATGCGGAAGTTTCCGATTTTTAAATTATTTTGCTATCTTTGTGGGGTAAATTTTGCAAAATCAATTTAAAAGTTACATTTCTAATTTCATGAAAAAAGGATTATTGTTGCTTGGCCTCGCAACGGCAATTGGCGCACTCCAACCGGTCAGCGCCGCAACCCCAACGGTCAACCTGACCCCCAGCCCGAAAGAAATCACGGTAAGCAGCGGGGCGCTCGTCCTCCCTTCGGCATTCAGCATAAAAGCCAACGGACTGACGGCAGAAATGACCGCAGAAATCACGAAATTTGAAAATGCTCTGAAGGCAGCAACCGGCATTGAAGTCGGTTCGGGTCCGGAATTGTTTACAGTCACAACAGACGAAACAATCGCTCCTGAAGGCTATACACTGAACGTAACGGCCGACGGCGTTGAAATCAAGGCATCGACCGCTGCCGGACTCTATTATGCGTTCCAGACCGTCAAGAAAGTGCTTCCGGGCAACGTTCCCGCCGGAGTCCTTGTCGAGAGGGAATACTCGCTGCCGCTCATGGCGGTCAACGACGAACCGCGCTATCCCTGGCGCGGCATGGAAATTGACTGCGCACGCCACTTCTTCGAACTTGACGAACTGAAGAAGATGATTGACGTAATGGCCACTTACAAAATGAACCGCTTTCACTGGCACCTCACCGATGACCAGGGCTGGCGCCTTGAAGTGCCGAAATATCCGAAACTGACAACGTCGGCCGCCGCACCGCTCAACAACTACTGGTGTGACTTTGACAAGCGTCACTCATACCTGCTCAACGAACCTTACGGTCCTTACTACTACACCGTCGACGAAATGAAGGACCTCGTTGCCTACGCCAAGGAGCGCCACATTGAGATTTGTCCGGAAATTGATATGCCCGGCCACATGCAGGCAGCCATCGCCGCCTATCCGGAATTCTCAACCACTCCCGGCGGCGACCACCCCGTTCGCTTCTGGCCCGGCGTCAGCACTGACGTTCTTGACATCAGCAATCCGGCCGTAGTGCAGTTTACAAAGGACATCATTGACCAGCTGGTTGAGATTTTCCCCTATGAGTATATCCACATTGGCGGCGACGAATGTCCCACCTCGGCATGGGCCAACAGCGCCTCCTGTCAACAGTTCAAGAAGGACTATGGCCTGAAAACCGACCGCGCCATCCAGAACTGGCTGACCAAGGAACTTGCCGACTATGCCAAGAATCATGACCGCAAACTGATTTGCTGGAACGAAGTCCTGACCTCCGACGGCGCTGACAAGCAGATGGTCAAGGATGCCGACATACTGATTTACGCATGGCTCGGCGCCGGCGGCGCGAATAATCCGTCGAAACAGGCGGCCGACCTCGGCCTGCGCTCCGTCTGGTGTTCAACCTCGCACTACTATATTGACTATCCGCAATGGTCCGGCGCAAGCGAACCCCTCTCGATGGGCGGGACAATCACTCTCGAAACCGTCTACCGGGCTACGCCGGACTACGACAACTCGGCATCGAAGCGCGACCTCTACTACGGAGTCAACTGTAACCTCTGGACCGAATATGTCTGCGAACCCCAGCATCTTGAATATAACGCCCTGCCACGCATGATTGCGGTTGCCGAAACCGGTTGGACTCCGCAAAACAAGAAGAACTGGGAAGACTTCCTTGGCCGCTTCAACGCCGACACGGAGTATCTTGACTTCGGCGGCTACACATACGGCCGACACTATGTCTCGACCCCGGTTGAGAAAGTTATGCCCGAACCCGGCAAGTATTACCGACTGATTACCCGCGCAACCAACAACGGCCGTCCTGACCGCTGCATCGAACTCGTGGCCGACGGCTCGACTCTTATTTCAAGCCTCGGCGCCAAAGCCGGCCAGCTCTGGACATCGCCCCAGGCTGCAGAAGGAGCGAGCAACTATGACGCTCAGTTCTGGCGCTTTGAGGCCGACCCTTCCGGCTCAGGCAAGTATGCCATGATTTGTCGCGCCAACGAACAAGGCTCGGTCAATCCCGCAATGGAAGGATCGTCAATCAATGCCCGCTGGAAATACTCGGACAATACGAAACACTATGGTTTCATCTTAGGCGACCACTTCAGCCAGCATCAGGGCCAGTACACCTACTCGATCCGTTCCGAACAGGGCGCCACGGCTTATCTCAACTGCGGCGTTGAAAGCGACAAACTGCCGGTCAACAACTGGTCGGCCCCCGATGACGGCAACGGCGGCATCTGGTTCTTCAACATGGAAGACTATGTCACTCCCACAGTGGTCTATCCGGCCTTCACTCCTCTTGCCGAAGGCAGCGGCTTCTCGCTCCATAACTCGCTTGACGCAGCCAACGACCTGTTCATCTGCGTATCTCCCGAAGGCTCAATCATGATGACCTCGGCCGACAATGCCGCATGGGCCAACCGAATCTGGCAAATTGCCGAAAGCACCTTCGACGAGACCACCAACGTCCAGACTTTCAAACTTTATAATCCCGCAACCGGCACCTACTTCGGCACTCCGGCGGATGAAGCCGTCACCTCTGCCACTCAGGCCGCATCAGGCTTTGCGGCCTTCCGCGGCAATCTGGGCTATCCGCTGTCAGCGGCTCAGGAAGCAGCCTCCGCATCCGTAATCACCCTTGTTAAAGCCGACGAGAACTCCAACGAGTTTATCCTCACGATTGGCGACAAGACCCTATTCCCGATTTCTCATGGCTCGGAAATGCTTCCCGGCGCTGTCTCGACCATCTCAGGTGCAACGCGCCAACAGGGGGGCCAGTGGATAATCGACACCAATCCCGAACTGACCTATCACGTCTCCTTCAGCGACCGCGACGACGTCCAGACTCTTACGCGCCAGGCATGCACCGGCGAAAATCCCCTGGAACTGGCGTCGCCCTTCACCGACTATGAGGTCGAATCCGTTGAACCGGACGGCGAAAACACCTTCAACATGGCCCTGAAGCGCAAACACTACGCAATGACCTACTTCTGCGTCGACGCCAATGGACAACTCTGGGGCGAAGTGACAGACTATGCTCCCGCCGAAGCGGAATACACCCCTGCCGTTCCTGAAGTAACGGGACTGAAAAACGGAAAATTCCAGACCGAACAGAGCGCTTTCGTGCCAACGGCCAACCAGGAGTTCACCGTTGTTTACGAAACCGAAGCATATCCCGGCGTTGCCTGCGCGGCCGGCATTGTCGATAAAATTGAAGTCGGCAAATATTACCTCATACGCGACGCTCACTCCGTCCGCAATGCGTTCCGCAACGACGACGGCGGCAAGGTCTACGGAGCCAAGGACCCCAAGAACAAAGGCGCCAACTACGTCTGGACTCTTGAGGCTGACGGCAAGAACTTCGCAATCAAGAACGTCGGCACCGGACTTTACGTTCAGGAAGTCAAGACGAGCATCACCGCAACCATGGCGTCCACGCCCTACGGATTTACAATCACGCCGCTGAACGCCGCGGACCGCACCTGGACAATCAAGAACAGCAAGAACAACCTCTGCTGGGACGGCAACGAGAACCTTAGCATGGTCGGATGGAACAATCCGGGCCACCCGATTGAATTCTATGAACTCGCTGCAACTCCGGTATTCAAGGTCACAGTCGAGGAGCGCGACCAGGACGGCACGCTGCTTGCATCAAAGAGCCAGTTCGTCGCCCCCGGCGGAAGTTACGTCTTCGCAGCCGCCTCACGCCCGAGCAAAGCCCTGACCGAAGTGACCGGCAACGAAGGTCTTGACAACATTCAAGGCAACAAACTGATTACCGTCACCTACGCCATTGAAAAGGGCGACAGCGGCATCAACGAAATCTCTGCAGACCAGACTCCCGGAGTCAAGGGCATCTTTGACCTCAGCGGCAAGCGCCTGAGCAAAGTTTCACGTCCCGGAACATACATTATCAACGGAAAGAAAACAGTATACAAATGAAAAAGTCAATAGTATCCCTTCTGCTGGGGGCGCTGGTAGCGACCCCCTGCGCTATGGCCGAACAGGCCTTCCTGAACCTGACACCGACTCCGAAATCCATCCAGCAGTCGTCAGGTGAGTTCAATCTCGGGTCGGTCACCGGCGTGACCGCTGCCGGACTCGACGAGTCAATGCAAGCGGAACTCGCCTCCGCGCTGGAGGCCGTCAACAATGCAACCGGTCTGAACCTCTCGGTTGCAGACGCCAGCGTTGCAACCAACTTCTCCGTCAGCCACAACGCGGCTCTCGCGGCAGAGGGCTACACGCTTGAGGTCACGGCCGAAGGCGTAAAAATCGAGGCGGCGACTCCCGCAGGCCTCTTCTATGCGTTCCAGACCGTCAAAAAACTTCTTCCGGCCAACGTTATGGCCGGAGTGCGGAAGGATGGTGTCTACGCCTTGCCGCTGGTAAAGATTGACGATGAACCGCGAATGGAGTACCGCGGTTTTATGCTTGACGTTTGTCGCCACTTCTTCACGGTAGACGAAGTCAAACGCATGCTTGACGTCATGGCTTACTACAAAATGAACAAGTTCCACTGGCACCTGACCGAAGACCAGGGCTGGCGCATTGAAATGCCCTCCTGGCCGCGACTGACAACCATCGGCGCCACGGCTCCGAACTGCACGTTCACGGACTATAAGGCCAAGACCGAATACTGGATCAACCGCAGCTATGGCCCCTTCTACTACACCGTCGACCAGATGAAGGAGGTTGTCGACTACGCAGCCAAGCTCCATATCGATATTATTCCTGAAGTTGAAATGCCCGGCCATTTCTCGGCAGTCAACACAGCCTATCCGGAACTGTCATGCTGGCCTGACGGCGCCCATTCGGTTGCTAAGACGGGCGGCGTCTATTCCGACGTGCTGAACGTTGCGTCTCCGCTGGCTGAACAATTCTATAAGGACGTCATTGACCATCTGGTTGAAATCTTCCCCTACGAACTTATCCACATTGGCGGCGACGAATGTCCGACAAATGCCTGGCAGAACAACGCCGAATGCATTGCAAAAGTCGAAGAACTCGGCTTCACCGGCTCGAACAAAGACCATAACTTCCGCAAACTGCAGAGTTGGTTCACCAAACAGGTTGCGGACTATGCAGCGACCAAGGGTCGAAAAATTGCCTGCTGGAACGAGACAATCACGGCCGGAGGCACGGACATGGACGTAATCAAGCAGACCGGAGCCACGATTTATTGCTGGACAGGTCCGGACAATGCCGTCAACGTCGGCACAAACAACGGCCTGCCGGTCATTTACACCCCTTACAGTTCAACGGCGGCCGACAAAGGCTCATTCTACATCAACCGCAAGCAGGACCCGAACGATCCGCCCGCTAACGGCAACACCTGGGACACGGTTGACAAGGTCTACAACACCACGCCGTTCACAACCGGCGCCCTCAGCGCACACAAGGACCTTTGCGTCGGCGTGCAGGGTACATTCTGGACCGAGCGTGTCAGCGACCGCGAGTATCTTGAATGGCTCGCATTGCCCCGTCTGCTCGCTATTGCCGAAGTTGGCTGGACTCCGCAAAACCGCAAAGACTGGACCAGCTTCCAGAAGCGCATGAGCCTCGACCGCGAGCTGCTTGACCTTGGTGACTATAAGTACTCTCACCATAAGATGCTCGACTACGAAGCGCCCGACTGGACAAAGCCCGCCGGCCCCTATCCGGCAATGGACGCTCCTGCCGACGGAGTTTACATCATCGAAAATGAAGACACGGGGCTGACCCTCAGCGATGACAATACACTCTCAACCCTGCTGGGCAACACCGCGTCGGCCTGGGACAACAACCTCTGGACCGTCAGTAATAGCAAGGCCAACAGCGACAACTCCGTCAGCCTCACACTAACCAACCGGGCGACGGGCCGCAAAATCTCAGGCGCCGACGCCTATAACGACCCTGCTGCGCGCGCCGTGCGCGTCGGCGACCAAGCCTCAGACGCCGTCGCCATCGCCTCGATGGGCGACGGGAGCGTCAAACTGATTGTCAACGGTTTTACCTGCTGGCCAATCGAAGCGACCTCGACCGTCAACCCCTCGACCGTCACCTCGGGCAACAACAAAAATGCCGACCATGACGCCTCGGACATGCAGCCGATTCGCTGGAAACTCATTGCCGTCACACCCACGGTCTACGTCTGCACCGACACCGATGGTAAGGAGATTTTCAGCGGCGTGCGCGGACTAAGCAATGACGCCGATCCGGCGGAATCTGCTCCGGAAATCAAGAATTTCACCCTCAAGAGCGCCACAAAGGGCGCGGACGGAACAGTCAGTTGCGTTTATGAACGCACGGGCGTCACCATCACGACGCGCGCACGGCTCGAAAACGGCGCCCTGCTGGCCCTTCCGACAGAACAGACCGTCAAACCGGGCGAGACCGTGAACGTTACGGCTCCGGAAGTATCAAAGTATGTGACCTTAAAAGAAACCACGCCTGCGGCCGGCAGCTTTACCGCCACTGAGGACGTTATCGTCGACATTATCTACACAACCGAGGCTTACGTCGGAGTCAAAGAGCCGGCTGCTGCCGTCAGCACCCCGGTTGAAGGTGTTGCATATCTTATCCACGACGACCACTCGGCACGCAATGCCTATCGTTATGGCAACGCCTCGAAAAAGGTTGCCGGAACCTGGACCTGCTATGACCGTGACCCTTACTTCACATGGATGCTTGAACCGAAGGGCAACGGCGTTGCAATCAAGAACCTCGGCTGGGACCTCTATGTCCAGGCCGTTACTAACAACGCCCAGGGTTCGCTCTCAAAGACCCAGCGCGAGTATCAGCTGGTTCCGAACGGCAAAGCCTGGACAATTCAGAACGCCGCCAACAATCTTGCCTGGGATGGTCAGGAGAACCTCAACATGGTCGGCTGGAGCGCGCCGGGCCACCCCCATTCGTTCTATGAATTCGTGGCCGAGCCTTACTTCAAGGTCACAATCACGAAAGTCGACACCGAGGGCAACAAACTCGGCACCGATACCTCTCTCTTCATCAAAGCCGGAACGGCCTACACACCCGAGATTCCTGAAGTCAAGAAGTATGAGGCCGTCAGCGTCAACGGCCACGAAAACGGGCAGACAGTCGAGACGAACAAGACCGTCACCATCACATACCGTTCGGCCGAAAGCGGACTCAACGAAATATCTTCGTCAAACAAAGCCCCCGGAATCTATGACCTTCAGGGGCGGAAACATGATAAGGCCGACCATGGACTTTACATCATCGACGGCAAGAAAACCGTGGTCCATTAACGAAAATCAACAAAAACACAAAGCAGGTAGCGCAAGTTTCGGAAATAATTCGTAAATTTGCGCTACCTATCAATTTTTAATTAAACAATTAACCAAGATTTATGAAAAGAGTCTATACATTCGGCGACGGTAAAGCCGAAGGCAAAGCTTCCGACCGCAACCTGCTCGGAGGTAAAGGCGCAAACTTGGCAGAAATGAACCTTCTGGGCATGCCCGTGCCTCCCGGCTTCACCATCACGACTGAAGTCTGCACTGAGTATACCCAGTATGGCAAGGACGAAGTTGTCAAGCGCATCAAGAAAGAAGTAGAAGCCGCAATCGCTCACGTTGAGACCCTGACCGGCAAGAAGTTCGACGATCCGTCCAACCCCCTGCTTGTTTCCGTACGTTCCGGCGCCCGCGCATCAATGCCCGGCATGATGGACACCGTGCTGAACCTCGGCATGAATGACGCAACCGTTGCCTCACTCGCAGAAAAGAGCGGCAACCCCCGTTTCGCATGGGACTCTTACCGTCGTTTCGTTCAGATGTATGGCGACGTTGTTCTTGGCATGAAGCCCAAAAAGAAGACCGACATCGACCCGTTCGAAGCCATCATGGACAAAGTCAAGGAAGCCAAAGGCGTCAAGCTTGACACAGACCTGAGCGTTGAAGACCTCCAGCAGCTCGTCAAGGAATTCAAGGCCGCAGTCAAGGAATTTACCGGCAAGGACTTCCCTGACAGCGCATGGGAGCAGCTCTGGGGCGGCATCTGCGCCGTGTTCGATTCATGGATGAACGAGCGCGCAATCCTCTACCGCCGCATGAACCAGATTCCCGAAGAATGGGGTACGGCCGTCAATGTCCAGGCCATGGTTTACGGCAACATGGGCAACAACTCGGCAACCGGCGTTGCCTTCAGCCGCGACGCAGCAACCGGCGAAAATATCTTCAACGGTGAATACCTCATCAACGCACAGGGCGAAGACGTCGTTGCCGGCATCCGCACTCCCCAGCAGATCACCATCGAAGGCTCAAAGCGCTGGGCCGCACTCCAGGGCATCGGCGAGGAAGAACGCGCAAGCAAATATCCCTCGCTTGAAGAATCAATGCCCGAATGTGCAGCCGAACTCATCAGCATCGCACACCGCCTTGAAGACTACTTCAAGGACATGCAGGACATGGAATTTACCATTCAGGACGGCAAACTCTGGATGCTCCAGACCCGTAACGGCAAGCGCACCGGCGCCGCTATGGTGAAAATCGCCATGGACCTTCTCCGCGCAGGCGAAATTGACGAAAAGACCTGCCTGATGCGCATGGAACCCCAGAAGCTCGACGAGCTGCTCCACCCCGTGTTCGACAAGGCTGCCCTCAAGCGCGCCAAAGTCGTTGCAAAGGGTCTGCCCGCATCTCCCGGCGCAGCAACCGGCCAGGTTGTTTTCTTCGCAGACGATGCTGAAGCCTGGGCCGAAAAGAAAAAGAAAGTTGTTCTTGTCCGCATCGAGACCTCGCCCGAAGACCTTCGCGGCATGGCCGTTGCCCAGGGCATCCTGACCATGCGCGGCGGCATGACCTCACACGCAGCCGTAGTTGCCCGCGGCATGGGTAAGTGCTGCGTATCCGGCGCAGGCGAAATCGTTGTTGACTATGAGGCAAAGACCGTCACCATGGGTGGAAAAACCTATAAGGAAGGTGACTGGATTTCACTGAACGGCTCGACCGGCGACGTTTACGACAGCCAGGTTCCCACCACCGAACCCGAACTCGACGGCGACTTCGGCGCAATCATGAACCTCTCGGCCAAGTACACCAAGACTCTTGTCCGCACCAACGCTGACTCGCCCCGCGACGCCAAACAGGCACGCCACTTCGGCGCACAGGGCATCGGTCTCTGCCGCACCGAACACATGTTCTTCGAAGGCGACCGCATTGACGCCGTACGCGAAATGATTCTGTCGTCCGACCTGGAAGGCCGCAAGGCTGCCCTGGCAAAACTGCTCCCGATGCAGCGCAGCGACTTTGAAGGAATCTTCGAAGCCATGGACGGCTATGGCGTCACCATCCGCCTGCTCGACCCGCCGTTGCACGAGTTCGTACCTCACCAGACCGCAACCCAGAAGGAACTGGCCGAAAAGATGGGCCTGACCCTTGAGGAAGTAAAGGCTAAGGTTGACTCACTCGAAGAATTCAACCCGATGCTCGGCCACCGCGGCTGCCGTCTCGGCATCACCTATCCGGAAATCACCGAAATGCAGACCCGCGCCATCATCGAAGCAGCACTCGCTGTCAAGGCCCGTGGCATTGACGTTCATCCCGAAATCATGATTCCGCTCGTCGGCTCGCTGAAAGAGATTCAGAACCAGGCTTCCGTAATCCACGAAACCGCCGACAAGGTATTTGCTGAACAGGGTCGCTCGCTTCCCTATCTCGTAGGCACCATGATCGAGGTTCCGCGTGCAGCTTTGACCGCCAACGAAATCGCAACCGTTGCCGACTTCTTCAGCTTCGGCACCAATGACCTCACCCAGATGACCTTCGGCTTCAGCCGCGATGACGCTCCGAAGTTCCTGAAGTTCTACAAGGAAAATGGCATCATCAAGACCGATCCGTTCGAAGTTCTTGACCAGGAAGGCGTTGGTCAGCTCGTTGAGATGGGCGTCAAGAAAGGCCGTGCCACTAAGCCCGAACTCAAAGTGGGCATCTGCGGCGAACACGGCGGCGAACCCAGCTCTGTCAAGTTCTGCGCAAAACTCGGCATGAACTACGTCAGCTGCTCGCCCTTCCGCGTACCCATTGCCCGCGTAAGCGCGGCGCAGGCTGCTATCGAAGACTAATTCGAAGCTGATAAATACACTCACATAGAGGAGGCTGTGTCGTAATTATGGTTTACGGCGCAGCCTCTCTCATTGGCACCAAAAGTCTTCTCTGCCATCGTCGGAGGTATTGGGATCAGGGAACAACGTATCAAATTCGAGGTCGACACGGGTGTCCGTCGGGGTTGGAGATAAACCAGTTATACATTTCGC
>CAMWNI010000021.1 GCA_947175545.1 uncultured Porphyromonadaceae bacterium
ATAACTCTCAAAAAAGTTTTATGTTTAACATTCTTTAACATTAAGAAAGCGCGACAGAAGTCGAAATACCCTCATTTTGCAGGAAGGCAAGAGTCTGCAAAATCTGAACTTTTTTCAAAAAAAAGACGTTTTAGGAGTATAACATTATACAAAAATTGACTATGGCTATTGTAAAAACACGTGAGCAGCACGAAATCGAACTGCTCACGAAGGTAGAAAATGACATTAAACGCAGTCAGAAGCGCGAAAAAGTTCACAGGTTCATAATTGCAGGCCTGAGCCTACTGACCGTCGGCGCTTTTATGGCCGGCCGGAGCTGTCGTCGCTAAGCACGACTCCGGACGCCGAAACTTTCAAGACCGCACGGCAACCTTCCACAAACGGAAGGTTGCCGTTGATGTGTCCAATCGGGGCGTTGAACGCTACGGGGAAAGAATAAGGCGCAACCATACGCGCAATCATTTCCTCCATGGTCTCGCCATTGGCGTCAGGTCGATAATCCGTGAACTGACCAACGACGAGTCCGGCAATACGGTCAAACGCGCCGCTCAGGCGAAGGCGATGCATTATGCGCTCAACTTTATAGACAGGTTCAGCAATATCTTCAATAACCAAAATCGAATCCCGGACTCCTATTATATTATAAGGAGTACCAGCCAGACCATCGAGAACCGCAAGATTTCCACCAAGAAGGACACCGGAGGCCAATCCCGGCCGATTGAGCATGTCGGCCCCCCACTCAATTGACGGCATCACGCCGGAGGTCAGAATCTGAATCAGACGACGGTTTGCCTCATCGCCGGAACAAAGGCGGAGGGAAAGCTCCTTGGCCATAGATCCATGAACGGAGCGAACGCCGGAGGAGAGCCACAGGGCATGAAGCGCCGAAACATCGGAAAAACCAATTAGCCAGACGGGGCGCGGAGCGACAGAACCAAGAAGATGTACACAGCCGTACCCCCCGCGCGAGCAAAGAATAGCCTTTACATCAGAATTGGCCAAAACGGCACGCATATCGGCCAGACGAGACTCAACGGAGCCGGAATAGGTTCCGGAACGTCCACACGCGCCAGGAAGGGTTTCAACGCGAAATCCGGCATTGCAAAGGGCCTCGGAAGCCCCACTAACCAACTGAGGGTCAACCGCAGAAGCCGGTGACAGGATAGCAACCAAATCGCCCGGATGAAGCAAGGGCGGAGTAGCAAAATTCAGATTCATAGGCGCAAATTTAGAGTTTTTTTTGTGAAATCGGCGGAATAGTTATAAATTTGTGGGCATAGAAAACCATAAAACGAAATAACCCAAGTGAGTTATAGTATTCTTGACCTACTGTGTCTGATAGGCGCAGTATGCCTATTCCTCTATGGAATGAAAGTGATGAGTGAAGGTCTGCAGAAAGCCGCAGGCGAACGTCTCCGCAACATTCTGTCGGCAATGACCCGCAACCGTCTAACCGGAACAATGACCGGCATGTTCATCACAGCACTGATTCAGTCGTCGTCGGCCTCAACCGTAATGGTTGTCAGCTTCGTAAACGCCGGACTGATGACACTTTCGCAAGCAATGTCCGTTATTTTCGGTGCAAACGTCGGCACGACGTTCACCGCATGGATTATCGCCCTGTTTGGTTTCAAAGTCAACATGTCGGCGTTCATGCTACCACTGCTCGGCATTGCAGTGCCGTTGACAATGATGTCGTCAAGCCGCAAGAAGAGCATCGGCGAGTTCCTGATTGGTTTCGCCTTCCTGTTCATGGGACTGGACATGATCAGCAAGTATGTTCCGGACCTCCAGGCCAATCCGGAAATGTTTGCCTTCCTGCAACAGTATACGGGCAACGGCTTCAGCTCTATTCTGATTTTCATGGTGGTCGGCTGCCTGCTGACAATGGTGATTCAGAGTTCGGCCGCCACATTTGCAATCACACTTATTATGTGTTCGAAGGGATGGATTACGTTTGAGCTTGCCTGCGCAATCGTACTTGGCGCGAACCTCGGCACGTGTATCACTCCGGTGCTTGCATCGATGAGTGGCAACACAGCGGCCAAACGCACCGCGCTGGGCCATCTGCTGTTCAACCTCTTAGGCCTTCTCTGGCTTCTGCCGATCTTCATACCGTTCGTCCACATGAACGAATGGCTGACACAGATAATCGGCCAGGGCGATCCGAACAGCCTCTACAACTACGTTGCCCTCCTTCAGCAGACTGAACCAGAGATTTACAATCACCTTTTCGACGGTTCTCTGCCGGTCAGCCATCCGGCGCTCCGCCAGATTGCAGCGATGCAGATCAGCGTCTCGTTCGGCATGTCGATGTTCCACACTACGTATAACATCGTCAACCTCTCACTGATGATCTGGTGTACGAATCTTTACGTTAAAGCAGTAGAAAAGATTCTGCCAATGAAAACCACCGAGGAAGAGTTCAGCCTCAAGTATATCGGCGGTTCGCTTGTCAGTGCGTCGGAACTCAACATTGCTCAGGTTGAGAAAGAAGTCGGAGTGTTTGCCCAGCGCGTGGACCGCATGATTGGCATGGCTCAAGAACTGCTCCACTTGAACGCCAAAACAAAGGAATTCAACCAACTGTACTCACGCCTTGAGAAATATGAGGACATATCGGACCGCATGGAGCGCGAAATCGCCGACTTCCTCAACCGTACAAGCCAGGGGCGCCTCAGCAATGACGGCAAACGCCGAATTGCAGCCTTGTTCAACATCAACTCAGAAATCGAGAGCATCGGCGACAGCTGCAACAATTTCGGGCGAGTACTGTCGCGCAAGCAGGAAGTCAGCGTCCACTTCAACGACATCATCAAGGAGAATATCGACTCAATGTTCGTTCTGGTTGCCGAAGCGATGAACGGCATGATCAGCATGCTCGGCAACATCGAGAACGTCAAGGAGGAACAACTCCTGAACGCATACAACAAAGAGCGCGAAATCAATAATTTCCGCAACCAGTTGCGCAACAAGAATGTCGAGAATATCAACAACGGTCTCTATGACTATCAGGCCGGCATATTCTTTATGGATGCCATCAGCGACCTGGAGAAGGTCGGCGACTACATCATCAACGTCGTTGACACCATCCGTGACTCCATGACGAAAAAAATATAAAGATTCAATATCCTTATTTGAAAATATCACATCGAATACACAATAAACCCATGAAACAACTTCTTAGCATAATGATGGTAGCCGCCGCTGCAACAGCGTCGGCTGAAGTCCTCACTCCGGCCCAAGCCCTTGAACGCGCCCTCGGCGCAGCTCCGGCCGGAGTTAAACAATCTGCATCAATGCAGAAAGGGGCCAAACTTAAGCCCGCACTCACAATCGGCGAGACGGCCGACGCGCCTGAGCTATATGTCATGACCCCGACCGACGGTTCGCTGATTATCGTCTCAGCCGAGAGCGAGACCCCCGCCCTGCTCGGCTACAGCGATAACGCCGGATTTGACCCTACAAACATCCCGCCGGCCATGAATGCGATGCTCAACACATTTGCCTATGAAATCAAAGCAGCACGCGCCGGAATTGCAACGGCAGCAACCGGGGGGCGCGCCAACATGCCCGCAATCCTGCCACTCTGCAAGACAACCTGGAACCAGGATGCGCCATACAATCTCTATTGTCCGAAGATGGACGGCAAGGCGTCAATGACCGGATGTGTGGCAACAGCTATGGCCCAGGTTCTCAAAGTTCTCGAATGGCCCAAACAGTGCAATGGCGGAACGGAAACATATTACTGGGATAACGGCAAGCAGAACCTGACTCTGAACTTTGATGACGTCACCCTCAACTGGGCGTCAATGCGCGACCATTATACCGGTTCCGGCACAACCGTCTCGTCAAAGGCAACAGCAAGCCTGATGCAGGCAGTCGCCTATGCCGGCCACATGAACTTCTCGCCCTCGGCATCAGGCACCCACGGCATCACCATGGCGACAGGCCTGATCAAGCACTTTGACTACGACTGCACTCTGAGTTATGAACAGCACGAATGGTATACGCAGGCCGATTGGGAGGGCCTGATTCACCATGAACTGTCAGTCGGCACGCCAGTCTACTGCGACGGCGTCACCGGCGACTACTCCGCAGGCCATGCGTTCGTGATTGACGGCTATGCCGGCGACGGTTTCTTCCACCTCAACTGGGGCTGGGGAGGCATGAGCGACGGCTACTACCGCCTGACAGCGCTCGACCCCTCGGCACAAGGCATCGGCGGCTCGACAAGCGGCTACAATTTCGCCCAAGGCATCATTGTCGGACTCAAGCGCGGAGCAACGACTCCGCTGAGCGAGTCTCCCCTTGTGTTCCAGTGCTACAACACCTTTGGAACCAGCACCCAGAATGTTACCAAAGGACGCTCGGCCACATTCAGCGGCGGCTTCTACAATATGTCGCCGCTGACAGTCAGCAAGGTGACTCCCGGCGTCAGATTCATCAACGAAAACACGGGTGAGGAACTTGAATATCGCTCAAGCTCGCCAATCAACAACGAACTGCCCCCGAGCAACGGTTTCCTGCAGTACAACGTAGCGATGCCCACTTCGATTCCGGAAGGCACCTATACGGTCCACCCGACAATCTATGACCGCACGAACAAAATCACCTATGAAATGCGCAGCCGCATAGGCGGTTACGGCTACCTTATTGCCAAGGTGACCAGCACAAGCGTAGTGTTCTCCGAGCCGGTGCGCTCGTCAATCAAGGCATCGGACGTCAGACTGACCAGCGAGGCATACGTCAACACACCGTTCTCCGTCAGTGCCACAATAAGCAACCAGACAGAGCAGCCATACAACGGCTATGTCACTCCAGCCATCTTCAACATCAATACGGCAACAGCGGTGAAGGTGTTCGAACCCATCGCAATTGAACTCAATGCCGGCGAAAGTCAGGAACTCAACATCATGTGCGGCCTGGACAAGAACATAACAACAGGGAGCTACGATTTTGCCCTTATGACCGAAAACGGAAGCATGGCAGGGCCGTCCGTACGCTTCAGCGTAAACGCGCATCCGGGAGCGGGAATCATGAAGTGTGACAACCTCAAGGTTATCAACACCGCTCTGAACAACCTCACCTTCGAACTCACTGCGACCTGTACTGAAGGATACTATTCAAATCCACTCTACGTGGTGATTTTCCGCCGGTCAGGAACCGGAAACTATCTGGACTACTTCATGAGCGAACCGACTCTCATCAGCGCCGGCGAGCAGAAAACCGTCACAATCAGCAGCACGTTCAGTTCCGGCTCGCCCAACACGATTTATACGGCCAGAGCCTACTACATCAACAGCCAGGCAGGCTCGAACATGCCAATGGTTGACTCTGCAACGGTTCAGTTCACCCTGACCGATGGCGAATATGGCGAAAGCAACGCCGTCGAGATTGTCAGTGGCGAAAGCGAGACAGAATGGATTGACCTTCAGGGACACCACATCTCCAGCCCTGCGCGAGGCTCAATAGTGATTCGCAAGCAGGGCGACAAAATTGAGAAAGTCCGTCTATGAAACGGCTGTTGATTGTCGGCGCAGGCGGGTTTATCGGTGGTTTCATCTGCAAGCGCGCTCTTGAATTGGGCTACGAGGCGACGGCGGGCATCCGTCCGTCGACCTCGCGCCGCTACCTTGACGACGAACGTCTGAAGTTCCTCGAATTCGACTATTCCTCAGTCGAGACGATACGTCAGGGACTGGAATCAACCGACGAGACCTGGGATTACATCATCTACAACCTGGGAGCGACAAAATGCGCCAACTTCCTTGACTTCAACCGCATTAACTTCGAGTGTCTGCGGAATTTTGCAACAGCCCTGCGCGACTGCGGCAAAATTCCGCAGAAATTTCTCTACATGAGTTCACTCTCTGCCCTTGGTCCCGGCGATGAAAAAAGCTACACGCCGCTGAGCGAGCAGACAGCCCCTAACCCCAACACGAAATACGGGCTGTCTAAAATCAAGGCCGAGCAATGGCTCGAAACCATGTCAGGACTGCCCTGGATTATTTTCCGCCCGACAGGAGTCTACGGTCCACATGACCGAGACTACCTGATGATGATTCAGTGTATTGACCGCCACTTCGACTTCGGCGTCGGCTTCCGGAAACAAATGTTGACTTTCATCTACGTCGAGGACCTTGTCGAAGCAATGTTTATGGCCCTCGAGCGCGCCCCGCTGCATAGGAAATATAACATCTCGGAACCGCGCGCCTACTCCCAGGCAGACTTCCGCCGAATTACGGCCAAACTGCTCGGACGCAAAGCCGTCATTCCCGTCCGTTTACCCCTGTGGGTTGTCAAGTGCGTCAGTTATGTCGCTGAAAAAATCGGCGTACTGACCGGTAAGCCCTCAACTCTGAACCGCGATAAATTCCGAATCATGAAGCAGCGCAACTGGCGTTGCACGACCGATGCCGCAACCGCCGACTTCGGCTTCACGGCCACCACAGACCTGCGCACCGGCCTTGCCCGCACCATTGACGCCTATCGTGGCAGACCAACCTCACTCCGTTGAGAATGACAATTTGTTATTTGTAAGATTTTTCGTAAATTTGCAGCAAATTTTGTTTGCGATATGAAATTTAATGAATATAAGGCAAATGACCCGGTAGGGGTCAATAAATCTATTCTTGAACGATGGAAGAACCAGGGCCTCTTCGAACGCTCGGTCAGTGAGCGCGAAGGCGCGCCGAGTTTCGTGTTCTTCGAAGGACCGCCGTCGGCCAACGGCCATCCGGGCATCCACCATGTGCTTGCTCGCACAATCAAGGATATTATCTGCCGCTACAAGACAATGCGCGGCTTTCAAGTCAAGCGCAAGGCCGGCTGGGACACTCACGGCCTGCCAGTCGAACTCGGCGTTGAAAAGACCTTGGGCATCACCAAAGAAGACATTGGGAAGAAAATTTCCGTCGACGAATACAACGACGCCTGCCGTCGCGAAGTGATGAAGTTCACCGACGAGTGGGAGCAGCTGACATCGCTGATGGGCTACTGGGTCGACATGAAAGAACCTTATATCACTTACGATAACCGCTACATCGAATCCGTCTGGTGGCTTCTTAGCGAAGTCTACAAGAAGGGCCTCCTCTATAAAGGCTATACGATTCAGCCTTACTCTCCGGCAGCAGGAACAGGACTGTCGTCCCATGAGCTGAATCAGCCGGGCTGTTACCGCGACGTGAAGGACACGACGTGCATCGCCCAGTTCGAAGTCACAGACCCCATTGAGCCTATGACCGGCTGGGGCAACCCGTGTCTGCTTGCATGGACCACCACACCGTGGACTCTTCCGAGCAACACGGCCCTCTGCGTTGGCCCGCAGATTGACTATTGTGTCGTCAGAACGTTCAACCCTTACAGCGGCGAACCGATTACCTGCGTCGTTGCCGAAGCCCTGCTCAGCTCCGTGCTGAACCCCAAGGGCGAAAACGGCAACCTTGACGAATATCAGAAGGGCGACAAGGTCGTTCCCTGGCAGGTAGTTGCCCGCATCAAGGGAGAAGAACTCGTCGGCATGCACTACCGGCAATTGTTCCCCTGTGTCAATCCGGGCAACGGCGCTTTCCGTGTGATTCCGGGCGACTATGTGACCACTGATGACGGTACCGGCATCGTACACATTGCAGGCACATTCGGTGCTGACGACTTGCGCGTCAGCCGTGCAGCAGGAGTTCCGCCGCTCCACCTGATTGACCGCGACGGCAACATTCGCCCGATGGTTGACCTGAAGGGCCGTTTCTTCATGCTTGAAGACCTTGACCCCGAATTCGTTGAAAAAATGGTCAATGTCGAGGCCTACCAGGAGTTTGAAGGCCGATTCGTCAAAAACGCTTACGACCCCGCCGCGACTGACGAGACAGAGACCCTCGACGTCAGCCTCTGCATGTGGCTCAAGCAGCGCGGCCTCGCTTTCAAGATTGAAAAGCATGTTCATAATTATCCCCACTGCTGGCGTACGGACAAACCGGTCCTGTACTATCCGTTGGACTCATGGTTTATCCGCTCGACGGCCGTACGTGAACAGCTTATGGACGCCAACGAGCAGATTAAATGGAAACCGGCATCGACCGGCTCGGGCCGCTTTGGAAAATGGCTTGAAAACCTCCAGGACTGGAACCTCAGCCGCTCACGCTACTGGGGAACCCCGCTGCCAATTTGGCGAACAGACGATGCCAAGGAAGAAATCTGCATTAGCTCCGTCGAGCAGCTTTCGGCCGAAATTGACAAAGCAGTGAATGCCGGCGTGATGAAATCAAATCCGCTGACCGACAAAGGCTTTATTCCGGGCGATTACTCCAAGGAGAACTACGAAAGAATTGACCTTCACCGTCCATATGTTGACGATATTGTCCTTGTTTCCGAATCGGGCAAACCGATGAAGCGCGAACTTGACCTGATTGACGTCTGGTTCGACTCCGGCGCGATGCCCTTTGCTCAGCAGCACTATCCATTTGAAAACAAGGAACTCGTTGACTCAGGTAAGTGCTTCCCCGCCGACTTCATTGCCGAAGGCGTCGACCAGACCCGCGGCTGGTTCTTCACGCTCCATGCCATTGCCGGAATGGTCAAGAACTCCGTGGCATACAAAGCCGTGATTTCAAACGGCCTTGTGCTTGACAAGTTCGGCAACAAAATGTCAAAACGACTCGGCAATGCAGTCGATCCGTTCGTAACAATCGAAAAGTATGGCTCTGACCCGTTGCGCTGGTACATGATCAGCAACTCCGCACCTTGGGATAACCTCAAGTTTGACGAAGAGGGCGTCATCGAAACCTCGCGCAAATTCTTTGCCACACTGTTCAACACCTATAACTTCCTGGCCCGTTATGCCAACGTTGACGGCTTTGACCCGCAGACCGCTCCTGAAGTACCCGTCTGCGAGCGTCCGGAAATTGACCGCTGGGTCATTTCTGTCCTCAACACCCTGGTCGAGACAGTCCAGAACGCACTGAACGACTACGAGCCGACTGTTGCGGCCCGCGCAATCAGCGACTTCGTCCAGGACAACCTCTCGAACTGGTATGTGCGCCTGAATCGTTCGCGATTCTGGGGCAAGGAAATGACGACCGACAAGGTAGCTGCTTATCGCACGCTCTACGAATCGCTCAACACCGTCGCACTGCTGATGGCCCCGATTGCGCCATTCTATGCTGACCGTCTCTACCTTGACCTCCATCCGGAGGCCGAGTCGGTCCACCTGATGCTCCAGCCCGAAGCAGACAAGACCCTGATTGACAAACCGCTTGAAGAGCGCATGGCTCTTGCCCAGAAACTCTGTTCAATGGTTCTGGCCCTTCGCAGAAAGGCCAATCTGAAGGTGCGTCAGCCGCTCAGCAAAATCATGATGCCACTGACCGACGAAGCCCAGCGTTCAATAGTCGAACCGATTATCCCCCTGGTTCTCAGTGAAATCAACGTCAAGGAGATGGAGCTACTTGACCCGAGCAACACAGTGCTTGTCAAGCGCGTGAAGCCCGACTTCAAGAAACTCGGCCCGGTCTTCGGCAAACAGATGAAGCTGGTTGCCACCGCCGTCCAAGCCATGGAGCAGCCCCAGATTCTCGAACTCGAACGCACCGGCGCGATTGACCTTACTTTGGCAGACGGCTCAACGGCCCACGTTACGGCAGACACCGTCGACATCTTCTCGGAAGATATTCCCGGATGGCTTGTGGCCAATGAAGGCACGGTTACGGTCGCCCTCGACATCACCGTCACCCCTGAGCTGCGCCACGAAGGCATGGCCCGCGAATTGGTCAACCGCATCCAGAACATCCGCAAGAGCCGTGACTACAACATCACCGATCACATCACGGTCTGCCTCCAGCCCGTTGAGGAAGTGACCGATGCTTTGGGCGAATATGCCGGCTACATCGCCGGCCAGGTGCTTGCCGACGCAATCACAACCGACGCATCTCTGCCAACCAATGACGACACACTCGACATTGACGGCCTGAAAGTTAACATCAAGATTGAAAGAGTCTGATGGAAAAATTACGTTACAGCGACGAAGAACTCCAGGAATTTAAGGAGTTGATTCTTGAAAAACTCGCAAAGGCGCAAGCAGAGTTCGATACCCTGCGCGCCTCAATAGTCGGCAACAGCAACGACACGACCGATACTTCGCCGACATTCAAAACCCTCGAAGAGGGTGCCAATGTTCTTGGCCGCGAAGAGACGGCTCGCCTGTGCGAACGCCAGCGCAAGTTCATCGTCAACCTGCAGAATGCGCTGATGCGCATTGAAAACAAAACCTACGGAATCTGCCGCAAGACCGGCAAACTGATTCCAAAGGAACGCCTGCGCGCAGTCCCTCACGCAACCCTCTGCATCGAAGCCAAGCAATGAGCCGCCGAAATCAGACATGGCTTGCCGCCGGAATCATCGTCCTGGTCATCGTTCTTGACCAATGGCTGAAAATATGGGTCAAGACCTCGTTCTATCTGGGCGAGGAATTGGTCATCTTCCCCTGGTTCCGACTGCTGTTTGTCCAAAATCCCGGCATGGCGTTCGGCTGGAGCCTCGGAAGCAAACTTGTACTGACGCTTTTCCGCTATGCAGCCACAATCTTCGGATTTTGGTATCTGGCGCGAATTTTCAAGCGGCCGCAACCATGCACCGGACTGATTGTCTGCGTCGCGCTGATTCTTGCAGGTGCCATCGGCAATCTGATTGACTGCACCGTCTACGGCCTAATATTCAACAATCCCGCCCCTCCCGAAGTGGCCACGCTGCTGTCCTCGGCCGGAGGCTATGCGCCGATTCTCCACGGCCAAGTCGTTGATATGCTCTACTTCCCGCTGTTCAGTTTCGTCTGGCCCGCCTGGATTCCGGTCGTAGGCGGAACAGAATTCGAGTTTTTCCGTCCAATCTTCAACCTGGCCGACGCCGCTGTTTCGGTTGGTGTCATTGTGCTGATTCTTTTCTACTCAGGCAAGTTGAACCCCGAACCGGAGACATCCGAAAAAGAATGAACCTGCGCCGCCTTCTGCCTCTGATTCTCGTCGCGGCCCTGTTCGCCGGGGCATGTTCGCGTAAGCCCGATCCCGTCCTCGGCGAGGAAAAAATGGCCCGCCTGATTGTCGACCTCGAACTTACCGATGCCTATGCATCGGAGCAACGGCTCCGCAAGTTTGACAACGACTCAATCCGCCTGGCCCTGCGCGAATCGGTGCTTGCAAAACACAACGTCAACGAAGCGACCCTTGACACTTCCTTGAGATGGTATGGCGCCCACCTGCCCTCACTGATTAAGATTTACGAGCGAGCCGACTCAATTCTGTCCGACTCGCTGCGCTCAATCGACCTTGAGGAGCGTCTCGCCCTTTCCGAGGCGGCAGGCGATTCGGTTCGCGTCTGGCCTCTGGCACCGTCGCTGGCGCTTGAAAACACAAACTTCCTCGCCTTCGAGTTCGACACGGACTCAACCTGGGAGCGAGGCGACGTCATTGAATGGGAGTTCGCAATCCATAACTTGCGCCGCGAACCGGTCAGCGTTACTCTTGGTGCTGAGTATATGGACCGCGGACAGACCGTAAACGCGCAAAACCTCACACGCGAAAACCGCGACAACAACCACTATTCGCTGCTGCTTCAGCTTGACAGGCAGAAAGCGCCCAAACGAATTTTCGGCTACGTACGCATACCTCTTGACTCTGGCCGTAAAATCTTCCTTGACTCAATCACGATGACGCGCACGCGCATGGTTGAAGAAGACTATCACTCGCGTCGCTACCGGCTTCGCATCCTTGGCCGAAAGAAACCCTTATGACATCACGCCGTCATCTCCTGCCAGGCATCATTGAGGCTGACGGCAGAGTCAACCCAACTCCGGTAATCGTCACTCTTCGGGCCGACGGAATCGTCACCGAATGGATGCCTCTTGACGGCCATGAGCCGCACTCAACCACTCCACTGCGCGCGCTCCTGTGTCTCTCAGACGGCACAATCAGGCCTCTTTGAATTTGCAAACACCGCGTTTTTTGCGTACATTTGCAGGAAACACAACAAAACACTTAGACCTCACTTATCCATGGCGAAAAAGATTGTCGAGACGCCTCTGATGAAGCAATATCTGGAAATGAAGCAGAAACACCCTGATGCGGTGTTGCTGTTTCGTGTCGGTGACTTCTACGAGACATTCAGCGAAGATGCCATAACGGCATCGGAAATTCTCGGAATCACTCTGACCCGCCGCGCCAACGGGGCGGCATCAAGCGTCGAACTCGCCGGATTTCCTCATCACGCCCTCGACACGTATCTGCCTAAGCTTGTCCGTGCGGGCAAGCGCGTAGCCATCTGCGAGCAGCTTGAAGACCCAAAGACAACAAAAAAACTCGTCAAGCGCGGAATTACTGAGCTGGTAACTCCCGGCGTCAGCATGAGCGACACCTGCCTTGACCATCGCGAAAACAACTTCCTCGCGGCTCTCCATCTGATGGACCGTAACCTATGGGGTCTCGCCCTTCTTGACATTTCGACCGGAGAGTTTCTCTGCGCCCAGGGCAAACCGGAATATATGGACAAACTCCTTGGCAGCTTCGCGCCGAAAGAACTCCTGACTGAGCGCGGACGCCGCGCCGAGGCCGAACAGGAGCTGACGGGACGCTACCTGACCTTTGATCTTGACGACTGGGTATTCAATGCCGACTCGGCCAATCAGCGCCTGCTAAAGCAATTCGAGACCGGATCGCTCAAAGGTTTCGGAGTCAACGAAATGCCTGCTGCAATCATTGCCGCCGGGGCTATTCTTCACTATCTGGACTTGACGCAACACACGTCGATCGGCCACATAACGGCTCTTCGCCGCATTGAGGAAGACCGCTTCATGCGCCTCGACAAGTTTACGGTACGCAACCTTGAATTAGTCTCTCCGATGACCCCCGAGGGCAAGAGCCTGCGCGACGTCCTTGACCGCACGGTCACTCCAATGGGCGCCCGCATGCTTCAGCGCTGGCTTCTCTTCCCGCTGAAAAGCGCCGATGCAATTAACCGGCGCCTTGATATTGTTGACCATTTTTTTCGCAGCCCCGATGACCGCGACGAGATTCACCGCTTCATTGAGCAAGTCGGCGACCTTGAACGCCTTGTCAGCAAAGTTGCCGTCGGACGCATAACGCCGCGCGAGGTTATGCAACTCCACGGCGCACTGACTGCCATCGAACCTATCAAGCGAACCTGCTCGGCGGCCGACGAACCAACCCTGCGGTCCTATGGTGAACAGTTAAATCCCTGCGCGGAAATCCGAGACCGTATAGGCCGTGAAATAGTTACCGACGCGCCCGCTGCGGTTGTCAAGGGCAACGTAATTGCCCGCGGGGTCAACGCCGAACTTGACGAACTGCGCGACATTGCCTTTCAGGGCAAGGACTATCTGCTACGAATCCAGCAGCGTGAAATTGCCGCAACCGGCATTCCCTCGCTCAAAATTGCATATAATAACGTCTTCGGCTACTACATAGAAGTCACGAACACCCATCGCGACAAGGTTCCTGCCGACTGGATACGCAAACAGACCCTGGTCAACGCCGAACGCTACATAACCCAGGAACTTAAGGAGTACGAAGAAAAGATTCTCGGCGCTCAGGAACGAATACTCGAGTTGGAGACGCGTCTGTTTGCCGCGCTTGTTGGCTCGCTGGCCGAGTATATTCCGGCAATCCAGCTTGATGCGTCTCTGATTGCACGCCTTGACTGCCTGCTGAGTTTCACAGCTGTCTCGCGCGACTATAAGTACTGCCGCCCGATTGTCGATGACTCACTGAATCTTGAAATCACGGAGGGACGCCATCCGGTCATTGAGCGCCGTCTGCCCGCAGGCGAGCCTTATATCTCGAACTCCGTGCGCCTGGAGAATGAATCGCAGCAGATAATGATGATTACCGGCCCGAACATGAGCGGTAAATCGGCCCTGTTGCGCCAGACAGCCCTGAACGTCATCATGGCTCAATGTGGATGCTTCGTCGCGGCCGACAGCGCCCGCATCGGAGTTGTCGACAAGGTGTTTACGCGCGTCGGTGCGTCTGACAATATCTCGCTCGGCGAGTCAACCTTCATGGTTGAAATGAACGAGGCCGCGTCAATTCTTAACAATATGAGCCGCCGTTCGCTAATTCTTTTTGACGAACTCGGCCGCGGAACATCGACCTACGACGGCATATCCATTGCCTGGTCCATTGTCGAGTATCTCCACGAACACGGAGCCGACCACCCCAAAACCCTTTTCGCCACTCACTATCATGAGCTGAACGAGATGGAACAGACATTCCCGCGAGTGGTCAACTTCAACGTGTCGGTCAAGGAAATCGACGGTAAGGTCGTCTTCCTGCGCAAGCTTGCCCGCGGCGGATCAGAACACTCGTTCGGCATCCACGTGGCCAAATTGGCGGGCATGCCTCCTATTATAGTGGAACGCGCGCGCGAAGTCCTCAGGCAACTCGAAACCAACCTGCGCGGCGACCGCAAAATCGCAACAGACACCCCTGCAAAAACCCGGTCCGAAGGCTCGGAGGGAATGCAGCTCAGTTTCTTCCAGCTTGACGACCCCGTGCTGACTCAACTGCGCGACATGATTCTTGATCTCGACATTGACCGCCTTACCCCGCTTGACGCCCTCAATAAGTTACATGACATCCGTTCCGTGCTGACAGGCAAATAGCGGGACTTTAAAGCAATTTTTGCATGAATCTCGCAAATTTTTGCTACTTTTGCGGTGATGAAAAGAAGTATTTTCGCATTTTTCGCCGCCTTGATTGCATTTACGGGTCTCCGCGCCGGTATTGTTGAAGATTTTTATCTGACACCGGAGCGCGTAAAGGCGCGTGTCGACTCCGTTGTCGCCGCAACTCCCGCCGACTCGCTCCCTGACCTGTTGCTACACGTCGACGAACTTTTCTTCGAGCCCACTTCGAAAACCTACTGCGAAGGAATCGCAGCTCTCTATCTCCAGGCGGCCCTTCCACGCATCGCAGACGAAACCGAGCGCGAAGTCGCTCTGTGGAAACTCAACGATGTCTGCGCCCTGAACGCAGAAGGCACTCCGGCCGCCGATTTCCGCTTTGACCTTGATGGCGGCCCGCGCGGACTATCTCTGAGCCGCTATCTGAAGGGCAAGCCCCTGTGCATTGTATTCTACGATCCGGACTGCCATCACTGTTCCGAAGTTATCAACGAACTCTCACCCTCCCTGGCCGGCAACGTCAACGTCCTTGCCGTCTGCGTCGAATCAACTCCGGAACGCTGGGAAGAGACTCGCGGCGCACTTCCGCTCGGATGGGCGCGCGCCTTTGACCGAAGCGACATCGCCGAAACGGAAATATACATGTTGCGTTCCCTGCCTTCAATCTATCTGCTTGACGCTGACCATAACGTAGTGTTAAAGAACCCGTCGGCCTCGCGCCTGTTAAACTACCTTGAGCGATGAACGCACCGACAATCATAAACGTTATCCTAATCGGAGGCACTATCGCCATGGCAATCTATGGTGCTTATCGCGGCGCCATCCGCCAGGTTGGTTCTGTTGCAGCGTTCCTGTTAGCGTTTTTCGCGTCAAGGCTCTTTGCCGGACAAATCACCGAGTTGTTTGCCTGGCCTCCGATGATTAGCTACGTGCTGGTATTCGCAACCGTATTCATCTGCGTAACCATTCTGGCCAGGATTCTCCGGCTGACGGTCAAGATGCTTCTTCTTGGACCCATTGACCGCCTGGCCGGGCTGCTAATCGGCGCTGCCAAATGGATGTTGCTGACATCCCTGCTGCTGAATCTAATCTGGGCGTGTGGCTCCCACCCGGCCTGCCTTGACATTCCCGCCGCACGATGGATTGGAAGCTTTGCTCCGAAACTTTTCGGCATGGCCCAGCAATATATGAGTTAAAAATACAAAATATAGAATTAACTTGCGAGGGATTGTCCGCAGGCAGGAAATGGAAAGATAATGCCGACATGCTCTACCCTCTCTGTTAACTTTTCATTTTTAATTTACAAAAATGGATATCAAAGATTTAGAAAAAGACGACTATAAATACGGTTTTCACTCGGACAGCATTGAGACGGAAATCATTCCTCCCGGGCTTAGCGAGGATGTTATCCGCTTGATTTCTAAAAAAAAGGAAGAACCCGAATGGCTCCTTGAGTTTCGCCTTAAGGCTTATCGTCATTGGCTGACACTGACTCCGCCCCAATGGGCCCACCTTGACATTCCCCCGATTGACTTCCAGGCAATCAGCTACTATGCAGCCCCGACCAAGAAGGAGGGACCCAAAAGCCTTGACGAGGTAGACCCCGAAATTCTTGAGACATTTGACAAACTCGGCATTCCGCTCCACGAGCAGAAAGTGCTGAGCGGCATGGCCGTCGATGCCGTCATGGACTCCGTATCCGTCAAGACAACCCATCAGGCCAAACTTGCCGAACTCGGCATCATCTTCTGCTCCTTCTCCGAAGCCGTCAAGGAACATCCGGACCTGGTCAGAAAATATCTGGGCAAGGTTGTCAGTTATGCCGACAATTTTTACGCTGCACTTAACTCCGCTGTTTTCTCTGACGGCTCATTCGTCTATATCCCCAAGGGTGTGCGCTGTCCGATGGAACTCAGCACATATTTCCGAATCAACGCCGCCGGAACCGGACAATTCGAGCGCACGCTCATCGTTGCCGACGATGACGCCTACGTTTCCTATCTTGAAGGCTGCACCGCTCCCCGGCGCGACGAGAACCAACTCCACGCCGCAATTGTCGAAATCATCACGGAAGAGCGGGCCGAAGTCAAATACTCGACCGTCCAGAACTGGTATGCCGGCGACAAAGACGGACGGGGCGGCGTCTACAACTTCGTGACAAAACGCGGACTCTGCCGCGGCGACAACTCGAAGATTTCGTGGACTCAGGTCGAAACCGGGTCAGCAATCACGTGGAAGTATCCCGGCTGCATACTGAAAGGCAACGGCTCGGTCGGCGAATTCTACTCCGTGGCCGTCACGCGCAACCGCCAGCAGGCCGATACCGGCACAAAAATGATTCATCTCGGCTCCAACACCCGCTCGACCATCGTCAGCAAAGGAATCTCGGCCGGATTCTCTCAGAATTCTTATCGTGGCCTGGTTTCCGTCGCCGCTAACGCCGAAGGTTGCCGAAACCACACGCAGTGTGACTCGCTGCTGCTGTCGCCGACATGCGGCGCCCATACCTTCCCGGTAATCGACGTCAAGAATCCTACGGCAATTGTCGAACACGAAGCGACAACAAGCAAGATTTCTGCCGAACAGCTGTTCTACTGCAATCAGCGCGGCATCCCCACGGAGGAAGCCGTCGGTCTGATTGTCAACGGCTATGCCAAAGAAGTCATGCAGAAACTGCCAATGGAGTTCGCCGTCGAAGCCCAGCGACTGCTCGCAATAACCCTTGAAGGATCGGTCGGATAATGAAAGTCAGTATCATTGTTGCAGTTGATCGCAACCATGCAATCGGCCGCGCCGGCGATCAACTTTTTTACATTAAAGAAGACCTGCGGCATTTCAAGGAACTGACCATCGGCCACCCCATCATCATGGGCCGCAAAACCTTCGAGGCGCTCCCTCGCGGACCGCTGCCCGGCCGACGCAACATCGTTGTCAGCCGCAACACGGACTTCCGGGCTGACGGTGTCGAGACTGCTCCATCGCTCGAAGCGGCAATCGCCATGTGCGACGGATCTGACGAGGTCTTCATCATCGGCGGCGCCCAGATTTATGGCCTGGCCCTGCCTCTGGCAACCGACCTATACGTAACCGAAATAGACGCTGAGGCTCCGGCCGACACGTTCTTTCCCTCGTTCGAAGCCACGGCTGACGAAGTCTCTCCGTGGCTCCAGACAGACCCTCCGATAAGATTTCTCCATTACCCCCTCTGACGCCTTAAATCAAATAAGCCCCCCAATCATCATTTTCAGATGCGGACCCGACTTGTCCTTTCAATATTTTGCGTAATTGTCGCGTCAACCACTGCCTTTGCTCAGACAGAATTAACCGATAGTATTAGAATGCAAGAACTCAACGAGATTGTAGCAGAGGCCCAAAATCAACGGACTTCATCAACAACTTCTACTTACATTCCCATGTCACGGCAGAAAAATGCCGCTGCTGATGCAGTCGCGCTGCTATTCCAAATGGCGATACCTCAATTGAATGTTGATCCGGCAAGTCAAAATGTAAAAACAGTATCAGGGCAGCCTGTATCTGTTTTTATTGATTATGTTGCTGCCTCATCACAAGATTTGAGCGGCATGAACACAAATGATGTAAAGAAAGTCGAATATCTGATCTACCCCACAGACCCACGTTTCAGGGGTGCTAAATACGTCATTAATTTTATCATGCAAAAATATGAATGGGGTGGATATACCAAACTCCATGCAGATAAATGGTTTGGTGTCAATCGCACTGAGGCCTCCGTATTTTCCAAATTTGCCTACAAGCGGATGACCTTCGACCTCTACGCAGATGAAATATATCTGACAAACAGACACACCGGAATACAATCCGTCGAAATATTCCGCTTCCCCGATTTATACGGCAAAGGGCCGCAAACCGTTGAACGAATTTCCGTTCCCACGGCTCTCCGTTACCGTAACAACAGCAATGATATCACGTTTCGCGCTTTATATAGCACAGACAAAACGCAGATATCCAATATGCTGTCGCTGGCCTTCAACTCTATCCCGCGCAACGATGCGACAACATCTTTGACGTATGCAAATGATTTCTTACCTTCTTCAATGGCTAAGTCTATCGCCTCAAGCAATAACTTTAGTCTCAATTATCACTTTGAGATTTATCGCTCGTTCGGCGAAAATTTAGGCATGAACATAGAATCACGTTACAATTACGACCATAACTCGTCAAACTCAGCTTACACCAACAATGATTTCAGTATAATCAACGATGCGAAGGAGGATATGCACTATGTAAGTGCAACACCATGTATCGTATGGAATCCCGATAATCATAATAGCCTGATGCCATATATGCATGCTGAATATTCGACAACCAAAATCAATTATTTCGGAAATTCCCCATCTCATCAGGATTACGATATCCGGGGATACATGGCTGGCGTGAAATATAACTATCAACAAGAGAATTGGTCTGCGGGAGGCCTTGTCGGTTGGGTATATGCAGACGTAACTCTTTCAGGCACGCGGATAAAAGACAATTATCCACAAGGCAACGTATTCGGCTCATATTCGCCCAACAAAAAAAATCAGATTGAAGTCACATATGCTTTTGGCAAGCAGGTGCCTGACACATATCAGAAAAGCCCCAATATGCTTCAGCAGGATGAACTGATGTGGTATGCCGGTACTCCCGGGCTTGATAACTATTGGAATCACAGGGCTGATGCAACATATACATGGCTCCCAAACAATAAATGGCAGCTTTCTCTAAATGGCGCTTATTTCATTGCGGACAATCGTGGTGCCACAATTTACACGCCTACCGCTCCTGACGGCACTATTCTACGAAGATATCTCAACGATGGCAATTTCAGTTGGGGTACCGTTACGGCAAATGCCACGGCAAAATTTCTCGGAGGCAAACTCATCGCACGTCTCAGTCCAATGTACACACACTATTCTACAACGGGCGAATACGCCCAAAAGATGGATGGCATACAATGTACGGCTCAGCTTACATGGTATTTCGGCAACTTTTATCTTTTGGGATGGTATATAACCCCACGAAAAGACCTTGACCAGACATCCGGAATCAAGGATAGGACCCCATCATGCTATCAGATTCAAATCGGATACGGCAAAGGAGCGTGGCGAGCATCCGCAACAGCCTACAATTTCCTGCGGTCAAGTTGGGAATCATCACGTGAGACGCTTACAAGCCAATACTATCAGTTTGACAGACGCACCTATGGGACCGCGCAGCACATGCGGTTTCAATTCTCCGTAACCTACACCTTCGGCTATGGTAAAAAGATACAACGAGGCAATGAAGTCAGTGGATCAGGAGTGGGTCAGAGTTCAATCCTTAAGTAAGTGAACTGACTTGCAGGTGGAACTTGCTGTCCAATGGATCATGAATAAATTTGGTTCCAGACGTACTCTCCGATGAGATTTCTCCATTACTCATTCATGTTTCACACCTGAGGAAAAGGTCGGAAAATCAGTCCGAGGTATATTGGTCAAGGGTCTGGCGAAGACGATCGGCAAGCATCAGTCGCAGTTCCGGCGGGGAGATTACGCGGACCGATGGACCAAGTGTCATCAACTCTTTGAGAAAATCCTCAGTCAGCAGGATTGTATAGGTAAAGTCGGAAAATTTGTCATGAATCATTTCCTGCTGAGAGGGATGGAGCGGAAGCGCGCGCAGATACTTGGCCTGTCGGGAATCGGTGCGAAGGGTAACGCGACGAGGCTCGCTCGAGTCAACGACAATGCCGAAACTATGACGAAAATATTCGGCCGGATCGAAGTCGGCCGGCATGTCAAAGCGCCTTCCGGTCAACTCTACCGAGGTCATGCGGTCAAGGGCATAGGTTTTCAGCCTGTTCTCACTGACGTTACGTCCGGCAACATACCAGCGCTGACGGAACAGCTTGATCAGATAAGGCTCTATTTCCACGCCGGGCGACGGACGTGAGCGCGTAAACGGATTGTAAGTGAAACGGATTGCTATGTCATGGTTCAGAGCGTCGAGAATCGGCGCGAGATTATGGCGTGCGGAAGGGACATCCTCAACGAAAATCCGATGGCTGACAGCACGCGCATCGCTCAGAACTCCGCTCATCGCCGCAGAGTTCAAAAGCCAGTCGGTCAGCGAGGCATCGCTGTTGTCGGTTTCGAGATGCTCAATGTAATATTCATTCGTGCGCTTA
Organism: uncultured Porphyromonadaceae bacterium; assembly: GCA_947175545.1. Taxonomy (GTDB): domain Bacteria; phylum Bacteroidota; class Bacteroidia; order Bacteroidales; family Muribaculaceae; genus UBA3263. The sequence goes on from CAMWNI010000021.1 coordinate 20,871, forward strand.
TCATAAGCGATCTCAACACCGAAGAGTTCACTGATGCTCTGACGATAATTATAGAACGTGCGGCGGGGCATCGGCTGACCCTCGCCGAAGGAACTTGCCGACCAGCGCTTGTTGAATTCTTCGCGGCTGATGCGGCTATAACGGCGCAGGGTGTCCACAACCCATGTGTAACGCGCAAGGAGATTTCCGCCTGTCATAGTCGCTAACGGGTCTTAATCCTGACGGATAACACTCGCGCCGAGGGCCTTTAGACGTGATTCAATCTCCTCGTAGCCGCGGTCAATCTGCTGAATGTTGTCAATGACGCTTGTCCCCTTGGCACTCAGAGCGGCAATCAGAAGGGCAATGCCGGCACGGATGTCAGGACTTGTCATATTGTTGGCTCTCAAACGGAATTTATGGTCATGACCGATGACTACGGCCCGGTGGGGGTCACACAATATAATCTGGGCGCCCATCTCAATCAGATTGTCGACGAAAAAGAGGCGGCTCTCAAACATTTTCTGATGAATCAGCACTGAACCCTTACATTGAGTGGCCACAACGAGCATGACGCTCAGAAGGTCAGGAGTCAGCCCAGGCCAGGGAGCGTCGGCAATGGTCATGATTGAGCCGTCAAGTGCGGTTTCAATTTCATATGACTCCTGAGCGGGAACGTAGATGTCATCGCCACGCTGCTCAAGTTTGATGCCGAGACGGCGGAAACTCTCGGGGATGATTCCGAGGTTTTTATAGCTGACATTCTTAATCGTAATCGCGCTGCGAGTCATAGCAGCCATGCCGATGAAAGACCCAACCTCAATCATGTCAGGCAAAACCCGGTGAACAGTGCCGCTTAAGTTATCAACGGAGCCTACACCATGAATAGTCAGAAGGTTGGACGAGATACCCTCAATCCGTACGCCCATCGCCGAGAGCAGGCGGCAAAGCTGTTGGACATAAGGTTCACAGGCTGCATTATATATGCGGCTTGTACCGCAGGCAAGAGCCGCCGCCATCACGATATTGCCCGTGCCGGTGACCGAGGCCTCGTCCAAAAGCATGTCACATCCGGTCAGGCCACCTTCAGGAGCCGTCAGCAGAAAAGCGTCGCCCGTAGGAGCGATGTCGAGTTTTGCACCGAGATTAATCATGCCCTGAATATGTGTGTCGACCTTACGGCGGCCAATTTTGTCGCCTCCGGGCTTCGGAAAGTAGGCCTTTCCGAGGCGGGCAAGCAGCGGTCCGACGAGCAGAACCGATCCGCGCAGCCCTGCGCAACGTCGAATATAGTCAGGCGAGTCAACATAGTCAGCATCCAGATTGGCCGCACAGAAAGTGTACTTTCCATGTCCTCGACGGGTCACGGCGACACCCATGCGCGCCATCAGGTCAATCAGATTCTTCACGTCGAGAATCTCAGGGATATTGTCAATCTCGACTTCCTGACATGTCAGCAAAGTCGCGCAGATAACTTGCAGGGCCTCATTCTTGGCCCCCATGGGGGTGATTTGGCCGCTAAGTTTACGGCCACCTTCAATAATCAGTTTGCTCATACATGTTCAACCTCCGGAACGAGGGTTATGTTAAAACGGTCACGGACCGTGCGGATGATTTCATTTTCAAGCCCGACAACATCTGCCGAGGTCGCCGTGCCTGAGGCGTTGACAATTACAAGCGGCTGGCTCTCCCAGACCATGGCTCCTCCGAAGCGGCGTCCCTTCAGTCCACAGCGGTCAATCAGCCATGCGGCGGGAACTTTGGCCTGTCCGGACGGAAGCATATAGCGCGGCATTTCCGGGGTCAGCACAGCAGGGTCGACCTCCGGATTACGGAAAAATGAACCGGCACTGCCAACGACGGCAGGATTCGGCAACTTGGAGTCACGCACCCGCAAAACCGCCTGGCGCACTGCCATAGGTGTCGGAGCGGCATTGCCCAACTCGGCGCGCAGATTGCCATAGTCAATGCGCGCGAGCGCGTCTGCTTCCTGAGGTTTTAAAACAGCATCAATGATAATGAACCGGTCCTCTTCCTCCTTGAGACGCGAAGAACGGTAAGCATAGTTCATCCAGTCACGGTCAACGGTCATCACCTCGCCCGTGTTGAGATTCATCAGACGCGCTGAAACCAGAAACTCACCGATTTCCACCCCGTAGGCCCCGGCATTTTGAACCAAGGCTCCGCCAATGGTGCCGGGAATTCCGCTCAGGTTTTCCGGACCACGCAACCCGGCCTCAGCCGTGAGCCGACAAAACTCGTCAAGCTCCATTCCGGCGGCGACAGTGCCGTCACTCCCAATTTCGGAAGAGCAATCCTGAAGCAGCAGGGTGCCGCCGAAATTGCCGGTAAACAGCATATTGCTCCCCCCGCCAATTGCCTTGAACGGCCTCGGCAGTGACCCGTCGGCCAGCGCATCGCGCAGGTCGTCCGCCGTCTGCCAGCGTACCAGGGCTGCCGCCCGGGCAGGAATGCCGAACGTGGTCAGCGGAGCAATATCAATATCATATTCAGGTATCATACCGCAAATTTACTCATTTTTTGCAAAAATCCCCCATTTTTTCGTAAATTTGCGCCCTATAAACCATTAATCAAATTTAGTCCGATGGATTTTATTGAAGAACTTACCTGGCGCGGAATGATTCATTCCATCATGCCCGGTACTGAAGAAGAACTCAAAAAAGGTATGGCGACCGCCTACCTCGGAATTGATCCTACCGCCGATTCCCTCCACATAGGCCACCTTGTAGGCGTCATGATGCTCAAACATTTCCAGCGCTCCGGCCATAAGCCCCTGGCCCTCGTCGGCGGCGCAACCGGCATGATTGGCGATCCCTCGATGAAAAGCCAGGAACGCAAGCTCATTGACGAAGTGACCCTGCGCCACAATCAGGAATGTATCAAAAAACAGCTTGCCAAGTTCCTTGACTTCGACTCTGACGCGCCCAACGCGGCCGAACTCGTCAACAACTACGACTGGATGAAGGACTACGGCTTCCTGAACTTCATTCGCGACATCGGCAAGCACATCACCGTCAACTACATGATGGCGAAGGACTCCGTCAAGAAGCGCCTGAGCGGCGAAAGCCAGCAGGGCATGAGCTTCACTGAGTTCTCTTATCAGCTCCTTCAGGGCTACGACTATCTCTACCTATACCGCAACAAGAACTGCCGCCTGCAGCTCGGAGGCTCGGACCAGTGGGGCAACATCACGACCGGCACCGAACTGATTCGTCGCACCGAAGGCGGCGAGGCTTTCGCCTTGACCTGCCCGCTCATTACCAAAGCCGACGGAGGCAAATTCGGCAAGACCGAAAGCGGCAACGTCTGGCTTGACCGCCGCTACACGTCGCCCTATAAGTTCTACCAGTTCTGGCTGAACGTCAGCGACGCCGACGCCGAAAAGTATATCAAGATTTTCACGACCCTCACCCGCGAGGAAATCGAAGATCTGGTTGCACAGCAGGCCGCGGATCCCGGCCAGCGTCCCCTGCAGAAGCGCCTTGCCCGCGAAATCACAACCATGGTCCACTCCGAAGAGGACTGCAACTCCGCAATCGAGGCTTCACAGATTCTCTTCAACCCGAAAGCCACCCAGCAGCTCCGCGAACTGCCCGAAGAACTCTTTCTTGACATCATGGACGGCGTTCCTCAGTTCGAAGTAAGCCGTGAAGTGATTGACAACGGCACGCGCCTTGCCGACCTGCTTACCGCTCCGATCGCCGCAGTGTTCCCCTCGAAGGGAGAATATCGCAAAATGGTTCAGGGCGGCGGCCTTAGCATCAACAAGGAAAAGATCACCGACGTTGACGCCGTCGCTTCCGCCGACATGCTCCTCAACGGCAAATATATCCTTGTCCAGCGCGGCAAAAAAAACATGTTCCTCATAAAAGTTGCGTAAAAAAACTTTCGTAATTAACGGAATTTTCGTAACTTTGCCGCGCCATTACGAATAACAGAGGCATTACCAACCTCCGAATTCAACCGTTTTAACCCGATTAACTAACTGATTTACAGATATGAAGAAAGACCTTCACCCCGCAGAATACCGCGAAGTAGCCTTCAAGGACATGTCTAACGACGAAGTATTCATCACCCGCAGCACCGTTGCCGCCAAGGAAACCATTGTTATCGACGGCGTTGAATACCCCCTCGTTAAGCTTGAAATCACCTCAAGCTCTCACCCCTTCTTCACCGGCAAGCAGAAGCTGGTCGACACCGCCGGTCGCGTCGACAAGTTCATGAGCCGTTACGGCAACCGCGGCAAAAAGTAATTTCTGCCTCACACATTTCCCCTTTTGAGCGGCGAACCTCCCCACCCGGCGGCTCGCCGCTCTATCATTAACATCACTCAAGCAACTCCATAAAACTGAGCAGACACGCAAAATTTCCGTGCTGTGAAGGGGGAATCAGTCCAACGATGCAACAGTTCAGATTCAAGCAATTTGCTGTCAGCCATGAAGCGGCGGCAATGAAGGTCGGCACCGACGGCGTCACGCTCGGCGCCTGGGCGCGATGCAGCGGCCGGGTGCTTGACGTCGGATGCGGATGCGGCCTAATCGGACTGATGGCTGCACAAAGGGGAGCCGCCGGAGTCCTGATGGTTGAAATTGAACCGGCCGCAGCCGGCGAAGCGGCAACAAACGCCGCCACATCACCCTGGGCCGACATTATCGAAACCTGCTGCACTGATTTCCTGACCTTAGCGGAATTTGAAAAATTCGACAACATAATCTCGAATCCCCCATTTTTTGCAACAGGCGAACTTGCGCCCGATCCGGCACGCGCCGCCGCGCGGCATCAAGGACATCTTACCCCGCAGGCTTTCATGGCAAAAGCCGCGCGGCTCCTTGCCCCCGGCGGAAGAGTCAGCGTGATTATTCCGACCGACCTCGGCCCTGATTGGGAGTTTGCCGCACGCATTGCCGGCCTGAACTGCAAACGCCGCACCGGACTTTTCACTCGCAAACGCGCCCTGGAACCACGACGCCTGCTGCTTGAATTTGCCGGGGACGGCGGCGACATCACCCCCGAGAATATGCCGCTTTACATCCACTCGTCCGCCTATCAAGAACTCGTCAAAGACTTTTACCTATGAAACTTATGCTTACCTACAGCCGTCGCCTTTGGCTGCTTTGGCTGTTGCTAATTCTCGGACTCTGCCTGACCGGCGCCTTTCAGCTTCTGATTCATCGCATTGACCCGCCGCTGACGGCCCAACTGCGCATCATCTCCATTATCCAGCAACTGCTTATGTTCATGCTGCCCGCAAGCATCTGCGCGCTACTTTCAACGCGCCTGCCGGCCGATCTGCTCGGAGTCCGCCGCCTCCCCTCGTGGAAAATGTTGCTCGTGGCGTTGCTGACCCTTCTGGCTTCCATCCCCGTAATGAACGCGCTTGTACAGATCTGCGAGCTGCTCCCCTGGCCGCCACAAGTTCTGACCGAAGAGGCTGAGAATCAACGGACCATCAACCTCATGATTGGCAATGGCGGAGTTGCCGACACCCTCTTGGCTCTCTGTGTGGTCGCCGTTCTGCCGGCGCTCTGCGAAGAACTCTTTTTCCGCGGCGCTCTCCAAAACCTGCTACGCTCGAAACCGATGTCGGCCCATCTGGCCGTCTGGCTGGCTGCAATATGCTTCAGTCTGCTACACGCTCAGCCCGTCGGCTTTATTCCGCGCATACTCCTCGGCGCCGGCTTCGGCTATGTGGCTTTGTGGAGCGGTTCGCTCTGGACTGCAATCGCCTGCCACATGCTCAACAACTCCCTCGTTGTCATTACTCAACAAGCAGGCATGAACCCCGACGCCCTCGGACTGTCCACTCCCGCTCTAAGCGTGGCCTCGGCCATAATGACAGCCGCCGGCCTGTATATAATTTGGCGAAATTACTCAAGGTCCATGCCAAGCAGCATGTAATGAGTTAACAGAAGCGGGCTTTCAGCCGCGCAATGCGGTTATTGACCAGGTAACGCAGGCGCCGGCTGAACTTCGAGTTGAGTCGCTTGCCCTCAAGAGCCTGATGGAGCCGACGCTTCTCTCCCTTGGGAACATTGGCCGCGAAATCAACATAAATTTCAAATCGGCCGAAGCGACGCGCGAACTCCTTGGCCGTTCCGCGAAATTCCAGATAACTGCGATGATAAAGCAATGAAGATATGAAGGCGCTGAACGAGTCGCGCTGCCAGGTCTCACTGGCCTCCGCCGCACGCTTGCCAAGTTCTTTGTAGAGCCGAATGTCGCCTTCATAATTCGAAGTGCCAACCATTGAACCCTCGCGGAACCGATAAGTATAGAGCGGAAGATCGGTTGAAGCAACGGTGACGCCCGGCAGGCAAAGCATCATGCAGACCGTCATCGCATCCTCACAGAAATTAATTCGTTCCGGAAGTTTCACCCGTTCATAGAGCGAGGAAACAATCAGTTTGTTACACATTGACCCGTGGCGCGACGGAACTCGCGCGCCGCATATCTGCTCCATCAGACAGCGGGCCGTCATCTCGAGCGGACGCTGAGGAAGATGAGTATGCTTGGCGCTGCCAACAAAAAGGAAGTCACAAAGCGTGACGTCGGCGCCTGCGCGCTCCGCCTCGGCAAGCATCAGTTCATAGGCGTGAGGGTGCAGCAGGTCGTCAGGATCAAAGTGGATAATATAGTCGCCGGTCGCGGCCAGGATTCCGTCGCGGCGCGTATGGCTGACCCCCATGTTGAACGGATGGTCAATGAATTTTACATAAGGACGCCGCTCCGGAAACTGCGTCTCGACCAGGCGACGCGCAATCTCCATCGAATCGTCGGGCGAGGCATCATTAACAATGATGATTTCCAGTTGCTCGGGCGGCAATGACTGGGACAGAAGTGAGCGCAGGCTCTCCTCAATCCAATACTCTACACCATAGACGGCAACTATTACAGAAACTTTCTTCATTGGTCGGCGGCATAAAAAAAGACGAGATTTTTTTGACCTCGTCTCTCTTTTATTAACCCTAAAATTTACAAATTATGTGGCGCTCCAGCAGGGACTTGAACCCCGGACCCTCTGATTAACAGTCAGATGCTC
>CAMWNI010000022.1 GCA_947175545.1 uncultured Porphyromonadaceae bacterium
GATAAAGGGTGATGATTCCGGCAATCTCATCGTATCGGCATTGCACCTCTGTCTGACGGGCGGCGAGTAACGCTTGTTGCGCCGTCAGGACTTCGAGATAGTTTGTCGGAGAGTGGCGCATCAGAAGTTCTGTTTTGGTCACAGCATCGGTCAGCAATCCAATCTGTTCATTTATCAGCACGCTCCGTTCTCTTGCCGCCGAGATGTCGCTTGACGATATTGACGCGCAGTTGGATCCGGCGCAGTTCTTTCGTGCCACGCGTCAGCAGATAGTGAATATCAGTTCTGTACGTCGTGTTTCTAACTGGTTCAATCGCAGAATAAAGATTATTGTATCCGAGTATCCTGACATTGAGGTTGTGGTGGGCAGGGAAAAAGTAGCCCGTCTCAAACAATGGCTTGACAGATAGCTGAGAGATAATGGATCTTCTGATTTTTGCTCTACGACATTGATTTTACGCAAAAAAGTTTCCGTATGAAGTTTTTTCATGCGGAAACTTTCTCGTAAGAGCTAAATTATAGCTTGGATGGATGCTTTTATCGGCCGGGATGATTGCCGCGCTTTTTGCCTCTCTGTTCGGTTAATGGTTTGGCGTCCTCGGTAAGTTTCAGTTCAATGCCATTTAAGAGTTCTACTTCGTAGCCCCCGCGTTTGCGAGAGATCTCAACAATGCTTTGACCTTCATAGTTTGTGGTGATATATTTAGCTATGGCAGCCGGTACTATTGCGGCGGGAACGGCTTTGCCTTTAGGCGCCTTAACATCCTTCCAATCGCCATTGTCGCGAAAATCCACTTCTGCTCCGCTCATAAGGTCAACGTCGTATTCAATGCCTCGGAAATCTCTGTCCTTCTCGGCTTTTCTTACATTGTCGCCGGGAAAGTGCTTGCTGAGGAATGTCTGAGCTGCTTTTGGGAGGTTAGACGGGTCGATGGGTGTTCCGGCGAATACAGCCGCCGAAAACGATGCCGTGGCAGCCACAAGCATCAGGGTAATGATTTTTTTCATTTGATGTTGTTGTTTTGTATGTAAGTAATATATAGATTGTTAAATGCTTCTGTATATGTACGTCCAACCGGGATTGGTTTTTCGTACTTCTTAAGAAAGATCTGCCTGTTGGAGAATTTTTCGATAGCATTGAAAGAAACTATAAATGAGCGATGAACTCTGACAAAACGGTCATCAGGCAACTGGGCTTCCATCTCTTTCATCGTAATCTGAGATATTACTGTCGGCAACCCGGGCCTGAAAACCTTAACATAGTTGTCCATGGCCTCGACATAAGATATGTCATCCACGTCAACAACTACGGTTTTATATTCCACTTTCAGGGTTATTGTGTTGTGCCTTTTGGCTGCTTTGTTTCGGGCATTGACCAACACCAGAGCTTTTTGCATTGCGTGTTCAAACCGTGGGTAGAACACAGGTTTATGCAGGAAGTCAACGGCATCGACATTGAAACCGTCAAGTGCATACTGAGAATAAGCTGTGATGAAGATAATACAGGTCTCCGCCGGCATCTCTTTCGCAAGTTCAACGCCGTTATGGGAATTCATCTCAATATCGAGAAAAACAATGTCCGGACGCGTGTCCTTGACACATGCAATTCCTTCAATCGGCGACGTAAAACATTGTAGATCAATGTTGCCAAATCGTCGGCAATACTCCTGAATTATGCTCAGTGCGATTGGCTCATCATCTATGGCTACACATTTAATCATGATTTCAGTTTGATTTGAAGCGATACAGTGAATATGTCGCTATTGTTATTGATTGTCAGTTCGTATTCTCCGGGAAAAAGTAGTTCAAGGCGTTTCCGGCAGTTCGCAATGCCCATATGTTCGCCAATTCTTTTTACGGGAAATATGTTGTTGGAGGCGGTAAATAACAGACTACCGTCATTTTCCGTAAGGCTGATAAGTATGAGGCTCTTTTGTACGGGAGACACCCCATGCTTAAAACAATTCTCAACAAAGGTGACAAGAAGCATTGGCGGAATCATAATGCTATCGCTCCGGATATCTATTCTCAGTGAAATTTTCGTCATTTCATTCAATCGCAAGGATTGAATGTCAACATATCGTCTGATATATTCAGTTTCTTCAGCCAAAGGCACGAGATTGCGATTGGATGATGTGTGGATATATCTCATCATAGAAATAAACTTCTCAAGCGAGGGCAGTGCATTTTTATTGCCTGTCAGAAAAAGTCCGTATAGAGAATTTAGCGTATTAAACATAAAATGAGGCTTTATCTGAGCCTTATACAGTTCAATTTCGGCTTTGTTCCTTTCTGCCTCGGCCGCTCTAAGGCGAGCCTTCTGGATATCGGTGTGGACAAGAAGACCAACTGAGAAGCTAAATGCTTCCACTATCATAAACAGTGACCAGAGAACTTGCTGATACTGGAGTATCTGAGGCAAGTACATCACAATTCCTTGATCATGGATACTTGGTTTAGGGTTATAGAGTTCTACACTGGAAAGAATAAATGTCACAATAACTGACATCAGAATCATTATCGTCGCACAAATCTTTTTATTGCGGTCTCCGAATAAAAATGGTATTGTAATTACTCGGTTAATGAAGTAGACCAAATACAGCCATATCCCGGCAAACACCATATAGGATGTGAAGTGGTGGACCCACCTTTCGATGGGCGACAAAGATACCATTATCGGGAGTACGATTAGGCAGAACGCGAGGTCTATGTATAGAGCAAGATGTTTCATAGTCGAATTGCCCTGCAAAGTTAACTATTTTAGAATGAAGTGAGTAATCGAAATTCAACCGTTAGCCACTACTATTGTGCAGTTGGTCATTTAGTAATCTGACTGACACAAAACGAAAAGGTTTAATGCATTAAATTTGCAATAAAAATTGAAGAATAATGACAGTAAAAACTTTTATAGACCGTCCCATTCTTGCCGGTGTTATTTCCGTTTTGATTGTTGCGTTGGGCATTCTTGGACTTCTACAGTTACCAATAGAGCAGTTCCCTAATATAGCGCCCCCAACTGTGCGTGTATCTGCAACATATACAGGAGCCAATGCTGAAACAGTACAAAAAAGTGTTATCGTTCCACTTGAAGAATCACTTAACGGAGTAGAGAATATGATGTATATGACATCCACTGCGACAAACACCGGCACAGCATCTATTACGATATATTTCAAACAGGGAACTGACGCGGATATGGCAGTGGTGAATGTGCAGAATCGAGTGGCTTCAGCTCAGGGTCTGCTTCCGGCAGAGGTTACCAAAAGCGGAGTAACCGTTAGGAAACGTCAGAACAGTACCTTAAAATCAATCACACTTTATAGTCCTGACGACACATACGATTCAAACTTCCTTACCAATTATGTGAAAATCAACATAGAACCACAAATATCCAGAATTGCGGGCGTCGGAGAGGTAAACATATTCAGTGCCGAGTATGCCATGCGAATATGGCTTGATCCGGCAAAAATGTTTCAGTATGGTCTCGTTCCGGCAGATATCGATCAAGTCCTTGCAGACCAGAATATAGAATCTCCAACAGGAACCCTTGGGGCGGAATCGCCCTCGACATTTCAATATGTTCTAAAATACAGGGGACGATATGAAAATGTTGAAGACTACGAGAATCTCGTAGTCAGAGCCTTGCCGAACGGCAATGTACTCCGCCTGAAAGATATTGCAGCGGTTGAACTCGGTGCGGTGAATTACTCAATGTTAAGTGAGACAAGCGGACATCCTGGTGCAAATGCTATGATTGCACAGACGTCAGGATCCAATGCTAATGAAGTTATTGAAGAAATAGATAAAACACTTGATGAAATTCGCTCCAATCTGCCCCCCGGTATGGTGCTGACCGACATTTCAAGTGCAAAGGACTTCCTTGACGCGTCCATCAATAAAGTTGTCGAGACTCTGATAATAGCACTTATTCTTGTTGTATTGGTGGTTTATGTTTTTCTGCATGATTTCCGGGCCACTGTGATTCCGGCAATTTCCATCGTCGTTTCACTGACAGGCACCTTTGCGTTTATCTATGCTGTCGGATTCTCTCTGAATATGCTGACTCTTTTTGCCATAGTGCTTGTGATTGGTACAGTAGTTGATGATTCGGTTGTGGTCGTCGAGGCTGTTCAGGCAAAATTTGATGAAGGAGAAAATGACGCTTATCGTGCGACAATAGCAGCAATGGGGGGCCTTTCCGCCGCACTTATCACAACTACGGTGGTGTTTATGGCCGTATTCATACCGGTCTGCTTCATGGGTGGTACATCCGGCACATTTTATAAGCAATTCGGGTTTACGATGGCCGTTGCCGTAGGAATCTCCCTTATTAATGCAATGACATTATGCCCGGCGCTAAGTGCAATCCTGATGCGGAAGAACGTGAATAAGGCATCGAAATCAACCCTTACAGAACGTTTCCATTATGCGTTTGACAAATCGCTTAACGTTATCATAGGGCAATATCGCATGGGCGTGATTTTCTTGTTCAGAAACAGATGGGTAGTACCGGTATTGTTTCTGATTTCCGTAGGCGGTTTATGGTGGCTTGTGTCAACGACAAAAACCGGACTTGTGCCGCAGGAAGATATGGGAACCATCAGTCTGAATGTTCAGGTCGCTCCCGGATCAAGTCTGGCCGAAACGGAGGCTATAATGACGCAGATTGAAAATGCAATAAAAGATATTCCAGAAATCAGTATTTACTCCAAAGTTTCCGGAAAGAATGCCCGACATGATCAGTCATCATCCTCAGGCTCATTTAACATACGCTTGAAAGAATGGAGTTTGAGAAAAGGGAATGGACATGATATTAATGCAGTGATTAATGAAATATATAAACGTACATCTACAATAGCCTCGGCGCAGATTCGAGCCTCACAATCGCCTATGATTTCCGGTTATGGCACCGGCAGCGGATTCGAATTGTATGTCCAGGACAAAAAAGGGACTACGACTCAGGAATTACTTGAAGTCACGAACGCATTCATAGATTCGTTAAATATCCGCCCGGAAATATCAAGAGCCTACACCACATTCGATACTAAATATCCCCAGTATCTGGTTGAAGTTGATGCTGTGAAATGTATGCAGCACAATGTTTCTCCGTCAGATGTGCTTTCAACATTATCCGGTTATATCGGAGGCCGCTACTCATCAAATCTTAATCGGTTCACTAAGCTGTATCGTGTAATGGTACAGGCGTCGCCCGATGCGCGACTGGATACCGAGGCCCTTAAACGGATATTCGTAAGAACATCTACCGGAGACATGGCTCCTATTGACAATTTCATTACCTTGACGAGGGTATATGGGTCAGAAAGCCTGTCACGTTTTAATCTTTTTCCGTCAATAGCGGTTTATGGAGAGCAGGGCGAAGGATATAGTTCAGGAGAAGCGATTGCTGCAATAAAAGATGTCGCGGAGAAACATCTGGCATCCGGGTTTGGCTACGAATTTGGAGGGATGTCGCGTGAGGAATCGTCTTCCGGTAATACCACAGTCTTGGTTTTCTGTGTATGCCTTGCATTTATATACGTGATATTATGCGTACTTTATGAAAGCCTTACCATTCCGTTCGCAATCATAGCTGCAATCCCATTTGGTCTTGCGGGAAGTTTTCTGTTCGCCCGATGGTGGGGGTTGGAGAATAATATCTATATGCAGATCGGACTGATTATGCTAATCGGTCTTTTGGCCAAGACTGCAATCCTTCTGACCGAATATGCCACGGCTCGCCGTAAAGAGGGCCTTGGCCTTATAGCTTCGGCTATATCTGCTGCAAAAGCACGTTTCCGACCGATAATAATGACATCTGCAACAATGGTATTCGGCATGCTTCCATTGATGTTTGCGTCGGGAGTTGGTGCCAACGGCAACATTTCGGTTGGAGTCGGTACGGTTGGCGGACTTATTTTCGGAACTCTCGCACTTCTGTTTATTGTACCGGTGCTTTTCGTCTTTTTCCAGTATTTACATGAGAAAATAACCCCTAAACACAAAAAAGGAGTAATGCAATAATCATTTTTTGTGATTTTTGATTGTTTCTGTCCAACGGATTTATCCGTTTACCATTACAATGATGCGTTTGGCCACTTTTTCTGAATAATCAATTTGTGTAAACGTCTTATGTTCATGTTGTTACCGGAGTAATACTTGCATTTGGGTATTTCGCGAATATGGTAAAGTACCGAACTTTGCATCAAAATTAAGTAACAAAACAATTAAATATGGCATCGCCCAAGAAATATATATTATCAGTATTTACAATCTGTTTGCTATCATTAAATATGTCTGCAAAGGATGTAACCGGCATAATCTTCGGAAAGGTGCTTTCCTCGGATGGAGAACCGATAGATTATGCAAATGTATATCTGAAAGGTACAACCTTTTCCGGGACAACCAATAACAAAGGATTTTATCACATCAATGCTCCCGAAGGAGACTATACCATAGTGTTTTCCTTGGTTGGGTATGAAAAATTAGAATTAAAAACGACAATAAAGGCAACGGAGAGAACGAAACTCAATGTTAAATTAAAAAACACGACTCAGTTGGCCGAAGTCATAGTTGTTGGCAATACTTTGAGCAAAGTAAGAAATTCGGCTTTTAATGCCACTGCTGTGGATACAAAAGATCTGATAAATACAACCAGAACACTTAGCGAGGCTCTTTCTAAAGCACCAGGTATGAAAATCCGTGAGAGCGGAGGTGTCGGGTCGGATATGGCGGTGACGATGGATGGTTTCAGCGGTAAGCATGTAAAAGTGTTTATTGATGGGGTCCCACAGGAGGGGGTAGGTAGTTCGTTTGGCATAAACAATATACCCGTTAATTTCGCAGACCGTATAGAGGTATATCGTGGGGTTGTTCCTGTCGGATTCGGTTCGGATGCTATAGGAGGAGTAATCAATATTGTCACCCCCAAACGTCAACGCCGGTGGTTTCTTGATGCCTCTTATTCATACGGCTCATTCAACACTCACAAGACATCCGCTAATTTCGGACAGACTTTTAGCAACGGACTCAAATACGAAATAAACGCATTTCAAAATTATTCCGATAATAACTATTGGGTGGATGCGCCGGTTGAGGATTTTGCAACAGGCGGGATTAATAAGAAAAAACTTGAACATGTAAGACGTTTCAATGACACTTACCACAACGAGGCTATTGTCGGCAGAATAGGAGTCGTAAATAAACCGTGGGCCGACCGTCTAATGGCAGGATTTACTTATTCGCATATGTATAAGGAAATGCAGACAGGGGTGAGACAAGAGATTGTCTATGGACAAAAACACCGCCATGGTCACTCTCTCATCGGATCGCTGGAATATGGCAGGCGCAATCTGTTTACTCCAGGGCTTGATGTGGCATTTGCTGCAAACTACAATAGAAACGTTACAGTAAATGTGGATACGGCTTCCGTTAAATATAACTGGCGCGGAGAGACAGACCGGCTTAATTCTCCGGGAGAGCAATCTTACCAGAACTCAAGGGCCAATAACAACAACTGGTCCGCGACACTTACAGGCGACTATCGACTCTGCGACAAGCACCAAATTACCATAAATGATGTGTTTAACTCGTTTAGCCGGTCAAATGACAATCTGCTTGCCTCGGCAGTCAGCACCGATGAAATAGGTAAGATTACGAGCAAAAATATCGTAGGACTGTCTTATCGTTATACGCCGAACACCAAGTTTAATTTTACCGCATTTGGCAAACAATATCACCAATACGTATCCGGTCCGGTCGCAACAACTGCCGCGCAGGACACTTATGTGAAAAGCTCCCGTACAGTGGATGCTTTCGGCTATGGAGCGGCCGGAACATGGTTTATGCCTCTCGGATTCCAGATGAAGGTGTCATACGAGAAGGCATACCGTTTGCCAACAATCGAAGAGATGTTCGGCGACGAAGATCTTGAGGTTGGCGATATGGCCCTGAAACCTGAATCGAGCCACAACGTCAATCTGAACCTCAGCTACAACGCCGCGTTCGGCTATAACATTATTTATGTAGAGGCTGGATTCATCTATCGCGACACAAGAGATTACATCCAGCGCAATATATTGGCCTTGAGCGGAGGGAAGTCTGCCGCCTCCTATGTAAACTACGGCAAGGTAGAGACAAAAGGCTTTAGCATTTCAGGCCGCTACAATTTTTCAAAATGGCTGAGTCTTGGAGGAAATTTCACGCAGATGAATGTACGTGACAATATGCAAACCGCAATGGGAAGTACCATGGCGAATGTGGCATACCGGGAGCGGATGCCCAATCAGCCATATATGTTCGCTGATTCCGACATAAATGTCTACTGGCATGGCCTGGGTGGAAAACTCAATGTTCTAACTTTAACTTACGACAATCAATACACTCACAAATTCTGTTATTACGCCTCCAATATTGGCTCAAATAATAACGACTACATGGTGCCGGATCAATTCTCGCATAATCTCATAATATCCTACGGCATAAAAAGTGGACGATACAATCTCTCTTTCGAATGTCGCAATTTCACCAACGAAAGGCTTTACGACAATTTCAGTCTTCAGAAAGCCGGACGCGCATTTTATGGTAAGGTAAGAATCTATTTTGGAAACTAATAAATAATCACAATGAAGAACAAGATTCTATTTCGCGCATTAGCAGCGCTCACAGTGACGATGGCACTGACATCATGCTCGGACTCCGACGAACCAGATTCCGGAGGGAAAAATGACGGTAAAGGAAAATTTGTATTTGCCACAACCGTCCAAGGATCAACGGCTACTTCTTATGTACTTCTTACCGGAGAGTCGCTTGACGAAGGAACGCTTTCGCCAATAAAAAACGGATTGCTTAACGATGGAGCGACACAGTGGGTATTCCACAAAAATTATCTCTACGCCCTCACTTACAATCAGGGAAATGCAGGGACTACACGCAGCTACGTACTCGGTACTGACGGAGAAATGAAAGCACGTGGCACGGAATACCGCATCAGCCGTTTTTCATCATACGGCGTTTACGATAACGATATTCTGACTATGGCGACGGGTGAGTCTGCCGATGTGGTTGATGGAAACGGATATCATGCCAAAATGCTCAACGTGACCTATCTTGATGTTAAAAATGAGACATCCTTCATCAATCAAGCAACAGGAGAGCATCCATATCTGATGGAGAATTTCCTCGGCAACGGCGAGTATGTTACCCTTGCAGGTGCAGAGCAAAGCGGTTCTCACTTATATTGCGGAGCTATTCCGATGGGATTGAGCCAATATGGAGCGGCCTATAAAAACGGTTATTGGATTCGCAAGGGATATGAACATCTGGTGCATGCAGAGTCCGGAGGTTCAGGCGCTGGCTCATATAAAGCCGGAGAACTGGTCGGTACTCAATATCCTGACGAATGCTGGGTGGCCATCTACGATAATGATGATTTCCTGAATCCGACACTCGTAAAGACGGACCGTATCAGCACTCCTGCCGGACGTTACAGATCGCAGTATTACCAGACAATATGGACTGCCGAAAATGGTGACATCTACGTATTCTCACCTTCATATTCCAAAACCATGACCGACCCGCTTCAGCAGACAACACTGAATGCCGGCGTATGCCGGATTCCGGCAGGCAGCAAACAGTTCGATGACTATTATTGTGACATTGAGACACAGGCCGATGGCAAATCTTTCATGCGCTGCTGGCCGGCTGGAGGCAACTATTTCCTTATGGTGATGTACGACCGTCCTCTTTCTCAGAGCGGTTTTGTCGGAACGGATCTTGCTATCTTTGACGCAACATCAAAGAAACTGACTTATGTGACCGGACTCCCTTCCAATATAACATCTTTAGGAAAGACTGTCTTTACTCAAAATGGGAACGTGTATATTCCAGTAAATGTGGAAAACGGGTATCCTACAATCTATCGAATCAACCCCTCAACCGCTCAGGCAAGCAAGGGTGTAGTTATAGAAGGGGCTTCTGACATAACCGGTTTTGGATATCTGGAACCTGTAAAATAATGCCGTATGAAGATCTTTCGTAAAATACATCTTTGGCTTTCTGTGCCTTTCGGAATAATTATTACCCTGATATGTTTCTCGGGAGCAATGCTTATTTTCGAGCCGGAAATAACCCGTGCGGTAAAAAGCGATGTTTACTATGTGAACTCATCACACGGAGAACCGCTCTCAATGGGCGAACTTCTGGAAAAGGTTAAAGCCTCATTACCCGATTCTGTATCAATTACTGGGGTGACGGTGTTTTCGGACAAAGACCGGACGTATCAGATTAATTTATCCAAGCCTCGCAGAGCCTCTATGTTTATTGATCAGTATTCCGGTAATATTACGGGCAAATATGAGCGCATCGGGTTCTTCTCAACGATGTTCAAACTCCATCGCTGGCTTCTCGACGGAGCGAATCCTCATGGCGATGGTGTTAAGGTCGGCAAACTCCTTGTTGGTATATCCACAATCATTTTCGTAATCGCCCTGATAACCGGAGTCGTTATATGGTGGCCCCGCGCCCGTAAGAATTTCCGTCGCAGTTTGTCGATGCCTTTTAAGAATGGTTGGCGTGGTTTCTGGAAAGGGTTGCATGTGGCAGGCGGTATGTATGCACTTGTATTTTTACTCGCAATGTCTTTGACCGGACTGACATGGTCGTTCAACTGGTATCGTACGGCATTTTATGCCGTATGTGGTGTCGAACACACGCCTCGTAATCTTGGAAGTCAGACAACCGAAAGGGTCGCTGAACGCGGAAGAGGACAAGGAGAGGGCCTTGGACAACGCAGTGGCGGTCATCGTGGTGGTCATGGTGGCGGTCGCCGCCGCCATTCCGAGTTTGGACGTTGGCAGCAGGTTTATGATGAATTGAAAGCACAAAACCCCGATGCGCCTCAGATTACTATCGGTGTAGAAAAAGCTTCGGTGACATTAGGCGATAAGGGCAACGGGCGTGCATCAGACAAATATGAGTTCAATCGCAGATCAGGCGAGATAACTTCTGTAACCAAATATGCAGACTCTGTTCCCGCAGACAAACTGCGCGGCTGGATATATGTAATGCATACCGGCTGTTGGGGAGGATTGCTGACGAGAATCCTGTGGCTGTTGGGCGCACTGCTTGGCGCATCGCTTCCACTGACCGGTTACTATATCTGGATTAGGCACCTCAGGAAAAAGAACCGTAAAGGACATATAGCCCCCGGGAAATAACGCCAGTTCTACAACAAAAGAATCAGTACCTTTGCCAATCATGACAATGGTACTGATTTTTTTATATTAAAAACATTTATTTACTCTGTTTGAAGAGCCACTCTCTGACAGGTGTCAGACGATAAGCATAGTCAAATGAATACATGTGTTCGCTACCTTTGCCGTCGGCGGGAAGTACGGATTTTGATGTAAAATTAATTATCGTTATCGGAGCGCCTTTGGCAAGTATGGCGCTGGCAAGTGCATCCTGTTCGGATTGAGGCAATTTAGCACTGAAATCAGTGTATTCATATTTTATTCCTGCATTGTCGGCCGCTTTTTCAAGTGCGTCATAAGTTCCTGCTTTGCCCGCAGTAATAAACACGAATTTATGCTTTACGAGTTCGGGGAATGTCGCACTGTCCCAATGGCAATCTACAAAGATTGAAGCTGCGAACAGGTTGGGGTAAGCGGAATTGAAATACATGGAAATCATGCCCCCCATGGACTGGCCGGTAGTATAGAGCTTATTTGTATCTACCGGATATTCTGTTGCAACCTTTTGGACAAGTCGCGCTACCATGTCAACTTCGTCAGTATGCTCGTAGGCATCATTTACGGCTATTCCTGAGTACTGAGGAACAAGCACGTAGCATGGGTGTTCAGCCTGCCATTGGTCCGTGGCCCATACTAACGCTCCATATCCTTGTGTCAGCGGGCGAGTTACATCCGTTCCTGGTGTACTTGCATCTGCCATAAACAAAACAAGCGGATAAGTCTTGCCTTCTTCAATATTGAGAGGCGAACACAGATTGTACTTCATCAACTTGCCGGTCTTGGAATCCGTATATTCCAATTGCTTGAAAGATTGCAATCCATTTTTTATCATGGATTGTAATGTCGCGTCACCGGTCTTGTCAATAACCGGGCCTCCTCCTGGAGTTCCTAATTGCGGACCTCCGGGTCGTCCTTCACCACGTTTTTTGCCAACATTCGCACCAATAGTGTTTTCTGATGATTGTTTATCGGATTTCTGGATGTATCCTGTCAGTGGAACACTTAATGAGACGAGGCATAACCCAACGGCAACGTTTTTTAATGCTTTATTCATTTTCATTTTCGTTTTAAGTTATCGGTTTCGATAAATAAGACGTTTTGTAAAGCAAAAGTTTAGTTTTGTGGGTGAACGGCATCAATTTGATGGCTATTGGAGTAAAATACTGCGTGTAGAGAGAATCTTTAGCGGATAGTAGTGGCCGCAATTGTATTTTTTCTGAAAAGAGTGGGGCTGATGCCGGTTCCGCGTTTAAACATGCGGGAGAAGTGTTGTGGATGCTGAAACCCCAATTCATAAGCGATAACACTGACATCGTCTTTAGAGTCGGCGAGGCGTTGTTTTGCCAGTTCAATAATATGGCGGGAGATAATTTCCTGTGGAGTAAGGCCTGTTTCTCTTTTTATGAGGTCACTGAAGTAGCCTGGTGTAAGATGCGCGGCTGCCGCAAAATAACTTACGGTCGGGAGTCCGGCCATTGATTGTCCTGACTTCAAATACTCCCTGAGGGAAGATTCAAATTTATTCAGTATATTGGAATTGACTGTTTTGCGCGTAATGAACTGTCGTTCGTAGAAGCGTGTGACGTAGTCCAGCAGTAGTTGTATTTGACTGGCAACGATTCCGGCAGTATGCTTATCAATCGGATGTGAAATCTCTTCGTTTATCTGCTGAAGACATTGGGTGAATATTCTTCGTTCATCGGCTGAGAGATGAAGAGCCTCCCGCTGTGAGTAATCGAAAAATCTGTATTCCTTAATCTTTGACGCCAGTGGTGTTTTATAAATCAGATCAGGATGGAACATGATGCCGGTGACATCGGGTGCGATTTCATCAATTTCCATGTCAACGCTAACCTGTTGTCCCGGCGAAAAACTGACGATAGAGCCTTCCTGATAGTCGTAAGCCTGTCGGCCATATTTTAAGGTACAGTTTGTTCCGTTCTTCAGGAAAAGCGCATACACACTGTAATCAATGCGGACATGATTGACAACTTTGGTCGCTTTGGTGAGATCTATCACCGTGACCAAAGGATGTTTAGCTTCAAGCCCATACAGGTTATTGTAGGCGTCTATCGAGTCGAGTTTTACGATTTCTGTATCTGGTTCCATAGCGCAAATATAATGCTTTTTTTTAAATCAAAACGATGGTTTATTGGCGATTCGGGTATGCATTCCCGAATTTGAGGTAGACGTTTATGAGAATCTCTTACTAATTTTGCATGCAGAAAATTGGATATATTACCAGTACGAAAACAGCATGAATAAATCCATATTAAAAGTAAGCACAGTAGTGATGATGCTTGCATCGTCGCTCTCTTTAAACGCTCAGATTATGAATAACCAGAATACGAATCGGTCAATTGCTTCAATTGAACAGTTGACACTTTCAGAAGAATGGGATAAGGTATTCCCCAAAAGTGATAAAGTTGACCATAAGAAAGTTACATTTGTCAATCGTTATGGGATTACAATTGTGGCCGACATGTATATTCCCCGGGGAGCAAAGGGGAAATTCGCGGCTATCGCCGTGAGCGGTCCGTTTGGCGCAGTAAAGGAGCAATCAAGCGGACTTTATGCCCAACAGCTTGCTGAACGCGGTTATCTTACCATCGCGTTTGACCCGTCATTTACGGGAGAGAGCGGAGGGCAGCCTCGACGAGTTGCATCGCCGGATATTAACGTCGAAGACTTCTCGGCCGCCGTTGATTTCCTTTCAGTTCAACCGAATGTAGACTCTGAAAGAATCGGGATTCTGGGTATATGCGGCTGGGGAGGTATTGCCATACAGTCAGCAATAAATGACCCACGCATCAAGGCTACAGTTGCTTCAACAATGTATGATATGACTCGAGTAAGTGCCAATGGGTATTTCGACGCAGACAATTCCAAGGAGAAGCGCAACGCCAACCGTGCCGCGTTGGCCGCGCAGCGTACCGAGGATTACCAAAAAGGAGAGTACGCTCGTGCCGGTGGGGTAATAGATCCGCTTCCGGATGATGCACCGCAGTTTGTGAAGGATTATCACGCTTACTACAAAACTTCTCGCGGATTCCATCCTCGTTCTGGAAACTCGACGGATGGTTGGAACAGCACTTCCTCTTTACCGTTTATAAATTTCAAGTTTTTCGAGTATGCCGACGAGCTTGACAATGCTGTGCTTATCGTTCATGGAGACCAGGCACATTCTTTTTACTTTGGGAAAGATACTTTCGCCAAACTCAAAGGCGCTAACAAGCAGATGCACATAGTGAAGGGTGCGACTCACTGCGACCTTTATGACCGGGTTGATATCATCCCTTTTGATGAAATCGCATCCTTTTATGAAGAGAATCTGAGATGACAACAAGTGAATTTATACAGGAAATGGGCTCCGGGAAGGTTATTCCCGGAGGATCTCCTATACATGCCCCATAAAAGATCTGACAGCATGATGAAAAGCAGCATCCCAAAAGTCTTTGTCTGACTTTTGGGATGCTGCTCAATGTTGATATAGCCTCTCTGCGAGTTTGAAAAGAGTAAATTTTTCCGGTATTTTGCGCGGCTGGGAGGTTATAGGTTATAGTAGTCTTTAATAATCCGGAAGGGTTTCAATCTGATTCAACGAATCTTCGCCCATCGCATATACCTCGTCTGAACTGTTTGTAACAGGAGAAATCTCGTTGTTTCAATCCTACAAGGATTTTCATCAGCGAAGCCATTGCTATGTAATATCCAAAGCTTGTTTTCGCTATCATCTTTGCACGGACTGTTTTTTTCTCCGGTTTAATGAAGCGATGCCAGAAGATTACTATATTTCGAGCGTGGCTATAACTGGAATCCATCATCCGCTGTTTGCCGGTCACCCCTGATTTGCCGTCAAGATGTTTGAATGACGGAGACTTACAGCTGAATGTTCTCAGCCCCCTAAGATATGCTTTATAAAAGAATACCTGATCATCCGGCCATGCGTAACGGGTGTCATCAAGCCACATTTCCTCGCGTAGGTTCAGGACCGGTGTTATGTCGGTTTTCATGAGGAAGCATTGAAACGGCCCGCTCTGGGTAGGATTGACATTTGATTCAAGAAAGTTGTTTACTTTATATCTGCCGTTAGTTTTTATAGTTATTTTAAAGGGTGAAGTTCCGGTTTCAGTCCGTTCTCCAAGCAAACATAGCATCATGTTCTTGAAGAACCCATTCCGGTGATCCTGTATAGGAACTAAAGTGTCAATGTCATGTTTCTCTGCGATGCTCAGAAGTTTTTCTGCAAAATCAGGCTCGAAGGACACGTCGTCATCACAAACAAGAAGATATTTGGAATGTTCTTTTTGCGAAAAGCAGTATTCCATTCCGTATATCCGTTGGTTCCACATTCCTTTGTCTGTGTGGATATACTCTTCATAGCCGAGTTTGTCTTCAGGAGGAGCATATCCGTTTGGCTGGACTACGTAAATATGTTGAGGCCTTATTGATTGTTTTGCAATGGATTCAAGGAGGGAAGAATATTTACCCCCCCCGATAATGTTCTGATAATCAGTGAATAGTGCATGAAAAGACGTTGAAAATTTATAATTAGAGACTGTAAAAATTTCTGAACCAGGCCACAGTGCGGTCAATGCCGCTCTGCAATGGTGTGGATGGTCTGAAGCCAATGGCGTCGCCGAGTGCTGATGAGTCGGCAAATGTCTGATACACGTCGCCGGGCTGCATTGGCAGATATTCTTTCTTCGCTTCGCGGCCAATGGCTTTTTCAATGCAGGTGATGTAATCCATCAGTCTGGTAGGCTGCTGGTTGCCGATGTTGTAGATGCGGTATGGCGCCGGCGAGGTGGCGGGGTCAGGGTGACATTCGTCCCAATCGGGATTGGGTGTAGGTATAACGTTGATTATACGAGTAACGCCTTCGACGATATCATCAATATAGGTGAAGTCGCGCAGCATGTCTCCATTGTTGAACACCTTGATGGAACGGTCGTGCAGTATCGCGTCCATAAACAGGAATGGCGACATGTCGGGCCGTCCCCACGGGCCGTATACAGTGAAGAATCGCAGCCCGGTCGTCGGTATGTTATAAAGCTTAGAGTAGGCATGGGCCATCAATTCATTGCTTTTCTTTGTTGCCGCATACAGACTTACGGGGTGGGCTATGCTGTCATGTTCGGAAAAGGGAACTTTACCGTTCAGGCCATAGACGCTTGAGGATGAAGCATAAACCAGGTGTTTAACTTTGTTGTGGCGGCAGCACTCAAGGATGTTGATGAATCCATCAACATTACTTGAAATATAGGCTTGCGGATTTTCTATAGAATAACGCACGCCCGCTTGAGCGGCCAGATTGACAACGACATCAAAATCTCCGTTTGCAAAAAGCATTTGCAATGCCTGTTGGTCCTCGAGATTCATGCGGATAAAGGAGAATGACCGGTCGGTTGAACTGCCGGCAAATTTATACCAGTCAATGTCTTTTCTATCAATGCCCAAACAGGCCAGACGTCCATATTTTAATTCCGGATCGTAATAATCGTTGATATTATCAAGGCCAACGACAGAAACGCCGTTATCCAACAATCGACGACACACGGCGGCCCCAATAAATCCGGCGGCGCCGGTAACTAATACTTTCATAGTTTTCGAAACAACAGTCAGATTATGTTGACGATGAATGCCTGATTATTTCTTGAATATGCCGCAAAAATCAAGGATGATTTTGTCCTGACTCCACGAAAGTTGCTTGAACGGAGTGTGAGCAGTCAGGAATACGACGATATCAGCCTTATCGTAAGCCTCTTTATAGTCGGTCAGTTTGAAAACATTGTGGCTCTTGACGTTCGGTTCAACAACCAGGATATCAGCATTATTGCAGCTTTGCATAACTCTGCTGACAATCTGTTTGCTCGGAGACTCGCGCAGGTCGTCGATGTCCGGTTTAAAAGCGAGACCCATCATGGCAATCACGGGCTTGCGGTGGCGCTTAAGCTCAAATTCAAGCATTGCATTTTTGACGCGTTCGGCACACCATAGAGCCTTGTAGTTGTTGATTTCTCTGGCGTTGGCAATCAATTTTGATTCGTTGGGGAAAGCTGTCGTGATAAAGTAGGGGTCAACTGCGATGCAGTGTCCTCCAACGCCACAACCGGGCTGAAGAATGTTGACGCGCGGGTGTTTGTTGGCCAGTTCGATCAAATCCCATACGTTGATTCCGGCCTTATCGCAAATAAGGCTTAGCTCATTAGCAAACGCAATTTGGACGTCACGGCTGGAGTTTTCGGTCAGTTTGCACATTTCTGCTGTGCGTGCATTGGTCGGATGGAGTTTGCCTTTAACAAACCGGCCATAGAACTCCTGGGCCTTTGCGGTCGATGCCTCGTTAAGGCCGCCAATGACGCGGTCGTTGTGGACCAACTCAAAAATCACATTGCCCGGCAAAACACGCTCCGGACAATATGCGACATAGATCTTATCCTTAAGTTCAGGACGCTCGGAGAAGATAATCTCGGCCATTTTTTCAGTTGTGCCGACCGGCGAGGTTGATTCAATCACGTATAGGTCGCCCTCCTTCAGCAGAGGGATTACGGCCCTCGTGGCCGCTTCCACATAGCTTACGTCCGGTTCGTGATTGCCCTTAAACGGAGTCGGTACAACCATAAAATATGCGTCGGCAACTTCTGGAGTAGTTGACGCGTGCAGTTTGCCTGAGTGGACAACTTCCTGCAGCAGCTCCTCCATGCCCGGTTCAATGATGTGAAGGTGGCCCGCATTGGTCTGTTCAACAACAGACGGGTTGATGTCCACACCGATAATATCAATGTTACCTTCTTTCGCTGCAATAATTGCGGTAGGGAGGCCAATATAGCCAAGCCCCATAAAACATGCTTTCATGATTGATTTATTTGGTTAAATTATTAATACAATTCAAACGAGAGACAATTCTTTGGCACGCCAGACCGTCTCCATAAGGGTTGACCGCCTTCGACATAGCCTCATAAAGGGCGGTATTATCAAGCAATGCCGACACTTCATCGGTAATTCGGTCAAAGTTCGTGCCAACGAGTTTGACCGTGCCGGCCTCAAGAGCTTCAGGGCGCTCGGTAGTGTCACGCATGACCAGAACCGGCTTGCCGAGTCCGGGAGCTTCTTCCTGAATACCGCCGCTGTCAGTCAGGACAATGGAGGATCTTTCCATCAGATAGACAAACGACAAATATTCGAGAGGCTCAATAAAGAACATATTGTTCAGACTATGAAGACTCTCGCCAAAAACTTCGTGAATCGGCTTGCGCACGTTTGGATTAAGGTGCATAGGATAGACGAAATCAACGTCGGGATACTTCTCGGTCAGATACTTAATTGCGCGGCACATTGAAATGAAACCGTCGCCGAAATTCTCGCGGCGGTGACCGGTTATAAGCACGATTCGTCGCTGGCGATTCACATCATATCCCGCTGCCAAGAGCTGGCGGGCAAGCTCTTCACCCAGACCGGAATCAGACTGCATTTTGTCCACAACCCAATAGAGAGCATCAATGACGGTATTGCCTGTAACCAGAATTTTCGAGTCGGCCACACCTTCCGCAAGCAGATTCTCCCGGCTTAGTTTAGTTGGCGCGAAATTATATTCAGCGATTCGTCCGGTTAGCTGCCGATTCATCTCCTCAGGCCAGGGCGAATAAATATTGTGAGTTCGCAGTCCGGCTTCAATATGTCCGACCGGGATTTGCTGATAGAAGGCCGCGATTGCCGCAGTTGTAGAAGTTGTCGTGTCACCATGGACAAGCACGACGTCCGGACGAGCCTCAACGAGGACGTCACGCATGCCTGTCAGCACACGCGCCGTGACATCATATAAATCTTGGCCCTGCTTCATTATATTGAGGTCGTAGTCAGGGGTGATGTCAAAAATTTCAAGGACCTGGTCAAGCATCTGGCGATGTTGGCCTGTCACACACACCAGCGTTTTGAACTGCTCCGGATATTTTTGAAACTCTTTGACAAGCGGAGCCATTTTAATGGCCTCAGGCCGCGTGCCAAAAACGAGCATTACTTTTTTCATGAGATTGAGTCTAAAATAATTTTATTCATTTTCATTGCAAGGTTGCCTCTGTCAAAATCAACGGCTAATCGGCGACAACCATCTTTATATTGTGTCCTTTTTTCCGGATCACATACGTCGTTAAGCTTTTGCATGAAGTCATCTTCATTTTCCGGTTCAAAACAAACGCCCGCATGATATCCTTCGATGATTTCTTTAGCTTCACCTTCTACGCCCATCAATATAGGTATTTCCATGGCTGCATTTTCGAATATCTTTGATGGAATGACAGTTGTGAACAGTTCAGATTTCTTCAGATTAATCAGGCATACATCTAATACGGAAATATAGCGTTTTACCTCTGATTTGGGAACACTATCAAGCATGTCAACATTCGATAGGCGAAGTTCGGCGCATAATCTTTTCAGATTCTCTTTTTCCGCACCATTACCCAGGAAAATGAAGTGTTTGTCGGAGTTTAGCTTCTGTAGTTTTGCCGCACAATGTAATATAAAGTCCAATTTATGCGCCATTCCGTGTGTTCCAATATATCCAATGACGGTTTTCCCTTCCAACCCTAAATGCTTGACTAATTCAGGGTCTTTTTGATTCGTAGGGTAGAACAAATTACGGTCTACGCCATTTTTTACCACATCAATTTTTTCTGGCGAGATTCCGCGTTCAATGAGCTTCCTTTTAAATGAATCTGTGACAACCACAATTCTTTTTGCTGAACGGTAACAAACCTTTTCTTCCCATTCAAAATATCGAATGATAGGATTATCGTTCATTGCACCAACAGTCTTGATGCTCTCCGGCCATAAATCACGGACTTCCATAATCCATGGCTTTCGTTTAAACAAGGAAAGAGTTCGGCCGCTGAGTGCCGTAAAAAACTGGGGAGACGTAGCTATAATGACGTCAGTCTTAACAAATAGCCCGGCGAGAAATGATGTGATGGAATAGCTGATAAAGTCAAGTATTCGTTTCAAGAATCCTTTATTGGCAACTATGTAGCTCCATACGCGAATTACTCTGATTCCTTCGATATGCTCTTCCTGCCACAGTTTGTTTTTATAGCCTGCATATACTTTACCTTGAGGGAAATTTGGCGCACATGTGATAACGGTAACTTCATCTCCGTTTCGAACCCATTCCCGGCAATGATCGAATGTTCGAGATGCCGGAGCATTGACCTCCGGAGGAAAATTGTCAGTCAAAAATAAAATCTTCATGCTATTGTATTTGACAATATATTATAATTTAACTCTCCTGTGAAATATATCCGAATAACTGTTGAGTGGTCAAAACGGTTATATTGTGTTGAAACTGTATCATTTGTAATCTCAATTTTTGAGGCGCCTGCAATTTTAAGAATACCCTCAGACGTAATAATCGTTTCATTATCCGATGATAAAATCTTCACGTCCGGAGCAAGGTGAATGAGACTGATTCCTGAGCCATTATTCTTTATAATGTCTTTTATGTGCAGAGCGTCATTTACCAATTCGAACTGACGAAGATGAATCTGTGATTTTCCATATCCGGAATGTTCAGCAATTAAACAATTCGGCGCATCATGCAGGATTTTGACCTTTGCCCTACGGCCGACACGAAATCCGCCCCAGACTTCACTTGAGTCCATGTCGTCAATAACAACCGTGTTATGCGCCATAGTAGATCGTTCATATTGGCGGCGTGCATTTTTTTCATAAGTAGAGATGCCCGTGTCAACAACGAACGGTTTGCCATTGATTCTCATCTCATAATTGAATGTATCGGCATGCGTATGTCCCGGTTGATAAGGGGCTGTAATATTGCCTATATCTGCAATAACCTCGATTTGTTTATTCGTTAATTTGCGATAACCACATTCTTTTAACGGGATTAAACTCCATTTCAGCCCTAAGCGATGTGCGTAATCGAAAATTTCTGATGGGGTTGGTGCAATGCCATTTGCCGAATCGTTGAGCAATGGAAATGTATTATCTGTCCATACGATTGCCTCCAAGTGTCCCAACATTTTCTCAGCGGTTTCAGTTAAATATGAGTTCTGATACCGGTCAAAGTTTATACAGTCAAGCAATCTGTCTAAAAGTATGCAATGATACATTGGAGATTGCTCGTAGTGCGCGCCATCAGGGAGAATCTGCTCCTTTAGTTGTTCTGTTAACAGTTTTTTCGCCTGTGAGTGTAAACTGTCATTTGTAAAGAAGTTTGCCGCGATATATAACGCAAAAGCATCCTCAAGTAAGTGGTTCCCTAATAAATGATATTCAAGATTAGATGACAAGTGAATTGCCTGAGAATAGACCCAATTTAATCGTTCGCATGATTGCAGCGACGGATGCACAGTAAAAACTTTAACAAGATTTATGATGCGTAAAGCGGTAGGGTAGGATTGTTTGCCTATATTGCAATTATCAAACGTATTGAAATAATCGTCTATCAGTTTGGCTATCGTTCCCTCATTGATGCACTTTTGATTTATAAAATCAAAGTAATTGAGATTATATGCCCAAAGCATACCGTAGCGTGTATCATTCCAGCTTAGAGGCTTGTCTGTAATATTCAGGGCGCAAAACTGGCCATTCCCCTTAAGTGTGTCCTGTTTTGGTATAAATGTAGTTTTGGGCGTAGTGAGGGTGATGTCGGGAGCTTTAAAACACTTGTATGACGGGTGGTAAAACCGTTTACAGATCTGCCAATATATCTGTTTGGGCTTTAGATGAGATACGGTTCTAAGAAGTCGTCCAATGTTCATAGCGTGATTCTAAATGGTTTCCCGTCAACTTTCTTGCATGCAATTGCATTACATATGATTTCGTTTGTTACATTACTATTTGCAAATTGAACAGAACCATATTGAAATAATTTCATAGGCCATATATCTTTTTTGAATTTTGCAATTTGCTTAATCTTTAAATCGGATTTTCGAACTGATATGATGTCCGAATAGCGGTCACGTATGCCACGCCCAAGTTTATATGTAAAAAGATTAAAAAAACCTCTTCCTTCAGGAGGCTCTACTGTTGTAGAGAAAACATAATATTCATCTGTTTGGATTCCATAAATACAGCTGCCAGCAATTTGAAACAATCTATTTAATGAAACTTGACTATTATTATATTTTATTGTGTATATGTAATTGGTCTCATCAACGGCATCTGTCGCATATATAAGTCCTTCAGACGTTGGAAATGCAATTACAGCGCGGTATTGCTGGGCCCCTATTAAAATAGGATTCATTGATTTAAACTCTTTATCTGCAAAGTATATACCAGCGTGTTCCTCACAGTCACCTGTAAGTATCCAAAAGCCGTCTCTTATTGTGTCATATACAATATTATGAACATGTCTTATAGAAGATTCTGGAAATCTATAAGCAACAGACATCCCATTGTTTTCGTTATATATATAGATATTTACAGATTCTCTATGAGGATTATTCCCATAATCACCCCAGAGAATCCCATATGGGCTATTACAAAAATTAAGCACAGCAGAGAACCCATCACGTGATTTTGTTAGTAAACTAACGTGTTTCGTGCTGAAATTTACAATATTTATTCCGGTGTTTGTAGATATGATATATTTGTAAGGTGCAGATATTGGAACTGCACAGCGAGGTTCCATACGGAATAGCCTTATAGCCAAACGTGAGTGCTTAAACAATATTTTTTTCAGCAGTGGAATATCAAGTTGTATTGTTTCTCCAGACTCTTCCTGTTTGAGTATGTTGGGAGAGATGAATTTCAACCCATCACATAAAACTTTAGAACTCATTTGCCAAATAATTTAACAAGTGATACCAGCCATTGCATGAAGAATGGTTTGAAATCATTCTTATCCCATAAATCTATAATGGGTTCTTTGCGAGGAGACATCATAGATCTACATTTTTTAAAAGAGATATTGCGTCTATTCTTCACAGACATCAGCTCTTTCAGAGGAAAATGCCAAAAGGCATTTCTCTCTTGATTATCTGAGTGAATAAATAGGTTCCCATTCTTATTGGCTCCTTTGGGAGTCATGATGCTTATTGAACCCCATGGACGAGGGTTAACGTCCAGAATATAATATTCTCCTGTTGAAGCACTTTTTTTTATGTCGAATTGAATAAAACCGGTATAATTTAGGGAATGGATTAACGGTATTGTCAAATTCCGTAATTCATCTATTATTGATTTGTCGGAAATCTCTATTGCCGTACAACTTACGCCTTGTGGATATTGACGAGCCTGAATGAAAGCAACATCATTTATGATATCTCCGCATTCGAAGTAGCCTCCATATCCAAATTCATTATCATTTGTCCCTTCAATAAGTTGCTGGATGAGAAGGTCGTTAGGTTCTAACCCATGCTCTAATGCCTTATCTATCAATTGGCATAATTCGTTATGCTTATGTATGTAGGATATTTTTGGAATGTTAGAGACCTTTCTTTTAATGATAGGCTTGACTATTACGGGAAATTCTATTTCATGAAGTGATGGGTCATAAATTTTCGGCGTTCGCAAATTCAGACATTTCATCTGCTCACTCAATTGCTCCTTGTTATGTATTAAACGTAAGGTCTTTTCCTCCGGGGAGGAAAAGATAAGTAAATCAAATACTTCCGGATAATCCTCTATTATGAATGTCAAATATCCATCGCTACAAATCAGAGCTTCAGCTTTGTGTTGTAAAGATAGACTTATTTCCTTTATTGCATGATACAGTTCATCTGCATTGTCAGCTATATAACATTTAGACAGAGCATTTGAATAACGTCCAATGTCATCATGCTTGCCTATACCAATAACGTTTTTCCCAAATTTGGATAATTGTCGAGAAACAAATAAACCTGCCGGTCCAAGACCTAATACGACTATATTCTTTGCTGATTCGTCTGCAATCATTTCAATTCCTTGATTAGTTTTAA
Source organism: uncultured Porphyromonadaceae bacterium (assembly GCA_947175545.1). Classification (GTDB taxonomy): domain Bacteria; phylum Bacteroidota; class Bacteroidia; order Bacteroidales; family Muribaculaceae; genus UBA3263. Next base: position 24,182 of record CAMWNI010000022.1, read on the forward strand.
AATGCGTGTATTCGTTGATCTTGATTCGAATTTTTTATTAAATGTATCAAGAGCGTTATGACACATTCTTTCGTATATTTGGGGGTCAAGAGATCTTATTTTACGTACTGCTGAGTTAACATCGCCAGGGGATACGAGAAATCCTTCAATGCCGTCAGTTATCATTTCCGGGATTCCTCCAACAGTTGTTGATAGTACGGGGACACCGACTGACATAGCCTCTATTATGATCCCCGGATAACCTTCCCGGTAAGATGTTAATAATAATAATGATAAATTTTGCAATACCTCAGGAACTTTTTCAGACTTAATTTCACCGTGATATGTAACGTTATGTGCAGACCAATCAAAGTCAATATATTTTTCATCTTTAATATATCCGTAGATATCTATTTGGTATTCGGGGGCTAAAAATTTTGCCATCTGAAGAAGATCTGCAATCCCTTTTTCATCACTTATCTCAGAAATGAAACCTAACCGTTTTTCTATTTGTTTAGGATTTTTATGAAAATTGCTTTTGTCTCTTACATTAGAGAACCACTCTATTTGAACTTGATTATCTGTCAGTTTTTTTAGATGTTCAATTCCTGCTTTTGTTTCAAATAGGACAAGATCACATTTCTTTATGGATTTCAGAACCTTATTCTGAGTTGATTGTGGAAGTTTAGAATAATATATTTCGAATGAACCGCCGAATTTTCTCAAAACAATTTTTTTCTTGAAAAATTTTGCCATGCTTGCTAAAAATGGGAATATGCTACACACCCCGTTATCGGAGAAGTTGAACATGACAGTGTCACACCATGGCAATAGAATTAAAAATCGTAATAGAAAATAAATCTTGTTTAATGTATTTCGCTTTTCCCCTGTTTTTAGATTAGAAAACTTATTGGTTTGAGCAAAGCGGTAATTGATATTTTCAGATTCTAAAAAAAGCAGAAAATTATACATAAGAACAGTTGCTCCGCCATAACGCAATTTATGTTTATGGTCAGGAATTGCTCCTACAACTAACAGATTCCTCATTTTAGCTATTGTTTAAACGTTCAGTGGAAACTGAATATATCAGGTTAACGCAGAGTATTTTTTACAGAATTCCAAGGGCGAACACAACTCATTGATCCGAGCAGTATTATGCGCTCCAATTAGTTGTCTTTCCTGAGGGCTAAGACGATACATATATTCCAAAGCATCCGCTATGGATTCCGGAGAATTCGGGTCGGCAAGAAATCTTTCGTCTGTCAGGATTCGTCGGGAGTCACAAACTGCGGTCGCTATACAAGGAAGTCCGCAGGCCATTGCCTCACACAATACATTGGGGAAGCCTTCATATTGGGATGGCAGTAGAAAAATGTCATGTGAACGATATTGCTGTTCGATATCTTTTATGCTACTGTAAAAAGTTACAATATCATTCAGCTTGAGTTTGGAATGCAAATACATCACGCTTTCATGATAATCTTGCAGGCTGCCGGAAGAGTCGCCATACCAATCAAATCGCATATCTATGCCCCTGTCACGTAAAATTGATACTGCATGGAGATAGTTGTGAAGATTTTTTTGGGGAGACAAGCGGGCTGTGGTGATTACTCGCAACGGATTGTTCTCCGCATGGTTTGACGAAGGAGTGAAGCGAGACGTGTCAATCATGTTAGTAATGACCGTAACCTTTCGCATCAGCCGTGGGTAGTGTTCAGAAATGAAATCACCTTGAGAGTATGAGTTCGGAACAATATGATTGGCAAACTGATACAAGAAGAACTTGGCGCGTTCCTTAATGCTAAGGTTTTGCGTTGTGTTGCGTTCGCTCACCGTAAGCCGGAACCGAGTAAAGATTTTTGCAATACATGAAGCGATGGATGCCCCGTCTTTATAAGCAATTACCATGTCCGGCTTGAACTCCTTGACTAAACGGCGAATTACGAAGGGCCGTTTCCATCCGCGTTGTCCCTCTGTATGAATTTCGATATTTACGCCTTTATTCCGAATATCATCTGTGTAAAAATTGGCCGTGTCGTAAAATGTTACCAATTTTACTATATTTCCGGATTCTTGTAAGACACGTGCCAGGTATCCGATCTGACGCTCAGCTCCGCCGCTTCCAAGTGCATCAATCAACAATAGAAACCTTTTTTGATTCATTGCGGTTATTGATTAAGTTGATTCCTTGATTCAGTTAATCTTTGTTTTCGAGCCGAACCTATAATCATCCCATAGAGTAACATTGGGAAAGATGCCCATATTTCAGAGTAACCCATAGAAAAGCACGTTTTCCCAAACCATATTATGAGAAACAGGTAGCAACATAGCTTAAAATCAAGAGATAATTTTGTGCGTTTTATATAGACTATCGCTGCGATGAAAAATGATGCATACAGTATTATGCCAAGCAATCCATTGTCAATAAGAATCTCCAACCAATCATTATGGGCATAATTACCCCACACGGCAACCGATTGAGTGGAGCCATTGCCGAATAGTTGGGTCAGAGGATTTGTATCGTCAATCCAGTGATTCAGCAAAACGGAATAAGCAATTGAGCGGTTGCCGATACCTTTTTTCTCCATACGCTCCATTCGTGTCTGGAGGTATGTGTTTTCCTGGAATTTATAAAAGGCAAAACTTGATATCACAACCACAGCAAGCGAAATAAGGATTAAGCGTTTCAACGACATGCCATATTTGACGTAGATCCACCAGAGGGTAAACAACAAAGACGCGGCAAGACATACAATTGCGCCGCGTTTCGCTCCGGTGATTGTAAATGAAACGATTACAAACATAGCGGCAATTGTCAGTTTTTTATAATGACGATACATTATCGGGATAAACGGGACCAGAAGCACAAAATAATACGAGCTATTGTTCGTAATATCTTGTTGGCGATATAAAAGCATGGCCATATTCTTGGTGTGGGTAAACCGTAAAAAGGCTATGACAAGTAAAACAAATCCAATTCTGGCAATGGTTTTAGTCGGAACCCCCGTCTTGCCTATTCTTAATCCAATAAACAATGACAGACAGAATGTCAAGATATTTTTCACCTGACCGAATGTTGAAACAGTACCAATTGCTTCATATGTGGTACCGGTAACAGTTTTGGGTGAAACTAAAAACGTTACAACCTGTATCAGACAAAAAAACATCCAAAATTTGACTGACAAGGGATTGTTCAGCACCAGAAACTGTCTGAGAAAGGAAAATACGCCGACAAGCAGGTATATTAAGATTATACTTTGTGAAATAATTGATCCCTCGGGATAAACAATACCTTGTAAGTAGTAAACTCCCATTAGACCGAATACAGAAAGTCCAAGGAGATTCGTGTTTGGTCTATAATTTGAGGTCTGAAGAGTCATTCCTGATTGTTGATAATTGGGATAATTGACTATGTGCATTTTCAACAAGTCATGGTTTCATCTGACGAATGCAAAACGAGCATGTCGCCTACTTTGCGATCCCATTCCTTTGACGTAAATGATCCCATTCCGC
>CAMWNI010000023.1 GCA_947175545.1 uncultured Porphyromonadaceae bacterium
GTGGAGAATGAGAAATTCCTATCTCAAAGTTTTGCACTTCGATTTGGAATCTTCACCTTTGCGCTGTACTTATGTACAACAGCACAACACCACAACAGTAAACATTCTTAACAAAAACCACTTAAACAGCAATGAAAAAGCTAATTATTGCAGCCATCTGCACCATGGCATCGGTTGGAGCAAACGCCCAACTCCTCTGGAAAATCTCCGGAAACGGAGCAAAAGAAACCAGCTATCTCTTCGGAACTCACCACGTGGCCCCCGTCGCTATGATTGACAGCATCAGCGGCGCTGCCGACGCACTGAACAGCGTGCAGACGGTAATGGGCGAGGTCGACATGATTTCCGACCCCATGGGCATGCAGCAGATTGCGATGGCCTATGCGCTTGCTCCGGCCGACTCGACCCTGACAAAGGTAATGACCGCCGACGAACTCAGCCTCCTCGACTCTGTACTTGCAAAGTACTCCGGCGGCCAGTTGACCTCAGCAATGCTTGATCCGATGAAGCCCGCAATGGTCGGCACTCAGATTGCCATGCTCCAGACCCTGACTGCCTTTCCGGGCTTCAATCCGCAGGAGCAACTTGACCAGACAATACAGCAGAAGGCCTTGGCAAACGGCAAAAAGGTCGAAGGGCTTGAGTCAATAGAATCGCAATTCAAAATATTGTTAGGAAATCCGATAAGCGAGCAAGTTAAAGCATTAGTTGAAGGCCTCGACAAGGACGACGAAGCCATCGTGAAAGTCCGGAAGCTCGCAAACGCCTACCGCACTCAAAATCTTGACGCCATCAACAACCTGATCCTTGACTCCGACGACATGGATCCGGACGACATAGAGCGCCTGATGATTAACCGAAACAACAACTGGGTCAAGACCTTACAAACCAAGTTGCCGGAAGAGACCGTCTTCGTCGCAGTCGGCGTCGGCCACTTTGTCGGAGAACACGGCCTCATCAGTCAGTTGAAAAAATTAGGCTATAACGTCGAACCCGTACAGTGATGGAAATTACGCTTAAGGACTTAAACTATCGCTATAAGTCGCAGCGGCAACAGTATGCACTACAAGATGTTAATGCCACGATAAAACCGGGCATACATCTGCTGCTCGGCGAAAACGGAGCCGGCAAGACCACCCTGCTCCATCTCATTGCCGGACTGCTGACTCCGAGTGCAGGCGAATGTCTGATTGACGGAGCCAAATCCTGCCATAGACTGCCCTCCATCCTCTCCGGAGTCTTCATCAGCGGCATCAACATTGACTTCCCGATGCGCTCAATTGCCGAAATGGTAAAAGTTCATGCACCGTTCTATCCTGATTTCAGCCGGCGCATGCTCGACGAAAATCTGGCGGCATTCGGAATTGACCCGTCGACGCCGCTCAGTTCCCTCTCAACCGGAAACTACCAGAAAGCGAAGGTTGCCTATGCCCTTGCGCTGCGCACCCCCGTTTTGCTGCTGGATGAGCCGACGAACGGACTTGATATCGAGTCCAAAAAACTGCTTCAGAAAATGGTTGCGACAAACGTCTCCGACTCGCAAACCGTCATCATTTCAACCCATTCGGTCAGCGACCTTGAAAACTTCTATGACGGAGTGATTGACATCTGCGGTTCCAGACTCCAGTATGCGCTGACAGTCAACGAGATTCTTGACCGTCTTGACTTCGGAAAGGCCAATACGCCTCCGCCGGATGCCATATATGCCGAACCATGGGTGGGGAGCTTCCGTTTCGTTTCTGAGAAAACAGACGAAAACTGGTCTGACATTGACTGGGAAATCCTCTACATGGCCGCTCGCAAGGCGAACAATAAACTACTAAAAGCCCTTAACCGATGAAACAGACAAGAACCTTATCGAACACAGACCGCACCACCTGGAGCCGCATCGCGATGGTATGGAAATTCTACCTGCCTTACACTCGCCGCAAGCTATATGCGTTTGCCGCCATATCCACTCTGATTGAAGTCTGCATTCTGCTGGCCGCAGACAATATGCCAAAAGAGACCGTCAACACCTTGGTCAAGATGGCCTCAACGCTTCTGACCGTTCTGATTGGCTGCTCGGCCCTGGTGTTTGCCAAACCCAAAGGGCGCGAACTCCAGGCCATGCTCCCGGCCCTCGGCACGGAGAAATGCATTGTCATCGTCGGTTACGTAACCATAATTATCCCCCTTATTGCCGTTGCGCCAACCGTCATCTCTTACGTAATACTCGGCGACAGTCACCCATCCGTCTTGACCCTGAACGAAAACGCCACCATGGACAACATCCACTTCGTGCCTGCCTTCGTTTTCTCGCTGCTGTTACTTGAAGGAATGGCATTGACATGCCTTTGGGGAGTCATCGCATGCCGAGGCCGGGCTGCAATGCGCAACGGGCTGTTAGCCGCCGGGGGCGTTTACTTAGCCTCAATGATGCTGACGGCCTTGACTTCATTCTGTATCGGTTTCTACGCAGCCGTTACGGGCAAAGATATTCAAATTTCCGATACTCTTTTCCAATTTTTGTCAATTATTTGCGCATTTTATGTTATCTTTGCGCTGATTAAGAGTTGTCGCGCAATCAAACGTGGACAATATTGATGGAATATAACAACAAACAGACAATCTACCAGCAAATAACCGACTACTGTCTCAGGCAAATCAGCAGCGGAGAGTGGACTCCCGGCGACCGGATTCCCTCTACGCGGGACCTGTCGCTAAGGCTCGGAGTAAACGGCCGCACGGTCATCCGGGCCTACGAGGAACTTGAGGCAATGGGCATCATCTACACCCAGCGCGGCTTTGGCAGTTTCACGCACAAGGACGTCATTTCGCGCCTGAGGGAACTGAAAAAGGATGAGTTTGCCCGCAGCGGACTTGACGAATTCATCCGTCTGGCGGCCAAATCTGGCTTCTCGCTTGAAATGGTGGTCAGATCGCTTGAAAAGCGCTGGAGAGAACTCTACAACACCAACTAACTGACTGAATGGCACCTATTTCCTATCTTCAGATTGACAAATTGACCAAGAGTTACGGCGACCGACTGCTGTTCGGCGACGTAACTTTTGGCATTAATCAAGGCGACAAAATCGGCCTCATAGCCAAAAACGGAACCGGCAAAAGCACCATGCTCCGCATTATCGCAGGACTGGAATCGGCCGACAGCGGCAACATCGTAAGCCGCAACGGACTGAAAATAGGCTATGTTGAACAGAAACCGCACTTCGGCGGCGCGGGCGCGACAGCCCTGAGCGCCTGCGAAGGCTTCGACCCCTCCGAGGCCGAACGGATGCTGACGCAGTTAGGCATCGCCGACGTCAATCAGCCAATAGAAAACATGTCGGGCGGACAGCAGAAGCGCGTCGCCATTGCGCGCGCACTGCTCGCCGAACCTGAGCTGCTTATTCTTGACGAGCCGACGAACCACCTTGACATCGCCGCAATCGAATGGCTCGAAAAGCGCCTTGCGCGCGGCAACACTACCCTGCTGCTCGTCACTCACGACCGCTACTTTCTTGACCGCATCTGCAACAAAATCATCGAAATTGACCTCAGCCGGATTTTCACCTATCAGGGCAACTACAACGAATACCTTCGCCGACGCGAAGAAAGAATTAACGCTCTGACGGGTGAACTCGCCAAGGTGCGCAATACTCTGCGCCGCGAACAGGAGTGGATGAGCCGCCAACCGCAGGCACGTGCCGGAAAGGCTAAGTTCCGCATTGACAACTTCTACGAACTGAAACAACGCTCCCGGCAGACCGCCACCGACTCCACTGCCAATGTCCGGCTCTCGGTTCAGGCATCGCGCATCGGCTCAAAGATTTTCGAGGCAGAGGGCGTCACAAAGCGCTTCGGCGACAAACTGATGCTCGATGATTTCACCTACACCTTTGCCCGCATGGACAAAGTCGGCATTGTCGGCCCTAACGGAGTCGGCAAATCAACATTCATCAAAATGCTCCAGGGAATCATTGCCCCTGACTCGGGCCATTTCGACGTCGGCGAGACAGTCCGCTTCGGCTACTACAGCCAAGACGGGCTGAATCTCCCGAAAGACAAAAAAGTCATTGACGCAATCACAGACCTGGCAGAAGACATAGTACTTGCCGGCGGCGAGCGCCACTCGCCCATGCAGTTCCTCCAGCGCTTCCTCTTCTCGCCAAAGGACCAGCAGAAATACATCTCAACCCTCAGCGGCGGCGAACTTGCCCGCCTCCACCTCGCCACGGTCCTGATGCAGTCGCCCAATTTCCTGATTCTCGACGAACCGACCAACGACCTCGACATCCTGACCCTCGGAATTCTCGAAGAATACCTTGCGGACTTCAAAGGCTGCCTGATTGTCGTCAGCCATGACCGATACTTCCTTGACAACATCGTTGACCATCTGTTTGTCTTCACCGGCAACGGCGTCGTGAAGGATTTTCCCGGGAACTACTCCGATTTTCGCCGTTTCCTCGCCGAAACATCCGAGCAAAAAGAAGACAAACCGAAAAAAACGGACACCGAGCGCCATCAGAAACCTAAACAGCGCAAACTCACCTTCAAGGAAAAACGCCGGATGGAAGAACTCGAAACACTCATAGAGCAGTTGAGCAACGAGAAAACAGCTCTCGAAGACACGTTCTCCTCAGGCAGCGCCGATGACATCAACGCCGCCTCACGACGCTACGAAGAAGTCAAGAATCTCCTTGACGACTACGAACTTGAATGGCTCGAACTCTCCGAAATCTGACAACGAAGAAACCGAGGGGACTCAAAAGATTCAGCGGGCGGAGGTGCGTCCGGTGCAGTAATTAACGAAAGCGCGGTTCACGAGGCGAATGCCGCCGGCTGTCGGATAGTTGCCGGAGAAGTACCAGTCGCCGGTGTGATTGGGGACCGCCCGTCGTAGTCCGTCAAGGGTCTGATATATGATTTCGACTGGACATTTGACGTCAGGCGGCGTGAGCATTTCGGCAATTTTCGCTGAGATTTCCTCATCGGTAAACGGTGCGTAGATGGCCTTTACCCAATTTTGCTCGTTGGGGCGCTCAAGGCAGTTGCGAAGTGTGGAGTCTATCACGTCGGTCATATTGCGTTCATGGAGCAGTTCCATGGCGGCGCGAAAGGCAATGAACTCGCTCATGCGGCTCATGTCAATGCCGTAGCAATCAGGATAGCGCACCTGGGGCGAGGAACTGACAATGACTATCTTGCCGGGGTGCAGACGATTAAGCATATTTATGATGGAACGCCGCAACGTGGTTCCGCGCACAATCGAGTCGTCAATCACAACGAGATTATCCACATCATTATGGACAATTCCGTACGTAACATCATAGACATGGGCAGCGAGTTCGTCGCGGCTGGCACCTTCGGCAATAAACGTGCGCAATTTGATGTCCTTGATTGCAACCTTCTCAATACGCAGCTTTCGTTGCATGATTTCCCTCAACTTCTCGGGCGAAAGCGGTTGAGCGGCAATAATTTCTTCCATTTTCTGCTTGTTGAGGCTCTCTTCCATGCCTTCACACATGCCAATGAATGCAACCTCGGCGGTGTTAGGGATAAATGAAAAGACGCTATGGTCAAAGTCATGATTGACAGAGCGCAGAATCTGCGGAGCAAGGTTATGTCCTAATGCCTTACGTTCTTGATAAATATCCGCATCGGAGCCGCGCGAAAAGTAAATGCGCTCAAACGAACACTTCTGCGGTTCAGCCTCGGGAAGGACACGCTCAATGAAATATTTCAAATCGTTGGTGACCACAAGAGCCATGCCTGGCTGAAGCTCGCATACATCCTTGCGTCTGACATTGAATACGGTTTGAATGACAGGGCGTTCAGAAGCAACCACGACAACTTCATCGTTAGCATAATAAAACGCCGGGCGGATGCCCTTGGAGTCACGCAGGGCAAACATATCGCCTGAGCCGGTAGCGCCACAGATGACAAAGCCGCCGTCCCACATCGGGGCCGCCGAGCGGAGCAGGCGCGGAATGTCGAGTCCATCCTCAATGGCGCGGCTCAGCTCCGGCTCGCGGTGGGTTTCGCGATACTCGCGGTAGAGCCGCTGATTTTCTTCATCAAGGGCATGACCGAGCTGTTCAAGCAATACGGCCGTATCGGCATAGAAACGCGGATGCTGACCTGAGGCAACAATGGAGTCGAACACCTCGTCAACATTGGTCAGATTGAAGTTGCCGCAGAGCAGCAGGTTACGCGACTTCCAATTGTTTCGCCGCAGAAAAGGGTGAACATAACTCAGACCGCTCTTTCCGGTGGTTGAATAGCGAAGATGGCCCATATAGATATTGCCGAGGAAAGGGAGCGGTTCGCCCGAGTGCCGGGCTTGATGAATGTCCTGACGCACCTTATTAAATATCACCGAAATGGCATCGGATCCCTCGGCTCTCTCGCGAAAAATATATTCCCTGCCCGGAGGCGACTGAAGATCAACGGCACCAATTCCGGCGGCTTCCTGTCCGCGGTTGTGCTGTTTCTCCATGAGGAGATAGAGCTTGTCAAGCCCCCACTGCGAAGTCCCATACTTTTCCTTATAGTAACTGAGCGGTTTGAGGAGGCGAATCATCGCCACCCCACACTCATGTTTAAGCTGTTCCATCGGCTAAGTAATTATGAACGTTACTTATTAGCGGATAAAGAGAAGTTCACGATACTTGGGCAGAGGCCACATTTCGTCGTCAACGTCAAGTTCAAGCTTGTCAATGTTGTAACGGATGGTCTCCATGTGAGGCAAAACGTTGTCATGGTAGGCCATAGCCTTTTCGCGCTCGCTGTCAATGCGGTTGGCAACCTTACGGGCCTCGACCATGTCCGCCACTTCACTGCGGATAATCGCGATATGGTCCGATATGCGCTCGATGGCCGCCATGTCCTGTGCGGAAATCTTCTCGCTCTTCTCGGCAGGGAAAAGGCTCTTGATTTTGTAAAGATTGTCAAGCAGGACCGACTGATAGCGCGTTGCAACTGGAATCACATGGTTGATTGCCAGGTCACCGAGAACGCGCGCCTCAATCTGAATCTTCTTGGTGTACATTTCCCACTTCACCTCGTTGCGCGCCTCAAGCTCAACCTGGTTGAAAACTTCCGTTTCAGAAAACATCTTGACTGACTCCGGGCGGAGATAAGCGTCAAAAATCTTCGGAGCGGAGGTCTCGCAGTCAAGTCCGCGTTTCTCCGCCTCGGCCTTCCACTCGTCCGAATATCCGTTGCCGTCAAAAATAATTGCCTTATGGGCGGTGATGAGCGCTTTGATTTCGGCCAGAACAGCCTGCTTTATCTGTTCGCCCGCTGCAAGCCTTGCATCAACCGCATCGGCAAACTGCTTGAGCTGGGCGGCGACGGCTGCGTTCAGCGCAATCATAGCGCTCGCGCAGTTCGCGCTCGACCCGACCGCACGAAACTCAAACCGGTTGCCGGTAAACGCAAACGGCGATGTGCGGTTGCGGTCAGTATTGTCAAGCATAATGTCAGGAATCTGCGTCAGGCCAAGGCTGATGCCCTCCTTCGACGCCAGGCTCTGGAGGTCAGCGGCAGCCAGCGATTCAACCTTGTCAAGAATACGCGAAATATGCGACCCCATGAAGATTGAGATAATTGCCGGAGGAGCCTCATTGGCTCCGAGACGATGAGCATTCGTCGCAGACATGATTGACGCCTTCAACAGAGCGTTGTGGTCATGAACGGCAGCCATGACATTGGCAACGAACGTCAGGAACTGCAAATTCTCTTCAACCGTCTTTCCGGGAGCAAAGAGTAGTTTTCCCTTATCCGTTCCAAGGCTCCAGTTGTTATGCTTACCGGAACCGTTGATTCCGCTGAAGGGCTTCTCATGGAGCAGCACGCGGAAATTATGGCGACGCGCAACCTCAGCCATCAGACTCATAAGCAGCAGATTGTGGTCATTGGCAAGATTTGTTTCCTCAAAAATCGGAGCCAGCTCAAACTGGTTTGGCGCAACCTCGTTGTGGCGCGTCTTGGCCGGAATACCGAGTTTGTGACACTCAATCTCAAGGTCGAGCATGAAAGCCTCAACACGCGAGGGAATAGCGCCGAAATAATGGTCTTCAAGCTGCTGGTTCTTCGCGCTTTCATGACCCATAAGGGTTCGTCCGGTCAACATCAGGTCCGGGCGGGCCGAATAAAGAGCCTCGTCAACGAGAAAATACTCCTGCTCCCAGCCCAGAAAACTCTGAACATGGTTTACCTCCGGGTCAAAATAACGGGCAACGCGCGTCGCAGCCTTGTCAACGGCGTTGATTGCGCGAAGCAGCGGCGTCTTATAGTCGAGCGAATCGCCTGTATATGAAATAAAAATTGTCGGTATACAGAGCGTCTGGTCAAGAATGAAGGCAGGCGACGAGATGTCCCATGCCGAGTAGCCTCGTGCCTCAAACGTGTTACGGATGCCGCCGTTAGGAAACGAAGACGCGTCAGGCTCCTGCTGGACAAGGAGCTTGCCCGTAAATTCCTCGACAACCCCACCCTTGCCGTCATGCTGAATAAAGGCGTCGTGCTTCTCCGCTGTGCCGTCGGTCAGCGGATGGAACCAGTGAGTGTAATGGCGTGCGCCATTGTCAATTGCCCAACGCTTCATGCCCTCGGCAACCGAATCGGCAACGTCAAGCGGAAGCGGCTCTTTATTATCTATAGCGTTGACAAGGGCCTCGTAAGTGTGCTTGGAAAGATACTCGAACATCTTCTGACGGTTGAACACATACTTGCCATAATACGCCTCCGGACGCTCCGAAGGAATCTCGACCGGAAGCGCCTTGCGGTTGAAAGCCTCGTCGACAACTTTGAATCGTAACATAACGAAAAAGGAGTGGATATGATGATTGGTAAATTTTATTCCTTAGATTTTAAATTTTGAAATGCGGTCCATTGCCATTTCAGTAGCGGCAAGAGTGTTAAATGCGGTCAGGCGTACGTAACCCTCCCCGCATGAACCGAACCCGACTCCGGGGGTGCATGCAACGTGAGTCTGCGCCAGCAAACGGTCAAAGAACTCCCACGATGTAATGCCGTCAGGAGTCTTCACCCAGACGTAGGGCGCATTGACGCCTCCGCGGCATGAAAGTCCGGCAGCCGTCACCCCCTGACGCAAAATAGCGGCATTGCGGAGATAATAATCTACGCTTTCGCGTATCTGAATCCGGCCCGACGGCGTAAAAATAGCCTCAGCCGCACGCTGAATCGGATAGGAAGCGCCATTGAACTTCGTTGTCTGGCGTCGGCGCCAAAGGTTGTTAAGATCAACTTCGTGGCCAAGCGAATCAACGCCTTTGAGCGCATGAGGCACAACTGTGTAACCACATCTCATGCCGGTAAATCCGGCCGTCTTGCTGAACGAACGAAATTCGATTGCACAGCGTTCCGCGCCGGGTATCTCATAAATGCTGTGAGGGATATCAGCCTCGGTTATGAAGCACTCATAGGCCGAATCAAACAAAATGACGGCACCGGAGGCCAGGGCATAGTCAACCCAGACCTTCAGTTGCGCACGCGTCAGGGTGGTCCCCGTCGGATTGTTCGGATAGCAGAGATAAATCAGGTCAACCGGCTCGGACGGCAGCTCAGGCACGAAATCGTTGGCCTCGTTGCAAGGAAGGAAAACCACCCGGCGACCGGCCATCACGTTCGTGTCAACATAGACCGGATAGACAGGGTCAGTAATCGCAGCCACGCAATCCGGCGAAAAAATGTCGCCGATATTTCCCAGATCGCTTTTCGCTCCGTCGGAAATAAATATCTCGTCAGGCTGAACACTTATGCCGCGAGGGGCATAGTCGAACTGGCAGATTTTCTCAGCAAGGAAGGCATAGCCCTGCTCAGGACCATAGCCATGAAATGTGTCCGGATGGCCCTGATCGTCCGCAGCGCGGTGAAGCGCCTCAACAGCCGACGGACAAAGAGGCCTCGTCACGTCGCCAATGCTCATCTTAATAACGTGTGCCTCCGGATTCGCTTTCTGAAAGGTCTGGATTTTGCGTGCGACTTCCGAGAAAAGATAGTTTGGTGCCAGACGGCAAAAATTTTCATTGACCTTGATCATAAAGCAGTATTTTTTATCAGTTATTTAAGTACAGTGTTCAGATTTTCAGTTCGATTTTCCCGTGAAATACGGTTGTTGCACCTCCGGTCATCAACACTGTCGCATCAGGCAGAATTTTGATGTCCAGGTCACCGCCCGGAAGGGAAACGCGGCTTGCTTCGGCCGACCGTCCGGAATACCACGCGGCGGCCGCCACCGCACACGCTCCGGTGCCGCAGGCCATCGTCTCGCCGCTGCCTCGTTCCCAGACGCGCATCTTTATGTGGCCCGGTTCAAGAATCCTGGCGAACTCAATGTTAGCCCGGTCCGGCCAATATGGATTATTTTCCAGTTCGGAGCCAATCCGATGGACATCAAAGCAATCCGGATCACAGTCAATAAAAACGACTCCGTGAGGATTCCCCATATCAACGGGATAGACCTTTACGGAGCCGGCAGATGTTTCCAGTTCAACAGGTGCGGATGTTCTGACTTGACCCATGTTGACGGTGACTGCTTCAATCTTCCCGTCTCGACCGGGATGAAGGGTCAGATGCTTGATGCCGGATAATGTCTCCAGCGTGAGTTCCTTCTTATGGGTCAACTGACAGTCATAGACCAGCTTCCCGACACAGCGCGACCCGTTGCCACACATTCGTGCCTCTGAACCGTCAGCGTTAAAAATACGCATCCGGAAATCAGCAATGTCAGAAGGAAGAACGAGGATAATGCCGTCGCCCCCTATTCCGCAATGTCGGTCACTCAGCAATCGACTAAACTGCGGAAGCTTATCCGGCGGACAAGGCATTGACGTAAAGTAGATGTAATCATTCCCAATGCCATGCATTTTAGTGAACTCAATCTCGTTCATAGGTGCAAATTTAGTGATTATTTTGAAATCTCCAAAATTCTCTTCAATGCTTCATGCATACGCTCCTCGATTGCACAAAGACTGATACGGACATAACCCTCTCCGTTTGAGCCGAAAATGAACCCCGGAGTAATAAAGACACGCGCATCATGGAGAATACGGTCACAGAAAACCTCAGCCGATGCCTCCCCTTCCGGAAGTCGTCCCCAAAGGAACAATCCGCGCTGCGACGGGTCAAAACGACATCCGAGCGCCGTCATGATTCTCTCAGCAATCGCGCGGCGGCGCCAATAAACGTCATTAACTTCCCGATACCAGCTGTCAGGCAGGTCGAGCGCCTTACAGGCCGCCAGCATAACGGGTTTGAACTGGCCTGAATCAACATTGCTCTTGACCTTCACAACCCACTGGAGAAACTGCGGATTGGACGCCAGCATGGCCACGCGCCATCCGGCCATGTTATGGCTCTTGCTGAGCGAGTTCATCTCCAGACAGATATCCTTCGCCCCGGGAACGGAAAGAATGCTCTTGGGCGACTCGTTGAGAATAAACGAGTATGGGTTGTCATGAGCAATAACAATCGAGTGGCGGCGACCGAAATCAACCAGCCGCTGAAGCAATTCGTCGGTCGCAGGAGTGCCGGTCGGCATGTGAGGATAGTTCACCCACATCAGCTTGATTCGCTCAAGAGGCAAACGCTCCAGAGCGTCAAAATCAGGCATCCAGCCGTTCTCTTCCGTCAAATCGTATGTGAAAATTTCGGCTTCAGCCAACTTGCTGCCCGACGTATATGTAGGATAGCCTGGATTCGGAACCAAAACGCCGTCGCCCGGATTCAGAAACGCCAGGCTGATGTGGAGAATTCCCTCCTTTGACCCTATAAGCGGCAAAATCTCCGTAATCGGGTCAAGCGTCACGCCATAATGGCGCGCATACCAGCGAGCCATTGCCTCACGCAGCTCCGGCAGGCCTGCAAAAGGCTGATAACTGTGTGCATCCGACTTCGTAGCCGCCTCACATAGCGTCCCAACCACTTCAGGAGCGGGCATGCGGTCCGGCCCCCCGATACCAAGGCTGACAATGTCACGTCCCTCAGCGTTCAGGCGGGCCACTTCGCGCAATTTGCGCGCGAAATAATATTCTTCAATCGTATTTAATCGGTTGGCGGGTTGAATATTCATTTTACTTCACAACTGCAGTATTCGCCAAGAATTTTCAAGTCGCTGATAAGAGGACGGACCGCGTCAATCGACTGACGGTAACGATAATAACTATCATAAGTCAGATCAACATAGAACCGATACTCCCACTCCCGCCCCAGAAGCGGCATTGACTGAATCTTGGAGAGGTTAATATCATAAAAAGAAAAAATTGTCAGTACTTTGCTCAACGCGCCCTGAGTGTGTGGGAGCGTAAACACTATCGACGCCTTATCGAGCGCCTCCTCGCGCGGCCGCAAACTGCGGGCCTTGGCCGGGTCGGCGAGAATCAGGAATCGGGTAAAATTACGCTTGTTCGTTTCAATTCCGCGCTCAAGAATGCGCAACCCGTACAGATTGGCCGCAAATTCGCCGCAAACAGCGGCATGGCCCCGTAGGTTCCGCTCGGCAATCTCACGCGCCGAACCCGCAGTGTCAAACTTCTCAATCATCTTCATGTGAGGATAACGGCGCAGAAACTGCTCACACTGCATCAGCGCCATTGGATGAGAATTAACCTCGACAATAGAATCCAGCGATTCTCCCGGCAGCGCACATAAAACATGGGAAATCCTCATCTTATGCTCGCCGATAATCGTCAACGGACTCTCGCGCAACAACTCATGATTAGCCAGCAATGCGCCGGCAATCGTATTCTCAATCGCAACAATGCCAAGCATGGAGCTGTCCTCAGCAAGCGCATCGAACAGCAACGGAAATGAATCGTAACCGACCGTATTGATTTTACCACATCCGCCATCGGCAAAATAAGCCTGCGCAGCGGCATCATGAAAACAGCCGGCCACGCCCTGAATAGCGACTTTAATAGACATATCAGACATAATGAGCGCAAAGTTACGAATTTTTTCTTATTTGGGCAAATTGGCTGATTGTTAGAGATGTTTGGAGTGGGCTGGGTACTAATCGTGTACTTTCGTGGAAGTTGACGGAAAGTCAAGGAAAACTCCTTTTGGATTTTTAATCCATGTTAAGGATTTTTAATTGCCATCAGTTGCCTGTTTTTACCAGTTCCAATTATCGAAAATTACACCCGGAGGCAGACTTTACGGAAGAAATTTTAGCCATTGTCCTATTTCAAGATTGTAATTTTGCACACAAAAGTAACGATAATTGCCGGAATACGGAAGGGCGGAGTGAGAATAATTAGCATTCATTTTTCAGTCTGCTTCAACTCGAATAATTCCGTTCATACTCATGCCCCATTTTTATTTTTTCATCGTTGTGGTGTACATCGAATGTCGGCATCGCCGCGAAAGGTACAACCGGGGCGGTTGAACACATCTTGCGACTTATGCTGACATTCCATGTTCACCATGATTCAATCCACGGGTATAAAGACCACCATATATCCTTCACCTCCGCTTCTCTCCGGATCGGATAAATGGCGGACATTATCCTAATCCGGGATTGCACTATACTTTCTTTTTTACCGAAAAATAGGCTTATACATCCTATTCGGATTTGCGGATTCTTTTCAGGGCTTTATTATGTATATGATTTTTCACAAGGATGCCGTTCTGAAGAAACGGCAGCATCATTCACAATGTCTTCCTGTGGCTTTCCTGATATATCGGGGGAGCCATTTTTATTTCAAGGCGTACCTATGCCAAGTGGATATGTTGGAGTTGCTTGCCAATGTAAACGTGCGGCAAAGGTGTATTCGTGCCAGATAGGAAAAATCTCCACATCTGCGATGTAGTATTTGTTCCGTCCTGCCACGAACACCCCTTATTTTTGTGCAGCACGTCTTTTGTGGCGTCAAGCAACTCAAACAACCACACTGTCTTTGGACGCATGAGGTTAAAAAAAAGCTCCCACCGATATGAAACCCACAGAAAGGCATATTAGAAATTTAGGTCAAAGCGAAGCTCTCCAAACCTCCTATCATTACCGCATAAGAAAAGCGGTCGCAAAGGTGGCTAAGGTGACACTTATAATCATCGGAGCAATCGCAGGACTGACAATCGGCTGGATTGTAAAGCAGGTATTCCGAGGTGTGGGTTGGATAATCTCAATCCTCACTGCATTAGGGATAATCTATTGGATAATGACACTCTAAATATTTACGACTATGGCTAATAACAAGGAAAACAAAGGCACAAAAGCCTTCAACGAAACCATCAAGACTTATCTTGAAGAACGAGCAGAGAATGATGCTCTCTTTGCCGTCAAGTATGCAAATCCCTCAAAATCGATAGAAGATTGCGTGACCTATATACTCAACTCCGTGCGGAGAAGCGGATGCTGTGGCTTCACGAACGATGAGATTTTCGGGCTGGCAGTCCATTACTATGAAGAAAATGAGATTGAGGTCGGAAAGCCGGTTAACTGCCAAGTGGTAGTCAACCATATCGTTGAACTCACAGAGGAGGAGAAGGCACAGGCACGGCAGGACGCTATCGACCTACTGCGCAACGAGGAAATGGCAAAAATGCGCAGGCCGACACAACCAAAGATAACCGCCGAAAAGAAAGCAACCGATGTTCAACCCAGTCTATTTGATTATTAACACCCCACAACTATGAAACCCAAGACAGCCATACAGAAAGAGGTAGCAAGACTTTCAGCGACTCTGCACCCTATCACCCACATGCAGGAGCAATGGGCATACATCAACTGCATTGAACATATCGCCTACCGCAACAAAAGCGGTGTTATGACCTGCTCCGACTGCGGACACGTCTGGAAAAGCGAAAGTCACTTATGTGATACCCTCGCAGGGTGCAAATGCCCACACTGCTGTGCCGAACTCAAAGCATACGATACCCGCAAGCGTTCCGACCGACAGACACAGTATTTCTGCGTCATCACCACCTGTGGAGGTTATCAGGTTATCCGGGTGGCGCAGGTTCAGTCCGTAAGCAGGAAGGGCGAGCCGAGGCAAAACGCCTGCATGGAGGTTGTTCAGCGTTGGATTTCACCCGAAGGGAAGGTTACAACAATGGCGTTGCTCCGTGGTATGTCGTTTATGTACTGCGATAGCTGGTCTATATGGAGCAAAATGGAAGTACGCACCCATCACCCCCTATACGACAATGTTTGCAAATGGGGGAAGGTGTATCCTCGTAAAAGGTATGTGCCGCAGCTCTACCGCAACGGATTTAAGGGCGATTTCCACGGCATATCGCCTATAACTCTGTTCAAAGCATTGCTTTCCGACCCTCGGATTGAAACGTTGATGAAAGCCGGAGAGATAGATGAGATGAAACACTTTATACTCAACCCCTCCAATGCCGACGACCTTTGGGCATCATACCTCATCGCCAAACGCCACCACTACAAAATCAACAACATATCCCTATGGTGTGATTATCTCCGTATGCTGATAAACTTAGGGCAGGACATACGCAACCCCAAGAATATTTGCCCAGAGGATTTCATCAACGCCCACGACAGCGCAAGCCGAAAGATAGAGTCCAAGCATCGCAAGGAACGCATTGTGGCAGAACGTCGCAGAGAGGCGGAAAGGCGCGAACGTGAACAGCGGAGGCTATTGGAGGAACAGCAGAGAGAGGAAGATTTCAAGGCTCTAAAATCCAAATTCTTCGGACTTGTAATTACCGACAACGAGATTTCCGTAAAGGTACTTGAAAGCATCGAGGAATATTTTGAAGAAGGAATGACGCAAGATATATGCGTTTTTGGAGCTGGCTACTACAAGAAAGCTGATACCCTCATTCTCTCCGCAAGGATTGACGGACAGATAATCGAAACCGTGGAGGTTGACTTGAACACCCTAAAAGTCGTGCAATGCCACGGCAAATATAACAAAGATACCGAGTATCACAACCGCATCATCGACCTTGTGAACTCAAACGCACGACTAATCAAGGCACGAATGACCGCATAAATGTTTAACCCCGGCCTGCGCCATTGCTGGCGCAGGCCACAATACCCACCCATTATGAATGTGACATTTGAACACCCGACCATCATATTTGATGACAGGATAGCCGAAATCATCATAGAATTTGTGAACCATATTCTCTATGCCGACAGCGAGAAAACGCTACGGCAGATAGTAGCTGATTTTGCCGACAAGTACGACCTTGACCGATACTTCGTGTATGGCTACGGCAGTCACCACCTTTGGCTAAAACAAAGGAAGATAACCAACCCCGATATAACTTTTGGATACCGGATACTGATTGTAGAATACTAAACCGCAAAACTATGGCAACAAAACTCACCGCCAACGGAGTAAGCACAACTACTATTCCCGGCACAGAACAACCTTTAGCTCGCCGACCGAATGGGAGGCAATACGAGGTGTTTTACACCGACTACCGATCACGGCGCAAGAAACACTACCAATATGATTATCGCACACTGTAAGGATGCTATTTTCTGTGTAGCAGATACTCTCAAAGAGTGCAGACACCGCCGTGATGAGTGACTGAACAAGACGAAATAGCATTAGCCAAGTCGTAATATAGAGAAGGCTGGGGCGACCTCGTAATGAAGTCCCCCAGCATTTTGCCAAAATTTTCGGCCGCCAAAAGGCGGCGTTTGAATTGGCCTAATCAGGCTTATCTGTACCGCAATTACTTCATCATACGACTTCATCGCTTTCAACTTTCTGTGATTGAATAATGGTACCATACTCATGCCACATAGCGTTTATAATGTCATCATTCACAATGCGAGAATTCAATGTAGATGACATTTCTTCAAATGCCATTCTTTCACTGTCGGTATTGCGCAAGGCAATCTGAGCGCAGGTCCTGTATATTGCCCGGATGTCCATAATAAAAAACGGGTAAGCTGGTGATGACGGTGCCATTGAACAATATGTTTCGGTCATAATCCGTATTATCCTTATCAGAGAGCTGAGGCGTACAGATTGCTTAGTTGATGATGTGATCGACCCGGTTGTCCGACGCCTATATGCGTAATGGGGTATAGCGCCGAATGTAACAGATTTGGCGTGTAATAGCATATGTGGCGTCCATAACTCATCTTCGTGTATCAGGCCAGGCTCAAAGAGCAAATTTGCTTGTTGCAGCATAGAGCAGCGACAGATGTAAGTATAGACCATAGGTGCGAATTGTCTATATTGAACAACCATATTCAAATACTCTACCCCGGACATTACGGGCTGTTCATTATGCAGGTTTTCAATATAACTCCAAAATCCGACAGTTCCATTGTCATAGAAAATATTCACTTTACCTACCACGACATCTACATCACTTTTACGAGCCAATCGTAAATAATAGCCCAAAGAATCCGGCAGTATCCAGTCATCACTGTCCACAAAGAGTACATAATCTCCACCGGCCAACTCCAACCCGGTATTTCTTGCAACTGAGAGCCCTTGATTTATCTGGTATATTGACCGAATGCGCTTGTCTTTATGCTGATATTGTTTTATTATGCCCGCAGAATCATCCGTCGAGCCATCGTTCACGATTATGATTTCCATATTTACCCCTTCTTGAGACAAAATAGAGTTCAGGCAGGTTCCAAGAAAAGCGCCTGTATTATATACAGGAACAATTACCGATAAGTCTGGGTGATGATTCTTGCTCATATAAACGTTTTTCTTTTGAAACATACACTTTTAACAGTTTGTTCACTATATAACATTAAATTTGAACCATATGCTAAACAATAGTGTTCTGCCTATATAATTTTATACTTTATTCAATGGCTAAATTTCCTACTCTTTCGGTGCTGATAAGATCGCACAATGCGCTTGACCGCATTGACACTTGCATATCTTCAGTATATTCTCAACAAATCGTCCGACCTGACAAAGTATTTATATGTGATGACCATAGCACAGATGGTACGTGGGAGTTCTTACAATCCAAATATGACAATGATTCACATATCATATTACTTCGCAATGATCCTAATCATGGCCCCGGATATACGATGAAGCGCCTTATAACGGAGTGTGACACCGATTACTATATGTTGATTGATGACGATGATTATTGGATAAGAACAGACGTCATCGAACGTGTAAAGCACGATATTGTGTCACACGATTTCCCGGATAAAATCTACTATAGGGCGAACGATGTATGCAACTGGAGGCTTCACTCCATTTTTGCCTATAAGACCAAGCGAATGCAGAAACTCACATACTTTTCGCTATGGTGCAATGACGATGACTATACCCTCCAGACTTTAGGGCCAGACTTTAAGGAAGCCATACTTGACGATTACGTTTTCCAATGTCCTTATGTTGGGCATGGTATAAGCCGTCTTCAACCGTCAATAGTGTACCGATACATACATATGATATGCAAAAACATCTATTTGGGCAAGGTTGAACTTGCAGCTCAGATATACCTGCAATTCCCATATATCAACGAGTGTTCCGCGCAAGACAAGGTAATCTACGATGAACTGACCGACTATTTTGTCAAATTAAAACATTCGGAGTAGCCGGTTAATGCGATTTTCCCAAAAACAAGACAGATTTAGCGGAGAATATGGCCTGTTGGGTCAAGGGCGGTGATAGTTATGCGGAGGCGCGATGGAGTGGCGTTGTTGTGGAAGCGGATTTTGCGACCGGGTATGGCATTGGGATTCCAATAGAGGGTACGTCGGCGGTCGTCGGGCAGCGGCGGAGCCTCCGAGTAGTCAGGGGAGTAGAATTCTACCGGGTTAGTGTAACCTTCAATGACCGTGCGGCGCATTCCGGGTTGAATCTTTTCGCGATGGGAGGAGATGAGTTCCAGGAAAACGACGCATCCGAAGCGTTTGGAGGCATACTCCTCCGTCAACATTCCGCCATAGACACGTGCGCTGTCGGCCATCTCCTTGACAGCACTGCTATGCTTTAAAATTTCGCCTACGTAGTCGCGGCGAGCCGACGGGTCAATAAATTTGCAGGATTCAATGAAGGCGTCGTCGGTGGCGATAGGCATTCCATATTCAATTATGGCTTCGTTTTTGTTGCTGACATATACGTTCTTAATCATATAGAGAGGAATATCTGCGGCGAGAGCCGGCTGGAGGTTGTTGTATTTAGCCGTTGCGCTGTTGGTTCCCATATCTTTGTCAAGAACGAAGATAGGCTCTTTCCCTTTATAGGTGAGTTGAGTGGAAGAAACGAAAAAGTTATCGTCGATGAGTGGTAGCAGGTCGGAGAGATGGCGAATGTATTTTTGCCCACGGTCCTGGAGTATATTGCGAGCCGCCGAAATATTATAACTGACCATTGCGTTGTCAATGTATTGGGCTGCGGCATAGCGGTTTGCTTCACCCACGACCTCAATTTCTTTCAACAGATTGCCGGATTCGGGACTGAAAATCTCATCTTCCTGAACAATGGAGTCAGTTTGTGATAACAAAGAAGCGGAGCGCTGTTCACAATGCAACTCTCCGGGGTCGTATGCTCTCGGCCCGGGGCGGTTGCTATGGTCAAGTAGGATACGATGATTTGTCTGGTCGCCTTTTTTATTACTGGCGGTAAGAGTCATCATCCAGTTACCGCTGAGTTCTGCATTGATCGCGAAGCGCCCCAGACTGTCAGTAACGTTAGAGTCATAAAGCATATCGCGGGACCCCAACGTGGTTGCTTCACTCATATCATAAAACAATGCCGAAATCCCAACTCCCGGTTGAGGTTTGTTAGTGCGGGAACTGAGCATGAGTCCATTGACTTCGATTCCGCGTTCGGGCATATCGGTTATCGGATATTCTTTCAGTCCGGTAAGGCACTCCCAGTTATAGCGGCGCCAACCTTGTACCATCAGCAGCTCGTCGAGTTCTCGTTGGCGCACCGGGTCATCAGGCTGCTCGAAGTAATAAGCCGGCCGGTAAACGTAGCCCTTGATTTCAGACGCGAGCAGAAGATCAGCCAGCATGTTTGAACCGAGGTCAATCTCGTTTTCTGCATCTGTAACTGAAATGGCAAAGGGGATATTGCGCTGTACTCCGGTAAGGGCAGACGTCAAATTAACTTCAAACTCAACAGGCTCAAATGGGGCGTAGACCTCCTTATTGAACACGTAGTGGGCTTCAAGAACGTCTTGCTTATTGTTGAAAAACAGCCTGTCGGCCAACACGTTTCCGCCGGAGTCAAAAAGAGTGGTCTGAATCACGCCTGTGGGGAATTTAGAGCGGGGAACCTTGAAACTGATCCGGTTAGAGGAACTGAGGTCTACAATAGCACGGAAACAGAGACGCCCGCGGCAACTGAAACTGACTCCTTGCATATCAGAAGAGAATCCGGGAGTTCTACCTATGGTAATTTCCACGCTGTCAGCATCCTCATTGGCAGCCGCACAGACATGAAGCACTGCTCCCTCTTTTTCGGATTTAGGTAAATCAATGAGGTATCTTTTCCCGGCGTCAATGATCTCAGCACGATATTTTTCATTGCAGTCAGGAGTGAAGGAGAAACTTCCGCGGCCCATTGTTCCGGATTGGAACGCAGCGACCTCCGTCCCTTTTGAGTCAGTAATTTTTCCGGAGACTTGCGTCGGGCGATGGGATTCATCATGGATTTCAAATGCAACGGTTGATTCCATACCGTCAACCAGATGGCCTCCTTCCGGGAAGAAGCGGGCGTTGAGTCTGGTGGTTTTCGTTTCAGGCTTCGGGCGGTCAAAAGCCAAAGCCTTGCTGCCATACTCAAGCATGGAGCGGTCGGCCCAATCGCCCTCCTTCTTCGGCTCGCGAAACACCGGAATTGTCCGCGAATAGATTGCTTCTTCGCCGAAATTCAACATATAGCGGGTGTAGGCACGAATTTCGTAATAACCGGAATAGAAAGGGGTTTCGTCAACGAGCAAAGAGCAGTGAAATCTGCCGAGGTGAGGTTTAAGCACACATCGGTCTATAATCTTGCCGCCGGGGTTCAGCAACTCTACATATACGGTCTGACTCAGAGTTGACGGAGTCAGTCGACTCGCGGTTACGAGATAGCCGGCAAAATACAATCTGTCACCACGATAATAAGAAGTATTATCCAGATGCAGGTAAATCATTTCCTGCTGTATCTTGCCCGAATTCATTGCCGCGGCCTCATGAAAAGCCGCAATACCCTCCATCTGTCCCCGCGCAGAGACGAGGAAACACAATATAATAAAGACGGTCAAAACTATTCTAATCATGCGCAAATATACGCAATTTTTTTGAACAGTTCTATACCCTAAGGTGTTATAATATCAAACATACAAAACTTTTTTTAAATTTTTATCATCATGAATAGAAAGAAAATACAAATTCTATCAGCAGATGAAATGAAGTCTCAACAGACTATTTCATTAGGAGGCTCCGGCACTGAAGGCGGAGATTTTCCGTCGGGAAGTGGCACCGACACCTATCCGACGCAAGCTCAAATAGACGCGTGCTGGAATTTAGGTCAAGGCCACCTATGCGATTGGTATGACAAAAATGGGATTAAACATAAAGGGCGCTGTCTTTATTATGGGGATCGTCCCTTTGACACGTTATATTGCGCTCCATTTGGGGGTCAATAAATAACCAACTTCCAGCAGAATAAATTTTTTAGAAATTATTCCCCGGATTTCTACTGGCTGACGGTTGCTACCCAAGCATCTAATGAACAATTAGGCTGTGTCGTAATTAAACTGCACCCCAAAAGTTTTGTGCTCAACTTTTGGGGTGCAGTTTAATTTTTTGACACAGCCTCTTAATGACTGTTGTACCGTGCATTTTGGTTAAAGACTGCAGTGGAGTACAGTAAACGACTACCTAATAGCAACATACCAGTTTTGAGGCCGTAACTTTTCAGAAAGAAAACTTTACGAAACCGTAGTCTGATAAAAAGAATTATCTATTTCCAACTATTATGGAGTGGAATAAATCTATGTACTTTTCGGCCATCGCAGTCGCGGAATATTTTGTTCGCAATAACTTGAAGTTGAATGTGGCATATTGCTTCTTTTGCTCAATGGGAGCATTTAATGCCTGTTTAATTGACATTGCAAGTTGTTTTGCATAGACTTTATGGTTCCTGCCATTACCAATATGTGCAACAAATGCATTCACGCCATTACTAAACATATCGCACAACCCATTTCCGTCAGATGAGACTATAGGAATTCCGGCATTCATCATCTCCAACGCTGCGTAGCTGCACTGCTCTGTGTAGGAAGACAGCACACCGACATCGGCTATCGCATACCATTTATTCAACTCTTTTTTCGTTAACTGACCGGTTAATATAACATTGGCAGCCATCTCTTTGTGTGATGAGATATAATCTGCAAATCCATGTATATTCCCGGCACAAACACATCGTACAGTAATATTTTGTTTACGCAAAAAATCTAAGGCATCCAATAATGCGGCAGTTCCTTTATAGTATGCCGGTCGACCAACGTATAATAAAATCTTTTCGTCTTTGGTTAATCCGAATCTTGCCCGGGTTTTCTCCCAATCTATATTCCTTACAGTAGATGATGGATTAAAACCATTTTCAATACGCGCAATTTTATGCGTTGGGACATGATAGATATTGGATAAGATATGCTCGGTTGATTCTGATAAACAGACAATCTTATTTACTTCTGCGTATATTTCCAATTCCTGGCGACAATAGTCCTCAACCCCTTTTGTGTCGATTTGAATAGGAATCTTCTTGAAGATTTTGTCAAGCAATTTCCGTCGACCTAATAGAGCCGCACACCAACCTTGATCATGTATGACAAAGATTGACTTTGATTTAGGGAACTGCTCCTTCATTATTCGAATAAATTCAGCACTTGGAGAATGATTAAAGATGAATATGTTATGTTCTGAGTCGTTGAGATATAAACTCAGTAACGGCCACAAAACATTTCCGTTTGCTCTCCAATTTCCATTGCCCACAGGGGGTAATGCATATTCGTGACCATAGTCGTGCTCGTAAACAGTCAGAGTATCACAATCTGCATTTAATGAGATTAATGCAATCTCCAATCCATAGATTTTATGAAGAGAGCGTATCAAAATATCGCGATATGTTCCTATTCCATTTTGACGGGAACTATTATTTTCATCAACAAAATATATGCACATATTCATCACTTCAAATATTTTTTGATTATATAACCAGCTATACCATTCTCCAGTGACAAGTTTAGAATCGGGACTTCTGAAAATTTATCAATGAACGTACTGACCGATAATTTGGCTGGCTTCAAAAGCCCTGAACGGTATTCGGTCAGCCTTTTAGCGCTACCCGCTGGAAATGCCTTTGGATTTGCTTCAATAATCTTAACCCATTTCCCGATATAATCATCATCAAATGGGGCTTGAAGTTGTGCAACATAGTTCCCTTGTACACGAGCCCACACATAGTGCCATAGTCCTCCCAATCCTGATTCAATGCTAAAATCCGTCATTCTCGACACATCGGTTTTCATTATCTCGCGGTCGATATCCGCACAGCACGAATCTACATTGCCATCCAAAATACTTTCTTGCACAAGATACTCAATGCCCCAGCAAATACCACTAAGGCCAGTTGCGAAACTGATATCTTTTAATGCCCCTGCCTTTCTGAAAACATTATCACATATGAAGTCCGCAACAGTTTCAATTTGAGGCTTATCGTATTTTCGGGCATATTTCGCCAATACCAGTATATACCCCATCTGGCCATGGAATAGACCAACCTCATTCGGCGAATCCAAACTATGGAGAATCAAATAATTGATAAGTGATTCCTGTTCATTGAATTTTGTTTTCATAAGGGAACAACATGTAGTCAGAAACTTCGTATGGATATTCTATTGCAACGCCATTGAACATAACAGTCGGGGTACCATATAAGTTATCGTTCTTACTCCATTGTTGCTGTTTTGTAAATTCCTTGTCAACATTTTCAGTTGCTATATCCAAATTTAAGGAAGCAAAGAAGGCCTCTCCTTGTTGTTTGCCCCCACCGTACCACTCTGAAAGCAATTTCCAAGTACGCGATGCTCCCAATTGTTGGTAAGCCGCGATAATGTACTTGTTGATAATACTACGATCTGCTGAAAAATATGTCATAACGTACTGAATTCTAACATTCTCACCCGGATAACTTTCAATATATTTGTGCATTATGGCACAAGGCGAACAATAAGGATTACTGAAAATCGTTATTGTCCTCGGGGCGTTCTCATCTCCAAAGATAATGGCTGAGCAATTTTCTGTTGAAACATCATAATGTGAGCTTTCTCCTATATATGCTTGAATGACAAAGTTTTGACTTTTCAGAGACATAAACTCACCTTTCCAGGGAGATGCTTTTCGCTCCTTTTCAAGCAGCGCCATTATCCGATTAATTGAAATAACAACCACGCCATACAATACTCCGATACAAAGCAGAGCTGGGATAGAGGATTCTGACCCTGCATAATATTTTCCAGCTAGGTATAATCCGGCCTGAATCCACATCAGCGCTAATGTCATCAGACAAAGGACACACCAGCTTTTAGCTTTTACTTTCTGATACCAGATACTCCAAAAGCTAAATGGCAAAACCAGATAGGCTATAATAGAATACGAGGTGGCATATTGCGGGGCAAATATCAATGCCAGAAAGTTAACTAAAAAAAATGTAGCTCCAATCTCACTAAGTTTGAATAATCCCAAGAATGTGGCTCCATCGGACTGGGTTACATCTTCACAATGGCTTTCTTTGGCTAAACTGCATAGTTTATCCGCAAATTTATTTGGTATATGCAGTTGCTTCTGGAGTAACATATATGAGATGCACATCCCAATCGCGTTTACCATTATAATACCGACAAGAATTACATTTAATCTGTATAGATTAAATATACAACCTAGAAATATTCCTATGATACATAATGCAATATATCCATAAGTCTTAGTCTGACTTGCTATTTCCTCTCTTTTGTTCTTCTCATATTCAGGTTCTCCTGATTGGTCACGTTTATGAATAGTCATAATGACCCCATTCCACCCATCATAAAGTTCAGTCAGCGATAAGCGTTTTTCTCCATTTTCGAAAGTAAGCAAACAACTACCATCTGTTATATTATTTACTAAGGCAAAGGCTCCTTTAAATATTATTATCCCTAACGTAATAGTTTTGATATCCTCTTTTTGGTCAAACCTGATGCATTTATAATCAATGTTATACTTAGATAATAACATCCCAACACCATACATGCTATTAGCATATGGTGTATTCTTTAACTCCGCAGACAATATCTGCGAAGTATATTTAACTCCAATTAAGTCAAATAACGTTGAAAATAATGTAATCATTTGTATATTTTGTCTTTGTATATTTTTGGAATCAAAAACCACTAATTTCGTTTTATTTGAAACAAATAATTGTTTGGTTTTGTTTTATGCAATCGCTTTTACTTTCGACACTAACTTTTACCATCAGATTTGTGTCAGTTATTATTTACTGATTGTTACGCCTTCATTAAGGTTGCGGACATCAAGTAAATTTCGGTTTGAGCCGAAATATCATTAGCTTCAATGTTATTTTCAATAGCAAGCACAACCAATCTCACAGAATGGTTCACGAATTCGAAAAGTCCATTAAATATACCTTTGATTGTAATCCAAATTTGTCAATCGACTTGTTGTATAACTGGAATTCAGTTTGTCAGTTTCGACCTCTTTGGTCCATACACGCGCATCATATATACTGTGATTCGCTGATGAAACTGCAACAAATATGAAAGGCCAATTCGTATCTGTATAATCTCGTACGTCGAAAAATCAGGTATATAGCCCGAAAGCATAAGCCGGGTATGGACGCGGCCAGACACATCGCGGAATGACTCCTTTATCTTGTAATAAGGGACTCCTCTATCGTGTTCAGGCGAAATACGTATGACGGAGGTGAAGTACATGCTGCAAGGATACAACCGTTTTCCGACACCCGTGGGTATTACACATGCTTTATCTCTATCCCCTCCCGACGGGCCATAATAGAAAAACAATAATTTACTATTCTCAGGCCCTTAAATCTGAAGAATTTTTTCTTCGTGTTAAAGTTGGAGTATATGCCAAACTTGTCAATGAATTCTCTGCCCTTGCGGCTAATGTCGCGTAACCGATATTTATTAACGAACTATTGTTATTATTGTCAAGTAGAAGTTTTCCAATAAATAATGTGAGTTCGATATAAGCAATCAGAACAAAGTTAGCTGATTGTCAGTGACAAACTCTATAGAGATAGACGGTTTTTGGAAAGAAGCAGTAAGCAGCTATAGCACTCAGGGCATTGGTGATAAAATTTGCGAAAGACCGATGCCTTGAGTGTTCTATTTGGGCGATGTTTTTAAGTTCATCGTTAACTGATTCGACCAGCGCTCTTTTGCGAAGCATAATTTTGTCCGATACGGACATCAGCGAGTTCTTCATGTTGTTTTTGACCTTGGTAATAAGCTGTATTCCAGTAACTACTCAGGTATCTAAACCCATATAAACGCATGATTGATAATCAATAAAACGGATTTTGGCTCTCATCTTCATTTCAATGAAAATTGAGCGTTTTTGCTAGTTTTACATTTTGCAATGAACTAATATTCAGTGATTTTATAGCTGAGTAGTTACGTATTCCGTTCATGAACAGGAATTCAAACAGCTGTTTGCCGATATCTCCCTTGTCTCCACAGAGTTTGCCTTTGACATTCTCGATGAATGACTCCGAGTAAAGAGGCTCCCTGTCATCCACATTGCCGGGAGTGAACATAAAGTTGAGGATCTCGCCTTTATCATTGATAATCAGATGCAGCTTAAAACCGAAGAACCATCCCATTGAGCATTTTCCACGCTCAGCTATACCTTTGAATGTCTTATGGATAAGTATTCGCTGATGCTTGCAGACTCTTAATGGTGTTGAGTCAACATACGCAATGCCGGTACAAGTCCCAAGCAACACCGCCTTGATGAAAACATTCAGAGGCAGCAGTACGGATTTTTGTAACTCAACAAATCTATTGTAGGACACTGTGTTGTGAAACAGATGTGTAAGATGTTTGCAGACATATTGAGTGTAGAAATGCTTGAGACACCTGAAGCCATTGCTGTGGAATAGAATCAGTATCGTTATGACTTCTGCATCTGAAAGTCTTTTGGGCTTGTTGCGATGAACTCCGCCATCGCTGATCGGATGTTTTTTGAGTTCGGAAGAAAAATACTTGCAGAAGTCATCGTCAAGATAGAAAATTTCAGTAATTTCGTTCTCGGTAATCATAGCGTCAAATTCTTGTAAATATTATAATTAGGTGCTATAAATTTACGAACTTTTCGTGAGGCCACCAAGAAAATCAGCCA
>CAMWNI010000024.1 GCA_947175545.1 uncultured Porphyromonadaceae bacterium
CGAGGTCGACACGGGTGTCCGTCGGGGTTGGAGATAAACCAGTTATACATTTCGCACACACGAAGCACCTTATCCACAAGAGCTTGTGGATAGTGTTCGCGCAGTTCGACCTCTTTTGTAAAAAGTTCGGCGCGGCAAACTTCGATAGCGTTGGGATAACTCATAGTACAAAGTTAAGGCGCTCACAATTAGTTGGAAAAGACGTGGAATTTGACTAACTTTGCGCAGTAATGTTGTAAAAAAATGAAGCATCTCTTTACCACCATAGTATTGCTTGTCCTGATGGCAAGTTGCAAAAAATCTAACTCCAACCAAGACGTTTGCGATATGATGTATTATGCAAACGACTCAAATATGGTTGAAGTAGTTGAAGTTGAGCCTGAACTAATACCTGTTCCTCTTGATACGGCAGTATTAAAAGGCTCTTGGAAACTTGTGCAGTACCACTCTCCATATTTCAATATGGTACCAACAGATAAATTTGAATACATAATCAATTTTTCCGGTGGCTCAATCGAAATGCAGTTTGTTGCCAATGAATTGTTATCTGAATATAGATTACAGGGCGATTCTCTCCGTCTTGGAAATGGATTGATGACACAATCCCGTGGAGGTGATGCACCTTTGGAAAAGGTAATCTACGAGTTATTGATGAATAGAAATCTTACTATCCAATGTACCAAGTCCCCGGAATTATATATATGTTTAATGGCGAAGGACGAAATAAATGGCAATACCTTCGCTGATTTTCGGAAAATTAAATAGTAGCTATTCGTCGTCCTCCATGTCGAGCAGATTCGTGGCGGTTGCCACGGGTCAGGTTCTGTGAGGTAATGACCGAAACAGTATCTCCGGCTTCGGACTTTACCAACAAAATCTTGCTGTGGTTGGCAGCAAGATAGGTGCGCTCAATAACTGAACTGCACCCCAAAAGTTTTGTGTTCAACTTTTGGGGTGCAGTTCTATTTTTGACGCAGCCTCAACAGAGGACTGCAATTCTCTTCATATTTATATTAGTTCGATATTATGCTTTTATACTGATGGAGTCTTTTCTCTAAGGCAAATCCACACAATAGACAGAACAATTAATGCCACAGTTATTACTACATTAATGCCAAAAAGAATACCTATGAAGTTGTAGAGAGATTCTGTCTGTTCAAAAGAATAGTTTTGATACATTGACATTTGTATCAATTGGGCCCATATTATATCTCTAATAACAGAAATTACGACCGATAAAGTTGTAACTAATTTTATAGGGAGCCACAGCTTGGATAATCCCCACACTAATAATAGCAGTCCAGGAGCAAAGAATAGTAAAGAATTTATGTATTCTGATACTCCGGGGAAATACATGAAATATTTTCCACTGTCATTAAAGACTAAGCTGTTTGATATGAGCATCAACATCAATATTGCATATAAACAAGCTCCCACCTTGCAAAAAATAGAAGATTGGGACTGTCCATTAAAGGCAATAAATAGTACTGCTCCCGCTTGGATAATTTTAGAAACTAAAAACCACCAATCACGTATTTTATGTAAAGCGGTATCTGGCATAAGAGGAATACTACCAATAAATACATTTACTAAAAAAATTGAGAAAAGGACTATAAGCCCACACCCAATCGTTTTTTTGTCTGTTGCAATTTTCATATAATTGGAATTTAAAATGCAAAAGTACGAAATTTTTGGAAATCAGGCAAGTATTTTGGTTGATGGGGCAAATTTTATTGGAAATAGCGGTGAAGAAAACAAGGTTTTTATGCAACGGCATGAGAAGATTTCGCATTGAAATCATTGTGGCCGCCGGTGGTAACAAAATCGTCGGACACGATTATGTTTCGCTCCTTGGGTGGTGCTTTGCCAAAGCTAAAGACTGCGCCGACACGATGGTTCTTGGCAAGCCAAGCGCTTCGCGATGACCTCGAAGTTGTCGAGTTCGTCGTGGAAATCCATGTAATCGTCAACGGCTTCCTGACCGTGCTTGTCGCACATATCCGAGTATTGAGGCGGATAAATACACTCACAGATCCTCAATCTACAAGATGAATTAACATATTGACCTCACATTTTCTACCCCAAACGCAAATTTACCACAAAAAGGAAGATTTGCATTTGCAAATGGACATAATGAGCTATAAATCCGTTTCTTACCGATTGTTTAAAAATAATTCTGTTTGAAATTGTAAATTATTGCGGGAAATGTTGTAAATTTGAGGGCATGAACAGTAATCAGGTCTATCACATTCCCGCACTACTGCCACAGACTCTTGAGGGTCTGGACATCCGACCGGACGGCTTTTATGCCGACGCCACGTTTGGCGGCGGCGGGCATTCGCGTGCCATTTTTGAACGTCTCGGCCCGGACGGTCGGCTTTATGTGTTTGACCGCGACGAGGAGGCCCTTGAAAATGCCTGGAGCGACCCGCGGCTGACTCCTATTCACGGCAATTTCCGCTTCATAGCACAGTATCTTCGCTTTCATGGGGTCAAGGGCGAGATTGACGGCATTCTCGCCGATCTCGGGGTTTCGTTTCATCACTTCGACGATCCGGAGCGCGGTTTCTCGTTCCGGTTCAACGGACAGCTGGACATGCGCATGAATCGCCGAGGCGGCCGAAGTGCCGCCCAGTTGCTCGCCGAGGAGCCGGAGGAGCGTCTGGCAGACATTTTCCATCTCTACGGCGAACTGCGTCAGGCCCGCCGACTGGCGGCAGCGATTGTCCGCGAGCGGTCTGTGGCCCCGGTCGACACGGTTGAACGCCTGCTGGAAATTGCCAGGCCTTTCATTTCGCCGAAAAGCGAGAAAAAGGAGCTTGCTCAGATTTTCCAGGCTCTGCGGATTGAAGTGAACGATGAAATCGGGGCCTTGCGCCAGTTTCTGAATCAGGCGCTTAAAACTCTTGCTCCCGGCGGACGACTGGTCATCATAACTTATCATTCGCTGGAGGACCGCCTTGTTAAGAACTTCATGAAGACCGGCAACCTCGACGGCAAGGAGCAGAAAGACTTCTACGGCCGTAACCTCTCGCCTCTGAAACTGATTAATTCCAAACCGATAGTTGCCGACGCAGCGGAAATCGAGCGCAATCCGCGCTCGCGCAGCGCCAAACTCCGCATTGCTGTGAAACTCTGACCCGGCGCCCATATTTCTCTACCGACAAGAATCAACTACATCCACATTCCCCGCACTTAACAGACTAACGAATGAGCAACGAACCCCAGCTGAAAGACACTGTATTGCGCCGACTGGTCCAGGGACGCCTGGTGACCGGCCACTTCTTCATGCGCTACTGGCTTCAGATTTTCGTACTGATTGCCATGATTCTTGTCTACATCACAAACCGTTACAGCTGTCAGCGAGCAATGGAACAGATCCGGGTACTCACTTCGCGCCTCGAAGTTGTCGAGACGGAGAGCTTCCGCGTCCGGGGGCTTTACATGAGCCGGATTCGCGAAAGCGCGATGCGGACGCGCCTTGACTCCCTCGGCATACCACTTGCGGTCCAGATTCAACCACCTTATCATCTCTCCGCCAATGAGACCGAAAGTAACTAAACTGAAAAAAAAGAGCAAGCGCGGCGCGGTTTTGTCACGCTATCTCCTCCTGACGGGCGGCATTCTGCTCCTGTCAGGCTGGATTCTTTACAACGGGTTTAAGAATGCGGTAATTGACGCGCCGCACTGGAACGCGCTTGCCGACAAAGAACTCAGCCGCACGTCAACCGTCATACAGCCTGAGCGCGGCGACATTCTCGCCTCGGACGGCTCAGTGCTTGCGACGACTATGCAATTCTATGACCTCCGGATGGACTTCGGCTCGGAAGGATTCAAGTGGAAAGCCTACGTCAGCGCGATTGACTCGCTCGCCGACTCGCTCAACGTGTATTTTCCGATGCCCGGCGGCCTGACGGCCTGGCAGGACAAGCTGCGCCAGCCACTGAGTTACAAGAAACGTCCACGCGGATGGCGCCTGCTGAAGAACGTCAGTTATGCCGACTATCAGCTCGTCCGGACGTTTCCGTTCTTTAAAGGTCGTCGTCAGGGCAACCACGGCCTGCTTGCCGAACCGGTAAAGCGTCGGCGCAACCCTTACGGGGACATGGCCAAACTGTCAATCGGCATTGTCAGCGAAAGCAAGAAAACGGGTGAGGTCCACGGCATGTCAGGGCTTGAATATGCGCTTGACTCCCTGCTCTATGGCAAGGCCGGAGTTGCGAAGAAAGTCAGTTTCAACCGCGGCATAGGCAACTGGGCCGACACGGCGGCCATTCGTGGCTGGGACGTAATCAGCACGATTGACATTCAGATGCAGGACATACTGGAAAATGCCCTTCTGAAACGTCTTCAGGAGACGCGTGCCGAATGGGGTACGGCGGTCCTGATGGAGGTGGCAACGGGCGAAATCAAAGCGATTTCGAACCTTGAAGAGTATCCGCTTGGTTCAGGCTCCGGCGAATATGTCGAAGCGATGAACCGCGCGGTCCGCGGCTTCGAACCCGGCTCAGTCGTGAAGACTCTGAGCATGATGGTTGCGGTTGATGACGGCTATGTGACCGACATTGACTCTGTTGTCACCATCGGACCAAGTTTCCGCGCTTTCAATCAGGGCAAACCGATTACTGACTCGCACCATAACGCACAGCTGACAGTCGGCGGCGTAATCGAAGAGTCGAGCAACATCGGCATGGCTAAAATCATGTCTCGCCACTATCGGTCGCCCAAAGGCTGGCATGACCGCATCGCGGCCCTCGGATTCCTTGACCGCCTCGGCTCAGGTATCGGCGAGGAACAGCCTGCGAGGTTCCCGGTTGTACCGCTCGGCTCGGGCGGCCTGGTGACGCTGTCACGCCAGTTCTACGGCTATGGCTGTGAGATTCCGCCACTGCACACCCTGAGCATTTACAACGCAATTGCCAACGGAGGCCGCTACGTGCGCCCGCGCCTTGTCAAAGGCCTCAGACGCGAAGGAGTCGACTCCATGATTCCAACGGATTACATTCGTCCGCGTGCCTGCTCGGAAAAAACAGCCACGATGATGCAGCAGATGCTCTCGTTGGTTGTCAACGGCTCACGCGGCACGGCGCGTTCGCTCAAGAATCCATATGTCACCCTTGCCGGCAAGACCGGTACCTGTTACAGCGTCGACCCGAAGACGGGAAAGTACAACACGGCGCAAAAGCGCTTGGCATTCTGTGGCTTCTTCCCGGTTGAAAATCCGAAGTACAGCTGCATGGTACTGACGTTCCACCCGCGTCAGGAGGCATTCGGCGCCGCATCGACCTCGGGCGTTGTGTTCCGCGAAACGGCGATTGGCATGTACTCACGCGGCATGCTCGGCAACTCCAGCGACTATCGCGCCGACGTTGACCCCGACAAAGGTCCGACACGCCCGGTTGTCTACGCCTCGGAATCAGATGACTTGGTCAACGCAGTCATGTCAACGACCGGAGCGACGCCGAGACGCATGAAACTCGGCGATCCGGCTGATAGCGGCGTGCCGAACGTGCGCGGCATGGGGTTGCGCGACGCCGTTGCCTGCCTGGAAAACGCCCGCTATGAAGTTACATTCACGGGGACCGGCTTCGTCAGGTCGCAGGTTCCGCCTGCGGGTACGGCGGCGAAAGCGGGAACTAAAGTGCAACTGATTCTCAGCGAATAGAAAAAAACACTCTCACATGACTCTAAAACATTAACGATATGCAACTTCTTCAGCTTATCCAGTCGATAAAGGCCCGCCAGGTGATCGGGCCGAAAAATCCGGAAATAACCGCCCTGACCTTCGACTCACGCAAGGTCAGCCCCGGAGCCATGTTCGTGGCTATCCGAGGTACGGCGGTTGACGGCCACACGTTCATTCCCTTGCTGGAACATTCGGGTGTCAGCGCCATTGTCTGCGAACAGCTTCCGGACAAACTGCTGCCGTCAATCACCTACGTAGTTGTTGATAATACGTCGGTTACGCTGGGTTTGCTTTCGAGCGAATGGTTCGGCCATCCGTCACGCAAGCTGAAACTGGTTGGCGTGACCGGCACGAACGGCAAAACGACGACCGCCACCCTCATCTATGAAATGGCGCGTCTGACGGGCCATAAGGCCGGTCTGCTCTCAACCGTCTGCAACTACATTGAGACCGAGGCCATCCACGCGACGCAGACAACTCCTGACGCCTACTCCATCAATGAACTGCTTGCGAGAATGGTCGCTGCCGGATGCACGTATGCGGCAATGGAGGTCAGCTCGCACGCGGCTCACCAGCACCGCATTGCCGGACTTACATTTGCGGGCGGAGTCTTCACTAACCTGACCCGCGACCACCTTGACTATCACAAGACCGTACAGGCTTATCTCCAGGCAAAGAAATCGTTCTTTGATTCGCTTCCCGCCGGGGCGTTCGCTCTTGTCAACGCCGACGACAAGGTCGGGGCCGTGATGCTTCAGAACTGCAGCGCCGGACATTACACGTACTCACTCCGTACACTTGCGGACTTCACATGCAAAATAGTTGAGTCGCGCCTTGACGGCACGCTGCTGAGCCTGAACGGCAAAGAGGTCGAGACGATGTTCACCGGGCGCTTCAATGCTTACAATCTGACGGCCGTCTACGGCGCCTGCTGCCTTCTCGGCTGGCAGCCGGACGAGGTTCTGAAGAACATCAGCAGGCTTGTGCCGGTTGCGGGCCGCTTCCAGGCAGTGCGCTCCGAGAGCGGATTGATTGCGATTGTTGACTACGCACACACGCCTGATGCCGTTGTCAACGTTCTGGAAACCATCCGCGAGGTTGGTCCGCGACGTATAATTACCGTTGTCGGCGCCGGCGGCGACCGCGACAAGGGCAAGCGTCCGATTATGGCGTCAGAAGCCGCGCGCCTGAGCGACAGCGTCATCCTGACCTCCGACAATCCGCGTACCGAAGACCCCCGCGCGATTCTCGCCGACATGGAAGCGGGACTGACCGCCGAAACGCGCCCCAAGGCGACTGTCATCGTTGACCGCCGCGAGGCAATAAACGCGGCCGTAGCCCTGGCCGAACCGGGCGACGTCATTCTCATTGCCGGCAAGGGTCACGAAGACTATCAGGAAATCAACGGCGTCAAGCATCATTTCGACGATCGAGAGGAAGCTATGGCCGCTTTTGCCCGATTGAAGCAACAGTAATCAAACAAATTCAAGAAAGTGTTATACTATCTGTTCAGTGAACTCGGACTTGCGGGCGAGACATTTGCCCGACTGTCGGACTATGTCACGGTCCGGTCCGCCGTCTCGTTCATCGTCGCTCTTCTGTGTGCGACGATTATCGGACGCCATATCATAAACCGTCTTCAACTGGCCCAGATGGGCGAGATTGTGCGCAACCTCGGGCTTGATGGCCAGACGAAGAAACAAGGGACTCCGACGATGGGCGGTATCATTATTATCTTCTCGATTCTGATTCCGACCCTGCTGTTCGGCAATCTGACCAACGTCTACATGCTGCTGATGGTCATTGCAACCATATGGCTCGGCGCCCTCGGTTTTGCCGATGATTATCTGAAAATCAAGCGTCACAACAAGGACGGCATGGCAGGCCGATACAAAATCGTCGGTCAGATAGGCATCGGTCTTATTGTCGGTCTGACGATGATGCTCAGTCCGTCAGTAACCATCCGCGACAACACGGCAGCGTTAGTCGCCACCGAACAGAACATCTACGTCGAGAACATCACTGAAGGGCGCGACATGAAGGTCAGCCAGACAACAATCCCCTTTGTCAAGAACAATAACCTTGACTATTCCTGGTTTACGAGCTGGATTGGCAACGCGGATGTCGCTCAGACCGCCGGATGGATTCTGTTTGTCGTAGTGGTTATCTGCGTGGTGACCGCTACGAGTAACGGAGCGAACCTGACGGATGGCATTGACGGTTTGGCAACAGGAGTCAGTGCGATTATCGGCGTCGCCCTGCTGATCATGGCCTATCTGGGCAGCAACATAATCTATTCGACATACCTTAATATAATGTATATTCCGGGGAGCGAGGAACTGGTTGTCTATATGGCGGCTTTCATCGGCGCACTAATCGGCTTCCTCTGGTACAATGCATTTCCGGCCCAGGTATTCATGGGCGACACCGGTTCGCTTACGCTCGGAGGCATCATTGCCGTTTTCGCCATCCTGATTCGCAAGGAACTCCTGCTTCCGCTGCTTTGCGGAGTCTTCTTTATTGAAGACCTCTCCGTCATTATCCAGACGGCATGGTTCAAACGGACAAAGAAAACGCGCGGCGAGGGCCAGCGTGTATTCAAAATGGCCCCGATTCATCATCATTTCCAGAAAACGGCCGTTCCCGGCGCCAATGTACTCTGGAATCGTCCGGCAAACGGCATGCACGAGGCAAAAATAACAATCCGCTTCTGGATTATTTCGATTCTGCTTGCATCCCTGACGTTCATAACACTTAAAATCAGATAATCAACCGAGCAATCGGACCCGTATATGTATATGAAAAAGCGAATTGTTATACTCGGCGGCGGCGAGAGCGGCGTAGGGGCTGCCATTTTGGCCAAAGACAAAGGTTTCGATGTCTTTCTCAGCGACAATGGGA
Organism: uncultured Porphyromonadaceae bacterium; assembly: GCA_947175545.1. Classification (GTDB taxonomy): domain Bacteria; phylum Bacteroidota; class Bacteroidia; order Bacteroidales; family Muribaculaceae; genus UBA3263. The sequence goes on from CAMWNI010000024.1 coordinate 8,588, forward strand.
CTCTCAACCCCCTGCACGCGTCCACTCTTGAACGCGAAGGCATTGCTTACGAGCATGGCGGCCACACGGAAGCGCTCATACTCAACGCCGACGAAGTCATCAAAAGCCCCGGTATCCCCCCGACGGCACCACTGATTCAGGCCCTTGCGGCACAAGGCACCCCGATTATTTCTGAAATCGAGTTTGCCGGCCGCTATACGGACTCAAAAATGGTCTGCATTACCGGGAGCAACGGCAAAACGACGACGACGGAGCTGACATGTCACATTCTGCGCGCCGGAGGCATTGATGCGTCAGTTGCCGGCAATGTAGGCCGATCACTGGCGTTACAGGTTGCGCGCGAGCCTCATGACGTCTATGTTGTCGAACTCTCTTCTTTCCAGCTCGAAAACATGTACGACTTCCGAGCAAACATCGCAATGATTCTCAACATCACACCGGACCACATGGACCGCTACGATTACGAGATGCAGAACTATATTGACGCCAAATTCCGCATTATCCGCAACATGACCGGCGAGGACGCTTTTATTTTCTGGCAGGATGACCCCGTCATCACCCGCCAGCTCGAACGCGTTGCCTCAGCCGCGCGCATGCTCCCCTTTGCCGAACATCAGGAGGAAAACACCGCGGCCTATGTAGATGCGGAGAACGACCTGATTATAGACGCATGCAATGACCCGATGAAAATGCCCCGTGCGGACCTTGCCCTGAACGGACTCCATAACCTCTACAACTCGATGGCCGCCGGACTGAGCGCCAAACTCGTCGGGGTACGCAACGAGGACATCTCTCGCGCGCTGGCCGACTTTGAAGGCGTGCCTCACCGCCTCGAACCGGTCGCGGTTATTGACGGGGTGCGCTGGATTAACGATTCGAAAGCAACCAACGTCAACTCATGCTGGTATGCACTCGAAAGCATGCCCGAGAGCAAAACTACGGTTCTCATTCTCGGCGGCAAGGACAAAGGCAATGACTACTCGGAGATTCTTCCGCTCGTCAGCAGTAAGGTCAAGGCAATCGTGGCCATGGGACTTCACAACGAGAAAATCATGGAGTTCTTTGGCAAAGAAGTGCCGGAAATCGTTTCGACCGACTCGCTCCAGGCGGCAATCGCGGAGTGTCAGCGACTCAGCACCGAGGGCGACACCGTCCTGCTCAGTCCCTGCTGCGCAAGTTTTGACCTTTTCAGCTCTTATGTTGACCGAGGCAATAAGTTCAAATCGGCTGTCAACTCTCTGAATCAATAACCTTTTCTCTCTGAACTGACCGATGTATCGTCACGAAACAATCAACTCGACCGCTGATTCAGCGTCAACAATCGCGTCTGCAGGCCTCCGGAGTGAAGCGAAGCCCGTAATCACTCCGATTAATCCGCCGGACACCCATATATGGGGTGTCTACTGCTGCATTGTGGTCCTCTCGATCATCGAACTCTACTCCGCATCCTCGTTCGAGATTGCGAAGCAGGGTCTTTACAGCCCGCTTTTCCGCCACATCGGATTCCTTCTCATCGGGTTTCTGATTATGCTTGGCATCTCGAACATCCACTATCGCTATTTCGCGGCTGCGACGCGTCCGCTGACCTGGATAAGCATCATTTCCATGGTCTACGTGTTTTTCTTCGGCCAGGTAATCAACGGTGCGAAACGCGCCATCAATCTCCACTTCATGTCGCTTCAGCCTGCCGAATTCATAAAACTGTCGGCCGTACTGATTCTGGCGCTGATTCTGGGCAGCACTCAGCTTAAGAAGGATGAAACGATCCGCAACAACGGCCTGAAGTGGGCCACTTTCTACGTGATTTTACTTTCGGGGCTGCTGTTTACCCAAGGCCTGACCAACACGCTGATTCTGATGGCGATCTGCATCTCAATGATGACCTTAGGCTCGCTTGAATGGCGCAAGTTCGGGATTATCATGTGTATCTTCATGGTTGGAGCCGGTGCCGGCGCCGCCATAAAAATGATGATGTCGAAAAACGCCGCCGACCAGCCTCACGAAGTGCCTGTGCTGGTTGACTCGCGCGGCAACGTCTACTCCATTCCCGAGGCCGCCGGAGGCACGGGCGGAGGCTCGCGAATGCAAGATGCAACCTGGCATAACCGCCTGGCACAATTCTTCAACTCCACCCCGAAATATGAGCAGGGCATCAACGCAGATAACCTTCAGGAAATGCGATCATATATGGCGCAGGCCAACGGAGGCCTTTTCGGCGTCTTTCCCGGCAACTCGCGCGAGACGTCACGCCTGCCCCTTGCCTTTTCCGACTATATCTACGCAATCATCATTGAGGACCTCGGTTTTGCAATTGGCGGAGTCGGTGTCATGTTGCTCTACCTTTGGCTCCTTGCGCGCGCCTACATGATTGCTCGGCGCTGCAACCAGATGTATCCGGCCTTCTTGGTGACGGGGTGTGCGGTGCTGATAACAGTACAGGCCCTCTTCCACATGGCAATCGTTACAGGCGCCTTCCCCGTCTCGGGTCAGCCGCTTCCGCTCTTCTCCAAGGGCGGCACGTCAATAATCGTGACCAGCATTGCCTTTGGAGTGATGCTGAGCGTCAGCCGATTCAGCGTGCGCAACAAGGATGCAAGCTCCAATGTCCTCAAGGCCGAGGCCGAAGCCCTGCCGGAACACCTTCGCGGCGAGAATCCGACTCAATTCTGATAAAAAAACTCAAAAGAAACGAACGCATCAAATCTGATCCAATATGAAAATCCTGATAAGCGGCGGCGGGACCGGAGGCCACATTTTCCCCGCACTTTCAATCGCCAACGCCTTACGGCGCCGGATGCCGGACTGCGAGATTCTCTATGTCGGCGCCCTTGGCCGCATGGAGATGGAGCGCGTGCCTGAGGCCGGCTATGAGATAATCGGATTGCCCGTTGCCGGCTTTGACCGCAAACGTCTATGGCGCAACATCGGAGTGCTTTGGAAGCTCCGCAAGTCCATGGTCATGGCGCGGAAAATCATTCGCGATTTCCAGCCTGAAATAGCAATCGGCGTCGGAGGCTACGCTTCCGGTCCGACCCTGAAGGCAGCGCAAAAAGCCGGAATCCCGACCCTGATTCAGGAACAGAACTCCTACGCGGGAGTGACCAACAAACTTCTGGCCGAGAAGGCTGCCGCAATCTGCTGTGCCTACGAAGGCATGGACCGGTTCTTCCCTTCCGACCGTATTGTCCTGACCGGCAATCCCGTCCGGGCCAGCCTTACGCAATGTGACCTGACAGCAGAGGAGGCGAAAGCCGCACTCGGGTTTGATCCGCAAAAGCAGCTTGTGCTTGCCGTAGGCGGCTCACTCGGCGCGAGAACCATCAACCGCGCGATTGCGAAGTCGCTCCCTGCAATTCTTGCCGAAGGCTCCCAGCTGATGTGGCAAACCGGTAAACTCTACATCAGCGAATATGAGCAGCTTGCAAAAGGACGCGACGGAAGCGTCAAAATCTCGCCGTTCATCTCGGACATGGCCGTTGCCTATCGCGCGGCCGATCTCATCGTAGCGCGAGCCGGAGCCTGCACCATATCCGAACTGACCCTGCTCGGGAAGCCCTCTATACTCGTGCCGAGTCCGAACGTTGCCGAGGACCATCAGCGCAAAAACGCCGAGGCCCTGGCCAAGCGCGGAGCCGCACGGATGATTCTTGACGCCGATGCCGACACACAACTGACCGACGCCATCACCGACCTGCTGCGCGACCCTCAGACCCGCAATGAAATTGCAACTGAAGCCGCACGCATGGGGCTTCCGGACGCTGACGAAAAAATTGTTGACAAAATCTTACAACTTGTAACCAATGGAAAGTAAAAACATATACTTTGTAGGCGCCGGCGGCATCGGCATGGCGGCTCTTGAACGCTATTTTCTTAACCGAGGCTGCAAGGTCGCCGGCTATGACCGCACTCGTTCAGACCTGACCGACGCCCTGATTAACGAAGGCGTCCATATTGATTTTGACGATGATCCCGCGCTGATTCCCTCCGATTTCCGCAATCCGGCGGACACCATGGTTGTCTATACTCCGGCCATTCCTGAATCGCACCGCGGACTGCAGTGGTTTTGCAACAACGGTTTCAAACCCGTAAAGCGCGCCGCCGTCCTTGGCCGCGTTACGCAACAGCTGAAGGCCCTCTGCTTTGCCGGCACTCACGGCAAGACGACGACGAGTTCCATGGCCGCCCATCTGCTTGAGGTCAGCGGAGTTGGCAGCAACGCCTTTCTTGGCGGAGTTCTCCGCAATTACGGCACCAACTACCTGCTGAAACCGGAGAGTCCCTTCGCCGTAGTAGAAGCCGACGAATATGACCGCTCGTTCCACCACCTGCGTCCTTACGTCGCCGTAATCACCTCGACAGATCCTGACCACCTTGACATTTACGGCACCGAGGAGGCCTATCTTGAAAGCTTTGCCCGGTTTACGGAGCTGATACGCCCCGACGGATTCCTGCTGATTCACTCCGGGCTAAAGCTGAAACCCAGAGTTGCCGAGGGAGTGACCGTCTATACTTACGGAGCCAACGGAGGTGACTTCCACGCCGTAAACATTGACATGGGACACGGACAGATCACCTTTGACCTGGTCACACCAGACGGAGCCACAATCAAGGGCATCAGTCTCGGCGTACCCGTCGAAATCAACATTGACAACGCAATCGCCGCATGCGGAGCCGTCTGGCTTGCCGGGCATAACGACATAGCCCCGGCCCACTATCGTGAGGCAATGGCATCTTTCCTTGGGGCTAAACGCCGATTTGAGTTTTGGCTAAAGACCCCGGAACATATCGTTATTGACGACTATGCCCACCACCCTGACGAACTGCGCGCATCAATCAGTTCGGTTCGCCGCCTCTATCCCGGAAAGCCGCTGACAGTTGCATTCCAGCCCCACCTTTTCAGCCGCACGCGCGACTTTGCGCCTGACTTCGCCGCCGCCCTTAGCTTGGCCGACAACGTCATGATTCTGCCAATCTATCCTGCCCGCGAGCAGCCAATTCCCGGAGTTGACTCCGAAATGATTCTGCGTGACGTGACGTCGGCCAGGAAATCAATCGTCAGCCGCGAAGAACTCCTCAGACGCGTAAGCGACGAAAAGCCCGAGTTGCTGCTGACGGTCGGCGCCGGCGACATTAACCTTCTGCTCCCCGAAATTACCGGTTCGCTTAAATGACAAAGAGAACACTCATAACGATTTTCGGCTGTATACTGCTGGTCATCTACCTGATTGCAACAGTCGCGTGGAGCCGCTTCAGCGCGCGCTCGGAAAAGTGCGTCGGACTCGAAAACGACTGCGTCGAGGTCATTGACCCTGACAGCGTCGGCTTCGTGACCCCCGGCGAACTGACCGATGAACTCTTCGCCTCGCTCGGCGATTCACTGACCTCATTCAGTTACGCCGACCTTGACCTGTCGCGCCTGCAGAAGCGCCTTGCGGGTCTTGACAAAATAGAGCATGCCGAGGTTATCCGCCTATCGGACGACCGTCTGCGCGTGCGCGTCTGGCCGTTGAAACCCGTTGCGCGCATCTGGACAAAGGGCAAGAGTTACTACGTCAACCGCGAAGGCAAACGCATTGCCGCCTCAAGCAAGTACAGAATTGACGTTCCGCAGGTTGTCGGCGCCTTTGACTCCTTGAGCCGGACAACCTCGCTGCTGCCCCTGCTTGACTTCCTCAACGACAATCAGGACTTCGGACGAATGATTACGATGATTAACGCATCCGATTCCGCCAACATACTGCTGGTTCCGGCCGTCAGAGGTCATGTCATAAACCTCGGCGACGCCGGCAATGTCACAGACAAGCTCAACCGGCTACGTACATTCTATCGGAAGGTACTCCCGGTCAAAGGATGGGAACATTATGACACGATTACCCTGAAATGGAACCGACAGATTGTAGCGACACGACGCCACGGTAAACTTCCGGACCTCAGCGTCCGCATTATCGAAGAACTCGAAAACGAGGCTGACGACGCTTCGACCATGTCAACCTCTGCGGCCGACCCTGAAATCCGCTCAAATCCTTCAACCCCTTCAACCTCAAAGAAACAATAAACACAGAAACAAGATATGTCACGCTCAATTGTCGCCATCGAAATAGGCAGTTCTAAAATCAAGGGAGCCATAGGCGAACTTGACCCCTCAGGATCCCTCCTGATCCGAGGAATCGAGGAAGTACATCAGCAGCCTAACTTTGTCAGTTACGGCCACGTCCATAATGTCCGTGAAGTCGCGAACGAACTCAAACGCGTTATCAACGCTCTCAGCGGACGCTTGACCTCGGCGTCAATCACGGGGGTCTACGTGGCCGTCGGCGGCCGCTCGCTCATGTCAACTCCGGCCCTGCTTGAGGAACGCCTGCCGGGAGTGACGGAAGTGACTCCGGAGATTGTCGAACGCCTCCTCGGGCGCGCACGCACAACCACCCCTGACCGCGACCTGCTCGACGTCCGCCCGGTTGAATACAAAATCGACGGCAAAGCCCAGGGAACCAACCCAATCGGCATTCTCGGCAATGAACTCAGCGCGCATGTCAACCTCGTGACCATCCGCTCGCAGATTATCCGTAATCTGCAAATGGCGATTACTGACAAGCTCGGCCTGGCAATCAACGGGTTCGTCGTGCGTCCGCTGGCCGTCTCAGACCTTGTCATGACCGACGAGGAGCGCCGTCTGGGCGCCATGCTGGTCGACTTTGGCGCCGAGACGACAACAGTGGCCATCTACAAAAAAGGTTCGCTCCAGTACCTTGCGACGATCCCACTCGGCTCACGCCACATCACACGCGACCTGACCGCCCTGCCCTACACGGAAGAACGAGCCGAAGAAATCAAAATCACAATGGGCAACGCCTGGCCCGGAAAGACCTCGGCCGAAGAGACAATCAGCGAGGTCGACACCTCTGAAATAAATAATTACGTGCGCATGCGCGCGGGAGAAATCGCGGCCAATGTAGCTGCCCAGGCCGGATTTGCCGGAATGACCGTCAAGGACCTCCCGTGCGGCATTATTCTTGTTGGCGGCGGGGCTAACCTGCGCGGATTCGTTGAACTTTTAGGTTCGGAAACCGGCCTTCCGGTGCGCCGCGGCACAACGCCGCCCTCGGTTCGCGTTGTTGGAGCGAAACTCAATCCGGCCCAGGACCTCGACATAGTCGCCGTCATGAACTCGCTTGTCGGCGAACCGCTCAAAGAGTGCGTTAAAGAAAATGAACCTGAGCGGCAGCCTGAGCCAGACGTCAAAAACAGCCACAACAACGTACCGTCCAGCGAACCCGTCGGCGAAGACTCCGATGATTGGAGCGACGACGAGGACGAGACCGACGAAAAGGCCAAGAAAGACAACTGGCTGAAACAGGTTTTCAAGACATTCAAAAAATCCGTTGCACCTCTCGACGAGACTGACGACGAAGAATTCAACTAAACTCTTCCTCTCCTCCACCACACACATACGAAAAACATATTAAGAATCCCCAAAAAGCAATGACAATCGAAGATATCTGCCGAAACAGCGAATTTCTGCCCTCAAAACCGCTGGATCCGAACAAAACGAGCATCATCAAGGTAATCGGCGTTGGCGGCGGCGGCGGCAACGCCGTGGGCTATATGTACCGTCAGGGCGTCAAAGACGTCAAATTCGTCGTGGCCAATACAGACAGCCAAGCCCTGCAAACCTCACCCGTGCCTGACCGCGTGATGCTTGGAAGCACCGGACTTGGCGCCGGCGACAAGCCCGAAGTTGCCCGCCTGGCCGCAGAGGAAAGCATTGACGCAATCAACGCCCTGTTCGACGAGAACACGAAAATGGTCTTCATTACGGCCGGCATGGGCGGCGGCACCGGGACCGGCGCAGCCCCCGTGGTTGCGCGCGCTGCGAAAGAACACGGCGTATTGACCGTCGGAATCGTAACAATCCCCTTTGAGTTCGAAGGCAAAAAGAAGATTATCAAGGCTCTCGAAGGCGCTGAAGAAATCCGCAAACATGTCGATGCCCTGCTGTTGATCAACAACGAACGTCTGATTGACATATATCCGGACCTCGACTTCGACACGGCATTCTCCAAGGCTGACGACACGCTCGCAACCGCAGCCCGCTCTATTTCACACCTGATTACGAACGACGACGTCAAAATCAACATTGACTTCAACGACGTTGACACTACACTGCGCAACGGTGGCTCGGCAATCATTTCATGCGGCTACGGCGAAGGAGAAAACCGAGTTGAAGATGCAATTCGCGCCGCACTCAACTCACCCCTGCTGCGCAACAACAACATTCTCGGCTCCAAGCGTCTGCTGTTCGACCTGGCCTATAATCCCACGGCCGACGAACCGTTCCGCATGGGCGAAATGACGGCGTTCTCCGAGTTCGTCAACTCAATTGAGGACGTCGAGGTTATCCACGGCGTAAGTTATAACCGCGAAATCGGCAATAAGATTCTCGTCACCATCCTTGCCTCCGGTTTTGAAACCGAAAGCTCCCAGGAAGCCGGCCCGGCGGTGAAGGTGGCGGCGAGTACGCCCGGCGTCAGCCCGCAAAAACCAAAGGGACCGGCCGGCCCCATCATCTCGACCGACACTGTCACAATGGACTTCCAACGCAAGAACTACGTGATTCTCCAACCGGATCAGCTTGATGACGACGCCATCATTGACCGACTCGAGAACACACCAACCTTCTCGCGCAACAGGAAGACAGTTGCCGCAATAGCCAATAAGGATGCGGCCGCTCCGTCAGCCTCGCCGATTGGCCAGACAACCTCAACTTCGCGGACCTCTGACGCTTCATCGGACGCCATCATTTTCTAAGGATAAGACTCCCGCCCTATTGCAAAAAAACGATTTTTTCCGTATATTTGCACTCAAGTATGAAAAAAACGCTCCTGATTTGTACAATAATCCTCGCCCTTTGCGGCTGTAAGAGCAATAAAGCGGACGAACCGGATAAGTCTTACATGACGCTGGTGACCTATGCCGGCACAGATGAGGCACTTCAGGTCTCTACGTTCACGTATCAGGCCATTGACGATTCGCCCCTGGTGACCTTGACGGCAAACTGGGTTGCCGGCGAGGAGTTGACTCCGGGCGAACGCGTATACCTTACCTACTACGCCGACGCCTATCAGGTTTCCGGACCTGTCACAATCCGCAACATCTCTCCCGTCATCGGCTGGATTCCCTCGGAATCAGAGGGTCCGATTGACCTCGGAAACGCAAAAATCACTCCGGTCACGGTCTGGCGTTCAGGCCCATACATCAATGCCCGCATCAACGCATGGATTACGCGCGACCCGGTCACGGTCAAGTTCGCGCTTGACAAGTTGACCGCCGCAGACCCGATGCCGACCTATTACCTGTCAGTCAATCAGACAAACATCAATCAGATTGAGGCCTATAACCGCTCGGCAACCATCTCATACGACATTGCCGACGTCTGGAACGCAGCAACCTGTCAGGGAGTGCGCATTGTCTATCGCGATTTTGACGGCAATGAGGCAGCCTTGACCCTCGAAAAACAACAAAAAGACTGAAATTCTATTTTATAACTTTCACATAAAATCAAAACAACAACATGGCACAGAACAACAACCAGCAGGAAATAAAGATTGAACTCTCTCCCGAAGTAGCAAAAGGCAACTACTGCAACCTCGCAATGATTGCCCACGGACCTAACGAATTCTTCATGGATTTCATTACCGTTGCTCCGAACATGAACCCTGCCCGCGTTCAGACCCGCGTCATCATGACTCCCGAAAACGCCAAGCAGCTCCTCCACGCCCTTGCCGAAAACGTGCAGCGCTACGAAAACACCTTTGGCGAAATCAAGCAGCGTCAGCCCAAGGTGAACCCCGCTCAGAACGGCGGAATTCCCAACCCTTTCATGAACGCATAATTCTTTTTCCCCTCCATCCGAAAACCCTGACGGTTTTATGGCAATCAAACCGAACAATCTGACAGTCTATAACTCGCTGAGCCGCACAAAACAGCCATTCCGGCCACTCCACCCCGAGCGCGTCGGAATGTATGTCTGCGGCCCGACGGTCTATGGCGACGGGCATCTCGGACATGCCCGTCCGGCCATCACTTTCGATGTACTTTTCCGCTATCTGACCTACCTCGGCTACAAAGTGCGCTATGTGCGCAACATTACTGACGTCGGCCATCTCGAAAACGATGCCGACTCAGGCGAGGACAAGATTGCTAAAAAAGCGCGCCTTGAACAGCTGGAGCCGATGGAAGTGGTTCAGCACTATCTGAACCGCTATCACAAAGCGATGGAGCGCCTCAACGTTCTGCCGCCCAGCATCGAGCCTCACGCCTCCGGCCATATCATCGAGCAGATTGCCTATGTGCAGTCAATCCTTGACGCAGGTTATGCCTATGTTTCAGACGGTTCGGTCTATTTTGATGTGCCTAAGTTCAACCGCGACCACCCTTACGGAAAGCTCTCGGGCCGAAATATAGACGAACTGCTCGCCAATACCCGCGATCTTGACGGACAGAGCGAGAAACGCCATCCCGCCGACTTCGCCCTTTGGAAAAAAGCGTCGCCGGAACATATCATGCACTGGCCCTCGCCATGGAGCGAAGGTTTTCCCGGCTGGCATCTGGAGTGTTCAACCATGGGCGAAAAGTATCTCGGTGATACATTCGACATTCACGGCGGCGGCATGGATCTCATGTTCCCTCACCATGAGTGCGAAATTGCGCAGAGTGTCGCTCATAACGGACACGATGCGGTCCGCTACTGGATGCACAACAACATGATTACCATCGAGGGCAAGAAAATGGGCAAGAGCTACGGCAATTTCATCACTTTGGATGAATTCTTTGACGGAACTCACCCTAAATTGCAGCAGCCCTATTCGCCGATGACAATCCGCTTCTTCATTCTGATGGCGCAATATCGCTCGACTCTCGATTTCAGCAACGAAGCCCTCCAGGCCGCTGAAAAGGGGCTGAAGCGAATCCAGGAAGGATGGAAGCGCCTTCAGGATCTCAAACCGAGCGCGGAGTCGACACTCAACCTTGACGGGTTTGAACAGAAAATGCAGGAGGCGATGGACGATGACCTCAACACTCCTGTCGTTATCGGCTATCTGTTTGACCTCTGCCGCATGATCAATCAGGTCAACGACGGAACCGCTAAGGCTTCCGAAGCCAACCTGGACCTGATAAAGCGACTCTTTAACGACTACCTCTTCGACGTAATGGGCATTCTCCCCCCCGACGGGGCCGGACAGACCAACCTCAAGCCATATGAAGACGCCGTTAACCTCCTGCTTGAAATCCGCGCCGAGAGCAAGGCGAAGAAAGATTGGGCCACCTCCGACCTTATCCGTAATCGCCTCGCCGAAATCGGATTTCAGGTCAAGGACACCAAAGACGGCTTCGAATGGACCCTCTAAATTAGTTTGTCCATGAAAACCATTGCTATCTGCTGCCTGACAGTAATCGGGATGATCGGCGGGTGTAACACTCAGAATAATGCCGGCTATCCCGCCAAAGTTAAATTCGAGCATAAAGGCGGAGAGATGGTTGTTACGGGCCGAGCCTTAATCCTCGACATAGAGATTTCAGACTACAACGGCAACAGCAATTTTGCAGACTTCGATTGGAGTAATCAGATTGACACGGCAAAAGTAACGTACAAATGGTTGACGGTGGCTAAACCGCCCAACGAAGACAAACTGATTCTCTCGGCTGCGCCTAACTCCTCGCAGGACAGCCGTAAACTCTATGTCCGATGTACCGGAGGCCTCTATGAATATCTCGAAATTAAAGTAACTCAGAAATAGTAGTTTTTTAATTCTTTTTGTTACTTGACTGTTTCGGAATTTGCGAAAACGATTCTTGATCAGCTCCCATACGAGCCGACAGAACAACAAAGCGTGACAGCGGCAGCGCTGGCACGCTTTTGTCGTACCTCAGCACTCCATGAGTCAATCTTTCTGCTCTGCGGATATGCCGGCACGGGCAAGACCACTCTTGTCAGCGCCCTGGTCCGGGCGCTCCACCAAGCCGGAGTAGCAACCGTGTTGCTCGCTCCGACCGGCCGCGCCGCAAAGGTCCTTGCGGCTTATGCCGACTATCCGGCGTCGACAATTCACCGCAAAATCTACTATCCTCCAGGCCAGGGACGGCCGTTTGCGGCCGTGATGGACAATCCTCACCAACACACGGTCTTCATTGTTGACGAAGCCTCTATGATTGGCGCGCGCGACGCCGGATCAGATGTTCTTACGGATCTGATTCATTACGTCTACTCCGGACATTACTGCCGCATCATTTTCGTTGGCGACACAGCGCAGCTTCCGCCGGTCGGGTGTAAGGACTCGCCCGCGCTAAACCCGGCCGAACTCCGCAGCTACGGTCTGCGGGTCAGCCGCGTGCAACTGACCCACACAGTCCGTCAGGCCGGCTCGAGCGGAATCCTGTTCAATGCAACGGCCCAGCGAAAACAGATGCTCCTTGACCCGCTTGAGCGACCTTACTTCAATTTCAACTTTGATGACGTTTTCGCTCTTCCCGGCGAGGAACTGCAGGAGACAATCACTGAACTCTACGACTCGGACGGAATTGAAGAAACCGTCCTGATTACGCGCGCAAACTGGCGCGCGACCAAGTTTAATCTTGCAATCCGCTCGCAGATTCTTGAACGCACAGAGGAACTGAGCCGCGACGAGCAACTCCTCGTCGCGAAAAATAACTATCACTGGGCATCAAAAATACGCAAACTCGACTTTATTGCCAACGGCGATACCGCGCGCGTTGTCCGCATCTACGGAACCGAGGAGCGCTATGGATTCCGCTTTGCCGACGTGCGCCTCGAGTTTCCTTACCGCTCCGTCGAACTCGACTGCAAGATTATTCTTGAATGTCTGACCTCTGACGCTCCGGCGCTCACGTCTGACCAGCAGCAGACCCTCTTCGACGCCGTTTATAACGACCCGGTTCTCTTTACCGACTCCACCCCACGCTATGTACGCCTGAAGGCCATGAAAACCAATCCGTATTTCCAGGCCCTTCAGGTCAAATATGCCTACGCGATAACATGTCATAAAGCCCAGGGCGGACAGTGGGCAAACGTGATTGCCGACCTCGGCGGCGTCGCGCCTGATGCCCTGACAACTCTTGACTTTCACCGCTGGCTCTACACCGCTACGACGCGCGCAACGCGCCGCCTCTTCTACCTCAACCCATGCTAACCACAAATTCAAACACTAAAAAATGGAAACTTTCACTCTTTTTCAGCCGGAAAACTTCCGCATTTTCCTCTGGGTGATGACCGCTACAGCCGTCTTTGTCTTCATTGCCCTTAACTTCGTCGAAGCGGGCTATGGCGTCGCCTACACGCGCAAGTGGGGTCCCGCAATCAACAATCGCATCGGCTGGGTGCTGATGGAAGCTCCGGTCTTCATCGTGATGTGCCTCCTCTGGGCCTGCTCCGGACGGCGGTTCGAGAGCGCCCCGTTAGTGATGTTCTGCATTTTCCAGCTCCATTACTTCCAACGCTCATTCGTCTTTCCGTTGCTGATAAAGACGCGTGGCAAAATGCCCTTGTCAATCATGCTCATGGGCATCACATTCAACTCGCTCAACGCTCTGATGCAGGGAGGATGGATTTTCTATGTGTCGGCGCCAGACCGATATCCGGCGTCATGGCTCGGCTCGTGGCAGTTTATCCTCGGCACCGCGATATTCCTCTGGGGCATGTTCACCAATATCCAAAGCGACAGTATTATCCGCTCGCTGCGCAAACCGGGTGACACACGCCATTATCTTCCCCGCGGCGGAATGTTCCGTTACGTCACCTCCGCAAACTATCTCGGAGAGTTTATGGAATGGGTTGGCTTCGCCGTCCTGACATGGTCATGGGCCGGTGCAGTCTTCGCTCTATGGACGTTTGCGAACCTCGCTCCGCGTGCGCGTAAAATCAATGCGCGCTATCAGCGCGAGTTCGGTCCGCTTAGTCAGAAATCAATAATTCCCTTTATTTATTAATTCATACCTGTTTCAGTCATGAAAAAACTGCTTTTGTCGGTCCTTATGACCGTAATCGCCGCCATCGGTGCCAATGCGCAAGTTAGAAAAGCACCGGATTTCACCCTGCCCGACGCAAACGGAGAAATGGTTTCACTCAGCTCTCTCCGAGGCCAGTGGGTTGTACTTGACTTCTGGGGTTCCTGGTGCGGATGGTGCATCAAAGGTATTCCTCAGATGAAAGAAAACTATGGCGAATTAAAGTCAAAGGTCTGCTTTGTCGGTCTTGCAATTGGCGACACAAAGGAAACGTGGCTCAAATCACTCAAAAAACACGAAATGCCCTGGATAAACCTCTGGGAAAACCCTGAGATTGACCGCAACAATTCAGTTGCGACACTCTATGGAGTCCGAGGCTTTCCGACAAAACTCATAATCAACCCGGACGGCTACATCGTCAACACAACCGTCGGCGAAGACCCTGAATTTTACAACATCCTCCGCGTACTCCTCTAACCCTCCCGCTAAAAAACGAAAAAAGCTCAGTCGTCATTGATTGAGCTTTTTCGTTTTATTTAGCGGGGTCGGCGGTTGGCCCCGGGGAAGATTTGAGCGATTAGGTCCTGGCGGTTGATGCGTCGAAGGGAGGTGGTAATGGCTGGGCGGCGCTTCGGGTCATACCAGAAGAAGTATTGCCGCTGAGCCTCTTTGGCTGCCGGATTAGTGGCGCAGTAGACTTTCTGGCCCGTATACGGGTGGATGCCGGTATAGTAAATTTCAGTGCTGAGAGTCATCGGAGTCGGCGTGAAATCCTGAACCTGCTCCAGATGGAAGTCCAGGCGACGCGTAGCCGCCGCAAGCTGCGCCATATCCTCCTCCCTGCATCCGGGATGGGAGGATATGAAGTAAGGAATCAACTGCTGGCGCAGGCCATGTTTGCGGTTTACCTGTTCAAAAATCTCCTTGAACTTATAAAAGAGCGAGAAATCCGGTTTGCGCATCAGATTCAGCACATGAGGCTCCGTATGTTCGGGGGCGACCTTCAGGCGGCCGGAAACATGGCGCGCAATGAGCTGCTCGCAGTAGCGGCGGTTGGCGGCATCAGTCTTTGCCGAACCGGACGGCGCCATTGCAAGGTCATATCTGACTCCGGAACCGACAAACGCCTTCTTGACCGCAGGCATTTCGTCGACCGCACGATAAATTTCGAGCAACGGCGAATGGTCATTATTCAGATTCGGACAAGGCGCGGGGTGGAGACAGCTCGGACGCAGACAGCGGACACACTTTGACCGATCACGGCCCCCCATGCCATACATGTTTGCGCTCGGACCTCCAAGATCGCTGATATATCCTTTGAAATCAGGCATGCGCGTGACAGCCTCGACTTCACGCAGAATTGATTGTTGGCTACGCGAAGCTATGAACTTGCCCTGATGAGCCGAAATTGTACAGAACGCACACCCGCCGAAGCAACCACGGTGCATGCACACGGAATGGCGTATCATTTCGTAAGCCGGAATCGTCTTGCCTCGATAGCGAGGGTGAGGCAGACGCGTGTAAGGCAAGTCGAACGCTGCATCAACTTCCTCAGTCGTCATCGGCGGAAACATCGGATTGACCTTTACGGCCTTCCGACCATGCTGCTGCCACAGAGCCGCATCAGGCATAAGGCGGTTACTTTGTTGCTCAATATGCTTGAAATTCGCCGCCTGTTTGCGTTTGTCGGCCTGACACTGCTCAAAGGAATTCAGAATAATATCCGTCGGCGATGCGGCAGGAATATCCCTGGCAGAGAGTCTGACAACAGTCTGCGGCAAGTCGGTAATCTCACCGATGGATTCTCCCGCCATGAGACGTTCGACCAGGCGTCGCATCGGATTCTCGCCCATGCCGTAAATAATCATGTCGACCGGCGCATCCATGATAATTGAAGGCCTCAGACGGTCTTGCCAGTAATCATAATGGCTCAGACGCCGCATAGACGCTTCGATGCCGCCGGCAACAACCGGAACGTCAGGGTATAGTTTTTTCAGAATCTCCGCATAGACAATAGTCGGATAGTCCGGACGGGCGCCTGCACGTCCGTCAGGCGTGTAAGCATCGTCGTGGCGGCGACGTCGGGCCGCCGTATAGTGATTGACCATCGAATCCATCGCGCCGGGCGAGATGCCAAAGAAGAGGCGAGGCGCCCCGAACTTGCGGAAGTCTCGCAAATCGTCACGCCAGTTCGGCTGAGGAACAATTGCGACGTTAAGCCCCATAGACTGAAGCATGCGGCCAATGACGGCAGCTCCAAACGACGGATGGTCAACATAAGCGTCACCGCTGAAAAGTACAACGTCGACATGGTCCCAGCCAAGGGCTTCCATCTCCTTCACGGAGGTCGGAAGCCAACGGTCATTACCAGGCATCATGCCTTTGCCTCCTTTCTCTCAAGCAGCTGCTGCATTTTGAGCATTTCGTCGCGCAACCTTGCAGCCTCAAGGAAATCCATCTTTTTTGCAGCCTGAACCATCTGTTGTTTCAGTTTATCAATATTCTTACTCATTTCTCCGGGCGTCATGTACTGCACAACAGGATCAGCCGCAATGTCGACCTCTCGGGAATACTCCATCTCATACATGGGCCGCGGTGCAGTCGACGGACGTCCGTCCTTCTTCTCATGCCGGCGCCCGGACGTTCTAATTGCGCCGGCGGGTGTCAGCTCCTCAATCGCCTCACGGTCGAGACCTACAATGCGATTACGCGCCTTAACAATGGCCTGCGGCGTGATGCCGTGTTCCTCATTGTAGGCAAGCTGGAGCGACCGCCGACGCTCTGTCTCTTCAATGGTCTGACGCATAGAGTCTGTCACCTTGTCGGCATACATGATTACGCGTCCGTTAAGATTTCGTGCCGCACGTCCGACGGTCTGCGTCAAAGAACGGTGGCTACGGAGAAATCCTTCCTTATCGGCATCAAGAATGGCAACAAGGCTGACCTCAGGCAGGTCAAGCCCCTCACGAAGCAGATTGACACCGATAAGCACGTCGTAAACACCCGAACGGAGGTCATCAAGAATCCTGATGCGCTCCATTGTGTCTACGTCGCTGTGCATATAGGCCGTCTTGATGTCATATTTTGCAAGATAATCGTTCAATTCCTCCGCCATTCGCTTCGTGAGCGTCGTTACGAGCGTACGCTCACCCTTTTCGACACGCATTGCAATCTCCTCCATCAGGTCGTCAATCTGATTCATTGACGGACGGACTTCAATAACCGGATCAAGCAGACCGGTCGGACGGATAACCTGCTCGACAACGACGCCCTCGGCACGCGCAAGCTCATAATCGGCCGGAGTGGCCGAAACGTAGATTGTCTGCGGAACCAAAGCCTCGAACTCCTCGAACTTCAGCGGACGGTTATCAAGCGCGGCAGGCAACCTGAATCCATAATCGACAAGATTATTCTTGCGCGAAACGTCCCCGCCGTACATAGCCCGGATCTGTGGCACCGTCACATGACTTTCATCAATAATCGTCAGGAAATCCCTCGGAAAATAATCCAAAAGGCAGAACGGGCGCTCCCCAGGACGGCGGCCATCAAAATAGCGACTATAATTCTCAATTCCGGAACAATGGCCAAGTTCTTTAATCATCTCGATGTCGTAAGTGACCCTCTCGCGCAGACGCTGCGCTTCAAGCAGCCTATCCTCGCGCATGAAATCATCCAATCGCTCTCCAAGGTCAAGCGCAATCTGCGAAACCGCGGCGTGCTGACGCTCCGGCGAAGTAACAAACAAGTTGCCCGGATAAATCTTGAATACATCATGTTCTCCGAGGCTAACACCATCAAGAGGGTGAACGGTCTGAATTGATTCGATTTCATCGCCCCAGAAAACAACCCGAAGGGTAATCTCCTCATAGGCCAAACGAATTTCAACCGTATCACCGCGAACACGGAACGTTCCGCGGCTCAATTCAGCCTCATTTCTTGAATAGAGAGACGCAACGAGCTTTCTTAAAAAATCATTTCTTCCTATTTCCTCGCCCACATGGATTTCAATGACACTCGCATCAAAGTCCGACGGATTGCCCATACCGAACAGGCAACTGACAGAACTGACAACAACGACATCCTGACGTCCCGAGAGCAATGCCGACACAGTTGACAGTCTCAGGCGTTCAATCTCGTCATTAATCATCAAATCCTTCTCAATATAGCGGTCAATGCCGGGAATATACGCCTCAGGCTGATAGTAATCGTAATAACTTACAAAGTACTGAACCGAATTTTCAGGGAAAAACTGCTTGAATTCGGAATAAAGCTGAGCAGCCAACGTCTTGTTATGGCTAAGAATAAGAGTGGGACGCTGGACTCGCTCAATAACGTTAGCCATCGTAAAAGTCTTGCCGGAACCGGTTACGCCAAGCAGGACCTGAGCATCCGTCCCGTCCAAAACGCCTTGGGTCAAAGCCTCGATTGCCTGAGGCTGATCTCCCGTAGGCTGATACTGCGAACTAAGCTGAAATTTCATAATATGCAAAAATAACACATTTCCCGCAAACAACCAAACAGATTCCTTCCCGACAATAAAATCATGGAATAAAAAAAAAGGCTCGAGACCCTGTGTCAGGTCTCAAGCCTTCTGTCGAAGGGGCGGTTACCT
>CAMWNI010000025.1 GCA_947175545.1 uncultured Porphyromonadaceae bacterium
AGAGCACAACCTTGCCAAGGTTGGGGTCGCGGGTTCGAGTCCCGTTTTTCGCTCTTGCTCAAAAGATGTCCGGATGGCGGAATTGGTAGACGCGCTACTTTGAGGGGGTAGTGACCGTTGGGTCGTGTGAGTTCGAGTCTCATTTCGGACACTCTTTGAAAAGGCAATTGACTTTCGAGTCGATTGCCTTTTCTTTTTTTTACCCTATTCACTAATATCAGACAGGCTCTTATTTGCATTAGCAATTTTTTTTTTCTACTTTTGCGAATAATTTCACTCAATCACATCTTCACGATTATGAAAAAATACAATATTGCGGTTGCCGGAACCGGATATGTCGGACTCAGCATAGCCACCCTGCTTGCCCAGCACAACCATGTCACGGCAGTCGACGTCATCCCTGAGAAAGTAGAGAAAATCAACCGACGCATATCGCCGATTCAGGATGAATACATTGAGAAATACTTTGCCGAAAAGGAACTGGACCTGACCGCCACCCTTGACGGGGCTTCAGCATACAAAGATGCCGATTTTATCGTCATCGCTGCCCCGACCAATTATGACCCTCAGACAAACTGCTTCGACACGCACCATCTTGAAGACGTAATTGACCTGGTGCGCAGCGTCAACCCCGGCGCCGTGATGATTATCAAATCAACAATTCCCGTCGGTTACTGCCGCTCTCTCTACGTCAAATACGCCGAAGCCGGCGCAACGGAATTCAATCTGCTTTTCTTCCCCGAATTCCTGCGCGAGAGCAAAGCCCTTTATGACAACCTCTATCCCAGCCGCATCATTGCCGGAATACCTAAAACCATCAACGACTCGCGCTATCATGTCGAAAACGACGCAATCAGCCGCCTGACCTCGCCCGAATATATCACCGAGGCCGCCAGGACATTTGCCGAACTGCTCCAGCAGGGCGCACTGAAACCGGACATTGACACTCTCTACATGGGCATGAAAGAAGCAGAAGCCGTCAAACTGTTCGCCAACACTTACCTGGCCCTGCGCGTCAGCTACTTCAACGAACTTGACACCTATGCAGAACTAAAGGGACTCGACTCGCAGTCAATCATCCGCGGTGTCGGACTCGACCCGCGAATCGGCACGCACTACAACAACCCATCGTTCGGCTACGGCGGCTACTGCCTTCCCAAAGACACCAAGCAGCTGCTCGCCAACTATGCCGAAGTGCCGCAAAACATGATGAGTGCAATCGTTGAGAGCAACCGCACCCGTAAAGACTTCATTGCCGACCAGGTTCTGCGCATGGCCGGTTACTACGACTACTCAACCGCCAATATCTACGGTGCCGCACCCGAGCAACATGTAACCATCGGCGTCTACCGCCTGACAATGAAATCCAACTCTGACAACTTCCGCCAGTCATCAATTCAAGGAGTCATGAAGCGCATCAAGGCAAAGGGCGCGCAGGTTATCATCTACGAGCCTACCCTGCCCGACGGATCAACATTCTTCGGATCAACGGTTGTGAACGACCTTGAAAAATTCAAGCAGACAAGTCGCTCAATTCTGGCCAACCGTTACGATTCATGCCTTGACGACGTCCGCGACAAAGTCTACACTCGCGACATTTTCCGCCGCGACTGAAGAATATTTTGAAAAAAGTCGGTAAAAAACTTGCACAGGTCGAATTTTCCGATTAACTTTGCACCGTTGAAACCGACCAATGGCGATTTAGTGTAGTGGTCTAGCACGCCGCCCTCTCACGGCGGAAACCCGGGTTCGAGTCCCGGATTCGCTACTCAAAAGAAGCGGACAGTTCCTCTACGGACCGTCCGCTTCATCTTTTCCACTTTATCTTTTTTTGAACCGCGCCCACATTATGAACGACAACAAAAAATATGCCATGCCATTTGCTTTGGTCTCTCTGCTGTTTATGCTCTGGGGCATTGCAAACAACATGAATGACACTCTGCTTGCAGCTTTCAAGCGCATCATGTCCATGAGCGATCTTCAAACCTCGCTCGTCCAGTTTGCGTTTTACGGCGCTTACTTCTGCATCGCGCTACCGGCCGCACTGTTCATTCGCCGCTACTCATACAAAAGCGGGATTCTGCTTGGACTTGCTGTCTATGCCCTCGGCACTATGTTGTTTTACCCCGCCGGCATAGCTGCGAGCTATCCGTTTTTCCTTGTGGCCATATATATAATGGCATGCGGATGTGCCATTCTGGAAACGACCGCAAACCCTTATATCCTGGCCATGGGGCCGAGAGAAACAGCAACGCGACGTCTCAACATTGCACAAACGCTCAACCCGCTTGGCGCGATTGCCGGCATCCTGCTGAGCCGCATGTTCATTCTCAGCGAACTGCAAGATGCGGATGCGGCAGCACGCGCAGGGATGGACGAAACAGCCCTGCGGGCCATGCAGCAGCATGAACTCAGCGCGATTTCCGGGACCTACATGCTAATCGGCTGCGTACTGATTGCACTGATGGTCGTCATGCTGTTGGTAAAGATGCCCGCTCTGAAAGAGTCAGGCCAGACATCTGACTGCCTCACAAACAAACCGGTCGGCACATCAGTCCTGTCCCGCCTATGGCGCACGCGCCGCTACCGCTATGGAGTGATTGCCCAGTTTTTCTATGTCGGGGTGCAGACCGGTGTCTGGTCCTTCACAATTCGGCTTGTAATGGCCGAAGCCGGATGTCGCGAAGCCGCCGCTGCCAACATTTTTCTATACTCAATTCTGGCATTCACAACCTTCCGCTTTATTTTCACGGCACTGATGAAACGATTCGACCCGGCCCGCCTGATGACCGGAGCAGCAATGGCCGCAATTGTTTTCACAATTATAGTAATCTGTGGTCACGGCGCCATAGCCATAGCGGCACTTGTCAGCATCAGTGCATGCATGAGCCTCATGTTCCCTACAATTTACGGAATCGCGCTCGACACGGTCAGCCCCTCCGACGCCAAACTGGGTGCATCCGGACTTATCATGGCAATTCTTGGCGGCGCACTGATCACGCCCGTCCAAGCCTATGTCAGCGACCAAACCGATTCAATTTCCTCATCGTTTAGTGTCCCGTTAATCTGCTTTACAATCATTTTAATATACGCCATCGGCGTCAGCAAAAACAATGCAAAACGATCGTAAATCCCACTTGCGCCGCAAAGTGTTTGTCAGCGGCTGCTACGACATGCTCCATTCAGGCCACGTAGCTTTTTTCAAAGCGGCCTCAGCGTTCGGTGACTTATATGTCGGAATCGGCTCCGACGCAACCATCTATGACCTCAAAAAACGCAAAACGGTCTATGGCGAACGCGAACGCCTCTACATGGTCAAAGCAATCCGATATGTGACCGATGCCTTTATCAACCCCGGATCCGGCATGATGGACTTCGTTGAAACGATTGACAGAGTCCAACCTGACATTTTCGTGGTCAACACAGATGGCGGCTCGGACATGAAACGCAAATTCTGCGAAGAACGCGGAATCGAGTACATTGAGCTGCAACGGATTCCTGATGACGGGCTTGACGCACGGTCAACGACCTCACTGCGATCCGCGAACCGCTGCGGCCTCCCCTACCGCCTTGACCTGGCCGGCACATGGATTGATCAACCTTACGTTTCGTGTCATCATCCGGGCTGGGCCCTGACAATCTCCCTCGAACCGACCATAGAGTTCATGGAACGCGGAGGAATGTCCACCTCAACCCGAAACGCCGCACGCAAGATTTGGCCATACGAACTCCCGACCGGCAACGAAGAGATGCTTGCCCGATTGCTTTTCTGCTTTGAAAACGACCCGGAACAGGACAAAGGCCACATCAGCGGCGCCCAAGATTCTATCGGCATCTGTATGAGCGGCCTGAACCGCCACTACTACGACAACACCTACTGGCCCACGAAGATTGAGTCATGTCATGACGAAGCAACCCTCGATTGGCTTGAGAAACACCTCTGCCTGGTGCCTACGTTCCCGCGCAAACACGGATGTTCAGTCGTCACAGGCAAGGAGATTACACCGGAAAAGGTAGCCGCTCTTGCCGACGCGGCAAACCGCTGCTGGGAGGCCATCATGCGTCACGACCTCGACGCATTTGCAAAATCATATGCCGATTCGTTTGCGGCACAGGTTTCCATGTTTCCAGCCATGATTGCCGACGGGCTGCAACCGTTCATTGACAAATATTCCAAGCTCTCGCTTGCCCACAAACTGAGCGGAGCGGGCGGCGGAGGCTATCTTGCGTTGGTCATTGACGGCGACTTACCGGAAGGAGCCATTCCATTGAAGATTCGCCGCCGCGAATAATCCTGATAAAAACACGAACAAGGCAACCCGTAGAAGGCTGCCTTGTTCGTGTTTTTATTTGACTTTGGCGAATTGGTCTTTGCCGACTCCGCAGAGGGGGCAGACCCAGTCGTCAGGGAGTTCCTCAAAGGGAGTACCGGGGGCGATACCGCCGTCAGGATCGCCAACTTCGGGGTCGTAGACCCAATCGCATACTTCACATACGTATTTGTCCATAGTAATCTGATTTGTTTTTTTAAGTTATTATCGGTTAATTTCCATGCAACAATAACATTTATCATGAGCTTATTGTTCGGGAAAAGAATCCGGGGGTGCCACACACAATGGTGACACCCCCGGTCAGTACTATGGTTCTGTCTTAGAATTTGGCGTTGCGCATATCGCCCGTTTCGTTGAAGGCGTTATGGAAAGCGAAGGCGGCGGTCAGTGCATGAGGAGTCTGTCCTCCCTTGCCGAGCTTGAGATAATCGCGCAGCAGCGGGCGATAGTCCGGATGTGCGCAATTGTCAATGATGCGCTCGGCACGCTGAACGGGGTCAAGTCCGCGCAGGTCGGCGATGCCCTGGTCCGTAACAAGAACGTCAACGGAGTGTTCGGAGTGATCCTGATGGGCAACCATCGGCACGATATTGCTGATACATCCGCCCTTGGTCACTGAAGGACAGGAGAAGATGCTCAGATAAGCATTGCGGGTAAAGTCGCCGGAGCCACCGATGCCGTTCATCATCTTGGTGCCGAGAACGTGGGTCGAATTGATTGCGCCGAAGATGTCAGCCTCAAGCGCGGTGTTCATGGCAATCACACCGAGGCGACGGATAATTTCGGGGTTATTTGACAGTTCGGAGGGACGAATCGTGATTCGGCGACAGAAATCGGCATCATGAGTAAACAGCCGGGCCTGAGCTTCGTCGCTCATTGTCAGCGAACAAGTGCTAACAAACCGACAGCGGTCACGCTCCATGAGATCAAGAACCGCATCCTGAGCCACTTCAGTATAGAACGAGAAGGGGGGGATTTCATGAGCATCAGCCAGGCCATAGAGAACAGCGTTGGCTACGTTGCCAACACCGCTCTGCAGGGGCAGGAACTCCTTGGGAAGATGACCCTTTTGCAGTTCGTTGACGAGAAATTCACAAACGTTGGCTCCGATTTTGGCCGAAACATCGTCAAGAGCCGAGAACGGGTGAACCTCGTCAGTGCTGTGCGTCTCAACAACTCCAAGAACCTTTTTCGGGTCTATATAGAGATAAGGAGAACCGATTCGGTCGTTGACGTTATAAATAGGTATTTCGCGGCGATGAGGGGGATCAGCGGGAAGATAGAGGTCATGCATGCCCTCGAGCTTAGTCGAAATCGCCGTGTTGTGTTCAATAATGATATGCTTCGCCATCTGTGCGATTGTCGGCGCAATACCGGCGCCGGTTCCGAGAACAAGACGGCCGTCAGGACGTACGTCGACAGCCTCGATTACGGCAATGTCCAGCGACCCGTAAAACCCATAGCGGAGTTTCTGGGACAGCTCCGAGAGATGGAGATCAAAGTAGTGCGCATCATGCGAGTTGATTCGCTTGCGCAGGTCAGGGGTGTTCTGATATGGTGTGCGTCGGCCAATCGCGTTGACAAGCGAAAGTGCGCCGTCAACGTGGCGGTTAGTCGAAGCTCCGGTGAAGATGTCGACCTTATAGGGACGACCGGCCTCATGTTCGGCAGCCGCCTTTGCGGCAACCGCGTCAAACGTATCCTTGGGTGCGCCGGACGCCGTAAATCCACTAAGTCCGAGCGCCATTCCATTTTCAATATGGCTTGCGGCTTCCTCTGCCGTCAGAATAGGAAATGACATGGTATGATAATAATTCGTAGTTTTAGTTAAATTTGTGCAAATATACGCAATTTTTTGCACAAAATTTGATTTCCGTGCAATTTTTTTACATCAATCAACTTTTTTCAGAATTTACTGTAACAAAATAGCAGTCTTGTTTTTCTCCGGGTGTTTTTTTCGGTTTTGCATGAATGGAAAAAATTTTGTAAATTTGCGCTATATGAGATTTGCTGATGTCGTAGGACATTCAGGCGTAAAAGACCGCCTGATCAGAATGGTGGCGGAAGACCGACTTCCGCATGCACTGCTTCTCTCCGCGCCGGAAGGAAGCGGCGAAATGATGCTTGCCCGCGCGTTGGCCCAATATGTCCATTGCACCGGACGCCGCCCGGGCGATACGGACAGTTGCGGTCACTGCCCCTCTTGCCTGCAACATCGAAGTCTGAACCATGCCGACCTCCACTTCATTTTCCCAGTTCTGAAAAAGAAGAGCCAGGACACCGTGAGCGATGACTGGATGGCCGACTGGCGCGAGTTCATCAACTCGGATCCCTGGATGGATTTCCGCCGCTGGCAGTCGAGCCTGGGCAATCCGAACGGACAACCCAAAATCTACGTTCACGACGCCGAATCCCTTCGCCGCAAACTGAATCTTTCGGCACGAACGTCAGACGTCAACATTGCCCTGATCTGGCTGCCTGAAAAGATGCAGCCGGAAACGGCCAATAAACTACTGAAACTTATTGAAGAACCTGAGGCCGGAACAATGTTCATTCTGGTCAGTAACGCGCCGGCAGAAATTCTGCCAACAATCTATTCCCGCTGTCAGCGGATTGAACTTCGCCGTATTGCGGATGCGGAAGTCGCATCGGTGCTGGCAAACGGGACTGAACCGGATGCGTCGCAGTTTGCGGCCGCCCACCTCAGCGAGGGCAATGTGATTGCCGCCCGCGATGCACTTGCCGACACACAGGCGTCTCAGTTATTTCTTGACTTTTTCATGCAACTGATGCGTCTGGCTTACACGCGCAAGGTCGGCGAACTGAAAAAGTGGAGCGAGAAAGTGGCCGAACTCGGCCGCGATGCCGAATGTCGATTCATGGACTACTGTCAGCGCATGGTCCGCGAAAACTTCATAATGAATCTTCAGATTGGAGAACTGAACTATATGACCGGAGCTGAACAGCAGTTCAGTTCACGCTTCTGTCCGTTCATCAACGAACGCAACGTTGAAGAAATAATCCGGGAGTTCAACGAGGCCGAGACCGATATCCGAGGTAACGGCAACGCCAAAATCATACTCTTTGACCTCGCCATCAAAATGATTTTGCTTCTAAAAGCCTGAACAAACATCCCGATAATTAATGCACGTATTTCTCCGCAGTATCGCCGACGGATATTTCCGCTCTGAGGGACTAAACATCACGTCATATACGTTCGTATTCCCTAATTCACGATCCGCTAAATACTTCAGCAACTACCTCGGCGAGAAAAAGGACTTCGAGGGGCGCAATCTGCGTACCCTATGCCTGACAATGACGGAACTCTTCGAGAAAGGAGCCGGACTGAAACGCGCATCGCACAACCGACTGCTGATGTCGGTCTATTCGGCTTACTGCGACGTCTCGCGCCGTCTGAATCCGGACTTCAAACCTGAAGAGTTTGACCGCTTCCGCTTCTGGGCGGAGATGCTTCTCAAGGACTTCGACGAGGCAGACCGCTATCTGATTGACCCTGATCAACTTTTCCGCAACGTCAGCGAATACAAGGAAATCCAGTCATACTACCTGACGCCAGAGCAGCAGGCGATTATTCGCGACTTCTGGGGCGACGACCCTTATTGGGGCCGACTCTACGGGGAAGGTGAAACAGCGGCAGAGCAACCGGAAGTTCCTTTCTGGGCCCATATCGGCAAGAAAAACGGCTCTCCGGTGCGGAAATTCATGCAGCTCTGGGAAATGTTGCTGCCAATCTACAAAGAACTGCATCGGATGCTTGAGGAGAAAAAACTCTGTTATCCCGGAATGGCCTGCCGCGAGGTTGTCAGGAAACTGAAAACGACCGGGCGACTGCCGTTTAATCCGAAAAAATATGTTTTTGTCGGATTCAATCGGCTGACAACGGCCGAACATGTTGTCTTTGACGAATTGCAGAAGCTTGGGCAGGCCCATTTCTACTGGGACTATGACCCAGGGCTGATGAATCCTGACAGCGGCAACAAAGCGGGCCGTTTCATTGCCCGTTACCGACAGTATTTCCGGACGTCGCTTCCCGCAGTCACGCTTCCCGCAGGCGGCGGCCGCCACACAGTCGAAGTAATCGGTGTTGGCTCGGGCGTCGGCCAGGCCAAGGTCGCGGCCCAATTGCTTGAGCGGGCCGACACGGCCGTCGTACTTCCGACAGAAGAGATGCTGCTTCCGCTCGTGGCCTCAATTCCTGAGCGCTTCGAGCAGATAAACGTCACGATGGGTTACCCGCTACGCTTTTCGCAGCTCTCGCAAGTCTATTCCGCGCTTGCAATGCTTCAGACCCGCGCGCGACGACACCCGACCGGCGCTGTTGAGTTTTTCCGCAGCGACGTCATGCGTCTGCTCTCCCACCCCCTTTTGCGCGCTGTGTGTGACGATGAACTGACGGCAATCGCCGCCATGATGAAAGAGCAACATCTGTTCAACCTGACTGCTGACCGCATCGAGCGCATGGCCGCGGAGTTGCCAATCATGTCAGTTTTGATGGCCCCCGTGGCCAATCCGAACGAGATGGCCGATGTCGCACAGTATTCGCGTTGCGCACTTGACATTCTGGAGGAACACTCGGTTGTCACCGGCATTGACCGGGCCGCAATCTCAACTTTGCGTTCCCAGATTGATGAACTTGAAGCGCTTTCCGCTGAATTTGGAGTCAGAATGGTAGACAATACGTTCTTCCATTTGCTTGAACGCGCGGTTTTTCAGCGTTCGCTTCCGCTTTCAGGCGTCACGTTCGACGCATTACAGATTATGGGCGTACTTGAAACGCGCGCGCTCGGCTTCCGCAACGTCATGATGCTTTCAATGACAGACTCGGTCTTCCCGGGGCGAATAAGCTCCCGTTCGTTCATTCCGGAATCACTACGCCGCGCTTACGGAATGCCAACAGCGGAACATTACGAATCGGACGCCGCCTACTATTTTTTCCGTATTCTTTCACATGCCGAACGCCTGACTCTGCTATATGACTCGCGCATGGGAGGCCTGCGTTCAGGCGAGAAAAGCCGTTTTATTGAACAGTTGATCCACATAGGTTTTCCCGGAGTCGACGTGACCTGCTCCGACGCTGTCTTTACGTCGAACCTGGCAACAACTTCAGGCGCCAGACCTCTGATTCCGGCTGACACGGCAATCAGAAAAGACGCCCGCATCATGGAGCGTCTGAACCGCTACCGCAACCCGGCTTACACCAAAGAGTTCAAGCTTTCGGCCTCAAGTCTGAAAACGTATCTCCACTGTCCGTTCCAGTTCTACCTGGAGCGCGTTGAAGACATCCGTCCGGCCGATTCGCCAAAGGAAAATATCGATGCCGGCACCATCGGCAACATTATCCACGAGGTTGCCGAACGTCTCTATAAAGAGTTGCCCGTCCGAAACATCACCGAATCGGTCATCAGGGAACTCATTGCCGACGGCTATGACGGACTGCTCGGGCGCGAGGTCCGCCGCTCGTTCAACGCAAACTACGTCGGAATCCCGCGTACGGTGACCAATCCTGAGACCGGCGAAAAGATTCCGAACCCGGAAGTGACGGAAACACCACTCCACGGCCAGTCATACGTATATGAACCGACAATCCGCGAGGCCGTCATCGAGATGTTGCATGCCGAGCCGGTTCCGTTCCGCTTCATTGCGGGGGAACTGGCGCGCACGTTCTCCTGGCAACTCCCGAACGGCATAGCGCTGAACTTCACCATGAAGATTGACCGTGTTGATGAAAAAGCCGGAATTATCCGTCTGGTTGACTACAAAAGCGGAAAGGACCATACGGATTTCACCGACGGCAACATCTTTGCACGTGAGTCGATATCGCTGCGTGCAGGTATCTTTCAGCTGCTTACCTACTGCTACGCCTATACGTCACTGAACCCGCAGACAGACTCGTCGCGTCTTAAACCGCTCATTTATACTCTGAAGGAGATTCCGCGCGAGGGTACCTTCGCCGACCTGACCTACGGAAGCGGGAAGAACGCGCGTCCGCTGGAATCATACGCTCAGGTCGCCGAAATGTTCGAAGACGGATTCAACAATCTGATTGGCGAGATCTTCAATCCGGAGATTCCGTTCAGGCGCACAGACAAATCCTCAATGTGTACGTTCTGTAAATTCCAGCGGTTATGCCACACCGAACCGCTGAAAAAATGGAGTTAAGATAGAGATCCTTATGGCGGGGCTTTACGTTCATATTCCCTTTTGCAGACACAAGTGTGCCTACTGTGATTTCTACTCCGGTCCGCTCCGCGGCTTTCGCGCCGAAGAGTATGTCGAAGCTCTTATTGCAGAACACTCTGTCCGGAGGCTCGCCGACCGTTACGAAACGATCTACATTGGCGGCGGAACTCCAAGCACGATACATCCGGCACTGCTCCGGCCCCTGCTGAGCCTCGGACCGGGCGAACGCACCGTAGAGGTCAACCCGGAGGATGTCACGCCACAAATGGCTACACAATGGTTGCAGGCGGGTGCGAACCGAATCAGCATGGGGGTCCAGTCACTGATTGACAGCGAACTTGAGGCTGTCGGCCGCCGACACACCGCCGCCGGGGCAATCCGCGCCTTCCGGACGCTGCGCGAGGCCGGATTTGACAATATCAGTCTTGATCTGATCTACGGCTTACCGGGTCAGACGCCTCAGACGTGGCGCCGGTCAGTCGAGGATATACTTGAACTCGAACCGGAACATCTTTCGGCCTATTCGCTCAGCTATGAACCGGGAACGCTGCTACACACGCGGCTGCTGACCGGAAAAATCACCGAAACCGCGGAAGATGATATTGTTGAAATGTATGAATTTCTCTGCACGGCAACTCACAGGGCGGGATTCAATCACTATGAGATCTCGAACTTTGCGCAACCGGGACGTCATTCACGCCATAATTCATCTTATTGGGACTCTACGCCATATCTTGGCCTCGGACCGGGAGCGCACAGCTTTGACGGGGAGCGTCGCAGTTTCAATCCCGCAAATCTCGGCGAATATATGAAAAACCCCGCCGGCGCATTCCAAATTGAAGAGGAAACGCCAACGGAGCGCCACAATGATATTGTGATGACTCAACTTAGAACCTCGCGCGGACTCGACCCGGAACTGCTGACTCCACAAGAACGGACAAAAGCCCGGCGCTTGCTTCAGCCAACTCCGGAGGGACGCCTGAGAATCAGCGAGGCCGACTGGCTCCGGTCCGACCCTATCATGATTGAGTTGATTCGTTAGAGCGAATTTCGTCAAGGTGGGCCATGACGTTTGCCGGCGGACGCTGAGCATCAAGTTCAGCCTTCATGAAATCCATATAAGGAGCAACATGGGCAAAATAGCGCCGATATCCCTCACAGAGATAGTTTATCGGCTCACCCTGCGGGGTGCGGGCAATGCGGTTTTTCGGACATTCGCCATGACAGGCAAATAGCCAGCGGCAGTTGCGACACTGCATTGAGAGCGCGTCATGCTTGTAGGCCCCGAAGGCAAGTTGGCGTGGCGATGACATCATTTCGATGAACGACTTTTCACGCAGGTTGCCAAGGCGATACTCAGGAAAGACGAAATGGTCGCAACAATAAACAGTACCGTCATACTCCATCACGGCTGCGTGGCCACAGGTCTCAGCCATCGTGCAGACCCCCGGTTCAACGCCGGCCCAGTTGGCCAGAGTTGCGTCGAAAATCTGAATAAACACATTGCCGACATCCTCCTTGATCCAACGGTCGAAAAGACGACACAAAAATTCGCCCCATTGCTCGGGCGAGACTGAAAAATCAGCCAAATCGCCCTTCTCAATGGGCGATGCAATATCGTCAGAAGCCGTCAGGCGCTCAACGATCGGTGCAAACTGAATGAATTTACAGCCGATTGACTTAAAAAAGTCATAAAATTCTTCAGGATGATCCGCATTGTAGTCGTTAATTACAGCCATAGCATTCCATTCAACCCCATAGGCGTTGAGCAGTTGAATCCCCTTCATCACCTTCAGGAATGAAGGGCGTCCGTCGCGCGAACGGCGATATTCATCGTGAAATTCCTGCGGTCCGTCAATGCTGATGCCGACAAGCCAGTCATTGTCGCGCAGAAAGCGACACCACTCCTCAGTGAGGAGGGTGCCGTTTGTCTGCAAACAATTTAGTATGCGTCGTCCACTTCCATACTTTTTCTGAAGGTCGAGCGCCTTCTGATAGAAAGAGAGCGGACGCATCAAGGTTTCTCCGCCATGCCATGTGAAACAGACATCCGCACCGGTCTGCGCCTCGATGTAGTTGCTGACGTAGAGTTCGAGCATTTCATCGCTCATCATGTGCTTCTTGTCCTCAGGATTATAGAGGCGCTGCTTGTCAAGGTAATAGCAGTAAGAGCAAGCCAGATTACAGTGGCTGCCGGCAGGTTTTGCCATTACATATAGCGGGCGGGAGAAAGGAGATTTCATTATTTTTCAGTTGTTTTGGCCGGAAGTTTTTCAAGAAGGCGCCTGGTTGCTCCGATAAGCTGAGCGTCATGGCCCCGGAGAACGTCCTCCGGTTTATTGTAGATTACAACGTCAGGATTGAGCTGTTTATTCTCCAGAACGTTACCCTCCATGTCCATTGAGGTCACCTGCGGGATGCCGAATATGAGCGACGGGTCAATCTGGGTCTCCCACCATACTGCGGTCATCGTGCCTGGAATCGGAGTGCCAACGACTTCGCCAATGCCGAGGGCCTGATAGGTATAAGGAGTGCCATGAGCATCAGAGTAGTTGCTCTCGTTAACAAGCATCACTGACGGTTTGGTCCAGCGGGTAAACGGTTCGGAGCCGATATACTGGCCACGGGGAACAAAGCGGACATATTCCTTGCCGCTCAGCAGAACGGCGATATCGTTATGAAGCCATCCGCCACCGTTGTAACGCGTGTCAACAATGACAGCCTCATGGTTTCGGTACTTGCCGAGCAGTTCGGAGAATACAGTGCGGAAACTCGGAGAGTCCATGCCCTCGACGTGGACATAAGCAATACGTCCGCCGCTGACGCTGTCAACAACAGCCTGGTTTCGCTCAACCCAACGGCGATAGAGCAGATTGTTCTGAGCGCCCGCGCTGATGGGCTTGACATTGATTTGTTCGGTCTTGCCTCCCTTTGCACGCTTGACAGTAAGGCGAGTACGCTTTCCGGCGCGTCCGTCAAGCAGGGGGAAATAGTCCTGTCCGGCCTTGATTTCCTTACCCTCGATGGCGAGGATAATGTCGCCGGGACAAATGTCGGCGTTCTTAACATCGAGCGGTCCACGCTTAATCACTTCAAGAATCTTCAGACCGTCACCGGCATAAGCCTCGTCATAGAATGCACCGAGAACCGAGGTTGAACGGTCTGCGCCTGGAGCATAGTAACGACCGCCGGTGTGGCTGGCGTTCAGTTCTCCGAGAATTTCGGAGAGGAGTTCTGCAAAGTCATAGTTGTTGACAATGTGAGGCAGGAAGCGACGATAAGCCTCGCCATACATTTCCCAGTCCACACCATGGAGTGTCGGGTCATAGAACTTATCCTTGACCTGCTTGAGCATGTGGTCATAGATATACTCGCGTTCAGCGAACGGACGGTATTCACCGTCGGCCTGGAAGGAGACATTTTCGACCTTTCCATTGGACAGCGTGATTTTCTTTATTTCGCCGCCATGGACAAAGATGTTCT
Organism: uncultured Porphyromonadaceae bacterium; assembly: GCA_947175545.1. Taxonomy (GTDB): domain Bacteria; phylum Bacteroidota; class Bacteroidia; order Bacteroidales; family Muribaculaceae; genus UBA3263. The sequence continues at coordinate 14,016 of CAMWNI010000025.1, forward strand.
CACCCTTTGAGTCAAGTTCAAGCGAACCGCCAACTCCTCCGGCAAGGACCTTGCTACTGCCGTTCTTGAGGTTACGTTCGTAGAGATTTCCACCTGACAGATAGTAGAACTTATCGCCCTTGGGAGAAAGAAGGTAGTCACCCAGCCAGCCGGCGCCGGGAGTCAGGCGGGCAACACGATACTTGGCGTTTTCGATATCGAATTCCAGCGGTTTAACCTTCTTTTTCTTATCTTTGTCATCGTCGTCCTTCTTGTCGTCTGACTTATCATCTTTCTTATTAGCGGCGTCGGCCAGACCAACTTCTTCTTCGCTCATGAGGAAACGGTCATAGGCGTCGGCATCGAAAAACATGACGTAGGCGTCGCGCTGCGAACCCCAAGACCCGTGACTGCGGTAGCCGTTGAGATCAGTAGACCAGACCATCGCCTTTCCGTCAAGCGCCCAGTGAGCGTTGCCGTCAGAGTAGCCGCTCTCGGTCAGGTCAATCACCTTGGATCCATCGGCCTTTACAAGCGCTATGTCCGGGTTATTCCATCCGCCAATGCCGATATAGTCAACAAGGAACCAACGGCTGTCAGGCGCCCACTCGAAAGAGACATCTCCATCTGTGTAAGAGTAGTTAAACTTGCCGTCAAGGGCCGTGCGTACGTTTTTACCCTTTGCATCTACAACGCGGAGAGCCGTGCGGTTTTCAAGGAAAGCCACTTCCTTGCCGTCAGGACTCCATTGAGGCTGGAAGGCCGGCTGCCCATCGGCAGCCTTATAGAGGGGGGTCTCGGTGATTTCCGTAGCGTAGGCAAAGTGCTTCTCATCCTTGTCGGCAATGGTGGCGGTAAAGAGCTGCCACTGACCGTCACGCTCGGAATCATAGACCAGAGTGCGGCCGTCAGGGGCGAAGTCAACGCGGCGTTCCTGCGCGGGAGTGTTGGTGATGCGCTTCGTTGTGCCATACTTGACGTTTGTCACGTAAACATCGCCGCGAACAACGAATGCGACCTCCTCAGCATCAGGGCTGACGCTCATTGCGGTTGCGCCATTGCGCAGCATGCGGCGAATGAGCCGGCGGTTGTAGTCATCATTGACGATGCTGACATTGACCTTTTCAGGTTCGCTTCCAGGCACAAGAGTATAGAGTTCGCCGTTCCAGCTGAAAGCGAGGAGTCCGCCGTCAGACGCGGAAAGCGAGCGGACGGGATGGTCCTTGAAATTGGTCAGCTGCGTGTCGCTGTTAGCGTCAACCGCAGACCGACAGTGAACGTTCAGAGTGCCGTTGCCGGTCTCGGAAGTGTAATAGAACTTACCTCCGGTTGCCCAGACCGGGTTCTGGTCCTGGACATTGGCATGGGTCAACTGAGTGTATTTTCCGCCGTCGAGCAGCCAGATGTCAGCAGTGCCGGATGAGTGTTCATGCTTGCGCAACACATCTTCATAGCCCTTCTTGTCCTGGAAAAGGATGCGGCCGTCTTTGTCGACGGAGATTGCCTGCATGGGCCACGACGCAAACTGCATGGGGCGACCGGGATTCGAAGCGCTGACCTTATATATCTGGGCGGAGAAAGCCGCCTGTGCCGCCTGTGCGGAAGGAAGTCCGGCTGTTGAGAAAAGTACGGTGTCATTATCGAGCCATGCGCGCGGTTCTTCCTTACCTGAATTGGTTGTCAGACGTACGACGTCGCCTCCGGTGGCCGACATGACGTAAATATCCATAGAACCTTCGCGGTCAGACGCAAAGGCGATTTTCGAACCGTCCGGACTCCAGACCGGCTTCGTGTTGTAGCCGCTTGCCGTCAGACAAGTGGCGTCGCCACCCTTCGACGGAACGGTGTAAATGTCGCCACGGTAAGTAAACGCAATTGTCGTTCCATTAGGAGAAATTGCTGAATTGCGAAGCCACAGAGGCTCGGCTGTTGCGGAAGCGGCAATCATCACCGCTCCGACGGCTAAAAACAGTTTTTTCATTATAATGACAATGGATTTGGAATATTTTCTGTCGTTTTTTTACGGATTCGCGAATTTACGAATTTTTTCGCAAACGGGCAAGGACACGCGCCAGGGCATAAATCAAGACCTGAACGGCAACAATCAGCGCAGACGCAGGAACATTGATTGCGGCCGCGGCAAAAAGGCCACCGACACAGCCAACAACACTGACGGCAACACTCAGCGGGATCATGCGTCCAAGACGCGACGAAAAGAGTTCGGCAACCATCGGCGGCAGCGTCAGCATAGACATCAGCAACATCATGCCGACACATCGAATCATCAGCACGATACCAATGGCCACAAAAACCATCATGACTCCATTATAAACTCCGGCCCGGATTCCGGCCACGCGGGCAAAGTCAGGGTCAAAAGCACACGCCGTAATTCTGTCGAAGCAGCTACATACAAAGGCAATCAACGCCAGGGCAAAGGCAAGCATCCACCAGAGCGACGCAGCCGTAATAGTCAAAATGTTGCCGAACAGAAATGAGTTGAGTTCCGGTACTGCACCGGGGGTCATAAACACGAATGTCACGCCAATTGCCATACCTGCGGCCCAGATTACGGCAACGGCCGAGTCCTCACGGACTTTTCCGCTACGCGAAAGCAACTGCACACCAAGGGCGGATGCGATGGCAAAAACCGTAGCCAGTCCGACCGGCGACCATCCGAGATAGTAGCCGAGACCGAGACCGCCGAAACAAGAATGAGTGATTCCGCCGGAAATGGAAACGAGGCGTCGCGTAACAATGTAGCAACCGAGAATCCCGGCAACCACACTGAGCATTACCACTCCGAGGAGCGCATATTGAAAAAAAGAGTATGACAGCAGTTCAGTCATTGCCGGGAATATACTTTTTGACTTCTTCAAGAGTGAAACCGGCGGCACGGAGGTCATGCCAGAAGCGGGGATAGGACTTCGTCACCACCTCGCAGTCATTAATCCGGAGTCCGGGGAAGAAGATAGCCGCCGGGGCGAACGCCATTGCCATCCGATGGTCCTCATAAGTCGCAATCGGCTCTATCTCCTCGTCAGGTTCAAAGCGCGCTCCGCGCCAAATGAGTTCGCCCGGCTCATTGATTTCAAGAATGAAGCCAAGTTTGCTCAATTCCATTCTGAGAGCCGACAGGCGGTCGGTTTCCTTAATCCGCAGACTTTCCAGCCCAACGAAACGGAACGGGAGGCTCAGCAGGCAGCACGTAACAGCAAGGGTCTGCGCCAGGTCCGGAGTGTCACTCAAATCAAGTTCAAGACGCGCGCCGGCATCAGGAGTCAACTGAAGCGAGAGCGAACCGTCAGGCTCCCAACGGGTTTCAAGGCCTGTCACCTTAAACAGCCGGGCAACGGCTGAATCGCCCTGGAGCGATTTCGGGCGCAAGCCGATAAGGCTCACGGGGTCAGTCGAAACCGCTGCGATTTCAAACCAGTAGGACGCGGCGCTCCAGTCAGCCTCGACAGGCGGAAGAGGCTCGCGGTATTGTCCGTTCGGAACTGAAATTGTCTGCTCGTCCTCGTTGAAGTCGCCGCGAACGCCGGCCTGCTCCATCATTTCGAGCGTCATATATATATAAGGCCTCGAAATTATCTTTCCGCTAAGATGCAGACGCAGTCCGCGCTCCATCGCGGGCGCAACCATCAGCAATGCCGAGATGAACTGCGAACTGACCGAAGCGGGAATCGTGACCTCTCCACCTTCGAGCATACGTCCGCGGATTTTCAGCGGAGGAAAGCCCTCGGCGCCCATATAGTCAATTTCAGCACCCAATGAGCGCAAAGCGTCAACCAGTTCTCCGATCGGGCGGCGGCGCATGCGTTCAGAGCCGTCAAGGGTCACGTCCGCACCCGGCGTGCATGCAAAGTAGGCCGTAAGGAAACGCATGGCCGTTCCGGCCGCGCCGACGTTGACCGGCCCGGAAGTGCGGTCAAGCGCCGCAAGCATCGCGTCGGTATCGTCACAATCGGCCAGGTGTCCGGGACGCACATTGCCCGGCGTCAGGGCGGAAATAATCAGCGAGCGATTGCTCTCGCTCTTGCTCAACGGAAGGCGGACAGAAATGTCTGCCAGTTCTTCCGGAGGAAAAATCTTCAAATCCATATCGCTTGCAAATTTAGCAAAAACTTTTTAAAACCTGAGGGCGTTATAGGGATATAATGAGTAAGAAATCCGAAATAATCAGAATTTGGCAGGAATGTTTCCCGAAAGACTCCCCTCAATGGCGTCGGATGTTTTTCGATGCCGCCTATGTTGATGAGGAGGCGCTGACAGAGTCGGACCCTGAGACGGGCGCGACTGTCAGTTCACTTCTGTTACTTCCTTATTCGATGACTTTCGACGGGAAGCCACTTGGCGCGGCCTATATTTACGGTGCCGGCACGCTACGAAAATTCCGGGCCAAGGGCCACATGGGCCGACTGCTCCACAAGGCGCTCTGCGAGGCAGCTGACCGCGGCGACTCGCTGGCCGTGCTGATTCCGGCTTCCGAAATGCTTAGGGGATATTACAGCCGATACGGCTTCATGTCGGTTTTCTATCGACGGCCGGAGCGCTATACATCGGTCCATCGTTTCCCGACCGAGGGTTCTTACGTCAACATGTCGGACCTGGCCCCGGCAATGCTTTATCCCGCCTTTGAACGACTGATGGGCAATCTGGATTACTGTGTACAACACTCGCGAGCGCAGTTCCTGACGATTATGGACGATACCCGCATGAGCGGATATGGTTTTGCCGCGGTTTCGCGGGCGGAAGGCGATTCGACACCGTGTGCCATGGTGTGGAGCCGACAGCAGGACACTTCGGACGATATTATCGTCACTGAGTTGCTTGCCGAGGATGAAGATGCGGCCAACGCGGCCATATCCGAGTTGCAAAAGCAGATGCCCGGACGTCCGGTCACTCTGATGCTACAGCCGGCCGACGATTACATCGGCGGACATCTGACGCCTTATGGGATGGCCCGCGTAGTGAATCCCGAAGACTTTCTTTCGACAATCGCCGAGGCCAATCCACACCTGAGACTGACAATTCGACTTACCGACCCGATTCTGACAGAAAACACCGGGGTCTATACCCTCAACAACGGCCGGCTTACCGTTACTGACGTCCCGGTTTCCGGCTGTGGGCAGCAGCGCTATGACCTTGACGTCAATCCAGAAACACTGACGGCCCTGCTTTTCAGCTCCCGCCCCATTGCCGACATCACAGGCCTGCCGGCTCGCCGCCCACGCATGTCCCTGATGCTCGACTAAGACTCCGTTGCCCAATATTTGCGGAACGAGGTCGAAGTTGTCAGTCCGGGCATTTTTGCGTAACTTTGCGCAAATGAAACTAACGGGCGCTTTTCCAAAGTTCGGGAGAGGCTACTCACGTGTGTGGTGGCTTCTTCTGGTCTATCTCTCGCTGGCAAGCATTGTCGACGTGGGTTATGCGCCTGTGTTTGGGTTTTCGGGCGCAATGCGCGCATGCTTCCTTCTGACGGTCAGCGCACTGAAGGCATCGCTGCTTCTTGTAATGGCAATCTGCCTATGGCAATGGAGACCGATGCGGGCCTTTGTCATTGCAGGATGCATTCTGTTCGCAACGGCTGCTATCGTGAATTGCGGCAGCTGGCGGCTATATGGGTTCGGGATTTCGCGAAAGTTACTGAATCTTATGGCACAAACCAATTCGACGGAGGTTGCCGAGCTGATTCCTGACGTAATTTTCAAGCTAAAGCATCTGTTCTCCAATTGGCAGACCTTGGCCGCAACAGCATTGGGCCTCATTGCCATTCCGGGAATCAATTGCATGCCGGTGCGGGCGTTTCGACTGCTTGCGGCAACGCTCAGCAGCATTGGACTGATATTGACCGTCTGGTTTGCCGCCCGGTTCTCAACCGGCCGCTCAGCGCTGTTGCTTTCGGTCAGAATCCCCAAGTATGCTTACGACATGGTCCAATCAAACCGAGAACTGCAGGCATACGTTTCCAACATGCCCCCGCTTCCTGATATGAATTCTGTGCATTCCCGCCATTTGGCCAATGATGTAATTCTGGTCATCGGCGAGTCGGCCAGCCGCGACAATCTGTCGGTCTACGGCTATCCGCTGGCAACGTCGCCGCAAATGGACCGTCGCGCGGATAGTCTGTTCGTTTTCACGAACGTCATCAGCTCGTCGGCCTATACTCTTCAAAGTATCGAAAACATGATGACATTCCGTCCGGACAATGCCGCCGGATCACAATGGAATGAGTTTCCCCGGGTTATTGACCTGTTTAATCAAGCAGGCTACCGAACCTATTGGCTGTCGAATCAGGAGCGTACAGGATGGTGGGCCAGTTCTCTCGGCGCTTTGTCGTCGACGGCAAAGACTGTCCGCTACATCGGCATGGAGTATCAGGACGATGCTATGCTTGCGAACACTACCCTCGATGAACTTCTGTTGCCGCCGGCAAGGGATGCCATGGCGGATTCGGCCGCAAACCGGATGATTGTTCTTCATCTGATGGGATCACACTGGACTTACAGCGAACGCTTTCCGGCCGAGCGCGCAAAGTTTGACGCCGACAGCGTTATGCAGAAGTTAAAAGCCCCGTGGCTGAATCGGGAAAAAGCCGGAATTGTTGCCGACTATGCCAATTCAATAGCCTATACGGACTCAATCTGGGGCGAACTCGCAGGCATGATTGAACACCGGACTGAACCGTCGCTGCTCATTTATCTGTCTGATCACGGCGAAAATGTTTTTGATGACCGCGACTTTCGCGGACGCGATGAAGCCCACGTCCGCATCCCGTTCGTCATTCTGGCCAATGGGGCTTATCGTGACCGGAATCCGCAGATTGTCCGCATGATGGCCGAGGCAACGGGACGCCCGTTTTCGTCAGCGGCTCTGGTCCAGGCGCTGATGACCCTGACCGGAACTTCATACGCCCTTTATGATGCGGCAGCCGACCCGCTTTCGCCTTGTTTTAGCGAAAAATTGCGTTTTGTCGACGATGAACCATGGATTTTTGACAAAAAACTAACTGAAACTAACTGCAATGAAGAAATATAATACCGTAATTCTTGGAATTGAGTCGTCGTGTGACGACACGTCGGCGTCCGTCATTGCCGACGGACTGATGTTGAGCAACGTAATTGCCTCCCAAAGTGTCCATGAGGAATATGGCGGTGTCGTGCCTGAACTGGCATCACGCGCACATCAGCAAAACATTGTTCCGGTTGTTGACGCGGCAATCAAACGTGCCGGCCTAAAAAAGGAAGACCTGACGGCAATCGCATTTACGCGCGGTCCCGGCTTGCTCGGCTCGCTGCTTGTCGGCACATCGTTTGCCAAGGGAATGGCACTCGGACTGGGAATTCCTCTTGTCGACGTCAACCATCTCCACGGCCATGTGCTGAGCCACTTCGTTAAAGAATCGGCCGAACAGGACGTGCCTGAGTTTCCATTCCTCTGCCTGCTGATTTCCGGAGGCAATTCGCAACTTATCTGGGTGAAGTCGCCGTCCGATATGGAGATTCTCGGAAAAACAATTGACGACGCGGCCGGAGAAGCGTTTGACAAATGTGCGAAAGTCATGGGGCTGCCCTACCCCGGCGGACCTCACATTGACCGACTGGCAGCCGAAGGCAACCCAAACGCCTTCCGCTTTGCCAAGCCTCACGTTCCCGGACTGGATTACAGTTTCAGCGGGCTGAAAACATCGTTTCTCTACACCGTGCGCGACGGACTGAAATCTGACCCGGACTTCATTGAAAAGAATAAGGCTGACCTCGCCGCCTCTATCCAGAAGGCAATAATCGACACCCTGATTGCGAAACTTGACCTCGCTGTCAAACAGACCGGAGCCAGAGCCGTGGCCATCGGTGGAGGCGTCAGCGCCAACTCTGGCGTCAGAACCGCAATTGAAGATTTCTGCACCGCGCGCAAAATCCGGTCCTGGATTCCACAGCGCAAGTTCACAACCGACAATGCCGCCATGGTTGCCATAGCCGGACTGATGCGCTACGAGACCGGCGAGCGCTGCAACATCGACCTTCCTCCCTTTGCGCGAGTCGAAGTCTGATTTCTATAACGGAGATTCGACCCAACAGAAACTCTCTTTGCCGGCTCCGACCTCGAAGTTGTACATCGCAATTCCGAGGTCTATCTTAGTGTAACCGACAAGTGAATTACCCTTCCGCGGCCGAACCTTATTGGGCGCAATATATTCAAAATAAAACTTCTGCTGATTAACCGCCGTCGGGGCAAGCAGCGCAGTCTCAACACCTCGCTTAAACCACTCAGGAGCAGCCTCGTCAATGTTGCTAACCTGCACAGGGCGTTTCAACTTGTGAACTCTAACGTCTCCAGGAGCAGCATAACCAAGAGCAATGCAGAGAAGCACCCGTTCATCCGTCCCGACCTTAAACGCCCCGTCTATTTTCTTATAAGTAAGACCGACAAAGCAGGTCGACAGGCCGATACTTTGCGCATATATAACCAGTTCCTCGCCATAATAGCCAGCACGGTATTCCAGAGTATCAGATTCCCTTCCAACAACCATGATATAGTTGGACACATTAGAAAACTTGCCATAGGAAAGAAACCCCCTGAAAGCTTTCCGCTCATTGATAACCAGCTGAAAATGAAGGTCATCTTTCCGGTTTAATTCGTCAATCTTAGCCTGCATGGCGTCCATGTCCTCCTGGCGCAAAGGGGTGTCCACGTACTTTCTTACTGAGCGGCGAATGCGCAATGCCTCAAGTTCTGTCATAGCTACCTTTATTATATAATTCTTTTCGCAAAGATAGAACTTTTCTACACTCTACGCAACTTTAGTGATTGTCACAAGCCAAAAACGATGGAAAAAACTTGCGGGAAAGGAAAAATTATCGTAACTTTGCAGTCGGGTAAGTCCTACACGACCAGCTCCCCGAGAACTCCGCCAGGTCTTGATCGAAGCAACGGTATTGGGTTGTAGCAGGTGCGATGTGGGGAGCTTACCCTTTTTTTATTGAGTGTATCATTATGAATCTGAAGAAAACCATAACTGACCTGAACCGCGACACAACCGAGGAATTTCGCGCGAAAAAAAAATTTCCCATTGCAGTTGTGCTTGACAACATACGCTCGCTCAACAACATCGGTTCCATTTTTCGGTCGTCCGATGCCTTTTGCGTTGACCGCATAGCCCTTTGCGGAATCACAGCCACCCCACCCTCCGTTGAAATTCACAAAACCGCACTTGGCGCAGAAAATTCCGTCAACTGGACCTACTACCCAACTACGGCAGAAGCCCTCGAAGCCCTTCGAGCCGACGGATTTACCCTCTGTGCCATCGAACAGTGTGCAGGCAGCATCTCGCTCGAGAAATTCACGGTGGCCCCCGACCGCCGCTATGCAATCGTGCTGGGCCACGAAGTCTACGGCGTTGACCAAACAATTGTCGACACCTGCGACTACTGCATCGAAATTCCTCAGTTCGGCACAAAACACTCCCTTAATGTAGCCGTCACCGCCGGAATTCTCCTTTGGCACTTCGCCTTAGCCCAGATTGCAAACCACTAATAAACAGTTCATTCCAAAACTACAACAAAAAACAATTAAAAAAAACTGACAAAAAATTTGGTCAGTTCAAAAAAACTTCCTAACTTTGCAGCGCAAAACGGAAAACAAACCTGACTCCGTAGCTCAGTTGGTAGAGCAACTGACTCTTAATCAGTGGGTCGAGAGT
>CAMWNI010000026.1 GCA_947175545.1 uncultured Porphyromonadaceae bacterium
GGGTACAACGGTTTTCGAGACCGTCCCGATCGACCACTCCGGCATCTTTCCTCGGGGTTGTAAAAAAGCCACCAAAGAAGGCGGCTTTCTGTTGGTGGGCGCTGAGGGATTCGAACCCCCGACCCTCTGCTTGTAAGGCAGACGCTCTGAACCAGCTGAGCTAAGCGCCCTTTCGCCGAATTGCGCTGCAAAGTTACGCATTATTTCTGAATCTGCAAGCGTTTTGGCGATTTTTTTATAAAAATATTTTTTACCCCATCATTATAACTCTGGCTTTCAAGCTAATGAGGCAGAGAACCCGGCTGCATGTACAGACGCCATTACGGAATCGGGCAAAGCCGTACCACTGACCACGGCTTTTGCAGAGTCAAGGTCAACGCTAACGGAGTCTACTCCGGGGGTAGAGGCGATTGCTTTTTCAACTGTTGCACGGCAATGGTTGCAGTTCATGCCTTCGATGTTGTAAGTTACTGTCATGTCTGTTGTTTGAAATTTATGATGGTAGTGGCTTTTACGATGCTGAATAAATGTGTAGCCCAGAAGGCTGACGAGTATCGCAGAGCAGATTGTCGGGAATAAAGGCCATGTCATTTCCGAATGGCAGCAAGCGGCGGCTGTAGCTGACCGATCGAACCAATATGCCGGCAGAACATAGTCAATCAGCAAACCAAAGCCTACTGCACCGATAATGATTGATGTCAGATAAATTAATGCGGATTTCCGGCCCATTTCGCGCGAAATCAGTGCAAACGATGCAAAATTAGCGGCAGGGCCGGCCATCAGAAGCACCAGGGCCGTACCGGGCGAAAGTCCTTTGATCATCAGCGACATAGCAATTGGAATCGAGCCAGTTGCGCAAACATACATCGGTATGGCCACGAGCAGGACAACTATCATGGCAAGCAGCGGGCGCGATCCGAGTGAGGCCAAAGCATCGGCCGGAACATAGACCGTTATGAGGGCAGCGATTATCAACCCGACAATCAGCCAGCTGCCGATACTGCCAACAAGTTCTATGAATCCGTAACGCAAAGCGGCAATAATTTTTTCAACGAACGACTTCTTCACTTCAGAAGCCGGCACAGCGGAGCATGCCTCAGCCCGGGCCATAGGCTCATCTGCCTCAGCTTTCCCGACCGCCACTCCGCCAAAAAAAGCAGTAACGAGAGCGGCAATCGGACGAATAATGGCAAAGGCCGGTCCGAGCAGCGACCAGGTTGCCGCGATACTGTCCATTCCGGTCTGAGGGGTTGCTATCAGAAAAGAGGTCGTTGAGGCTTTCGAGGCTCCATTGCGACGCATGCCTATGGCCGTCGGCAGCACTCCGCAAGAGCAAAGAGGCAGCGGCACACCGATTGCCGCTGATTTCACAACGGATTTCCATCCGCGTCCGGCAAGATGACGCGCAAACACCCGCTGGGGGATAAACGCATGCATAATACCCGCAATCAGAAAGCCGAGCAAAATGTAAGGTGACATCTCGTTAAGAATCGAGACAAGAGAATAAACAATTTCCATCTGATTTATTTATATAGAAAAAACTTGGTTTTATGCATGCAAAATTAGACATTTCAACCCGCAACTTGGTTGCAAACATAAAAAGCGCTAACTTTGCACTTGAGTATGAATAAAGAGATTGAGGATTTTCTGGAACACGCCGGTATTAAACCGACCGCCAACCGCATAATTGTCACAAAGGCGCTGATGGGATCAGACGCCCCATTAAGTCTGACTGAACTGGAAACCAGACTGCAAACGCTGGAGAAATCAAGCGTTTTCCGCGTGCTGTCACAGCTTTTGGCTCATGGAGCAATCCATGCGATTGAAGATGGCCGGGGAATCGCCAAGTATGAAATATGTCATGCCGGCGATGCCTGCACGCCGTCGCATTTCCACGCCCACTTTTATTGTGAGCGATGTCAACGAACGTTCTGTCTCGATGACGTCAAGGTTGCAGAACCTGAACTTCCGGCCGGCTTCACGGCCCATTCGGTCAATTACATGATCAAAGGCATATGTCACGACTGCGAACAATAATAATAGCAATCACATTATAGTATTATAATATCACCCGATTCACGTAACTTAAGACAGACTATTATATATCAGATGAAACCAAATGCCAGCCATCATGGGCTGACCTCTCAGGAAATTGAGCAAAACCGGCTTCGCTTCGGCTCCAATATATTGACTCCCCCACCCGCCGAATCCTTGTGGCACAAGTTTATCGACAAATTCAAAGATCCCCTGATAATCATCTTGCTCGTTGCCGGAGTGTTGTCTATCGGCATAGCCTGCTTTGAGTATTACAGCGGAGAGTCTGGCATCGGCGCCTTTGCCGAACCCCTTGGAATCTTCATTGCGATATTTCTCGCAACCGGACTGGCGTTCTATTTTGAAGAGAAAGCAAACCGCGAATTTGACCTACTCAATCAGGTCAACGATGATGAACCGGTTCAGGTGATTCGAAACGGAATGGTGACAGAGGTCCCGAAAAAAGAAATTGTTGTCGGCGACATTGTGATTCTCAACACCGGCAATGACATCCCGGCCGACGGCGAACTGCTCGAAGCCATCTCCTTGACGGTCGACGAATCAACCCTGACGGGCGAACCGGCTTGTGCAAAGACCACAGACCGCAATCACTTCGACCCGGAAGCGACATTTCCGTCCAATAGTGCAATGAGAGGCACACGCGTCATCGAGGGTCACGGAATCATGCGTGTGACGGCTGTCGGCGACCAAACGGAAAACGGCAAAGTATTCACCGCCGCACAGATTGACAACAACGTCCGCACTCCACTCAACGAGCAGCTTGACCGCTTGGGACAACTAATCAGCAAAATCAGCTACATTCTGGCGGCAATCATCATTTGCGGACGCACGGGCGTCTACCTCACCGCCAACAGCTTCGAATGGCTTCCGTTTCTAACCGTGCTTCTCAAGTCGATAATGATTGCCGTAGCACTCATTGTCGTCTCGGTTCCGGAGGGGTTGCCCATGGCCGTCACACTGAGCCTTGCAACCTCGATGCGCCGGATGTTGAAATCCAACAATCTTGTGCGCAAACTTCATGCTTGCGAAACAATGGGCGCCACAACTGTCATCTGTACCGACAAAACCGGCACACTGACGGAGAACCGCATGCGCATTTTCAAGACCGATTTCTTCGTCCCTGAATCAGCGCTAAACTATGTCTACGAAGGGATGGCGGTCAATTCAACAGCCGAACTGGACCGCACCGGCTCTGAGCCAAAGGTGCTTGGCAACCCTACGGAAGGCGCCCTGCTGCTATGGCTTGAAAGCCAAGGCCAGAATTACGAACAGTTCCGCGTCGAAACTCAGACGATTGAAGAGTTACCGTTTTCAACCGAACGGAAATATATGGCAACAGTCGTGCGCCGGACAGACGGAACTGAAATACTATTCGTCAAAGGCGCTCCAGAAATCATCTTCGGCCTCTGCTGCAACTTCCCGTCAGGAGTCAACAGCGACTCAATCAACGCGCTTCTGCTCGACTATCAGAACCGCGCGATGCGCACGCTCGGCTTCGCCTATCAGATTATTCGTCCGAACGACAAAACCATTGCCGACAAACACGTTATTGCGGAGAATCTGACATTTGTCGGCATCGTCGCCATCTCTGACCCCGTCCGCGATACAGTCCCGTCCGCAGTGCGTGAGGTGCTTGATGCGGGAATAGAAATCAAAATCGTTACGGGCGACACTCCGGCCACGGCAACCGAAATCGGTCGGCAGATAGGCTTATGGAATGACGCGACAGACGGTCCGGACAACATCATCACAAGCGATGAGTTCGCTGCAATCCCTGACAAAGACCTTCCTGACCGCGTTGCCAACTTTAAAATCATAGCTCGCGCAAAGCCTATGGACAAAAAGCGTCTGGTCGAAGCCCTCCAGAAGCGTGGCGATGTGGTCGCAGTCACCGGCGACGGCACCAACGACGCGCCGGCCCTCAAGGCGGCTCATGTCGGCCTGTCGATGGGTGACGGCACCTCCGTCGCCAAAGAGGCATCTGACATTACTATTATTGACAACTCCTTCACATCCATCGGGCGCGCCGTCATGTGGGGCCGCTCGCTCTACCTCAACATTCGCCGCTTCATCCTGTTTCAGATGACAGTCAACGTAGTAGCCTGCCTGATTGTACTGTGCGGAGCGTTCATGGGCGTTCAGTCGCCGTTGACCGTAACCCAGATGCTCTGGGTCAACCTAATCATGGACACCTTTGCTGCAATGGCCCTCGCATCGCTGCCTCCGTCCGAGAGCGTTATGAAGGATAAGCCGCGCAATCGCTCCGAGTTCATAATCTCAAGAGCGATGTGGCACAGTATAATCGGTGTAGGGCTGCTGTTTTTCTTAATACTGTTCGGCCTGCTTGTCTACTTCGAACACACTGACATCTCCTCACTGACCGAATTCTTCACGACACAATGGACTCCGTTCCATGAGCTATCCGTCTACGAATTGACCCTTTTCTTCACGATTTTCGTCTTCCTCCAGTTCTGGAACATGTTCAATGCTCGCGCATTTGCAACCGGACGTTCCGCCCTCAACCTCAAAGGATGTTCCGGTTTCGGACTGATTGCCTTGCTGATTGTAGTCGGACAACTGCTGATTGTCAGCGTCGGAGATTCATTCTTCAACGTAACCCCAATCCGACTCTCTGATTGGTTGATAATTATTGTAACGACATCCGCCGTCCTATGGATTGGTGAACTCTACCGCTTAATTTTCAAACGTGCCTAAATGATTTTACATACCCTTCTGACCGTAATTCTCATTGCGCTGACCGTACCCGCAATAACCCTCATGCTCCTTGGCAAGCGTCCCGTCAGCCCGCTGGCCTACAAGCGCAAATCGGCTGTCAATTCGGCCGACGCATTCATTGCATGCCTGAAAAACAATCAAGCCGACATTGAGGAAGTGCGTCCTGAGGACGAAGACAAGGAAACCATTGTCTTTTTTCGCTATCAGGGCGGCAACTTCGTCGGCACACACAATGCCAACCCGGAGGCAAGGATGTACAATACCGTCGCCCTCTCGTTTTTCAACTGCTTTGAAGCCGACCTTGCGGACCTCAGCGCACTTGAACGCGTAATCAACGAAATCAACAACCACAACACCCCGCTTAAGGCAACAATGAAATCGTCAGCCGACGGCAGCAAACTAGAAGCAAGCTTCCACATTTCCGGAATCAGACTGGCCGACAATGCCGACGACGCAGCCTATCTGAAAAAACTGCTTTCAACCTTCTTCGAAATGCAGCGGATGATGTCAGCCGAGTTTCAGCGCATCATCGAAAACGAACCGAATGCGGTTGTCCAAAACATCATGCCTCGAACCCATGCCTACTACACCATGCTGCGGTCTGAAATCGAAGACCATGCCTCAACCTGGGACGGCCTCTGGTGGGAGACACCGCGCCTGACCCTTGCCTCCGTCGTTGACCGCCTGACGGGGTCAATTCCGTCCGACAGCGCCCGAATCATCATTGACGGAGTCCCAACAGAAACAAAAGCCTCTGAAATCGAGCCGTTCGCCCTGATGCTCAAAACCGATTTACAAGCCGACGATCCTATTATCAGAGAATACATGACCTTAGATATCCTGGAGCCGGACGACCTGATGAACCGCAACATACATATCATCATCCGGCTGAAATCGGTTGAAGAACGCCTCATCTCGCTCCATATTTATGCAATGCAATCCGGACTGCCTGTCAGCGCCTTCCGCCCCATAGGTTCGCCGGAAACCCTGCCACGCGCATTCTCTTCCGCAATCGGAATCCATCGCGGCGGCCCGGAAATGTTCAAAGCCGAAGCGGAATATATGGCCCAGGAACAGGGTCTGATTGACCGCCTGCGCAACGGCGACGCAGCCTATTCCCTCTACTGGGGTCTTACGCTGTTTACTGCCGACCGCTTTTTTGAAGCGGCGTTCTATCTGCAAAACGCATACGACATGATTGCCCCCTCAATGGACAATCCGAACAACCATCCAAACGAACGCCTCGAGCAGTTTTTTGACATTTGCTTCTTCCTTGGAATTACATACTATAAGCTTGGCCGCTATCGCGACTCATACTATTATCTTGACATAATTGTCAATCAACACCGCGTAAAGTGGACCCAACAGTATATTCTGACCCTCGTCGGCCTGCATGACCCGCGACTGGAGACTATGCTCCACGGATTGCGCGAACAGCTCTCCGACCAGATGGAATCAAACGAGGAGGAGGCCCCTCATATCGAAGACCTTATTAAGTTCATCGATCGACAACTGATTCTTGTCAAACTCCAGCAGCACAAAATAGAAGAAGCTCGCGCCGCACTCGAGAAACGGCTGGAAGATGCACCTGATGACGCTTTTGCTCTCTACTGGCTTGCGAAATTAGGATGAGAAAAATTTGCCAGACGCGGCAATTTTCAGTAATTTTGCAGTCGAAAAATCGACTGATAAAAACATGAACACTGAAATTTTTGACATGGTGGCCAAAACATTCCAGGGACTGGAAGACGTGCTGGCTGAAGAACTGCGCTCGATTGGCGCCATTAATGTTGAACCCGGACGACGCATGGTTTCCTTCCAGGGCGACAAGGAAATGCTCTACAAAGCAAACCTTCACTGCCGTACCGCACTCCGGATTCTGAAACCTTTCTACTCATTCCGCGCCCATACGGCAGACAAGCTCTATGACCGTGTCAAGGAATTTGACTGGAACAGTCTCCTCTCTCCCGAAAAAACATTTGCAATCGACGTCACCGTCAATAGTTCCGAGTTCACGAACTCCAGATTTGTCACTTATCGCGTCAAAGACGCCATTGTCGATTTCTTCACTGACCGCGACCCGCAGGGCAAGCGTCCGTCAGTGCGCCTGACAGATGCTGATGTTATGATTAATGTCCACATCGCCGAGTCAGACGTTACGCTCTCGCTCGATTCCTCCGGTGAGTCTCTCCATAAGCGAGGATGGCGCGAAGCCCAGACCGAGGCCCCTATCAACGAAGTTCTTGCGGCCGGAATCATCCTGAAAACCGGATGGCGCGGCAACACTCCGTTCGTTGACCCGATGTGCGGTTCCGGCACTTTCCTTGTCGAAGCTGCTCTGATTGCCGCCAATATCGCCCCCGGAATCTACCGTAAGAGTTTTGCCTTTGAACGCTGGAGCGACTTCGACGCCGAACTTTGGGACCGTCTCTACAATGACGACTCTGCCGAACGCGAAATCTTATGCCCGATAATCGGCGCTGATATGTCGCCGAAAGCCGTTGCGATTACAACCGAAAATCTGAAGCGCGCCGGAGTTGCAGGCAGCGTAACAGTCGAACTGAAACCCCTCAGCCAGTGGACCGAGGCTCCCGCCGACGGCGTTCTCGTCACCAACCCGCCTTACGGCGAACGTCTGCGCCCCGACGACATTGACGCTCTCTACTCCCTTATCGGATCGCAGCTGAAACACGTTTTCACCGGCTATCACGCATGGATTATCGGCTATCGCGACGAGCAGTTTGCAAAAATTGGCCTGGCCCCGTCATTCCGCGAACCGCTTCTTAACGGCGCGCTTGAATGTGAACTTCGCGAATACATCATCTTCCAGGGCGACCGCAAGTCATTTCGCGCGGCCGGCGGAAAACTCCAGACACGTGAACGCGCCGAACGTCCGCGCAACAAATCAAATCGCCCGTTTGATAAATCGCGCAAGCCCTTTGCCCGCAAGAAAGATGACAGCCATGTCCGCGGCGGCGCGGACCGTCATGAGAAATCCGCACCCATCCAGCGCCCGGAAATCAGCGAAAACCCGCTTGCAGCCCGACGCAATCCTGAGGCCTTGAAAGCTATCATCGGTAAAATGCCCTCAATTTCGGCCCGTAAAGGCTGGCGTCGCAAATCGGGCGGCAGCGAAACTCCTACAAAAGAATCTTAACCCCCCCTAATTTTACTTATTATTTATTATGAACATTCTTCTGCTTGGTTCCGGTGGCCGTGAAGCGGCAATCGCATGGAAAATCTCTCAAAGCCCCCTTTGCGACAAACTCTTTATTGGGCCCGGCAACGGTGGCACGGACTCTTTCGGCACTAATGTCAACCTGAAACCGACCGATTTTCCCGCAATCGAGACATTCTGTCGCGAAAACGGCATCAATCTGATTATTGTCGGCAACGAAGATCCGCTCGTTGCAGGAATCCGCGACTATTTCGCTGAAAAAATGCCAGAAATGCTCCTCGTCGGCCCTGCTGCCGACGGTGCGGCTCTTGAAGGCTCAAAAGACTTCGCCAAGCAGTTCATGCAGCGTCATGGAATTCCAACCGCAGCCTATCAGTCATTCACGTCCGCAACTGTTGAAGAAGGTTGCCGATTCCTCGAAACCCTCAAGGCTCCATATGTTCTCAAGGCTGACGGCCTTGCCGCCGGCAAGGGTGTGCTGATTATTTCAGACCTGAAAGAAGCTCAGAATTCATTGCGCGAAATGCTTGGCGGAATGTTCGGCCGGGCATCCTCCACCGTAGTTATCGAAGAGTTCCTCAGCGGAATTGAATGTTCAGTCTTTGTCCTGACCGACGGCCACGGCGAATACCGGATTCTGCCCGTTGCCAAGGACTATAAGCGGATTGGCGAAGGTGACACCGGACTCAACACCGGCGGCATGGGCGCCGTATCGCCCGTACCGTTCGCCAACAAAGAATTTATGAGCAAAGTCGAAGAACGCATCGTCAAACCGACAGTCAACGGCCTCATCAAGGACGGAATCGACTACCGCGGCTTCATTTTCCTCGGTCTCATCAATGTTTGTGGTGAACCGATGGTTATTGAATACAACGTACGCATGGGCGATCCGGAAACCGAAGCCGTCATGCCCCGAATCGAGTCTGACCTGCTTCCGTTGCTCATTGCCGTGTCCAAAGGCAACCTCGGCAACCTCGAACTGAAGGAAGATCCGCGGACTGCCGTTACCGTCATGGCGGTTTCCGGAGGCTATCCCGGCTCATACGAAAAAGGGAAGCCGATGACCGGACTCGAAAACGTGACCGAAAGCCTGCTGTTCCATGCCGGGACGGCGAAACAGGACGGTCGTCTTGTAACCTCCGGCGGGCGCGTAATCGCTGCAACAAGCTATGGCGAAGACATTCCCTCGGCCGCAGCAAAATCATTTGCCGCCGTCAAAGCGATTGATTTCGACGGAAAATACTTCCGTCGCGATATCGCCGCTGACCTATGCTGAACAGAGCCTCACGCCCTGAGCGTCTTTTTCTCGGTCCGACTTTTTCAGCTCTGCTCTCCGCCGTTGGTGTAGCTGCCATGGCATTCTGGGGAGGCGGAGCTGAAAAATGGCTCGTCATGCTGATATCAGTGATTATCGGCGTCATAGCAACCGTACAGATTCGGGCGCGTAACCTCTTCAAAGGTCCGAACTATCCGATGCTTGCCACCTTTATGCTCCTCCAGGGTGCTGCAAGCCAAAGTATTTCCGGCTGTCTGTTGGCCGGATACGCGCTCATAACGACCATTAGTCTGTTCTTCTGTTTCATGCAGCCAAAACTGACGCGCACATTCTTCCTGATATTTCTGCTGACAGGAACTGCTGCTGTCTTCAATCCGCAATGGCTTATGTGGGGAGGTGTCACAGTCGCACTGCTGATAACCGTCCGTGCGTTCTCAATGCGTGGTCTTGTTGCCTCGCTTCTCGGCATCATCACTCCTTATATAATCATCCCGTTTGGAGCCGTCGCCCTCACCCGTTCTCTTGAACCGCTCGAACATCTGCTCGTGCGATATCAGCAACCGCAGTTCGAATTTCCCGCTCAAATAACCTCTGCCTATCTCTTTTCAGCCGCTCTATGCGCGCTTTTCGCGCTTGCATCGTTTCTAACGGCCTACGGCTATCCGGCCAAAGCCCGCTCCAGAAACATGTCAATCTATGTTCTTTCGGGCAGCGCGATTGTCTGCCCGCTGTTTTGCATCGGCGGCTCGGCCTTCTGGTTGCCTCTGCTGAACCTTTGTGCGGCCTATCATTGCGCCCACTTCATTGCAACGCGTCGCTCCGGCTGGTTAATCGCAATCGCCGCCTGGATGTTCATACTCGCGTTTATCGGCAAACAGCTATGTATATTCTGATTGAATCACACATACCGTTTATCCGTGGTCTCGCTGAAAGCGCGGGTCACAAAGTTGACTATCTCAATCCTGAAGAATTCACCCCCGAACGGGTCAAAGACGCCGACGCTCTGATTGTGCGAACCCGTACCCGTTGTGACGCCGCCCTTCTCGAAGGCTCAAAAGTCAGGACAATAGCCACGGCCACAATCGGAACTGACCATATTGACCTTGACTACTGCCGCCAGAACGGAATTCAGGTTCATAACGCACCGGGATGCAACGCCCCTGCCGTTGCCCAATACGTCCTGTCTGTCATCGGGCGCTTTAAACCCGACTGTCGGTGTCTCGGCATTGTTGGCGTCGGTCATGTCGGCTCAATTGTCAAAAAATGGGCCGACGCGAACGGGATAAAGACGCTGATGTGTGATCCCCCACGCGCTCTTGCGGAAGGTTCTGAAAACTATGTCAGCCTTGAAGTAATTGCAAAAAATTGTGACGTAATCACCTTCCATGTGCCTCTTGACAACTCGACCCGCCATATTATTAACAAAGATTTCCTTGAACTGACATCGGACGACAGTCTGATTATCAATGCCGCACGCGGAGCAGTTGCCGACACGGCAGCCCTCCTGGCCACAGACCGCTCCCTGGCCATAGATTGCTGGGAAGGTGAGCCTGCAATCAATCGCCGGCTGCTTGAAAAAGCCCTTGTTGCAACGCCTCACATTGCCGGGTATTCACTCGAAGGCAAGCAGCGGGCAACGGCAATGGCACTTAGGGCCATAGACCCCTCAATCGAACTCCCCTTGCCTACATTTGCCGAATCACCCACCCTCGCGTCAATCATTGGCAGCTACGATCCGGTGCGAGACTCTCTACGACTGAAACAAAGTCCCGAAACATTCGAAAAACAGCGAAACACCTACGACTATCGGTCAGAACCTCGCTAAATAAGCAACAACGGCTCCCGCCTTATTCTTCAGCCGCGAGCGCGAATTGAACATAACCTGGCGTCTGAGACGTCTCAATTGTCCCCGGCATGCATTTGCCTCCGCACTCGCCCCCATTCCGTTGCGACACATCAGCAACAGCATATTGAAGTTTGCGGCGAAACGTCTGTCACGCGCTGCCTTCAGCAGTTCATCGTCGTCCGACATCCGGCGCTCAATTTCCTCCGTCACGGTCAGCACATCCAGCCGACGCCGTGACCAGGTGTGAATGAAACTCCCCGGAGTCTGCCTGTAAAAATACAGTTTCAACGGACTGTCGGCAACCGACCGTGCCGCAGTAAACAATCGGCTAACTATTTCCAGATCCTCATAAGTCAATCCGGAAATAAACCGAACGTCTCTGAAAAGGTCCGCATCAAACATCTTACTCCAAACCGAGGCATTCATCCGCCCCGTCTGATAGAGCAACTCAAGCTGTGCCTCCCTTGAGGTCAGCATTGCGAAGCGACCGGACCGAAACTCCTCCTGAGATAATCTCGAAAACCGCTTCCATGACTTCTCAAAGTCAAAACAGACAATATCCGCGTCTGACTGCAATCCGACTTCAAGCATTGAAGGATGAACCGCATCATCCGAGTCAATAAACACTATTTTCCGCCCCGTAGCGGCGTCAAGTCCTGTGTTTCGGGCCGCAGCCTGACCACAATTGACCGTATGACGTACAAGGCGGAAACGCGCGTCAGCATCACAAAACTCTCCGGCAATCGTCACCGACAAGTCAGTCGACGCATCGTCAACAATTATGCACTCCCAGTTTCGATAAGTCTGGGCTATAACAGAGTTGAGGCACTCACGAAGATATGCCTCAACATTGTAAACAGGAATAATAATACTGACGCGATGATTGCTCATTCAACGACCTTAACCGAAAGAATCTTAATGTCTTTTGTCGGACGGTCGTTACGGTCAGTCTCCGTCTTCTCGATTTTCTGAACAACATCCATCCCCTTCAGCACTTCGCCAAACACGGTGTACTGGCCGTCAAGGTGCGGAGTGCCGCCAACGGTCTTGTAAGCCTCACGCTGCTCATCGGTCAGACCCTGGACCTTGCCCACGCGAGCCTCGGCCTGCGCAAAAATCTCGTCCTGCATCTTCTGAAGGCCCTCTGAATCGCCCTCCTGGCGCATCTTCATGATTTCTGCCTGACGCTGAGACGCAATTTCATAAAAAGCCTGCTGAAGCGCTCCGTTTTTCAGATGATTCTCAATCTGTGCCAGCTCCGAATCAGAATACTTCTTACCGGTAACAATATAGAACTGAGAGCCTGAGCTTTTGCGTTCCGGATTAACCTGATCGCCGGTGCGGGCGGCAGACAAGGCGCCATACTTATGGAAATGCTTCGGATAGACGAACTCGGCGTCAATCTGATAGCCGGGTCCTCCGGAGCCAAGCTGCTTGCCGGCCGGAGCATTCTTGCTGTCAGGGTCACCGGCCTGAACCATAAATTCATTGATGACACGATGAAACAGAGTGCCATTATAGAAGTCATCCTTTGCAAGTTTGATAAAGTTGGCCTGATGTTTGGGCGTATCACCATAGAGAAGGACTTCAATATCGCCTTCCGAAGTGCTGATAATCACTTTTTTGTCAGTGGTAACAGCCGTAGTTGAGTCATTTGTTTCGGTCATTTCGGATTCAGTTGCTTGATTTGAGGTTTGTTGTTCATTGTTCTGTTCTGTAGCCTTTGCCGAACATGAAATCAGTCCGAGCGCACAGGCCATAGAAATGAAAATCTTTTTCATAATGCTGAGATTGGATGAAGCCGTTTGTAGATACGGCGGAAATTATTATCTGATAGAGAAAGTTCGGCGGCGCGCTGCTCGCAGTCGTCACCGTAAATTGAATTCATAAGCGCCGACAGATACTTATGCTCGCGGTCTTTGTCAATCGTCACCGAAATCAGTGTCGAAATCTGCGAAGCGAAAAGATTCGGATCAATCGCGTGCAGATATCGGGCCGCCGAAGCGGTAAACTGGCCGTAAGGGTCAACGCGTTTCATATTGTTGACAAGCCACTCAATGTCCAGGTCAGGCGTGCCGATATGGTTCGCGATATATTCATAGGTCAGCAAACCGTCCGCATCCGCACTTAGTTTTTTCTTGTCTTCTTCAGTCATGCCTAAGGATATGATTGGATTTAAATTATTTGACAAGTTGCTCTCCGCGCATGATTGCATCGCGATTGAGCGGAATCAGATTGTGATGGCGCTCCGGAAGCGTTTTTTCCAGGCCGCGGATAACAGCCTCAATCGGCACCATCGGGACGAGCTTCAGCAAGGCCCCGAGCAGGAGCATATTGTACGTCTTGGTGTTTCCGGTCTCGATTGCGGCTTCAGTTGCGTTGACTTCAGCAATACGAATGTCGGTCCGCTCCGGTTTGCGATGAATTCCATACGGATCATAAATCAGAAGCCCGCCCGGCTTGACACGCGACTCAAACTTGTCCAGACTCTGCTGATTGAGAATAACGGCAACGTCATATGAATCGAGAACCGGCGATGAAATTTGCTCGTCTGACAATATAACGGTGACATTGGCCGTGCCGCCACGCTGTTCGGGGCCATAGGCCGGCATCCACGTAACTTCCTTTCCGTCAAGCAAACCTGCGTAAGCAAGAATCTTACCCATTGAAAGTACTCCCTGGCCGCCGAATCCGGCAATAATTATTTCATGTTTCATTTCGGATTTACGGTATTTTTGAGTTCGCCGAGGGGATATTTCTCAAACATATTCTCCTCCATCCATTTATTTGCTTTATCAGGCGACATCTTCCATCCGCTGTTGCAGGTCGAAACGATTTCAACAAACGACGTTCCTTTCTTGTCGCGGGCATTCATCAGCGCCTGTCTGATTGCGGCTTTGGCCTTGCGTACGGCAGCCGGCGTATGGACCGCCTCGCGGGTAACGTAGCACGTGCCGTCAAGTTCCTTGACCAGGTCCGTAATCTTCAGCGGATAACCGTTGAGATCGACACGACGCCCATAAGGGGTCGTCGAGGTCTTCATTCCCTCCAGTGTTGTCGGGGCCATCTGGCCACCCGTCATGCCATAGATGCCGTTATTGATAAAAATAATGGCGATGTTCTCACCTCGGTTACAAGCATGGATCGTTTCACACGTACCGATGGCGGCGAGGTCGCCGTCGCCCTGATAGGTAAAGACTGTCGCATCCGGGTTCAGGCGTGCCAAACCCGTTGCTACGGCAGGCGCGCGGCCGTGAGCGGCCTCAACCCAGTCCACATCAATATAATTGTAAGCGAACACCGCACATCCGACCGGAGCGACACCGATGGCCGAATCCTCAAGTCCGAGTTCATCAATAACCTCGGCAAGAATCTTATGGACAACACCGTGGGAGCATCCCGGACAATAGTGCATGTTGACGTCCATCAGCAGACGCGGCTTGGCGGCAACCTTAGTTCCGCCCGCGGCAATAATCTCTTCTTTAGTCATTTCGCGTCCTCCATTTCTACATTAAAATCCTTACAGAGAGCATTCAGAACTTCCTGCGGATTAGGAACAATGCCTCCGGTACGCCCGAAGTGACAAACGGGAGTCCGACCCTCAACAGCCAGACGGACATCATCAATCATCTGTCCGGCATTCAACTCGGCCACGAGTATGCCCCGAACCTGTCCTGACAGCGCCTTGATTGCTTCCGTCGGGAAAGGCCACAGGGTAATCGGCCTGAGCAGACCAACCTTCAGGCCGCAGGCGCGCGCATCCTCGATTGCCTTACGACAGATTCTGGCCATACATCCGAAGGCCACAATCAGATAGTCGGCATCCTCGGTCATATACTCTTCAAACCTCACCTCGCCGGCTTCAATGCGCCGATAGGTTTCCTGAAGGCGGATATTGTTTTTCTCCATTGCCTGCGGGTCAAGCTCAAGAGTTGTCGACACGTTGCGCTGTTTGCGGCCAAACTTGCCGCGCGCAGCCCAAGGACACAGGGCGACAATCTCCTCATCCGTGCGTCGGGGACGCGCCGGCGGAAGAACTACTTTCTCCATCATCTGACCGATGACACCGTCGGCAAGAATCATTGCCGGAGTGCGATACTTGAACGCCAGGTCAAATCCAAGTCCGACAAAGTCTGCCATCTCCTGAACCGACGCCGGTGCAAGCACAATCAGATGATAGTCACCGTGTCCGCCTCCCTTGACGGCCTGAAAATAATCTGCCTGGGAGGGTTGAATCGTTCCAAGACCCGGACCGCCGCGCATAACGTTGACAATCAGCGCCGGCAGTTCGCCGGCCGCGATATAACTGATGCCCTCCTGTTTAAGGCTGACACCGGGCGATGACGACGAGGTCATCACAGCTTTGCCGGACGATGCTCCGCCGTAAACCATGTTGATGGCGGCAACTTCGCTCTCTGCCTGAAGAACAACCATGCCCGTGGTCTCCCACGGCATCAGTGCCTCCAGGGTTTCAAGCACTTCGCTCTGAGGCGTAATCGGATAGCCAAAGTATCCGTCAACCCCATAGCGGATTGCGGCGTGGGCTATCGCTTCATTTCCCTTGAGCAGTTTAATTTCTTCCTTATTTTCCATTGTTAATTTATGGCGGCTTTCAGCTCTCTCCTTTTATTTGACAACCGCCCTGTAAACTTCTATGCACGCATCCGGACAAACCAGAGCGCATGAAGCACACCCGATACACTGGTCAGGCTTGGCGGCATAAGCGAAATGATACCCTCGGTCATTTACCTCCTTCGGGCGGAGCGCAAGCACCTCGGTCGGGCATGCAACCACACACAGGTTACAGCCTTTACACTTGGCGCTGTTGATTTCCACTGTGCCGATAACTTTTGCCATCTTTTAGTTTTTGTTGGTTTTTTATACTTATTGGTGCAAATATAACAAAAGTTTTTCCAAAAATCGCCAAAATTCAGGTAAATTAACCAACTGCACTTTCGGGGGGCTTATGTGCAATCGGCATTGTATGTCACAGCAGTCAGGATTCAATTGCGCGCAGAAGCGTAAGCGCATCAATATACTGAGCAATCCCTTCCGCAACGGCGCGGGCATTCGACATAGCATGGACGACCGTCGCCTGGTTGCCTGAAACGTCTCCGCCGGCAAAGACCCCTTTGCGAGTCGTCATGCCGTACGGCACATCGCGTGTAACAACGAATCCGTTCTCGTTCACTTCAATGCCGGTTGTGGTCGAGACAATGCGCGTTGCCGGACGGCTTCCGACGGCCATCATAAGCTTGCCGGGGGGAAGAATACGCTCTTCGCCGTCAGTCTCGACCGTGACACGCCGATCATCATGGACCTCCTTGACCGAAGTATTCCACATGAATTTGACGCCCTCGCTGACCGCGTCTTCATACTCGGCCATCAGCGCACTCATTCTCGTAATGTCACGATGATAGACAATCGTAACCTCCGAGGCTCCGAATCTTACGGCGGTACGCGCAGCGTCAATCGCCGTGTTGCCACATCCGACAACGTAGATTCTGTCGCCCTCCTTCATCGGAACCTCCTCGCGGCTAATAAGTCCGGCCTGGAAAAGCCCGACGCGACGCAGAAAATAAATAGCTTGCCTGACGCGCTTATTCTCCAGACCGTTGATTGCGAGTTTTTTGGGTTTGCCGTTGCCGGTTCCCATAAAAATTGCGTCATAACCCTTGTCAAACAGTCCGTCAATGGTGATGTCCGGCCCAACTGTCACATTGACGTAGAATCTGACCCCAAGCTGTCGGATTTTTTCGATTTCGCTGTTGACAATATCCTTTGGCAGGCGGTACTCCGGAATTCCAAACGTCAGCACTCCGCCCGGCTGAGGCTCCATTTCAAAAATGTCAACGCTATAGCCTCTTCGCGCAAGTTCGCCGGCTACGGTCAATCCCGCCGGTCCACTGCCGATAATGGCCACACGTCCTTTTGTCTTTTGGACAATCGGCTGGCGCATAACGCCCATTTCACTGTCAAAGTCCGCAACAAAGCGCTCGAGTTTACCGATATTGACATGCCGGCCCTTTTTCCCAAGAACGCAATGGCCCTCACACTGGCGTTCATGTGCGCAGACGCGTCCGCAAACCGCAGGCAGATTGCTCTTGCGGTTTATGATGCTCATTGCATTGCCGAGGTTGCCCATCGACAATTCGTGAATCCAGTCCGGAATGTCATTCTCTACCGGGCAACCTTTCTTACACTGCGGAACCTTGCAGTTAAGACATCTTTTAGCCTCAGCAATAGCCTCAGCCATTGTATATACTGAATTTTCCAATGTAATTTTATTGATTTTTCTGCGCGCAAAGTTAATAAAATTTTCTAACTTTGCGCTAAAATCAACTAAAACAGAAATTCCCTCCTCTCCACCCCATCACCCTTAAACAGGCCTATGTTGTTACATTTTATTTGGCTGATTGTCGGCCTTGTCCTTATTCTTGGCGGAGCAAACGCGCTGACCGACGGTGCCTCGGCGATTGCCCGGCGTATGGGCATCAGTGACCTTGTTGTCGGACTGACCGTCGTTGCTTTCGGCACGTCGGCCCCCGAACTTGCAATCTCCATACTCGCCGCCATCTCCGGAAGCGCCCCTATGGCAATCGGAAACGTCGTCGGGAGCAATATTTTCAATATCCTCGTGATTATCGGCGTTACGGCTATGGTGCGCCCAATGCCGATTGCACGCTCCGTCATGTCGCTTGAGATTCCAATGGTGATTCTCTCATCGGTCATCCTCCTGATGCTCGGCAACAGTAGCATTATCGACGGAACAGGAATCAACTCCGTTTCGCGTCTGAGCGGCCTCTTCCTCCTCATTCTTTTTATGCTTTTCATGCGCTACACTTTTGCATCTGCCAAGAATCCGGAAGTTGCCGCAGTGTCGGCCGGATCTGAACCGGCAGTAACGCCGATGCCCGTATGGCGTTCCATTGTCTACGTCATTCTCGGACTGGCCGCACTCGTCTGGGGCGGCGACCGCTTTGTTGACGGAGCGTCGGGAGTCGCCGCCATGTTTGGCGTCAGTGAGGCGGTTATCGGCCTGACGATAGTCGCGGCCGGAACGTCGCTTCCCGAACTTGCAACGTCAGTCGTCGCAGCCGTCAAGGGGAAACCCGCAATGGCAATAGGAAACGTAATCGGAAGCAATATTTTCAATGTGCTGATGGTTCTCGGATGTGCCGCAACAATCACTCCCCTCCCCTTCGGGACCATCGGCAATCTTGACCTGCTGACTCTTATGGGCGCCTCAATTGCCTTTTGGCTCTTCGGCTGGTTTTTCAAGACCCGCACAATAACAAGAGCCGAGGGCGCATTACTCACCCTCGGCTACATTTCCTACATTTTCGCCTTACTTGCGGCGTGATTTTTTCATAAACCGGTCGAAGTTGCCTGACGAAGAGGCAGCATGTCGATCTTTGCGAGCCGAAAGCCGCGCATAATCTTTGTCCTCGCCTGCCTGCTCACAATGGATGCGCTTACCGAAGAATTCAACGCCCTTCAGGCCCTGGACAACTCTGGCGGCGTCAGACTTTTTCACGTCGAAAAGCGAATAGCCCGGCATCAGATCAATGCGGCCTACGTCAACACGGTGGCCTTCTATGCTGTGGTTCAGCAGGTCAATCAGATTACCGGCGAAAAAGCCATCCTTTTTGCCGACGTTGACGTAGATGCGCGCCATGCCTCGCGGAGCCGAGCGGCGGTCTTTTTCCTTCTCAGTCGGAATCTCGCGCCGGGGCTTCTCTCCCTTTTTCGGTTTGGAGTCAGATATGTTTTCGATATAAGGAGCATCCTTATAGTAGTTGAGCAGGCGATTGAACTCCAGCGAGAGGACACGCTTCAGCAAATCCTCGCCGCTTAGCCATTCCAGTTTGCGCTGAACTCCTGGCAGATACTTTGCAATCTCGACTTCGTTGACCTCAACGCGCTCGAGACGGTCAGCCATATTGTAAAGCTGCTTCTCGATGATATGGTCCGGCGTCGGGACGTCGAGATGTTCAAACGTCTTGCCTATTTTCTTCTCAATTTCGCGGAGTTTGCCCTTTTCGCGCGAATGTATGATCGCAACGCTGACGCCAGTCTTGCCCGCACGTCCGGTTCGGCCTGAGCGATGGGTATAGACCGCCGTATCGTCAGGCAGCCCGTAGTTGATCACGTGGGTAACGTTGTCAACATCAAGTCCGCGCGCGGCAACGTCCGTAGCCACGAGCAGCGACAGCACCCTGTCGCGGAACTTCTTCATGACAATGTCACGCTGCTGCTGCGAAAGGTCGCCATGGAGCGCGTCGGCATTATAACCGTCCTGAATCAGATGGTCGGCTACTTCCTGCGTTTCCTTGCGCGTACGGCAAAAAATAATGCCGTAGATGCTCGGAGTGTTGTCAGCAACGCGTTTTAGCGTCAGATACTTGTCTTGAGCCTTCACCATATAATATATATGGCGTACGTTTTCTGCTCCACTGTTACGTATTCCAATCACGAACTCTTCAGGCGAGTGCATGTATTTTTTCGCAATCTGCCCGATTTCCTTCGGCATTGTAGCGGAAAACATCAACATTTTCCGTTCGTCGGGAGTATGCGCCAGAATGGCATCTATGCTGTCAAGGAATCCCATATTGAGCATCTCGTCAGCCTCGTCGAGAACCACCGTGCGGACATTTTCAAGTTCCACTTCTTTTCGCTCAATCAGGTCAATCAACCGGCCCGGTGTGGCCACGATTATCTGCACCCCCTGGCGCAGGGTGCGAATCTGGCTCATTATCGACGACCCGCCATAGACGGGCAGAACCTTCAGGTTTTTAATATACTTTGAAAAATCAGCCAGGTCCGAACTGATTTGAAGACAGAGTTCGCGCGTCGGCGCGAGAATAAGCGCCTGCGTATCGCGGCGCGAAGTGTCGACCCGCTGAAGCAGCGGAAGGCCGAATGCGGCGGTCTTGCCCGTGCCGGTCTGGGCAAGGGCAATCACATCATTATCTTTTGTCAGCAGATGGGGAATCACCCGCTGCTGGACAGGCATTGGGTTTTCAAAGCCCATTTCTTCTATGGCGCGGCGCAGATCGGGCGCGACGCCAAGTTCTTCGAATGTACTCATTATTTTGGTTTTGTTTTCTTTACGTCAGTCAGTCAAAAACAGTAGGGCTGCGCCACATACAGGCCGCAACCCTACTGCTATAACAACTTTTAACGTCTAATATTCTTAAAATTAGAATTCGGCGTTTCCGGGATAACGCGGGAACGGAATAACGTCACGGATGTTGGTCATGCCGGTAACGAACAGAACAAGACGCTCGAATCCGAGACCGAAACCGGCGTGAGGCACCGTGCCGTACTTGCGGGTGTCCAGATACCACCACATGTCCTTCATCGGAATGTGGAGTTCCTCAATTCGTGCGAGCAACTTCTGATAGTCGGCCTCGCGCTCCGAGCCGCCGATAATCTCGCCAATCTGCGGGAAAAGGACATCCATTGCGCGCACGGTCTTTCCGTCCTCGTTCTGCTTCATGTAGAACGCCTTGATATCCTTCGGATAGTCAGTCAGGATTACGGGGCGCTTGAAATGCTCCTCAACGAGGAAGCGCTCATGTTCGCTCTGCAGGTCCGTTCCCCAGTCAACGGGAAACTCAAACTTCTTGCCGGAAGCCTTGAGTATGTCAATGCCTTCAGTGTAAGTCAGGCGCACAAAACTGCTCTTGACAACTTCCTCAAGGCGGGCAATGAGTTCCTTGTCATACATCTGCTGGAGAAATTCAAGGTCGTCCTTGCAATTGTCCAGGGCATACTGTACGCAATATTTAATGAACTCTTCGGCGAGGTCCATGTTGTCCTCAATGTCATAGAAGGCAACCTCAGGTTCAATCATCCAGAATTCGCTCAGATGGCGCGGAGTGTTTGAATTTTCAGCGCGGAAGGTCGGTCCGAAGGTGTAAATCGCGCCAAGAGCGGTTGCTCCGAGTTCTCCCTCAAGCTGGCCGCTGACAGTCAGCGACGCGGGTTTCCCGAAGAAGTCAGCGCTGAAATCAACCTTACCGTCCTCAAGGCGGGGAGGATTATTCAGGTCGAGAGTCGTCACCTGGAACATGGCTCCGGCCCCTTCGGCATCACTTGCCGTAATGAGCGGAGTGTTCAGATAGAAAAATCCGCGTTCCTGGAAAAACTTATGGATTGCAAAAGCCAGGGCCGAACGCACGCGCAGAACCGCGCCGAAAGTGTTGGTGCGGGGGCGAAGATGAGCCTTCTCGCGCAGAAATTCGAGGGTATGCCCTTTTTTCTGCAAGGGATAGGTTTCAACATCTGCCGTGCCGAAAACTGTCAGTTTTTCAGCCTGCACCTCGCAGCTTTGCCCTTTGCCCATCGACTCAACGAGTTTTCCCTCTACGTGGATGCTCGAACCGGTGGTTATCAGTTTCAGTTCCTCGTCGCTGAATTTCTCCATTTCAAAAACAATCTGGATGTTCTTGATTGTGGAGCCGTCATTAAGTGCGACAAACTGTACGTGCTTGTTGCCTCGGCGGGTTCTCACCCAGCCCATGACACTGACTTCCGTACCAATAAGTCCGGGGTTGAAAATATCTACGATTTTAGTCCTTTTCATATATGATTGGTGTAATAGTCTCTTTAATCGCCCGCAATGGCTTATTCAAATGAACCCATTTTAAGGAAGTTCACCTCGTCCTGGGTCAGGTAACGCCAGCGTCCGCGAGGCAGATTCTTCTTAGTCAGGCCGGCGAAGTAAACTCGGTCCAGTTTGGTTACGTGATAACCGAGCGACTCAAAAATGCGGCGCACGATGCGGTTTCGACCCGAGTGAATCTCAATGCCGGCCTGGTTGCGGTCGGTCTCGGTCGCATAGCTGATTGCGTCGGCATGAATCGGGCCGTCTTCAAGCTCTATGCCGTCGGCAATGCGCTGCATGTCATCCTCGGAGATATCATGGTCAGTCCATACGTGATAAATCTTTTTCTTGACATACTGCGGATGGGTCAGCTTTGAAGCGAGATCGCCGTCATTGGTCAGAAGGAGAACTCCGGTAGTGTTGCGGTCCAGTCGGCCAACGGGGTAGATTCTTTCCTTGCATGCATTCTTGACCAGATCCATCACCGTTGTGCGGCCGTTGGGATCGTCGCTGGTGGTCACGCAATCCTTCGGTTTGTTCAGCAGGACGTAACATTTGCGCTCGGTCACAACGACTTCGCCGTTATATTCAACGACATCCTTTGCGGTTATCTTGGTGCCGAGTTCAGTAACTACTTCGCCGTTGACCTTTACCTTGCCGTCCTTGATGAATTCATCTGCTTCGCGACGGCTGCAAATTCCGGCATTGGCCATGAATTTGTTGAGGCGAACTTCCTCGTTCGGGTCAACTTCAGGAAGTTCATAGTCAATCTGCTTTGGACGCGGGGTGAAGCTCTTTCCCGGGCGCTGGAACGGTCTCTGGCCCGGACGTCCGTTCTGAGGGCGGCGCTGCATGCCGCCGTTCTGCTGCTGATTGTAGCGCGGACGGGGCTGATAGGGCCGCTGCTGCTGATAGCCGCCTTCGCCATCGTTCTGCTGCTGGTTGTAGCGCGGACGGGGCTGATAGGGTCGCTGCTGATAGC
>CAMWNI010000027.1 GCA_947175545.1 uncultured Porphyromonadaceae bacterium
GTCTCGGAAGTCCTGACCTTACCGTTCTGTTTTAGCTTGACGATGATACTTTCCATGAAGTTGAACAGGGAGTATTTATGAGCATAACGGTTGAACTCGTCGATAACATCATCAGCTGTATAAATCAGAGCGTTGGCATTCAGCTTACGGTCAATCTTTGTCAACCGCTCTACATCCCATCGGATGCGCTCCCTGATCGAGAGGATGAACGATTTTCGTTCACTCTTCTGGGTGGTAATGACCATTGAGCGGGATTCGTCCCACTCATCCGGGAATACTTTGTAGTCTGAAAGGAGTTGTCGCACCTTCCTTTCGTGGATAATCTGATAATAGATTGTGCCCTCGTGGTCAGCGACAGTCGAGGGCCGGAACTTTACTTTTATCGAAGCCATTTGTTTTTGGTGTTTTGATGTGTCTATAAGATACGGCGGAGGGACACACTCCGAAAAGTGCATCCCTCCGACAGTATCATAAGATATTGATTTTACGTAACGTATAAGGCCGCAAGCTCCTGACAGCGACGTTTGTATAGACCTTTGTGAAATCCACCCTTATCTTTGCAGTGGGCGACGTAGGACTTGAATATGTTTCGGTCCCCGGCTTTCAGTTTACGATAGACAGAGCTTTTCATCACAGCCCCCGGTCCGATATTGTATGACAACACGCCTAAAAGGAGCGCGTCCATTGGTCTGAAACCTGCAAAAAGAGCTATGAACTTGTTGAGGTCTTTGCGAAGGAGCGCATCAGCCTCTCTTTCATTCATCTTATAGCCACGAAAGTATTTTTCTCCGGGGAGTTTTCTGTGACCATATCCGAGGTAGAACCAATGCTTTCTGGAGTCATGCAAGGTCTCATGGTGCTTGATGATTAGTACAGCGCGCTCAAAAGGAGGCAACTCCATTATCGACCTTTTTGCGGCAAAGGCTGGCGTAGTGACCGCGAGGCTCACTAACGCCATGAGGAATATCAGTAGTTTCTTCATAAGCCGATGGGTGTTATGGTTCCGGGATTGACGGGACTGATGATGCCGGGTGTCTTGCCGCCATCATCGTCACCGTTGTCCTTGCTATTGAACTCGAAGGTCTGTTGCCACGTAGTTGAGTTGAAGTTATCCTGAATGACCACGAGGAATTTGTGAGCCTCGGACGAGTTGGCTGTGTAGGTCAGACGAAAAGTCTTGCTTTCGAGCAGAACTCGGTCGTTGTTGACCAGTATAGGGCCGTCAACGAGTTTGAGAGTGCCTTCGCCGTCATACTGGAAGTAGCGGATGGTGTAGAGGGTATTGGCATAGTTCCATTCGGGCTTAATCTCGAAGCGCAGCTCGACGGTCTCGCCCTTGGTGATTTTGTCGCCGTATGGCATGACTTCTACTGTGAACGGATACGACTGCTGCACGTCGAGGTCGTCGGAGCAGGAGGTCAGTGAGATAACGATTGCAAGGAGTGCAATCCAGTAACCGCAACGCACTTTCGTAGTGGAACGGAGAAAGACTCCGAAGAACCGGGCGGGGTAAGGCGGGTTTCGCCGATTTTATTGATGATTGTTTTCACGTTTATCAGAGTTTGAGTTTTGTTGATTTTTTCGGATAGAGCGACATTAGATAGTCGTTCAGATCCTTGTGGTCAGGATAGAGTGCCGACTTGTCCATGACCCTGTCGCCGAACTCCCGCCGTAGTCTGGCGAGTGCCGCACGTCCTGCGATGTCATTGTCAAATTGCAGTCGGCAATTATGGTGATGTGTTTCGGAGGGTACGACCCCTTAAAGAAGGGATTCCTCAACTCTAATCCATTGGCGTTGTTGGGAAAGCCGACGGCATAGTATCGCTTTCCATGAAGCTAATAGTCAACCTGTACGCAGTAGCGTTGGGCTATCTCTTTCGGTATGCCTCTGTCAGCGAGATAGCGCAGCAGTACTGGCGACTCCAGACGCGACACTGCGATATTCTCAAATGTCGGAGCTGCAAACTGGGCCTACTGAAATATCTGCTGGATACCTGAACGGTCGCGCTTGCTCACCTCATTGGCGAAAGCGCAGTATTCCTCACGGTGTGTGTCAAGCCACTCCTTGACAAGTTCCTTAAACCTCTCGTGCCTTATAGTACGGGGTTGTATCTTCATCAAAAATCATTGTAAATCGCAGGTCTCCATTGACCCACGATTTACAAAACCATTTGGAGGCCAGAATGGTTCACTTTATCTAATCGGATATTGAAAAACTGCTGTATCTTTTGAATTCTTAAGTAATTGGTTGCATAAATGATAGTGAATACATTAATTACACAGTTCGGTTTTACTGTTGCAATTAAATAAAAAGTCCTGGGATAAGTTATTTCTTTACTTTACGAGGTCTGTTTATATACCAACGCATCTGTTCATTATCAAGTATCTCAATAAATTGATGCTCTGAAATTTTACCTGTTAATCCAATTTTGAATGTTGATTCGCTTGCAAGATGTATATCACAGTGATGTAGTGGATGGTGATGTTCCTTCCCTTTGGCTAAAGATTCTCTATGCCCTGCTAAATCATGATCATATCTTACATATCCATACTCAGCACTTAATAAATGCCTATAGAGATCCTCAAATCTTCTAAATGCCGGATCTGATGATGTCGGATATGCTAGACACCATTCATCATCCATCCACTCATCGTTATCAAAATTTGATCTTTCAATAATCTTCGACCACATTTCTGAATCAATGGTATATCCATCATAATGAAACCATGGGGTATTGTTTTCGTTTAAGCTCATACATAGAGGTACAGAGATGGATAAATATTTTTTTTCGCTAAAATAAAATATCCTACTCATTTTATCTCTTTTTAAAACCAATTTTGATTTTTCGATAGTATTAATTTCTTGCGGAGTATACAATGTAAGCTCCCTGCAAGTTTTTACACATAGCCGTATCAATTCCATACGATCTTTAATAAGATGTTGTGGAAATGCCAAATCATGCAACTGTTTGGGCAAATCAAAACCTAGAGTAGCTTTCATAACCAGTTGTTTTCTCGCATGACAGTTATATATTGGGTCACCTTTTCAGCGTCAAATTTATCAATACTAGTACCCAAAACAGCTTTTTTTATCTTAACTTGTTGCTCTAGATCCGAGATCTTAAGCTGATTGAATATATTTCCCATCATATCCTCCCATGATATTGGCTTTTCCTTTTCAGCCGCAATAAGGTTCTGACGAATCTCTTGCACTTCATCATCGGTAGGTATTTTGATGTCCTTAATGCAACCGTCATTTGCAATACTATCATATAAATCCTGAAGAGCTCTTACTTGTGACTTTTTCCTAATGAGCAGATACGTAGCAATAAATGACCTTGTGACCATTGTATAGATTTTGTTTCTATATCTCGGATCTGATTGAATTGCAGCGGTTACACAGATTACAAAAGGAAATTCAAGCCCTTTAACGTTATTGGTGTTAGTTAGATATAATCGAAGGGGATCAGTTTTCTTCTCTTCATGACCTCGAAGTATCTCCCAATTCAACCTCTCCTTTATAACCGTTGATAATCGATCCATATAAGGATATATTTCTTTATCGTCATCAATAACGATTATTGCAATATCTCCAGGAGTAACATTTGGATATTTGTCCTTGATTTCGTTAATGATCTCAATTACAGTATCCACATTAGTTCCTTCTCGGAACTCAACACTTTTTTCCGGGTCTGCTTTTTCAAATCTTTGTAGGGGTAATCGTTTAAGTGTCAATGTGTTTTGTATTTTATTTATAATAGACTCATAACCAAACGAATCCCATTCTTCTGTTGAGAACCAATTAAATTTTCTAACCTCTTTAAGGCCTAAACCCAATGTGTGTGCAAACATAAGTGTTCTAGGATCTGTACGATAGCATCTTCGTAAAAATATATCTACACCCTTTGGACGCTCATTCTTTTGGTAAAATATATTCTGAAATACATCACCAGCAGTGTATACTTTATGTCGTACGACTTTCTTACATACCTCGAAAAAAACTTCAGGAAAGTCTTGATTCTCATCAATCAATATATAATCGAGGCAAGGCTTGAAATTTTTGATTTTATCCAAACCCTTTTTTAATTCTTGAAATATGAATGAATAACTTCCACCCTGTCTGAAGTTGTAAAATGGCAGATCGTAATAATTGCATAGATATGCATATAACCCGGAGTTAGGGTTTGATCTTCCTCCCCAAGCGTTAGCGACCCATAGTTCATTCTCCCATTCTATCTGACGAGAAATTTTCATTCTATTGAAAAACTCTGGAATTCTTTTTCGTAATTCATTAGCCAGAGCGATATTGTGACAGGTGAAATATACTTTTGTTTTCTGGTCATCCTGTAGTTTAGAAAAAATTTCACGTAATTTATGAAGCAGTAGTTCTGTTTTTCCAGTTCCTGATAGACCTTGTACAGAGATAAGTTTCTTAATATAATAATCATTATAAAGAAATCTTGTTTGATCAGCATCAAAAAGTATAATTTTATTTTTTACTTCGTCTAATAGATTTGAATCATCTATTAACTCTATACCACCACCCTTGATGTCGTTTATACATCCTGTCACAAGTGAAATTAGATATTTAATTAATCTGTGGTCTCGAATAGACACTTCTGTTTCAGGAGCATTAAGCAATTCTCCGATATTTATTTTCTCTCCCGGCCCAAAATTTACGGATGTTACAATTCGGCTTCGCCATTCTCTAGGTCGCTTTATATGCTTTTGATAATTGTAATTCTGGCTTAGTGAACCAATATCAGAAATAAAATCATCTATATAGTCCTGAAACTCAGGGCTGTCATCATGTCCAATAAATATCAGTTTATTCTTCGGAGACAGAAGTAATACTCCTTCATAACTATACTCATATTCATCCTCTCCAACAAGAGGTGTGGATACACAATATATTAACCTGTCAGGATCTGTCTTTCCGTAAGTTTCAATCCCTTTTTTTAATTCCTCTCTTATGGGATTATTCTCAGAAATCTTAATGTAAGTATTGGACTGTACCATGGTTCATTTCGTTGATATTGAAATTCCTTTTATTAAAGATTGAGTTTGTTGCCCTCAAATATAGAACTATGTCTATCATCTTTGTCGGGGACATCATTTCATCGCTTATTTGATTTTATGACATCAATTGGCTTATATAAGTTTTATTTCGTTTATTAAAATATATTAAAGAATTCAAATTCGATTCATTTAGGTGGGTTTAAGGTGGTTTATTATGGTTGAAATGGAGGTTGTGCGGAGGTTGGTTGACACGGAGTGAAACTAAAAATCGCAAGTGATTAATTCTCAATCACTTGCGATTTTTTGTAGTGCCCAGAACAGGACTCGAACCTGCACGCCTCGCAGCACTCGCACCTGAAACGAGCGCGTCTACCATTCCGCCACCTGGGCAAGGTGTCTTGTTGTTTCAGTGGTGCAAAGGTAGGTGTTTTTTTTTAATTGTGCAAGTTTTTTGAGATTTTTCTGCCGTTTTGTTGTTCTGCGGTTAGAGTTTTTATTGTTTTTTGAGGGCAAAGTATTTCCATAGAGGCGCTACCATGAGTGATTGTTTGATGGAGTCGGCCAAGAGCATGTCTTTTAGTTCCTGCTCGGTAAGGATTTTGACTTCAATGTCTTCGGTCTCGTCAAGTTTCTGCTCACTAACTTTATGGACTCCGCGGGCTATGAAGCAGTAGGTAAGGTTGTTTGTGGAGGTAGGGTTCTGAGACAATACGGAGAAGAGTTCCCAATCGTCGCCGGCATAGCCTGTTTCTTCAAGCAGTTCGCGCTTCGCGGCAGCAAGAGGGGCTTCACCGGGATCGACAACGCCGGCACACAGTTCGGTGAACACGTCTTGTAGACCATGACGATATTGCTCTACCATAACAAAGTTGCCCTCGTCTGTTATTGCAATTACGTTAATCCACGAGGGGTATTCGAGGACATAGAATTCGGGGAAGATTCTGCCGTCAGGAAGCTGCACTACGTCGCGTCGGGCCGTGAGCCACGGTCGTTCTATCAGGTAGTGACTCTCCAGGATTGACCATTTCTGTTTTTTCATTTTTTGTATTGTTTTGACGCAAAGTTACGCAAATTCTGTTATATAACAAAAGCGGTGAATCGCAAATGGTTCACCGCTTTTTGTTATAGATGTCTGTTTTGAGTTTTAACGATCTTTGAAGAGGGGGTCGATGTCATCAGTCGAGGTAACAACGAGTCGTTCGTACTCCGGAAGACCGGTGCCGGCTGGGATGAGGTGACCGCAGATAACGTTCTCCTTCATGCCTTCGAGGGTGTCTGTCTTGCCCTGGATTGCAGCTTCGTTGAGAACCTTTGTGGTCTCCTGGAATGATGCAGCGGACATGAATGACGATGTCTGGAGTGCAGCGCGGGTGATACCCTGGAGAATCTGCTCTGAAGTGGCAGGCATTGCGTCACGCACAACAACCTGACGCAGATCCTTGCGCTTGAGGGCGGAGTTTTCGTCGCGCAGTCGACGTGCGGTAATAATCATTCCGACCTTCATATTTTCGGAATCGCCGGCGTCAACAACGACTTTTTTGCCCCAGATGCGATCGTTTTCCTCCATGAAGTCGCTCTTGTCAACAACTTGCTGTTCGAGGAAACCGGTGTCGCCCGGATCGATGATGTTTACTTTGCGCATCATCTGACGAACGATGACTTCGAAGTGTTTGTCGTTGATTTTCACGCCCTGCATGCGATAGACGTCCTGGACTTCGTTCACGATATATTCCTGAACGGCAGTGGGACCCATGATGTTAAGAATATCGTCAGGGGTAATTGCGCCGTCGGAAAGCGGCGTGCCGGCACGGACGTAGTCGTTTTCCTGTACAAGCAGCTGCTTGGACTGAGGAACAAGATATTTCTTTTCTTCACCAAGTTTGGAGGTAACCGTGATTTCACGGTTGCCACGCTTAACCTTGCCAAAGTGGACTTCGCCGTCAATTTCAGACACGATTGCGGGGTTGGAAGGGTTGCGGGCCTCAAAGAGTTCGGTCACACGGGGGAGACCACCGGTAATATCACCGGCGCCGGAAGTGGCGCGGGTCATCTTGACGAGGATTCCACCGATTTTGACGTCATCACCTTCGTTAACCATCAGGTGAGCGCCCACGGGAAGAACATAAGTCTTGAGAATTTCGCCGTTATTGTCAACGATGTTGACCTCGGGGGCCTTTGCACGGTCGCGGGACTCGATGATAATCTT
This sequence comes from uncultured Porphyromonadaceae bacterium, assembly GCA_947175545.1. GTDB lineage: Bacteria > Bacteroidota > Bacteroidia > Bacteroidales > Muribaculaceae > UBA3263. The sequence continues at coordinate 7,226 of CAMWNI010000027.1, forward strand.
TTCAGAGTTACCGGTCTGTTCGTCTGATTCCGTACGGAACGTAACGTTCTCAACCATGTTGGTAAACTGAACTTTACCGCCGACTTCGGTTACGATTACGGAGTTGAAGGGGTCCCATTCTGCAATGACGTCGCCTTTCTTGATTGAGTCTCCATCATGGAAGTACAACTTAGAACCATAAGAGATGGGTGCGGTTGTCAGCATCATGCCAGTGTTCGGGTCGTTTATGCGCATTTCTGCCAGACGACCAACGACAACTTCGACAGGCTTGCCGTTAGGACCGATTTCGTCTGTAACGACTGTGCGGAGTTCTTCAATTTCCAGTTTACCGTCATAGCGCGAGGTAAGGGTTGATACGGCAGCGACGTTTGATGCCACACCACCAACGTGGAAGGTACGGAGGGTCAGCTGTGTACCAGGCTCACCGATTGACTGGGCTGCGATTACGCCGACAGCCTCGCCCTTCTGAACCATGCGGAGGTTGGAGAGATTACGGCCGTAACACTTTGCGCATACGCCGCTCTTGCTCTCACAAGTGAGAACGGAACGGATCTCGACGCTTTCGATTGGTGACTCGTTGATACGGTCAGCAGCAGCATCGTTGATTTCCTCGCCGGCGGCTACGATTACCTCGCCTGTGGTGGGATCGATGATGTCATGAACGCTGACACGGCCGAGGATTCGTTCGCCGAGAGAGGCAACAACTTCGTCGTTATTTTTGATTTCGGTGCAAACAAGGCCGCGCAGGGTGCCGCAATCCTCTTCACGAATAATCACGTCGTGGGCCACGTCGACCAGACGACGGGTAAGATAACCGGCGTCGGCAGTCTTAAGTGCGGTATCGGCAAGACCCTTACGCGCACCGTGAGTAGAGATGAAGTACTCAAGTACGCTCAGACCTTCCTTAAAGTTTGCAAGAATCGGGTTTTCAATAATCTGACCCCCTTCGGCACCACTTTTCTGCGGTTTCGCCATAAGACCACGCATGCCTGACAGCTGACGAATCTGATCCTTAGAACCACGGGCGCCGGAGTCGAGCATCATATAAACCGGGTTGAAGCCCTGCTGGTCAGCAGCGAGCTGCTTCATCAGAGTGTTGGCCAACTCAGAGTTGACGTGCGTCCAGATATCAATAATCTGATTGTAACGTTCGTTGTTTGTGATGAAGCCCATGGAGTAATTGTCCATGACTTCCTGGACTTGTTCGTAGCCTTTCTGAACCATAACTTCTTTCTCGGCGGGAATAATCACGTCGCCAAGGTTGAAGCTCAGGCCGCCCTTGAATGCCATACGGTAACCGAGGTTCTTGATGTCATCAAGGAACTGAGCTGACCGAGGAATACCGCAACTTTTGATTACACGGCTGATGATGTCACGCAGACTCTTCTTGGAGAGGACGGTGTTGACATAACCGATTTCCTTCGGCACGAACTGGTTGACCAAAATGCGACCGACTGACGTCTGCTCGACGATGTGGCGAATCTGGTTGCCCTCTTCGTCAATATCATCGACCATAACGGAAATGGGAGCATGAAGCGATACTCGACCTTCATTATAGGCAATTTCAGCTTCTTCGGGGCCATAGAATGTATAGCCCTCACCCTTGTCGCCAGGGCGCAGCTTGGTGATATAATACAAACCCAATACCATGTCCTGAGAAGGCACGGTGATAGGCGAGCCGTTGGCGGGGTTGAGGATGTTATGAGCGCCGAGCATCAACATCTGAGCCTCAAGGATAGCTTCGTTGCCAAGCGGAAGATGGACAGCCATCTGGTCACCATCAAAGTCAGCGTTGAATGCTGTACATGCAAGAGGATGGAGCTGGATTGCCTTACCCTCAATCATCTTGGGCTGGAATGCCTGAATGCCAAGACGGTGAAGCGTTGGAGCTCGGTTCAGCAGAACCGGGTGGCCCTTCATAACATGTTCAAGAATATCCCAAACGACGGGTTCCTTGCGGTCAACAATCTTTTTAGCGGATTTAACGGTTTTCACGATTCCGCGCTCAATGAGTTTACGGATCACGAAAGGTTTGTAAAGCTCCGCAGCCATGTACTTGGGTATACCGCATTCATGCATCTTCAATTCGGGACCGACAACGATAACGGAACGTGCGGAGTAGTCAACACGCTTACCGAGGAGGTTCTGACGGAAGCGACCGGCCTTACCTTTCAGCGAGTCGGAAAGGGACTTCAGCGGGCGATTGGCCTCAGACTTTACGGCCGACGATTTGCGGCTGTTGTCGAGCAGCGAGTCAACGGCCTCCTGAAGCATGCGCTTCTCGTTGCGCAGGATTACCTCAGGAGCCTTGATTTCAACAAGGCGCTTCAGACGGTTGTTGCGGATAATCACACGACGATAGAGGTCGTTGAGGTCAGAGGTTGCGAAACGACCACCATCCAGAGGAACAAGCGGACGCAATTCCGGCGGAATCACAGGAATGGCCTGAAGAATCATCCATTCGGGCTTATTCTTGCCACGGCTTGCACGGAAGCTCTCTACAACCTGGAGGCGTTTGAGCGCCTCGGTTTTGCGCTGCTGCGAGCCGTCTCTATGTGCCTGGTCGCGCAACTGATAGCTGAGTGCATCCAGGTCAATACGGGTCAGGAGGTCATAGATGGCCTCAGCACCCATTTTTGCGATAAACTTGTTCGGATCGGAATCTTCCAGAAGTTGGTTGTCCTTGGGAAGACGGTCCAGGATATTGTAATATTCCTCTTCTGTCAGCAACTGGAGAGGTTCAACTTCTTCCGCAACGCCGGGCTGAACGACAACGTAACGCTCATAGTAGATAACGGCGTCGAGTTTCTTCGTCGGGAGGCCGAGAAGATAACCAATCTTGTTCGGCAGCGAGCGGAAATACCAGATGTGGGCAACAGGTACTTCGAGCTTAATGTGGCCGCAACGTTCGCGGCGAACCTTTTTCTCGGTCACCTCAACGCCGCATCGGTCACAGACGATGCCCTTATAGCGGATTCGCTTGTACTTTCCGCAGTGGCACTCATAGTCCTTGACCGGGCCGAAAATGCGCTCACAGAAAAGGCCGTCTCGCTCCGGTTTATAGGTGCGGTAGTTGATGGTTTCAGGCTTCAACACCTCGCCGCTTGACTTCTCGAGTATTTCCTCGGGAGAAGCCAGACCGATGGTAATCTTCGAGAAACCGGTCTTTGCTTTATTGTTGTCTTTTTTATTAAATGCCATAATTGCTTGTTGTCCTTTTTGAATATGATTTACTCAAGGTTGACGCTCAATCCGAGTCCACGAAGCTCGTGGAGCAACACATTGAGAGACTCGGGGATTCCGGCCTGAGGCATGGCGTCACCCTTGACGATAGCCTCGTAAGCCTTAGAGCGACCGGTAACGTCGTCAGACTTGATAGTCAAGATTTCCTGAAGGATATGGGACGCGCCGAATGCTTCGAGCGCCCAAACTTCCATCTCACCGAAACGCTGACCACCGAACTGGGCTTTACCGCCGAGAGGCTGCTGTGTAATGAGCGAGTACGGACCGATTGAACGAGCGTGCATCTTGTCCTCGACCATGTGACCGAGTTTGAGCATGTAGATGACGCCGACGGTTGCAGGCTGGTCGAAGCGCTCGCCGGTACCACCGTCGTAGAGATAGGTCTTACCGTAGCGCGGCACACCGGCCTTGTCAGTCCATGAGTTGAGGTCATCAAGGCTTGCGCCATCAAAAATCGGTGTAGCGAACTTCTCACCCAGCTCACGGCCGGCCCAACCGAGGACGGTCTCAAAAATCTGTCCAAGGTTCATTCGAGAAGGCACACCCAGCGGGTTCAGCACAATGTCAACCGGAGTACCGTCAGCGAGGAAGGGCATATCTTCCTGGCGCACGATGCGCGAAACGATACCCTTGTTACCGTGACGGCCGGCCATCTTGTCACCGACGCTGATTTTACGTTTTTTGGCAATGTAGACCTTGGCAAGCTGCATGATGCCGGAGGGCAGTTCATCACCGATGGAGATATCATATTTCTTACGGCGCAACTCGGCGTCAATCTCCTTGCTCTTGCGCAAGTAGTTGACTATGGTGGCGCGAATAAGGTCATTTTTGTGACCGTCCGAGGTCCATTTGCTCAGGTTGACGGTATCGTAGTTGATGTCTCGCAGAGCAGCAGCCGAGAACTTCTGACCCTTGGCAATAACTTCGATTCCAAGGAAGTCCTTGACGCCCTGAGAGGTCTTGCCCTTTGTCAACTCCATCAGCTTCTGAACAAGAACGTCCTTCAATTCAGTCTGCTTATCCTCGTATTCTTCATCAAGTTTAGGCAGTTGGGCGTTATTCTTGGTCTTGGATTTCTTGGCAGCCTTGGCAAACAGGTTGTTACCGATAATCACACCCTTAAGCGAGGGGGTTGCGCGGAGAGATGCGTCCTTAACGTCACCGGCCTTGTCACCGAAGATTGCACGCAGGAGTTTTTCTTCCGGAGTCGGGTCACTTTCACCCTTCGGGGTAATCTTACCAATCATAATGTCGCCCGGAAGAACGTGCGCTCCGACGCGGATAATGCCACGTTCGTCGAGGTCCTTTGTCGCATCCTCGCTGACATTAGGAATGTCATTGGTCAATTCCTCCATTCCTCGCTTGGTTTCACGGACTTCGAGTTGGTACTCATCAACATGAACCGAGGTCAGGATATCTTCGCGAACCATGCGCTCGTTAAGAACGATAGCATCCTCATAGTTGTAACCCTTCCAGGGCATGAACGCTACCTTCAGGTTACGGCCAAGAGCCAGTTCGCCGTTTTCGGTCGAGTAACCTTCAGTCAGAATAGAACCCTTCTCAACACGCTGGCCAACTTCGCAGATAGGACGCAGGTCAATGGTTGTGCTTTGGTTAGTCTTGCGGAACTTGGGAATATGATATTCCTTGACTGCACTTTCGAAGGCAACGAATTCTTCCTCCTCAGTGCGGTCATAACGGATGCGGATTGTCGTAGCATCAACAAATTCAATAGTACCGGCTCCTTCAGCCGTAATCTGAGTGCGGCTATCGCGGATCAGCTGACCTTCCAGGCCGGTGCCGACAATCGGAGCTTCAGAGCGGAGCAGAGGCACAGCCTGACGCATCATGTTCGATCCCATCAAGGCTCGGTTTGCGTCATCATGTTCAAGGAAGGGAATCAGCGAAGCGGCAATCGAAGCAATCTGAGTGGGCGAAACATCCATCAACTCGACCTGCTCCGGGGCAACGACAGGGAAGTCGGCATCCTGACGGGCCTTCACTCTATTGCGGATAAACGAGCCATCCTCGCGCAGCGGAGCATTACCCTGAGCGATGATTTTACCTTCTTCCATCTCGGCAGTCAGATAAACAACCTCGCTGTTGTTGAGGTTGACATGCGAGTCTTCTACCTTACGGTAAGGAGTTTCAATGAATCCCAGGTCGTTAATTTTAGCATAGACGCAGAGCGACGAAATCAGACCGATGTTAGGACCTTCCGGGGTTTCAATCGGGCAAAGACGACCGTAGTGAGTATAGTGTACGTCACGAACCTCAAAGCCGGCACGCTCACGTGTCAGACCGCCGGGGCCGAGGGCCGACATACGACGCTTATGAGTAATCTCGGCAAGCGGGTTCGTCTGGTCCATGAACTGGCTCAGGGCGTTGGTTCCAAAGAACGAGTTGATAACCGACGAGATTGTCTTTGCATTGATGAGGTCCATCGGGGTGAATACCTCATTATCGCGAACGTTCATACGCTCGCGGATTGTGCGGCTCATGCGTGCAAGACCAACACCGAACTGGTTGTAGAGCTGTTCGCCCACGGTGCGGACACGACGATTCGACAGATGGTCGATATCGTCAACATCGGTCTTCGAATTAATCAGCTCAATGAGATACTTAATAATGGCGATGATGTCTTCCTTAGTCAGGACACGGACATCCATTGAAGTGCCAAGATCAAGCTTTTTATTGATGCGATAGCGGCCCACTTCGCCGAGATCGTAACGCTTCTCGCTGAAGAAGAGGTTCTGAATAACCTCGCGTGCCGACGCATCGTCGGGCGCTTCCGCATTGCGGAGCTGACGGTAGATATAAGCAATTGCCTCGCGTTCGGAGTTCGATGAGTCCTTCTGAAGGGTGTTGAAAATAATCGAATAGTCCGAAGCATTCGCGGCTTCCTTACGGAGCAGAATGTTGCTGACACCGCTTTCAAGAATATCGTCAATGTTGTCCTCCGTAATCTGCGTGTCGCGATCAAGGATGACCTCATTACGTTCAATACTTACGACTTCGCCGGTATCTTCGTCAACGAAGTCTTCGCTCCAGGAATTAATTACGCGTGCTGCGAGAGTGCGGCCAATCGCCTTTTTCAAGTTGGCCTTATTAACCTTTACTTCTTCCGCCAGGTCGAAAATCTCAATAATATCCTTATCGGAGTCAAGACCGATTGCGCGGAGCAGAGTAGTAACCGGCAATTTCTTTTTACGATCGATGTAAGCATACATGACATTGTTGATGTCAGTTGCAAACTCAATCCAGCTGCCACGGAACGGAATGATACGAGCGCTGTAAAGCTTCGTGCCGTTGGCATGCGTGCTTTGTCCGAAAAATACGCCGGGAGAACGATGCAACTGAGAAACAACAACGCGCTCCGCTCCATTGATAACGAACGTACCCTTATCGGTCATATAGGGAATAGGACCGAGGTAGACATCCTGAATCACAGTTGCGAAGTCCTCGTGATCGGGATCGTTGCAGGACAGCTTGAGCTTGGCCTTAAGGGGAACACTGTAAGTGAGTCCTCGGGTCAGACACTCTTCGATGGTGTAGCGAGGCGGGTCAATATAATAATCTAAGAACTCCAGTTGGAAATTATTACGCGTGTCGGCAATAGGGAAGTTCTCGGAAAATACCTTGAAAAGGCCCTCATTGTTGCGCTTTTCCGGTTCGGTGTCCAACTGCAGGAAATCATGGAATGACTGCAGCTGCACCTCCAGAAAGTCAGGATAGGGCAGCGGATTTTTGACAGTCGCGAAGTTAACGCGCGGCTTGTTTTCGGTTACAGACATCTAATTCAGTAAAAAGATTTGTGCTAATGGGGGGAGGAGATAGAGAGTAACTTGGGCGAGCAGAGAGAAAAAAACGCTTAAAGAACACAATTAGGTTAAGAGTTCGCCGGATTGCGGACTCTTAACCTAACAGCCTGTTAATCAGGCAATCTTATTTGAGTTCTACCTCAGCGCCGGCTTCCTCAAGCTGCTTCTTGAGACCCTCGGCATCAGCCTTGGCAACGCCTTCCTTGATAACGGAGGGAGCGCCGTCAACCATTTCCTTGGCTTCCTTCAGGCCCAGACCGGTCAGTTCCTTAACGAGCTTAACGACAGCCAGCTTGCTGGCACCTGCGTTCTTCAGGACAACGTCGAATGAGGTCTTCTCTTCAGCGGCTGCGCCTGCTGCGGCGGGACCGGCTGCAACTGCAACTGCAGCAGCGGCGGGTTCGATACCATACTCCTCTTTGAGGACCTGGGCGAGTTCGTTCACTTCCTTAACGGTGAGGTTCACGAGTTCTTCTGCGATAGCTTTAATATCTGCCATTTTTATTTAAATTTTGAATGTTATTGACTTTGGTTTGATTGATTTTGTGAAATGGGGTGGCTAATTTGTGCAGGTTTAGCCTTCCTTCTTCGAGAGGGTCTCGAGGAGACCATGAATCTTATTGCCAGCTGAACCCTGAAGACCGCTGATAACGTTCTTGGCAGGTGACTGCAGCAGGGCAACAACGTCGGCGATAAGCTCGCTCTTGCTCTTGATAGCGCAGAGAGTGTCAAGCTGATCAGCACCGACATAAACAGTTTCCTCTACATAAGCGGCCTTCAGTGCGGGCAGAGTAGCGTCGCCCTTCACAAAGTCCTTGATGAGTTTGGCAGGAGCATTACCAACCTGCGAACACATCAGAGTCGTAGCGCCTTTCAGTGAACCGTAAAGTTCGCTGTAATCGCCATCCATTCCTTCCAGAGCCTTGTGGAGAAGAGTGTTCTTCACCACCATCATCTTCACCTCAGCCTTATTGGCCGCACGGCGAAGAGCGCTGGTCTTCTCGGCGTCGAGTCCGTTGGTCTCCACCAAGTAGAAGCAAGCATACTCCTTGAGAGTTTCGGTAATTCTGTCAATGATGACGGCTTTTTCTTCCTTTCTCATTTCTGTTTCTCTTACTTAGTGGTTTCTTATTCGTCTACGCTCTTTGAGTCAATCTTGATACCGGGACTCATGGTTGAGCTAAGGTAGATGCTCTTGATGTAGGTACCCTTAGCAGCAGCCGGCTTCATACGAACGAGTGTGTTAATGAACTCGCGTGCGTTGTCGCGGATTTTCTCAGGAGAGAAAGAAATCTTACCGATTGAGCTATGAACAATACCGTTCTTGTCAACCTTGAAGTCAATCTTACCCTTCTTAACTTCCTCGACAGCCTTGGCAACGTCAACGGTCACTGTGCCGCTCTTGGGGTTAGGCATCAGGCCACGGGGGCCGAGAATACGGCCGAGGGCGCCAATCTTACCCATAATAGCGGGCTGAGTGATGATAACGTCAACATCAGTCCAACCGCCCTTGATCTTGTTGATGTACTCATCAAGACCAACATAGTCAGCGCCAGCAGCCTTAGCTGCGCTTTCTGCATCGGGGGTACAAAGTACCAAAACGCGGATTTCTTTACCGGTGCCGTGGGGCAGAGTAACCACGCCACGCACCATCTGGTTAGCCTTGCGAGGGTCAACACCGAGGCGAACATCAATATCAAGCGATGCATCGAACTTGGCATAGTTTACTTCCTTTACCAGTTCGCTTGCTTCAGCAAGAGTATATGCTTTCCCGGCTTCGATCTTCGAAGCAGCCAGCTTTTGATTCTTAGTCAATTTTGCCATTGTGCTTGCGTTTTAATGATTAAGCGGGAAATTCGCCTTTAACAGTGATACCCATGCTTCTGGCCGTACCGGCAACCATACGCATTGCCGATTCTACGGTGAAACAGTTCAAATCGGGCATTTTGTCTTCAGCAATCGTCTTAACCTGCTCCCAAGTAATTTCGGCAACCTTGTTGCGGTTAGGCTGTGCGGAACCGCTCTTAAGTTTAGTTGCTTCCAGCAGCTGGATTGCTACCGGAGGAGTCTTAACAACGAAGTCAAAGCTCTTGTCCGAGTAATAAGTGATTACAACCGGAAGAACTTTGCCTGCCTTGTCCTGGGTGCGGGCATTGAATTGCTTGCAAAACTCCATAATGTTAATACCCTTAGAACCCAACGCAGGGCCTACGGGAGGAGAAGGATTGGCTGCGCCACCCTTAATTTGCAATTTGATCTGTCCAGCAATTTCTTTAGCCATTGTTTTACAATAATTTAGAAGATTGTGGGTTGTTTATCTGAAATTTTAGCGGAGTTAAACTGAATTTCAAGTAAAGTGCGTAACCATCTTTTACTCGCCTTCGGTTTTCAGCTCGCGCTCTACCTGCGAATTTTCCAGTTCCAGCGGGGTTTTACGCCCGAAAACCTTCACCATAACCTTAAGCTTCTTCTTCTCGCGATTAACCTCCTCGATTTCGCCAATGAATCCGGCAAACGCACCGGCAATCACCTTGACAGACTCTCCGACCATATAGTCGTTAGCGCCATCCTCCAACGGGTCTTCGTTCATTTCGTCGACCTGTCCGAGCATTCGCTTCACATCTGCCTCACGCAGCACCTCAGGGGCAGAACCCTTGTCGCGACCGCGAAGGAAATCAATAACATTGGTTGTGTTCGCAAGAACATGCGCAACCTCACCCTTCAGAACTGCCTCAACAAACACGTAGCCGCTATAAAGATTTCTCTCTTTAACGACCTTCTTGCCGTTACGAACAGCCAGCACCTTTTCAGTGGGAATCAATACCTGAAAGAGATAGTTGCCAAGGTCAGTGTTGCGCATTTGCGCCTCAAGCACTTCCTTGACCTTTGCCTCCTTGCCGGAAATAGCGCGAAGAACATACCAAGCTCTTTTCGGTTCAATCTTTTCTTCTGCCATAGATGCTGTCGCTTTGATTGGATTTTGGTTCTAAAAACGGGGTTACTTCTTATCAGCCTAAAAGAAATGGATATCTTGCATTAAACAATGCACTAAACTCCTGCCTTATGGCTCGGCGATTAGTGCTTGAAACTATAAATAAGCTTCATTATGTTCTCTACAATCTGGTCCATACAGAGAATCACCAGTGCTATAATAAAGGAAGCAATCAGCACGATGATTGCACTCTTGACCAGCTGGGTTCTGGTAGGCCAGGATGTCTTATACCGAAGTTCAGTATAGGACTCCTCAAGATCCGTAAGTAGTTTCAGTTTTTTCATTTCTATTATTTTAGCACGGGAAGAGAGGCTCGAACTCCCGACACCTGGTTTTGGAGACCAGTGCTCTACCAACTGAGCTATTCCCGTAGATGAGAATTCAGGCCGCTAAACATAAGCCTTACGGCCTGAATTCTTATTGTTTTTCTTGATTAGTCGAGAATTTCGGTAATCTGACCGGATCCTACGGTGCGGCCACCTTCACGAATTGCGAAGCGGAGACCCTGATCGCACGCTACCGGGTTGATGAGTTCAACGTTGATCTCAACGTGGTCACCAGGCATTACCATTTCCACACCTTCGGGAAGAGTAATCTCACCGGTTACGTCCAGAGTACGGATATAGAACTGGGGACGATAGTGGTTGTGGAAGGGAGTGTGACGACCGCCTTCTTCCTTCTTCAGGATATAGACAGAAGCCTTGAACTTGCTGTGAGGTTTAACAACACCCGGGTGGCAGATAACCATACCACGCTTGATGTCCTTCTTATCGATACCACGGAGGAGCAGACCTACGTTATCGCCGGCTTCACCCTGATCGAGGAGCTTACGGAACATTTCAACACCGGTAACGGTTGACTTCATATCTGCGCCCAGACCCATGATCTGAACTTCATCACCAACCTTAACAACACCAGTTTCGATACGACCGGTAGCAACAGTACCACGACCGGTGATTGAGAACACGTCCTCAACAGGCATCAGGAAGGGTTTATCTACGTCACGGGGAGGCAGGGGAATCCAGTTATCAACAGCTTCCATCAGCTCCATAACCTTAGCTTCCCATTCGGGTTCGCCGTTAAGAGCGCCGAGAGCAGAGCCACGGATGATGGGAGTTTCGTCGCCATCGTAGTCATAAGAAGAGAGCAGGTCGCGCATTTCCATTTCTACGAGTTCGAGCATTTCTTCGTCGTCAACCATATCGCACTTGTTGAGGAACACAACGATACGGGGAACGTTCACCTGACGAGCGAGCAGGATATGCTCACGAGTCTGAGGCATCGGACCGTCAGTTGCAGCAACAACGATGATAGCACCGTCCATCTGAGCAGCACCGGTTACCATGTTCTTCACATAGTCAGCGTGTCCGGGGCAGTCAACGTGAGCGTAGTGACGGTTAGCAGTCTCATACTCTACGTGTGCGGTGTTAATGGTAATACCACGCTCTTTTTCTTCAGGAGCATTGTCAATCTGGTCGAATGACTTAACCTCAGAGAGGCCGGCCTTAGCCAGAACGGTGGTGATAGCGGCAGTGAGGGTGGTCTTACCATGGTCAACGTGACCGATAGTACCAATGTTCACGTGCGGTTTGGTTCTTTCGAATTTCTCTTTAGCCATTGCTTTGCTATAAAAATTGGTTTGTTAGTGAAATCTATTTATTTTGACATTAAAGCCCCGACAGCGCGCAGATGTTACACACCACCGAGGTTTGGGGGCGGCACTTCCGTCAGCGGTCGCACCGTTAATGTTTTGAGCCGATGGCGGGATTTGAACCCGCGACCTCTTCCTTACCAAGGAAGTGCTCT
>CAMWNI010000028.1 GCA_947175545.1 uncultured Porphyromonadaceae bacterium
GTGGAGAATGAGAAATTCCTATCTCAAAGTTTTGCACTTCGATTTGGAATCTTCAGTTCTGCGGTTAGCTGCAAAAAATCAGGGGTTGATGCCAAAAGGAGTTCTTGTGCGGCCGCCGGAACGCCAGGTTCCGTTGTTGCGGTTGAAGGCGTCAAGGCGATATTCAAATCGTGTTGGGCGCGATGTCGGCTTGGTCGGTTCAAGACGCTTTTTAAGTCGCCCTTTGCTGTCGAATATGCGCGACGAAGCGCCGCGATTCTTGGCCATGAAAAACTCGCGGGCCATTCGTTCGGCTTCTGCGGGTGTTGTTGTCCAATCCGCGGCCGGATTGTTCATGCGCGGTGTGTCCTCGTTGAGTCCGGCAAGCACCTCGGTCAGAAAGTCCCACACCTGCGGGGCCAGCTCCAGGGCATTGGCCGTGGATGTCTGGATTAATTTCCCCTCCGGATTGCGGATAACATGACTGAAGAAACGATATTTGGCGGTCATGTCTCGGACATACCAGCCCAGTTCGCGTCCGGCCGGCATCAGTGGATTGTAAGCGTAGCGCCAGGGATTATAGGAAATGACTCCGAGGGTGTCCGTGAGAAAATTTTGTGGACCTTTGTCCTTGGGCAGCGGTTCGGAGAAAGAGAGTTTTACATAGGCGCTTGGGTTCAGTGCTTCCTTCTCCCATATGTCATTGTCCTTGCAGACCAGCGCGAAGTCGCGGAAGGCATGCTCCTCGGCCATCGCCGTTGGAGAAAGCTGGTCGGCAACCGCGTCGGCAACCGTCCGGTTCAGCATGGCCATCATTTCTCCCATCTGGCGAAAGACTCCGGGCGACATGTTGAGATAAGACGGATGGCTGACAGAGATTATTACCTGCGGAGGATCTACGGAAACGAGCTTAGAGTTCATAAACATGCGGCTGATGGCGATGCGTGCAAGAACGTCGTCCTTGATTGAGCGATAGCGGCCGAGTCCTTCGTCGGATAGGAACTTGTCGGTTGCAGCATTGTAGTCCACTGGCCAGTTGCGGTCATACAGAATCCGAGGGGCGTCATCGAAGGTTGTGACAATGCTGTCGCCGTCGCAGACGAAAGTAAGAGTCGGTAAAGATGGCTTGGCAGCGAGGCTCAGAGACCATGCCATGAGGGTCAATAATATCAATCTTTTCATAACTGTTCGAGGCTTGAAATTGTACATGTTTTGCGCATGACAGACCGGGATAAGTCAATGCAGATAATCAGGAGAGCGCAGAGAATTATCGCATGATAGTCTGCGTCATGGAAGTAAACGAAAATGCCAAGTGCCAGTCCGAAGAGGTCAAGAATAATACCACCTATCGGTGCGCTGTTGCCGGGGTTGTTTCTTTTGGCGGTGAAGATGTATATCAAGAGGGCGAAAGCCGCAGTGAAAACGCCGGTAATCCACCATGATTGGTCCCAGAAGGTCCATACAACGAGTATGCAGACAGTGGCCATCAGAGTCCACTCGGCTATGGCTAAGACGCCGGCGGTTTTATGGATTGTCGCATTCTTGTAAGTTAGAAACTCTTTTTGCGGCGATACGAAATTGAGAATATTGACGCACATGTCAATTGCCGCAAGAGTTGCGGCAGAGTAGCACAGCACGGCAAGTTCAGGGGTTTTGGATAAATTCCCGATTGCGACTAACAGAACAATCGAATTCTGCACGAAGTCCTCCATCGGCCTTTTGATAATCTGTTTGTTTGCGAAGACGTCAAGAATAATTGCGTAGAGCGGCATGCACGCCAGAAGAAAAAAGAGACCCGATGCGACGGCTGATAAAGGTAAAAAATCGACTCCTATATAGCAGCTGAACGCTGTTATGGCTAATAACTCAATCAGGGTGATTGTTCTGGATAATTCTGGCATAAGGCTTATGGGATTAATTAAACTATTATCGCAAAGATAAGAAAAATTTTCGGGAATGTAAAAAATGGTGTACCTTTGGGGTTATGAAACAGATTGTTTTAGTTTTGTCAGTGTTTGTTGTCGTTGTGGTAGCACAGGCAAAAAGTCTTGAGCCTGAACGGATTGATTCGGCGCGCAGCGCTGTTTGGTCGGAATGGGTTGCGGCTCAGCCTCAGACCCTTCCATCGCCCCGGCTGCTTGCAGAGGGAGGTGGAGCCAGTTGGGTGATTCCCGATTCTCTCGAGCCACACGCCGTTATGGACTATTTCTTTGGATTGAAAGGCGAGGCCGAGCGTTATCCGCTGTTTATCTATCTTCACGGGTCCGGTCCGCGAGACCTGGAGTGGGGCGCCGGATTTCAGCTTGCTGGAATGTTTGATGATGCTCCGTCGGTCTATTTTATTCCGCGTATTCCGAATGAGGGAGAGTATTATCGATGGTATCAGCGGGGTAAACAATGGGTCTGGGACCGATTGTTGCGCGCGTTTCTCGCCTCGGAATGGTCAGACCCGGACCGGATTTATCTGATAGGCATTTCGGAAGGGGGCTATGGCAGCCAGCGCCTTGCGTCGTTCTATGCCGACTATCTTGCGGCAGCAGGTCCGATGGCCGGTGGCGAGCTTTTGGAAAATGCCCCGCCGGAGAATTTGCGTAACATCGCATTTTCGTTGCGTACGGGTGCTGACGATGAGATGTTCTGCCGTAACCTGCTGACCGGATATCTTGCGGCCGAGCTTGACTCGCTCTCGGCAGCAAACGAGGGAGATTACCGCCATTGGGTAGATGTTATCCCCGGCTATGGTCATGCCATTGACTACCGGCCGACAGCACCGTGGCTTCGCGGGTTTGAGCGTCGACACTCGCCCCGACGTCTGACATGGGAGAACTTTCCGATGGATGGCCGCTATCGCAGCGGATTTGGCAATCTGCAAGTAATCAGGCGCTCAAATCATGATGAGTCAACCCGAACGGTCTATGATTTTGAGGTTGAGGACAATCAGATTCGGCTTGACGCCCGATTGGTCAGCTACGAATGTGTCGAACGTGATTCGCGCTGGGGTATGCCGATTAAATTCGCCAAGCATTATGTCCCCGTGGATTCCGGAGCGGTACGTATCTTTCTTGATGAAACGATGGTTGACTTCAGCTGCCCGGTCACGCTGACGGTAAACGGTCGGGAGCAATTCAGTGGCATGGTTTTTCCGACGGTTGAAGATCTTCATGATTCCTGCGCTGAATTCGGAGACCCCCGTCGGCTCTTTCCCGCATCGCTGACGGCAATTTTTTAATTTCATATAATTTGCGTATCTTTGCACGGATTTATGGATATGAAAGTTGACGTAGATGCGGTTTTGCGTTCGCGCGCGCCGCGTTATCACAAGTGGATTCCCAGACCTTTGATCAAGGGCTTGGAGAATTTTATATGCCAGGACCGTCTGAATGAACTGCTTGAACTTACATCCGGGCTAAAAGGCGCGGCTTTCTGTTCAAAGCTTCTGGAGGAAATGAACGTCACTACGCGATTCGAGGATATGCCGCCCCTGTCGGCAGACAATCCGAATGCGGTAACCTATGCGTGTAATCATCCGCTTGGAGCGCTTGACGGCATTGCTCTGATTGACTTCCTTACGCGACGGCACGGCGTTGAGCCGTACTTCGTTGTCAATGACCTGTTGGCGATTCTGAAGCCGCTTGACGGGGTTTTCATTCCGATTAACAAGCATGGCGCGCAGAGCCGTGGGGCCGTGAGCGATGTTGATGCGGCTTTTCGTGACCTTTCGCGCCCCGTCGTTATGTTTCCGGCCGGACTCTGCTCCCGAAAAGGTCGCGACGGCGAAATCCGTGACCTAAAGTGGAACAAAATGTTTGTCAACAAGAGTTCTGAAACCGGCCGCACAATTATCCCCTTGCGCTGCTTCAGCGAGAACTCTCAGTCGTTCTATCGGTTCGCCCGATGGCGCGAGAAGGTAGGCATCAAGTTTAACCTTGAAATGATAGCTCTTCCGCGAGAGTTTGTGAAGTCCGAAGGCAAAGAACTTGTTTTCCGTGCAGGTCAGCCGGTTGAGTCCGGACTGCTTCCGCGCGGTGCGGCGTCGGCGGTGATGGCCTCGGGCATACGCGACCATGTTTACTCTCTTTCAAAAGATAAAAATAACACCTTATTAGATATAAATGGTTGAAACTATAATTGATGAAGTGCCTGTCGGGCTGCTTGAACTGGAACTGAACGAGTCGACATTCCTTCGTAAATCAAATAAAGGAGGCAACGAACTCTATGTTGTTGACGCACATACGGCTCCGAACACCATGCGCGAAATCGGCCGCTTGCGTGAACTTGCGTTCCGCGCCGGCGGAGGCGGAACAGGGCTTGCGTGTGACATTGACGAGTTTGATACGATGACGCCGCCATGTCGCCAGCTTGTTGTCTGGGATCCGGAGGCCCGTCAGATTATAGGTGGCTATCGTTTTATTCTTGGCAAAGATATCGTGACCGAAGCTGACGGTTCGCCCCGCATTGCAACCGCCCATCTGTTTCGTTTCTCGCCGGAGTTCATGACAGACTATCTTCCATATACGATTGAACTCGGACGCTCGTTCGTACGAGTTGAAGCACAGGCCACTCGTCAGTCAAAGGCGATTTTTGCTCTTGATAATCTCTGGGACGGACTTGGGGCGCTGACGGTTCTCCATCCTGAAATCAAATATCTTTTCGGTAAGGTAACCATGTATCCGGAGTATATCACCGAGTGTCGCGACATGATTCTCTATTTCCTCCACAAGCATTTCCCGGATCCCGACAATCTCGTGACTGCAATTGAGCCTCTTGTCGCTCAGCCGGATCTGAAGGCTCTTGCCGCTGAATTTCCGAGCGGAACAGACTTCAAGGAGGGTTACAAGCATCTGAATAAACTTATTCGCGAACATGGACTCAATATTCCGCCGCTGGTTAACGCTTATATGAATCTCTCTCCGACAATGAAGGTGTTCGGCACGGCAATCAACCGCGAGTTCGGTGATGTTGAGGAGACCGGCATACTGATTACGATTGACGAAATCTTCGACGAAAAGAAGAGACGTCATATTGAGACATTCACGGCTGGCGAAAACCTTAAAAACTGAACAATATTAAAAATTTCCACAAGGAGTTTTTATCATGCATGACATACACAAATCAAAGGCTGTCGTTGACCTTAAACTGGCCGAAAATGTTGCTCTCGGGTCAAATTACGCACTGTTGACCCTTCGGAGCAAACAGACGTTGCCCTCCATCAAGGCTGGGCAGTTTGCCCAGGTTAGAATTGACGGTTCGAAAGAAACCTTCCTGCGTCGCCCGATTTCAATCTGTGAGGCTGGTGCGGATTATGTCAAACTGCTCGTCCGCCGTGCCGGACCCGGCACTGACGCCTTGATTCGCACGGAGGTTGGCTCGACGGTCAACTGCATGCTGCCGCTTGGCAACGGTTGGACGTTGCCTGCCGACGGAGGTCCGGAACTGCGCCTGCTGCTCGTTGGTGGTGGGGTAGGGGTTGCGCCCCTGCTCGCGCTTGGTAAGGAACTTGTCGGTCTTGGCTGCCGGCCTGAATTTCTGCTTGGCGCCCGCACGGAGTCTGACCTTCTGTTGCTTGACGAATTTCGGGCGCTCGGCACTGTTCATCTGACCACTGACGACGGCTCGGCCGGCACGCATGGCGTCGTGACTGCCCATAGCAGGATGTCGCTCCCTGCCGATATGGTCTACTGCTGTGGTCCCGCCCCAATGATGAAGGCGGTTGCCCGTGCGGCAGCGCGCCTGGGTGTTTCCTGCGAGGTGAGTCTCGAAAATGTAATGGCGTGCGGACTCGGCGCCTGTCTCTGTTGCGTTGAAAAGACTACGCGCGGAAACGTCTGCGTCTGCACCGAAGGTCCGGTTTTCAATACTAATAAACTGTTATGGCAAGATTAAGCGTAAATATAGGCTCTCTCCAGCTCAAAAATCCGGTTCTGACCGCAAGCGGCACTTTCGGTTACGGCGAAGAATTTTCTGACTTTATGGACCTCAGTCGCCTTGGCGGGTTCGTGGTGAAGGGAACGACATTGCTTGCGCGCGAAGGTAACGACTATCCGCGAATGGTCGAGACTCCGTCAGGCATGCTCAATGCCGTCGGGCTTCAGAACAAGGGGGTAAAGTATTTTGCCGATACGATTTATCCGCGCATTAAGGATTGCGGCTCTGAGGTGATTGTTAATGTCAGCGGCGCAACGATTGACGACTATGTCGGCGTGGCCGAGCGGCTTTCGTCGCTCAAAGAAATCAGGGCGATTGAGGTCAATATCTCTTGTCCTAACGTCAAGCAAGGAGGCATGGCCTTCGGCACGACGACAAAGGGAGCTGCGGCGGTGACGGCCGCATTGCGTAAGGCGTGGGAACGCACTTTGATTGTCAAACTTAGTCCGAATGTGACCGATATCGCTGAGATTGCGCGTGCGGTAGAGGATGAAGGCGCTGATTCGGTTTCGCTGATTAATACCCTTATGGGGATGGCGATTGACGTTGACCGTCGCCGCCCCTATCTCAGCACGGTGACCGGAGGCCTGAGCGGTCCGGCTGTGCGCCCTGTTGCGGTCCGTATGGTCTGGCAGGTTGCAAAGGCAGTCAAGATTCCGGTGATTGGCCTCGGCGGCATAACCTGCGGTCGCGATGCTTTGGAGTTCTTGATGGCCGGTGCGACGGCCGTAGAAGTCGGAACGGCAAATTTTCTTGATCCGGCCGTCAGTGTACGCATTGTCGAAGAGATTGAGGAGTATTGCTGCCGGAACAAAATTTCCGATATCAGGGAGATTATCGGCATAGTCTGATGTAACTTTTAATAAAGTTTAACATTTGTGAGAATTTGATTATTGTGGAAAATTCTTAACTTTGGCAACTGAATTAGTGGTTATTGATGGTGAAAATACTCGTTTTTTTACTCTCTTTAACCTTAATTTAGTTAAAATTTATCTATAAACTAATCTTAAAATCTAAATAAACCATACAGATAGCAGCAGCATACTAAACCGCAGGAGGACTGCGTTAAGCAAGTAATTGGAATAACAACAATTAGTATACCTTAACCGATGCAATACCTCCAACCTTAATACCCATCTACCTTGAAAATTAATTATCAATCACAATCATCAATCACAGAATGAGAAAAAGTTCCTTACCTTGGCGCTATGCCCTCACTGGGCTTGTTGCCTTTGCCATGCTGGCTCCAGTAGCGGCTACGGCTGCTCCCGATCCCTCGGGCGCTCCCCAGGCCCAGGCGCCCGCCGGCAAGCGCGTTGTGACCGGTACGGTAGTCGATGCCCATGACGGCGAACCTCTGCCCGGCGCGACTGTTTCCGTTGTCGGTGACAAAACGGCGATTGTCGCAACCGACATTGATGGCAATTTTACCATTAATGTTCCCGTAAACAAAAACGTGATCCTTCTCGTGACCTATGTGGGCTACAAGGAATCGCGTGTCCCCGTTGAAGACCTCGGCTTCGTCAAGGTCGCAATGAAGGGCGATGACAATACTCTTGACGAAGTCGTTGTTGTCGGAGCCGGCACGCAGAAGCGTGTTTCGGTGACCGGCGCTATCACCTCTGTCAAGGGCGACGAACTGAAGCTTCCTTCAACCAACCTTACCAACGCTCTTGCCGGTAAGATTGCCGGTGTCGTTGCTCAGACAACCTCCGGTGAACCCGGTTCAGCCGCAGAGTTCTATATCCGCGGTATCGGTACGTTCGGCGGACGCACGACCCCTCTGATTCTGTTGGACGATGTTGAAATCTCGGCCAATGACCTTAACTTCGTCCCGGCCGAAAATATCGAGTCGTTCTCTATTCTTAAGGACGCATCCGCAACTGCAATCTATGGTGCGCGCGGTGCAAACGGCGTTATGATTGTAAAGACCAAGGGCGGTGACTACAACTCGCAGACCAAGGTCGGCGTAAGCTTCGACGCTTCGTTCAACTTCCTTGACAAATTCCCTGATTTTGTTGATGGCGCCCGCTACATGGAAGTGTATAACATTGCCCGTATGAGCCGAGGCAACGATGCTGTCTACTCTCCTTCGGAAATCGCGTGGACTCGCACCGGTGCCAACCCCTATCTCTATCCTAATGTAAACTGGAATGACATCCTTTTCCGCAACATGGCATCGCGCCAGCGCGGTAATGTCAACGTCAGCGGTGGTGGCTCGAAGGTGAAGTATTACATGTCAATTGACGTGCAGCACGAAGACGGTCTTCTGAACACCTCGAAGCTCTACTCCTGGAACAACAACATCCAGCTTTACAACTACACATTCCAGAATAACATTTCTTATAAGGTGACTCCGACGACTACCATCAGCATGAACATGAATGCTCAGGTTCGTCAGAATACCGGCCCGAACACGAGCGCCGCAAACATCTTTGCGATGACTCTGTCGACGACTCCTATCTCCTTCCCCGTGACTTATCCCGCACAGGAAGGCGATGACTATATTCGCTACGGTTCACGCAAATACTCTGAACACACCCTTCAGAACCCCTATGCGGTTATGAACACCTCATATCAGCAGACCAATCAGACCACTCTGAACACCGTTGTCAAGCTGAATCAGGATCTCGACTTCATCACCAAGGGCCTGCGCTTTGAAGCATGGGTGAACCTGAAGGCATGGAGCCAGATGTCATTCAACCGCACCGTGACCCCGTACTACTTCACCAATCAGGGTGCGAAGTTTGACGCTATTACCGGCGAACTGACTCCCGTTGAAAACATCCGCACTGTCGCTCTTCAGGAAGGTACCGTTTATCTGAATGAATCTGATCTGAGCCGTAGCTCTGACCAGACTTTTGAAATCCAGGCCCGCTTTGACTGGAACCGCAAGTTCGGTCTTCATGACGTCAGCGCTATGGTTCAGTATCGCCAGTGGGAATACCGTGGCGCCGTTCTGCCTAACCGCAACCAGGGCTTCTCGTTCCGCGCTACCTATGACTATGCTCACCGTTACCTGGTTGAATTCAATGCCGGTTATAACGGCACGGAACGTCTGGCCAAGGAAGACCGCTTCGGTTTCTTCCCCGCAGCGTCAATCGGTTGGGTTATTTCTAACGAGCCTTGGTTTGAACCCGCATCAAATGTGTTGACCAACCTGAAGCTTCGTGCCTCATACGGTCTGGTAGGTTCCGACGCGCTCCAGAGTCCCGGCGGTTCACACTTCCTCTACATTGACAAAATCACCAACAATAACATCAGCGCTATCGGCTGGACCTCCGGTGACTATAACTCCTCACAGGTTACAGGCGGCGGCCCGCAGGTAACTTACTATGCAATGCCCGGTCTCGGTTGGGAAAAATCACGTAAGGCCGACGTCGGTGTCGAATTCAGCCTCTTCGGTGACCTGACCGTTAATGCCGACCTTTTCTGGGAACATCGTTATGATATCTTCATCTCGCGTGAAGCATGGCCCGGCTCGCTTGGCTATGACCAGGCAAAACCCTGGGCAAACTCCGGCACGATGGAGAACAAGGGTGGTGAACTCTCTGTTTCTTACAACAAGCGAATCAACAACGACTGGAACTTCTCTCTTCAGGGTACATTCACTTACTCGGAGAACAAAGTAACCAACTGGGATGAGGCCGTTAAGCCTTACGCATGGCTGATGGGTACCAACCTCCCTGTTTCTTCTTCACGCACCGACGGATACATTGCCGAAGGCCTTTTCAAGTCACAGGAAGAAATTGACAACTCTCCGAAGCAGAACCTCGGTTCTAACCCGCAGGTAGGTGACATCAAGTATCGTGACCTCAACGGTGACGGACAGATTACCTCCGAAGATAAGACCATGATCAGCCCCTACGGTCGCGTACCCCGTATTCAGTATGGTTTCGGCGGTACTCTCAACTGGAAGGCGTTTGACTTCGGTTTCCAGTTCACCGGCTCTGCCAAGCGTACAATCATGATGGGCGACGTTCATCCCTTCATGGAAGGTCAGACTCCCTCGGCTGACGCCCGTAACGTCCTTTCCTGGATTGCAGATTCGTTCTATGATCCCATCAACGACCCCGATAACTTCGACGTTGACTACCCCCGCATGGGTACTCTCTCAACTGACGTTTCGAACAATAACCAGAACTCAACCTGGTGGATGCGCGACGGTTCGTTCCTGCGTCTGCGTAACGTCGAGCTGGGCTGGCGCTTCCCTTATGGCCGCGTCTACGTTTCAGGTCAGAACCTCGTAACCTTCAGCCCCTTCAAGCTGTGGGATCCCGAACTGAGCGCATGGAACGCTTACCCGATGCAGAAAACCGTTTCTGTCGGCGTTCAGATCAGCATCTAATCGCTTCCTCTCCTTTAATTAAACAATCATAGAGATTCTTAACAATGAAAGTTAAAAACATATTCAAATACGCAACCGCCGCGCTTGCAATGGGTACCCTCGCCGGAGTGACCTCTTGTAATTACCTCGACGTGGTTCCACCGGAGCAGCCCGGCCTCAGCGATGCGATGAAGACTCCGGCCAATGCGCAGGGCTTCCTCTACTCTTGCTACAACAAGGTCAGCCAGCGTGACTTCTCGCCCCGTGACTATCGTTCGGGTCTGAACGCTGCAAACGATGAATATCTGATTCCTGAAGCCTGGATGGCTACCGATGGTCCGACGTCTTATGCAATCATGCGTAATACCCTTCAGACCACTCCGACCAATTATGACCCCAAGTTCTGGGATTCATATTATGCCGGCGTCGGCCAGACCCTCCTGTTTGAGCGCGAGCTTCTTTCTGAAGGCCGCAAGAACTCCGTCTGCGCTGATCCGATGGAAGAAGAACTCTGGCTTGCTGAGAGCCGCTTCTGCCGCGCGTTCTACCACTATCAGCTTTTCCGCATTTACGGTCCTGTGCCTATCACCGATAAGTTTATCGCCATGGACACTGACCCGAGCCGATATGCGGGCCGCGTTCACGTTGATGGTGTTGTTGACTGGATTGCAAACGAACTTGAAGAGTGCGCACGCGTTTTCGAACGTCAGGAAATGCAGAAACGCTCACATGAGTATCTTGGCCGTGCAACGTCGACCATCTGCTATGCTCTCCAGGCTCGCCTCTATCTGCTGTCAGCCTCTGACCTTTGGAACGGTCAGTTCCCTTACAAGACCTGGCGCAATAAGACCAACTCTGTAAACCCCATCACCAAGGAGAACTACGGCAACCGCCTCTTCTCTGAAACCTACGATGAAAGCAAGTGGACCCGTGCTTTGGCTGCATGTCTGCGCGCTTATCATAAGGCTCTTGCCAACGGCTATCGTCTCTACACAATCGAGGATGCCGCCCACATGGACTCCGAAGACGTTCTTGCCGATGACATCTTCATTCCTAACGAGGACCAGATGGTCGCTCCCGAGGGCATGCCCGGATGGGACAAGGAGACATATAAGGAGACAATCCGCATGCTCCGCTATCTGAACACGACCACTACCAACGAAGGCAACACCGAAATCATCTGGAGCAACCAGCAGATTCCTTATGGTATGCAGGATTGTCGTCTGCCCCGTCGAGTGCTTGAAACCACCCAGGCCAATTCACAATGGAAGGAAGGCTGGAACGGTATCGCTCCGACTCTCTACACGGTTGAACACTTCCTTACCAACAACGGCGTAACACCCGGCCATGACGTAACCATGCCGATTTCAACGTGGTATCAGGAAGCAGGTCTGAGCGGAGACCGTTCACGCGTCATGAACATTTGCGTGAACCGCGAACCCCGCTTCTATGCTTGGATTGCTTTTGACGGCGGTGACTATCTGACACTTCTGAATGATGGCGAACCTAAACTTCTCAACATGCAGGATCCTGAACAGCAGGGCCGCGGCCAGGGTGAGCGTAACTACTCCGTGACCGGCTTCCTCTCGATGAAGCATGTCGATCCGCTGTCGAAGTGGGCTGCAAACAACGGTCAGTGGACCTCGGGCAAGAACTCTCCTGACGTGCTTATGCGTCTGGGTGAAGTTTACCTGAACCTGGCTGAATGTTTCGCCGAGATGAATGACCGCGGTATCGCCATCCCCGCAAGTTATGACCTCTTCCCCCACATTAACTATAACGACCAGGACGGTCAGGACCCCGTCGTAGAACCTGATTTCGGCAAGGTTGACATTGCTAAGCTGATGTCGACTCACGAACTTGGCTCCACTGCCAAGGAAGCAGCCATGACTCTCGTCAACGCTATCCGCGAACGTGCCTACGTTGCTCCGCTGACCGACAATATGATTGGCATGGTTGACGCCGCCCGCACCGCTTCGCGTGCCAAGACCTGGACTCTCGTTGAGTGGGTTCGCAACGAACGTTTCGTTGAACTTTGGGATGAAGGTATCCGCTACTTCGACGTTCGTCGTTGGGTTGCCGGTGAGGAATATTTCGGCTACGGCAAGCGTGAGGGCCTGAATGGTCTGAAGGTTAAACCGAAGGCTGAAGAGTGGCGCACTCCGACCATGATTAACTCACAGTATACCTTCCACAAGCGTCAGTATCTCTGGCCTCTCTACCAGAGCGAGGTTTACAACAACCCGCAGATGGTTCAGGCTCCCGGTTATTAATCAATAATCTCTTTCACAATCCGATTAATCAATATGAAAAAATTATTTATAGCATCGGGACTGCTTGCGCTGATGGCTGCTGCCACTTCCTGCGACAAGTATGACATCTACGATGAGCAGTACGGCGATGTAATGCTGATTAAGGACGGCGGTGACGTAACGATGGACGTTTACTCTACCGACGACTATGCTGACCGTTACATTTCGGTTCTCAAAGGCGGTCATTCGCCTGAACGCACCTCGACCGCAACCCTGCGTGTCATGACTGAGCAGGATTTCCGCGACTACAAGGACCAGAACTACGGTGATCCCGAATTCGGTGGCCTGCAGATGGTAGACCCATCTCTGTTTGACCTCCTTGATTCAAACGGTAACATCTCCCAGTCAATTGATTACACTTTCAAAGGCTCGGACGACCGCTACTTCGGCGCTAATCTCCGCGTGAAGTCTCACGACTATGCTGAATGGTATCGCGCGAAGTCTGAGTCTGAGACCTCGTCCGCTAACTTCGTAATTCCTATCGGCCTCTATTCTGAGACAGACTCCGTCAATGAGTATAACAACGTTCTGATTGTTTCGCTCAATGACCTCGATCCCGAAGTTATCTGCGATGTGGCTGACGGCACTTATGACATTCAGGACCTCAGCCGTCGTGTGCTGATTCGCGACGCCGGCAAGGGTCTGGTTTACGAGCCTGAAGTCTACATGTCGATTCCGTGTAAGAACCCCTGGGGTTTCGCCGTGCGTATCGATGACACCAAGGCCGGTCTTGTCAATACCTTCAATGGCGACTCAAAGAACACTATCGTGCTGACCGCTCTGCGCAACGATGACGATAACAAGCGTTGGGAACTCACCGACTCTCGTCTTATTGCAAAGAAAAATGGAGGTGACGAAAAGGAATATCCTGTTGTCAACTTCCCCGCCGGAGTCACCAAGACCCGTATTCCTCTGAAGATTTATCTCGATGCTATTGATCCGGACGAAAATCTTGACAAGAACCTTGTTGTACCTATCAAGATTGCCAATCCGACCAGCAATAACTCTTATCCCGCAATTGTTTGGGATAGCGAGAATACTCCTGACGAGGATGTCATCAGAAACTTCATCAAGCCGAGCCAGT
Organism: uncultured Porphyromonadaceae bacterium; assembly: GCA_947175545.1. Classification (GTDB taxonomy): domain Bacteria; phylum Bacteroidota; class Bacteroidia; order Bacteroidales; family Muribaculaceae; genus UBA3263. The sequence continues at coordinate 13,628 of CAMWNI010000028.1, forward strand.
TCTACGTTGGTGTGCGTGTGATTGAAGCTCCGCTGGATCTTGATGACAGTTGCGTTACCTCAAATGACTGTGAGCCTACCGAGGGTTCTATCGCCGGTCTGTTTGACGATGACCTCTCGACCTTCTTCCACTCTGGCTGGACCGTTGCATTCGAGCGCTCGGCACCTTACGGCTCTTACCTCGAAATCACTCTGCCCGAAGAGGTAAATGCGGTTTACTTCAACATTACCGCTCGTAACTCTAATCCCTGCTCGCCGAAGGAAATCCACCTCTATTACTCAAACAACATTGATGACGAGGGTTCATGGACCTACTTCCAGAAGGCTACGAACTCGAAGAAGCTGACAGCCGGCCAGTCATTCGAAATCGGTAAAATCAATAAGATGTTCCAGGCTCCTGAAACGTTCAAATATATGCGCTTCTGCGTAATCCAGAACGATAAGGGTGAAAGCCTGCTCAGCTCAAGTACCTCAGTTTACTGGAACCTCGCCGAACTGAAACTCTACGGTAAGATTCAGTAAGCCCGGCTTACATTCGAAATCTCCATCAGGGAGCTGCGCCCATCAGGGCGTGGCTCCCTGTCTTTTTTGACAGTTTGTTATGTGTGCGGGTGCGATAATTAGCAAATTTCTATTATTTTTTAAAAATTTTAGCAAAATGCTTGCGAAAGTCGGTTTTTTTGTTTTACTTTGCGGTGTTGAGACGAAAATAAGCTACATACGAGATAATTAACCAACACGTTTTATTTAAAGGTAAAGAAGTTATGAAAAAAGCCTACACATTGTTTGCTATTGCTTCCGTTGCGTTGACTGCATCCGCAGTTTCTTCAAAGCCGGTCGCGGCCTCCGTAAAGCCGACTGCGGAGAAGCCCCAATTAGTTCGGGAAATGAAGCAGGCGCCAGCTCGCGTACAGCTTCAAAATCCATTAGCTTATACTGTTCGGGATAAAGTTTACTCTGACGGGGAAGAGGCCGGGTCGGAAGAATGGACCTCACTCGGAACCGGAAAGATTACCAATTCGTTTCTTGAGATATTTGGAATCGCTGCATCTCAGTTTGATGTGGAGATTGAGGAAACTCCTATTGAAGGAGGTCGTAAATTCCGCTGTCTGCCATTCTCAATGGAAGGCAATCCATTCTATGAACTAAGTCTGGACTATGTTGATACGCAGAATTACATGGTTTTTTATGCCATGGACAATGGTAAAAACTATTTTGAGGATTTTGATGCCTATGGATTAGTGCCATTCAGCCAGTTTGTTGCTGAGTCATCATGGGATGGCGGCAACATGTATTCTACTTTTGACGGCGAAACCTGGACAGTTCCTGCTAAAGGAGTTCTGGCAGAACTTTCGAAAACGGGTTACAGCGGATGGTATCGTGTTAATAGCAACACGCCCCTGACCATTGCGCTGCCCGGAGCAAAAGACTATTCTGCCGCTATCCAGACCTGGATATGCAAAGCAGACATTCCCGGCGGAGTTCCTGAAGGGAAATGCCAGATGTTCAGTGTTCAGGGAGCGGAGGATGCCGCTTATGTGAAGTATGGCTATCTTCCCGGTTCCTGGGACTTTACAATGGATATGGCGGAATTCGTCAGCTTGTACGGTACGAGAGGTGAAGCCGGAGCGTTGTACTGCGGCATAAATGAGAGTGAACTTCCCGGAATTTATACGGCTTACGTTGCTACTTTCGATGAGGAAGATAACTGCAGGGACATCAAGTCATCTTACTTCTTTGTCCTTGATGACGATAATGACAACTGGGAGGAAGCCGGTACGGCTACGTGGAATGAATCGCTTTATTCGGGTTCATATAACAACTGGCCGACACAGGCTCTTACAATGACCTATGAGGTCAATAAGAACAATCCGGGTCGCCTCCGACTTGTGAACCCTTATGCGGAAGCGACCACCAATAAGGGAGTGTCTCTCTCCGCTCCATGTGAAGGACACAACCACTATATCTATATTGACGCGACTGTATCCGATCAGGTTAAGATTGAACCCTCGGTAACCGGAGGTGAATACGATGGTCGTGGTGTAGTTATGAGCTGTGGCTATGATTTGGAGTACATCGGTTATTCTCCCGAGGAAATCAAAGAAGCAGGTTACTATGGAACTTTGGTTGACAATAAGATTACGTTCCCTGTGAAAGACGTGCTTTTTGGCGAAAAAGGCTATCAGAACGGTAGTTTCCTTGCGACTCAAGTTCCTTTCGAGGTAACTTTGACTCCGAAAACCGATGTTACTGCAACCGGCATCAAGCTTGACAAGACCGAGGTGACCGTGAAGGTCGGCGAGACTGTGGCTCTGACTGCAACCGTCGAGCCGAGCGACGCCGCTGACAATACGGTTGTCTGGACGGTTGACTGGACGTCGAGCGACGAAACCGTAGCAACTGTTGATGCTGAGGGCGTAGTGACCGCAGTTGCCGAAGGCACCGCAACTGTTACCGCTACCTGTGGCGCGGTCAGCGCGACCTGCACTGTGACTGTAGAAAAGGCTGCGAAGCCTGTTGAGGTTATTATCCTTCCGGCTGAAGTTGAAGTCAAAGTCGGTGAGACTGTGACTCTTGAAGTCGTTGTCAAGAATCCTCTGGCCGATGATAATAATATTGTCTGGGCCTCAAGCAACGACGCCGTGGCTGCGGTTGATGCCAAAGGCGTAGTGACGGCCGTTGCCGAAGGCACTGCAACAGTCACCGCAACTTATGCCGGAGTCAGCGCGACCTGCACAGTGACCGTAACCGAGGCTGCTCCTCTGCCTGATCCCGTGGTTACCCTTGACAGGACTGCTGTGACTCTGACTGCCGGCGAGACCGTTCAGCTCACCGCAACCGTCGAAGGTCAGCTTATGACTGACGAAGTTCCCACCTGGACCTCAAGCAACGAGGCCGTGGCAGTTGTTAACAGTGAAGGCTTAGTAACGGCCGTTGCCGAAGGCACCGCAACCGTCACCGCAACTTATGCCGGAGTCAGCGCGACCTGCACAGTTACGGTTGTTGCCGGCGACGACAATATGATTGACGAAATCAATGCCGCAGCCGCTCGCGGAGAACTCTTCGATCTTCAGGGACGCCGCGTCAGCGCTCAGACCAAGGGCATCGTAATTGTCCGTCAGGGCAACAAGGTTGTCAAGGCTGTGGTCAAGTAATCGGTCTGACTTTTTTCCACTATCTAATTATAACAATCGAGAGACCATGTCGTTGCAGGCATGGTCTCTCTCAGTTTTGTGGATTCCGGAAATTTGCTTAAATTTGCGGATTGAAATTTTAAGACACGTAAAAGATTCGTACTATGGATTTGTTTGAAAAAATTAGCGGTGACATCAAAGCTGCTATGCTCGCAAAGGAAAAAGTGCGCCTGGAAACTCTTCGCGGAATCAAGAAGGAATTTCTTGAAGCGAAGACTGCAAAAGGGGCTAACGGTGAGCTGACGGATGATTCTGCGATGAAGATTCTGGCCAAGATGGCCAAGCAGCGTCGCGAAACTGCCGAAATCTATGCGGCTCAGAATCGTCCGGAACTTGCCGAGAATGAGCTTGCAGAGGCTGCCGTTATTGAAGAGTATCTGCCCAAACCGTTGAGCGACGAGGAACTGACCGCGGCTCTGAAGGAGATTATTGCGCAGACGGGTGCCACCTCCGCCAAGGAAATGGGCAAGGTTATGGGCGTGGCCTCAAAGGTCCTCGCAGGAAAGGCCGACGGCAAACTTATAAGCGCCAAAGTCCGCGAACTCCTTGCCTGATGTCCCTTTTGGGTGGAGACGGAAAAAGGTTTGCGTACCTGAAATTTTGTATTTTTTATTTTTAATTTTCATTTGAAAAAGTGTTAACTATTGCTCAGATAAAGGAAAACCCGCAGGAGGTGATTAAGCGTCTTGCAGTTAAGGGGTTTGACGGCGCGGAACCGATTAATCGAGTTCTTGCTGCCGATGAACGACGTCGCAAACAGCAACTCGAAAACGACACCATCGCCGCTGAGTTGAAGAAGCTTGCCGCCTCTATCGGCGCCCTGATGAAGCAGGGGGCCAAGGAGGAGGCTGAGGCTGCTAAATTAAAAGTAGCGTCATTGAAAGAAGAACAGAAGTCTATTGCCGCCGGACTTGCCGCAGCAGAGGCTGAAATTCGCGAAGTTTTGCTCTCAGTGCCGAATCTGCCTTATAGCGGAGTGCCTGAGGGAAAGACTGCGGCTGATAATGTCGTTGAAAAGACGGGCGGAAAGATGCCTGAACTCGGAGCGGAAGCGCTTCCTCACTGGGATCTGGCCAAAAAGTATAATCTGATTGACTTCGATCTTGGCGTGAAGATTACGGGTGCCGGATTTCCGGTGTATATCGGAAAGGGAGCGAAGCTGCAGCGCGCGCTGATTCAGTTCTTCCTTGACTCGGCTTCTGAGGCCGGCTATCTGGAAATTCAGCCGCCATATGTTGTAAATGAGGCTTCAGGCATCGGAACCGGTCAGCTTCCCGACAAGGAAGGTCAGATGTATCACTGTCAGCTTGACAATCTTTACCTGATTCCTACGGCCGAAGTGCCTGTGACAAATCTATATCGAGATGTGATTATCCCGTCGGACCGTCTGCCTATTAAGAACTGTGCTTACTCGGCTTGCTTCCGCCGTGAGGCCGGCAGCTATGGCAAGGATGTGCGCGGTCTGAACCGTCTGCATCAGTTCGACAAGGTTGAGATTGTACGCATTGAAAAACCGGAGAACTCGTATGCTGCTTTGGAAGAAATGAAGGATCATGTCCAGTCGCTCCTTGAAAAACTCGAGTTGCCATGGCATATTCTGCGTCTTTGTGGCGGAGATATGAGCTTCACATCGGCCATCACGTTTGACTTCGAGGTCTGGAGTGGCGCTCAGCAGCGCTGGCTTGAGGTTTCGTCGGTCAGCAACTTTGAGACTTATCAGGCCAACCGTCTGAAGTGCCGTTACCGCACCGAGGATAAGAAGACGGCGCTTTGTCACACCCTGAACGGGTCGGCGCTCGCTCTGCCACGCATCATGGCGGCCTTGCTTGAAAATAATCAGACGTCGGAAGGTATCGTCGTGCCGGAAGTGCTGAGAAAGTACACCGGGTTTGATATCATAGACTAAAGGATACGTCCGAAATATGTAAAAGAGAGAGACTCCGGATGAAGCCGGAATCTCTCTCTCTTACATAGAATCTGCGTCAATCAATGAATGACGGCGATGCTAAGGGATAAAAAATGTCAAATTTTAAAGAGTTGATGTGTAGTGAGTTAGTGAAAATTTTAAAAAAATAGACAAATTTTACGCTGAAATTATTTGCACATTCCAAAAACTTGGCGTAACTTTGCACTCGCTAAGGCGCTGAAGAGACAGCGATACGGCAAAAGCAAGCCGCCCCTTTAGCTCAGTTGGCCAGAGCACGTGATTTGTAATCTCGGGGTCGTTGGTTCGA
>CAMWNI010000029.1 GCA_947175545.1 uncultured Porphyromonadaceae bacterium
GGGTCGCGGGTTCGAGTCCCGTCCATACCGCCGAGGAGAGAGGAGAATGAGTAATTGCCAGGTTTCGGCCTACTTTACTCATTCTTTTTATACGAAATCAATTTGCTAACTTATTGATATTATCCAACTTGGTGTGGTAGTTCAGCTGGTTAGAATACCTGCCTGTCACGCAGGGGGTCGCGGGTTCGAGTCCCGTCCATACCGCCGAGGAGAGAGGAGAATGAGTAATCATTATTTGGACTTCGGTCCATATATGTTACTCATTCTTTTTTTGTGCAATTAGGGGATTTTTTCGTAACTTTGCAGTTCAGAAATCAATTTTTATCAACTATTTAATAATGAAACTGACCAAAATAGCATTTGCCATGACAATTGCACTGGCAGGTTGTGCCGGAAACAAAACCGAGCATCTCAAGAGCCTCAGCGCCGACCAGGTGACGGACTCAATCGCTCCGGGCGAGGACTTCTACCTCTACGTAAACCAGAAATGGATGAACGAACATCCGCTGACGGGCGAATATGCCCGCTTCGGTAATTTTGACCTTCTGCGCGACACCGCTGAAGAACGCGTGCGTCAGCTCGTCACAGGCCTTGCAGACACCAATCCTGAAGAAGGCACCGTTGCTTACAAAGTCGCCACGGTCTACACACTTGCAATGGACTCTGTCCGCCGCAATGCCGAAGGCGCTAAACCGATTCTCAACGACCTGGCCAAAATTGAGAATGCGCCAGCCGACTCACTCTACTCGATTTTCCTTTGGATGCACAAGAACTATGCCTCTCCCTTCTTCGGTGTAGGCCCTATGGAGGACATGAACAACTCGTCAGAGTATGCAATGTACATTGACGGGGGAGGCATGAGTCTCGGTGACCGTGATTACTACCTGGAAAACGACGAGCGCAACTCCGCAGTGCGCAACGCCTACAAGCAGCTGATCGTTGCCCAGATGCAGAATGCCGGTTACTCCGAAGCTGACGCCAACCGCATAATGAAAAACGTCCTCAAACTCGAAACCTCGCTGGCCGAAAAAGCATGGACCCGCGAAGAGAGCCGTGACATCACCCGCATGAACAATCCGCGCACGCTCGACCAGATCAAGGAAATGTATCCGCAGGTCAACTGGGACGAGTTCTTCCCCGCAACCATGGGCTTCGCCGCTCCTGAGCAGGTAATCGTTACGCAGATTGAGCCGATCAAGCGCGGCATGGAGCTGCTTGCATCGTCATCGGAGCGCGAACTGAAGGACTACTATCTTTGGAAGTACGTCAGCCAGGCATCTCCCTTCCTGAGCGATGACTTCACCAACGCCAGCTTCGAATTTGCCAAGGTAATGAGCGGTGTAACCGAACAGAAACCACGCTGGAAGCGCGCCCTGGCAGCCACGGAAGGCACCCTCGGCGAAGCAATCGGCGAACTTTATGTCGAGAAATACTTCCCGCCGTCAAGCAAGGAATATATGGTCGGACTCGTTGAGAACCTCCGCACGGCTCTCGGCCAGCACATTGACAACCTCACCTGGATGAGCGATTCTACCAAAGCAAACGCCAGAGAGAAACTTGCCGCCTTCACCGTAAAGATTGGCTATCCTGACAAATGGAAAGACTACTCTTCAATGAACATTGATCCCGCTCTGAGCTACTACGAGAACATGCACAACGCCTCAATGTGGCATCAGGACGAGATGCTGGCCAAGTGGGGCAAGCCGGTTGACAAGACCGAGTGGGGCATGACTCCGCAAACCGTCAACGCATACTACAACCCGATGGCGAACGAAATCGTCTTTCCCGCTGCAATTCTTCAGGCTCCGTTCTTCGACCCCGAAGCGAGCGACGCGGAAAACTACGGAGGCATCGGCGTAGTCATAGGTCACGAAATGACTCATGGCTTCGACGACCAGGGCCGCAACTTCGACAAGGAGGGCAACATGGTCAACTGGTGGACCGAAGAGGATGCGGCCGCCTTCGAGCAACTGACCAAGGGTCTAATCGCCCAGTTCGACGCCGTTGAAGTTCTTCCCGGACTGCACGCCAACGGCGCTTACACCCTCGGCGAAAACATCGCCGACCAGGGCGGACTCCGCGTTGCTATGACCGCGTTCCTCAATTCGCAGAAGAAGAAAGGCGTTGACATCAACAGCGAATCTGCCAAAATTGACGGCTTCACCCCCGAACAGGTCTTCTATCTCAACTACGCCAACCTCTGGGCCCAGAACATCCGCGACGAGGAAATCCGTTCGCTCACGACGGGCGACGTTCACTCCTTGGGCAACAATCGCGTAAACGTCAGCCTGCGCAACCTCGAACCCTTCTTCACCGCATTCGGCATCAAGGAAGGCGACAAAATGTGGCGTCCTGAATCAGAGCGCGTAATTATCTGGTAAACTTTCTGTCGCGAATAAGCGTTTTCAAGAACAGTTAAACAATACTAAAAACAAACATTGATTGATTATGTCACAGAAAGTAGAACCGGGCAAGTACGTTGAAATTGCCTATGACCTCTATACCGTCTCCCCTGACGGCACCGAATCGCTTGAACATCAGGTTCCGGAAAACTCGCCTGAAAAATTCATATTTGGCGCCACGCCCAACATGATTCCCGCCCTGCTGGATGCAATCGAAGGTCTCAATGACGGTGACAGTTTCACAGTTACGATTACCCCACAGGAGGGTTTCGGTGAATACAATGACGATTATGTACGCATTGAGAACCTGCCAAAGGAAATCTTTGAAGTAGACGGAAAGTTCGACTCTGAAAAGGTTCATCCCAAAGCAAAAATCTATTTGCAGACCAACATGGGCCAGCAGGTTCCTGCAACGGTCCTCCAGATTGACGACAAGAGTGTGCGCGTCGCCGTTGACTTCAATCATCCCCTTGCCGGCAAAACTGTCACCCTTAAGGGCAAAATTATCACGGTCCGCGAGGCCACAGCCGAAGAAATCGCTATTCAGGAGCAGATGGCCCAGGGATGCAGCGGCGGTTGCGGCGGCAATTGCGGTGAAGGCTGCGAATGTGGCGACAAAGGCTGTAATTGTGACAAATAAACTTCCTGATGAATTCATTGCCCGCATTTTGGGCGATGACTCCATACCGAATCCTGAGGGATTGCTCGACGAATTGGCGTCGGGCAATCCCTCCGTCTCAATCCGCCATAACCGGCTGAAAGGATGTCGGCCTACGCAGGATGCAGACATCGTTCCATGGTGTCCGCAGGGCGAATATCTGCCTGAACGGCGGGCATTCACCTTTGACCCTGCGTTTCATCAGGGCCGATACTACGTTCAGGACTCATCATCGATGGCCCTTGCGGCAGTCATTGAATCGTTAGGACTGGAGAACTCTGTATGCTATCTTGATGCGTGTGCGGCTCCGGGCGGGAAAACAACCGTGGCGATTGACTCGCTTCCGGCCGGCTCTTTCATCGTTGCCAACGAGGCCGAACAGGCGCGTGCTGCCATTCTGGACGAGAATCTGATGAAGTGGGGCTACGCTGACGTCGCCGTGACCGTCGGTCCCGCTCAACGCCTCGGCCGGCTACCGGAAGGCTGCTTCGACATTATCGCGGCCGACGTTCCCTGCTCGGGCGAAGGCATGATGCGCAAAGACCCGAAAGCCATTGCACAATGGACCCCGGGCCTGGTCAGAAGCTGCGCAGCGCTTCAGCGCGAAATCATTGAGTCCGTCTGGCCGCTGCTGCGACAGGAAGGCTATATGATTTACTCAACATGCACGTTCTCACACGAGGAAAATGAAGAAAACATCAGTTGGATTTGTTCCGAATTCGGAGCTGAGAAACTACGTCTGCCTGAAATGCCGGGAGTTATTGACGGTCATTTCTACCCTCATTTGGTTCGCGGCGAAGGCCTCTATATTGCCCTGTTGCGCAAACCGGGCAATTCGAATCCGGCACGCCCTCTGACGGAAAAAGAACTTGCGAAAGCCACACGGCTGATGCGCTACGGCTCGGTCGACTCCGAACCGAAAGGAAAAGAGATGATTCCGACCCACGCCCTTGCTCTACGTGCCGACTTTGACTTCTCCGGCCGGCAGACATCAGAAGTTGACCGCGAAACCGCCTTAAAGTTTCTCCATCGCGACGCAATCACCCTACCCTCCGGAACTCCCCGTGGGCTTACATTGCTAACCTACGAAGGGCGTCCGCTCGGATGGGTCAATAATCTTGGAAACCGCGCGAACAATCTCCTGCCTAAACATCTGAGGATTCTCTCAGCCTTACCCTGTTGAAGTCCTTATTTGAATCCGGAGATAGTCCTATGAGCTATGAGCAATCAATCGGAAGTAGGACTGACGTGAGCCGTAGCATAGCAGAATGTCGCCGGATTCAATCTTCAAATCAGATTCGTCAAGATTAAGGGGTTCAAGCCGGGTCGACTCAATTCCGAGCAGATTCCGGCGCCGAACGGGCCGACAGGCACAAATCAACTTCAAGTCATAATCCTTCATCAACTGCAAACGCGAATAGAGAGTCCCGACATACATGTCAGGCACACCGAAACGGATTGCATAATAGTCCGGAGCGACAGCAAGCACCTGGGCCTGATGGCCCAAGGCCATCTCCATTGAAAGATCGCGCGCGGCGCGCTGCTCAGGAGTAATTATGCGGTCAATCTGAAGACCTTCCAGAATAGAATAGTGGAGATCATCGGCCGCACGGGCGTAGATATGCTTCACTCCGAATTTTTTCAGCAATGCGACGGTTTTAATCGATGCACCGAAGTTTTCGCCTATGGCAACAATAACAAGGTCCACTCCGAGCAGCGGGAGTCCACCGAGCGCTCCTTCGTCAGTTGAATCGACAATATAGGCAGTCGAGATATATTCCTTGATTGAATCAACGATGATGGCCGAACGGTCGGCCCCGATAACTTCATGGCCCATGGCCGTAAGGTCCTTGGCAAGATTCGAGCCGTAGATGCCGAGTCCGATAATCAGATAGCGCATATGAAAGGATGGGGAAAGTTAATCAAGTGATAATTAGATTGTCTTCAGGAAGAGTCACGGGCGGATTACCGCTCTGGCGGACAAGCCCCATAAGAAGCGAAAGCAGACCGACGCGACCAACGAACATTGCGACACAGAGAAGGCCTTTTGCTCCTATCGGCAAAGCCGCCGTCACGCCAAGAGAAGAACCGACAGTAAAGAGAGCCGAAAGCGTCTCGAAAAGCAACGCGCGCGTTGGAACTTCGGGCGCGAGCAGCAACATAGAGCCGGCAAAGAGGACAAAACTGAGTATTGACAGCCAGATTACGGCCTGCGCGCGCGAGAGTGACGCCATTGAAATCCGGCGGTTGCAAACGGTCACATAGCGGCTGCCACTGACAACGCCACGCAGGTGGAGCATCGCGGCCGCAAACGTGTTCACCTTAATGCCTCCGGCAGTTGACTGCGAGCCGGCACCGATCCACATCATGAACATGACCATAAGCAGAGTGGCGGGCATGAACCCCGCCGGGTTGACACTGACAAAGCCTGAGGAACGCGGCGTTGTTGAATTGAAAACGCCCTGGACCAACTTTGCGTAGGGTGACATTCCGGCAAGCGCGCCATTCCATTCGAAAACCAGGAAGAGGACCATCGTTATCAGAAACAGCACGCCTGAAGTCATTAACGCAACCCGGGTGTTCATATTGTAGAGATGAGGGTGGCGCGGAGGCTCAGGGCGATGGAGCAACCGGGAGTAAAGGCGGCTGAAACGCTCGCCAATGGCGTCTTTCGTGTTTACAAGAATCGGGAAACCTATGCCTCCGGCAATTACCAGTAAACTTATAACCAGGTAGACAAGCTGATTTCCGCGCATCAACGCCGGATTAGCCATTCCGTCAGGAATGTTAGAGAATCCGGCGTTACAGAAAGCGGAAAGGGAGTGAAAGCCCGCAATGGCCCACTCCTGAGCCGAAGTCAGTCCGGGAAACACCCCTGTTATGCTGAGATACACAGCAACGGCACCGAGAGCTTCGACCACCAGAGTAAAAATCAGCGTATATCCCAAAGTCGGGAGCAGAGAATTTATTGTTCGCGAATAGAACATATCGCGAACCATCAGTTGAGAATAAATCGAGGCGTTGCCGCTGAAAAAGAGAGCGAACGAACTCGTAATTGTCATCACTCCCAATGCTCCGACCTGCATCATTACCGCAATAATCGCAATTCCAAGCGGAGTGAACGTTGCCGGTACATCAACCGAAGTCAGCCCGCAGATACAGACTGCCGACGTACTGACAAACAGAGCGTCAATCGGAGAAATTCCGTCAACGGTACACTTTGGCAACATAAGCAACAGCGATCCGAGTCCAATCACCATCAAGAACGAGACCGAAAGAATCAGAGATGGATTCGTGCGTCGCCCAAGCGACCTGATCAGAGCCGAACAGAGATAGACAGCGGCATACATGCCGAGTATTATGGCCGAGAAGATATGTGACAGCAAAAGCCGACGCACAACAGGGACTGTGGTTTCATAAGATTCGGAAAACAGAGAGACCAGCAGCGTCACCATAATCATCCCATCAGCAATCCATTTCAGCGGCTTGGTCTCGCGCATAGTATCCTTGAACCTCAAAATGAGATTGAACAGAATATTAAGCGCGAAAACGCCCAGACAAGCGTTCAGCCACGGTCCGACATGAGCGTAGCGAACAACGGAATGATCAAAACCGGCATAAAGCGTCAAGGCAACCAGACAAACCAGAGAGGCTGCAACCGTCAGCCAGTCGAGCGCTCGTGAAAACAAACGCAAGGTGTCCGCGTTATGGAGCGTAAACCTTGCGTAAGTACGTTGTATGTCGGTTAAAAACCTCAAATCTTATTTTTTGTTCAGTTTGAATCCGGCACAGATGCCGTCATAGCTGTCAAGAATAGACGACACTCCCTTGATTGCAGTTGAACCGCTGACAGAACCAACCATCTTGATGATTGAAACGAGCTTCGTAACGTCAAACATCAGTGACATCTGCTTTCCGGCAGTCATCGTGATGTATGCCTTCATCTTTCCAGCCGGAATAGTGCCAAGAGCCTTGAAGTTGAAGTAAACCTCACCTTCGCCGTCAGTCTCAACAGTTCCGCGAACCGTAATCTTGCCGCTCTGCATCACGAATGATTTATCTTCGTTGATTGTCAGGACAAGTTTGTTCAGTCCTGCAGTCTTATAGTACGGAGCAAGTTTTCCTTCGAGCGTTGCGGCAATAGCCGATCCACCGGCTTTCTGGAGAAAGTTCTCTGACTTAAAGCATACGGCAGGCGACGAATAACTCCATGTTCCGACCATTTTATCCGTATCGACCTTGTCTGTTGTCAGCAATCCGCCGACCACTCCGCCAATAATGTCAGAGAGAGAGCCGCCTTTTGAACCTGACTGCTCGGTCGAGGAGGAGTTTCCGCCCCCAAGAAGCGAACCGAGAGGATTTGAAGCGCAAGCGCTCAGACTGACACAAAGTGCCGCAGCGATAATCAATCTTTTCATAAAAATAAGGATTTATAGTTGTTTACGTTGCGGCAAAGTTACGAATTAAATTCCAATTAGTCAATTTTAATGACAAGGATATTCGAAGTGGCCCAAAATGCGTTCGGACTCGTAATCACGAGCGACAACATCCCGGAGGCAGAACGGTCAATGCGATAGCTGTCGGTTGGCTGGGTAGTCATCACCTTAGCCTTTTTCGAGTCAAGCGGAATGACGGAGAGGGTGCGCCGGTCGGCACGCGTCATGTAATTCTTATCGAAGTCCGAGGGAAGAACCTTTGTTTTGCGAAGGAATCCGCCCCCTTCAATAATGTTGTGGTCCTTGAGTTCCTTGTCAGAACCAATGACGTAGTAAACCGCGTTGAGGTCAGCAACAGTCTGTTCAAGCTCGGCCTCGGTCTGCTGACGGGCGGCGTTGATTGTGTCAACTGTATTGTTCAGGTCATCAATGGTTGACTCAAGCGACGCAATGTGTATATTGGCGTCATCGAGCTGCTTGCGCAAGGAGGCAACCGTTGCAGCCTGACTGTCAATCTGCGAGCGAAGCATCTCAAGTTTCTGACGGTCAGCCGCCGTAGTGTTCTTGTTGGCAGCAAGCTGAGCTTCGAGTTCATTAATCCGTTTGCGACGCTCAATCAGTCCCTTCTGGATTGCGTCCATCTGGCGTACGATGCTTTCGCGCGCGGTTGATGATTCTGCGGTAATCTCGGTGCCGACAAGTTTTTCCAGCCGTGTTATCTGCTCCATTCCTGCTGTTACGTCATAGAGCAGCGCAAATAGCGAGTCGGCACTCGCAAGCGCGACCTTCAGGGAGTCGTCAAGACGGTGTTCACGAGCCTCTTCCTCAGAAAGCTTTTTGTTTCCACAGGAGTTTACACACATAAGAGCGGCAATCAGGGCCGCAGCCAATGAAATCTTTTTCATGACAAGTTTCAATCAGTTGGGTTTGAATCCTTATATTTATTACGATGTACAGAACGGGGCGCTTCAGGTCGCCCGCTTACAACTATAACAATCTCGCCTCTCGGTTGGTTCACTTCAAAAAACTCAGCCAGACAACCCAGCGTATCGCGCACGGTTGAATCATGCAGTTTTGAAATCTCGCGGCTGACGGAAGCAGGCCGTTCCGCACCGCAAACCTCGGCCAACTCACGCAAGGTGCGGACCAAACGCAAGGGGCTTTCGTAGATAACGAACGTGCGCGGCTCCAGCGCCAACTCGTCAAGACGCGTTTTGCGTCCTTTTTTCTGCGGCAAAAAGCCTTCGAACACAAATCGGTCAATCGGCAGACCGGAGTTCACAAGGGCCGGAATCAAAGCCGTCGGTCCGGGAAGAGTCTCTACTTCTATGTCCAGTTCTCGACAACGGCGCGACAACATGAATCCAGGATCCGAAATCCCAGGTGTTCCGGCATCGGAAATCAAGGCTACGGTCTCGCCCGCGGCAATGCGGTCTGCCAGAGAATTGACCGTGGCATGCTCGTTGAACTTATGGTGAGACGCCATCGGGGTCATAATCTCAAAGCGTTTGAGCAACGGAGCGCTTGTCCGCGTATCCTCGGCGAGAATAAGGTCAGCCTCCTTCAGGACACGCACAGCTCGCGGCGTCATGTCTTCCATATTGCCGACAGGAGTCGGTACGACGTAAAGCTTGCCAGCCATAAATAATTAAAGAATCAGAGGTTTATGGTCAGCGAAACGCAGCGTTACAATACGGAAGAAATCATCAACGTCAGGATTGCTGACGTCCTGATCAAGAACGTTAGTCAGATAAGTGTATACCTCGTCGGCAGTAGTCATTGCGCCAATCGCAGTCATCGCATTAGCCATGCGCTCAGCCGAATTGCCAAAAATCACGCGCTGGAAGCGGAAACGGTCATTGAGGGTAAAACTGATTGCAGAGGGGACAGCCTCGGAGACTTCAACCTCGACGCTATTCGATTCGTCAGCAGGAGAGACTGCGGGAACGGGCTGCAGTGTCGGCGAACACTCCGGGCCGTCAGCCTCACAAGCACCAATCAAAGCCTCGACTCGGGCGGTCAAGGATTTCAATTGTTCCAGTATTTCTTTGAGTTCATTTTCCATAACAGGTGCAAATTTAATTAAAAAGGATGAAAAAATTATTGGATTAAGCCAAAAATTGGGAAAAAGTGCGTAACTTCGCAGAAAAATTAACCAATAAAAATACCACCACAAAAATGCCCAAATTCAACAAAATCACATGGATGGACACCCGCGACTATCTGTTCATCATTCTTGGATTAGCTCTATACGCCTTCGGGTTTACAGCACTGATTCTTCCTCAAAAGGTAGTTATGGGTGGAATGGCGGGACTCGGTTCCGTTGTTTACTTCGCAACACAGCGCATGACAGAAGCCGGGCATTTTCCGTTTGCGATTCCGGTTGGTATTACTATGTATGCGGTGAACTTTATCCTACTTGCAATGGCCGTCCGGATTGTTGACCGCACGTTTGTTATCCGCACACTGTTTGGCATGACGGTGCTTTCGGTCCTGATTTACTTCTTTCAACCGGTCTTCTCGACGATGAATATACTGCCTGATGACCACACTCTGTCACTTATTCTCGGAGCGGCCATTATGGGCATCGGTATCGGAACGGTATTCATCCACAACGGCTCGTCAGGCGGCACTGACATTGTTGCCGCCATGGTCAGCAAAAGAAGCAATGCTACAATCGGGCGCACGATGATGGTCTGTGATTTCTTCATTGTCGGTTCAGCCTATTTCGTTCTTGGCTATTCAATTGGCGAGATTGTCTACGGTATGCTTGTAACAGTCATGACCGGCTATATGTGTGACCTGATTATCAATTCCAACCGCCAGGCGGTTCAGTTCACGATTTTCTCTCCGAAATGGGAAGAAATCGCAACTGCAATCAACAATGACGCCAATCGCGGATGTACGGTTCTTAACGGCATGGGATGGTATTCGAAGCAGGAGGTGAAGATGCTGCTCGTAATGTGTCGGAAAATCGAGTCGGTGACCATTTACCGAATCGTCAAGAGTATCGACAATGACGCTCTCATCACTCAGGCCAACGTCAACGGCGTTTATGGCAAAGGGTTTGACACCCTTAAACTCAAAATGAAGTCTCCGTCACAACAGACCAACAAGTCCTGATCATTTCAGAAAGGCCATTTTTGGGTAGCGTGAAAGGGATTTTCTCGCGGGCAAGCGTTATATTTACAGATTATGAAAGATTTGATTATACAGAAGGAGATGAACGAGCGAGCCGTTCTTGTCGGCCTCATCACTCCACAACAGCCGGAGCCGAAGGCTCTTGAATATCTCGACGAACTTGCTTTTCTCGCCGATACGGCCGGTGCGGAAACCGTCAAAGTGTTTACTCAGAAAGTTGACTGGCCCAACCCGCGCACATTCGTCGGCAAGGGCAAGCTTGAAGAAATCAGGTCGTACGTTGAGGAAAACGAAATCGGCATGGTCATTTTCGATGATGACCTGTCGACCAAGCAGGTCAGCAATATCGAACGGGAACTGCAAGTTAAGATTCTTGACCGCACAACTCTGATTCTCGACATTTTCGCCAAACGCGCCCAGACTGCAACGGCCAAGACTCAGGTAGAACTGGCCCAGTATCAGTACTTGCTTCCGCGTCTGACACGAATGTGGACTCACCTTGAACGTCAGCGAGGCGGCATTGGCATGCGCGGCCCGGGTGAAACTCAGATTGAGACCGATCGGCGAATCATTCTTGACCGCATTTCGCGCCTGAAAAAAGAACTTGAGAGCATTGACAAGCAGAAAAACATCCAGCGAAAAAACCGCGGCAAACTGACGCGAGTAGCTCTTGTCGGCTACACAAATGCAGGAAAGTCAACGTTGATGAACGTTCTGAGCAAAAGTGAGGTTTTTGCGGAAAATAAACTATTTGCGACGCTTGACACTACCGTACGCAAAGTCATTATTGACAATCTGCCCTTCCTACTGACAGACACGGTTGGATTCATCCGCAAACTGCCAACGCATCTTGTCGATTCATTTAAGAGTACGCTGGACGAGGTTCGTGACGCAGACATACTGCTACATGTAGTTGACATTTCTCATCCGAACTTCGAGGAGCAGATTCAGGTTGTCAACAAGACTCTTCATGAGGTGTGTGGCGCAGCAGAGAAACCTATGATCATGGTTTTCAACAAGATTGACGCGTTTACGTTCACTCCTAAGGATGAAAACGACCTTACGCCGCGTACGCGCGAAAATATTTCGCTGAAAGAGCTGGAGGAGACATGGATGTCGAAATTGAACGGCAAGTGTGTTTTCATTTCTGCCAAGAAACAAATCAACATTGACGAACTGAAGCAGATGATTTACAATGATGCTAAGGAAATACATCTTGCCAGATTCCCTTACAATGACTTTCTTTATCAGGACTATTCTGATATTGACGAAGAATAAACATCAGATTATTAACCCTAAAACCATATAATATTCCAAATGGCCTTATCTGACCTTAAACCGCTGACGGAGATTATCGCTCCGGGCGAACCTATAATAATTGCCGGCCCCTGCTCGGCGGAATCTGAAGAACAAGTGCTTCAGACAGCAGCCGGACTTGCATCGAACGGTATCCGCATTTTGCGTGCAGGTATCTGGAAACCACGCACCAAACCCGGAGGCTTCGAAGGAGTCGGCTCCGCAGGACTGCCGTGGCTCCTTAAAGCCAAGGAACTCTACGGAATGTTGACAGCGACCGAAGTTGCCACCCGCCAGCATGTCATTGACGCCCTTAAAGCCGGAATTGACATCATTTGGATTGGCGCGCGAACGAGTGCTAATCCGTTTGCAATGCAGGAAATTGCCGACACGCTGGCCGAACTGAACGCCCAAGACGTACCCGTTATGGTCAAGAACCCGGTCAACCCGGATCTGGAACTTTGGGTCGGTGCGCTTGAGCGCCTGCACAATGCCGGACTGCGCCGTCTTGGAGCGATTCACCGCGGTTTTTCCGCCTATGGCAAACACCTTTACCGGAATATGCCGCAATGGCATATCCCGATTGAACTTCGCCGCCGCTTCCCTCAGTTGCCGATTATCTGCGATCCCAGCCACATCGGCGGCAAGCGCGAGCTTGTGTCTCCCCTGAGCCAACAGGCTCTTGACATGGGGTTTGACGGCCTGATTATTGAGAGCCACTGTGACCCTGACTGCGCCCTTTCCGATAAGGCCCAGCAGGTTACACCGGAAGTTCTCAATTACATCCTGTCGCAGCTCGTGCTGCGCCGTCCGCAGGGAACAACCGAGGGGTTGGACTCGCTTCGACGCCAGATTGACGAACTTGATTCAGAACTGGTTGAACTTTTGGCAAAACGCATGAGGGTTTGCCGCGAAATCGGTCAGTTCAAGAAAGAACACCGTATGCCCGTGCTTCAAATGAACCGCCACGACGAAATCATACAAACACGTGTGAATTCCGCCAAGGAGATGGATATGGACGGCGATTTCATGAAAACGATACTTCAGGCTATCCACGAAGAATCCGTGCGACAACAAATCGAAGTTCTGAACGCACGATGAAGATTCTGATCTTAGGAGCCGGGAAAATGGGTTCATTTTTCTGTGATTTGCTTTCGTTTGAGCATGACGTGGCTATTTTGGACACTGACCCGAAACGCATGCGTTTCACGTTTAACTGCCGGCGCTTTTCGACAATGGACGAGGTTCAGGAATTTGCCCCCGACATGGTTCTCAATTGCGCAACTGTCCGCTACACGATTGAGGCGTTCCGCCAAGTGATGGCTTATTTGCCGGAACGCTGTCTGCTAAGCGACATTGCGTCGGTCAAAACCGGACTGCCGGAGTTTTACGAGAATTGCGGACATCCGTTTGTCAGCTCGCACCCTATGTTCGGACCGACGTTTGCTTCGCTGAGCAATCTCAGTAATGAAAATGCAATTATTATAAAAGAGGGCGACGGACTCGGGCGAGCATTTTTCAAACAACTCTACTCGGACCTTCACCTTCATGTCGAGGAATTCACATTTGCCGAACATGATGAAACCGTTGCTTACTCGCTGTCAATTCCATTTGCATCAACACTGGTGTTTGCCGGAGTGATGAAACATCAGTCTGCTCCCGGCACGACCTTCAAGCGCCATCTTGACATTGCGAGAGGGCTGATGAGTGAGGATGACTATTTGCTGACGGAGATTCTTTTCAATCCGCACACAACCGAACAGCTTTCAAAAATCCGCGCTCAGCTCTCGGAACTCGAAAAGCTGATTGAAGCTAAGGATTCGGACGGAATGAAGAGTTATCTTAACCGCGTCAGAGCAAACCTGAAATAAATAACGCATCAAGAAAAACGGAATGAAATCACCCTGGATTGAAGCTATGCGCCTGAGAACCCTGCCGGTTTCGCTTGGGGGCGTAATCTGCGCCCTTGGCCTGACGGCTGTAGACGCGCGGATTAACTGGCTCTGGGCCACGATTTGCATCGTTTTTGCCGTTCTGGCGCAAGTTGCGTCGAATTTTGCCAATGAATATTTTGACTATCGCGACGGCATTGATGACGAAAATCGCGTCGGTCCAACCCGCGGAGCAATCCCGGCCCGCAAAATGCTCTGCGCAACCGCATGCACACTTGCAGCCGCGTGTGCCGTCGGCCTGCTGACGCTTATTCGCGGAGGCTGGTGGCTATTGCCGGCGGGAATTGCGATTGCGTTAGGCGCGCTTGCATATTCGGCAGGCCCCTACCCGCTTTCGCGTCATCGGCTTGGAGAAGTCGCCGTCGTTCTGTTTTTCGGCGTTATCCCCGTCTGCCTGACTTACTACCTGCAAACGCTGACAATTCCGCTATGGGTATTGATTAATTCCGTTGGTATCGGACTGATGGGAGCGATGGTAATTCTGGTCAATAATTACCGCGACATTGCTTCAGACACAGCCACCGGCAAACACACTCTTTCAACCACTATCGGTCCGCAAGGCTCTGCGCTGCTCTATTGCGCGATGGGACAACTTGCGGCCGCATGCCTCTGGATTGGTGGCGGACTTGACGTCTGGGGATTCCTGCCGCTGCTACCTGCCGCGCTGGGTTTTGCCGGAAGCTATCTGCTCAATAAGGGGATGCGACCGACAGACTCAACCAAACTGCTCGCGATAACCGCCATGACACTACTTCTGACCTCCGCACTGCTTCTGCTAACCCATTTGTTTATTTGACTCGGGCCATTCGGCGCCGAATAATGCGCAGAGTTGATTTCAATCCCTGAGGCAACTCCGCAGATGTCATCATGTCGACATGGAGCAGCAACTCGTTCATCAATTCCGGAAAAAAACGGCATTGAGCATAGGCTTGTTTAAGACTCAGAGCGCGTATTGCACACGGGTCAAGCGAATTAATCCGCGAGAGGCAAAAATCAAGATAATCAGTTCGCAAATCCGATTCCGTAATCGGGATAAACTCCAGTAATGTCAGGAGCAATCGCTGCTTACCGACATGATTTGTTGCCAACAACAGGTCAATCAATTCGTCGCGATGAATTTGCAGCCATTTGCGGTTGGTCCGACGCATTTGAGACAGAACCCACAGAGCATTGTAAGCCGTCCGAGGGTCGGAATCATGCGCCAAGGTTAGAAGGGCTGCTTTTTTCTTATCGTCAACATCCCCGTCACAGGCGCGGCTTAACCGCCGGATATCGCACGCATGTATCCGTCTGCCTATCGTATCTCTAAATGTCTCCATATTCGACCGCAAAGTTACGGTTTTTCGTCTACGCAACCAAGGGATAACAAAAAACAGCCCCGATGACGTCGTCTGACAGTCACCGGTGCTGTTAAAAGAGAATTCGACCGGGGTGTTAAATCTCAGAAAGAACCCAGTCGGAAATCGCCTGATTCGACTCGTTGTTGAGCAGACGACCGTCGGTAATCGTCAACGACGGATATAGGCGACGAAGGTCCTTGACGCTGTTTTCAATTGTCGAACCGCCTGAGGTGGCAAACGGCACGATGGTCCGGCCTTCAAGCGAGTTTGCCTCAATGAAGGTGTTTACCTGACGGGGAGCAAGATCCCACCATATTGGGAATCCGACAAAAATAACATCATAGTCGGCCGGATTTACATCCATCTCTCTGATGGCCGGGCGGGAGGTTTCATCCTTCATCTCGACAGAGCTGCGCGATGTCTTATCATGCCAGTCAAGATCTGCCTCCGTGTAAGCTTCAACAGGAGCAATCTCGACAATATCAGCACTAACGGCCTCGGCAATGCGCTCTGCAACATCCTTGGTGGTTCCTGTTGCAGAAAAATAGGTCACCAGAATCTTTTTGTCAGACTCAGGCCGATCCTGAGAAACCTGTTTTTTCTCTCCGCCACAAGCGGTTGTTCCCAATGCGACAAGTGCGCAAACAATTGTTTTCAATTTCTTCATATTTCTGTTTTATTATTGATTAATCGGCTAAAACACCGCAAAGTTAGTAAAGTTTACGTAACTTTGCACTATGAATACGGAAATAATCATGCTTGGAACCGGAAGTGCGTTTCCGACTCATAGTTATAACGCCTGCTTCGCAATCCGGACGCCCGGACTTCTGTGGCTAACCGACGGCGGAGGCGGCAACGGCATCTTCCGGACATTGGAACAGGCCGGAATCATGCCAACAGAGATTCACCATGTTTTTGTCACTCATTCGCACACTGACCATATTTTCGGAGTCGTCTGGCTGATGAGAAAGATTGTCCATCTTCGCATGCAAGGACTTTATGAAGGCTCCTTATATATATATGCCAACCAAGAGACGTCGCACGCATTGACGGAAATATGCCGACTGACTTTTCTTGAATCGTACTTCAATGTCCTTCAGGAAATCATGGTTCTCCGACCGGCAGACACTGGCTCACACTATCAGATAGGCGACGCGGAGGTTAGTTTTTTCGACGTCGGCTCGGAAAACGTCAGCCAGGCAGGAATGAAAATGCGGCTTGACGATGGGAAGACCATCGTTGCACTGGGCGATGAAGCCCTGACAAGATTGAATATGCATGAAGCCAAAGGAGCAGACGTACTCATCTGTGGCGCCTTCTGCCGATATGCTGACCGCAAGATTTACAAACCCTACGAGAAACATCACTGGACGGTCAGAGATGTCGCCGAAATAGCGGAAGGGATCAATGTCGGCAACCTGGTGTTGGTCCATAGCGAAGACCGGACGCCAGACAAACCGGACGCCTACCGGGCCGAGGCAAAAGAATTTTTCAGCGGAAAAATAACCGTTCCGGTCGATGGCGAACGACTTCAACTTTAGCAATTAATGGCTGCCAGTTTCTTGGAACGGCAGCCATTAATATATAGATCCCGGATTTTTTGACTTTATTAATAGTTATCGGGGCGAAGTTCAAAATAAGCCTCAGGATGAGAGCAAACGGGGCAAATTTTTGGAGCAGACTTGCCAACATGAATATGTCCACATTCACGGCACATCCACATGCGGTCACCATCGCGCGAGAAAACGAGACCATCCTCGATATTCTTCAACAGAGTGCGGTAACGCTCCATATGTTCACGTTCAATCGCGCCAACCTGCTCGAACTTTCGGGCAATATCCTCAAAGCCCTCTTCGCGAGCAACACGGGCAAATTCGACATACATGTCCGCCCATTCATATTCTTCTCCGGCGGCTGCGTCGGCCAGATTTTCAGTTGTCGTAGGAATGTCGCCGCCGTGAAGCAACTTAAACCAGATTTTAGCATGGGTATGCTCGTTATGGGCAGTTTCAGTAAAAATGGCACCAATCTGCTGGTAACCGTCCTTCTGAGCCTTCTTGGCGTAGAAGGAATATTTGATACTTGCCTGTGATTCACCGGCATAGGCCAGTCTCAGACACTCTTCGGTTTTTGTTCCTTTCAGTTTTTTCATAACAGTTGAGTTTAGAATGTTTTTGGGTCAATGTAAATATCCAGTTGTTAAAATACCTGCAAATATAGTTAACTTTACGGTATGAAACAATGGGAATGTTTTTTCATTTCAGAAATAAAACATACCCAACTGCAAAAAAGTTCATGCCTGAAAAAAATTCACCGACTCCGCTTTTAACGAAATCGGTGAAGGCTTAAGGCTTTCGCTTGGTCGGGGTGACAAGATTCGAACTTGCGACCACACGCCCCCCAGACGCGTACTCTAACCGGGCTGAGCTACACCCCGCTGTGCCTTAAAAGCGATGCAAAGTTAGGCACTTTTTTGTTACCTACCAAATTTTTTCGCAACTTTTTTCAATCTTTCTCTATTTAACACAATTTAACCCCTCATTTATTGCTTTATTAGCAAAATAGTCCTAACTTTGCATTCTACCACTAAGAGAATGGGGTTGACCGGTTTTGACAGCGTGTAGAAGTGGTCAGCAAGCATGCAGAGCAATGATGGCTACGCTCTTTAATCTGAGACATCGAAAATTCAAATGGCGAAAACAACTACGCTCTCGCTGCTTGATTGAAGTATAGTAGATCAGCTTTATCCGCGTAACAGTTACGAGGACGAGACATCGCCCGAGAGTCCTGGACCCGAGACTCCTCGACATGGCGGTGCAGCAAAATCGGGTATAGGATTGACCGAGCCTCGCGAGCAATCCGAAAATCAAGAGGCTAAGGCTGCGATTGGGCGTCCTGACCCTGTCGCAACTCGAAAACCAATTCAGGAATAAGCATGTAGAAAACTCATCAGTTCCACGTTTGGACGGGGGTTCAAATCCCCCCAACTCCACTATGTACTACCGAACT
>CAMWNI010000030.1 GCA_947175545.1 uncultured Porphyromonadaceae bacterium
ACCCGCGACCCCAACCTTGGCAAGGTTGTGCTCTACCAACTGAGCTATTTTCGCAAGTGTTATTGTTGGTTTTGCGATTGCAAAGTTAGGCACTTTTTGCGAACTGACCAAATTTTTTGCTATAATTTTTTAAACTTTTTTATAAGCCATTGAAAATCAGGGTGCAGGTATTGGCCTTTTTTCGCGGTAATTCGGCCGTAAGCCACCGAATGGGTGCTGCATGCGTGGTAACAGCGCAGACAGAAGGCGCAATCGGCGCCCCATTCCGGCAAGCCATCTGCGCCGCGCGCAATGTTTTTTTGGGGACAGAGGTTGATGCATCGTCCGCATCCGGTACACGAAACTGTATGATGGAACTTTTCGGCGTGCATTCCATAGCGGAAAAACTGAGGGTAGATTACTCCTGATTTCAGGCCCGGCAGCCAACCGCGTCGGATGTCTGTCTCTCGGTTACCGGATAAAATCTTTGCAGCGATAGCGTCAACTCTGTCTGCCGCTTCGCTCAGTTTCTTTTCGGTAACCTCGCGCGAGTCTACGTTCATGAACGGAAAACACACAAACGTGTTGGGCATTCTGACGGAGAATATGGAGCCGACTTCGCCTCCGCGCGATTCAATAAGTTTTCGCCATTGAATGTCGATATTGCCGGTGTCATCGCCACAGGTGCATACAAGATGACAAGTTCGGTCGCTGAGGTCAAGGGTTTCGATGTGGCGTACAAGTACGGGCGGGATGCCCCACGAGTAGACCGGACAAACCCAGATGTCGTCGGCAAAATCGCGCGGAAGCACGAGTTCAAGCCGTGTGGCAACCGCTGCGGAATTGCCCATCCCTGAAAAGCAGTGAATCATCTGTAAACCTTTATCTGAGTGGCGCCGAAGCCATATTCAAGAAAAGAGGCGTCCTGAGCGTTGCAGTGAGGCCATTTGTGGCGCAGACGGTCAAGTATTGCCTTGCGGAGAACGCCCTCGCCTTTGCCATGGATGAAAATCAGAGTTGTTCCTGGCTTTTTTGATGCTTCTTTCATTTTTTTTTCGAAAACATCAAGTTGGTAGGCCAAGATTTCGGCGGGTTGCATGCCGGCGGTTGAGTCGAGCAGCTCGTGGGCATGCAGGTCAATCACTTCCGGCCCGTCTTTGTGTTTTTTGTCTCCCTGACGGTTTTTAAGGTTACGGTCGTCGGTTTGCGTTTCGGCCTGAACCGTCAGCCGATCATAGTCAACAGGGCGAATCAGTTTGCCATTGGTGACCACGGGAATTGTCATCACCGGGGTGGGGGAATAGGCCGTTGGCGTGAAGCAGTGGAGTTTTGCCAGGCGCGTCACGTCAAATCTGCTTTCCATGCCCATTGGGGGCATCAGTTCGAACGAAGAGACGGTCTTAATGGCAATCAGCTGGACTGCGATGTTCTCAAACCGGTTGAGGTCAGTCGGCATGACTTCGCCGAGAAACTCTTGTGTACACGGTTCGGCTATGCCGGCCGCAACAAGGCTCCATTCCGAGTCCAGACGGTCGCGTGAGTTGACGGCATAATGGAGCGTATAGTTCGTGTCGTTGACAAGATATAGGTCAAACTTTGTTTGTGACAGTCGTTTGATGTCCTGCGGTTCAAACAGCAGGCTGACGTTAAACCCGGGTGCCTGCTGCGGCACGCCGGCGGCGAATTTCGGGGTCGTATGCGGTTTGGCGACCGGAGCTATATGAGGCGACGGCTTCTGGACCGGCTCAACCGTTTTAGGCGCGTGTTTGTCCGGTTCCGCGGATGGAACCACTACACATTGGGTCTGCAACACCGGTGTCTCAAAGCCGTCGGCGTCGACAACGTAGGCGGTTTTGCCCTCAATGCGGGTAACCTTGCCGCCGCCTATATCATTAAGGAATCT
This sequence comes from uncultured Porphyromonadaceae bacterium, assembly GCA_947175545.1. Classification (GTDB taxonomy): domain Bacteria; phylum Bacteroidota; class Bacteroidia; order Bacteroidales; family Muribaculaceae; genus UBA3263. The sequence goes on from CAMWNI010000030.1 coordinate 1,883, forward strand.
GACAGTATCTCCAATTTTCATGTAAAAATCAATCAGGAAAAAAGTGTGCGAAAGGCTTCCTCGACTTTTGAAACCTCGGCTATCCGGATTTTCATTTTTGACGTGTCAATGCCTTTCAGATTATTCTTTGGAATTATGATTGTTTCCATTCCGAGCTTTTCGGCTTCGGATATTCGCTGTTCAATTCGGCTGACAGGACGCAACTCGCCGCTGAGGCCGACTTCACCGGTAAGACACATTGTTCGCGGAACAACCATGTCGACATTGCTTGACAATATCGCGCAGATGACCGCGAGGTCCATTGCCGGATCGTTGACTTTCATTCCGCCTGCAATATTGAGAAAAACATCTTTTTGGGCAAGTTTGAAGCCTACGCGCTTTTCCAGAACGGCGAGCAGCATGTTCATTCTTTTCGAGTCAAAACCGGTCACGGAGCGCTGTGGGGTGCCGTAAGCGGCCGTGGATACAAGGGCTTGCGCCTCAATGAGGAACGGGCGGGCGCCTTCCATGGTGACGCCGATTGCCGAGCCGGAAAGTTCATTGTCAGAGTTGCCCAGAAGCATTTCGGCCGGATTCGTGACTTCGCGAAGTCCGCGTTGACACATTTCATAGATGCCTATTTCCGACGTCGAGCCAAAGCGGTTCTTTATGGCACGCAGAATTCGGAACATGTTGTGGGTGTCACCCTCAAAGCGGAGAACCGCGTCAACGATATGCTCAAGAACCTTCGGGCCTGCTATGCTCCCTTCTTTGGTGATGTGGCCGATAAGGATAACCGGCACATTGCTCTGTTTGGCATAGCCCAGCAATCGGGCGGCACACTCGCGGACCTGGCTGACCGAGCCTGCCGATGATTCGAGTGCCGGGTCGGCAATTGTCTGGATTGAGTCGATAATGACCAGGCCGGGCTGCAGGTTCTCGATGTGAGTGAAAATATTGTCAAGCGATGTCTCGGTGACAATATAGCAGGCATCGCTGATGCGTCCGATTCGGTCGGCTCGCATGCGAAGCTGCATGGCGCTTTCTTCGCCGCTGACATACAGGACTGTTCGCTTTCTGATGCTCAGTATGTTTTGCAAAACGAGGGTTGACTTGCCGATTCCAGGCTCGCCGCCGACGAGAACCATCGAACCCGGAACCAGTCCGCCTCCAAGCACTCTGTTCAGCTCTGCGCTCGGAAGGGGGATGCGCTGTTCCTGCTCAGCCGTGATTTCACTGACCTTCTGAGGCCGGGAAATCTCGCCTGCGGTCAGGCGTAGGGTGCCGCGCGGGCCTTTGGTTGCGGTCGAGGCCGGAACTTTTTCTTCTACCATGGTGTTCCATTCGCCACAGGCCGGACAACGGCCTTCCCATTTTGCCGATTCATTGCCGCAATTGCTACAGAACCATGCGGATTTATATTGCTTTTTACCCATAAATTCTTCTGGAAAGCTCCGAAACGATGATTCCGGTGGCCATTGCGACGTTGAGCGACTCAACTGTTTGGCGTCCGGGAGGAAACGATGGAATCTTTATGCGGCATGAGCAGTTTTTTTCAACTTCCGGCGAAATGCCGTTGCCTTCATTGCCCATAACAATGATGGGAGCGGGTTTCAACGTGATGTCCGAACAATACAGGTCTGCCCCGTCAAGGAAAGTGCCGATTATCGGCTGATCCGGGATGGAACTAAGTGTTTCCGCAAGATTCTCGACACGATGGATTCTGACGCGCCCGAGCGCACCCATCGTTGCCTGGACAACTTTAGGTGCGAACGCGTCGGCCGTGCCTTGTCCGGCAATGATGTCCGTAATGCCGAACCAGTCGGCCAGGCGTATGATTGTACCGAGATTGCCGGGATCCTGAACGGCGTCGAGAGCAATTGAGATTTTGCCGTCGGGAATGAACGGGGTCTCTTCCGGCAGATTCAGCACGGCCAGGACTCCCTGCGGATTCTGCTGCCGGGAGATGCGGTCAATCTCTTTCTGCTCGACCGGAGTCGCGTCAATTTCGGGATGGTCGGATAGCCACGACGGAGTAGCGAAGATCTCGCGGATTGAAAAAAGAGGCAGACACTCCAATACGCAACGGGTACCCTCCGCCAGGAAGGCACCCAATTGGCGTCGGCCCTTGGCTGAATCCAGGGCCTGGATTTCTTTTCGTTTACTGTGGCTTAGGGCGTACACGGTCAAAATAAGGTGATTTGCTGGCACAGCTTACGGCAATTGCCTGTACTCCGGTGCAACCGGGCAGAAGGCCCATCTGCTGGGCGGCCAACCCGGCGGAGTACATGACGCGTGTGTCCATCCGCAGGTCGGCGGAAGTCGCGCAGGCCGAGCCGATTGCAATGCCGACATCAATCATATTGAATGCGCAGGGAACATTATCAGGTTTTTCCGAGCATAGTGGATAGCCGCAGTGGCCGCAGTTAAGCCCCATGGTCTCAGTGCGCGTGCCGATCAGCACAATGCACTCGCCCATGAGAATATTGGCAGCGTCGCGCAGCAGTCCGCCTCGGCCAAGGCTCTCGCCCATCTGCTGAAGGTGGGCGCTGACCGCTTTGAGTTCGTCGCCGTCAACGACGGCACATTCAATCAAGTCAACCCCCTTGGCTTTAGGAGCGGTACGCGCAGCGTTCATCATCTGGTGTGCGGCGTCGATTACGCGCTCGTGACGCGTGGTTCTTTCTTCGTAAATCATTGCTGATAGGCTTCGAGTGCGTCGGTCAGATACTTTTTGAATTTGGGAATGTCTTCGTCATAGCTGTAAGAGCCGGAGAGAGCGTCGCCGTTATTGTCAAGCACCATGTAGTAAGGCTGCGAATTGGCCGAGAACTTATGGCGCTGGAGGAAGCTCCACTTTTCGCCGACAGTAGTGATTGTCACTTGCTTGCCGTTCTCCTCAACCGTGAAGGGGAACGCAAGGGGCTGCTTGTCGTCGACCATCAGTTCGATGACAACGAAATTCTGGCCGAGCAGAGACGAAATCTCATCCGTATCGAATACGGCGCCTTCCATCTTGCGGCAATTCACGCAGCCGTAGCCGCTGAAGTCCATCAGCACGGGCATGTTGTTTTCGGCTGCATAGCGCATGCCCTCGTCATAGTCATGGAAGGTGCGGAATTCGCCCTGAGTGTAAAGATTGAAGTCTTGAGTGAACAGCGGCGGAACGAACGCACTGACTGCCTTGAGCGGTGCGCCCCAGAGTCCCGGCAGGAGATAGACACTGAAACTCAGCGAAATGAGCGCCATGAAGAAACGGCCGACGCCGGTCGTCTGTGAGGGCGTGTCGTGCGGGAAGTTAATCTTGCCAAGCAGGTAGAAGCCGAGCATGGCAAAGATGATAATCCAGAGGGCAACGAACACCTCGCGGTCAAGAATGTGCCAGCCATAGGCAAGGTCGGCAACTGAAAGGAACTTCAGCGAGAGGGCAAGCTCAAGGAAGCCAAGCACTACCTTCACCGAGTTGAGCCAGCCGCCCGAGCGGGGCATCTCTTTCAACATTGAGGGGAACATGGCAAACAGAGCAAACGGAATAGCCAGCGCAAGCGCGAATGCTCCCATGCCGACGGCCGGGCCGACAATGTTACCCATGGTCGCGGCTTCGACAAGCAGAGTGCCGATAATGGGGCCGGTGCAGCTGAACGAAACCAGAGCCAGCGTAAACGCCATGAAGAAAATACTCAGCAGGCCCGTAGCGTTTTCTGCCTTCGAGTCCATCGAGTTGCTCCATTTCGAGGGGAGTTTAATGTCAAACGCTCCAAAAAACGAAATGGCGAATACAACGAGCAGGGCAAAGAAAATCAGATTGAAAACCGCATTTGTGCTGAGATCATTGAGCTTGCTCGCGCCAAACAGCAGAGTGACAAGCAAACCCAGAACCAGGTAAATTACAATGATTGACGCACCATAAATGCAGGCCTCGCGGACAGATTTTCCGCGGGAACTGTTTTTTTTGAGAAAAAAGCTGACCGTCAAGGGAATCATCGGCCAGACACACGGCGTTATCAGTGCAATCAGTCCGCCGAGAAACCCCCAGAGAAAAATGCGCCAGAGTGAAGCCCCCTCAATGTCAGAGGCTTCATCCTCGTTGTTGACCGGCTGCCACCACTGTTGAGTTGTCGGGTCGAACGTCGCGGCTGCAACAGGCGCTCCGGCCGTGACAGTTTCAGCCGCCTTGCCGAATGAAAAATCAAACGAAGAGGGCGGAATGCAGTTCTGTTCGTTGCAGGCCATGAAATCAATCGTGCCGGCAATCGAATAGTCCGTATCGGTAATGGCGAACCGCTGAACCAAAGTGACTGTTTTCTCCCAATAGAGAAGGTCTGACTCATAGATTGCGTCGAAAACCTTGATGGGAGAGTCGGACGGAACGAGTCCGCCAACTGCCTCAAGGCCGGTGAGAGTAGAGTATGAAACCGACGTCGGGTCGGGGCCGTCTGTCAGCTCGGCGGGCAATTCTGTTGCGTAGAGATGCCAACCCTCGTCAATAGTAGCCCTAAGGGTCAGGGTTGCACTGTCGCCTTCAGCGGTAAAATCCGCTGTCCAGGTAACGGGATCAAGCAGCTGTGCGCTGAGACTCGCGGGTAGGAGTGTCAGCAGGCAGATAAGCAGTTGTTTCATTGGTTATTTTCGAGTTGTGAAAGAATTGTTCTGAGTTCCTGGTCTGTCGCCGTCAGACGCGCGCGACACTCCGTCAGGAGTTCCGTGGCGCGACGGGTCATTGCCGAAAGCTTATCGATATCACAACGGTCGCTTTGCATCAGAGCGAGAATTTGCTCCAGCTCGCCAACCGCTTGTGCATAACTGAGTTCATTTACCGGTGTAGCCATAAAAAAAAGTCAAAAATTTTCCGCAAAGTTACAAAAAAACTTCCAAATTTTATACTTGTTCATTTGCTTATTGCCGGTTTTGTTGTCGATTTAAGTGTGAATATGATGGTTATTAACAAATTGAAGCGATTTTTTCAGGAAAAGAACCCTCAAATTTAGCGGTTTGTTCACTTATGGCGAGTAAGTGAATGAACTTTTCCGATTCTTCGTTAATCGCGAGGTTTATGCGACGGGGCTTGCGCAACCATCGCCCTATGTCAGCGAGCTGAGCCTGTTAACTGACTGTTGACGTCAGGGTGCCTGATGCGAGGGTCGTGGTGATCACCGCGCCCGGAGCAACGGAGGCTGCGTCGGTCACGGCTTTGCCGTCAATGCGCGTGATGGAAAATCCTCGTGAAAGTACCGCCTGGGGCGACAATGCTTTCAGCAGCGAGTCTGATGCGTTGAGCGACTGGATTGCGAGCGTGAGGCGGTTTGCGGAGGATGATTTCAGGGCATCGGCAATCCGGTCAAGTCGCGCCCTTAGCGGCATCATTCCGTTATCGGCTGTGCGGCTCAGATTCATAGCTGCGTTGTCAAGCCTGCGTTCGGCGTTCTGAAGCGCGCGAAGCGGAGCTGTGGGCAACTGGCCGCTGATGTAGGCAAGCTGTTGGCGCGAACCTCCGATGATGTCTGTTGCGGTCTGGAGCAATGAAGCCCCGAGCGAGCGAAGTGCCTCCAATTCCTCGCAGGCCAGGCCGACAAGCAATTCGGCCGCTGCTGTCGGGGTCTTGACGCGGCAGGCGCATATATAATCCAGTACGGTGGTGTCTCTTTCGTGGCCGATGCCGACTATTATCGGCAGAGGAAACTGAGCCACGTTGGCAGCCAGACGGTAATCATCGAAACCGTCAAGGTCGGTTGACGCGCCACCGCCGCGGATAATGCAGACGCAATCCCAGTTTTCTTGTTCTTGCGCAATTGAGTCAAGAGCGGCAATGACCGAGTCTGAAACCTGCGCCCCCTGCATGACGGCGTCAAACAGTCTCACGCTGAACTTAAGCCGCCGCCCATTGTTGAGCAACTGGTTCATGAAGTCGCCATAGCCGGCCGCGCCACGCGAGCTGACAACGGCGATGCGCAGGCATGGCCTCGGTAATTCCATCTCTTTGTTCATGTCGATGATTCCTTCGTCCTTCAGTCTCATCAGAATCTCGCGCCGCAGACGCTCGCGTTCGCCGAGTGTGAAAGAGGGATTTACCTCCGTGATGTTGAGGTTCATGCCGTAAAGGGGATGGTAAGATGCGGAGACGCGCACCATCACTTTCAGCCCCGACGCAAAAGGCTGGCCCGTGGCGCGCTGAAACGGATACTTGATTCCGCGCCAGACGTTACCCCAGATTGTTGCCCGGGCCTTGGCTATGGTCGCGCCCGTTTGCGGATCCTTCTGAAGCAGTTCCATGTAGCAGTGCGGACCGCTTTCGCGCACATCGCTCAGTTCCGCCGTTATCCAAACGTTGCGGCTCATGGGGCAGGCTGCAATCAAGTCCTGAAGCAACTGCTGCAACTGGAGCAGCGAGTAACATTCCCTGGGCTGTTCGTTCATCTCAGTCTTTTGAATTTTTCAGATTTTTGGTCCCAGCGGAATTTAAGCTCCTTCACCTTCGGAGCGCCTTCCGTTTCCCATTCTGCCGTTCGGTCCGTCAGTGTCAGGGTGTCCCCCTTGAGTGTATACTCTGTCAGCAGAAACTTGGCAGAGAATTTACCCCAGTCTTTTGTCGTTGGTTCGCGCCATGCCTTAGAGACCGGTTGCCACGCCTTATTATATACGGTCAGTTTTGAATCCTTGGCCGGTGTCTTAAGGGTCTCGATGATGGCAATCAGTGTGTCCGACTTCCCTGCGAGTAGCCGGGCAGTAATCGTCTGCACTTCTCCGTTTTCGATTACGAATGTTGAATCGGTCAATTCCGTCAGACGTGACTGGCCGTTGCGGCGGTTGCGGACACTGTGGTCTGTGAGTCCGGCGTCAAGATAGTCGGCCATGTCAAGGCGTTCCGTCTTGTTGATATAGCCGATGGCGGCAGCTGGAGCAGTCATCAGCGCGTCTTTTGCTGAAAACCGGGCAAAAAGCGTCAGCGGCGTCAGCATTAAAAAAAATGCGAATTTCTTCATACTGCATGCAAAGATACAAAAAAAACGCAAAATTCAAGCATTAACAAAAATTAGAAATAATGGGCATGATTGTTGCCCGCGTCGGGGCTAATTTTGCGATGTGAAACAAACTAAAACCCATAAAGATATGCAGAACATCCTTGCACTTACGTCCGCCAATGCTCGTCGCGAGTCGAACGCACGCCGCTCCGCTACCTTCGTAGCGCTCATTTTTATCGCCATGATTGTCGTCCTGGCTGTAGGCATCTGGACGTTGATTGCCTTTGGCTTCCGCATTAGCTTCTATGGCTCGATTGCCGTCATTGCCGCTCTTGCTGACCCTATGCGTCGCCATTTCAACGCCCTCCTCGATTAGTTGGGGCCTTAAATGGTTCAGTCGTGATGATACGGTTCTCCGCGCAGAATGGTTTGTGCGCGATAGAGCTGTTCGGCAAAGAAAAGACGGACCATTTCATGATTAAACGTCATTCGGCTGAGCGACAGTTTGGAGTCGGCTCGCTGATAGACGGCAGGTGAAAATCCATAAGGACCGCCGACGGCAAAGACCAGCCGTTTGACTCCTGAAGCCATCTGCTTCTCCATGAATCGCGCAAACTCCCGCGAGGTCATCTCCTTGCCGTTCTCGTCAAGCAGAATCAGGCGGTCGCCCGGTTCAATTCGGCGCAACATAGCCTCTCCCTCCATCTCCTTCTGTTTCTCAAATGTCAGGGCGGCAGTCCGCTTTACATCAGCAATGATTTCAATATCAACCGGCAGATAATGTCGTAGACGTCCGAGATATTGGTCAATACCCTGGCGGATTATAGGCTGGGTAGTCTTGCCGACGGCCATCAGAAGCAGTTTCATAAGTTTGTTACTTTGCTGATTTTTACTTAAATTTGCGGCAAATTTACGAAAAATCGACAGAACAATGAAATCAAAAGACGAACTGATTGACGATTTGTTGACTCTCGCTTTTGCCGAAGACGTTGGCGACGGCGATCACACCACTCTCAGTACCATTCCCGCCGACGAAATCGGCAAACAGCGCCTTATTATTAAAGAACCCGGAATCATTGCCGGCGTTGAAATCGCACGCAAGGTCTTTGAAAAGTTCGACCCCGAACTTAAAATGACCGTATTTATCGAGGATGGCGCCGAAGTGAAGCCGGGCGACGTTGCCTTCGAGGTTGAGGGCAAGGTTCAGAGTCTGTTGCAGACTGAGCGCACAATGCTCAACATCATGCAGCGTATGAGCGGCATCGCCACGACCACGAACCGTTACCAGCGCGAACTCCACGGCCTCAAAACCAAAGTAATCGACACCCGAAAGACCCAGCCCGGCATGCGTCTGCTTGACAAGGAAGCAGTTCGCATTGGTGGCGGAGGCAACCACCGCATCGGACTTTTCGACATGATTCTGATTAAGGATAACCATGTCGATTTTGCCGGCGGAATCAATAACGCCGTCTCAGCCGCCAAGGCTTATTGCAAGGAAAAGGGCAAAGACCTCAAAATCGAGGTCGAAGTGCGCAACACCGAGGAAATTGACCAGGCTCTCGCCGCCGGAGTTGACCGCATCATGCTTGATAACTTCACCCCCGAGCGTACGGCTGAGGCCGTCAAGCGCATCAACGGCGCAACGGAAATCGAATCCAGCGGCGGCATAACCCTTGAAACCCTCCGCGCCTATGGCGAAACCGGAGTTGACTTTATCAGCGTCGGAGCCTTGACCCACTCGGTGAAAGGTCTCGATATGAGCTTTAAAGCGTGCTGATATTGGCCAACGTGGCCACTAAATTTGCATAGTTGGGCAAAATTTCATAACTTTGCACGTTGACTATGTCAAGATTCATTTGCATTTAATCACTTATTATCACATTTAAAGCATGAGTTTGAATATCATCGTGCTCGCAAAGCAGGTCCCCGATACCCGCAACGTGGGCAAAGATGCAATGAAAGAGGACGGCACCATCAATCGCGCTGCGTTGCCGGCAATCTTCAACCCTGAAGACCTCAACGCTCTCGAGCAGGCTCTGCGCCTCAAGGACGCAAACCCCGGCTCGACCGTGACTATGCTCACGATGGGTCTTCCCCGCGCCTCGGAAATCATTCGTGAAGCCATCTATCGTGGTGCTGACGGCGGCGTCGTCCTGACCGACCGCGCTCTTGGCGGTGCCGATACTCTCGCAACTTCCTATTCGCTTGCCCAGGCAGTGAAGAAGATGGAGGGATATGACATTATCCTCGGCGGACGTCAGGCAATTGACGGCGATACCGCCCAGGTTGGTCCCCAGATTGCTGAAAAGCTCGGAATCCCCCAGGTAACCTATGCTGAAGAGATTCTCGACTGCAAGGATGGCTACGTAATCGTAAAGCGTCGTCTCGAACATGGCGTTGAAACCGTCAAAGCTCCGCTGCCTTGCGTAGTGACCGTCACCGGATCGGCCGATGAATGTCGCCCCCGCAACGCCCAGCGTGTCTGCAAGTTCAAGTATGCCGCGTCGCCCACGGAGAAACTTGCCCTGAGCGAGGAGGCGGCCAAGCACGCCGACGAGCGATGCCCCGGCATTATCCAGGAATGGAACGCCGCTTTCGTTGAAGCCGACCCCGAACAGATTGGCTTCCCCGGCTCGCCCACAAAGGTTAAGGCCATCGAAAACGTTGTCTTTACCGCAAAGGAGAGCCGACGCCTCGAAAACAACGACGAGCAAATCGAAGAACTCGTCAAGGAGCTGATTGCCAACCATACTATCGGCTAACCTGTTAAATCCTCTGAAACTAAAAGCATTATGACACAAGATAACAACAACCTCATTGTCTACTGCGAGTGGGACGAGGACCACGTTGCCGACGTGAGCCTTGAACTCCTGACAAAGGGTCGCGTGCTTGCCGACAAACTCGGCGTTAAACTCGAAGCCATAGTGGCCGGCCATAACCTCGGCGAGGTAGAAAAGGAGCTTGCTCCCTATGGTGCAGACGTTGTATATAAGGTTGATGACGCCCGTCTCGCTCCTTATACCACCAATCCCCATGCCGCTCTGCTGATTAATCTGTTCCGTCAGATTAAACCGCAGATTTGCCTCATGGGCGCAACGACAATAGGCCGAGATCTCGGCCCCCGCGTCAGCTCATGTCTCCACAGCGGCCTGACCGCCGATTGCACTGCCCTGGAAATCGGCGACCACACCGATCCCAAGACCGGCAAGAGCTACACGGACCTGCTCTATCAGATTCGACCCGCTTTCGGTGGCAACATCGTTGCAACAATCGTCAACCCTGAGTGCCGTCCCCAGATGGCGACTGTGCGTGAGGGTGTGATGAAAAAAGAGATCTACAATCCTGACCATAAAGCCGAAGTAATCAACCTGAAGGCAGATGACTTCGTAAAACCTGAAGATTACGTCGTTGAAATCATTGACCGCCACATCGAGCAGTCGAAAATCAACATCAAAAACTCCCCGATTATCGTGGCAGGCGGCTATGGCGTAGGCTCTAAGGAAGGTTTCGACCAGATTTTCAAGCTTGCAGGCGTCCTTGGCGGCGAAGTTGGCGCAACCCGCGCCGCAGTCGACGCCGGATGGGTTGAACATGCACGCCAGATTGGTCAGACCGGCACTACTGTACGCCCCAAGCTCTACATTGCCTGCGGCATCAGCGGTCAGATTCAGCACATTGCCGGCATGCAGGAAAGTTCAATCATTATCTCAATCAATAATGACCCGAACGCTCCGATTAACACCATCGCCGACTATGTCATCACCGGCAATGTCGAAGACATCGTGCCGAAGTTGATTAAGTATTACAAAAAGAACTCCAAGTAATCATGGCAAACTTCTATACTGACAATCCAGACCTGAAGCACCACCTCAATCATCCGCTCATGCGGAAAATCGTGGAACTGAAGGAACGCGAATACACCGACGCCGAAAAGTTTGACTATGCCCCTTACAACTTCGAGGACGCCATGGATAACTATGACAAGGTCCTTGAAATCGTAGGCGACATCTGCGGCGAAATCATCGCTCCCAATGCTGAAGACGTCGACCATCAGGGTCCGCGCGTCGAAAACGGTCGCGTAATCTATGCTGACGGCACTCAGGTAAACCTCGATGCCTGCCGCAAGGCCGGACTCATGGGCATGTCTATGCCCCGTCGTCTCGGTGGTCTCAACTTCCCGATCACCCCTTACATCATGGCTGCCGATATCGTCAGCCGTGCCGACACCGGCTTCGAAAACCTCTGGGGTCTTCAGGACTGCGCCGAAACCATCTATGAGTTTGCCGACGAAGAGCAGAAACAGAAATTCATTCCCCGTGTCTGCGCCGGCGAAACCATGTCGATGGACCTCACCGAGCCTGACGCAGGCTCTGACCTCCAGAGCGTAATGCTCAAGGCTTCACAGCTCGAGGACGGCACTTGGGTTCTCAACGGCGTAAAGCGCTTTATCACCAACGGCGACGCCGACATTCACCTCGTCCTTGCCCGCTCTGAAGAAGGCACCAAGGATGGACGTGGCCTCTCAATGTTCATCTACGACAAGCGTGACGGCGGAGTAACCGTGCGCCGCATCGAAAACAAAATGGGCATCAAAGGTTCGCCGACCTGCGAACTCGTCTACAAAAACGCAAAGGCTGAACTCTGCGGAAGCCGTCGCCTTGGCTTGATTAAGTATGTCATGGCCCTCATGAACGGCGCTCGCCTCGGCATTGCCGCCCAGAGCGTTGGCTGCTCCGAACTGGCTTATCGTGAAGCCCTCGGCTATGCCAAGGATCGCGTTCAGTTCGGTAAGGCCATTATCGAATTCCCTGCCGTTTACGAAATGCTGGCAACCATGAAAGCGAAGCTAGATGCAAGCCGTTCGCTGCTCTATGAAACCGCCCGCTACGTTGACCTCTATAAGGTCTACGACGACATTGCGAAGGAACGCCCCCTTATCCTTGAAGAGAAGAAAGAGGCTAAATATTACTCCAAGCTTGCCGACGCATGCACTCCGCTGGCAAAGGGCCTCGGCTCCGAATATGCAAACCAGAACGCCTACGACTGCATTCAGATTCACGGCGGTTCCGGCTTCATGAAGGACTACGCCTGCGAGCGCCTCTATCGTGACACGCGTATCACCTCCATCTATGAAGGCACAACCCAGCTTCAGGTTGTGGCTGCAATTCGCCACGTCACCTCAGGCACCATCAACCTGCTGATTGATAGCTATCGTGCGCAGATTGCCGCCGGAGCGCCTCTCTCGGCTGACCTCGAAGCCGTCAAAGTGCGCCTCGAATCAATCGTTGAGAAGTACCAGGCTGCTCTTAACTCCGTAGTCGAGAAAAAAGATCAGACCCTCGTTGACTTCATGGGCCGTCGTCTCGTTGAGATGGCAGGCAGCATCGTAATGAGCTACCTCCTTCTGCTCGACGCCCAGCGCAACGAATCGTTCACCAAGTCGTGTGTCGTTTACGGCAACCTGACCGACGCCCTCGTCGCTCAGCATTGCGAGTTCATCGCCGGCTTCACTCCCGCCGAAATCGAAAACTACAAGGCATAACCATTCCCCTCTTAAAAAAGACAGCGCGAAGGCGGAAGCCTTCGCGCTGTCTTTTTAGGCTCTGTTCCTCAATTGATTAACACTGGGGTCGCATATCTCGGAGTAATCTTTGTCTTGTGATGAGTAGCAACGTGCTTGTTATCGGATTGCCGCTTTCGAAGAAACACCAACAACGCACAAAGCCCCGCAAAGATGCAAGATAAGGCAATTTTAAGCATCAGCACACAATTAATTAATGGCACCCCAATTAGTTTGTATGATTTTAACTATTTGTAATTTATTGTCGTCGATCGGAATATGCCACAGATTTGACATATAAGCAACGCAACTGAGTGCAAAATAGCTAAAACGTTGAACGTGCAAAATTTTTTGATAAAATAATGCCTGTGCGTAAAATATGACGTAAAGATCCAGTGAGGAGGCACTGTATCAGCTGCAAACCTGTGTCTTGTTGGAAGAAGTTGAAGATTCCAAATCGAAGTGCAAAACTTTGAGATAGGAATTTCTCATTCTC
>CAMWNI010000031.1 GCA_947175545.1 uncultured Porphyromonadaceae bacterium
GACCGCATAAATGTTTAATCCGACCTGCGTCAGCAATGGCGCAGGTCACAAAATCACCCATTATGAACGTGACATTTGAACATACGACAGTAGTCTATGACGATAAGATAGCCGAGGTACTTGTCGGTTTTGTGAACCATATTCTTATAGCCTACAACGAGGAAACTCTAAGGCGGTTGGTAGCCGACTATGCGGAGAAATCGGCACTTGACCAATACTTCGTATATGGATTTGGCAGACACCATTTTTGGCTCTCGCAAAAGAAAATCACCGACACCGAAAAGGTTTCAACTACCGAATACTGATTGTGAAATTCTAAAATACATTAATATGGCAACAAGATTAACTGTGAATGGCGTATCAACCACCATTACACCCGATACCGAGCAATACGAGCGTTTTATGTCGGCACACCGAGGGAAACGTATCCTTTTCTATCAATATGACTATCGTGCCACCGACGGCACTCTATTTAGTACCGTGGCAAAGACTTTGAAAGAATGTCGCCAACGCCGTGATGAATGGCTGAACAAGAAAATCAACAACTCAAAATAATAGCGTTATGGACAACCAAGTAGCAAAAATAATACTCCAACAAATCGGAGGGCGCAGGTTTGTGGCAATGACGGGAAGCCACGACTTCATCAACCTCGGCAACGGACTCCGTATGAGCCTTAGCCGTAACAAAACCTCGGCTAACCGCCTTGAAATCATCTATGACGAGGGCGCAGACCTCTACGACCTGCGTTTCTACCGTCAGAGTATGAACCACAAGACCTTTGAGGTCAAGACAAAGGACATCAAGAAGATAGATGGAGTCTATTGCGATATGTTGGAGGACATCTTCACTGATGTAACAGGGTTATGCACCCGATTTTAACCGAACATTTGCCAAGTTGTAATAATATAGAGAAGGCTGGCGACCTCGTGATGAAGTCGCCAGCCTTGATTTTGCCAAAAATTTCGGCCGCCAAAAGGCGGCAAAACCTACATATTTTAATTTTATGTTATTAAACATATCGCTATATGCTATGGTACTTGCGATTTTATATTAACTTTGTAAGTTAATATAACATAGCGTTTATATGGAAGTCAATGTAAAGCAAGCCATTAAATTGTTTTTCTCCAAATCTTCGTTTGAAATGATATTTTTGGAGGCATTTGCCAATGCACTTGATGCAGGTGCTACGAAGTTCGAAATCAATATTGAGTTGCCCGATTTTAGACACTTGCAAAACTTAGTAATAAAACTCATTGATAATGGCGTTGGATTTAATGACTCCCGATTTGATAAATTTTCAAAATTACTCGAAGTAGAAGAGACCTCTCATAAGGGGTTGGGGCGATTAGTATATTTGTGCTACTTTGATTCCGTTAATATAGAAAGCTTTTATGACAATGGGAAAAAGCGAACTTTTCTTTTTTATGATGATTATAAAAAAGAAAGTATTGTGGAAGATACACCTGTCATTGAGTCTGGATCGTGTTTAACACTAACTGGATTTAATGGAGAACGTCTTAAAAAGAATGAAAATATTCGAGCATCTTTTCTAAAAAGGCTTTTGTTGGAAAATTTTTATATGCGATTTTTGCAATGCAAAATTATCGAATCAGCATATCTGCATAACAATCAAAAACGTAATTGGTGGTAAAGAAGAAAGGGAAATAATAACGGAAGAAGATTTACCATCCTTTAAGGTGTTAGCTATCGAAGAAAGTCTTGCTTTTTTTGATAATATTGAAATTTATTATTATATATCCAAAATTGAAAATGGACTTGGTAAAAGAGTTCCTACATTTATTACAGCATTGTCAATTGATGATCGGTGTATGCCAGTTGAAGTAGTTTCAAAAGAAAATATATCCCAATTATATGATATGATTTTCTTGTTAAAATCAGCCTCATTACAAGGTTCAACGGATGAATCTCGCCAGAATATCAAGATAGAAGATAGGAAATTAAAATATCTAATTTCCGTTTTTAGAAGTGCGATTAACAGAATCGTAAAAAAAGAAATTCCTCAAATTGCTAAAGCAAATGAAAAACTCTTTCGGCGTATTCAAGAACAATTTCCTCATTTGGAAGGCTTGATTGACGAGGACATTGTTGGCTATTTGCCTTACCATGAAGTTGTAAAACGTGGTCAGGATAAATTTTTTAGAACAGAGAGGGAAATACTTGGAGCTACAGAGTTAACGGAGGAGCAGTTCGAAAAATCAATTGAATATTCCAGCCGATCTTTGGCAACCTATATCATATATCGACAAAAACTAATTGAACGTATGAGAAAACTCTCTCATGCTGACTTAGAAAGTAATCTACACAACTTACTTTCTATAAAATACAAAAAATTCACCAGTGACAATGTAGAACAAGATGTTTATCTGAATAATATCTGGGTATTAGACGATAAATTCATGACTTATAATCAAGTCCTTAGTGAAGCAAAAATGGATAAGGTTATAAATGTTTTATCTCCCAATTCTTCATACGAAGGAGATAATGATCGGCCTGATATTTCAATATTTTTCTCTAATGACCCAAATAATGACGAACAAACATTTGATATTGTAATAGTAGAATTAAAGCGGTTAGGTATAACTGCGGAGAATAATTCCATCGTCGAGTTTCAGCTTGACACACGTACTCAGGCATTATCAAAATATTTTGGAAATCGAATTCAGAGAGCTTGGTTTTATGGGATTGTAGATATGGATGATAGATATAGATTGCATCTAAAAAACGAACAATACAAACCCTTGTTTTCTCATGGAAATGTGTACTATCGTTCAAAAATAGTATATTCCGATTTAGAGGAGAGCTTATCTGTAATCCAAAATTCATATATTATGGATTTTAAGGCTCTTGTGGAAGATGCAAACTCCCGCAATAATACTTTCCTTAAATTACTTCGAGAAAAATTTTCAAATGAATCTCCGTTCTAAGAATCAAATCGATATATCATGTGCAATTGTGAATTATGTAAACAAAATAAAGCAGATAACAAAGGATCACACATTATTCCTAATTTTCTAATACAATCATCATTTGCTGAAAATGGTAAAGAAGGAAGAGGGAATGAACTCATCTTTCCCATAAGTATTATTTCTGATTTTAGATTTGGCAGGACTGTCTTACCAGAGAGGATACATCAAGCAATTGGAAGAGAATTAAGCGATGAAGATATAGAAAAGAACGTAAAGACCCCCATCCCATATGTAAAAGATTACTTCCTTTGTACTAATTGTGAAAAAAGATTGGGAGTTATTGAAAAACTTTATGCTGATGCCATTTCGAAGGCTAATGCAATTGACAACTACATAGAAACCCCTATTTCTCCTCATCTTTCTCATCTTTTTTGGTTATCTGTTATTTGGAGAATATCTGTAACAAATTTTGGATTTAAGTTTCAGGATAATACCATCGAAGAGGATATTCGTAACATATTAAACAACACCCTAAGTTTAAAAATAGACGATATTCCAAATTCCGGAATTTATATAGCACGGCTAAAAAAATATGGCTATTATTTAACCAAATTTGAAGAAGATGACGTAATAAAAGGATTGTATGCTCCCCCAACCAAGAGGCAGCAAACATCTTTTTACCCATTCTTAATTAATAATTACGCATTTATTTTTACTTATCAAAATATAAATGATTACAATATTGATAAGAATGAAATACATTGTTTTGGTGTGGAAGATTACTTGAATAGATCAAGAATAAACAAGGGTGATTCCAAAGAATTTTTTAATTGTTTAGATAAAGAAACATTCATTCAAATCTTAAAATATCAATCAGTGGACCATGCTTCTCATATGGAGGAAGACCTTGGTGTAATTCTTTCAGACTATTTTGAAATCCAGTGTCCTAAAGAGTTTGTTCACGAAGTCTTTATGACTTATATTGCCCCAATAGGAAAACGCTCCACTCCTTCAAAAAATGCTGAATTAGTTTTACAAACTCTGAATCAGCATAGGTTATGGTCTATAATTAAAACAACTTATGAAAAATGGGTAAAAGAATATGACAATGCTTTTTTAGGGAATATTAGTTTGGAATAGACAGACCTCCATCCCAAACTAATATTGTATTTAGTCAAATAAGGCAGCAATTTCGGTCAGCTTACGTAGGTGTAACTGGGCATGGAATTTGCCTTTATAGTGGCAGTGGGCGGTGTAGGAATTGAAGATGTCGCGGTTGCCGGATTTTAGTTTTTTCAGTATGGTGGACTTGTTCACCACTCCGGGGCCGCAGTTGTAGACTAACACGCCTAACAGCAGAGCGTCTTTGCCGTATGCCTTGTAAAGCGACACGAATTTTCGGAGGTCTTTCCGCAGGAGTGCGTCAGCTTGTTTTTCGGTGAGCTGCGCGCCTCGTCGATATGGTTCTCCCGGCAACACTCTATAACCATATCCGACATATGGATAATCCTTTGGGCGGTGGAGCGTTTCAAATTTCTTGATGATAATCACAGCTCTCTCGAATGGCGGCAGATCCATTATGTTTATCTTCCGCCCGGCGGCGTTGCCCACCATGACGGTGAGCAACGCGAGAAACATCAGCAGGATTTTCTTCATCAGACAGCCGGGTTTACAGGTGTCACAATTGGGCTGACAATCTTGCCATCGTCGCCTGTGTCTTTGCTGTTAAACTCGAAAGTCTGTTCCCACGGTGTGGTATTGAAGCTGTCTTCCACGACCACGAGGAATTTGTGGGCTTCGTCACTTTTAGCGGTGTAGTTCAGGCGGAAGGTCTTGCTTTCCAGAAGCACACGGTCGTTGTTGACCAGCACAGGCCCGTCAACGAGTTTGAGCGAACCTTCTCCGTCATACTGGAAGTAGCGGATTGTATAGAGGGTGTTGGTGTAGTTGCCTTCCGGCTTTATCTCGAAGCGCAGTTCAACGGTCTGCCCTTTGGCGATTTTGTCAGCGTATGGCATCACCTCCACAGTGAAGGGATAGGACTGCTGCACATCGAGGTCGTCGGAGCAGGATGTGAGGCTGCACACGGCAGCGATTACAAGGGAGAGAATGGCGATAACGCCGAATGATTTTTTATTGGATTTTTTCATTTTCGTTGTTGTTTAGAGTTTTATTCCTGATGATTTTTTCGGATTGAGCGTTCGCAGGTAGTCGTTCAGATCCTTGTGGTCGGGATAGAGTGCGGATTTGTCGCTCACCCTGTCGCCGAACTCGCGGCGCAGTCTGGCTACTGCGGCACGCCCGGCGGTATCGTTGTCGAGATAGCACAGTATCAGCGGGTATTCCGCCAAAGTCGGGATTGCTTTGCCGACATTCGCCACGGAGTTAAGCACAACACTGTCATTGCCTTCATTCAATCCGAGGCGTTCCGCCGAAAGAAAGTCGATGAAGCCCTCGAACACGTTGCATCTGGCGTTGCCGTTGGCAATATGGGTGATATGCTTTGGCGGATAACTGCCTTTGAAGAAGCTGCTTCGCAACTCAAATCCGTGTGCGCTGTTCTCAAAACCGATAGCATAATATGACTTGCCATGCAACTTGTAATCCACCTGCACACAATATCGTTGTGCTATGTCGGCAGGTATGCCACGGTTGGCGAGGTAACACAGTAATGCCGGCGATACCAATTTGGAGATTTTCACGTCCTCAAAGGTCGGCTGCTCAATGAATGGCTCCGGCTTGTAAGGCTGTGATACCGGCATCCGCATCTTTTCGGCGATGTACTCCGCCTGTCTGATGAAGTCGATGGAGTTACACATTTCTCAGACAAGAGTGAAGATGTCGCCTCCGGCTGTATCTAACATTTGAAAAGGGACCCAGGTATAGCAATTGAAAAGGGGCCCACCCCATGGGTAAGTTTAACCGGATATCGTTGATTATGAAGAACGACATCAACGAGTCCACAAAATGTTACACATGGAGGAAAAAACATCCATTATTCTGTCTCATCGCCGCGAGGGGATGAGCATCCGCGAGATAGCGCGCCGCAACGGCATGAGCCGCAAGACCGTGCGCAAGTATCTGCGCGAGTTCGAGAGAGAGGCCGGCCCGTCACCGACAGACCGGGAGGTAGACGATTATCTGCTGACCAAGCCAAAGTATGACAGCAGCGGCCGCGTAAGACGTGTGATGACCGATGAGGTACGCCGCCGCATCGACGGTTTTATCGCCCGCAACCGTGAGAACGTCGCTGCCGGGCTGCACAAGCAACAGATGCGCAAGCTCGATATGTGGAGACGTCTTCAGGACGAAGGTGTGCGTATCGCCTATTCCACAGTATGTCAGTATGTCCGTGCGCTGGAGTCAGCTCCGAAGACTCCGGAGAAGACCGTAAGGGCATATATCCGTCAGGATTATGAGCCTGGATTCCGTTGCGAGTTCGACTGGGGCGTGCTTACCCTGTGGATCGGCGGCGTGAGGACTCGCCTTCACATGGCGGTGTTCACCCTTGACCACAGCAATCTGCGCAAGGCGTATCTGTTCTCGCGTGAGGATACTCTGGCGCTGATGGAGGCCCATCGCAACTGCTATCGGGAGTTGGGCGGGACTCCGCGCGTGATGGCCTATGACAACATGCGTACGGCCGTCAAGAAATTCCTCGGGCGCGACCGCGAGCACACCGACGCGCTGCTGCGCATGGAAGTACACTACTGTTTCACACCACATTTCTGTAACCCTCGTTCGGGATGGGAGAAAGGTAAGGTGGAACGTTCGGTGGAATATATCCGCCGCCGTGCATTCTCGTTCGAGGTTCGTTTTGACTCACTGGATGCTGCGCAGATACATCTGGCGAAAGTCTGCGACAGACTCAACTCCGAAGCCTCCAACATGTCGGCTGAAGAAAAGCGCCTGCGCATACAGGCGGATCTGGCGGCGCTCAGGCCGTTGGATCACGGAGACATAGGCTGCTTTGAGCAACGGCTGTACCGCGTGGGAAAATATTCAACGATAACCGTTGACGGCGTACACTACTCGGTGCCCGACCGTCTGGTGGGCTCGCAGGTGGCGGTAAAGTTGTATTCCGAGCGCATCGTGGTGCTTTACGGACGCGACAAGGTGGCCACTCATGCCCGAAGCCGGCGCTCCGGCGACTGGGTCATCGACCTGATGCATTATCTGGGTACATTCCTGCGCAAACCGGCCGCTCTGGGGCGGTCTGTGGCTCTGCAACAGGTACATCCGTCAGTAGCCGCGCTTTACCGCGAACACTTCCGCGATTGCCCGCGAAACTTCATAGAACTGCTTGTGTTCACCCGCGACAACAATCTGGCATACACTGACATCGTCCGTGCCGCCACAAGTCTTTCGTCCCGCGGGCTCCAGCGCCTCTCATCTGAACAGATACAGGCTCAGATGATCTCGGCGGAAGGACATATGCAGTCAACCGCCGATATCGCGGCAACGAACGTTCCCGACCCGCAACAGGCTGAAATAGAAAGTTCGGCAAGCCATACCCTTGACATGCTTTCATCATTTATGGAATATACCCGCGCATCGCAGGCAAACTGAATCCCCCCCAAAAAAAACGAACCAATACACTGAATGACAATGACAGACATACAGGAAACAGACCGTGACAGACTGCGGGAACTCATACGATCCTGCGCTTTCGACCTTAAACTCCCGCTTGTGCGGCGCGACATCGACCTGCTCATACAGCAGAGCGCCGACGAACAATGGAACCTGTGGCGGTTTACTGCCGAACTGCTCCGGCGCGAGAAAGAGAACCGCTCTGAAAACCAGCGCCGTCACCGCATCAAAAACGCCGGGTTCCCGCAACTACGCTATCTTAACGAAATCGACACCGACGCCCTGCCTGCCGATGCCCGGAAGGCACTCCCCACACTCGAGACACTCGACTTCATCAAAAACGGACGCAACCTCATCCTCTACGGCAATCCCGGAACCGGAAAGACCCATCTGGCGACAGCCCTCGGAATAGCGGCCTGCAATGCCGGATACTCGGTACTGTTCACATCTGTGCCCAGACTGCTGACGCAGATACGCGAGTGCCGTAATGCCCTGACACTGCGGTCGCTGGAAAACATGTTCGAGAGATATGACATGGTAATCTGCGACGAGTTCGGTTATGTCTCATGCGACAAGGCCGGCGCCGAGATGCTCTTCAACCATCTCTCCCTCCGTACCGACAAGAAGACGACCGTCGTCACCACTAACCTCGCATTCAACCGCTGGAACGAAATCATAGACGACAAAGTCCTGGTCACTGCAATGGTAGACCGCCTGACCCACAAGGCCATACTCCTTAACATGACCGGAAAATCATACCGCATGAAAGAAACTCAGGAAATGATGAATCAACAAATTTAATTATATTTGCATCCCCACCCCGGGTGGACCCCTTTTCAAATGCTACCCGGGTCCCTTTTCAAATGTTAGATACAGTCGCGCACATGGAGCAAGGAAAATGAACTAAAAGCCCTCAAATCCCAACTTGCCGCCCTCGACCGCAAAATAACCGCCTAACTCGCTCCCAAAAAAGAGGAACAGGACGGCGGTGAGAATAAACCGACTTCAACCGTTGAAGTCAACACCGCTATGGTGGATGCTCCTTCAACATCTGACGACCAGAAAAAGTCTATGGTAGCGGAGCCAAAAGCTGACTATAAGCTATCGGGCAATTCAAGACGATGGG
>CAMWNI010000032.1 GCA_947175545.1 uncultured Porphyromonadaceae bacterium
ATAACAGACGAATTATGAGTAACGAAATTCTATATATACTCCTGCCGGACTATGCGGCGCATGAGGCGGTGTTTCTTTCGCAGGCTATCGCCTCCGATGAATATGCGATGAAGGAAAATCCGAAGTATGTCAATAAGGTGGTCGCCCCTACATTGGAGCCGGTGAAATCAATCGGTGGGTTCCGCACAATGCCCGATTATTCGTTTGATACGATGCCCGACGATTATGCTGCGCTGGTGCTGATTGGTGGTTTCGGGTGGAGTACGCCTGTTGCTGAACGGGTTGTGCCAATTGTCAAAAAAGCTGTTGAAAAAGGAAAGATTGTAGGTGCGATATGCAATGCAGCATCGTTTATGGCAAAGCATGGTTTCCTCAATGCGGTGAAACATACCGGCAATGGTTTGGATCAACTGAAAATTTGGGGTGGAGAGAACTACACTAATCCCGACGGGTATATCCACGCGCAAGCCGTAAGCGATGGCAGCATAGTGACTGCCAACGGTTCTGCAACCCTTGAATTTGCAAAAGAGTTACTTACGTTGCTCGAAAACGATACACCGGAACGAATCGAAATGTATTATCAGTTCAACAAGCAGGGTTTCTGCAACCTTTTCTCGATTGAATGATGAAGAGCCTTTGTCATAGGTTGTCCCGGAGTCGGAAAGAGTACTTTTTAAGAAAACAATCCTCTCAAATAATCATATTTCTAAAGCACCTTAAAGTCCCCTCGCTGTAAGTAGTTTCTTTCAGCAAGGAGACTTTTGCTACTACTATTAAAAGCAGACTATTTTTTTATGGAAAAGAAATCATTCATATTTTTGATTTGCGCGTTCATTTTTGGGGTAAATATGACCGTTTTGGCGCGAGATTATCCTAAATATGCTATGGGAAAAGTCGTGGATAGTTATACCAGAGAATTGATGAAGGATTTTCAGGCGGATTTGATGCGTCCGGATTCCACCTTGATCCAATCCTATTTCCCAAGAGAAATGACAGCTTATAATCAGCCGATGAATCTCAGCCTTGATAGTCTGCCGGAGTCTGATTTTATTATTTATGTGACGGCCGAGGGATATTATCCGCAGTTTATGAATGTGAAGCAGCCGGGAAAGGACGAATGGGGAATCGAATTGTATCCGATAATGATGAATCGCATACCGTTTTATAAGCCGAAGCAGCTTGAGGAGGTGACCGTGACGGCCTCGAAGCTGAAAATGGTGATGAAGGGAGATACGATAGTTTATAATGCTGACGCTTTTGCCTTGGCTCAGGGTTCGATGCTTGACGGGCTTATAAGTCAGCTTCCGGGAGTTGAGCTGAAAGGTAACGGTCAGATTTATGTCAACGGCAAGTTTGTCAACGAATTGCTTGTCAATGGCGAGAATTTCTTTAAGGGCGACCCGAAGATAGCCTTGGAGAATCTGCCGGCTTATATGGTTAATGACGTGCAGGTTTATCATCGGAATGAGTTCATGGAGCGCAAGCCGAAAGATGAGCTGCCGCTGGTCATGGACGTAAAACTCAAAAAGCAATATCAGATGGGGTGGATTGCCAATGCCGAGGCCGGATATGGCACCTCAAACCGTTACTTGGGGCGCCTGTTCGGGCTGATGTTTACCCGCGATTCGCGCCTTTCCATCGTAGCCAACGCCAATAACACTAACGATGACCGCAAGCCCGGACAGACCGATAGCTGGAACCCTAACTGGCAAACCGCCGGACGAGCCGATATTGTCAAAGCCGGAATTGACTATCTATGGAATTCGCGCCTGCGCAACTGGAAAGTGGAGACTAATCTCTTGGCTGAACATAAGCGCGGCGACCTGCGCACAGAGCAAATTTCAGAAAAATATCTTGAAGGAGGCAATCTTTTCAGCACATCGGGGAGCAAATCGCTCTCCCGCCAATGGCGATTTTCAACGGATGATAAAGTCTCGTTTCATATTCCGCGCGTCTGGGTTGACCTGAAGCCGCGAGCATCATTCATTCGCGAAAAGGCGGATAATCTTGACCGGTCAACAACGTCAAATGCCCTGGGCGAACTGCTCAACTCGCTTGATGAAACGGTTGAGGTATATCGTCGCCTATGGGCGGTCGGCACGGATCTCAACGCCCGATGGCAACTGCCTCAGTCAACAAAAGAACTGATAGATAATTTCAGCTTCGAGTGGAAAGACCGCCATTTGGAAACACAGACCGAACGCAATCTGCTCTTCCCCCTGCAGACTGAGCTAAATGAGCGCCAAGCACCTCATGAATATATGCCGGAGCGCAGACTCAAAGTAATGAATACGTTCAAGTATCATGGCAACTTTAAAATCTCACGGGTACTCAAGCCGAGCTACGATATTGCCTATTCGTTCAGCCATGATAATCTGAACAGTACCCGAAATTATTATGAGCAGGAGGCCACTGATTTGCCCTCGGCCACCGTACGCAACCTGACGCTCATCCCCTCAAACACATTCCATTACGTTGCCATCAATAATATCCACTCAATCGAGGGGAAACTCTTTAACTTCTTCCCTCACGTCAATATGTTTGGCCGTAACGAGCAGTTCAGCCTCGGCGCATCTCTAAAAGTCAGCTATGCCCCCGGGCAAATTAACTACCTCCATCAGGGCGAAACGCTGCGAGCTAAACGCGCCCCCTGGTATTTTGAGCCGAAAGTCGACTTCAATCTCGAATTAGTGCGTGGATCCTACTCTTATGAGTCTCGTCTCTGTAATCTTCTTGACCTCATCGACATTACCGACTCCGCAAATCCCCTCTACATCTACGCCGGCAATCCCGACCTGAATATCACCCGTGTGCATAAACTCAACCTGTTTAGCTGGTGGTTCTGGCGACAAGGAATCACGATTGACGCCACATTCCAAAAATATGAAAACATGGTCGCCCAATCGGCTGATTATGACATGACGTCAGGCATCACCACCTTCCGCCCCGTCAACGTCAATGGCAACTGGGATGTAACCGCCTCGGTTGACTATAACCACGCTCTTGACCACAAAAAGAAATGGCAACTCAGCTCCAACACCGGATTCGGTTATCAAAACTCCGTCGACATAATCAACATGGAGGAAAACACCGTCTGCAACCTGAATCTCAGCGAAAAACTGAGCCTGACCTACAAGATAACCGACGGCATGGAAATCGCAGCCAAAGGTAACGCCGATTATCGTCGCGCAACTTCGCCCCGGGCCGACTTCTCAACCATTAACGCCGTGGATTTTGACTATGGGCTTGTTTTTCGTGCGGCTAAATTGCCCTGGAACATCAGCGTCACCACTGACCTGATGATGCACTCGCGCCGCGGTTATTCAGACTCGCGCCTCAACACCAACGACCTGGTCTGGAACGCCCGTGTGGCAAAAAGCATCCTCCAGGGCAACCTCACCTTTGCCCTCGACGGCTTTGACATCCTCGGCCAACTCTCCAACGTTCGCCTCACAATGAACTCCCAAGGGCGCACCGAGACTCGCTATAACACTCTGCCTCGCTACGCCATGTTCCACGTTATCTACCGTCTGAACCTTCAGCCGAAGAAGAAGTGAAGTTTACGCGGCAATTTGACCGAATGGATTGCGGCCCGGCGTGTGTGAGGATGATTGCCTCACATTTCGGGCGTAATTACCCGCTGAGTTATCTGTGACCACTGGCTCAGATGACCCGCGAGGGGGTCAACGTTGACGGTGTCCGCTTCATTTCGGATGACCCGTCAGCAGCTCTTTGAGGAGTGTCTTGCCACATCGATAAAACTATGATGCAGTATCGCTGAAGTCTTGATTTGTGCCATTTTTTTCGTATATTTGCTCTTAATTATATTGGTACGAGTTTTGTTGATATTTATTTGTAAATCTAATTTATATCATTATGTTTATCGCAATACTTACATACAAGAAACCGCTTGAAGAGGTTGACCGTCATCTTCAGGTGCATCGCAACTATCTCGCAAAGCATTATGCAGCCGGAGATTTCATCGCCTCCGGACCGCAGACACCCCGCATTGGCGGTGTGATAATGATAAAGGCGGACAATCGTGCGGCTGTAGATTGCATCATTGCCCAAGACCCGTTCTACATCAACGGAATCGCCGACTATCAGATTGTGGAGTTTACTCCGACAATGTTTTGCGATCCGAGTCTTTCCGGGCTGTTAATTTAAAAACATGTTTAACAATAAACTCACCGACAACATGAAATTTCTTAAATATACATTCTATGCTCTTGCTCTTGCAGGATTTGCGTCTTGCGTAGCTTCCTCAGAGAAAAATGATAACAAGACAATCATTGAGCAGAGTTCCATCGCTGATGAGGACGTAAGTGATGAAGGCAATGAAAACATCAACCTTATAAACACAGTATATGAAAAATTCGTATTTGCAATAGATTCCCAAAGTGATGAAAATCCTGAAAAATACTTTTCAGATAACGCGCTTAAAAAATTGCAGGAGGATTATGAGTTTGACTGCGAGGAAGGCTCTTGCTATGCCTTTTATGCTTTGAGAACCGAGATGCAGGATTCTAATCCGGGAACAGATGGAGCCTCCGAAATATGCGATATTGAACCTGATGGAGATGGCTGGTATATGGTGTCGTATGTAGATATGGGATGGACGGGCAAAACCCGAATCAAAATCATTGACGGTAATAAAATTGATGACTACCAGCGCATATCGCAATGACATCAAAATTCAGTTTCAATATCATCGGACTGTTTTTTACTGACTTTGTTCCACTAAAGACACAATCTACACAATCTAATGGCGTGTACCTCTGAATTTATTGAATACATCTGCGATATGCTTACGCCATTAGGCGAAGTACGCAGTCGCAAGATGATGGGTGATTACGTCATCTACGTCAATGAAAAATGTGTAATCACTGCCTGCGACAACACTGCTTACTTCAAGAAATTGCCCTGCATTGCCGCCTTGATGGCAGATGCCGAGTGTGGCTGTCCTTATCAGGGTGCAAAGGAAGCCTATGTCCTTGACCTCGCCGACACCGGCAAAGTTCTCAAAGTAATTGAAGCCCTCTGGAATGACCTCCCGTTCCCGAAATCAAAGAAAAAGTAAGATGCCATACATATCAATAGAAAGCGGACGGTTGACCGCTGAACAGAAGAAACAGTTGATTGAAAATGAGTAACGAGTCACGTAGTATATTTCCTGGAATTAAAGCTCGCAGGCCGCAATATGTGCTGGGAACAGAGAATGGAACCAGGCGCACATCTAACGTGACCGAGGAGAAAATCCGTGGTGCCATAGACGACATTGAGGATAATGTGGCGATATTCCTTGAAAAATGTGTGCCGGTGGTATTGGTTCGCTATGCCGAAGCATATTCAATTGATTATTATAAGGACTGCAGCATTGCAGTGTGTTTCAGAGTCAACGGATATATGCTGCGCATGTGGCGGTCGGATGTAGACTGTGACGTGGCGGCGGATATTATGTGTAACTTTTTCCGCACCGCCTCGCTTCCCGACATGACAGGCTGGCACTGTCAGAAAATCTATCCGGAACAAGAAGCCCCGGAAACGAAACTTTGTGTGGACGGCGAGGATTTCCGATACTTTGATATGGCTGATGTGTTCTGTGCTTTGGAAAATATCATAGAGGGCAAATCGCTATGGATGCTTTATGATTTCACAAAAGGCGATGGCGGATATGTCAACATCCGCAGGCGTGACAATGATGCGGCTCCGACCGCCGTTTATAAAGTTGAATATGTCAGATGGACTGAGCCGTCTCCGATTGGCTTTAGAGGTGTAGTTTCTGATGCCGGACTTTTGCGAAGCTGGCTGTGGAATCTGATTGAAGGCGAGAGATTGCCCGACCCTCTGGGCTGTTGGGAGGAGTTTGACGTAAACGACCATTTTGAAAGACTGGTATTCAGATTTTTAGACAACGACAAGAATCAAGAATAATGAACGGAGAATATAGCACAGCTGTTGAAACTGCTGTCAAGCTGATCTGGTCGAGTTTCGACCGTGAGAAAATACGCCAGGGCTATGCGATGCTCATGCAGGCAGCGCAACAGGGCGATGCCGATGCTCTGGCATTCATTGCCCGCTGTTTCATGGGCGAGGAGTATGTGTGGTCGCAGGCAGGCTTCACAGTTGACGATGCCAACGCATCGAAGCTGATGCAGAAGAGCGCTATGATGGGCAGTGCCACCGGCGTTCTATGCGCTGCGCGAAGCGCAAACCTCACACCCTCGGTGGAACGGGCAATGCCGTTTGCCTCGTTTAAGGAAGCGTTTGAAGAGATTCTCGGTCAGGCTGAGCGTGGCGACGCTTTCTGCTGCTACATGGTCGCCAACGTGTATTTCTGGGGCGACTATCTGCGTGTTGAGCCTGATGATGCCAAGCAATTCAACGATGAAAGAGATTATAACGCATGGGCCTGGCCGATAGCAAAGGAGTGGTACGAACGCAGCTTCGACGGCGGACTTTGTGTCGGATGGGGCAATTACTGCGACATACGCAAATCAGGCCTTGGCGGTATCAGCCGGGATGTCTATGAGAGATATTATCAGATGCTGGCAGACATCTCGCCGGTTATCTGCACTAACTACGGTTATTATCTTCGCAGGGAGAAGGGTGATGCATATGCCGGACTGCTGCGTTATGTCGAAGCCGCCCGCAAGGGTGACCCTCAGGGCGCATACAATGCCGGACACATCTATGAGGCAGGCGATGAGGTGGATGAAAATATAAGCCTTGCCTGTCAGCTCTTTGAAATGGCAGCCAACGGAGGTCTTGCTCAAGGGCAGTTCGAGATGGGATATTACCATTTTGAAGGCTGTGGCGACTTAGAGCAGGACTATGCCCAGGCCGTGGACTGGTTTGAAAAGGCCTACTGGAATCCGAAGTGTTCGGAGGTTACCAAAGCGCAGTGTGCTGCCTATCTCGGCATCTGCTATCAGGAGGGACTGGGAACAGTGCAGGATGACGATGTGGCGTTTGACTATCTCCATGAAGCCGGCGAGGGCGTCGACCACCTATGGGACTCAATAACCGCCAGGTTGCTCACAGCACTCGGCGTGGCGTATGCCTTCGGACGCGGCACCGAGGCGGATATTGAGTTGGGCTACCAGTATTTTGAGGATGCTGTAAAACTCGGTTCGGAAGAAGCAAAAGAGTATATCGGCTACATCAACTCGCCCGACTTTGAAGCCCGCGAGCGGAAAAAAGAAGAACCGACGACTCCCGTGGCTCCGTTCTGGCAGGACGTGGCTGCAATGATCAGGGATGCGGTCGCTGCTGACCTGCGCGAAATTCTTGACCGCATAGACGATGAGCGCATTTACACAGTCGCTTTGGTCACCGACAGGTATTGCTGCTCGCTGTTTCTTGCAGTGAACACCCTGGAGTACCTTGAAAGTGAAGACGAAGAGCCTGATGATGAATGCAAATGGCATCCTGATGAATGGGGATATTCCGACGGGCATGACAGCGAACTGGTGAAGCTCAGCAAAACTCTGTGGGAAAACCACAATACTTTGCCGGGTGAAGCTTTCTTCTTCAGTGCGATGATTTCGGCGATGAAGCAGGTCAAAGATTCCGGGATCTTAGGAGAGCGCACCGAAGAAATTACATGGTTTATTTCGATATCGGACGATGAAGACGCCGAGAACCTCGAAGACTCGTCGGCTATGACGCTGAACAGCCCCGAGCTGGCAGCCTCTTTCTTGAACAGACGCAGATAACATCAGATTATGGCATATTATACTGTTTACTGGCCTCATGACTGGTTGGACGAACTAAGAAAAGCAGATGACAACGGGCCTATAAAAGTAGTGTTTGGCAGCATCCACTCAAGGATGCCGTCAATTGCGTCGATAAAGGTGGGAGATGTAGTATTTCCTGTCTCCCTGCTCGACAGGCATCTCTACATAATGGCAAGACTGGAAGTGACTCATAAGGAAAGGGCCTTCGACTATTGCGTAAGAGAACTTGGAGTCCATTACCGATCCCTTATTCCTGAAGGCGTTGTCGTTAAGACATCCGACACATTCTTTTGTGCAAAAGATACTTCTTATAAAAGTCTCCGGAGTGTGCCTGAGAATCTCACGATGATTATTCCCGCCGACAAACCCCATTGCAAGCATCAGGAACCGTTTAATTGCTGTGCCGAATGGGCTGTATGGGGAGAAAATGGCAGTGTTATCAAACCGCGCCTCGTTCCTGATGAGCTTGTGCCACTTCTTC
>CAMWNI010000033.1 GCA_947175545.1 uncultured Porphyromonadaceae bacterium
CCCCTGCGTGACAGGCAGGTATTCTAACCAGCTGAACTACCACACCAAGTTGGATTTTGAATCAGTCGCCACCGTTGTGGCTTGTTTGCGAGTGCAAAGTTAGAACAAAAATCTGAATCAGCCAAATTTTTGCGGGAAAATTTTTCAAAAAAATTAACGCTTTGCATCTAAGTCTTTGAGCCTCAGAAATGACGCCTTGTTTGCTTGTCGGCGACATTGTTGCGCCTTCTAATTATTCTTCGTAACTTTGAAGCAAAAATAAACGTGAAAATATTAAAGTATTTTTGAGTATGGAGGACTTCGAAAAAGTTTGGAGCATGATGCTTGCAGGTGAAGTTTACGATGCGACACATCCCGGACTGACCGGCCGTTTGGTTGAAGTGCGCGAGCGTATTCATCAGTTCAACAATCTGCCGCCCGCAGATCTGGAGGCTCAGCGTGCAATCTTGCGTGAGCTGCTCGGCAGCTGCGGCGAGCGTTTCCACGTCAATCAGCCCTTTCGTTGCGACTACGGATGCAACATCCATATCGGAGAGAATTTCTTTGCTAATTTCAATCTGACAATTCTTGACGAGGCGGAAGTCCGTATAGGCGATAATGTTTTCATAGGACCTAACGTCAGCATTTACACTGCCTGTCATCCGCTCGACGCAGAGAGCCGCAACAGCGGAGTGGAGTGGGCCGAACCGGTCACCATCGGCAACAGTGTCTGGATTGGGGGCGGAGTGACAATCGTGCCGGGTGTCACGATAGGCAATCGGGTAGTGATTGGTGCAGGCTCGGTCGTTACTCGCGATGTTCCGGATGATTGCGTCGTTGCCGGCAATCCGGCGCGCCCATTACGGAAAAACTACGGTGCATACAAGGGGGAAGTGGTCGCTAAGGTTGACTGAGTCCCACTTCGCTTTGTCGGCCGGATTCGGTGTGAGCGGATCACATCCCTCGGGTGTTGACTGAATTATTTCAAAGTTGGCAATCCGGCCCCCTTTGACCAGAATATTGTCGGCCGCGTCGGAAACCAAAACGTTACTATATGTAGTCGGGAGCAGGGGGCTGTCCCCTGTGGCCCGGTTGGCCGCAATGAAGCCTGCGTCGGCAAACAGATTCCAACTTCTGTCCTGGCGATCGCGCATGACGTTGAAGTCGCCCATCAGAATTACGTTTCTGATGTGGCGATAGCGCTCCGCAAGTGCTTTCAGTTCGCGCCAGTTTGCGTCGCTGTCAATTCGGTTTTTCCACCATGTTGCGTGACAGATGCAGACCTTGACCGTTGTCCCTCCAATCAGAATGTCGCCCTCCAGAGCTGTCCCGATTCCGAGGTTCAATGATCTGACGTTGCGGATTGCCAAGGTGGAAAACAGCGCGTTTCCGTGATAGTTGTCTGCGTCGGTCGTTTCGCAGGCAAATGGATAGCAGCCAAAAATATCGCTTGAAATATTGCGTCCGTCGAAAATCGTTGGCCTGTACTCGCAGATGCCGGCAAGGTCTGCGCCCATCTGCCATGTCAACTCCGCAAATTCTTTGCATAGAGCTTCGTAGGCATTGATGTCAGTGAATTTCAGCTCCGCGTCGGTCCCCTTGGTAAAGCAGCCAACGTTCCAGCTGACAACACGAATTTCTTTTTCGCTGCCTCCTTGAACTGACCCTACAGGCTTTAGCTCCCCGTCAGAGCCGACCGTGTATTTTTGGCCGGTCTCGCGGCAGATGTATGTCGCCGATTGATGCGGTCTGATTCCTTTGTGCGAAAACGTTCCGTAGGCAAACGCATATGCCCAGGTCGTGTTCCAGCTCCCATCGTGTCTGTCTCTGACAAGAAATCGACCGTCGCGCTCAGAGTAGATAATCTCGCCTCCAATCCACTCCCGGTCCGTATTCAGTTTGATTTGACCGATTTTGTCGGAGGGAGGGGCCGCGACGCTGTGTTCGATGTCATAACGGCTGAATTCAAGTTCTCGCCCCGGATCCGGCGTTTTATTGGAGTCAGTGCATCCCCACATTGTTCCTGCTACAATTCCCATAGCCAACAGTTTGATAATAATAAGGGTCGTCCGCTCCTCCCGGAGCAGGCGACCGAAGCTACTGCATGATACTAACTTTTTTAGAATCGTTGTCAAATTAGTTTTCGTCTTTTGTAATAATCAGGTAGGTGATTCCAATCACCAGTTGTCACTTTGCGGTTGTATACTAATTGTTAATTAAATAGTAGAATTGATTTCTGTGAGTGTAGCATTCGAAATTACATCAATAAAATCAAAAAAACAAGCAGACCTGCTGCAAAACATAAAAATATATTATAATGGAGGTTTTGCTCATCTGACAAAATGTCATTATATATGGAATGCGCGCGCGAGAACAAGGTGCCGGGTGGGCATCCGTTCCCGCGCGCTGCGTGTCAGCGGAAGGGGTTAGTCGATGGGGAACTGATTGCGTATGGGATCATCGTATTGCTCCATGGCCTTTTTGAGGCGCTGGCGCATTTCGGCGGTCACCTGTTCTGTTCCGGGCTTGCCGTAAATGTTGTGCATTTGCTGCGGGTCGTTCTGGAGGTCATAGAGTTCCCAATGGTCAATGTCGTTATAGAAGTGCATCAGCGAATAGCGGTCAGAGCGGACGCCATAGTGGCGCTTGACGGAGTGTTCGGCGGGATACTCGTGATAGTGATAGTAGAGCTGGTCACGCCAGTCGGCAGGGTTTTCGCCGCGCAGAAGAGGCATGAGCGATTCGCCCTGGATGTCTTCAGGAATTTCGACTCCGGCAATTTCGAGGAAGGTCGGGGCGTAGTCGATGTTCTGAACCATCTGCTGTATGTCGCCACGAGCCTTCAGGCCTTTGGGCAGGCGCATGACCAGGGGAGTGTTGAAGCTTTCTTCATACATGAAGCGCTTGTCGAACCAACCGTGTTCGCCCATGTAAAAGCCCTGGTCTGAGGTGTAGACAACAAGGGTGTTGTCCAGCAGGTCATGCTCCTTGAGATAGTCAAGCACGCGGCCAACGTTGTCGTCAAGGCTCTTGAGGGTTTTCAGATAGTCACGGATGTAACGGTTGAAGCGCCACTGGGCCAGCTCCTCGCCTTTGAGGTTAGATTTGTAATATTCCTCGATGATGGGGTTGTAGAAGGCGTCCCATTTTGCACGCTGGGCGGAGTCCATGCGACCGACGAAGGCCTTGTAAGTTGGAGTGAGGCGGGTATTGACGGTGTCGGTCAGCATTTTCAGGTCGTACACAATATCCATTGCCATGGGATCGTCAATGCGCATCTCGGCCGCTGCGGCGGCGGGACGTCCTTCGTAGGTGTCGAAGAAATTGTCCGGCAGGGGCCATGACTGGTCTTCATAGAGGGCCAGGTTGCAGGTGTCGGCCATCCAGTTGCGATGTTGTGCCTTGTGGTGAATCAGCAGGCAGAAGGGTTTCTCCTTGTCTTTGCGATTGTCAAGCCAGTCAAGGCTCATGTCAGTAATCAGGTTGGTCAGATAACCCGGAACAATCTCGGTGGAGCCGTCTTGGTTGATGAACGTCGGGTTGTAGTAGTCGCCTTGGCCGGGAACCACGCGCCAGGTGTCAAAGCCGGTCGGATCGCTGATGAGGTGCCATTTGCCGAAGAGGGCAGTTTCGTAGCCCGCTTGTTGCAGATACTTGGGGAAGGTAGGCTGCGAGCCGTCGAAGGGTTTACCGCTCTCATTGTCGGTAAATCCGTTTTTGTGTGAGTGCTTGCCGGTCACCATGCAGGCTCTTGATGGGCCGGAAAGGGAGTTGGCCACAAACGAGTTGGTGAAGCGTACGCCGTCCTCGGCAATTCGGTCAAGGTTGGGGGTGTGGGCGTAGCGTTTGTCGTAACATGACATCATCTGGGCCGTGTGGTCGTCCGTCATGATGTAAACGATGTTGTAACGCTTTGCTTCGGTCTCCTCGGCGTTGGCCTTCGAGCAACTCTGGAGTGCGGCGGCGCCTAAGGGAATGGCGGCAACGGCGGCTGCGGCTGAATAAATCAGTTTCATCTTTTTTTAATGATATTGGTTTAAGAAAATGAGAATTTCGCGTTGCGGACTTGGCGTCCGGGTTCGGTCAGCATCGCGGCGGCGATGGCGGCTGCTGCCAGTGCATCGGCGTCGGTATAGTCAATACTGATGCGTCCGCCGTCGGCTGTGATAGCCCCTTCGGTCAGACTGACGGTCATTTCCGGCGTTTCTGGAGCCGGTGCGTCTGGCGGATAGTGTCGCGCTCCGGATCTGACCGCCGGTTCGGCTCCGGTTTTGCCGCGCTCGGCGCGATAGCTGACGTGAACGCCGGAGTTTGTCAGAAGTTCAATGAGGCGCCGCCCGGCCGGGAGGAGCGCTCCTTGCGGAATCCATACTGTTGCGGCGGAGTCGACCGGCAGGTCAAGTGTTCCGGGGCGTTTGCCGGATGGCGTGAGCCGCCGGGGCGAAGCTTTTTTGAGCTTCCCGGCGATATAGTCGTCCATGCGGTTTCCAATGTAGTTATCTGCCATAGTAACGGCAAATTTACTGAAAATCGCTGAAAAATCAAATATAGATTGCGAAATCAGGATTTATTTATTAACTTTGCGATGTTAAACGAATTATTAATCACTTGAGTATTTTCTTCCCATGAAAACTACATTAATCCATTTTATGTCACTTGCGGCCTTTGCCGGTTTTGGCTTTTCTACTGCTGGAGCCGAAACCGTAGCCCCGACTGTCGGTGACGGAATTGTCCAATTAAGTGAACTGGATCTTTCGAAAATCACATGCTTTAGCGGAGATTCAGGCGTCAAGGTGCGCGCCAATCAGTCAACGGCCGGAAATCCCTTGACAATGAAAGGTGTTGTTTATGAGAGTGGCGTCGGTACCCATGCTCCGTCAAAAACCGTTGTTGAGCTGAATGGTGCTACGGAGTTCTTCTGCATTCTCGGCGTTGATGATGAAGCCCAGACGTTAGCAGACCATGGTATTGTCGACTATGTCGTGACTCTCTATAAGGACAAGCAACCGGAAGTGCGCGCGCAGGGAACCACTACTCGTCTTGACGATGCGGCAGTCTCCATAAGTCTGACCGACCTCGCGGACTATGATTATCTGATGATTGACATTTCAACCGGAGCTAAATCCTGGGCCGACCATGCCGATTTGGCCGATGCGCGCTTCTATTACTCCGGTGAAGTCCCCGCGACAGTACTGGAAAGCGAAATGTATCCGGATCCCAATAAGCCCGCAAGAATTGAATTGCCTGAATCTGGAGCCAATGGCGAGGAGATTATTCCTCTCAGTTCGTTGGATATCACGCAGTGTACCAACGGTTGGGGAACAATCAAGCGTGACTTAAGTATTGATGGTAATACTTTGACTATCAAAGGTCAAGAATATGCGAGTGGCATCGGTATGCACGCAACCGGCAAAGTTGTTGTTAAACTGAACGGAGCCGTTACGGCCTTCCACGCTGTTCTCGGTATTGACGACGAAGTTGGTTCCAATAATTATGGCGCTAACCAGGCTCGCTGCTTCTATAACGTTGTCCTGCGCAAGCAGAACGGCGAGGAACTGGTTGTTTCAACCGGCGAGATCTCTCATGCCGACGCAACGTCTGCCGATGTTGATATCACCGAAGGTCTGTCTGACTATAAGTATCTGATTTTGGAATTTGACAAGGGAGTCAACGACGGTAGCGACCATGTTGACGTGGCCAATGCTTACTTCGAATATGTAGAGCAGAACTCTACCCGCCCTGAAATGGTCAATGAAAAAGTTCTGCAAACCGGACTCGACTGCCCGACGACGCTCTTCTCGCAGCCCGGCGTGAGATTCATGCATAAGTTACGCTCCAATAATTCTGACTTGTCCATTTCCGTAAAGGACCTTCCCGCCGGGCTGACCTTTAACGAAACTCGCTGTCTTGTCGATGGAGTGATTGATGTTGAAGGCGTATACACTTATACTGTTGTTACCTCTTTAGGCGAGGATATGCAGGAGGTTCCTGTGACGCTCACTGTCAGCAGCAATCTCCAGCAGCCTACACCCCACATGGGCTGGCTTAGCTGGAACGTTGTCCAAGGAGACATCTCTGACGAGGTCGTACGCCAGGCTGCTGACAATATGGCTTCAACCGGTCTGCTTGACGCCGGCTATAACTATGTGCTGATGGATGACCTCTGGCATGGCACTCGTGAGGCTGGCACTAACAAACCGCGTCCCAACGCAACGCGCTTCCCCAACGGCCTGAAGGTCCTTGCAGACTACGTTCACTCAAAGGGCATGAAGTTCGGCCTCTATTCAGATGCGGCTGACCGCACCTGTGCCGGTGCTTTCGGTTCTTATAACTACGAAGAGATCGATGCCAAGCAATATGCAGAATGGGGAGTTGACTATCTGAAATATGACTACTGTGGTGCGCCCGCCGACGTCGAGACCGCGAAAAAGCGTTATAAAGCAATGGGCGAGGCTCTTCAGAACTCCGGTCGCCACATCGTGTTCAACATCTGCGAATGGGGTGTGCGCAATCCCTGGGAGTGGGGTTCCGAGGCTCTTGGCTCGTCTTGGCGTGCAACTTACGACGTGCGCGACGGATGGAACGGTCGCCAAGGTGGTATCTGCATGGTTCAGTCTGTAGATCTGATGAAAGACCTCTGGGCATATACAGGTGTGAACCGCTGGAATGACGCGGATATGCTTTGCGTCGGTATCAACGGCACCGGTAAGTCGTCAAGCGATCTTGTTGACGGTACTCCCGGCATGACCAAGACCGAATATCGCTCTCAGTTTGCAATGTGGTGTATGTGGTCTTCGCCGCTTGCGCTATCGTTTGATATTCGTAAACCTATTTCTGATGTTGACCTCGCCATAATGACCAACCCTGAATTGATTGCTATTGACCAGGATCGCATGGGCCAGGCTGCCGAATTCCTTGGCGTTGACGAAAACCAGTGTCATTTGTTTGCCAAGGATCTCGAAAATGGTGACGTTGCTATCGCTGTAATAAACATGGGAGATGTAAAGCAGACCTATACTTTTGACTTCAGCAAGATTCCCGCGCTTGATCCGACCGTGACCTATACTGTTCGTGACCTCCAGAACCGCGAAGACTGCGACGACGTTACCGGCTCCATGGCAGATGTCAGCGTTGCAAAACATGAAACCCGCGTGTTCCGCCTCCATGACAAGTCTAATGATACGGACGAAAGCGGCATCCAGGCTATAATTGACGGTGCGCTTGAGCGCATGACAGTTTCTGCTGCCAATGGTGTAGTGACGGCGTGTCTCGCCGAAACCGAAGGAGTATCCAAGCGAGTACTTGTCAGCGACCTTGACGGCCGTGTAATCGGTTCGGCAACTTCGTCCGCCGCTTGCGTATCTATCCCCGTTGGTGGAGTGACCGGAGTCTATGTTGTTAATGTTGTCGGCTCAGGCCGCACTCACTCGACAAAGATTGTTATTTGAATTCCACTTATAGAGAAAGAAATTACCCGCTCTCACAAAATCGCGAGAGCGGGTAATTTTTTTGTGTTCGTTTAAAACTTAGCCGGCGATGATAGCTTCGCTGGGGCAAACCTCGGCGCAAGAGCCGCAGTCAATGCAGGTGTCGGGGTTGATCTGGTAGATTTCGCCTTCAGAGATGCTCTCGGTGGGGCAAACGGGCTGGCAGGTGCCGCAAGCCACGCAATTGTCGGTAATAACGTAAGCCATTGTTTTAAAACAAATTTGAAATTAATAAATAAATAAGTGAATCGCAATTCGGTTGCAAATTTAGAAAACTTTCTTTAACCCGCCAAATAAAGTTGCATAAAAAATTCGTGCCGGTTCCATTTTAAATTCGAGGTGTCTGCTGCTATTTCGTATATAAAAAAGGCCGTATAACTACTTTCTTAATGTTAAAGAATGTTAAACGTAAAACTTTTTTGAGGGTTATATTGTTGTGGGGGACAGCGCATTGCGGAAAATATGTTGTAAAGCATGAAAATTTTGGGGAATAAAAAATTTGCATAGTTCAAAAATTCTGCCGAACTTTGCA
>CAMWNI010000034.1 GCA_947175545.1 uncultured Porphyromonadaceae bacterium
GCCACGGCGCTTACAAGTTCACTCCCGAACAGTGTACCCGCAACGCCGAAGGCAAACTGATTCCCCCGCCCCTGGCATTCGACGTTCTCGACGCCGTTATGGACAAACTCCCCGGATTCCCCATCGTTCTCCACGGCTCAAGCTCTGTTCCTCAGGAATATGTTGACACTATCAACAAATATGGCGGCAAGCTGCCCGACGCAATCGGCATCCCCGAAGAGGAACTCCGCAAGGCTGCAAAGAGCGCTGTCTGCAAAATCAACATCGACTCTGACAGCCGTCTGGCTATGACCGCTGCCGTTCGCGAGGTCTTCGCAACCAAACCCGGCGAATTCGACCCCCGCAAATATCTCGGCCCGGCCCGCGACGAAATGGAAAAGCTCTACAAGCACAAAATCGTCAACGTTCTCGGCTCAAACGGCAAGGCTTAATCGCCACCCCCGTTTACCCAAAAACGACAAACACATACCGGAGACTGCCTGAACTCGTCAGGCAGTCTCCTCTTTTTTGTGTCCGGCCCCGATCCCCGATATTTGTTAACGCAGGGAAACGGAGTCTGAAAATCTTCGGCAAGCAGCGCAAAACAAAGGCGGCTATCCTCACGGACAGCCGCCTCCTTTTTCGAAAATATGTGTTTAATATCTTACGAAGATATTTCCTTGATTACTTAACAACAAGGACCTTCTTGCCATTGATAATGTTGATGCCCTTGACGGGAGCCGACAGCTTGCGGCCCTGAAGGTCATAGATACCGGTGGCTTTTGCAGGTGCGTTGTCAGCATCAACCTCGACAATCGATACGGTAGCGTTGACAATCGCATACGATTCCTGCGGATCCTCAGTCACTGCCAGATGGGCTGCGAAACCGGGAACGTAGTCTCCGGT
Source organism: uncultured Porphyromonadaceae bacterium (assembly GCA_947175545.1). Classification (GTDB taxonomy): domain Bacteria; phylum Bacteroidota; class Bacteroidia; order Bacteroidales; family Muribaculaceae; genus UBA3263. Next base: position 886 of record CAMWNI010000034.1, read on the forward strand.
GTGGCCTTCAAAGGCCTCTGCCGTGGGGCTGAGAACATAGTAGTTGACGCCATCCTGCTTTGCAGTGGCCAGGAAACCGGAGTTCAGATGGTTCTCGCCGGCGGCAGGCTCCTGCGTCTCTTCGGTGCTTTCCTCAGCATCAGCATAAAGAGTCTGAGCGTCAGCGGCGGGAGTTTCAGGATAGATCACACGAGCGTATACATGACCGTTTTCATACTCATTGGCCTTCAGCAGGGCAGGAGTGTTGGCCGGCAGGTAAGTACCGTCGTTCGTTCCGTGAACGGCACATTTCAGTTCAGCGCCCTGAATTTCGCCTCGATGGGCAATTGCGCGTGAGCGGGCCTCACCATAGGGGTTGAAGTCAAGATCAACGGGAGCATAAACGGTTGCATAATCGCTCTCTCCTGCAAGAGGAATGGGGAGCCATTCAACGCGCTCAAAGATCCAATGATAACCATCTCCGGAAGTGGCGCCGCCACAGTCAACCGTAGCATTTGCACCGTAAATATAACGGCCGGCAGAAGCCTGGACAGTGAAGCGCTCGGCAATGCGGTCGCTCAGCGTAATGATCACGCCGGTCTGCGATGTCTCCGCAGCGGTCGAAAGCACAGTGGCCCAACGGTTGTTGTTCTTGTTAGCCGTCGAGAAGTCACCGAGAACGAGACCGGTCGAGAACGAAACCAGACGGTTGTCAGCGTCAATGTACCATACGGTATTCGAGAGGTTGCCTGCAGTTTCCATGTTCAGGCGGCCATTGCTCTGGTTCACGTTTGAAGCATACTTGACATTGCTGCCATCGGGGTTAGCATATTTGAGTCGAACCAGGTCGCCGGGAGCCGGGACGTTGAGCGTGCAGGTGCGGTCCTGATTAGCAAGCCATGCGGCGCGATATTCATCGGCGGCGGCACGCAGTTCGTCGGGATCGGCATTGTCGTCGGCGGCCAGTGTGGTTGCAGTAGTGTAAGCTGCCTGGAGGTCGGCAATGTTGCCTTCGCCGGTGTAGGTGTACTGACCGTAACCGTTGCCTTCGGTCTTACCGACAAAAGCGGCGGAATATTCGCCGGCAAAGTCGTTAACGCCATTGAAATGCTCGCGCGCAGCGGTCAGGTCAGCAATCCGAGAAACATAGAAGCTTGAGGCGTCACCTGCTTGCCAGCACTGAACCACGTCAGCGGTATTCGAGTGGAGGTAGGTGCGATTTGCAGCGATACCTTCATCAACGCAGATAATGGCAATGGCCTGTTCCTTAGTTTTATAAACGTCAAGCTTATAGGAAGATGCTTCAGCGCGATCGGTCACTAAGCCCATTGCCGGATTGTTGCCGCCGGTTGCGGCATGCTTCATATAGCGGCCGGTGTATTCATTGTAGATATAGAAGCCATTATCGGCGCTGTTGCGGATCAGGGTCCATGCACGCGAAGTGTCGGCAGTTGAACGCGTAGGCTGACTGGCATTATCCGCACAAATGTATTTATGACTTTGAGCGGCAAGATACGGACGGATATTGACTGAAACTCCGCCGACCTGGTAGCAAAGAGCATCGTAAGCATTGGTCAGGGCCTCGATATCCTCGGCGGTAACGGGGTGAGAAACGCCTGCAACCGCTGCGGCCCATTCTTCGGCATGAGTGCCGATAACGAAACCGCCATCAACCAGAATATCACCCTTCAGCTTGATCTGAGACCATGCGGCCTCATTTTCCGTCACTTCAGGAACGGCGTCAACAGCGGCAGTCAGCGCCTCCATAATCTGCTGGAGATTATCGCGACCATAGCGAGCGCTTTCACTCGTTGCAATCGCGCCTAAGAGATTCGCGCGGAGTTCCTCGATGTTCTCGATACTATTCTCTGTCAAACCGCCAATCTTTTCGTAAACGGCATGAGCCTCCGTCAATTTCGCATTGAGAGACGCCTGGAATTCCTGCGGCTGGAAGTTGGCAGGGAGTTCACCGGTCACATCACCGTAGAAGAGAGCCTTGTTGGTGGCAAAAACGTCACTGTCATAAACCATGAACCACCAGCTGCCACGATCGGAACCGGTCCAACCGGCAACATTAGTGTTCCTATTATTATCGTCCCGTATGTTCATTGAAACATTCGTGTTGCTGCCGGTAGCGTTATAAATCATTTCGGCACCATTGGCATGGGTAGCACAGCGATAGAGCTGAGCATTGTCCGCATCAGCCCTCGGCGTCGGATTCGCAGAGTTGGCAATCTCTCCGAACCAGGTGTCATTTGACGGGCTATAAATCTTGAAATAGTCTCCTTCAGGAATTTCCAGATACCATTCGCCATTGGCAAATTCGCCCGTGGTGGTAGTCATGCCTGCGTCATTCGTAACGGCCCAACGATTACGATGACGGGCGTTGACAAACTTGAAAAAGTTATAACCTTCCTCAAGTTCAAGATTAACTGTCAGGGCGTCTTCAGACGGAGTGAAGACAACAGGCTGCTTGACATAGAACGGAAAGTCTGAAAGCGAGTATTCCTGATTCATCACCAGGCCATTAACGGTCTGAGTGTAGACAACCGATCCATCGTTAGCAGTCAGATTGAACGTAACATCACCGGTCGCACTCAGCATATCCTCAGTCACGGGGAAGAACTGATACCAGTGCGCAGCGTTGTCATCTCCGGCGGCCCAGGTACACATATTAAGGTTGCCCAGACCGTCCCAGTACTGACCGTTGAGAGAACTTTTGACCTTGAAGGCCTGATGTTCCTCATTCAAGGTCAGCACAAAGTTTCCGCTCTCAGCATCGGCGGAAACCACTTGCAACGGTTTTTTCTCGCCGTCGACAACCTGAATATAGCGGTCCGTACCAACATGTCTGAATTTCCATGTTCCTTCCTCGTCGCCCTGAACAACCTGCCAGGCATATTCTGCATAAGAGGCCACGTCGGCATCTTTCGACAAGTTTGCACCGCTGATGACATTGGAATCCGCAGCGACCTTACGGAACGCACGGCGGCCGGGGTCGCTATTATTAGTGTTAAGAATTTTCGACGCATCATACATGAGGTAGATTCCCTCGTTCTGAAGCGTCGTGGCCGGGGTCAGAGTCTCGGTCCAGGTAATGGCCTGGCCGCCCTCTGCCACAGCGCTGCTAACCCCAACCAAGGCGGCAGCAGCAAGCATTAGAACTTTTTTCATAGAAGGTGTTTTGATAATTTGATTGATTGATATTAGAATTTAGCGTTACTTATATATATAAGGCGTCAGCGCCCGGATTTTGGTCCGAGTGCTGACGCCTTAATTGTCAGGGGATAGAACAGTCGTTGCCAATGGGTCGCGCTTCAGGAAGCGTGATCTCAGTAGCCCATTGGGGGGGGTAATCAATTGTAAATCAACGACTAACAATGCTGTTATTTATAACTGGTCTGATTGTGGAATTTCAACAGTGATACTGCAAAGGTACGGAAATATGCGATATTTGTCAAGTTTTCAGTAAAAAAATTTAAAAATTCTTAGACCCCGTTCCCAAATATTTGTTAACGCTGGGCCGAGGCGATGGTAATTTATGCCACGGAGAACAGAGAATATATGTTGTCGTGATGAATTAGGGTTTAGGCAGAACTATACGAAGCGCAACATAAACATTGCACACGCCGCCATTGCAACCCCTTTGGCGGTGTGAAGAAACTGTTCGTAATTTCTGTTTAATCTTCTGAAGGACTCAAGCCAAGAAAAGGTACGTTCCACAACCCACCTGCCATTAATCGGCTTGAATTCCGATGTGCCGAAATTCGATTTCACACACTCCAATGCCACATTCAACCCTTCCTTCAAGTTCTTCACTAAAGGACTGCGATATCCATTGTCGGCCTTTAATAGTCTGATGGCAGGATATTTACAAGCCACATCAACAGCTAAGCCAATCGCGCCCTTACTATCGTGGACATTTGCTCGTGATGTAACTATACTCAGCGGGAATCCATTAGAATCTACGGCCAGATGCCTTTTTATCCCCTTGATTTTCTTTCCTCCGTCAATTC